>DASZJG010000060.1:0-141931 GCA_035948315.1 Pseudonocardiaceae bacterium | reverse complement strand
GTTCTGGGTGTCCCAGTACCAGAGTGCGGTCTTCCAGGAGGTCGCGGAGTCGGTCGCGACCAGGTTCGGGTTGTCCAGCAGGTCGACGCCGATGGCGTTGCCGGCCGCGTAGTAGTTGAAGTTCCAGCTGATCTGGAGTGGACCGCGGCCGTAGTACTGGTATGTGCCGGCCGGACAGCCGTAGGACTGGCTGGTGTCGCAGTAGTCGCCCGACTGGTCGATCTCGCTGATGTAGACCAGTCCACCGGTCTCGTGCGAGACGTTGGCCAGGAACGCGGCGGCCTCCTGCAACTGGGTGGTCTGGCTGCCGGTGGTGGCGAAACCGGGGTAGGCGCTCAACGCGGCGACCAGGCCGTCATAGGTGTAGAAGGAGTTCCGGTTCGGGAACATCTGGTCGAACTGGGCTTCGCTGACCACGAACCCGCCGGGTGGGGGATTGCCGCCGCCACCGCCGCAGGCGTAGGGCGACCAGTACCAGGTGCTGATGGTGGGGTCGTAGCCGGGATTGTCATGGGTGGCCTGGTAGTACTGGCCGTTGGCGGGATACTGGACGATATCCCCGGTGACGTAGTTGGTGCCGGCCACCCACTGCGGGTAGTTGCAGCTGCCTGTGCCGCCCCCGCCACCGCCGCCGCAGGTGCCGTCGTCGGTCCACACGCCGCTGGTGCCAGGCGGTTGCTCGCCCTGGGTCCACCATTTCGCGGTGTAGTTGTGGCCGTTGAGGGACGCCTCCATGCCGGCGGTGTAGACCGAGCCTGCGTTCCAGCCTGCGGCGCAGGCGGGGTCGGCCGAAGCGGATGCGGCGGGCATGACCAGGGTCATCGCGGCTGCGACCGCTACCGAGGCGAGGCCGGCCAGGAGTAATCGGATGGACATATGCACTCCTCTGTGGCAAGGGGTCCATCTGCTTTTCCGTCACTGAACCGCATTGGTCTAAACCAGTCAAGACATTAGGCGGCAACTGTCAAAAAGCGGTACAGCACAGCGAGACCGACCAACGCGGCGATATCGAGGCCGGCCTTGACGGTCAGATCGACCGCGCCGAACTGATTGGCCAGAAAACCCGCTGCCATGCTGGCGGTGAGCGCGCCGATTACGACGGCCAGCCGATGCCGATCAGCCCACCCCGGCGCCGACCGGTGCGCAGAGCAGCAGGAACAGTCGTGGTGCCCAGCTCATCGGGCGTCGTCCCGCCACCAGTGCGGTCGAGGCGGCTGCTGACCTGCCGACGCGCGAGCCTCCCGCATGGCCGCGGCGAGCTTGGTCAACCCGTCGGCGAGCGCGGCCACCTCGGCCTCGTCCCAACTCTCGACGACGGGGGCGAACCGGGCGAGCAGGTCGTCCCGGAACCCGCCCAGCATCCGGGTGCCGGCCTCGGTGAGCGCGATCCGGTAGCTGCGGCGGTCGTCCGGATCGGGGTCGATCACGACGTGCCCGGAGCGCTGGAGGCCCTGAACGTGTCGGGTGATCGAGGGGAAGGCCACCTCCAGCGCGGCGGCCGCCTGCGAGGGCCGCAGCGTGCCGTCGGACTGCTGTGCCAGCGCCAGCAGTCCGACGTCGATCTCGTCCAGCGGATGGTCGGCGACACCGCGTTCGACCTGCCGTGAACACTCCCGCAGGCCGGTCAGCAGCCGCAGGGCGATCGAGCTGTCTACTTCCATGAAGTATCTATATCAGGGCCACCAGACGTCCAGCGCGATCAGCAACGCCGCCACCACGGCGAGCGCGCACCAGGCGAGTGCGCCCCGCAGGAGCGCCAGACCGAGGCCGCGCATGATCGTCCTTTGTGGATCACGTGAGCGCGGCACGGGCGATCGCCGTCGGTTCACGGCCGGCGAACAGCCAGCCGCCGATCGTTGCCACCACCGGTAGCCCGAGCAGGATCGCGAGCAGCGCGAGCAGGGGCGGATGGCCGAACGTGTTCAACTCGGAGCGGTAGTAGGCGAGCAGCCCGAGATACGCGACGGTGGTGCCGGTGACCGCGCCGAGCAGCGCCAGTGATCCCGCGGTGAGCGCGGCCAGCCTGCGCCGGGTGCCCGGCGACGCGCCGACCGCGGTCAGCGTCCGCCGGTCGGCGAGCGTCTCCCTGCGCAGCAGACCGACCGTCATGGCCAGCACACCGAGCGCGACCAGGATGCCAACAGCCGTCGCCCAGTTGCCGAGTTCGGTCATGGACAGCTGGTTCGTCGCGGTCTGCACGCCACCGTCGGTGCGCTGCGCGGCAATGCGAGCCAGGTTGATCTCGTCGGGGGTGAGCGCGGCCGGCGTGCTGAGCAGCCAGCCGTCCAGCACCGTGGACAAACCCAGCATGCCGAGTGCGCGCGGGGTGACCAGCAGGCTCGGTTCCTCGGAGCCGGCCGGCAGTGAGGGCATCGTCTGCACCACCGGATGCGGGATCGAACGGCCCTTGTCGACCACTGTCAGGTTCAGGTCCGTCATGTTCGCCAGACCCACCTGGGAGGTCAGCAGGTCCGCGTCCGGCGCGACGGTGTTCGGGTCGATCCCGTAGTGCCGCAACACCTCCGGCGTGGCCAGATTGATCCGTGCGGTGGTGGAGGTGACCGTGCCGCCGTCGAACTGCTGCAGGACGAGGTCACGGGGTTTGGTCAACGGCAGCACCGACGTGGCGTGCAGGGTGGCGGCGAGCGTGCTCAGAGCGTCGGCGCCTGCCGGGCTCACCGCGCCGAGTTTGTCGTTGTACCAGAGGATTTCGTTGCTCGCGAGGTTCGGTCCCGCGTTGTCGAGCGTGTTCAGGGTGCGGCCGGTCAGCTCGACGCTGATCCCGGCCGCGATCGCGACGGCGATGCTGATCGCGGCCAGCGCGGCACTTGACCTGGCGCGGTACCGGGCCAGATCGCGCAGCGCGATCCTCGACGCGATCGGGGTGCGGGCGCCGATCCGGCCGAGTCCGGCGATCATCAGCGGAGCGAGGAACAGGCTGCCGACGATGGTCAGCAGCAGCCCGGCCACCACCAGCCAGCGCGACTCCAGCTGCCGCACGAAAGCCAGCCCGACCAGCCCGACCACGATCAGCCCTGCGCCGGCCGCCGCGAACCGGCGCGTTGGTGCCGGCGTGCTCGGCCGGTTGGCCAGCGCGGTCACGATCGGCATCCGCGCCGCGGCGCGCGCGGGCCACCAGGCCGCGATGACCGCGGTCGCGACGGTCAGCAGGAGCGCGGTGCCGATCAGCCACCAGGGCAGCGCGAGCCGGTCGATCCGATGCTGCCCGATCCCCTCCACCACCGGCGCGTACCCCAACCAGGCAAGGAAACCGGCCACCCCGCCGACCAGCGCCGCGACCACCCCCACGATCGCGCCGTTGGCCAGCATGACGAGCCGGATGTGCCCCTCGGTCGCGCCGAGCGCGCCGAGCATGCCGATTGCGCGCAGCCTGCGTTGCGCGAGCACGGCGAACCCGGCGCTGGCCAGCAGACCGATGAACATCAGCCCGAGCGCGCCTGCCGCCAGCACGATCGCGTCGGCCGTGAAGTTCGCCCGCGACGTGGAGAAGTACATGTCGGTGGCGGCGTCCGCGGGCGGGGTGAACGCGCCGCGCTTCCCGTTGAACAGCAGCGCGATCCGGCTCGGTGCGGGCAGCTGGCCGGGCGCCAGCAGCCCGAAGTCGTCGGTGAGGTTGTTGGGGTTCTCCACGATGCCGACCACGCGCAACGTCCGCCCGGCGATCTGCCATTCGTTGCCCAGTCGCAGGTCGAACAGGCGCTGCGTGCCCGCGGTCACCGCGACCTCGTTCGCGCCGTGCGGGAAACCGCCCGAGTCGAGCGCCAGCGTCGGGCCGTCGAACGGGCCGTTCGGCTCCTGCGAACGCAGTTCGATCTGTTCGGCCGAACCGCTGCGCAGTTCCTGGTGCCCGACCACGTCGACCGGACCGACCTGGGCGGCGAGGCCGGCGACGTCGGCGGCCAGGTGCTTGTCGTTGCCGGGCAACAGGAGCATCGCGTCCGCGGAGCCCAGCATGCCCAGCGTCGCGGCCTTCGACGAGGAGTTGGTCAGCGTCGGCGCGGCCAGCACGATGGCCGCGACGGCCAGCGCCAGCATGGCCATGGTGATCAACTGCTGGCGCCATTCGCGGCGGAACATCCTGATGGCCCAACGGAACACGGCCCGGCGCGCAGGCGCGCCGCTCATGCGTCACCGCCGGTGGACAGCAGTGACTCCGGACCGACCATCGGCGCCGTCTGGTCGACGATCCGACCGTCGCGCAGGAACACCACCCGGTCCGCCCAGGACGCCAACTGCGCGTCGTGCGTGACCAGCACCCCGCCGATGCCGCGCGCGCACGCGGCGCGCATCAGCCGCAGCACGGCTTCGCCATTGGCCGAGTCGAGCGCGCCGGTCGGCTCGTCGGCGAGCAGCAGCCGCCGTTCCCCGACGATCGCCCGCGCCACCGCGACCCGCTGCCGCTCGCCGCCGGAAAGCTGGTCGGGAAAACGGGATTCCGCCTCTTTGAGGTCCAAATCGGACAGTGCGCGTCGGGCCTGTGCGCGAGCCTGTCGTGCCGGGGTGCCGTCCAGTTCCAGTGGCAGCGCCACGTTCTCCAGCGCGGTCAGGCCGGGCAGCAGGTTGAAGTCCTGGAACACGTAGCCGATCGACCGCCGCCGCAACGCCGCCCGCTCCTTGCGCGACATGCCCAGCACCGACCGACCGCCGACCACTACCTCACCGAAGCTCGGCTCCTCCAGCGCGCCCGCGATGGTGAGCAGCGTGGTCTTGCCCGAGCCGCTCGGCCCCATCACCGCGACCAGCGTGCCCGGTTCGACCGCGAATCTCACCTCGCGCAGCGCGTGTACGGTGTTCGCGCCGCTGCCGTAGGTCTTCGACACGTTGCGCAGCGCCAGCAAGGTCATGGCCGCACCCCCGTCCGCCTGCGCGCCTTCGGCAGCGGTGCCGATTCGGTGCTCGGCCCCTCGATCGAGGCCCGGCGAATCCGGCCGTCCGCCGCGTCCAGCCAGCGCACCACCGAGTCGAGCCGGAACAGTTCGGCGTCGACCACCAGCGCGAACCCGAGATCGAGCCCGGCCTCGTCGTTCTTGAGCCGGGTCCACTGCTGCATCAGCTGCACGAGGTATCTGCGGTGCGCCTGGATGATCTCGTGCACGTTGGTGTCGGCGACGCGCATCGCGACCAGAATCTTGATCACCAACTCGTCGCGCGGGGGCGCGGACAGATCCGGCGGCGTGTGCAGCCAACTGGCCAACTCGCGCGCGCCCTCCTCGGTGATGCGGAACGCCTTCTGCGGCCCCTCCGCCGCCTCGTCGTCCGAGGCGACCAGGCCGTCCCGCTCCAGCCGTTGCAGGGTCGTGTACACCTGCCCGACGTTGAGCGGCCACACCTCGCCGGTGCGGGCCTCGAACTCCTCCCGCAACTGAAGTCCGTACTTCGGACCCTCGCTGAGCAGCGCCAACAGCGCGTGTCGAACACTCACAAGATCACCAGACTCGGTAGCATACTCGGTATGCTACCGGGCATATCCGAGGTAGCCCACTCGGGTGGCGCACCAGGGTCACCCGAGCGCAGCCGGGCAGTTTGCGGTCCGCATGGTGCATGATGGATTTCCGATCACGTTGGGCTGCGAGGAGGAGTTGGCGCGATGACCACCGAGGACCTCGGCTGGGTGCCGTCGGACGTGGACGTCAGCAAGCCCAATCCGGCGCGGGTGTACGACTATCTGCTCGGCGGCGCGAACAACTTCCAGGTGGATCGTGGCCTGGCCAAACGGTTGATCGAGATGGTCCCGGACGTCGCGTTCATGGTCATCGAGAACCGCAGCTTCCTGCGTCGCGCGGTCGCGTTCCTGGCTCAGGCCGGCATCGACCAGTTCCTCGACCTCGGTTCCGGCATCCCGACCGTCGGCAACACCCACGAGGTGGCCCAGCAGATCAACCCGGCGTGCCGGGTGCTCTACGTCGACCAGGAGGCGGTCGCGGTCGCGCACAGCGAGCTGTTGCTGGAGGAGAACCCCCGGGCCGACATCCTGCGCGCCGACGTGCGCAGGCCGGCGGAGATCCTCGCCGATCCGAAGACCAGTGCGATGCTCGACTTCAGCCGTCCGGTGGCCATCCTGATGTTCGCGGTGGTGCACTTCATGGACGCGGGCGACAAACCCGCCGAAGTGATCAAGACCTATCGGGACGCGACGGTGCCCGGCAGCTACCTGGCGTTGAGCCACATCACCGCGGAAGGCCGACCGGACATGATCGACGCGGTCGCCGAGTACAGCACCAAGGCCACCATGGAGGGCAACCTGCGCACCCGGGAGGAGATCGTCAGCTTCTTCGACGGCTACGACCTCGTCGACCCGGGAGTGGTGTTCACGCCGCAGTGGCGCGGCGAGCTGAACGTGTGCGAACCGTGGCGATCCGCGGTTTACGCGGGCGTCGGCACGAAGGGCTGAGCCGCGACGGGGCCGAGGAGGTCCCAGCGGTTGCCGGCGATGTCGAGGAAGACGACGACCCGGCCATACGGCTCGGTTCGCGGCTCGGCAAGGAACTCCACCCCGGCCGCGCGCATGCGCGCGTAGCTCGCGTCGAAATCGTCGACCTGCAGGAAGAAGCCGACCCGACCGGCGTGCTGGTTGCCGACCGCGGCGACCTGGTGTTCGCCGTCGGCGCGGGCGAGCAGGATCCCGGTCTGCGCGCCCGGCGGCCGGACGACCACCCAGCGCTTGACCCGGCCGTCGTTGGTGCTGGCCGGCGTGTCCTCGGCCAGTTCGAATCCCAGTGCCTCGGTGAAGAAAACGATCGCCTCGTCGTAGTCCTCGACGATGATCGCGGTGAGCTGTAGGAACGCCATGCGCGTGATGATCGCAGCACCGCAGCCGTTACGGGTTCAGCTCACGTTGATGGCGGTGTCGTCCAGGACGAACGACGTCTGATCGATGTTGTCCTCGGTGCCGGTGAACTTCAGCGTGACGGTCTGGCCCGCGTACGCGGACAGGTCGAAACCGTGCTGCGCGTAGCCGCTGATCGCGTTCAGGTTCGAGTAGGTGGCCAGGGTGGTCAGCACCGAGCCGGATGCGTTGAGCAACTGCACCTTCAGCGTGTCGTAGGCGGTCGTGGTGCTGGTCTCCGCCGTGTCGACGTGCAGCCAGAAGCTGGCGTGGTACGTGGTGCAGCCGGTCGGCAGCGTGACCGCCTGGGAGAGCGTGTCGGTGTGGGTGGTGCCGTAGCCGTCCAGCCACGCGTCCCAGGTCCCGCTGTGCGGCGGTTCCGACGAACTGTTGTTGATCACGCCGCTGCTACCGGCCCACGGCGCGATCGAACCCGTTTCGAATCCCGGATTGCCGAGCAGTTGGGTCGCGGTGCAGCCACTGCCGCCCCCGGTCGACGCGATGGTCCAGGTGAACTGCGCGGAGCCGGAGGGGCCGGTCGAGTCGGTCGCGGTCACCGTGACGCTGCTGGTACCGGTCGTCGTCGGCGTGCCGGAGATCAGGCCGGTGGATGCGTCGATCGACAGGCCGGCGGGCAGGCCGGTGGCCGAGTAGGACAGGGTGCCGCCGGCGGTGTCGTTGGTGGAGATCTGCAGGCTCGCCGGTTGGCCGACGGTCGTCGTCTGGGTGCCCGGGTTGGCCACGGTCAGGGTGCCGCGGGTGCCACTGCCGAACTGGATGTCCTGCACGGCGTGCAGTTCGATGCCGTTCGGCGCGACGCCCGTCTGGCCGTGCAGGAAGTCGAAGAAGCCGACGCCGGTGACGGTGACCGGCACGTTCGCGGTCTGGAAACTGCTGGTCGGCGAGTACTTGGCGTCGAACTCGTTGCGCGAGGTGGTGATTCCGGCGGCCAGCGGACTGCCGGAGCCGACGCAGGTCGGGTCGGGAATCTCGGCGATCATCGTGTTGCCGTTGCCGTCGGAGAGCACGAGGTGGTAGTCGGAGTCGGATTCCAGCTTGTACTCGACCAAGGTCACCTGGAGCTGGTAGACGGTCGTCTCGGTGGGCGCGATCCGGTTGTTGGCCGGCAGCGAACCGGGCGCGGAAAGCCCGGCCAGGTAGGAGATCGTGCTCGACGTCGTCGAGCCGACGGTGATCTTGCCGGCGTCGGCGTCCGTGCCGGTCTTGACCGACCAGCGCTCCACGCCGCAACTGCCGGTGGTGGCGCCGGGATGCGCCACGGTCGCCTCGCGTTCTTCCTCGTCGCTGTTCGGGTTCTCGCGCACGTCCTTGCTGCCCGCGTCGGCGTCCTTGGCCACGCCGTCGTCCGGCTGGACCTTGAGCCGGTCGGAGTGCGCGGCCGCGACCGCCGGCGCGGACTGGTTCGGCGACGCGCAGCCGACCACACCGAGTGTCACGGCCGCACCGACGGCCAGCACCGTGAATAACTTGGCGAATTGTTTGCTGTGCACAGGGATCCTCCAGGGAGACGACTACCCGGAGTGTGACCCGCTGGCATCAACGGCAAAACCGAATCGACATGAATGACCGTTGACAATGGAATTTCTTGGCTGTCCCTTGGAATACAGGGTTTCAGAACAGGTGTAGGCCGTTCGGACTACCGAGCCCGGTCGGACCGTCCCAGCCCGGCCCCGCCTGGCACAGTGCCGGCGCCCACCCGAGTTTCGCGCAGGTGCCGGCCGGACCGCCGCCACTGGTGATGTCGTGGAAGGTCCACGGCTGTGCCGCGTACAACTGGCTCGGACCATGCGCGAGCCCGGTAACCTCGCCGCGCGCGTACCAGGCCGCGACGAACGGCGCCGATGCGCTGGTGCCGCCGCTGATCATCCAGTTGGCGGGCTTGCCCGTGCTCGGCGCGTAACTGTCGTACACGGCAGGACCGCTGCTGGGGTCGGCGATCGCGGAGATGTCCGCGCCGGTGCGGAATCCGTGGCAGTTCGCCGCGATCGAGGCGGGTTGCCCGTCGGTCTTCGGCAATGTGTTCGCGCAGCTGCCGACCAGGCCGGGCCAGGCCGTCTCGGTGAAGGAGGTGCGGCTCGCGTCGGTCGGTTTGAGCAGCGTGCCGCCAACCGAAACGACCCACGGCAGGTCCTGGGGCCAGCCGGCCTCCTCGGTGGTCGGCGGGTCATCGTCGGTCCGCACCTGGGCGCTGCCGCCACCGCCGACGTCGCCGAGCGAGACGAACAGTGGCACGCCCTGGTGGTCGAACTTCCGGCCGATCGGACCGACGAGGTTCGCGGTGTCGCCGAACATGTCGCTGAGGCTCACCGTGTTCGCGCCGTGCTTGACCGCGGTCTGGTACGCGGTCGCGTACGCGGCGCCCTTCTGGTCGAAGGTCGGATTGCCGCTGCCGATGAAGTCGTTGCCGAGCAACACACTGATGTGGCAGCCGGGGCAGGCCGCGGACACCATGTCCACGTCGAGCGAGGTTTCGACCGCGGCCGACTCCTCGACCTCCCGGTCGAACGGGTCGCTGCTCGCCGAGGGCGGCGGCCCGCCGTCGATGTCGGTGACCTTCAGGCAGCCGTTCTGGGTCGTGCACGGCGGCAGGTGGTACTGCGCGCGGTAGACGGCGAGGTCGGGCGCCAGACTCGGATACGCGCCCGCGTCGATGATCGCGACCGTGTTCGGCAGCCCGACCCGCGCGGGCGGCAGGTGGTAGGCGCGAGCGAGATCGTCCGCGCCGAGGCCGACCGGCGATGTCGTGGACAGCGGCGTCGACGAATCCTTGCCACTGGTCACGACCACCGCCTGGCAACCGCTGCCGGGCAGGCACATCTCCCGCAGGCCGTGCGAGTCCAGCAGCGTGCCGTTGGCCAGTTCCGCGCGCAGTGCCGTGATGTCGGCACCGGTCGATGCGGACGCGGGTGGTGCGAAGGTGGCGAGCAGGGTCAAGGTCGACGCGATGGCGAGCAGACAACTTCGCGTAGCTGATGGCATGACACCTACACGCACGCGCGGCCGACAAGGTTGCCCGATCGACGTTTCACGCGTGGCGCAGGCCCGGCCAGACCCGGATCATGGCCCTTCAGACCGGCTGCTCACCCGCTGCGGCGATCGCGAGCTTCTGCAGCGTGGCCTCCAGATCCCCGTGCTCGTGACCGCTGATCAACAGACCGGCCACGTCACGGAGTTTGGTGTTGCTGTTCTGCGAAGCCTTCTTCAACGCGTCGAAGGCGCTGCCGGTCTCGTAGCCGAAGCGATGCATCAACAGTCCCTGGGCCTGACCGACGATCGACCGCGTCCGCAACGCGCTCCGCAATTGCTCGACCAGGCTGCGCGCGTCGTGGTACAGCGCGGCGTTGTCGAACACCGCGCCCGCGTGCAGGGTGAACAGCAGCACCAGGTCGAACGATGTGTCGCCGAACTGGTTGGGGGTCGCGGAGTACAGCGTGAACACGGCCGAGGAATCCGACTGGGTCGGCAGCGGCAGCACCAGAACGCTGCGATATCCCGCGCCAGCGACGCGGGCCGCGAAACCCGGCCATCGCTGGTCGGTGGCCACGTCGTCCAGGCGTCTCGGTTCGCCGAACGTGACCGCCTCCAGGACCGGCCCGGATTCCGACTCGTCCAGGCCGACCGCCGCGGATTCGGCGACCGTCTCGACGGCCCCGTTCGCCCGCACGGTGATGGTCGCGTGATCACAGCCCGGCACGGTGCGCACCACGCGCGCGACGAACCGCTGCAGCGTGGCGCCGAAATCGTCGTCGTCCACCAGCCTGGTGACCTCGACCAATTCCCGGGCCACGGTCAGCAAGTCGTCCGTCATGACGCCAGTGTGCACCCTCCGACGGGCCCACCTTCCCCTCCATCACGCCGGCACGCTAGAGTCGGCATCGCCACGGTTACGAAGTCAGCTGTGCATCCTTCGGATTCGCGAGAGTCCGTCCAGAGCGCAGCCGCCGTCCGTGGCGTCGTGTTCTGGTGGCTCTCGCCAGCGCACGGAGGTCGACATGGCCGACTTGTCCGCATATCACCCACCTGAGCCGCAACAGCTGCGCATCACCCGGATCGCGCCGGCGCCGGACACCCTGATCCTGGTCGTCGCCGGTGAGATCGACGCTGTCGTGCGGGCCCAGTGGCTCGACGCGCTGGCCTCGGCGATCGACTCGCCACGGTTGCGGCTGTTGATCTGCGACTGCACGGACGTGGGATTCGTCTCGATCGACGGGTTTCTGGCGCTGATCGACACCCACTGTGCCGCGCGCCGCCGTGGTGTGCGGATCCAGGTCGTGAACCCACCGTCCACGCTGGTGCGGCTGCTCACGATGATCTCCGGAATCACTGTCACCCCAACGAAAGGAACACGATCACCATGTCCGCCAATGACAAGATCGACCAGGTGACCGGCGCGGCGAAACAAGCGGCCGGAAAGGCGGTCGGCGACGAGGAACTCGAAGCCGAAGGCCGGACGCAGAAGGGCATCGCGAAGGCCAAGGACGCGGTGAAGGACGCCGCGAGCAAGGTCGGCGACGCGGCGAAGACCGCATTGGGCAAGGACGACGACCAGAGCTGAGAACAGGAGACCCTCATGTTCGGACTGTTGTTACTGGTGCTGTTGATCTGGCTGGCCTTCATCGTGCTCGGAGTCGCGATCAAGGGCCTGTTCTGGCTCCTGATCATCGGAGCCGTCCTGTTCGTGGCGACCGGCGTTCTCGGTTTCATCAAGCGGGAGGCACTCGGGCGACGCCGTTGAACTTCGTTCATGCATGTGAACGACGTACATCATCTTGAATGATGGTGGAGCGAGCGTTACGGTGAACGGGTCCAGTCCTGCCGGATGCGAGGATGACCACGTGACGCAACGCTCCCGAATCGGATTCATCGGTCTCGGCATCATGGGCGCTCCCATGGCGGCCAACCTGATCAAGGCCGGCTTCGAGGTGACCGGCTACAACCGCAGCAGGCCCGCCGTTGATCGGCTGGTCGACTCGGGTGGCCACGCGGGCGAGTCCGTCGCCGAGGTGACCCGCGACAGTGACGTGGTCATCACCATGCTCCCGGACTCACCCGACGTCGAGGCCGTGGCGCTGGGCCCCGGCGGCATCGTCGAATCCGGTCGCTCCGGCCAGCTCTACCTGGACATGAGCACCATCCTGCCGAGCACCGCGACCGCGGTGGCGCAAGCGGCGCAGGCCAAGGGAATCCGCGCCCTGGACGCTCCGGTCTCCGGCGGCGAGCAGGGCGCGATCGACGCCGCGCTGTCCATCATGTGCGGCGGCGCGGCCGAGACGTTCGAGGCCGCGCTGCCCGTGCTCAACGCGCTCGGCACCACCGTCGTGCACGTCGGTCCGAACGGGTCCGGCCAGACCGTCAAGGCTGCCAACCAACTCCTCGTCGCGGGCACCATCGAACTGGTGGCCGAGGCGATCGTGCTGCTCGAAGCAGCGGGCGTCGACGCGGCCGCCGGGTTGCGCGTGCTGGCCGGCGGTCTGGCCGGAAACCGGATCCTGGACCGCAAGGCGGCCGGCATGCTCGCCCGCGACTTCAAGCCCGGCTTCCGGGTCGACCTGCACCACAAGGATCTGGGCATCGCGCTCGGTGTCGCGGACGAGGCCGGGGTGGTCGTGCCGCTCACCGCGGCCGTCGCGCAGCTGATGTCGTCGCTGCGGGCCCGTGGTGACGGCGGGTTGGACCACACCGCGCTGCTCAAGATCGTCGAAGTGTTGTCCGGCAGGCGACATGACTGAACCCGGCATCCTCCGCAGACGCCTCGCCGACCGGGAAACCGTGTACGGGACTTTCCTCGGGCTGGGTTCCGGACTGGCCGCTGAGGCGTGCGCACTGGCCGGGTTCGACTGGTTGCTGGTCGACCTCGAACACGGCGGCGGCAACGAGAGCACCCTGCTGCCGCAACAACTCGCCGCGGACGCGCACGGCATTCCCCTGCTGGTCCGGGTCGAGTCCGAGGACCGGATCCGGGCCGGCCGGGTGCTCGATCTCGGTGCGAGCGGCGTCATGTTTCCCCGGCTGGAATCGGCCGAGCAGGTCGAACGCGCGCTGCGCCACCTGCGTTATCCGCCGCTCGGCGACCGCGGGGTCGCCACCTACAACCGGGCGTGCGGGTTCGGTCTGCACCCGGAGAACCTGGACATCGCGAACGACACCATCGTCGGCGTGATCCAGATCGAGAACCGCGCCGCGCTCGACCAGATCGAGGACATCGCCGCGGTGCCCGGTGTCGACGTGCTGTTCATCGGCCCCCGCGACCTCTCGCACGACCTCCGCGTACCCGGTGACCTGCGCGCGCCGGTCTTCCGGGACGCGCTGCGCCGCGTGCTCGCCGCTGCGGAGGAGGTCGGCGTCGCGGTCGGCATCCTCGCCTCGGACGCGACGGTCGCCAAGCGGTATCGCGACGAGGGCTTCCGGTTCATCGGCATCGGCTCGGACGCGACCCTCCTCGCCGGCGCGGCCACCAACGTTGTCGACTCGGTGATCGGTCAGTCGAGGCACGGCGGCGGCAACTGAAATCGCGCGCCGATTCACCCGATCGCATGCGCTAGAAGTACCGTCACCGCCGCCGAGCGCTCCCCGGTTGACTGTTGCCAGTTGACCGGGGAGAGATCGTGATGAGGACAGGGTTCGCCGACCTGCTCGGCGCGCTGCACGCCGGCCAGGAGCCGGCTGCCAAGCTGATCGAGGGGCTGGCAGCGGGACTGCGCGGGAGCCTGCTCGTCGTGCCGACCGACGGGCCCGGCGGCGTGTTGACCACCGAGCGGGACGGCGTGCGGTGGGTGTTCGCCTTCACCGGCACGACCGCGCTGGCCGCCTTCGCCGCGGCCCGGGGCGAGGGCGACCGCGAATGGGCTTACCGCACCGTTCGGGGCGCTCGGCTGGCCGACGTGGTCGCCGCCGACTGCGGGCCGGACGCCGTCCTCGCGATCGACGTCGGCGGTCCGGCTCCGATGTTCCTGCCGGCCGCCCGGGTGACGGAGCACGCGGCGGAGGGAGTGGGCCGGTGAGCGGCGAGTACACGGTGAGCGCGGCGCGGCTGCAGGAGGTCGCGACCGGCATCAACAACACCATCGGCGAGCTGAAGACGCTCGGCATCGCCGAGGCGGCCGAGCAGGGCCGGGGCTTCGACAACCTGGAGCTGACCGGTCTACAGGTCGGCCACCAGGGGTTGCAGGAGGCGTTCGACCAGTTCTGCCAGAAGTGGGAGTGGGGCGTGCGGTCGCTGGTCAGCGACGGCAACCAGCTCGCGGTGCGGCTCAACCTCTCCGCGGGTGGCTACCACGACGCCGACCAGTACGTGGCCGGCGTGTTCAAGGACCTCCTGAACGCCTTCGTCGGCAACCCGCACGCCACCGAGCAGCAGGTGGAGAACTCCTCCGTCGGTCAGATCCTGAGCAGCACGATCACCCCGGACTATTCGGCGCAGTCCTTCCAACAGGCCGGACAGACCGCGGCCAGCACCTGGAACGGCGTCGGCCGGGACCTGGCCGAGGGGCCGATGGGGATGACCCGCACCGAGGCCCAGTTGGTCGGCCTCGACGGGCAGCTCACCGCGGCCGAGAACCAGATGTTCGGCCCCGAGCAGCTCCCCACCAATCACTAGAGGACATCCGTGGGCATCTTCGACGAGATCGAATCGCTCGCTGACAGCGTCGTCACCACGCTGGAGCACGTCACCGGCACAGTGGCAGACGAATTTGCGCATATGGTCGGCTCCGGGCTGCGCGAGGTCGGCCTGACCGACGCGGCGAATTCGGTGGACGCCTTCGGCGATCACGTCGCCGATGCGCTCGGCGACCAGGTCGCCGAGTTGCAACTGGGCCAGTCCAACGACCCGACCCAGCTTCTGCACGGTGACGTGAACGCGTTGAGCGCCAGCGCGCAGCACCTGCACAACTTCGCGTCCGCCTTCGGCTCGACCGCAACCGGACTGTCCGATTTGGACTCCGAGAGTGGCAACTGGCAGGGCGGCGCGGCCGATGCGTTCCGGGCCCGGATGTCGCCGCACGTCCAGGAGTGGTCGCGGGCGCAGCACGCCTGCAACGAGGCCGGGGACGCGATGGAAGCGTTCGCGAACGCCGTGAAACAGGCGCAGTCCCAGGCCCAACAGGCGATCAACCTCTACAACGAGGGCGTGCTCGTCACCGAACAGGCCGAGACCAGCTACAACCAACAGGTCGACGCGTTCAACCAGGCCGCGGACGCCTACAACGCCAACGTGAACGCGGGATTCGACCCCGGACCCGCACCGACCGAGCCCGGACCGTTCACCGACCCGGGCGCGTCCCTGCGCGAGCAGGCGCGGCAACTGCTCGACACCGCCCGGCAGCAGCGCGACGCCGCGGGCGCGCAGGCGCAGAGCGCCGTCGCCGACGCGACCGCGCTCGCCCCGGCCGAACCGTCCTTCCTCGAACGGCTGGCCGACAACGCGCAGGACCTGCTCGGCGGCCTCGACGTCGGCGCGCAGCACTTCGCGGGCGGCATCGTGAAAGGCGCGGCCCAGCTCGTCGCGTTCGCCCGAGGTCTGGACCCGCTCGACCCGTACAACCTGCTGCACCCGGCCCAGTACCTCACCGGCTTGTCCAACACCTCGGCCGGCCTGATCCACGCGGCGTTGCACCCGTCGCAGCTGATCAGCGGCCTGGTCGGCACCGGCTGGGGGTCCGACCCGTTCGAGGCGGCCGGCCGGCTGGTGCCGAACGTCGCGCTGGCGCTGGTCACCGACGGCGCCGGCACCGAAGCCGGGGTCGGCACCGACGTGGCCGAGGCCGGCGTCCGGGAGGCCGCGGGCACCGCGATCGACACGGCCCGTGAGCCGGTCAGCATGATCTGCAAGGACGACCCGATCGACGTGTCCTCCGGCAACATGGTCCTGCCGGTCGTCGACCTGGAACTGCCCGGCGTGCTGCCGCTGCTGCTGGAGCGCACGCACATTTCCTCCTACCGGCTCGGGCGCTGCTTCGGCCGCTCGTGGGCGTCCACAATGGACCAACGACTGGTCGTGGACGACGCCGGGATCCTCTACACCGCACCGGACGGCGTGGTGCTGTTCTACCCGAGGACGGACGGCGACGAGCCGGTGCTGCCCGAGGAGGGCGGCCGCAAGCCGCTGATCCGCACTCCGGAGGGGTATGCGCTGGCCGACCCGAGGACCGGCCACATCACCTGGTTCTCGCCCGTTGCCGGGCGCTACCCGGTCACCGCGCTGACCGACCGGCACGGCAACCGGATCGAGTTCGCCCACGACGCGCAGGGCAATCCCACCGAGATCCGCCACCCCGGTGGCACCCGCGTCCGCATCGGCACCGCCGACGGCCGGATCACCGACCTGGCCGCGATCGCCGCCGACGGGGCCGAGATCCCGTTGCTGCGCTTCGGTTACACCGACGGCGACCTCACCGAGGTGGTCAATTTCTCGGGCGCCGCGTTGACCTTCGCCTACGACGACGCGGGCCGGATCGTCGAATGGCGGGACCGCAACGACACCTGGTACCGCTACACCTACGACACCGACGGCCGCTGCACGCACGTCGAGGGCAGTGACGGGTTCCTCACCGGCGACTTCACCTACGACCGGGAGAACCTGGTCACCGAACACACCGACGCGTTCGGCGCGATCACCCGCTACCAGCTCGACGAGCGGCTGCGGGTGATCACCGAGACCTCGCCGCTGGGCGCGACCACGCATTCGGAATGGGACCACCACGGCAACCTGCTCTCTCGCACCGACCCCCTCGGCCGCGTCACCACCCACCACCACGACGAGCGCGGCAACGTGGTGGAAACCGTCCGCCAGGACGGCAGCACCACCCGCACCGAGTACGACCGGTGTGATCGCCCGGTCGCGGTGACCGACCCGGACGGCAGCACCTGGCGCTACACCTACGACGACCTGGGCAACCGGACCGGCGTCATCGACCCGCTCGGCGCGATCACCCGCCTGCGCTACGACGAGGCGGGCCGTCTGGTCGGCACCACCGACGCGCTGGGTCGCGCCACCCGGATCGAACCGGACGAGGCCGGTCTGGCCGCCGTGGTGATCGGCCCGGACGGTCGCCGCACCGAGCGCCGCCGCGACGCGCTCGGCCGTGTCATCGAAGAGATCGGGCCGGACGGCGGCGTCACCCGCAACACCTGGACGCCACAGGGCTGGCTCGCCGCGCGCACCGCGCCGGACGGTGCCACCGAATCCTGGTCGCACGACGGCGAGGGCAACCCGGTCGAGCACACCGATCCGGTCGGTCAGATCACGCGCTACGAATACACGCACTTCGACCTCGTCGCCGCCCGCACCACCCCGGACGGCGCCCGCCTCGCCTACACCTACGACGAGGAACTGCGACTGGTCGCGGTCACCAACCAACAGGGCCGCACCTGGCGCTACGCCTACGACGAGGCTGGCGGCCTGCTCGCCGAAACCGACTTCCACGGCCGCGTCCAGCGCTACCTCCGCGACCTCGCCGGGCAGCTCGTGCGGCGGGTCAACGGTGCGGGCGAGGTGACCGACTATCGCTACGACGCGCTCGGCAACCTGGTCGAGCAGCGTTGTGGCGACGCGGTCACCACCTTCGACTACGACCAACTCGGCCGCCTGGTGCACGCCGTCAACGCCGATGCCGACCTCACCCTGCGCCGCGACGCGACCGGTCGCGTGCTGGCCGAGACCGTCAACGGCCGCACACTGACGAGCACCTACGACGCCGCCGGGCGCCGCACCCGACGCGTCACGCCGAGCGGGGTCGAGACCGACTGGGACTATGACGCGGCAGGCAGGCCGAGTGCGCTGCGCACCGGCGACCGGCGCGTCGCGTTCGACTACGACCTCGGCGGCCAGGAAATCGAGCGCCGGGTCGACGCCGCGTTCCGGCTCACCCAGACCTGGGACCGGGCGCACCGGCTGACCGGTCAACATCTTCTCGGCCCCGAACCCGGCGACGCCCGGCTCACCCGGCGCGTGCTCCAGCAGCGCGACTACACCTACCGGCCGGACGGCAACCTCACGGGCGTGGACGACCAGTTGGCCGGCGCGCGCACCTTCGAACTCGACCAGGTCGGCCAGATCACCGCCGTGCACGGGCGCAACGGCAGCGAGCACTACCGCTACGACCCGGCCGGCAACCTCACCGCCGCCACCGTGCCCGGCCGCGACGACCCGGCCGCCTGGGAGTACACCGGCACGCTGCTTACCCGCGCCGGCCGCACCCGCTATGGCTACGACGGCCAGGGCCGACTCGCCTGGCGCGGCGAACGCCGGCTGTCCGGCCGCACCGACACCTGGCGGTTCACCTGGGACGCCGACAACCGGCTCACCGGCGTCCTCACCCCGGGCGGCGCGCACTGGCGCTACCGCTACGACCCGCTCGGTCGCCGCATCGCCAAGCAACGCGTCGACGCGACGAGCGGTGCGGTGTTGGAGCAGACCGACTTCACCTGGGACGGCGCCACTTTGGCCGAGCAGGTCCACAACGCGACCGCGCACACCACCTGGGACTACCGGCCCGGCACGCACACCCCGCTCACCCAGACCGAGCGCACCGGCGAACCCGGCCAGGACTGGTACGACTCGCGGTTCTACGCCATCGTCACCGACCTGGTCGGCACGCCGACCGAACTGGTGGACCAGAGCGGCGCGCTGGCCTGGCACCAGCCCACCACCGTGTGGGGCGCCGCGCTGGGCCGACTCGGCAACCGCGCGGCCACCCCGCTGCGATTCCCCGGCCAGTACCACGACCCGGAGACCGGGCTGCACTACAACCACCAGCGCTACTACGACCCGGCCACCGCTCGCTACGCCAGCCCGGACCCGCTCGGCCTGGCGCCCGCGCCGAACCCGGTCACCTACGTGGCCAACCCGAACCGGCTGATCGACCCGCTCGGCCTGATGAGCTGTCTGGTGCAGAGCGTCATCGACGAGACCAACGCCGGGACGGGCAACATCACCAGCGCCCACACGCTCTCCGCCGACCAGGCGCTGGACGCCGGTTTGCAGTGGCTGGGCCCGAACTACCGGGAGATCGGCGACGGCGTGTTCCGCAGCGCGGACGGGCTGCGGCAGTTCCGCATCGACCCGAACTCGATCGCCGGCAACCACGCCCCGAATGTGCCGCACGTGCACCTGGAGACGTACGCTCCGGGAGCCAGATACCCCTCGACGAACAACCACATCCCGATCACGGGGAACTGATGACCGAGATCCACCTCGGCCGCCTCGGCCGCATCACGGCTGGCCCGGAAGAGGGCCGCTACCTGGAGGTCGTCGACTCGGGCAAGAGCGGCCTGCTGATCTACACCTACGCCGACGAACACCGCTCGCCCGAAGTGTTCGACGTCTGGGTGCCGGACCGGGCGGCACTGTCCGAAGTGTTCACCGAAACTGGCTGGGAGATCGACTGGCTACCGGAGTGACCGTCGCGTCTCACCGTCTCTCGGCGAGGCGCTGGACCTGCCGTTCATGCACGCCGGGCAGCCAATCCCGGCCGAACGTCGCCGAAGGCCCGATCCGCGGATCGTCGAGAACCTCGGCGTCGCGCACGGCCCGCACATACGCCCGATCCCGCTCGATCCGAGCACGTACCTGATCGGCACCGCCAACGGACCCGTGGCCCGGAACGACAACGTCGACCTCGCCCGCCACGCCCTCGATGCGCCGCAGCGCGGCCAGGTAGTCCTCGATCGGGTCCGCGGTGTCGTCGTTCAGGTCGAGCATCGGAATCAGGACATCGGAGAGCATGTCGCCGGCGACGAGAACGCCGGGCCCCTCGATCACCAGCGCGGCATGGCCCGGGGCGTGCGCCTGATGCTCGACGATCCGGACTTCGGGGCCATCCCAAGGAATTCGCGCGGTGCCGGCCGGCAGGCCGGTGATGACGCCGAGCAGGTCCATCGATATCTGCTCGTAGATGTCGGGCGGTATCCACCCGGCCAGGCGGGCCTTGGCGCTCGCGTCCGGCAGTCGATCTCGGACGGTGGCCGCGCAGCGGGCCGTGCCGTAACGAGGCGCCGCGCCGAATTGTTCGTGCCAGAGCACGTGATCCCAGTGCGGATGCGTGGAAAACCCCGCCACCACGGGCTGATCCAACTCGCGAAGGTCGTTCGCCAGGGCGACCAGTTCGTGGTTGTGCACCCCGGGATCGACGAGCAACACGCCGGCCCGGCCCTGCACGACAACGGCATTGCTCCGGCAGAACTCGCTCTCCCGGACCAGCACACCCTCCGCGACCTGCTTCAACACGATCGCAAGGTTACCTCCGACACCTCTGTCAAGGATTCCTTGACAGCCAGGTGGCGTAAAGGCATCCTTGACACATGACCGATGTACCGCCGAGCCTCACCTCCCTGGCCGCCCAGCTGGCCGAGCAGGCCGCGGTGCTGGCCGACGACGTGCGCAACCCGCTGGCGTCGCCGCCGTACCTCGACCTGATCCGGCACGCCCAGGGCACCCACCTCGTCGCCGAGCAGGTGCTCAGGCTCTGTGTGCAGCAGGCCCGCGACGCGGGCCACACCTGGCAGGAGATCGGGGACCTGCTCGGTGTCACCCGCCAAGCCGCTTTCCAGCGCTTCGGCAAGCCCGTCGATCCCCGAACAGGAGAGCCCATGGACAAGACAGTGCGCATGACCGACGCCGCGGAACGGGCCAGGGAGATCGTGACCGACGTTCTCGACGGCCGGATGGACCGGGCCAGGGAGTCCTTCAACGCCGAGGTGCTGGCCGCCTTCACCGACGAGGTGCGGGGGAGTGGCCTGGCCACGGTCGTCGGACTCGTCGGCGAGTTCGAAGGCTTCGGCGATGGCGAGCCGTTCGTCCGCCGCATCGGCGATCACACGGTCGTGGACATCCCGCTGCGCTACGAAGCAGGCGAGATGAAAGCGAGGGTCGCGTTCGACCTCGACGAGAAGGTCGCCGGGCTGTTCATCCTCGCACCGGAGACGCCGTGAACATGAGCAACGACAACGCATCCGCCTATGACGACGGCGGAATCCGCTGCGACGACAGGGGACTGACGATCCGCCACTACTACCTGTGGGGCGCGAAACGGATCCCCTACGGCTCGGTCAAGAATGTCACGCGACTTCCGCTGACCGGGGTGAACGCGGTTCGCAGGTGGAGGATCTGGGGTTCGGGTGACTTCATCCACTGGTGGAACCTGGACGCGCGCCGCCCGGACAAGAACCTGGCCCTGGTGATCGACATCGGGCGCCACGTTCGTCCCACGATCACGCCCGACGACCCGGAGGCGGTCGAGCGCATCCTCGCCCAACACTCCACGTAGGACACCAGCGGTGCCCTAGGGGTTTTGTGTCAGCCTAGGCAACTGTTGTCATTCTACGGGTCAACGTCGCCTCCTAACCTCATCTCCAGGTCCGATGATCGTCGCACCCACATAGACGATCGCGCCTCCCCCACGGCTGGAGATACCACGATGAGCCGACTCAGCCGATTAAGCCGTAGAGACTTGATGAAGATTTCCGGACTGGCCGGCGCCGCGGCCGTGGTCGGCTTCGAGGTGCCGTCCCTGTTCCAGCGCGCGAACGCGTCCGTGCGGGTGGCGCAGACCGCGCTGCCGGGCGCGAACATCACCCGGTACGTCTCTCCGCTGCCCACCTTCGTCGGCCGCCGCACCACCGGGACGTTCGTGCAGGTGGGCATGGTCGAATTCCAGCAGAACGTGCTGCCCGACTCGTTCTACACCTCGCTGGCCGCGCCGTTCACCGGCGGCACCTACCTGTGGGGGTACGCGGTCGGGCCGGCCGGTACCAGCCCGAGTCCGCAGTACCCCGGCGTGACGATCGAGGCGCAGCGTGGCACGCCCATCCAGGTCAGGTACCTGAACAACCTGCCGGCCTCACCCGTGCTGCGCCAGTACCTGACCATGGACCAGAGCATCCACTGGGCTGACCCGCTCCAGCAGGGGATGCGGATGGACCCGTTCTCCGGTCCGGTCCCCACCGTGGTCCACCTGCACGGCGGCGAGAACCAGTCCACATCGGATGGTGTGCCCGAAGCCTGGTTCACCAACAACGGCCTGCACGGCAAAGGATATTTCACGGCAGGCCGCGCAGGCGCCAACGCGGCCGTCTACTGCTATCCCAACAGTCAGCAGGCGACGACGCTGTGGTTCCACGACCACGCACTCGGCATCACCCGCATCAACGTCTTCTCCGGGCTGGCCTCCTTCTACCTCATCCGGGACCAGTTCGACACCGGCCGGACCGACAATCCGCTGCGCCTGCCGGCCGGCGGCCAGGAGATCGAGCTGATGATCCAGGACCGTCAGTTCGACACCAACGGACAACTGCTGTTCCCCGACAACGCGAACAATCCCTCGCTGGTCGACGGGCCACCGAGCAACCCGAAGATCCACCCGTTCTGGATTCCGGAGTTCTTCGGCGACACCATGCTCGTCAACGGCCGGACCTGGCCCTTCCTCCGGGTCGAGCCGCGCAGGTATCGCTTCCGGATGGTCAACGCCAGCAACGCGCGGTTCGTGCGGATGGGCCTCGTCGACGCGGCCAGCGGGGCCACCGGGCCTGCGATGTACCAGATCGGCACCGACGGCGGCCTGCTCGACACCCCGGTCACCCTGCTCGGGCAGACCGAGCCGGTGAACGACGGAACGCCGACGCCCTCGACCCGGTTGTTCCTCGCGCCGTCCGAACGCGCCGACATCGTCATCGACTTCGGCGGCCTCCAGGGCCGAACCCTCACCCTCACCAACGACGCCCAGGTGCCGTTTCCGAGCGGCGCCGCACTCGACCCGGCCGACCCGACTCGCGAGGTCATGCGGTTCCAGGTGACGCTGCCGCTGTCCAGTCCGGACGCCACCTACAACCCGGCTTCCGGCGCGCCGCTGCGCGGCGGACGAGGCCAGGAGCCGGCGATCGTCCGGCTGGTCGATCCGGCTGCCGGCGCGCTCGCCGCCGGTGTCAACCCGTCCAACACCCGCCAGCTGGTGCTGTTCGAGTTCGAGGATCCCTTCGGCAACGGGGGAAACACCACGGGCACGCCGGTCGAGGACCTGATCAACAACAGCAAGTGGAATGGCAAGCGGGACGGCGGCGGAACTCCGCCGATCCCCGGCGCCAAGCCCGACCAGTACGGCCAGGGCCTCTACATCACCGAACTGCCGAGAGTCGGCTCGACCGAGGTCTGGGAGTTCCTGAACACCACCGTCGACGCGCACCCGATTCACGTCCACCTGATCCAGTTCCAGTTGCTCAACCGACAGGCGGTGCTCATCGACCCGAACACCGGCCAGCCGACCTACCTGGCCGCCTGGGCCGCCGCGTTCCCCGGCGGCACGTTCAACGGCGAGGCGGCCGACGGGACCTGGGGTCCGATCGCGTACCCGGCCGGGACCATCATCCCCGGCTACGGACCACCGGGAAACTACTTCACCCACAACGCCGACGGCGCGCTGGGCGGCAACCCCGCCTTCTCCCCGTTCCTGACCGGTCCGGTGATTCCGCCGAACCCGAGCGAGGCGGGTTGGAAGGACACGGCCAAGGTGTTTCCCGGCTACGTCAACCGCTATGCGATTCGCTGGGCACCGCAGGCCACTCCCATCAACGGTGTCCAACCCGGACAGAACCTCTACCCGTTCGATCCCACCGTTGGCCCGGGTTACATGACCCACTGCCACATCCTCGACCACGAGGACAACGAAATGATGCGCCCGTACATCCCGGTCGGCTGAGGGCGGATCGTCATGCCCGGCATGGATTCCGGAGTGGACGCGGCGAACCCGGCGCTGATCGCCGCGTTCATGTCCGCACTGCTGCACCAGCTGATCATCGTCGCCGCGATCGTCGTCGCGCTGACCATTGCCCACCGAGTCACCCGCAACCGCTGGGCGGGGCGTCCCGCGCAGGCCGGCGAACCCGGCGCACGGCGGTTCCTGCGGATCGCGTTCGGCGTCCTGTGGATCTTCGACGCGATCCTCCAGGCGCAGCCGAGGATGGCGGGCGGCCTGCCGTCGCAGGTGATCGCGCCGGTCGCCGCGGCGTCGCCGGGCTGGGTCCAGGACGTCGTCGGCTTCGGCGGCAGCGTGTGGTCCTACCACCCGGTACAGGCCGCCGCGGCGGCCATGTGGATCCAGGCCGGCATCGGCATCTGGCTGCTCGCCGCCAAAACCGGCCTGCCGTCGCGGCTGGCCGGACTGGCCGGCGCGGGCTGGGGACTGGTCGTCTGGGTGTTCGGGGAGTCCTTCGGCGGGATCTTCGCGCCCGGCCCGAGCTGGCTGTCCGGCGCGCCCGGCGCGGTCGCGCTCTATGTGGTGGCCGGTGCGCTCATCGCGTTGCCGATGCGCGCCTGGGCCGGGCCACAGCTGGGCAGGCGACTGCTCGCCGGGATCGGCGTGTGCTGGATCGCGATGGCCGTGCTACAGGCATTGCCGGGCAACGGTTTCTGGCAGGGCGGTGATTCCGGCACGTTGGCCGCGATGGTGTCCTCGATGGCGGAGATCTCCCAGCCGCATGTGCAAGCGGCCATGGTGTCGGCCTTCGCGTCGTTCGCGGGCGCGCACACCCTCGCGGTGAACCTGTTCGTGGTCGTCGTGCTCAGCGCGCTCGGCGTGGCGTTCATCGTCGGCAGGCCGCGGCTCCTGCGGGTCGCGGTGCCTGCCGCGACCGTGTTCTGCGCCGCGGTCTGGGTACTGGTGCAGGATCTCGGGTTTCCCGGCGGACTGGGCACCGACCCGAACAGCATGGTCCCGTGGACGCTGCTGCTGTGGGGCGGCTTCATCGCCGTCACCCAACACGTCACCGAACACGCCAGCGAACAGACGGCCACCGTTTCCGCCGCGAGCCCACGATCGCTGATCGTGCTCGGCGCGGTCGGCATCGTCCTGCTCGGCGCGGTCCCGATGGCGGCGGCATCCCTCGATCGCAACGCGGACCCGATCATCGCGCAGGCCATCGCGGGCACACCGGTCCGAATGGACCTCCCGGCGCCGGGCTTCCGGCTGACCAACGGAGAGTCCGGTCAGCCCGTCGGTCTCGCCTCGCTGCGCGGAAAGGTGGTGCTGTTGACGTTCCTCGACCCGGTGTGCACCGGCTGCCCGCAGATCGCGCGGCAGCTGCACGCGGCCGGCACCCTGCTCGGCGCGGCGGGCGACCGGGTGGAACTCGTGGCGATCGCCGCCAGCACGATGCACTCGCACGCCGTGTTCATCAGGGCATTCGACCGGAACCAGGGCCTGACCACGGCGCCGGACTGGCGTTTCCTGACCGGAACGGCGGCCGAACTCCAACAGGTCTGGAACGGCTACGAGAAACTCGCCCCCGGCATGATGGCCGGGATGATGGTGCACAGCGAGGTCGTCTTCGTCATCGACGCGACCGGCCGGATCCGCTGGGAGGTGCGCGACGCCCCCGGACCAGCCACGGCATCCGCCCAGTCATCGTTCGCGGTGCTGCTCGCCGACACCGCACGACCGGTCGTGAACACACCCGAACCCTGAACGCAGCCGGTAGAGAACGGCCTCGGCTCGACCGGTCAGATGATCACGCTGTCGATTTCGTAGGTCTGGATGCTGCGTGCTGGCACCGACGCCGTGAACTCGGCCGGGCCGGACAGTCTGGTGTCGTCGTGGTGGGCCGCATAGCGTTCGCCGCCCTCGTCGGTGGTGGTCAGCCACCGCCGCACGGCACCTTCCGGCCCGCCACCAACGGAGCCGAACCGGGACAGGTCGTAAGTCACCCGCAACTCCTCCTCGCGGCTCGCCGTGACCAGGACGAGTCGCCGGCGTGCCTGGTCGTACGCGGCAACGGTGTGCTCGGCGTCCGTCCCGAGGATCAGCATGCCGGGGCGAATGTGGCGGGACAGTTGGGCGAACACCCAGTGTTTCGTGTTGACCGCGCTCAGCGTGCCCGCTTTCAGGTCGCCGAGCAGGAATCCCCAGCCGGGTGTCTCGTCGATCACCTGCCAGTAGCTCCAGGCCACCGGGTGCAGCCTGGCCATGTCGCGCAGGAAGTTCCGCGTCATCTCCAGACCGGTGGGGTCGCCGTCGCCGTACTCGGACATCCAGATCGACTTGCCCTCGTCACGGACCGAGCGGTACAGCAGCTCGCGCACGCCCTCGGCGTACTGGTAGCCGTGCACGTTGACCCGGCCGAGCAGGTGCCTGGTTTCCTTGGACATCAGCCGCCAGGTGAGTTCACCGATGTCCACATGGGTCTCGTCGGAGGCCACCACGTCGACGTCGCCAAGCCCGCGCAGGTCCAGTTCCTCGCGGAGGTGCCCGATGATCGGCTCCTGACTCTTGACGAGGATGACGCATCCCTCCTGCGTGCCCTCCGCGCGCCAGTCGCCGATCGTGGACGGTTCGTTGAACGGCTCCACGCTGGTGAACGCGATACCCCAGTGCTCCCGCGCATACCGGGCGACGGTGGCCAGATAGCGGGCATGGCGTTGGAAGTTCTCGTGTGGCAGGTTCGGCATGCCGAACGGGCCGCCGGAGGGGTTGTGATTGCGGCACTGCCACCAGATCGGCGAATTGGAAAACAGTTCGAGGCGGTCCGCGCCACGGTCCCGGGCCTTTCCCAGCATCGCGCGCTGCCGTGGATCGGCCGACCAGTCCCAACTGGACGACGCCGGCTCGTCGCTGCGGCCGTCGAGCCAGTAACCCTCGATCTGTTTGAACCGGGGAATGTGCTCCGACGCCACCATCCTGTGGCCCTCAGCGGGCGTCCGGGTGCTCGCCCCGAGGTTGTACCTCGCGATGGTCATGCCCAGACCGGGCAGGTCGTGGCCGAGCAGGGGGACGAACCGGTCGGTGAACACGAGGTCCGCGAGATCGTCCCGGTCCCCGAACACGTTGGCCCACCAGGCCAACGAGACGCCCAGCCTTCCCAGACACCCCAGTCCGTCGAGAGATCGACGGTCACGGTAGCGGCCTCGCCCCCGCTCGCAGCGTTGCCGGCCATGCGGCCTCCTCCCGTTACCCGTCAGAGGGCTGGAACAGTTTCCACTGCCCTTCGGAGACGACCTGGGCGGCACCGTCGAGAACCTTGATGGCGGTCTCGTCGTCGATCGCATACGTCGGTGCGGGAATCCGGGCCGCCCATTTCTCCGCGTTGGCCAAGGAAGCGTCGGGGTGGTCCGGATGCTCCAGGTGCGGGCCCTTTGCCGCAGATCGCTCGGTACGCCATGCCAGGCCCGCCCGGGAAGGGGTAGACCGCGGTGGGGATGAACAGGGCGGTGGACTCGGCGACCGGTTTGCCCAGCAGGTCGGCCAGCGCGTCGTTGATGCTGCTGTTCTTGATCCCGGCCGAGGTGAGCAGAGCCCTCATGTTCGTCACCGTACCTGCCGCCCGGCCTCAGGTACGTGCGATAACCGACGCGGTGGTTCACGCGGTGGTTCACGCGGTGGTCGCCGTGGGCGAGGCGGTCGTCGTCGGCGGGGTGCTCGTCGACGGCGCGCTGGCGGTCGCGGGAGCCTCGATCCTGGTCGCGGTGACCGTGCGGCCCTGTACGGCACCGGCCACCCGCACCTTCTCGCCAACGGTGAACTGCTGGCGCGTCGCCGGGGTCTTCTTGGTGCCGAACTGGGTGTTGGGACCGACGATCACGGTGTACTGCTTGCCCGATTGAGCCTGCACGGTCCAGTTGGTGCTGTTCTCCGCGGTGATGTTCCCGGAGATCCCCGCATGCGCGTGTTTGGTGACGGTTGGCGTAGTCGTTGTGGCCGGCGCGGTAGTGGGTGCCGGACTGGCCGAGGACGAACCGCAGCCGGTGAGCACCAGACCGATCGCCGCCAGTCCCAGCATCGCGCCGCCCACCCGACCCAGATGGCGATTGATCCGCATCGAAGACCTCCTCGTGTTGATGCCCGCCGCGCCATTGCGCTATCGACGTTGCCGGAGGCGACTGAACGACACCTGAAGCCGAGTTCCGTCGAGCCCTACTGGCTCTCGCCGAGCTTCAACACCTCGTCGGCTGCCTGAGCGATTGCGGCGGCAAGGTCGACGGTGGGGTCGCCGCCCCAGCCGCGACTGGCGCGCTCAAAGGCCGCCATCCCCACCTGCGCGGCGAGTCGCGCTGTCGGCGGCGCGATGCCGCGCTCGGTGAGCGCGTTCGCGAGGGCGTCGGTGAGAGCGGCGGTTTTGGCGTATGCGCGTTCTTGGAGCGCCGGGGTCACGGCGATGATCTCGGCTCGCCGCTCGGCGACCGGACGGTTGACGACGAACAGTGGGACCGCGGCGACGAAAGCCCGGACGAGAGTGGGGAGTGGCGCCAAGCCGTCCGGCGCCGTGGCGATGGCATCGACAAGGATCGCGCGCAGTTCGGCCTCGCCGTCGAAGAGAACTTCGCGCTTGTCAGCGAAGTGGCGAAAATAGGTGCGTTCGGTCACCCCGGCTCGTGCGGCGATCTGCGCGGCGGTGGTCTCCTCGTAGCCGCGCTCGCGGTAGAGCTCCAGCGCTGCTTCGCGCAGTCGAGCGCGTGCCTGTGCTCCGTCTCTCGGCATCGTCGGATTCTAGGTTGCGTCAGTGACTGTCACAAGCGTAGTGTCAGTGACTGTCGCTACGCGCCGAACTGAGGAGACCAGATGAGCCCCGTTCCATCGAGAGCAGTCCGCTTCCGCGAATACGGCGAACCCGCGGATGTATTACGCGAGGAGCGCATCGAGGTCGCCGATCCGCCGGCCGGGCGCGTCCGGGTACAGGTGATCGCGGCCGGGCTGAACCCGGCCGACTGGGAACTCTGTCGCGGATTCATGCCGGGCAGCCTTCCCCGCGGTATCGGCTGTGACGCCGCCGGGCGGGTTGACGCGGTCGGCGAGGATGTCGAAGGTGTCGCGGCCGGAGACCTCGTCTTCGGATCGGCGGACTTCGTCGGCCAGCCGAGCGCGGGCGTGGCCGATGCCGCGATCCTGAGCAGCTGGTATCGCGTGCCCGACGGCCTTGACCCCGTCGAAGCGGCTGTACTGCCGATGGTCGTCCAGACCGCGCGATGGACGCTTGATGCTATGGGAGTCGGCTCCGGGACCACCCTGCTCGTCAACGGCGCGGGCGCGATGGTCGGATTCGCGGCCGTGCAGATCGCGCTTCGCCGCGGTGCCAGGGTCATCGCCGCCGCCGGTTCCGTCTTCGCCGCCGAACTGACGGCGCTCGGCGCCCTCGTCACGCCCTACGGCGAGGGACTGGCCGAGCGGGTCCGCGACCTCGCCAAGGGGCCGGTCGATCTGGTGTTGGACGCCGCGCCGCCGAACGCCGGATCGATCCCCGAACTCATCGCCATCGCCGGGGAACCGCACCGGGTCATGACCATCAGCAACCACGACGAGGCACGGCAGCACGGTGCGCGCGTCAACCTCGACCACCGTGGCCCCCTCGCGCCGGTCGCGACGTTTCTGCCGGAATACGCCGCACTTGCGGCCAACGGCGCATTCCGCATCCCGATCGCTCATACCTACCCGCTCGGTGAATGGCGGAAGGCCGTCGCGCTGAGCATGTCCGGTCATCCCCACGGCAAGGTTGTTCTGCTCCCAGAAGAACTCAGCACCGACAACTGAGCCCCAAGCCGTTGCGGTGTCAGGAGGATTCGGTCCGGTCAAGGCCGGGCCATCGTCTCAGTGGTGGTGCCCGCCGTCGTAGTACCCGCCGCTGTCGTGGTGGCTGGTGTCGTGCCCGCTGCTGGTGTCGTGCCCGTCGTGGTAGTACCAGCTGCTGTAATACGAGTCGTCGCCCTGGCTCGCTCCGGCGTCGCTCGTGGGGCCGTACTGCCGCCCGTTCGAGCCGGAGTGTTCCCTTCCGCGCGGTCGGGATTTACCTGCGTTGCCGCGATTCTTGACGATCAACACAACGAACCACACGATCAGAAACAGCACGACCAAACCGGCCATCGTCGCATCCCCTCGGCCTCGGCGAAGGTCTCCACAAACAGGTTAGCTCGGGAGACCGGGAGCGGCGGTGCGCCGCTCGGGGGATGCTTCTTGCCCCGACAGCTACCGCGAGCGTCCGCACTCGACGCGAGGACGCCGACTGGGCGTTCACCGGTCACTGCGGGTCGGGAGTGTGGGTCCCCGGCGTGACCAGGCCGGTCTCATAGGCGGTGATGATGGCCTGGGCGCGGTCTCGCAGGTTGAGCTTGGCCAGAATGCGAGCCACGTGGGTCTTCACGGTCGTCTCGCCGAGATGCAGCGCGGCAGCGAGTTCGGCGTTGCTGAGCCCCCTGGCCAGCAGCCGGAACACATCCAGTTCCCGAGGGGTGAGTCCGGACAGCTCCCGGCGCGGGCCGGCGAGGTGTCCATCGTGTGGGGCGAAGCGTTCGATCAGCCGGCGGGTGATCGCCGGGGCAAGCAGCGCGTCGCCCGAGCGCACCAACTTCACCGCCGCGACCAGATGCTCCGGGGACACGTCCTTGAGCAGGAATCCGCTGGCCCCCGCGTTGAGCGCCGCATAAACGTAGCGGTCGAGGTCGTAGGTGGTCAGGATGATGATCCGGGGTGGACTCGGGGCGTTGGCCAGGATGCGGCGGGTCGCCTCCAACCCGTCGATCTTCGGCATCCGGATGTCCATCAGTACCACGTCCGGTTCGACCCGGCGGACCGCGTCCACTGCCTGCGCGCCGTCGGCGACCTCGCCGACCACCTCGACGCCGTGCGCGGCCAGGATCATCGCGAATCCGGTCCGGACCAGGTCCTGGTCGTCGGCGATCACCACGCGCAGCGAGTCGGTCACGGCAGCTCCAGCGGAATCACCGCGTACACCCGGTACCCGGCGGTGGGGAGGTCCCCGGCGTGCAGGCTACCGCCGTAGACGGCGAGCCGTTCCCGCATACCGATCAGTCCCCGGCCGCTACCGGAATGCGCGGCGCTGGTGGCGATCCCACCCGTGTCGACGATCTCCACCCGCAGCTCACCGGGGGTGTGGTCGATGTTGATCGTGACAGCCGCGCCGGCCGCGTGCTTGCCGACGTTGGTCAGCGCCTCCTGCACCACCCGATACGCGGCCAGGTCGACGCCGGACGGCAGAGGATGCGACGGGAGCGACACCGACAGCGTCACCGTGGTTCCCGTGTCGCGGACCCGGTCGACGAGTGGGTCGAGTTGGGCGATGCCCGGCGGCGGCAGCAGTTCGTCGGCGGCCACCTGGTCGGGGTTGTCGGTGTTCACGGTGAGCAGGCCCATGATGTGCCGTAGTTCGGTCATCGCGGCCCTGCCGACCGATTCGACGTTGCGCAGCGCCAGACCGGCCCGCTCCGGTGTCACCGCCATCGCGCTGCGGGCCGCGCCCGCCTGCACGATCATCATGCTGACGTTGTGGGTGACGACATCGTGCAGCTCCCGCGCGATCCGGGATCGTTCCTGTTCCAGCGCGTCCTGGGTGGCGGCGCGCTGTTCGGCCGCGATGGTGTGGACCCGCCTGCGCCAGGTGGGCAGGACGAACCCGGCCGCCACCACCAGCAGCAGGATGACGCTGCCGGGCCCGATGGTCTGGCCGGTGTCGGTGTGCTCGCCGATGATCAGGCCGGTACCGACCAGCGCGCTCGCGGTCGCCAACACCTGATAGGGGCTGTACAGAACGGCCGAGCACGCGGCGATCACGCACGCGGCCAGCGTGAACGTGGGGGACAGAGCGGGGGTGAGCTGGTTCAGCGCACCCGCACCGACCACCACCCAGAACGCCGCCATCGGGAACCGCCGCCGGGCGAACAGCGGCAGCACGCTCAGCGCGACCAGCAGGACCTGCCACCACTGGGCGGGCGCGATGTGCTGCAGGACCGGGGCCAGCGGCGCCGACGGCACACCGGACACGGACGGCAGGCCGGTCGTGGAGGGTTCCCGTTCGCTCACGGTCAGCGCGTCGTAAACCGCACCCCCGGTCAACGCGACGGCCAGCAGCGCGTCCGCCGTCCAGGCCCAGCCGGACAGCCGCGGTCGCCGGGCGGGCAGCGGGCGCAGCGCGGCCAGGACATCCTGCCAGCGGCCCATGATCACGATCTGGTTCACCGGCCCAGTCTGACAACCGGGCGATCAGTGCACATCCACCCGGTAGGCCCGATCTGGTCCTCCTGACGGGTCCTCCGTGCGGATGACATACGGGAACTCCTTCGCGCGGCGGAGCAAAGATCATCACCGCGCCGGACGCGCCGAACGGAGTCCACTACCTAGCGTCTCGCCCATCACGAATTCCGGGAGGGCGCATGACGGTTCCGATCATCCAGATCCACGAGGTGAGCAAGCGCTACGAGGCCGCCCGGCCCGCGCTGGCCGGGCTGAGTCTGAGCGTCGCCGCAGGCGAGTCGGTAGCCGTGCTGGGCCGATCGGGCAGCGGAAAGTCAACGCTGCTGAACCTGATCGCGGGACTGGACAAGCCGACCGAGGGCCGGGTCGCGGTCGACGGGACGCGTATCGACACGCTGACCGAGACCGGCCTGGCCAAGTACCGACGGCGCACGGTGGGCATGGTGTTCCAGTTCTTCAACCTGCTCGATGACCTCACCGTGCTGGACAACGTGCTGCTGCCCGCCCAACTTGCCGGGCTGGCACCCGCCCCGGCCCGGACCCGCGCCGGGGAACTGTTGGCCCAGTTGGGCATCGGCCGACTCACCGCCGCCTTTCCGGGGCGCTTGTCCGGTGGTGAACGCCAGCGGGTCGCGGTGGCCAGGGCGTTGATGAACCGGCCCGCCCTGTTGCTGGCCGACGAACCCACCGGTGCGCTGGACAGCGCCTCGGCGGCGGACGTGCGCAACCTGCTCACCGAGCTCAACCGGGCCGGGCAGACGATCGTGCTGGTCACCCATGACACGGCGTTCGCCGCCGCGTGCGCGACACGGACGATCGAACTCGTCGACGGCCGGATCGCCCGGGACACCACGATGGTGTCCCGATGAGCGCGTTGAGCCGGGTGATCCGGGCCGGACTGTCCCGCCGCCGGCTGCAAACCCTCGTGCTGGCGCTGACCACGACCATGGCGGTCACCGCGGCGACGCTCGCCGCGGGCCTGCTGGTCGCCGCCACGGCACCGTTCGCCACGGCGTTCGCCGATCAGCGCGGGGCGCAACTCACCGCCGAGTTCGCCGCGACGACGGTGTCCACCATCCAGGTCGGCGCCACCGCGCACCTGCCGGGAGTGACCGACGCCGCCGGACCGTTTCCGCTGCTGACCTTGCAACCGCACACCGGCTCCGCCAGCTCCGGCCTGCCGACCGGGGATCGCCTGGCACCCATGACCTTCGTCGGCCGCGCGGGCAGCCAGGGACCCGTGGACGATCTGCGGCTGACAGCCGGCCGATGGGCGAGCGGCCACGACGAAGTGGTGCTGCCGGCCCAGAACGCGCCGCTGAATGTGGGCGACACCATGACGTTCCCGGACCTGCCAGGCGATCCGACGCTCACCGTGGTCGGTCTGGCCGCGTCGATCACCGGCAGCGCGGACGCCTGGGTGTCGCCGGCCACGCTCGCCGCGCTGACCCGACCGGGTACCCGGCCGGGATTGCAGATGCTCTACCGGTTCCGCGCCGCCGCCACCGCGGCCGAGGTGAACACCGACCGCGCGGCGATCAACGCGGCCGTGCCGCCGGGTGCGCTGACCGCCGCCGCGTCGTATCTGACGGTCGAGCGTGCCGCGGTCCAGAATTCCGCCACCTTCGTGCCGTTCGTGACCGCGTTCGGCGTGCTGGGATTGGTGATGTCGGTGCTGACCATCGGGATCGTGGTCGGCGGCGCGGTGAGCTCGGCGACCCGCCGGATCGGCATTCTGAAGTCGGTGGGCTTTACCCCGGGCCAGGTGGTGCGCGCCTACCTCGGCCAGGCCCTGCTGCCCGCCGGCGTAGGCACGCTGCTGGGCACCGTGCTGGGCAATGTGCTGGCCATTCCGATCATGGGGGATGTGGGCACGGCGTTCGGCACCGGCACACCGGTGGTGCAGCCGTGGATCGATCTGGTGGTGCCGGTGCTGGCACTGGTGGTGGTCGCCGGTGCCGCGCTCGGGCCGGCGCTGCGGGCCGGGCGGCTGCGCACGGTCGAGGCGGTCACAATCGGCCGGACGCCCCGCGCCGGCCGGGGCCGACGGGTGCGGCGACTGCTCGGCGCGTTGCCGCTCCCCAGGCCGGTGGGCCTCGGCCTGGCCGGCCCGTTCGCCCGGCCCGCCCGGTCGGCGATCATGCTGGCCGCCGTGCTGCTGGGCACCATCGGCGTCACCTTCGGGCTCGGCCTGGTGCTCTCGCTCAACAACATCCAGGACGGGTTGAACCGGCGCTCGCCCGGCGCGGTGATGGTGCAGGCGTTCGGCCCGCCCGCACCCCCGGTTCCCGGCGGTGGCAACGCGACCACCCAACCGGCTACCAGCGCCGACCTGGCCAGGGTGATAGCCGCGCAGCCGGGCACCCGGCGCTTCGTCACCACTGGACAGACTCGGGTGGGAGTGGCCGGCCGGGCCGGCCAGACCGACGTGATCGCCTATCAGGGCGACAGTTCCTGGGCCGCGTACCAGATGATCGCCGGATCGTGGTTCGAGCGCCCCGGGCAGGCCGTGGTCCCGGCCGCGTTCCTGACCGACACCGGCACTCGCCTCGGGGACACCGTCACCCTGACCAGCAACGGGCATTCGGCCCGGATAACGCTGGTCGGCGAGGTGTTCGCCACGCACGAGGTCATCCTCACCGATATCCGTTCGCTGGCCGGCCTGGGCGCCTACGTGCTGCCCGAATCGGTCGAGTACGACATCGACCTGCGGCCGGGCACCGACACCGGCGGCTACCTCGACGCGCTGGACACCGCGCTGGCGCCCTACGGTCTCACCGCCCAGGCCAACTCCGGCAAGCTGAGCTCCACGGCGCTGGCCATGGACGGGCTGGCCACGCTGCTCACCGCCATGCTGGTCGCGGTCGCCGGATTCGGCGTGCTGAACACCGTCGTACTGGATATCCGGGAACGGGTGCGTGACTTCGGGATCTACCAGGCGCTGGGCATGTCGCCGCGGCAGACCATCGTCATGGTGCTCACCTCGGTCGCCGGCCTCGGCCTGCTCGCCGGCGCCGTCGGCACCCCGATCGGGATGGCCCTGCACGACCAGGTGGTGCCCGCCATGGGCGCGGCCGCCGGCACCGCCGTCCCCGAGGCCGACCTGGCCGTCTACCAGCCGGCGGTGTTGATCCCGTTGGTGCTGGGTGGCGCGGCCCTGGCCATCGCCGGCGCACTCGCGCCGGCCATCTGGGCGACCCGGATGCGTACCGCGACCGCGCTGCGCACCGAATGAAACCGCCAGCACACCACTCAGGAAAGCCCGTCAGCGGTGACTCCGCCCCGGTCCCAACAACGATGTGATCGTGTCCGGTTCGGTCGGGCGCGATCGTGGTCGGTGGGCTCGCTGTTGGCGCGCTTGCCGCAGATCTTCTCATCAATCACGCAGACGCGGCGATGCAAGAGACAGGGAAACAGCCACCTGGGCGAGAGCGGGAAGTTGCACGATTGCTGGCTCATCGCAGAAGAGGACGTAGTCGGGGTCAGTCGGTTTCGAGGTCGCCTGCACGGATTTGCACGCTCGGCTGTACTCCTGTCCGGGCGCGACGAGACGTGCACCGGGGAACGAGCTAGGCACCGTCGTTGCCATCGCGTAGGGAATGGATCATGCTCCGCAGGATCCGGAACGCGCCAGACTGCTCGGTCTCGGTCATGCCGGCCAGCATTCTGACCTCGACGGACCGGACCGCTACGGTCGCCTTCTCGAGACTCCGTCGGCCGCGAGGCGTGAGCCGCGTGGGAAGAACCTTCCCGACGGGTGCCTCCGCGGGCCTGGTCACGTAGCCGTCTCGTTCCAGGGCCTGGAGCAGCACGTTCATCGACTGCCGGGTCACGAACGCGCCCCGCGCGAGCTCGGAGTTCGACAAGCCCGGTCGTTGAGCCAGCAGCTCGAGGCAGGAGTAGTGCGTCACGGTCATCCCGAGCGGCCGCAGCACCTCCTCCATGGCCGCGCGCAGGACGCTCGACGCCTCTTTCAGCAGGTAGCCCAGTGACGTCTCCAGGTCGACACCGACATCGCCTTGACTCATGTCAGTATTCTGACATAGATTGATGCGTGTCAGAAGACTGACACGTAAAGAAGGAGCATCATCATGCCCGCCACCGGCCCCGACTTCATCTCGCTCCAAGCGCGCGACCTCGACGCTTCACGGGCGTTCTACGAGCAGTACCTCGGCCTCGTCCGCTCGCAGGCCGGACCTCCGCACGCCGTCGTCTTCGAGACGAAGCCGATCGCGTTCGCGCTCCGCGATATCGTTCCCGGCACCGATCTCGCCTCCGTTGCTCAGCCCGGCATCGGTGCCGCGATCTGGCTGCACGCCAGCGACGTCCAGGCCATTCACGATGCGCTCGTCGCCGACGGTCACACCATCGTCTCCGCACCGCTCGACGGCCCCTTCGGTCGGACATTCACCTTCGCCGACCCCGACGGCTACCGGGTCACTCTCCACGACCGCGCCTGAACGGCCACACGCCACCGGACGATCACCGGCTCCCGCGGATCGCGGTTGCGCCCGAGACTCGAGAATCCGGGCGGCGGGTCGCCATGGCGGGTGAAGTGGCCGCGCGTGGCGACGGGGTCCAGACCGATCCTCGGCAGTCGCGAGCGGATCGAGCCGATGCTGCGTCCCAGTGCGTCTGCGGCTTCTCTCAATGCCTGCCGCGCGTCGGCCGACCCCGCGTTGGCCGGCCACAGCTCGGTCAGTGTCGTGTTGACCTCGGATGTCCACGGCTGCCCGTTTGTTGGGTGGCGCCGCTTTCGACGCTCGGCCGGTCCGGTTCTGATCTGCCGTCGCGGTACCGGCCGTGTCGAGTATCGCGACACGGGACAACACCTGGTCGATCAGGCGGGCCACGTCATTCAGCGCGGTGATCGGCACGCGCGCGCTGAACTCGGCGACCACCTCCCCGGTCGGCACCGCACCCACCACGTCCAGCATCAGCACCGGCGCGCCATCCTCGGTCGAGGCGGCCGCCCGGACCCGGTAGATCACGTCGTGTATGAGCACTGACCGCTCGTAGGTCAGTACCGATCCCAGTGTCGATTCCGGTGCAGATCCTGATGCAGACTCCCGTGCCGATCCGATGGTGGCGGTTGCCCGCCATCGGGTTCACCGGTCTTCCAGGATCATGACGTGCAGGTGGTCGCCTCCTTCGCTGACCAGGCCGCGCTGGCACTGCGGCAGGCCGAAAGCCAGGCTGCCCGGCGACCAACTACACGAGGTCATCCAGGACATTCGTACCGCGATCTTCGACCTGCTGGCCGACCCGGCCAACGCGCCTGCGCTGCGTGGTTCCATCACCGAGCTCACCGCCGACCCACGGCTGCGTACAACGGTACGCATGTCCGGTCCGCTGGACGTCGCACCGGTCGCCTTGGCTGACGATGGCGAGCCGGTAGTGCGGGAAGCCGTCAGCAACGCGGTCCGTCACACCAGAGCAACCGAACTGCTGGTCTCCGTCTCGGTGGACAACGATCTGGTCATCGATGTCACCGACGACGGCGTCGGCATAGGGGACACCGTGGCGCGCAGCGGCCTGCACAACCTCAACCAACGCGCCGTCAATGCCGGCGGTTCGTCCAGTGTGACTCGACGGTGGCGGGACCCGCGTGCTCTGGGCAGCGCCCATGCCCTGAACCACGTTCCTGATGGTGTCGGGCCATATTGCGTGATTGCGAATTGTCCTTCGGATCGGGGCCTTCCGACTCTTGGCCGGTCGGTCATCGCGGCCGACGATGGGGACAACACACAGTCTGAAGTGTGTGGCGGCAGCCGAGTACTGACGTGGCACAAACCGATATTTGGCCATACCCACGCTGTCGAATTGGACAGTCGCGGTGGTCGACCGGCGGTTCGCCGTAGATCCAGCTCGGATGCGAAGGAGAACTGTCATGAAGCACCGCAGCGTCGGCAACGTGATGACGCAGGACGTCGTATCGGTCCGAGTGCGAACTCCGTTCCGCAGCATCGCCGAGCTGCTGAGCACACATCACATCAGCGCCGTGCCGGTACTCGGTGCGACGGACACGGTACTGGGTGTGGTGTCCGAAGTGGACCTGTTGCGCAAATACGAACTCAGCGTGGCCGTAGACCGGCCACCGTGGTGGGCGCGGACTCGGCGCAGGATGTGGCTGAAGGCAACCGGTACGGTGGCCGAGGACGTGATGACCACTCCGGCGATCACTGTTGATGTTGACGCGAACATCGGTGTTGCGGCCAGGCTGCTGACTGACCACAATGTCAAACGGCTGCCGGTGGTGGACGCATCCGACCATCTCGTTGGAATCGTCAGCCGGCACGATCTGGTCCAGGTCTTCGTCCGCTCTGATGACGACATCCATGCCGAGATCGGCGAAGAGGTGCTGGTCCGCGCACTGTCCGTCGATCCCCGCACGGTCAGCATCGAGGTGCGGGACGGCGCAGTGACCCTGCGCGGCCAACTGGAACGTCGCAGCATGGTGCCGATGGCGATACACCTGACCCGGTCCGTCGATGGTGTCGTGGCCGTCACCCGATCAACTCACCTTCACGATGGACGACACGCATGTCAGCGATGGCACCCAGCCGCAGAACCTCAGGATCCTGCATCATATGCGGCCAGAGCACTGACCCGGGCCAACCCAGTCGGCAGCCAGGTCCGCCGACGGTTGGGCAATCGCTCTGTCGTCCATGGTGGACAGATTGACGCAGCCGGTTCAATCTGCTGACCGGCCTACCTTGTCCCGGAGTTCAGTGGCCAGAATCGCGGCCTGAGTTCGGCGTTCCATCCCCAGTTTGGTCAGCAGTCGGGAGACGTAGTTCTTGACCGTTTTCTCGGCGAGGAACATCCGTTCGGCGACCTGCCGGTTGGTCAGTCCTTCGCCGAGAAGGTTCAGCAGGACGCGCTCTTGTTCAGTCAGTCCGGCCAACGGCCCAGGTTTGTCCACATTCGCCCGCAGCCGGTTCATCAGTGCTGCGGCGGCGCGGTTGTCCAGCAATGACCGGCCGGAGCCCACTGTGCGGATTGCCGAGACCAGCTCCATCCCCTTGATGTCCTTGATGACGTAGCCGCCCGCGCCGGCGAGAATGGCGTCGAGCATGGCTTGCTCATCGGTGTAGGAGGTAAGGATCAGGCAGTTCAGCTCGGGCATCGTCGAGCGCAGGTCGCGGCACAGTTCGACCCCGTTTCCGTCGGGCAACCGCATGTCCAGCACGGCCACGTCCGGTCGTAGTGCTGGCACTCTGGCGAGTGCTTCGGACACAGTGGATGCCTGTCCGATCACGGTCAGGTCCTCCTCGGCGTCGATCAGCTCGGCCACCCCTCGTCGGACGACCTCGTGGTCGTCCACCAGGAAAACCTTGAGCACGGGCACCTCCTTGCTGGACACCTATCACCGACCGACCGGCCAGCTCATCAGAACACCAACCACCAGAGTACCAAGATCACGATTTCGGTGATATTCGAACAAACCCATCCGAGAGTGCCCGATTCGTCCAGCCGCTTGCCAGAATATTATCAAACACCTGCGGATCGACGACTCTTATTCAGAAGGTAATTGTCGTTGCCCATTTCTCGCGCGGAAAATCGGGGTCCATGACTGGCTCGATTCGAGATCAACTGACTTCCTCCTCGTCCAGTGTACGCGGCCTGCGTGCGGGTGGGGTGACATTTGGTCTTCTGATCGGACAGGGAATCCATTGGCCGCACGGAAATAGTGGTGAGTAGTGGAGATTACCGCCGCACTGGAGCCCTGTGGCCGCTATTCTGACGGTGCCGAGGAGATTCCGATGGGTCTTTCGCAGGATGCGCGTGGTACGTCGCGGCTGGTCGAACATCGCCGATTCGTCGCTGTTCATCACCGCTCGGATTCATCTGATCACGGTCCTTCGAGATCGACGGGATCGGCCGGCCCAACGCCACGTTCGCGGTGACCGGGGTGGACCCGGCCGAGGACGTCTCGTGGTCGCTCACGGCACAGGATCATGCCGCGGCGGTGAAGGCGTTGATGGGTCGAGCCGCGCACCGGTCGCGAGCCACTGACCGCGGTGGGGCATCGGGTGGTCCAAGCCGGCCGGAACTACAGCAGCCCCAACGCCTGACGCAGGAAATCCTGCTGACCGAGGCATCCCACCGCAGGGTTCCCGGTCTCCCCCCAGATGGCGTGCTTCGACACTGCCTTTCATCATGACCTGCCGAAAGGTGGCGCAGATGTTGCCGATCCCGCGCGGCGACCGTTCCAGCCCAGATGCTGGGTTCACCTCGCACGACCAGTTGCTGTATCGAAGGGCGGGCGAGGATGTTCTTGGGGAGCAACCCTTTCGCTACTGTCGAGCCGATCGCCGACCCGAAGAAGATCCAGGTGATCATCAGGCTGAGCGGCATCACCAGAGCGCCGATGGCGCTGACAACGAACACGGCAACAGCCAGCGTCGCCCACACGATACGTACGAACACGCGAGCCCACGCTGGCATCATCCACCGGCAGCTAGCAGGACAGAGCGTCGCCGGGGGCCCGGGGCGGTGCCAAACTACGTCACGGCTCACCGACGACCGGCACGCACCGGTGAACCGCGATGAGTGTCGCCCCGTGGGTGGGCATCGGCGGCCTTCGATGGGAAGTCGTGCTCGCCGTGAGGTCGTGATGGTTGATCACGAGGGCAGGGCGGCGGCCTTGAGCGGTGGGCGATCGCCGTTCCAGGTGTAGTCGAGTCGGTTCTTCACGTCGACCGTGCCCTGGATCGCCTTGGTCAGCCGCAACGCAATGGTCACGTCGCCCTCGTATTCCAGCCGGCCGATCAGCAAGACGACGCCGTGTTCCACGGTCGCCAGTACGTTGTCGGGGTTGGCGTGCAGGACGCGGTCGAAGACCTCGCGATCGATGGTCGCGCGAAGCTCCTGATCTGTCGTGAGGAACGTCTTGAGCAGGTCGCGGCGGGATAGCACGCCGATCAACTGACGTCCATCGACCACGAAGAGTCGACGGACGTCGGCTCGCGCGAGTACGCGGGCCGCAACGTGTAGGAGTGCCGTGGCGGTGATGGTCAGCGCTGGTGCGGTCATCAGATCGGCCGCAGTCAGGGCGGCGGACTTGCGCCGCTGGTCACGGGCGTGGTGTCTGGAGAACAGTGGCGAATGGTGCTCGTCGAGGTCATCTCGATGTTCCTGCCTGCACAGCAGGTCGGCCTCGGACACGACGCCGAGTACGGTGCCGTTCGGGTCGAGTACCGGCACCGCGCTGATGCCGGCGTCGGCGAGGATCTCGACGATGTCCTTGAACGGTGTCTTCGGTCCGACGGTGACGACGTTTCGGGTCATGACGTCTGCGACCGTTGTGCTGTCCACGATGAGCTCCTGTCATATGGCGCGGTGTGCTGACACCGATGGCGCCAGCACGCCGAACCGAATTGTTTCGGTCGAACGGTCTTTGTGGGTCAGCGCAGCCAGCGGTTGCGTCGGACGAGGTTGAGCTTTGCCCACTGCCGGCCGAGGCCCCAGGTGTCGCCGGCTGCGTAGACGGCCAGTGCGATGACGACCACGATGTAGACGACGTGGTAGTCGATCAGCGGGTTGCTCGACACGGTCGCGGTGCCGGTGGACGTGACTCTGGCCAGCGGCCATTCGGCGAACCACATGAAGGCCAGCAACACGGTCGCGGCGGTGGCGGTCAGGCGCATGCCGACGCCGAAGAGCAGGGCCAGGCCGATGCCGAGCAGGGCGAGCATGAACAGCCAGTCGGCCCAGCCGGTGCCGGCCCACGCTCGCAGTACTGATTGCAATGGGCCGACGTGCACGTTGGCCAGGAACCCCTTGGTCGGCGATCCGCCGTTGATCCAGGCTTGGGCGGTGCTGGTGGAGTAGCCGAGGCCGAACATCTTGTCGAGGAAGGCCCAGAGGAACGTCAGGCCCATCACGATGCGCAGCACCGCCAGCACCGGTGCGCGAACGGTGACCGTACGCCGGGTTCTGGTGTTGCTGGGCGGGGTGGTCTCGGTGACCTTCTTCGGAAGGAACTCGGTGGTGATCGTTGCCGGAGCGCGGTCCTGGATGGACATGATGCGCCTCCTTTTCCTGTTTGATGATTGAAGTATTCGCCGGTCGATACCTGTTACGCAGGTGCCGAAGTTCCTTTCCCGCGATGACTTCTCTCCTTGGTCGACATGACGAAGTGCTTATCCCGATCGCGGCACCGTTGAGTAGCGACGCCGCCAGCGTGCGGATTGGTGCCCGGCGTGGAGTCGGAGGTCCCGGCCGGTGATGACCAATGGCCGCAGCGCCGCTGCCTGTTCGGCGCTTAGCGTCGGTGTCATCCGATGGTGAAGGTAGGTCTGTGATGCAAGCTCGGGACATCATGAGTAGCCCGGTTGTGACGGTGCGGTCAGAGACCACCGTGAAGGAGGCGGCGTGCCTGTTGGCGTCTCATGGGTTCACCGCGTTGCCAGTCTTGGACCACAACGATGGCCTGGTCGGCATCATCACCGAAGCCGACGTGGTACGGGACCGGTTTCCCCGCGATCCGCGCTACCACAACCCGAACGAGGACGATGTCGCCGGCCTGGGCGATGCGCGACAGGCAGCCGCCGTAACAGTAGGAGCGGTGATGACGACCAACGTGATCGGCATGAACGCCAACACCGATGTCGTTGACCTGGTCACGACGATGCTGACCGGCCGAGTACGCAGCATGCCGATCCTGCAGGAGGCTCGCGTGGTCGGCGTTGTCACCAGGCGAGATCTGGTGCAGACACTGGCGCGCGACGATGACGACATCGCCCGCGATGTGCGAAACCGGTTGGCATATTGCGGCGGATCGTACCGGTGGACCGTACGCGTGCACGACGGCTCTGTCGCCATCCTCGACGAGTTCGACAACGCTAGCGATCGCCACATCGCCGAGGTGCTTGCCGAAGCGGTACCCGGCGTGACCGCGGTACAGGTAGCCAGCCACCCGGCGTCGCGCCCAAGTTCGCACGCGACTGCCGGATCACCTGCGCCGGGCCGACACCAACAGGACATACCTGCGACAACGAACTAACCGCAACAACACCGAGGAGTCGCACGATGACCAGTAACCTTGTTGGCCGGCCGATCGTGGTGGGCGTCGACGGATCCGATTCGGCCCGCGAAGCCGCGCTGTGGGCGGCCGATGAAGCTGCCGCACGCCATCTACCCCTGCGGCTCGTGCACGCGGTCGTGGTCTCCCCGCTGGCCTACACCAGCGGAGCCGCGATCCCGCAGAGTTACTTCGACGCCATGGGCCACGATGGTCGGCGCCAACTGGTCGAGGTCGGGAAGGCGATTCGCCACTTGCACCCAGATCTCACGATCGAGACCGACCTGCGGATGGCGGACCCGGTGCCGATGTTGATTGCGGAGTCGGACAATGCTCGACTGATGGTCGTTGGTTCTCGCGGGTTGGGTGGTTTCGCCGGTATCGTCGTGGGATCTACGGCGATCGCCCTGGTCGCACATGCCCACTGCCCCGTCGCGGTGATCCGCGAACATGCCGCCGAGGACACTGGCCGGTCCGACGGGCCTGTGGTGGTGGGCGTGGACGGGTCGCCCGCGAGCGAATCGGCGGTGGCGATGGCCTTCGACGAGGCGTCTGTGCGTGGCGCAGATCTGATCGCCGTCCATACCTGGATCGAGTTCCCCTCGGACCGAGCATTTGCCTACGCCCACCAGTTCATCGACAACTGGGGGGTGCTGGAAACCCGCGAGCAAGAAGTACTGGCCGAGCGACTGGCTGGCTGGCAGGAGAAATACCCAGACGTCGTCGTGCGACGCGTCGTCACCAGAGATCCGCCGGTCCGTGGTCTGCTCGACCAGGCCACCCACGCGCAACTGCTGGTGGTCGGCAGCCGGGGGCACGGCGGGATTCTCGGCATGGCGCTCGGTTCCACCAGCCAGGCCCTGATCTACCACGCCGTCTGCCCACTCCTGATTGTCCGTCCCACTGGCACGGAATAAGTATCAAGCCAGCAGTATCAGGAAAGTAGGACCGCCATCACATCGATCGCTCGGAGGACCTCCTCGGCCGGCACGGCCGTTGAGGAGGCGGCTGTGCCGGTCCGGGCGGTGTTGGCCGACGGACAGATCGTGTCGCTGCACACGTTCCCAACTTGATGATGTGACCGACCGGCTTGTCCATGAATATATCGATATCCCGGCCGCAGTCGTGCGGTCTTGCGGTCGCAGCGAGTCTGGCCGGTTCGCCGCGTTCCGCGTAACAGTGGCTGGTCCCGCCTGCCCGCTGCAGCCGGTGGCGATCAAAGGCACATTGCCGATTCATCAAGGACGTTGTGCTCTGCCGCGACGGTGGCCGAACCGACAAACTTGAGTTGTGACCAAAACAATGCGTAGGCCAGACAACGAACTCAAAGACGCTGTCGTCCAGGAACTGAAGTGGACGCCGAGCGTGAACAGCGCCCACATCGGGGTGGCCGTCAACGGCGGTGCGGTGACGCTGTCCGGGGAAGTCGACAGCTTCCCGGAGAAGATGCTCGCGAGTAGGGCTGTGGAGCGAGTACATGGAGTCACTGCCATCGCACAGGAAATCACCGTGCAGAGTCAGCTCAGCGAAGTGACGGACACTGACATCGCGATGCAGGCCGGCGACGCCATCCAGCGCGCCGTCGACGTACCCGAGACGGTGAAGGTCGCCGTCCACAACCACGTCATCACGCTGTCCGGATCGGTGCAGTGGCACTACCAGCGGCAGGCAGCAGATCGAGCAGTGGACTACCTGAAGGGCGTTCAGGCGGTCGTGAACACCATCGCGATCCGGCCGACCGTCTCCGCCGAGAACATCAAGACCGCGATCAGGGCCGCGCTCATGCGCGACGCTCAGATCGAGAGCCAGCACATCACCGTCAACACGGACAAGGCCGGCGTCGTCACGCTGGAAGGCACCGTGAATTCCTGGCCGCAGCGCCGCCAGGCGGAAAACGTGTCCTGGTCAGCGCCCGGTGTCACCGAGGTCGTCGACCACCTGAGCGTCGACTACTGATCCGCGTCTGATCCCACCGTTGTCCGTGTTGGCACTGCCAGCCCGGACAACGGGCTGTCTGGCCCAATCGGACAGTCTTGTGTAGCCCGGGCCGCCACAGATCGCAGTCACGCCGTCCATAACCCACGCAACGTCGATCACCGGGTGCGTTGCTGCCGCTGGCTCCCCGGAATGAGGCGACGGCCGGCCACGGTGTCCGCGGCGACGGTGGCGCGGCGGGAGCCGGCAGGCGGCGAGTGTCTCCGGCATGCCGAGCAGCCGCCGGGGGCCGGAGCGGTGACCACGACGCCCGCGAGCCGAGCAGGCTGCCGGGAGTGGTGGCCGAGCTGTGAACCCTGAGCATAGCCTGCAGCGCAACTGTCGAACCTGGGCGCGCCAGGTGAACAGTTCAGGAAATAGGCCCGCCACAGAGGTTATGGGGTTAGTCTGATGCGAAGCAGGTTTCACTGTCTCGCCATGCCCACGGCCTGGCGGATCCGACTGGAGACCGTGCGTGATCCATTGGTGAGTGCTGTCCCGAGCCCCCGGCAGTCGACCGCATCCGTGCGCCGACCGAGGCAAGGAACGGGCACATGAAACACCTCTCGTCACCTGGGGGGCCAGCCCGACTGGTGGATCGAGCCGGTACAGCCCCGACTGTCCACGATCGTGCGGTGGAGCCGGAATCGGTGCGTACCCTGACCACGATCACCGCTGCGGTCGTGGCGGCGCTGCCCGGCGCGGCTTACGCCGGCCTTGCCAGAACCCGGAAACGGGGGCACGTTGCCGCGCAGGCGCCGACCCATCCGATTGTCCAGGTCCTCGACGATCTACAGACCGCGTTGCGGCAAGGACCGTGCGTGGCGAGGATGCGTGAACAGCGGGTCGTACACATCGCCGACATGAGCACCGACGCGCGCTGGCCCGACTTCGCCGCCTGCGCCGCGCAACTGGGTGTCGGCAGCATGCTGTCCCTGCAACTGTTCGTCGGCAACGAGGTCGTGGGCACCCTCAATCTGTACTCTCCCAACCGGGAAGCATTCACCGGCGACGACGAGACCCTCGCCAACGTGTTCGCCAACCAGGCGGCCATCGCCCTACATGGCGTGGGGGCCGGCGACGACCGGGTGGCGACCTCGACCCCGCGAACGCGCCCGCCACGGTGGCAAGGACTGGTCAGCCGCTATCGGCGAGAACCAGGCGCACACCGGTTGAAGCCATGATCCCTCCGCGAGGACTCGTCCAACGGTTCGGACCTGCTCACGACGAACGAAGGCATTTTTGCCTATTCTCCAGGGACATTGTGCTCTGTCGTGACGGAGCCAGGTTGAGAGCCTTCCGGACAAGATGCTGGCCGCCGATGACTGTGGAACGCGTGCACGGAGTCACCCGGAGATCGTGATGGAAACCGGTGACACCATCCAACGCGCCATCGACGTTCCCGAGTCGGTGAAGGCCGCCGTGCACGACCACCTGGTCACTCTCTCCGGTTCGGTGCAGTGGGTCCACTATCTCAGGAGGGATGTCCGGGCAGTCGTCCTCACCGAGAACATCAAGGCCGCGATCGGGGACCGCGCTCATGCGCTGCGCACAGATCGAGAGCCAGCACGTCACCGTCAACACGGACCCGGCATGTGACCCGAGGCCGGAACGTGCCGAAGGTCCGTCAAATGCTAGGCAGACCAATACCCCAGGGGAATACGCCGGCAGTTCGGCACGGCCGGAATCCAGCAGAGCATCCGGCCTGTCACGGTCGGCAGGAATCGGAGGCCGAGATGGCGCTGTCCATGGTTGTCGGGTCGGTGCCCGTCGAACGCGACGCCGCCGCCGTTGCCGACCCAATCGAACCATTGGCGCTGCTGTTGCAGCACCTGCACAGCTCCACCAACGGGCTCTCCGATCGCGAGGCGGAGCGCAGGCTGCTGGTCCACGGGCCCAACGAACTGAGTGGCCGACGCGGTCGCCAGTGGCCCGCGGAACTGCTTCGGCAGATCACGCATCCGCTGGCCCTCGTGCTTGCCGTCGCCGGCGTGCTGGCTTGGGCCAGCGGCACGCCGTCGCTGGCCATCGCCATCGCCGCGGTGATCGTGTTGAATGCGGCTTTCGCCTTCCTGCAAGAGATGCAGGCTGAGCGAGCGGTCGCGGCACTGGCCGCGTTCCTGCCGGCCAACGCCCGAGTGTGGCGGGACGGCCGACGCCAGGAGATCCCCGCGCGACTGCTGGTGCCCGGTGATGTGCTGATCGTCGAGGAGGGCGACAGCATCTGCGCCGACGCGCGACTGATCGCCGGCGTGGTCGAAGTGGACATGTCCACCCTGACCGGTGAATCGTCGCCGGTTGCCCGCGCGGCGGACACACCGGATGCCAGCGGCCCGTTGCTGGAGGCCCGTGATGTCGTGTTCAGCGGCACGGTGTGCACCGGAGGCGAAGCCCGGGGCATGGTCGTCACCACCGGCATGCGCACCGAACTCGGCCGGATCGCCGCGCTTACCCAACGGGTCAAACGCGAGGACAGCCCGCTGGAACGTCAGGTCAAACGCATCGCCTGGCTGATCGCCGCGGTGGCGGTCGGTGCCGGCATCGCGTTCCTCCCACTGGGATTGCTGGCCGGGTTGGGATGGGCGGCGGCGATCAGTTTCGCGATCGGCCTGCTGGTGGCCAACGTCCCGGAAGGTCTGCTGCCCACCATCACCCTCGCGTTGGCGGTAGGAGTCCGCGATCTCGCCCACCGTGGCGCGGTCGTCAAACGGCTCAGCGCGGTGGAGACGCTGGGATCGACAACGGTCATCTGCACGGACAAGACCGGCACCCTGACCCAGAACCGCATGCAGGTCACCTCGGTCTGGACCACGGCAGGCCCGGCTGACCCGCAACAGGCCGCCACCGGATCACCCTCGATCGACGGGCTCACCCGGGCCGCCGCCGCGTGCACCAATGCCGAACTCGCGGACGGCGCCGCGGCGACGGCTACCGGTGATCCGACCGAAATCGCACTGCTCGAAATCGCCGTGACTCGCGGCACCGCCGTGACCGCCGCGAACCGCGCGGACAACCGCAAGGGCCTTTTCCACTTCGACCCGCGACTGAAACTCATGACCACCCTCGACGGCGAAGGCTCGGTGCTCGCGATCCACACCAAGGGCGCGCCCGAGGAAGTACTGCCCCGCTGCACCCAGATCGCCGACGGTGGCACCTCGCGGCCCTTGACCGCCGCCGACCGTACCGACGTCACTGCGGTGATGACCGACTACGCCAGGCAGGGCCTCCGCGTCCTGGCCGTCGCCCAGCGGGTACTGCCCGTCGGCGTGCCGGTCCCGAGGAAGCGCGAGGACGCCGAACGCGAGCTGTGTCTGCTCGGCCTGGTCGCGATGGTCGACCCACCCCGCGAACAGGTCGCCGCGGCGATCGGGCGTGCCCATCACGCCGGCATCCGCGTCAACGTCGTCACTGGCGACAACGGGGTGACCGCGGCCGCTATCGCCCGTCAGGTCGGCATCGGCGGCGAGCATCCTCAGATCGTCACCGGCGCCGACCTGGAACGCATGTCTGAACAGGACCTGGACGAGGTCCTCGCCACCGGGCGGGAAGTGGTGTTCGCCCGCAGCTCACCCGAGACGAAACTACGCATCACCGATGCGTTGCGCGCGAAGGGACAGATCGTCGCGATGACCGGCGACGGTGTCAACGACGCACCGGCGCTGCGGCGCGCGGACATCGGTGTCGCCATGGGACGCTCGGGTACCGACGTGGCCCGCGAAGCATCCACGATGGTGTTGACCGACGACAACTTCGCCACGATCGTCGAAGCGGTTGAAGCCGGCCGACGGGTCTACGACAACATCCGCAAGTTCATCCTGTACATCTTCGCCCACGCTATCCCCGAAGTCGTGCCGTTCCTGGTCTTCGCACTCTCCGGAGGACTGATCCCGCTGCCGCTGACGGTGATGCAGATCCTCGCCATCGATCTGGGCACCGACACCCTGCCGGCGCTCGCGTTGAGCCGTGAACCCGCCGAACCCGGCCTGATGGATCGCGCACCCCGCGACCGCAAGCAAGGCGTGATCAGCGGCGCCATGCTGGCCAGAGCCTGGGGATTTCTCGGCGTCATCTCCGCGATCCTGGTCATGGCAGGATTCCTGTTCACCTTGCTGCGCGCAGGCTGGCAGCCCGGCGCCCCGACCGGCGTGGGCAGCCCCTTGCACGACGCCTACCGGCAGGCCACCACGGTCAGCTGGCTGGGCATTGTCGCCTGCCAGGTCGGCACCGCGTTCGCTGTCCGCACCCAACGCGCGTCACTGCGCGCGGTGGGCGTGTTCACCAACAAGCCGCTTCTGGGCGCCATCGGCGTCGCTCTCGCCTTCGCCGCGGCGATCATCTACGTGCCGCAGTTGCACGGCCTGTTCGGCACCGAAGCGTTGTCGCCCAGCCAACTGGCCATCGTCGTGCCGTTCCCGTTCATCGTGTGGGGCGCCGACGAATTCCGCCGCTGGCTGCTGCGCCGACATGCCAAGAACAACAACGTGAGAGAGATGTGAACGATGTCGAGCAACAACACGGTGACGGCAACGATGCCGGCGGCACCGGCCTACACCGAGCGCGAGCGTGCGCTGGACCTGCGCTGGTGGGCGGCAGCGAACTACCTGACGGTCGCCCAGATCTACCTGAAGTCCAATCCGCTGTTGCGTAGCCCGCTCACCGCCGCCGACATCAAACCTCGCCTGCTCGGCCACTGGGGCACCAGCCCTGGACTGTCGATGGTCTATACACTGATCAACCGGCTGATCCGCGACACCGGCACGGACTGTCTCTATGTCGCCGGACCCGGTCACGGCGGGCCCGCTCTGCTGGCGAACACCTATCTCGAAGGCACCTACAGCCAGACGTACCCCGCAATCTCACGTGATCTGGGCGGCCTCACCGCATTGGTGCGCCAGTTCTCGACACCCGGGGGCGTACCGAGCCACGTCAGCGTGCAGACACCGGGAAGCATCCACGAGGGCGGCGAACTCGGTTACGCGCTCGCACATGCCGCGGGCGCTGCCTTCGACCACCCGGATCTTCTGGTGGCCTGCGTGGTTGGCGACGGCGAAGCGGAAACCGGGCCGCTGGCCGCATCGTGGAAGATCCCCGCGTTCCTCAATGCCCGCCGGGACGGTGCGGTGCTCCCGATCCTGCACCTCAACGGCTACAAGATCTCCGGGCCGAGCGTGCTCGGTCGCGCCGAGGACGCCGACGTCATCGGGCTGCTCGCCGCGCAGGGCTGGGATCCGGTTGTGGTCGCCGGGAACGATCCGGCCGCGGTGTTCACCGATCTGCACCATGCACTCGCCAGCGCGCACACTCGGATCCGGGCGATCCAGCACGACGCTCGTGCCGGGGTCGCCGCGCTGCCCGGTACGGTGCGCTGGCCGGCGATCATCCTGCGCACGCCGAAGGGTTGGACCGGCCCGGACACCGTTGACGGCGTACAGATCCAGGGCACTTTCCGCGCCCACCAAGTCCCGCTGTCCGGGGTACGGGACAACCCGGAACACCTGCGCCTGCTGGAGCGGTGGCTGCGCTCCTACTCGCCGGAGACCCTGTTCGACGCCGAAGGACGACTCGTCGCGGAACTGGCCGCACTCGCACCCCACGGCGACAAGCGGATGTCCGCGTCGCCCTATGCCAACGGTGGCCGGTTGTTGCGATCCCTCCAGATGCCACCACTGGGCCGGTACGCGCTGCCCGTGGGAGTACCCGGGGTCGAGTCGCACGAGAACACCGAACCGCTGGGCAGGCTGCTGCGCGACCTCTACGCCTCGACCACCCAGGAGTCCGACGGCGGCGGAAACTTCCGCCTGTTCTGCCCGGACGAGACGGCCAGCAACCGGCTCGCCGCTGTCTTCGAGGTCACCGACCGCTGCCTGCAAGCACCGGTACTTCCCACCGACGACCATCTCTCGTCGGAGGGCCGGGTCATGGAGGTGCTCTCCGAGCACCTGTGCGAAGGCTGGCTCGAAGGCTACCTACTGTCGGGGCGGCATGGCCTTTTCGCCACCTACGAGGCGTTCGCGATGGTGTGCTCGTCCATGCTGATCCAACACGCCAAGTGGTTGCAGCACGCGGCCGACCTGTCCTGGCGCGCGCCGGTGGCGTCGTTGAACGTCCTGCTGACCTCGACCTGCTGGCGCAATGACCACAATGGATTCTCCCATCAGGGGCCCGGGCTGATCGACACCGTGATTCCGCTGGCGCCAGGCGTGGTCCGGGTCTGGCTGCCGCCGGACGCCAACACCACGCTGTGCATCGCCGAGCACTGTCTCGCCGGCCGGGACCGGGTCAATCTGATCGTGGTGGACAAGCAGTCCCACTTGCAGTACCTCAACCTCGCCGACGCCAAGGCGCACTGCGCGGCCGGCGCGTCGGTCTGGGACTGGGCCGGCACCGAACACGACTCGCCGGGTCAGGCCGATGAACCCGACATCGTGCTGGCTGCCGCAGGCGATGTACCCACCCTGGAAACCCTGGCCGCTGCCCAGTTGCTGCGCGAGCACGTGCCGTACCTGCGGGTGCGGGTGGTCAATGTGGTCGATCTGATGGCCCTGCTGCCTGCCAACGACCATCCGGACGGTTTCAGCGACGAGAAGTTCGAGACGTTGTTCACCACCGGCACCGACGTGGTGTTCGCCTTCCACGGCTATCCCAGGGCGGTGCACGAACTGCTGCACGGACGTAGCAAACCGGGCCGATTCCACGTCCGCGGCTTCACCGAGCAGGGCACCACGACCACACCGTTCGACATGGTGGTGCTCAACCGGATGAGCCGCTACCACCTCGTACTGGAGGCACTGCGTCGTTCGCGCCGGGTGCCCCAGAACGGCACCGAGCTGGCCGTGCACTGCCAGGCCATGCTCGTCCGACACCGCGCCCACATCCGGGAGAACTTCGAGGATCTGTCGGAAATCCGTGACTGGAGGTGGACGTCATGACCGAGCCGGCGTCCCCGGCCGGCATCGTGCTGGTGCTCAATCCCGGCTCCTCCAGTCTGAAAGCCGTGCTCTACGACCCCGCCCCCACCCTGGTCGTGGGTATCGAACGACTCGGCACCGACCGGGCCTGCTGGACCGAAGCGTGGGCTCAGCGCCCGGCACGTTCATCGCCGTTCACCGGTGATCTGGCCGACGGAGTCGGCCGCCTCGCCGCACTGTTGTCCGATCGGGGCGTTCACCTTGACGCCGTGGCGCACCGGGTGGTTCACGGCGGCCCGATGTTCGACCGCGCCACGGCCATCACCGAGGACGTCCGCGAGATGCTGGCCGGTCTCGTCGTGTGGGCGCCGTTGCATTTGCCAGGCGACCTGGCCAGCATCGACGCGGCCCGCAGCGCCTGGCCTGACGCGGCGCATGTCGCCTGCTTCGACACCGCGTTCCACCACACCATGCCCGAACAAGCCCGCCGGCTGCCGCTGCCCGCGCAGGCTGCGGCCCTTGGCCTACGCCGCTACGGATTCCACGGCCTGTCGGTGCAATCCATCCTCGATGCTCGGCCCGACCTCGGACACACGGTCGTCGCGCACCTGGGCAGCGGTTGTTCGATCAGCGCCGTCTCCGAGGGTCGTTCGGTGCACAACAGCATGTCGCTGACCCCGACCGGCGGCGTCATGTCCGCCACCCGCAGCGGCGACCTCGACCCGGCAATTCCGCTGCTGCTGCTCGAACAACCCGGCGCCACACCCGCCACCGTCCGCACGATGCTCGACCAGGACTCGGGGCTGGCTGGCATCGCCCACGGCCTGCACGACGTCCGCGACCTGCTCGTCGTCCGTGACCAAGACCCGGCCGCCGATCTGGCGCTGCGCGTGTTCACCCGTGACGTCGCCATGGCGATCGCCGCCGCGGCCACCGCACTGCCACGGTGGGACACCCTGGTGTTCACCGGTGGCATCGGCGAGCACGCGCGTCCCATCCGAGACCAGATCTGTGCTCGCCTGACCAGCCTGCGATCACGACCGTCCACCAACGGCGCGGCGCCCACCGCACCCGAGGATGCATCCGGTGTCCGCGAGTTGGGCGCTACCGGCCTGCGAGTCCTCGTCGTGCCGGCCGACGAAGCCGCCGTCATGAATCGCGAGGCCCGCGCCCTGCTCTACCCGGCAAGACCCGAGGCCAGTCGCATTGATGACGACCAGCTCTCGGCAGTGCCGGGCCCGCGCGACAGGCTGGCACCGACCTGATGGTCCGAATGGCGCGCCGCATCGGCGGACCCAGCCGAAAACAGCGAGACGTCCGGTCTTCGAGCCTCCCGGCGTGAGATGAACGGGCGACCTGCGTGGGTGCTGTTGGACCGCCACGGCGACGTCGTCGAGGTCGCCGAGTCGATGGAAACCAGGTCGAGTTCATGGTTCTGCGCCTTCGACCAATGGCCGAAGGCGCAGAACGCATTTCTCGGGAGTTGCTTACCTCTCAGCTGAGGCAGATGGGGCTGCGGCCAGCGATGCCGTTGACGCCATTTGCGCCGTTGCCACCGTTGGTGATGACGATGGTGTCCGTCCCGCCACCACCGGAGACGGTCCCGGAGCTACCGACGCCACCGGCGCCCAGCGTGCCACCGGACCCGCCTGCGCCACCCGCACCGGGGAAGCAGCCATTGCCGCCGTTGCCACCAGCACCGCCGTTGCCGCCGTTGCCACCGGTGACTGTGATGGTGTCGTTCGCGACACCGCCGGTAGCGGTCCCTGAGTTACCGACACCACCCGCACCGCCGGCACCGCCCGAGCCACCCGCGCCACCGATCTGACCGAGGCCCAAGCCGTTTCCCGCCGCGCCGCCGATCCCGGCCAGACCACCGACACCGCCGGTGACCTTGATCGTGTCGCTGAGCGAACCTCCGGTGACGACACCGGAACTCCCGATGCCACCAGCGCCACCGACGCCTCCGAAGCCGCCAGCACCGCCACCGTGACCGGCGCCGCCGACACCGCCCGAGCCGCCTGTCGCACCCTGACCGCCCGCGACGGTCACGTGATCCGTGCCGCTGTGCCCGGTGACGATCCCGGAACTGCCGACACCGATCCCGCCGACGCCACCAGCGCCGCCGACACCGCCCACTCCACCAGTACCGGCCGAGGGGCCGCTGACGCCGCCGAGCGCACCGGAACCGGTCTGGCCGCCCGCGCCGCCGGTGACGTTGATGGTGTCGCTGCCGGAACCACCGTTGATCGTGCCGAAGCTACCGATGCCGCCCGCGCCACCAGCGCCACCGACACCTCCCGCTCCGCCGGCACCGCCGAGGACACCGGCGCCGCCGATGCCACCCGATCCACCGTTGCCGCCCGCGCCGGCGGTGACGGTAATGCTGTCCGTCCCGCCCCCGACGGTGATCGTCCCTGAGCTGCCGAGGCCGATGCCGCCTACGCCGCCGACACCGCCCGCTCCACCGGCGAAGCCGGCCGGATGGGTGCTGATGCCGACCGCGCCGGCAGCACCTGTCGTGCCGAGCGTGCCAGCCGTACCGGTGACGGAGATCGTGTCATTGCCTGCGCCGTCAGTGATGGTTCCGTTGACGGGCGCGCCGGTGACGGTGATGTTGTCGTTGCCGGCGGTACCGGTCAACGTTTGACCGGCCGGAATGCCGGCCGTGCAGACGATGTTGTCGCCGGACCCGTTGGGGGTGCTGGTGCACCCGACCGGATCGGCGTTGGCTACGGCCGGAGCCACGAAGGCGACTCCAACGGCGGTGGCCAGAGCGATCAGAACTCCTCCGGCGGTCGTGATACGTGGAATGGATCTCATGTCAACCTCAACTCTTGAAGTAGGTCCTGGCAGATGCCACGAACCCGCGAGTGTGGTTGATGACCGGGGGCCGAGGCCACTTCCGGTGACACTTGCGTTGAGCACATCGTATTTCCCGATGCCTCAACACCACTGTCTACCGGCAGTGCCGGCGTGGCAAGACAAACTGCGGCAGGCCACTCCAATGCGATCGATTTCCAACCCTATTGCCGACATATGTGCGTCACGACAACTAAAATGACCCGAATATCTATTCTATCAATATAAACGGCCGGCCTGGTCGCTGGAAACATGACCTCGGTCGCCGAAACGTATCTCCGAACTTATGTTCCTGGCCGAGAACACCCGTCGCTAACCAGTTTCCGGCCACCTGCCAGGCAAACCGGCCGGGGCGCCGCTACTCCTGCTGGCGAGGTGGCCGGTGCGCGCTCACGGCAGGAAGGCCAGTCCGTGCGCACCGCTGAACGGCGCTTCCGAGCGTCGCGCGATGTGCAGTGTGCGCGCCACGTCGAGAGTGCCGAGGTCCACGACGCTGATGGTGTTTGACGTGGCGTTGGACACGCATACAGTTTGTCCGTCGGGGGCCTCGCGCATGGTGAACGATTCGTTGTCCAGTTCGACAGTCCCGCGCAGGGTCATGGATTCGGCGTCGATGACGTTGAGCGCCCCTCGCGTGCTGCCGAACTCCAATTGCGTCGGCGTCATCCTGGTGACGTAGACCAGTCCGTGTGCGCCGACGTGGACCGCCGAGTTGGCGGGCGTCAACTGGAGGGCTGCGACCGTGTCCAGCGACATGGTGTCGATCTTGAGCAGACAGGAGGGCGCGTGGTCGCGCGGGGCCGGGGTGGTCTGATGTGGAGTGACCACGTAAAGGTGACGCCCGTCCGGCGAGATGTCGACTTCTTCTGCGCCTCCTGGAAGGTCCACAGTGGCCTCAAGAGTCCGGGTTTCCAGGTTCAGGACCGACAACATCGACGCGTCCTTGTGTGTGACGTAGCAGTGGGTGCCGGAGGGCGCGACGGCCATCCAGTGCGAGTTGGGCGCGACAGTCTCGATGTGACCAACCACCTCGTGCTTGTCCGGGTCGATCAGGACGACACCACGGCCTGCGGGACTTGATTCCACCGAAGCGAACAACAGGCCCGTGGTCGGGACATAGCGCACGCCGTGCGGGGCGACGAAGGGATGGATGTCGATGACGGTGGAGACCGACCGCGAGTCCACGTCGATGACGGTGATCTCGTGTGACTGCTCGCTGCCCAGGCCGTACGCGCCCTTTCGGTACGTGTGGCTGACGAACAGCCTGCGGCCCAACGGATCCACGGCGAGTTCGTGCGGTTGCGGTGTCAGGTCGGTCAGCGTGGCCAGATTGGTGCCGGTCGAGTAGTCGAAGAAGTCGACCGAGCAATAGGTGACATTGGCGACGGCCAGGACAGGGGAAGCGTTCATGGCTGTTCCTTCGATGTCTCGGGACCTGACGCTTGGGGCGTTCGGTCGGCGCGCAGGATGACGGTGGGGGCGGAAATGGGTCGATGCCGATGCCGTCCACAGCCGTCGCGACGCGTGGCCCGCGCGGAGCATCCAGGGTCCCCAGCGCGAACGAAGACATCAGCCGTCCCTCTAAACCGAAAGGATCGTTCCGATATGTGAGGAGGCTAGCCGACTTCGCCTATATACGCAAACGTTCGTTTTGTTTTACGCGGGATCCCGTCGCTGACCGGCCAGGCCGGCCATGCCGGCGATGAGCTGGTCCGGACTGACCCGATCGACGAGTTGCTCCGAGACGATCATGCCGGGCATCAGGGTCGCCAGGAGCGCCGCGACCGAGGCGGCGTCGGCATCCGGGCCAAGCTGGCCGGCCTCCTGCCACCGCTGGGCGAGCCCGTACAGGTGCTCCCGCACCAGCCGGTAGAACTCCGCGACCCGCTTGGCCAGATGGGGACGCCGGAGCGCTTCCACCCACGCCTGCATGGCCAACTGGGACAGGTCGTAGTCGGGATTGCGCATCCTGGAGCGGATGTTGCCGACCAGTGCGTCGAAGACCTCGTACGGAGTGGGCGCCGGACTGGTGTTCAGCAACGCCGCGAACAGCTCGCCCAGCTGCCCCAACGCCTCGTCGACGGTGGCGTCGATGAGGTCGTCCTTGCTGCGGAAGTAGCCGTACACCGCACTGGAGGACATGCCGGTGGCCGCGATGATCTGGTCCATCGACGTGGCGTGGAAACCGTCGCGGGAGAAGCAGCTCCAGGCGCTGGTCAGCACGTGGCGGCGACGCTGGGCGCGGACTTCGTCAGTGAGTCGGGGCACATCAGCAGGATAAACCACAACGATCGTTTGCCCTATCGTGTCCTGCCGACTACGATTCGATCTCGAAACGATCGTTTCGGTTTGAGAGGAGCAGTGATGACCCCGACCCTCGACGGCGTCCACCACCTGAAGTTCCCGGCGAGCGACCTGCCCGCGGCAATCGACTGGTTCCACCGAGCCTTGGGCGGCACTCATCTCCAGGCCCTCGACCACTACGACCGTGACGGCACGTTGTTCGCGGTCATGATCTCCCTGCCGGGCCTGCCGTACCCGGTCGAGCTTCGCCTGGACGCGAAGACGGCCCTGGGCATGGCCGGCTACGACCCGGTCACCTTCAGCGTGGCCGACCTGGCCGCGCTGGAGGACTGGGTCGCCCACCTGGACTCCGCTGGCGTCGAGCACTCCCCGGTACTGCGTGGATTCGCCGGGCACGTCATCGCACTGTCCACTCCGGATGGAGTGGCCATTCGGCTGTACACCGCGCTACCCGAGGACCTGAACACCATCGACATGTCGCCGGAGCACACCGACCTGGACAACCCCTGGGTCACCGGCTCCCACTGACCGGCATATCGCTCCCACACGGAGGAAACCAATCCCATGTCTCCCGCACCCCTGCCCGCGAGCACCGACGTCCTCATCGTCGGCGCCGGTCCCGCAGGGCTGACGCTGAGCACCGCGCTGGCCCTCAACCGCGTCGACCACCTGACCATCGAGCCCAACGAACACGTGGCCCCCGGCTCCAAGGCCGCCGGGATCCAGCCCCGCACCCTGGAGTACCTGGACACCCTCGGCGTTGCCAAGGACCTGGTCGCCGCGGGCGAACGCAGCGACGGCTTCGCCGTGCACGACGGCGACAACACCCTGATGCGCCTGGGCTTCGGCCACCTCGACACCCCCTACCCATTCCTGCTCCTGCTCGGTCAGCAGGCCACCGAGAGCATCCTGGCCAACCACGCCGTCCAGGTCGGCGCGCACATCCGGCGCGGCTACCGACTGCTGGACTGGACCGCGGACTTCCCCGGTGTCACCGCGACCGTCGCGGGGCCCGACGGCGTAATCCGTGCCGTGCGCGCTCGTTACCTGATCGGTGCCGACGGCGTGCACAGCGCCGTGCGCAGGCGTGCCGCCATCCCCTTCTCGGGCACCTCACCCGACCAGCGCTACGCCCTGGCCGACGTCCGGCTCGCCGAGCCACCTCCCGACCGTGACACGGCTTTCTTCCTCAGCCGCAACGGGATGGTGCTGGTCGCCGGACTGCCCGGGGGCCTGCACCGCATCGTCGCTCCCGTCGCGCCGGACACGCCGCCCCCGGACGCGGCAGCGGCGCAAGCCCTGTTGCGTGAACGCTCGGGGCTGCCGTTCCGGCAGGCCGACGTCGCAGAGGTCGTCGCCGCATCCACCTACCACGCGCAGCAGCGGGTCGCCGACCGGTTCGTCGACGGGCCGATCGTGCTGCTGGGCGACGCCGCCCACACCCACAGCCCCGCCGGCGGCCAGGGCCTGAACACCGGCATCCAGGACGCGGCCAACCTGGCCTGGCGGCTGACCGAGATCTGCCGCCATGAGGCCGATCCAGCGCTGCTGTCGGGTTATCACCAGGAGCGGCATCCGGTCGCCGAGGAACTGATCGCCTTCACCGGCCAGTTGACCAGCCTCGCCACACTCACCGATCCGCAGCTCATCACATTGCGCAACACCGTGCTCGGCGCGTCGGCCAGCGCGCCGGGAGTCACCGACTGGCTCGCGAGGCGCCTGTCCCAACTGTCCATTGGCTACACCCCCAACGGGGCCGGTCCCACCCCCGGCACCCGCCTGGATCCCCGCCTGTTGCGGCGGGGCCCGGACCGCCCACGCTGGGTACTGGCCGATCCAGGCGCGCCCGGCATCACCGACCAGGCCCGGATTCTTCTCGTCCCGGCTCCCGAACTGTCCAGTACCGTGCTGGTCCGGCCCGACGGCTACATCGAGGCAGTGGGTCTGGACACCGCCCAGGCCGAGGAGCACCTGCTCGCTGTCGCAACGGGGAGGCGGTAACCGTGCCCGGAACGACGCCGGACCCGCTGCATCCGGTACATGACGCGGTCCCTGCCGACCCGCTGCCGGTCACCGTGGTGGCCGAATGGGAGACCGGCACCTTCTTGGAGAATCTCGCCCACGCCCCGGATGGCGGCTGGTGGGTGACCAGCCCCCACCATTGCCGGGTCGAGCAGGTAGGCGCCGATGGGGTTGTCCGCCACAGCGTCCGGTTCCCCGGTCCGGTCACCGGCATCGTGGCCGACCTGGCCGACGAGCACCAGGCATTGGTGGCCGGTGCGGATCCTGATCACGGCAGCTGGACGCTGTATCAGATCAGCGACGGCGTGGCCGTGCCGTTGTGTCCGCTCCCCGGCGTCGCCTTCGCCAACGGCATGACCTGGTATGGCACCCAACTGGTCATCGCCGACTCCACCAGGGGAGCCCTCGTCGCCGTCGACCCGCGATCGGGCCGAGTCGACATCGTCCGGGAGGACGAACTGCTGGCCCCGGCCAATCCACAGCTGCCCTTGCCCGGCGTCAACGGACTCACCGTCGACGCATCGGGCGATCTGCTGCTGACCAACACCAGCAGATCCCAACTGCTCAGGCTGCACGGTGGCCTCGCTGACGGTGCGCTCACTGTGGCGGCCGACCGGCTCGTGGGCGACGACCTCGCCGCGCATCCGGACGGCAACGTCTACATCGCCACGCACACCTACCACTCGGTGCTGCGGCTGGACGTCGACGGCAACCGCAGTGACGTCGCCACGTACGCCCAAGGCGTCGCCGGTCCGACCGCCGTGGCCTTGGCCCCGGACCGAATGAGCCTGTTCGTCTGCACCACCGGCGGTCTGCTCAGCCCGGCCGCGGACGCGCCGGAACCGGCTCGTCTGCTGCGGATCGACCTTCGCGCGGCCAGAGACGACGACAGCTGGATCTGATGCGAACGAGATCGGCCCGGGCGGCCATTCGACCCGGAGCTGATGCCGTCCCGTCGGACTTCCACGTCGAACGAATCCCTGGCCCAGCCGCGGGACCGCGGTGGCCGCCGGTTTCCGGCCAGATGCTGTTCCAGGCGCGGCACCCGCAGGGCGAGCGTTCCGAGAACCCGCACGCGACGGTGTTCCGCTGCGTCGCCTACCAATCCTCCGGAGACGTCGGCGTGGGACTGCTCGCAGCACTACCTCAAGTTCTGCCCTGTCCAGAGGGATCGGCGACCCGCGGCCAAGTACAGCTAGGCCGGACCGAACCAGGTCTCCAGCGCGGAGACCAAGGCCGCCGCGTCGGGCCGGGTGCGTGGTTCGGCCGCCCAGACCACGACGCCGTCGGGGCGAATCAGCGCAGCGGAGATCGCGGGACCGCTCAGATTGACCGCCCGGTGGATGTGAACGCGGTCGGTCCACGGCTGCGCGACGGCGGCAGCCTCGGCTGCCGATATGTGGTGGATCAGCAACGGTCGTCCGTCCGTCATCAGACTGTAGAGAGTGGTGTCGTCGACGACGCAGTCGCCGATGTGTCCGCCCAGCAGCGGGTGATTCCCGGTGGGGTGGGGTAGCTGATAGCGGATCGTGGTGCCGCTCATCATTTCGCTGAAGTAGACCTTGACCTCATCGATGTCGAGCAACTCGTCGACGATCTGGCGGATCGCCCGCGCGTGGGGCGTGAAGTCCAGCAACGCGGACTGGGCAAGGATGTTGCGGAGCGTGCCGGCACCGACCGGGTGCCGTTCCCTGGTGTAGCTGTCGAGCAGGTCTTCGGCATTGACCGCGCCGCGGACGGCGGCAGCGAGTTTCCAGCCCAGGTTGACCGCGTCCATCAAGCCGAGGTTGAGCCCCTGGCCACCGATCGGCGAGTGCACGTGCGCGGCGTCGCCGGCCAGGAACACCCGCCCGCTTCGGTAGGTGGTGGCTTGGCGGGCGTGGTCGTACCCACGTCGCGGCCCGTCGAGGGTAGCGATGGCGACATCGGCACCGGTAATGCGCCGGATCGCTGCCTGCATCTCCTCAACGGACACCGGACTGGATGTGCCGCGCTCGTCTTCCGCGACCGGTTCGAACGCCCGCACGTACACCCAGCCATCGACCACGTTGGCGGTGAAGCTGCCGCGCGGACCGTCCACGTCGGCCGGAAACGTCGTGATGTCCTCGACTTTCAATCGCCCGATGCGGCCCACACTGGTCGGTGGGACCCCGGGAAAGTCGAAACGACCCAGAGTCCGGACGGCCGAACGGCCTCCGTCGCAACCGACGACATAGCGCGACCTGAATGTCCGCCGCCCCTGCGGCGTGTGGGCCGACGTGCACACCGAATCGTCGCCGGTGCTGAGTTCGTCCACGGTGTGGCCGCGATACACCGGTATGCCGAGGGCGTCGACCTGTTCGGACAGCAGCGCTTCGAGTTCTGGCTGCGCGATCGGCGCGGGATTGCGACCAGGTTCGGACCTGGAACCGAAATCGAGTTTCGGTATCCACGCGAAGTGCGGGCGAAACGGAATCGGAGGTGCGCCTGCGCCGGGGGCGAGCGGCATCCACAGCCGGGTGCTCAGGCCACGCCTGCGCAATGCCTCTGCCGCCAACGTGCCCACACCACGTGCCTTCTCCTGGCCGATGCGGTGCGGGGTCGTCTCCAGAATCACTACCTGGACACCGGCAAGCGCCAATTCCGTCGCCAGCGTCATCCCGACCGGACCGGCTCCGACGATCACCACGTCCGTCGTGGTTGCGGCGTCGTTGTCGGCGTCGTTGTCGGCGTCGTTGTCAATGGATTCTGCTGCGTGGATCGTAGTCGTCAACTTTCGCTCTCCTGCTTGGTTTGTCGGATGGTGTGCCAGCGGGAACCACTCGCCGGCGGGTGGTTCCCGCGGAGCGGTAGGGCGGCGAGGTACCGCAGGGCCAGGACCGTCCCCAGCACGATGCTGGGAACGGCGACCGACACGGAGGCGACGACCGCCACCCACCCGGGCAGCGTGAGCAGGGCGATCCCGCGCAGAAGTCCTTCGACGATCGCCACGACGCCGAACGCTCTGGTCAGGATGCGGTGGCAGCGGCGGGCGTCGGGATCCTCGTCGTACTGCCGCCGCAACTGCTCGGCACGGCGCGGCCGCAGCCGGCACAGGATCTCCAGCGAGTAGGCGCGCTGCCTCCCCCTGTCGGTGACGAGGATGCCCGCGCCGAGGATCAGGTCGGCCACTACGGATTTGAGCAGAAACAGCCAGCGATTGCCGGTCAGCGTCACGACGACCGCGGTCAGCACGAACGTCGCCGAGGACAGCAGCGAGGCGCGAGCGAGGAGATTGTGCGTGGCCAGCCAGCCGAGACGAGCGATGACGACAGCAGTACTGCCGGCGAGCGCTATCCACGGCGACGCACCGACCAGTTCCAGCGCGAAGTAGGCGATCAGCGGGAGCACCACATCGACGAACGCGCGCAGCGCGCGGTTGTCAGCAGCCATCGCCGGTGTCCTGACCGGGCGCCGAACTGTCGATGTGCTGGTCCACCGTGGCCGCGTGCGCGTCGGCGCTCTCCCGTTCGATGGTGAGGGCGTGGCCGCTCGGCGCGGCACCGACGACCCGGAGGTCGATGGTTCGCATACTGTGGTTCTCCTCTGTGAGGTCACCGCCCACACATAGGAAACCACAGTTTCTTATAGCTGAGATGTGACCTCAGCCACGACGAGGACAAGATGACCGATACGACTCAGCACAAACCCACCGGCGGCCGTCGCCGCGGCCTCGCGTTGGAACGGGCAATCTTCGAAGCCGTGGCGGAGTTGCTGGTCGAGTCGGGCTACGACCAGCTGAGCATGGGCGCGGTCGCGACACGCGCCGGCACCAGCAAGCCCGTGCTCTACCGCCGCTGGGCGAACCGGGCGGAGTTGGTCATCGCCGCCATGCGCGCCACGGTCCCGGCGCCGGAGGGTCCACCAGCTGATCAGGGCAGTCTGCGGGCGGACCTCATCGCGATGCTGCGGCAGCTGTCCAACCGCATGATCGGCACGCCGCCGGAGGTCGTGCGCGCGGTGCGGGCCGGACTGCTCAGCAGTCCCGAGTTGAGAGCTGTCGCGCAGCGGGAGATGGGCCTGGTCGACGTCCGCACCGAGATGGTGGCCGTGCTGGCACGTGCCGTCGAGCGCGGCGAGATCAGTGCGGAACCCGTGGAAGAACGCGTCATCCGGCTACCCCTGGACCTGATGCGCATCGAGAGCTTTCGCACGATGCCGGTGCCCGATGAGGTCGTCATCGAGATCGTCGACCGGATCCTGTTGCCCGTGCTCACCCGGTAGGCCCAACGGGGTCCACGCGCGACTGACAATGGCCACGGTCCATGCGGCGGTCACCGTTCGGCACTGTCGTCGTCAACCCAAACCTGAACTGATCATCTCGATCGCCAAACCTAACGAACGAGACGGAAGAATTTGCACACTTCCTGTGTGAACAATTCGGGTTGCTCGAATGCGGCAAAGTGGCCGCCCCGATCCAGCTCGCTCCAGTACCGCAGATCCGTCAACCAACGCTCCACCCAAGGCCGATAGGGTTGGCCGAGTTCCTTGGGAAAGATCGACGCTCCGGTGGGAACATCCACTTGGACATCGGGTAATGGAGGTTGGCTCTCCCAGTACAGTCGGGCCGACGAGGTCGCGGTGGCGGTGAGCCAGTACAGCGAAATGTTGTCCAGGAGCCGGTTCGCGCCGAAAGCGGCTACCGGATCGCCGTCGCAGTCGGTCCACGAATAGAATTTCTCCAGTATCCACGCGCACTGCCCGACCGGGGAATCGGTTAGTCCGTAGCCCAGTGTCTGCGGCCGGCTGGACTGCTGAACCAGGTATCCGGTTTCCCACTTGCGAAAATGCTCGTACTCCTTCCGCATCTCGGTCAGCGTCGCCTGCTCTTCTGGCGTGAACGTCGTCTGAGCCGGATCCGGTTGCCCGGTAACGAGATTGAGGTGTACACCGGCCAGATGCTCGGGGTGTCGGGCACCGAGGCGGCTGCTGACGACCGCTCCCGCATCGCCGCCCTGTGCGCCATAGCGCTCATACCCCAGCCGCGCCATGAGGGTGGCCCAAGCGTCGGCGATCCGGTCCGGGCCCCAGCCTGTCGCGGCCGGTTTGTCGCTGAAGCCGAACCCGGGCAGGGAGGGCACCACCAGATGAAAAGCGTCGCCGGCGTCGCCGCCGTGCGCCACCGGGTCGGTGAGCGGCCCGACGACATCGGCGAACTCGGTCACCGAACCCGGCCAGCCATGGGTGAGGATGAGTGGGAAGGCTCCGGGTTCGGGTGAGGTCACGTGGAGGAAGTGGATGCCCAGGCCGTCGATCGTCGTGCGGAACTGTGGGAACCGGTTGAGCCTCTTCTCCCGGACACGCCACTCGTAGTCCTCTGCCCAGTAACGGCAGAATTCTTGCAGATAGGACAGGGGCACTCCTTGGGACCAGTCGGACACCGTGGCCTGCTCGGGCCACCGGGTCCGGCTCAGGCGGTGTCGAAGGTCCGTGAGATCGTCGTCGGCGATGTCGATGTGAAACGGCGTGATCTGCTCGGACATGACCGTCCCTTCAGGACTCGGCCAGTTGAATGGCCAGCGCCGGGCACACCTGGGCGGCCTCGCGGACGTCATCGTGCAACTCGGCGGGCGGGTTCTCCTGCAGCAGCACCACGGACCCGTCCTCGTCGCGCTGGTCGAACACATCGGGCGCGAGTAGCACGCACTGGCCGGAGGCAACGCACTTGTCCTGCTCGACAGCAACCTTCATGACATGAACTCCTTACCAGGTAACAGGAAGCGAGTGGACGCCGTAGACGATCGCGTCGTTCTTGTACTGGACGTCCTCGAACGGGATCGCCAGTTCCATGGTCGGGATGCGCCGGTACAGCGTGCTGTAGACGACTTGCAGCTCCATCCGCGCCAGCGGCTGGCCAAGACACTGGTGCACGCCGTAGCCGAACGCCACGTGGTGGCGGGCCGCACGGCTGATGTCCAGCGAGTCCGGGTCCGGGAACGCGTCGGCGTCGCGGTTGGCAACCTCGCTGGCCAGGATGACGCCTTCGCCTGCCTTGACCAACTGGCCGCCGACCTCCAGGTCCTCAACGGCTACCCGCCGGAGGCCGCCGCGCGCGATGGTGAGGTAGCGCAACAGTTCCTCGACGGCGTTGGCGACCTGCTTCGCGTCGTCGGTAGCCCGCAGTTGGTCGAGCTGGCCGGGGTGTTCCAGCAGGGCCAGCGTGCCCAGCGCGATCATGTTCGCGGTGGTCTCGTGGCCGGCGACCAGCATGATCAGGCCCATGTTGGCCACCTCGGCCCGGGTCAGCCTGCCCGGCCGCATCTGCTCGACCACGAGCGTGCTGATCATGTCCGCGCCCGGTTCGGAATCCTTGGCATCGACCAGCGTGAGCAGGTACTCCAGCAGTTCGCCGGACGCCGCGAGGGACTCCTCAGGGCTGGTCGTGCGGGACAGCACCCTCGCTGCGCAGCGCTGGAAGAAGCCGTGGTTGTCGTAGGGCACGCCGAGCAATTCGCAGATGACCAGCGAGGGCACCGGCAGCGCGAATGCCTCGACCAGGTCCACCGGGTTCGGGCCGGCCAGCATGTCGTCGATCAGGCCGTCCACGATCTGCTGGACGCGGGGCCGCATCGCCTCCACCTGCTTGATCATGAAGTTCTTGGTCAGCATGCGCCGGATGGCGGCGTGCTCGGGGTCGTCCATCCCGATGAACGAGCGGTTGCGCGCAGCGTTGGCCTTGAAGCCCGCCGAGCCGTACGGGAAGCCCTCGATCCGCGTGTCGGAGCTGAACCTCTGGTCGGACAGCACGGCGCGCTGTTCCTCGTAGCCGCTGATCAGCCAAGGCGTGCTGCCGTCCCAGATCCGCACCCGGCTGACCGCGGGCATGCCGCGGCTCTCCGGTGGCGGATCGAAGGGGCACTGTGCCGCGCGAGGCTGTGGGTAGTCGGGGATGGTGTTCGTCGACATGACACAAACTCCTTACCAGGTAACAGGAAGCGTGTGGTGGATCGAATGGGCACTCGGCGGCCCGTTACCAGGCGACCGGCAGCTCGTAGATGCCATAGGCGCCGCCGTGTTCCTTGAACGGGATGTCGTCGATCGGGATGGCCAGCTTCAGCTCGGGAATTCGGCGGAACAGCGTCTCGAAGACGATCTCCAACTCCTGGCGGGCGAGGTTCTGGCCGAGGCACTGGTGCGCTCCGTAGCCGAAGGCGACGTGCGAACGGCTGCCCCGCTCCACATCGAACTCGGCGGCGTCGGTGAACGCGTCGGGATCGAAGTTGGCGGCGAGGGCGGATGCGATGACGCCCTCTCCCGCCTTGATGGTCACCCCGCCGACCTCGACGTCCTCGGTGGCCAGCCGGGGAATGGCGTCCGCGATCGAGAAGTACCGCAGGGACTCCTCGACCGCCATCGCGCTCTTGGTCGGATCGGCCTTGAGCGCGGCCAACTGCTCCGGGTTGTTCAGCAGGCCGACGACGCCGAGCGAGATCATGTTCGCGGTCGTCTCGTGGCCGGCGATCAACAGCAGCAAGGCGAGGCCGACCATTTTCTCGTGGTCGACGGTGCCTTCGGCCCGCTGCTTCTCGATCTGCCGGCTGAGCAGGTCGTCGCCGGGTTCGGTCTCCTTGGCGGTCAGCAGCCGGTCGAGGTACGCGTTGAGCTCGTTGGTGGCCCTGACACGCACGTCGGCCGGGGCGCTGCGGTTGATCAGGTGGGAACTGCGCTCCTGGAAGAAGTCGTGGTCGGCGTAGGGCACGCCGAGCAGTTCACAGATCACCAGCGAGGGCACCGGCAGCGACAGGGCCTTCACCAGGTCGACCGACCGCTCCTCGGTGGCCAGCATCTCGTCGATGAAGCCGTCCACGATCGCCTGGATCTTGGGCCGCAGCGCGGTGAGCCGCTTCACGGTGAACTCGCCGATCACCGCCCGCCGGGCCTGCGCGTGCTCGGCGCCGTCCATCGTGATCATCATCGGCGGCTGGCTCCGGAAGTGCCGGCGGGCCTCCGGGTCAGCTATCAGTGACGGGAACTTCGGATCGCGCCGATTGGAGCTGAACCTGGGATCGACCAGGATCGCCTTGACGTCGTTGCGGTTCGTCGCGCACCAGGGGGTACCGCCGTCGACGGTGGGCACCTTGCTGATGGTTCCTTGTTCCCGCAGTCGCTCGTACTCCGCCTGCCCACCGAACGGACACCGCTTCGGCGGAAACGTTGCTTGCGTTGTGCTGTCAGCTGTTGCGGCATCGGCACGCTCGGTCTCCAACATGTGGTCCTCCCCTTGCCAGAACTAGGCGGAACGAGACGTGGTTTCCCATTCCGACCACGTGTGCAATCGCTGCTGGTACACGCCCTGGGCGATGTCATAGGCGCCACCGGAAAGCAGCAGCCGCAGCGGCGGGTTCTCCGCATCCACGACGGCGAACACGGCCGCGGTGGTCGCGTCGGGCCCGGGCGCCTGGTAGCCGGCTCGCCCCTGGGCCCTGGCCTCGCGCATCGGCTGATAAGCCGGGTGGGGTGCGGAGTGCACGGCCGAGGAACCGGCCCAGTCGGTCGCGTAGCCGCCCGGTTCGATCAGGGTGACCTTGATACCGAACGGGGCGACTTCCTGGGACAGGGCTTCGGAGAAGCCTTCCAGCGCCCATTTCGAAGCGTGGTAGATGCCCAGGCCGGCGAACGCGGCCACGCCGCCGATGCTGGAGATCTGCACGATGTGCCCGGAGCCCTGTGCGCGCAGCAGCGGGATCGCGGCCTGGGTCACCCACAGGGCACCGAACACGTTGGTCTCGATCTGGGCGCGGGCCTCGGTCTCGGTGATCTCTTCGAGGAAGCCGAAGTGCCCGTAGCCGGCGTTGTTCACCACGACGTCGAGCCGGCCGAAGTGGGCGTGCGCCTGACCGACCGCGGCGACGGCGGCGGCGTGGTCGGTGACGTCCAGCGCGAGGGGCAGGATCGCGTCGCCGAAGGTGTCGGCGAGGTCTTTGAGGGTGTCGGTGTCGCGGGCGGTCGCGGCGACCGTGTCGCCGCGGCGCAGGGCGGCCTCGGTCCAGTTGCGGCCGAAGCCGCGTGAGGCGCCGGTGATGAACCAGGTCTTGCTCATAAGTGTGGTCCCCTCGCTTAAGACACTGTCCGTATCTTCAGCTCGAGGTTAGACTGTCGGACTAAGAAACGCAACGGATCTAATCGGAGAGTCCCATGACCGGTGGCCGGCGCCGCGGCGAGGAGTTGGAGCACGCACTGCTCACGGCCGCGTGGGCGGAACTACTCGAGGTCGGCTACCCGAAGCTGACTATGGACAACGTCGCCGCCCGCGCCGGCACCAGCAAACCGGTGATCTACCGCCGCTGGCCGACCAAGGCCAAGCTGGTCTTCGCCGCACTCGCACACCACACGCCATCACCGAAAGCCGACATCGACACCGGCTCGCTGCGCGGAGACCTGCTCGAACTCCTCAGCCGCGGCACCGAGGCGTTGCGTCGGGCGCCCGGCGACACGCTGCCCGGCCTCATCGCCGACACGTTCGGCCAACCGGACGTGTTCGAGAAGCTCCGCCGCAGCGACCAGGGCGAGACCCTCGAGCTGATCCGACCGTTGCTCACCCGGGCCGTCGCACGCGGCGAGTTGCGCACCGACCAGTGTCGTGACCGGGTCCTGCGTGTCCCGTTCGACCTGCTCCGCGGCGAGACCCTGCGCTACGGCGTCCTGGCCGACGACGCCACCATCATCGAGATCGTCGACGACATCGCTCTCCCGTTGCTCAGACTCCACTGTGGAGTCCCGGCGAGCCGCGGTTGACCGCACGCCTGACGCATCAGCCGTCCGCTCGCGGACCGCCCGACGATCCATGGTGCGCACGGCCAAGCGCGGGCTTGCCGCGGCATGCCCGCCATGGGTGCCCATGGCAGGGGCATGCAGAGATCGTCGCGGCCGTGCCACGCTGATCCCAGGGAGAGCGGTGCGCGTAGTTGGACCCTTGAGCTCGGGCCGAACGGCATCGGCGGGGCTCGCCGCGGCGCCTCGGGCGGCCCGACGAAATCGCCGAAGCCGTCGCCTACTTCGCCGGCCCGCGCTCACCGTTCATCACAGGTGTACGAAACTCGCATGTTCGTGCACATTCCTCTCACCACCCGGCCATCGACCCGCGTTTCTGCTGGAATGGTGGTATGTCCGTGGACGAGCTTCGCGAACTGATCGAACGGCACGTGCGTCCGGATTCGACCACGGCCATCGACGGCATCCAGATCTGCCGGGCCGACCAGACCGTGTCGCCGGGCTCGTTGATGTCCGGCACGGTGTTGGCGGTCGTGGTACAGGGCAGCAAACGTCTGGCGCTGGGTGACCACGTTTACGAGTACGGCATTGGTCAGTACCTCATCGCCTCGGTCGACCTGCCGTTGACCGGATACTTCGTCGATGCCGTCCCCGGCCGGCCCGCACTCGGTTTCGGCATGACGCTCGAACCCGCCCTCATCGCGGAGTTGCTGTTGCAGGCCGGGCCCGAGGATCTGCCGCGGACCCCCGGCTCCGCACGCCTCGGGATCGCGGTCAGCGCGGCCCCGGACGAATTACTCGACGCGATCGTGCGCCTGCTGCGCCTGCTGGACCGGCCACGGGACCGGGCGGCACTGGTTCCGCTGGTCAAACGCGAAATCCTCTGGCGGCTGATGACCGGGGAGCAAGGTGAGACCGTCCGTCAGCTCGGCCTGGCCGACAGCAGCCTGACGCATGTCAGACGCGCTGCGCGGTGGATCCGGGAGAACTACGCCCAGCCCTTCCGGGTCGAGGAACTCGCCCAATTCTCGGGGATGAGTGTCTCCGCGTTTCACCGGAACTTCCAGACGGTGACGGGCATGAGCCCGATCCAGTTCCAGAAGCAGATCCGGCTGCAGGCGGCACGACTGCTGCTGGCGAACCGGCCGAACGATGTTTCCGGTGTTGGTCACCTGGTTGGATACGACAGTTCTTCACAGTTCAGCCGGGAGTACCGGCGCCTGTTCGGTGCCCCGCCCAGGGTTGATGCCGCGCGGATGCGGGCCGGTGCACGAGTCACCGCCGCGTTGCCGTGACAGCCGTACGGGAAGAGGATTGTGCAAGTATCCGAGAGGATCTTGCTGGCGGGGCGTTGGCGGTGCTGATCTCATGGAGATACCTCAGCAATCGCGCCACCGGGAGAGAAATGACCGTCCCCGAAGCCATCCTCCGAGCGCTGGCCATCGGGCCGGACTCCACCAGAGCCGAGCGCACGATCGACATCACGACGGTCGGCAGGCGCAGTGGTGTGCCTCGCCGGGTCGAGGTGTGGTTTCACCGAGTGGACGGTCACTGGTATCTGACCGGTATGCCGACCCCGCGCGGCTGGTATGCGAACCTGCGCGCCAACCCGCGATTCACCGTGCATCTCAAGCATGCTGTCACCGCGGACCTGCCTGCGGCCGCGGTCCCGGTGGACGAGGCGACTCGGCGTCGGGTGATCACCGCGGTCCTCGACCTACAGAACCGCGCCGACCTCGGGACCGGGGGCTCGCGGCAGAGTTTTGACGACTGGTTCACGCGCAGCCCGCTGGTCGAGATCGTGTTCGACGACGAGCGGCTGCGGGCAGCGGCCGCCGAAAGGGGATGAGCAAACATGAAGTACCGCACGTTGGGGCGGACGGGAATCAAGGTCAGCCCTTATGCCCTGGGCACCATGATGTTCGGTGCCATGGGAAATCCCGACCACGACGACTCGATCAGGATCATCCACAAAGCACTGGATGCGGGGATCAACTTCGTCGACACCGCCGACGTGTACTCGGCGGGCGAATCCGAGGTGATCGTGGGCAAGGCGCTCAGGGGCCGCCGCGAAGATGTCGTGCTCGCCAGCAAGGTGCACTATCCGATGGGCGAGGATCCCAACCACCAAGGGAACTCGCGGCGATGGATCGTCACCGCCGTCGAGAACTCCCTGCGCCGCCTGGAAACCGATCACCTCGACCTCTACCAGATCCACCGCCCCGACCCGACGGTCGACATCGAGGAGACGCTGTCAGCGATGTCGGACCTGATCCACAGCGGCAAGGTGCGCGCGATCGGAACGTCGACCTTCCCGGCCTCCGACATCGTCGAGGCGCAGTGGGTCGCCGAACGGCGCGGGCTGGAACGCTTCCGCACCGAACAGCCGCCATACTCGATACTCAACCGGAGCATCGAACGCGAGGTGCTGCCGGTCACCCAGCGCTACGGGATGGGCGTACTGGTCTGGAGTCCCTTGGGCCAGGGCCTGCTCACTGGCCGGTTCCGCAGGGGCCAACAGGCCGACACGCACCGCTCCGGCGGCATGCCGCGACACTTCCAGGATGACCGCAAGCTCGACGTCGTCGAAGCGCTCGTCCCGCTCGCCGACAAGGCCGGTCTGAAGCTCACGCATCTGGCGATGGCGTTCGCGATCGCCCATCCCGGTGTCACCTCGGCGCTCATCGGCCCGCGCACGATGGAGCAACTCGACGACCTGCTGGCCGGCACCGAGGTCACCCTGGACGACGAGATCCTGGATCGGATCGACGAGATAGCGCCACCTGGCACCGATGCGGGCCCCAACGACGTTGCCTACACACCACCGGCCGCCGCCATCGCGAGTCTGCGCCGCCGCTCGTCCGCCGAACGCTCCGCCGCCTGAACAACAGCGCATCGAGAGCGAAGCGCATTCTCGATGCGATCCGAACAGCATGCGAGCAGTCACCCGTCGTCGTTGGCAAACCGTGCCATGGTTACAAAGCGAAGCGGTTCCGTCATCCCAACCCCGGTGAAGGCGCAGAAGGGTTTGTTCAAGACGCGCCTCGAACCGGACGACGATCGAGGCGCGACCGTCACCACGATGGCGACATGGCGCTACTACGAAAAGCTCGGATTCGACGCCATCGCCCAGCGCCTCAACCTCCGCTTGGACAAGTTCCTCGCGAGTCTCACGCAGATCGACGACGCCGCGCGCTGCGACCGGCAGGCTGGATTGGAACGGGCCAATCGCGCCGTGGCCGAGATCAGCCGCAAGCAGGCCGATGTGTTGCGGCAAGTTGACGAAGCTGACGCTCGTGACCCGTTCGGCCAGGGGTTGCGGCAGCGCTACAACGAACTGGAAGCCGAACGCGAGTCGTTGCTGGCGACGGTCGCGGAGTTGGACCTCCAACTCGCCGCCGAGCCGGACCGGCCGAGCGCCGATCAGGTTGATCTTGGAGGCATTGCCGTATCTGGCGGTCAACATGAACCGGGCGCCGGAGGAGTTGCTCGGGCGGCTGTTCGATCTGACCCAGCTCACCATCCGGGTGCATTACGCCACCAACGAAGCGACGTTGTCGATCACCCTGCGGTCCGACTATCTGGGAGATATCAGCGACATCGGACATCTGGTACAGAAAGTAAGTCTGACCTACGATGAATCCGCAGGTCAGAGCCAGTGTGCAACCTGTACGTGCCCCTGGTCAGACTCGAACTGACACTGGACGGATTTCGAGTCTGTCACAGAGAGTGACAGGGTCTGTCTACCTGGACGAACAGGGACGGCATGTCCATTTTTTGGGTGCGAAACGGACCCCATGGGACACCGGTTCGCACCCAAACTCGCACCCAAGCTCGCACCCAAGCTGGTAGGGAGTGATCGGCGTTGCACTTTCGTCTGGCCTGGCCAGTAAAGTTCAGCCGTGGCGAATGACGAGGTCAAGCACGTGTTTGTCTCCTACGTCCGCGAGGACGCGGTGCAGGTCGACAGACTGTGCGATGCGCTGGAAGTGGCACAGATCCCTTACTGGCGGGACCGTAATTCGCTCGACCCGGGCGATCAGTGGCGACGAAAGATCAGGGATGCTATCCGCTCCGGAGCGCTTGTCTTTCTCGCGTGCTTCTCCGAACAGTCTCGGGCCAAACGTAAGTCGTACATGAACGAAGAGCTTGTCCTTGCCGCCGAGGAGTTCCGGCAGCTTGCACCCGGAGCAACATGGCTGATTCCTGTTCGCTTCGATGACGGTGACCTCCCTGACTTGGATCTCGGTGCAGGACGGGCGCTAAGCGACCTCAATTATGCCGACCTATTTGGCGAGAAGTACGCAACTGAGGCAATCAAGTTAATTACAACGATCGGCCGCACCATGGGAATCGCAGGTCCAAACGCTGCGACGATGAGGGCCTCCGTCGAGGAGGTGGGGACGGCGGAGCGGCCAGCCACGTTCCGCCGTATGACTAAGGAGATGATCGTCGATCCCGCGCGACGGATCGAATTGGATGACCTCGTCTCGGAGGAGACCCAACGTGTCCTCTCATCAATGCAGGACGAAGAACAGTTTCCTATTCAGAGGCCGAATCCAGGCGCTGCGGAGCCTCTGGAGGATCGGGTGCTGCGGTGCGTCAGACTCGCTACGTCTTATTGGCTACTGGTCGAGCCTCTTTGTTCCTCGCTTCAAGTCGCGGCTCGTTGGGCAGATGAGCAATCGATCGCGCCGTGGGTGTCTGCTCTGACAGATATCGCAGCCGAAGCGATGAAACTAAAAGGTGGCAATTCGGATTTGCTGGCGCTTAGGCACGTTCCTGCATTTGTAGCCACGTTTACTTCTGCGCTTGCCGCGTCGGGACAGGCTCGCTGGGACAATATCAAGTCTCTGCTAGTCGACGTTACCTTTCCCGATGAATACAACGGAATAAGTCGAGCCCTTGTGCAAGTCGAGCATTCGTGGGTCCCATTTGAGGATTGGAGGGATCTCGTGCCTAATGTCCTCGCTCGGGCAGCTTCCGATGGAAAAGAGCCGAGTGAAGCTTTCGTGGAATTGGTCGACGGTCAAAATTTCAGATACCATACGCCCGTAGCTGATTGGCTACATGCGATCCTTCGGTCTCAATTTAGCGATCAGTACCGCGATGCCGCTCGGTATGATGATGCATTTGATCGGACTGAGGTAATACTTGGCCTAATCTCACAGGACCTTTCGAACGTACAGGCCCAGGCGTCGGGCCGTTGGGTCGCAGATTCTGGTTGGTACGGTCGCTCAACCTGGCGTTCTCGGAGGAAGGCGGGAGCGCTCGACGTCATCGGCTCGGAGATTGAATCGCAAGGAACGTCATGGGCGCCGTTGCGCGCTGACCTATTCGGCGGCGACCCCAATCGAGTGGCCGCAGCTCTTGATAAATACAAGGCTGGTTTTAATGAGCGGGCGCAGAGATTTTTCTAAGGCTATTGGCGCTTGTTATGCGATGAGGAGCCGAGAGAGTGTCGACCAGTGGCTCGCCTGTGGCAACCTGTCCACTTTGCCTAGGTCCAGGACCATTGACAGATGAAGATGTAACCCCCACATGGATGCGCAAGCATATTATTGCAAACTACATTCAGCCGGACGTTATTCAGATGCCGCCGCGTCACAAGTATCGAATATGTAGGAAGTGCAATGGGGTGCTTGGAGCTGCATTTGAAAACTCGGCGTCAGGCTTAATCAAACGACTGATTGATGCTGAATCATTTTCTCTTGACCCGCGAGAGCAACTGCTGGTTGGAAGATGGATAGCCAAGACTGTCCTTTTAACATGCTTGGCTGACAGTAAGCCGGAGAACTGGGGGTATGAGATAGCTAGGAAAAAGGTCCTAGAGATGATGGCTTCCGGTGTGCCTCCTGTCAATACATCTGTACGTCTAGCTCGCATGGAGATGGGCGGCGACGACCGTGTCATCCCGGATAACTACACTGGCAATCTGCTGCCGGCAAAGATGCCGGATTATGCCTTTTTTGGCATTAATGTAGTCGGGAACCTTTGCTTCGAATTGGTCACTGGTATAGTGGGATTTGAGCGGTATGTGCGATGGATCGATCGAAGGACGCTTCGATTCATTCGAATCTGGCCCACTCGTAACGAAGAAATTAATTGGCCTCCGCCGAAGACCCTCCACATGAAGCAGGTAGATCAGATGCGCCAGGAATTTATGAAGGCGCGAATTAATGTGGGTGAACTTGCTGATCCTAGGCGGCGCACTTGGGATTCAGATGGCTATCGGCATTAATGCGACGACGAGCTACAGAAATAGCCCTCGACTTGTGGTTCTATGGGGGACAGGGCCCTTATTCGCTGTTGCTGTCGTACCGAACCAATCTGAATAGCTAGCCGCTTGGCGTGGGTCGCCTGCACAAGAGCTTCGCCGGGTTCATCCGCCACCGCGAGAGCTACCGCGAGGTCAACGCGCAATCCCGTCTCGGCACGAATGAACGTTTCGTTGAGTCCTTCGAGTGCTTCGTTGAGTACATCGATTGCCTCAGTATCGGCGCACCGGGCCAGCGTGTCCTCGTCAACGAGTGAGATGAGCGGGGTCGAGTGCAACGTAAAGGTTCGTCTGGGTTACTGAGATCGTCTGGCAACAGGGCAGCTGTCCTGTCGAATGCACGAAGGCCCTCACTACGTCAGCAGCCAGTACCTCACCGTGCGTAGCCGCGAGTCAGGATCGCAGCAGGCGTGACAATCGTCCGTCTGCCGTACGGCGCGTCGCAGCAAGGAGATCAACTGCGATGGAAGTCTCATTGATCAACTGAGTTGATCTCTATTCGGTTGTACCGGCTGGTTAGAGCCAGTGCCCCTGGTCAGACTCGAACTGACACTGGACGGATTTTGAGTCCGCTGCCTCTGCCGATTGGGCTACAGGGGCAGGATCACCGCTGGGGTGATCGCGCTCCGAACAGCTTACCGGGCGTGATTCCGGCGGGCGCGGGAGGGCGGGTTCCGCGGTTATCCGGGTGTGCTCTGTGTGCCGGTCGGCGGGTGATCACGGGCTGGCGGGACGCAGGTCGGGTTCGTGCTGGTGGGGCGGCGGCGCGGTCGGGAATCAAGCGGTTCGCGAGGTCGGGTCCGGATGATGGGGAACACGCCGTGACGCGTGGTCAGCGGCTTGCACCAGGGAAGGATGCTCTCCAAGATGCCCGGTATGACACAGACTGCGCTCGACACGTTGCTGGCGTCGGTGACGGCCAAGGCTCTCCGGCGTGAACAACCGACTCGCGAGGAGCTGCTCGGCGTGTTGGACACCGCCGACGCGGACGTTCTCGACGTGGTCGCGGCGGCGTCGCGGGTGCGGCGGCGGTTCTTCGAGCGGCGGGTCAAGCTGAACTTCCTGGTCAACATGAAGAGCGGGCTGTGTCCGGAGGACTGCTTCTACTGTTCGCAGCGGCTCGGTTCGACGGCCGAGATCATGAAGTACTCGTGGATCAGCTCGGACGAGGCCGTGAGCAACGCGCACCGGGCGATCGCGGCGGGGGCGAAGCGGGTGTGTCTCGTGGCGAGTGGGCGCGGGCCCGCGGACCGGGACATCGATCGGGTGTCGGACACGGTGGGCGCGATCAAGGACGCGGCGCCGCAGGTCGAGGTGTGCGTGTGTCTCGGGCTGCTCAAGCCGGGGCAGGCCGAACGCCTGCGCGAGGCGGGCGCGGATGCCTACAACCACAATCTGAACACCAGCGCCGAGAACTACGCGGACATCTGCACGACGCATACGTTCGACGACCGGGTGGCCACCGTCAACGACGCCAAGCACGCGGGTCTCTCGCCCTGCTCGGGCGCGATTTTCGGGATGGGGGAGAGCGACGAGGACGTCGTCGGTGTCGCGCTGGCGCTGCATGAGCTGGATCCGGATTCGGTACCGGTGAACTTCCTGATCCCGTTCGAGGGCACGCCGCTGGGCGGGCGGTGGGACCTGACGCCGCAGCGCTGCCTGCGGATCCTGGCGATGTTCCGGTTCCTCTTCCCGGACGTCGAGGTCCGGCTGGCCGGCGGCCGCGAGATCCACCTGCGCAGCCTGCAACCGCTGGCCTTGCACGTGGTCAACTCGATCTTCCTGGGCGACTACCTGACCAGCGAGGGACAGCCGGGCGCCGAGGACCTGAAGATGATCGCGGACGCGGGTTTCGTGGTCGAGAGCGCCGAGGAACAGACCCTCCCGGAGGCCCGGCACGATCTGGTCACGGTGCGGCGGCGCGGCGCGGGGACGGATCTGCCCGCCAACACGTGACCTCGCCTGGAGGCTTCTCGTTCTTGGCTTGAGCCAGGGTAGATCGAGACGTGGTGTGCTGACCTCCCGTCACGAAGGAGGTCATCTGTGCTCACGATCAGCCAGTTGGCCAGTTATGCCGGCGTGACGGTGCGGGCCATCCGGCATTATCACGAGCGCGGCCTGCTGGCGGAGCCGCCGAGGGACGGGTCCGGCTACCGGCGCTACGACGCGCGGGCGGTCATCACGCTGGCCACGATCAAGACGCTGGCGGATGCGGGCGTCCCGCTCGGCCGGATTCCGCCGCTGCTGGCCGCGTCGCCGGAGGAGCTGGACACGGCCATCGGCGAACTCGACATCGCGCTCGCGGCCCGTATCGACGACTTGGCCGAGACCAGGCTGCGGCTGCGCATGCTGGGCAGCGCAAGCCGGTTCGGCCTGCCGGAACGGGTGGTTGCGCACCTGGACCGGATCGGCGCGCTCGGCTTGACCGAGGCTCAGGTGCTGTTCGAGCGCGACACGTGGATCCTGCTCGTCGCACGCTATCCGGAGCGGATCGATGCCTGGCTGGACCGGCTCGGCGAGCTGCTCGACGGCGCTGACGTGGCCAAACTTTACGTCGAACTGCACGCGACCCGGGAGGCCGAGCCGGAGGATCCCTGCCTGATACAGCTCGCGAGCCGCGCGGTCGAACTGGTGCCGCCCGCCGAGCTGCGGGCGTTGCGGCTGGTCAACGGGTTCGGTGACCAGCCCTCGTCGGCCTGGTCACGGCTGGCCGACCTGGCCGACGCCGCACCCCGACAGTCCTCAGTGGACGATCATTGACGTCGGATGCGCGGTTTTCGCTACGATGGCATGGTGACCGATTTCGAGTCGTCCAGCATGCGAGTCAGCGACGCTGATCGAGAATCGGCGATGACCGCGCTCGGCGAACACATGAGCACGGGACGATTGTCCCTTGACGAGTACGGGGATCGCAGCGCGCTGGTTTCGACCGCGAAGACCCGCCACGACCTGCTCGCCCCCTTCGAGGACCTGCCCGAACCGTGGCCGAAGATCTCCGGCGTCGATCAGATCGCAGCCGCCCCGGTCGTACCGACGCCCATCGCGGTGGCGCGACGGCGCGGGATGAGCGGATGGGTCCTGGCCCCGCTGGTGCCGGTGGTCTGGGTCGCCGCGATCGTGGTCGGTCTGGCCACCGGTTACTGGGTCGTGTTCCTGATTCCGCTCGCCTTCACCATTTTGGGCGCTGTGCTGCTCGGTCGGGGCGTGCGCCGGGTGGGTCAGCGGGTGGCCGGCAATCTCACCGAGGCCACCGGGTTCACCGGGTGGAACCGGGACTGGGCCGGCCGGGATTACCGGGACGAGGTCGGGCAAGCCCGCCAGGATCGGGACGTCAACCGCAACGCGGCTCGCTGGGAGCGGCGGATGGGCCGCTACGGCTGGCAGGCAGAGGTCCTCGGCCAGATCGGCGCGGAGATCCAGCGCGGTATGCGCGGTACCTATGGTCGGGGCGGATACGACTACCGCAGGCGCCACCATCACCACCACGGTCGACGGCACCACCGCTGGTGATCCTTCGGCGCCATTTTGCCCTCTGAGCTGCGGAAACACGGTAAAATGGTGCGCATGGGAGATCGCCATGTGCGCACCGTCGACGGCCTGCTCGACATGCTCGACACGTTGTTCGACTCGGCGGCCGATCGCTGGACCGCCGAGGGCGGCGGCTCGGACTGGTGGGACCGGTTCTATGCGGATCGGGAGCGCGGAGTTCCGTTCTTCGCCGCCAAGCCGGACGAGAACCTGGTTTCCTACGTCGATCGCGGGCTGATCAAGCCGGGCCGCGCGCTCGACCTGGGTTGCGGGCCCGGTCGGAACTCGCTGTACCTCGCCTCGGCGGGCTTCGAGGTGGACGCGGTCGACCTCTCGCCTGCGGCGATCGACTGGGCTCGGCAGCGCGCCGATGAGGCGGGCGCGCGCATCACGTTCCTGTCCGGCAACGCTTTCACGCTGCCGGAGCTGACCGGGCCGTATGACCTGGTGTACGACTCGGGCTGTTTCCACCACCTGCCACCGCATCGGCGCATCAGCCACCTCGCCCTGCTCAACCGGGTGCTCGCGCCCGGCGGCCGGTTCGGGCTGGCGGCGTTCACCGCCGAGGAGGCCTCCAGCCGGGCGGACGTCGACTTCTACCGCACGCCCACGCTGGACGGCGGGCTCGGTTACCCGCCGGAGGCGTTGCGCGCGATCTTCGCCGACTTCGACGAGATCGAGCTGCGTCGGATGCGTGAACTGCCGTCGGACGCGCCGAGCTTCGGCGTGCCCTTCCTGTGGACCGCCTTGTTCGCCAAGCCCTAACCTGACCCCGTGGAACCCGACGTCAACGAGGTGGCGGCCGCGCTGCGGATCAGCATCGGCCTGCTGCGCCGGCAGTTGAGCCAGGTCGAGACCGAAAGCGGTGGCCTGAGCCTGCCCGAGGTCGCCGCGATGGTGCGGCTGGAGCGCGGCGGACCGACCACCGCGGCCGAACTGGCCAGGGCCGAGCGGATCAGCCCGCAGTCCATGGGCAACACGCTGTGCGCGCTCAAGGATCGTGGCTACGTCGAGGCGACACCGCATCCGAGGGACGGGCGGCGCGTGGTGCTGGCCCCGACGCAGGCCGGGCTGGCCGCGTTGTGGCAGCGCGACAAGGCGCGCAACGAATGGCTTGGCGAGGCGCTGGCCGCCGAGTTCAGCGCGGACGAACTGCGCCACTTGACCTCGATCGCGCCGCTGATCACCCGGCTTGCGCTGCGTGTTTCGGATCGCAGTGCGGGCGCGGAACCGGTCAGTAGCCCGGGTCGCTAGCCCAGCGTTCGATGCCCTCCACGGTGATCGGCAGCGCCGAGGACATCACCCGGTTGCCGTCCTTGGTCACCACCAGGTCGTCCTCGATGCGCACGCCGATACCGCGCAGTTCCGGCGGCACGGTTTCGTCGTGCGGGTGGAAGTACAGGCCCGGCTCGACGGTGAGCGCCATGCCCTCGGCCAGTGTGCCCTGCTGGTACGCCTCGGACGAGGAGCGCGCGCAGTCGTGCACGTCGAGGCCGAGGTAGTGGCCGACGCCGCAGACGATGTAGCGCCGGTGGTGCTGGCCCTTGGGCTCCAACGACTCCTCGACGCCGACCGGCAGCAGGCCCCAGTCGTGCAGGCCCTCGGCGAGCACGCTCATCGCGGTCCGATGGAACTGCCGGTAGGCGACTCCCGGCCGCACCTGCTCGATCGCCGCCAGGTGAGCCTTGAGCACCAGGTCGTAGACCTGCTTCTGGGCGTCGCTGAACTTGCCGGACACCGGGAAGGTCCTGGTCACGTCCGCGGTGTAGAAGGAGTTCGCCTCGACGCCCGCGTCCAGCAGGATCGCCGCGTCCTCGGTGACCGGGCCGTTGTTGCGGGTCCAGTGCAGCACCGGCGCGTGCGGGCCGGATGCCACGATCGAGCTGTACCCGACGCCGTTGCCCAGAGTCACCGCGCGCCGGTCGAAGGTGCCCTGCAGCCAGCGTTCGCCGCCACCCGCGACGGCCTCCGGCAGGGCCCGCACCACGTCCACGAACGCCTGCGTTGTCGCGTCGATCGCGACCTGGAGCTGACCGATCTCCCAGTCGTCCTTGATCCGCCGCAGCTCGGCGAGCACCTGGCGCAGCTCGGCGTCGTCGCCGATGGTCAGCGCGTCCAACAATGGCTCGACGCCACGGGTCGCCTGCATGGCGGGATAGTGGCCGCGCAGCGCGCGCGGCAGGTCCTCGATCGGCCGGCACTCGATCCCCAGCGCCGCCGTCCATTCGCGCAGGCCCGGCGAGGGCCCGTTCCACAGTTCGCCGTCGCGCGCGTTGGCGAAGAAGTCCGCGTCGGCCGGGCCGGCCGGCTCGCGGAGGTAGAGCGTTGCGTCGTGGCGGTCGCCGCTCGGTTGCATGACCAGCACGGAGCCTTCGGCGTTGGCGCCGGTCAGCCAGGCGAAGTCGGAGTCAGGGCGGAACTCGTAGTCGGTGTCGTTGGCCCGCACCGGCGCCCGGCCGGCCGCGACCGCGATGCGCACGCCCGGAAACGCGTGCGAGAGCTTGGCGCGGTGCTCGGCAGCGGCCTTGGCCTGGCCGTCGATGTTCGGCGCATGTCGATCCGCCTCGCCCCAGCCGCCCGCGACGAACTCGCGGAAACCGGGTGCCGCGCTCAGATTGCTGGGATCACGGCGTGCGGGACGACTCATGGAAACCTCCTGGTGCCAGAATGGCCGATCGACACATCGAACGACCATACTCCGCTGGTGTTCGGGAAGTCGAACGAGTTGGTGGAGGAATGATGGTGGACGGTCAGGACGGTTCGGTGCGCGACATGCTCGCCGCGAACCTGCGCAGGGCACGCACGGAACGTGGCCTCTCGCTGTCCGAACTGGCCCGCCGCTCGACCATCGGCAAGGCCACCCTCTCGCAGCTGGAGGCCGGTACCGGCAACCCGACCATCGAGACCGTGTTCAGCCTGTCCCGGGCGCTTGAGCTGCCCATCTCCGACCTGCTCGATCACCGCCGCCCGGCCGGGCTGACCGTGGTGCGGGCGGCCGAGGTCGAACCTCTCTCCGGGGAGGCCGTCGACCTGCGCCTGCTGCGCAGGCTGGAAGTGGATTCGGCCGTCGTGGAGGTCTACGACCAGCGGGTTCGGCCGGAGGGCCGGCAGAACTCGCTCGGGCATGTCGGCGTCGAGCACACGGTCGTGCAGGTCGGGCGGCTCGGCGTAGACGTCGACGGGGAGCAGGTGGAGTTGGACGCAGGCGACTACATCGCCTTCGACGCGCACGCGCCGCACAGCTACACCGCGCTGGACGGGCCGGTCCGCTCGGTGTTGTTGCTGCAGTACCGGGGCGGTCAGCAACCCGAACTCCTGCCCCCGCACCCGGCGCCGGAGAATCCGGCCTGAACCAGGCCGTTGACACTTCGCTGAGCCGGAACCTACGCTCCAACCTGTTCGGTTTGTCGAACGATAGGGGTCCGGTGTCTGGAACGCGGGTCATCGTGATCGGCGCCGGCATCGTCGGCGCGGCCTGCGCCCGCGAACTGGCCGATGCCGGCTGCTCGGTCATCGTGCTGGACCGGACCGCACCGGCCGGTGCGACGAGTGCGCACGGCGAGGGCAACGTGCTCGTCTCGGACAAGGGACCGGGCGCGGAACTCGATCTCGCGTTGTGGTCGAACCGGCTATGGCCGCAGGTGCTCGCCGACATCGCCGAACGCACGTCGATCGACATCGACCGCGTCGAGTGGGAACCAAAAGGCGGGATTGTTGTCGCGACTACAATCGATGGTGCGCGTGCGTTGCGCGCGTTCGCGAATTCGCAACGCGCAGCAGGCGTACGGCTCGACGAACTCGACGCGGACGCGCTCGCCGAAGCCGAACCGAACCTGACCGACGAGGTCACGGCGGCTTTCCACTATCCGCAGGACGCGCAGGTGCAACCGGCCGCGGCGACGGCCGTGCTGCTCGCGGCCGCGGTCGCCGCGGGCGCGGAGGTGTGCGTCAACTGCGAGGTGCTCGGCGGCGACGCGCACGAGCTGCGCACGTCGACCGGTGCGCTGGGCGCCGATCTGGTGATCAACGCGGCCGGACCGTGGGCGGGCGAGGTGTCGCGGCGGTTGGGCGCGCCGATCGCGGTGCGGCCCCGGCGCGGCGAGATCCTGGTGACCACGCCGCAGCCGCCGACCGTGTTCCACAAGGTGTACGACGCGGACTACGTCGGCGCGGTCGGCAGCGACTCGGCGGCCGTGCAGACCTCGGCCGTTGTCGAGTCGACCAGGGCGGGCACGATTTTGCTCGGCTCGTCGCGCAGCCAGGTCGGTTTCGACGAGGCGCTGCGGCCCGACGTGCTCGGCGCGATCGCGGCCAAGGCGCTGCGGCTGTTCCCCTGCCTCGCCGATGTCGCGGTGATGCGCAGCTACGGCGGTTTTCGGCCGTACGTGCCGGACCATCTGCCGGTGATCGGCGCGGATCCGAGGGTGCCGTGGTTGTGGCATGCGACCGGGCACGAGGGCGCCGGGATCGGGCTCTCGGTTGGTACGGCGCGGTTGTTGCGGAGACTGGTGCTGGGTGAACCGTCCGAAATGGATCCGAAGCCGTTCCGGGTGGATCGCGAGGCGGTGCTGGAGCGATGAGCGCGCGGCGGGTTCCGGCGGAGGACGACCGGGTCGGGCGGACCGACCGTCCGTTGTGGATAACGGTGGACGGCGAACGGGTCGAGGGCATCGCCGGGCAGAGCCTGGCCGGGGTGATGCTGGCGGCAGGTCGGCTGAGCTGGCGGCGCACGGCCTCGGGTGCGCCGCGGGGCGTGTTCTGTGGCATCGGCGCCTGTTTCGACTGCCTGGTCACCGTGGACGGCGAACGCGACGTGCGTGCCTGCCAGCGTCCCGCGCTCGACGGCGCGGTCGTGCGCACCCAGGAGCGGACATGAACAGTGTCGTGATCGTGGGCGCCGGTCCGGCCGGGTTGGCCGCGGCCGACGCGGCGTTGCGCGCGGGCGCCGAGGTGACGTTGCTCGACGCGGCGGCGCAGCCGGGTGGGCAGTTCCACCGGATGCTGCCGATCGCCTATGCGGCAACGCATCCGGAACGCGTGCAACACGGCTGGTCCGCGTTCGAGGGGTTGCGGCGGCGGGTGCTGGAGCATCCGCGCTGCGCCTGGTGGTCGGAGAGCACGGTCTGGGCGATCGAGGACGGGCCGCGCGTGCACGTGCTGCGCGGGCTGGTCGACGGGACCGGGCGGGCGCGGCACGTGCTGGAGCCGGACGCGTTGGTGCTGGCCACCGGAGCGCACGATCGGGTGCTGCCGTTTCCCGGTTGGCAGCTGCCCGGCGTGTTCAGCGCTGGTGCCGCGCAGGCGTTGGCCAAGGGGGAGCGGGTCGCGGTCGGCGAGCGGGTTGTGGTCGCGGGGAGTGGGCCGTTCCTGTTGCCGGTGACGGCGGCCTTGTCGGAGGCCGGGTCGCGGGTGCTCGCGGTGTTGGAGGCCAACTCGGCGCGGACCGTGTTGCGCGGATGGGGAAGTTGGCCGCGAGAGTCGGGGTCGCATCGGCGCGGGAGTTGGGCGGGGGAGTCGGGCTCGGGTGGGCGCGGGAGTCGGGCGGGGGAGTCGGGGTCGCGTGGGCGCGGGAGTCTGGCCGGGGAGTTGGGCGGCAAGGCGGGGGAGTGGGGGTCGCTTTGGCGGGGGAGTCGGGCGGGGGAGTTGGGTGGCAACGCGTGGGAGTTGGTCGGCAAGGTGGGGGAGTTGCTGGGGTACGCGGTCGGGCAGGCGCGGCACCGGGTGCCGTATCGGATGGGGCGCGCGGTGATCGCGGCGCGCGGGGACGGGCGCGTCGAGGAGGTCGTGGTCGCGAGGCTGCGGGCGGACTGGTCGGTGTTGCCGGGATCCGAGCGGACGGTCGCTGTCGACGCGGTGTGCGTGAGTCATGGTTTCAGTCCGCAGTTGGAGCTGGCGGTCGCGGCTGGCTGTGCGTTGAGCGATACCGGCTTCGTTGACGTGGGGGAGACGCAGATGACCACCGTGACCGGGGTCTACGCGGCCGGGGAGATCACCGGGATCGCGGGGGCGCGGGCCGCGGCTGCCGAGGGTGCGGTCGCGGGGTGGTGTGCGGTGGGGCGGGAGCCGAGTGCGGCCGAACTGCGGCGGGTTGCCGCGGGGAGGGCGTTTGCCGGTCGGCTGGCGCGGGCGCATCCGATCGGGGCCGGGTGGTCGGGCTGGTTGCGGCCGGACACGGTGATCTGCCGATGCGAGGAGACCAGCTATGCCGCGCTGCGCGAAGCCGCCGCTGACCCGTCCATGATGGACAGTCGGGCGCTGCGGCTGGCGACTCGGGCCGGGCTGGGGCCGTGCCAGGCGCGGATCTGCGGGCCGACCGTGGCCGAACTGACTGGTTCGCGTGCTGCCCATCGCAGGCCGATCGCGCAGCCGATTCGGCTCGGCGAACTCGCCGAGCCGCCGTTGCAGAAGGAGGACTGATGATCAGCCCGGATCTTGGTGGCGTCGTGGTGGCCACCGCCCTGCCCTACCGCGCCGACGACGCGGCGCCCGCCGGTCTCGGCGTCGACTACGACCGCTATGCCGAGCACTGCGCCTGGCTGGTCGCGAACGGCTGCCGGGGCGTGGGCCCGAACGGGTCGCTCGGCGAGTACTCGTCGCTGACCGATGATGAGCGGCGTCGGGTCGCGCGCACGGCGGTGGATGCCGTTGGCAAGGACGGGGTTGTCATCGTGGGGGTGCATGGGGTCGGGTGGCATCAGGCGAAGCGGTGGGCGGAACTCGCCGCCGAGGATGGGGCGGATGGGGTTCTGTGCCTGCCGCCGATCGTGTATCGGGCCAACCGGGGCGAGATCATCGAGCACTTCACGCAGGTCGCGTCGGTGGGGCTGCCGGTGATGGTCTACAACAACCCGTTCGACACCAAGGTCGACCTGACCCCGGACCTGCTCGCCGAACTGGCGCAGATCGACAACATCGTCGCGGTGAAGGAGTTCTCCGGCGACGTGCGGCGGGTACAGGAGATCGCGGCGGCCGCGCCCGGCCTGACCGTGATCGGCGGAGCCGATGATGTGGTGTTGGAGAGTCTGCTGATGGGAGCGCGCGGATGGTTCGCGGGATTCCCGAACGTGTTCCCGGCCGAGTCGGCTCGGCTTTACGAGCTGGGCGTTGCCGGGAAGCTGGCGGAGGCGCGGGCGTTGTACGCGCCGCTCGTCGGTGCGTTTCGGTGGGATTCGCGGACGGAGTTCGTGCAGGCCATCAAGCTGGGCATGGACCTGGTCGGGCGGTTCGGCGGGCCTTGCCGGCCGCCGCGTGGGCCGCTCATCGCTGAGCACGAGGCGCAGGTGCGCGCGGACATGGAGCGGGCGATCGCGGCACTGGAAAGGGTCGGCTGATGCGTTCGATCCGCATGATCACGGCTGTCGACTCGCACACCGAGGGCATGCCGACCCGGGTCGTCACCGGCGGTGTGGCGCCGATTCCGGGCGAGACGATGGCCGCTCGCCGCGACTACTTCATCGGCCACCTCGATGAGCTGCGACAGTTCCTGGTCAACGAGCCGCGCGGGCACGCCGCGATGAGCGGCGCGATCCTGCAACCGCCGACCCGGCCGGACGCGGACTGGGGTGTGTTGTACATCGAGGTCAGCGGCGTGCTGCCGATGTGCGGGCACGGCACCATCGGCGTCGCCACCGTGCTGGTGGAGACGGGTATGGTGCCGATGACCGAGCCGGAAACGGTGATCCGGCTGGACACGCCCGCCGGGCTGGTGATCGCGACGGTCGTGGTGCGGGACGGTCGCGCGGAGCGGGTGACGCTGCGCAACGTCGACTCGTTCGTCGTCGAGCTGGACGCCACGGTGGACGTGCCGGGGATCGGCGCGGTGCGCTACGACCTCGCCTACGGCGGAAACTTCTACGCGATCGTGGACATCGCGGACGTCGGTCTTCCCTTCGATCGCAAGTACAAGCAGGAGATCCTCGGCGTCGGACTGTCCATCATGGACGCGATCAACGCCGCGAACCGGCCACGGCACCCGGTCGAGGCGTTGATCTCGGGCTGCAAGCACGTGCAGTTCCTGGCGCCGGACGCCGACGCGCGGCATTCGCGGCATGCCATGGCCATCCATCCGGGCTGGTTCGACCGCTCGCCGTGCGGCACGGGCACGTCCGCGCGGATGGCGCAGCTGCACGCGCGGGGCGAGCTGCCGCTGCACACCGACTTCGTCAACGAGTCGTTCATCGGCACGACTTTCGTCGGACGGCTGGTCGCCGAGTCCACGGTCGGATCGCTGCCCTCGGTGACACCGGAGATCACCGGGCGGGCGTGGATCACCGGCACGGCCAACTACCTGCTCGACCCGTCTGATCCGTTCCCGGCGGGCTTCGTACTCTGACCGGTAAGTGCGGGTCAGGGCGTGAGGATCAGGCGGATCGGGTTGTTCTCCTTCTCGGCGAGCCTGCGAACGGCCTCGGCGGCGTCGGCCAGCGGGATGTGACCGCTGATCGACTTGCTCAGGTCCAGCCGCCGGTGCCTGGCCAGCGACACCAGTTCCAGCACGTGCTGTGACACCGAGCCGTAGTGGCCGAGCAGCCGATGCTGGCGCGTGCTGAAGGGGATGCTGTCAGTGATGGTCAGCGGCTCCGGGGTCAATCCGATCAGCACCAGCGAGCCGCCGGGCGCGAGCGCGGCGTCCGCCTGTTCTCGCACGGCTTGCACTCCTGCGAAGTCGAAGGCGTGGTCGAGGCCGCGTCCGTTGGTGGCGTTGCGCACCTGGTTGAGAAAGTCGGGCTCGGCTGGGTCGAGCGCGAGATCGGCGCCGAAGGTCAGGGCGCGTTCGCGGGCGGCCGGCAGCGGGTCGACCGCGATGATCGGCGCGGCGCCGACGATGCGCAGCAGTTGCACGCCGTGCGCGCCGAGCCCGCCGACACCCCAGACCCCGGCCGACTGCGCGGGCCGCACGTGCGCGGTCGCCACGATCGAGGCGTACGGGGTGGACACCGCGTCCGGGATGATCGCCGCCTGGTCGAACGGGAGGTCGTCGGGGATCGGCACCAGGGTGTCCATCCGCGCCACCGTGTACTGCGCCCAGCCGCCGTCGTAGTGCACGCCCCGGGTCATCGGCTGCGCGCACGGCTGGGTGTGCGTCCGGCAGGTGACGCAGTTGCCGCAGGTCTGGCCGGCCTGCAACGCGACCCGTTGGCCGACCTGGATGTTCGCCGGCACCGCGCTGCCCAGGTTCTCGACCACGCCGGCGACCTCGTGGCCGAGGGTGACCGAACCGGTGGCCGGCAACCGTAGCGAGCCGTCGATCAGGTGCAGGTCGGACAGGCACACCCCGGCCGCGCGCACCGCGACCAGCACCTCGTCCGGCCTCGGCTCGGGGATCGGGACTTCCTGGACCTTGAAGTCCAGCGTTTCCAGGTTCAGTCGTCCGGCGAGCATGGTGTCGGTCATGAGGCGAGCCTCTCGTCGTGATTGTCGTTGCGGGTGAAGGTCAGCCCGGCGAACGTACCGCTGGTCCGCCAGTCCTCAAGGTAGGCGAAGTAGGCCGTCGCGCCCGCCGGGTAGCCGACCCGCAGGCGGGTGGACGGATCCGGTTCCTGGCCCTCGTTGTTGTAGTAGCCGGGCGTGCAGTCCGGAGAGGACGTTGCCAGCGGCGGCGCGGTCAGCATCAGGTCGACCCAGTCCTGTTCGGCAGTTTCGCTGACCTCGACCCGGTCGGTGCCGGTGTCCAGCGCGTGCCGGACCAGGATCGCGATGGTGCGCGCGGATTCCACCAGGTTGTGCGGAATGTTGGAGATCAGGTTCGCGCCCTGGGTGGGTTGCACGATGAACATGTTCGGGAAGCCGTGCACGTGCGTGCCGTGCAGGGTGCGCATGCCCCGCGCCCAGTGTTCGGAGAGCGTCTCGCCGTTCCGGCCGGTGACCTCGTAGCCGCAGCGGCGCGCGTAGGAGGTGTTGACCTCGAAACCGGACGCGTAGATGACACAGTCCACCGGGTACTCCTTGCCGGCCGCCACGACGCCGGTCGCGGTGATTCGCTCGACGCCCTTGCCGTCGGTGTCGACCAGATGCGTGTTCGGACGGTTGAACGCCTGGAGGTACTCGTCGTGGAAGCAGGGTCGCTTGCACAGTTGTCGGTACCAGGCCTTGAGGTGCGTCGCGGTGTCCTCGTCCTCGATGATCTCGTCGACGCGAGCGCGGATCTCGGTCATCTTCGCGTCGTCCGATTCGAGCACGACGCGGGCGATAGCCTCGGGCGTGCGTTCGGCGGGCGGGAGCGCGGCCACGCTGGTCCGGACCCGGCGGGAGATCGCGGTCCAGCCGTCGTGCACCAGGTCCTCATCGGCCTGGTTGCCCTGTTGGTTCGCAGTGAAGTTGGCCAGCCAGCGCCGCTGCCAGCCGGGGGTGGCCACCTCGGCGAACCACTCCGGATCGATCGGCTCGTTGGCGCGCACATCGATCGAGGACGGCGTGCGCTGGAAGACGAGCAACTCCAGCGCATCCCTGGCCAGGCTCGGCACGCACTGCACGGCCGTCGCGCCGGTGCCGATGATCGCGACGCGTTTGTCGTTCAGGCTGGTCATGGGCGCGCCGTCCGGATCGCCGCCGGTGTAGGCGTAGTCCCAGCGGCTGGTGTGAAAGGCGTGGCCCGCGAAATCCTCGATGCCCGGGATGCCGGGGAGTTTCGCCACGTGCAGCGGGCCGGTGCCCATCATCAGGAACGTCGCGCTCAGCTCGTCGCCGCGGTTCGTGCGCAGGCGCCAACGCGAACTTACCTCGTCCCAGCACACGTCGGTGACCTCGGTGTGGAACAGCGCGTTTCGGTACAGACCGAACTGCCGGCCGATCCGCTGGCAGTGCGCGAGGATCTCCGGGCCGTGCACGTACTTCTCGGTCGGCATGTGCCCGGTCTCCTCCAGTAGCGGGAGGTACACCATGGACGCGGTGTCGCACTGCGCGCCGGGATAGCGGTTCCAGTACCACGTGCCGCCGAAATCGCCGCCCTTGTCGATGATCCGAACGTCCCGCACGTCCGCCTCGACGAGCCGGGCGGCCGTGGCCAGGCCGGCGAAACCGCCGCCGATGCAGATCACCGTGCTGTGCTCGACCTTGGGTGCACGCTCGACGCGCTCGGTGTGCGGATCCTCGCGGTAGTGGGCGAATCTGCCGGTCAGCGCCTGGTACTGGTCGTTGCCGTCCGGTCGCAGTCGTTTGTCCCGTTCCTGGCGGTACCTGGCGCGCAGATCCATGTCACCCATGAATGTCAGCGTGTCACTCATGAGTGACATTGGCAAGGTTTCGATGTTACGATCCGCCGCGTGACCGAGGAGACCATCGCGCCCTCTCTCGGCGAGGCGCAGCGCGACCTGGCCCGCGCGCGCATCCTGCGTGCCGCTGGGCAGGTTCTGGCCACCCGCGGCCTCACCGCGACCATGGACGACGTCGCCGAGGTCGCGGGCGTCAACCGGCGCACCGTGTTCCGGCACTACGCGACCCGTGACGGCCTGTTCGCCCAGGCGATCCTGGCCGGCGTGCACCGCTACGGCCAGCAGTTGCCGACCGCGCCCGAGCACGGTGACCTGCGTGCGTGGCTGCGCGAACTGCTCGTGGTCACGCACCGGCTCAACGCCGACAACGGCAGGGTGTTCTGGGAGATCGCCGCGCTGCCCATCGACGGCCTGTCCGCCGAACTTGCGCAGGCCGCGCACGAGAGCCGCAAGGCGCGCAACAGCTTCGCGGTCAAGGTGACCGGCAGGCTCTGGCAGGCAAGCGGCAGCGGAAAACCACCCAGATGGCTGGTGGACGCCGTCGCCGTGCAACTGTCCGGGTTCACCACCCAGTCGTTGTCCGGCGACCTCGGTCGCAGCCCGGAGGAGGTGGCCGACGTCGCCGCGCGCGTGATCGAGGCCGCCGTGGACGCGGCTAGGCGTTCGAGGTGAACACCAGCATCTCGTCCGCGCCGACCTGGAACATGTAGGGCACCTTCACCAACCGCGACGACACCCCGCGCGCGGCGAAGTTCGCCCGAAGTAGCGGCAGGAACGGCACGGGATCCCCGGTTTTCTGCACAACGGTCGGAAAGATCCGCACCTCGCCCCGGCTGACCCGGAGCATCTCCCGGATGGCGCGCCGGTGCCAGTCGTCGTCGAAAACATCCGACCAGGTGAACAGCAGATGTGAACACAGCACGAGATCGAAGCTGTTGTCGGCGAACGGCAGCCGGTGCACGTCGCCCGCGACATAGTGGTCCGGCCGGGCGGCGATGTCGGCCAGGAAGTGCCGTGCGGCCCGCGTCCGCATCTCCTCCCGGCGCGCGGGATCCCCGTACCAGCTCCAGTCGAAATACTCGGCGTTGGCGTAGGCCAGCCCGTTCGCGCCCTGCTGCCCGACCCGGATCTGCTCGGCGAGCGCGGCCCGGCCGTGCCGGTACACCGGGTCCAGCGCGACCGACGCGCCACCGATCTCGGCGGCGAAACTCGCGCCACCGGCGCAACAGTCGAGCACGGAATCCGTGGTCAGGTCGGCGAGATCGAACATGGCGCGGTACTCCGCGGCCGATCTGGACGTGATCAGCACAAGACAAGCATAGTGTCGAATTTCGACGGTGTGCCCGATCGGGGCAACATCGTGTCACCCCAGTGGATCCCGGCACCCCTCGTTCGAAGATGACCGGATCTGCCTGGTGGTGCTACCGTTTTTCACATGGCCAAGCGGGCGCGTTATCTCGACCCCGAAGCAGAGATCGACCTGCGCAAGCTCCGCTACTTCCTGGCGGTCGCCGAGCGGCTCAACTTCGGTCGCGCGGCCCAGGAGTTGATCCTGGCGCAACCCGCGCTGTCGCGCGCGATCAAGTCGCTGGAACACGATCTGGGCGTCGTCCTGTTCGACCGCGACCACCACACCGTCCGGCTCACCGAGGCGGGCCGGGTGCTGGTCGCCGAGGCGGACGGCCTGCTGGCCCGTGCGGGCGCCGCGCGCCGCCGGGTGCGCGCCGCCGCCGTTGTCCCGCCCACGCTCACCATCGGATTCGCGGCCGGCCTCACCGGCGCGGACGTGCTGCACCGCTTCGGTGCCGAGAATCCCGACGTCGAGGTCGTCGTCGGCGACCTTGCGGTGGACGTCGACGTGGCCTGGATCAGGGTCGCCGCCGAGTCCGCTGTGGATGGTTTCGACACGATTCCGCTGTACGACGACCCGGACCTGCTCGCCCTGCCGGCCGCGCACCCGCTGGCCGGCCACGACGAACTCGCCATCGCCGACTTCGCGGCCGAGCCGCTGCTGTGCGTCGACTCGGCGGCGGCAACGCTCGACGCGGTGGCCGTCGGCGTCGGCCTCGCGCTCGTGCCCGCGTCCGTCGCGGCCCTGCATCGGCGTACGGACATCACTTTTCGCCCGGTCGCGGACACGCCCCGCTACCGCGTCGCACTCTCCGTCGCGCCGGAGACCCGGCAGCGCCCCGAGGTCGAGGCGTTCATCGGGGTGGCCGTCGAGGTGCATCAGGACAGCAGCGCTCTGGTGTGATGGCTAAGGTGGCTGCATGGCAGTTGTCGCCCGCACGCCGGTCAAGGTCTGCGGACTCACCCGGGAACAGGATGTCGACGCGGCCGTCGCGGCCGGGGTCGACGCGGTCGGTTTCGTCCGCTACCCACCGAGTCCGCGCTATGTGACCGCCGAGCGCGCCGCCGAACTCGCGCGCCGGCTGCCGCCGTTCGTCCCGCCGGTGCTGTTGTTCGTCAACGCCGATCCCGACGACGTCGCCGCGACCGCGGCCGGCGTACCCGGTGCGGTCATCCAGTTCCACGGCGACGAAACCCCGCAACAGTGCTGGATCTCCGCAGGCCACGGCGCACTGTCCTTCCTGCGCGCGGCACGGATTCCGCTCGACCCGCAGGCGCGGCGCCCCGACCTCGACCAGTTCGTCCGCGACTACGCGCGCGCTCGCGGACTGCTCCTGGACGCGCACGTGTCCGGCTACGGTGGGGGTGGGCGGAGTTTCGACTGGTCGCTGCTGCCCGAGAAGATCGACGCGCACGTCGTGCTCGGCGGCGGGCTCACCGCGGACAACGTCGGCGCCGGCATAGCGGCCTTGCGCCCGCGATGTCGCACGCTCGCCGTGGACGTGAGCTCCGGCGTGGAGAGCGGCAAGGGCATCAAGGACGAACAGAAGATCATCGACTTCGTCGCCGCGGTGCGCGAAGCGGACGAGAAGGCGGGTCGCTGATGCGCACGGTCATCACGAACGTGCGGGTGTTCGACGGTGAACGAGTGCTCGATCAGGGCACGGTCGTCATCAACGACGACCACATCGGCATCGACCCGGCAGGCGCGCACATCGTCGACGGCGCGGGCGGCACCATCTTGCCCGGCCTGATCGACGCGCACGTGCACGTCAACGACCGCGCGCAGCTGGAACTCGCGCGGCGCTGGGGCATCACCACCATGCTCGACATGGGCGCGCTGGACATGGCGCGGTTCGACCCGTTGCGCGGACTCGACGGTCTGCCGGACGTGCGCACGTCCACGGTCGCCGCGCTCGGGCCCGGCAACTTCGCCACCATGATGGGCTTTCCGCCCGAGGTCCTGCTGTCCGACCCGGACCAGATCGACAACTGGCTCAGCGACCGCGCCCGCGCGGGCGCGGACCACATCAAGCTGATCATCGAGGAACCGGGCAGCCCCGGCGCGCTCGACGGATCGTTCGTCGGGCCGATCGTTGCCGGCGCACACGAACGCGGCCTGCTGACCATCGCGCACGCGACGTCCGTCGCGACGACCCGGGTTGCCATCGAGAACGGCGTCGACTTCACCACCCACGCGCCGCTGGACGGCGTCCTCGACGATGCGACCGTGCAACGGATGCGGACCGAGAACCGCGCGGTCATCCCGACCCTGACGATGATGCGGGCGGCGGCCAACTTCCGCTTCCCGGACGCCGTCGACGAGCACTACGGTCACGCGCGGGACAGCGTCACCGCACTGCACCGGGCCGGCGTGCCGATCCTGCTCGGCACCGACGCGCATCCGCCGATGGGGCCGATGGCCGTCGACCACGGCGAATCCGTGCACGAGGAACTCGCGTTGCTCGTCGAGGCGGGCCTCACCCCGACCGAGGCGCTGACCGCCGCGACCGTGCGCATCGCCGACCGGTTCGGACTCCGCGACCGCGGCCGCATCGCGGAAGGCAAGCGCGCCGATCTCATACTCGTCGACGGCGACCCGACCGAGGACATCGCCGCGACGCGGGCGATCCGGCAGGTCTGGCTCGGGGGAGTGGCGCACCAGCCCTGAGTTTCAGCGCAGGGCGTGCAGCACGGCTTGGTAGGTCTCGTCCGGCTTGCCGTCCTCGACGGGCACGATGCGCGCGTCGGGGCGGCTGGGCAGCAACGCCATCAGCCGGTCGTAGAGGGCCAGCAGTTCCGCGTCGCCGGTGTCACCGCGCGGGTGGTCGACGCGGTCGGCGAAGCGGCGCAGCATGTTCGCCCTGCTGTCGAGCAGGGCGATCTCGTGGAACGTCGCGCCTGCCTCGTGCGCGAGACTCTCCAGCGCTTCGATGAACTCCGGTCGAGCCAGGAGTTGCGGGACGACCACGTCGTGCCCGGACGCGAGATGGGTGCGCGCGGCGGCCAGCGCGATCCCGCGCGCCAGCGTTCCCGCGTTGCGCCGATCCTCCCGCCAGCCGCCGAGCATGGCGCACACCTCGTCGATGTCGAGATCGAGCGTGAGCGGATGGTCGTCGGCGTACCGCCGGGCCAGCGTCGACTTGCCGCACGCCGGCGGGCCGTTGAACAGGATCAGCTTGGGCATCCCGCCCAACCTAGCCAGCCGATCGACGCCTCGCCTCAACCGATCGGTTGACCGGCACGATCCATGGATCGGTCGATGTGGTCGCGGCGCGGTGTTGGCAGGCTTGCGCCATGAACCAGGTGAGTCGACGTGGATTGCTGGCCGGAGCGGGAGTTGTCGCATTGGGGGCGGCGGCAGGCGTGTGGGAGGCCGCTCCGGTGGCCGCGGCCGGGCCGGCGGAGTTCGGAGGGGTCTCCGTCCGGCCCGGCGATACCCGCTACGACAGTCTGTTGCGCGGCGACAACTTCCGCTTCGTCGGCAGGCCGGACGAGGTCCGGGTGATCTCGTCGACCGATCAGGTGGTGGCCGCGGTGTCGGACGCGATGCGGTCCGGGCGACAGATCGCGATGCGCAGCGGCGGACACTGCTTCGAGAACTTCACCGCCGACCCGTCGATCAAGCTGCTGCTCGATCTCTCGCCGATGGACGCGGTCGGCTACGACGCCGCGCGCGGCGCGTTCGCGGTCGAACCGGGCGCCACGCTCGGCCGCGTGTACAGCACGCTGTTCAAGGGCTGGGGCGTGACCATCCCGGCTGGTGGCTGCCCGGAAGTCGGTGCCGGCGGGCACTTCGCGGGCGGTGGGTACGGGCCGCTGTCGCGACGGTATGGCTCGGTCGTCGACCATCTGTACGGCGTTGAGGTGGTCGTGGCGGGCGCGGACGGCCGGGCACGCGCGGTGGTCGCGACCCGCGAGCCCAACGACCCGAACCGCGACCTGTGGTGGGCGCACACCGGCGGCGGAGGCGGAAACTTCGGCGTGGTCACCAAGTACTGGCTGCGCTCGTCCGGCGCCACCGGCACCGACCCGTCGACGCTCCTGCCACCCGCACCCGCCGAGATGTTGGCCTGGCTGGTCGACTGGGCGTGGGACGAGCACATGACCGAGCAGGCGTTCAGCACGCTGCTGCGCAACTTCGGCACCTGGCACGAGCGCAACAGCGCGCCGGGCGCGCCCGAGAACGCCATCTACGGCGTCTTCCTGATCCCGAACAAGGCCGCGGGCGGCATTCAGATGGTCGTGCAGATGGACGCCGGCGTGCCGAACGCGCAGGGCCTGCTGACCGACTTCGTGACCGCCGTGAACGCGGGCTCCGGCCTCACGCCCGTGGTGAGCACCGGCGTGACCATGCCGTGGCTGCACATGACGACCTGGCCGGGCGACGGCGAGGGCGGTGACAAGACGACCCGCCGCTACAAGCTCAAGGCAGGCTACCTGCGCCGTTCCCTCACCGACGCCCAGCTTTCGACGATCTACACCCACCTCGGCGATGCCAGTGCCGGCACGGGAACCGGCATGCTGCTCGTCGGCTACGGCGGTCAGGTGCGGGCGGTAGCCCCGGGAGCAACCGCGGTCGCGCAGCGCGACGTGGTCATGAAGGCCGTCTACCAGGCCACCTGGGCCGACGAGTCGCAGGACGCAACGCAGCTGGCCTGGATCCGCGGTTTCTACCGCGACATCTACGCGGAGACCGGCGGCGTGCCGGTGCCCAACGACGTCAGCGACGGCTCCTACATCAACTACCCGGACGTCGACCTCGCCGATCCGGCCTGGAACACCTCCGGCGTGCCCTGGTCCACTCTGTACTACAAGGACGACTACCCGCGCCTGCAACAGATCAAGGCGCACTGGGACCCGCGCAACGTCTTCCACCACGCGCTGTCCATCGAAGGCGCGAACCCCTAGCGTCGCGTGTCATCGAGAATTCATCGGCCCTGGCTACCGTTCGACGAAGCCCGGCGGTTCGGCGGGCTGGGCGACATGCGGGAAGGCCGGTTGTGAGCGATCCACTACGACAGCAGCCGCCGTGGTCCGGCCAGGGGGCGCCGGCCGGGAAGTCTCGGACGGGGCTGGTCGTCGCCATCGCGGCCGCGCTGGTCCTGCTCGCGGGCGGAATCGTGGCCGTTGCGACGGCAGGCCGGTCGATCGCCGGTACTCCGACAGCAGGGTCCGCCTCGTGTGTGTACTCGGCGACTCCCGGCGACCGGGTCGCCAAGTACGTCGGCCTGCCCGACCACGCTGAGCGCACACCGGCCAGCGGCACGGCGCAGGTCACGCTGACGACCAATCGCGGCGATATTCCCGTTGTCCTGGACCGTGCGAAGGCGCCCTGCGCGGTGCAGAGCTTCCTGTTCCTGGCCACGAAGAAGTACTTCGACGGCTCGCCGTGCGACCGGCTGACGAACGAGCCCAACGTCAAGGTGCTGCAGTGCGGCGACCCCACCGGCACCGGGTGGGACGGACCCGGCTACCAGTTCGCCGTCGAGCGGCCCACCGGTCTCAAGCCTGCCGGGCAGGAGAACAAGCTTGTCTACCCGGCGGGGACGGTGGCCATGGCCCCCGCGTTCGGTGCCAATGGCAATGGCAGCCAGTTCATCCTGGTCTACGGCGACACCGCGCTCCCGCCGACCTACACGGTGCTCGGCTCCTACCAGCAGCCCGGCCAGACCACTCTGGACGCCATCGCCGCGGGCGGTGTCAACCGGACCGTGGTGCCGGGCACGACGGTCTGGACCACCAGCCCGAGGGTTCCGGTCACCATTCAGCGGGCGGCGGTCGCCGGCTGACCTGCCGACTATGCCGGCTTCCGCAGCACTCACCCTTTGAGTCCTGAGCTTGCGCTCGGTCGAATGCAACGCTTATCGCCAAACTGGGCCAAGGCGTTCACCGCATTCTCGTACTGTACGAATGACGTGGTCTCGATGCCGGAATCCGAGACTCTGAAAGCGTCGCTCATCCCATCGTCAATTCGCCACACCACGAACTCCGTGCCCCAGCTACCAGACCCAGTGCGAGCAGTTGCCCACTAACATCCGACTATCTATTTTCGGTCGGGTACGGTAACGTTCGACTTGGTTGTTTTTGGACCGCCGGTGACCGCTCTTGCGGGACGTTTGGGCCTCTTGCTCAGCCACCATCGGTCTCAGTTCCAGGAAAGTTCTCATGCGATGTAGTCGCACAATGTCAGTTCTTGCCGGCGCCACCATTCTGGCCGCTGGCACCGCCGTCCTCCTACCCATGGCCGCCCAGGCCGCACCCGCATCCGTCGCGTGCAACGAGACAGCACTCGTGACTGCGGTCACCGCAGCGAACGCCGCGGGTGGCGGGACGATAACGCTGCTTCCGGGCTGCACCTACACCCTCACCACCAGCCATGGCAACGATGGAGTGAACGGCCCGGTCGGGCTACCGGTCATCACCACGCCCATCACGTTCTCCGGCAACGCCAACACCATCACCCGTGCCGCGACCGCCTCGGCGTTCCGTATCGCCGAGGTCAGCTCCACCGGCGGCATCACGCTCGACGCGGTCACCCTCAGCGGCGGCGATGCCACCGCGACAGGCAACAACGACGGCGGCGGAATCCTCAATTTCGGTGCGGTAACACTCACCGGCAGCGCGCTGTCCGGTAACGCGGCCAACGGTCTTGGCGGCGCTATCTACAGCTCAGGCACTCCGTCCGCGGCAACGTTCACCAGCAGCACGGTCAAGAGCAATACCGCCGATCAGGGCGCCGGCATCGCCAGTGTCAACGGCACGCTCACCATTACCAGCAGTGTCGTCAACAGCAATGCCGCAACGGTAGGTCCCGGGGGCATCTATTATGTCGCCGGTGCGGCGACGCTGAACACCTCAACGGTGACCGCCAATACGCCAACCAACTGTACTGGCAGTCCGTCACCCGTTCCTGGCTGCATCGGATAATCAGACCGTCGCGCCCGCTTGAGTGACAATCGAACTGGGTCGCCGCAACTGCCGGCGGCCCAGTTTCTCGTGGGACTGTAAACCACCATTCCACGCTCCGACGAGCCGTCATCGGCGCGGCGCGCGCTTGGCCGGGTGGGGCAGCTGTTGGGCCAGTCCGTCGACGATGAGCTGCAGGCCGAACCGGAACTCCTCGTCCAGGGAACTCGGCAGGTACGGGGCCGAGGCCACCGTGGCCGGATAGCGTGCGGGATCAAGGGAGCGGTAGAACGCGCCAAGGTCCCGGTCCTCCTGCGGGCCGGTGGTGTCGTCGACACGCAGTTGGCCTGCGAAGCCGACGACGTAGTGCCCCACGGCGGTGTACGCCCGTGCGGCGGTCCGGGGCGGAAATCCGTTGGCGAGCAGGATGCCGATCGCGGCCTCCCGTCCGGCGAGACCGCGTGGCCCGAGCGGAACGTGACTGTCGAACAGTGACACCACTTTCGGGTGGTCTTTCAGCGTCTGGAACAGCGCATCGGCGATGGCGACGAGCTGCTGCTGCCTGGAGTTGGCCCCATGTCTGCCATCCAACGGTCCAACAGCACCCTGTGGGCCATCACCGCCGCTGTCTTCCTCGGCCTGATCGCCTCGGCCTTCGTGCACGGCGTCACACTGCCATTGATCGTGGTACAGGTCGTGTTCGCGCTCCTGCACGGTGCGCGGCGCTACGGCTGGCGCGCGATCGGCGTCTTCATCGTGGCGGGCCTGATCATCAGCAACATCCTGGAAAACCTCAGCATCCAGACCGGCTTCCCGTTCGGCCACTACCACTACACCGATGGCGGCAAGATCTTCCAGGTGCCGTGGTTCATCGGCCCGGCCTACCTGGCCACCGGCTACCTCGCCTGGATCGTGGCCACCGCGCTACTCGGCGACGTGCGCCGCAAGTCGCCATGGCTGAGCACCATCGGCACCCCGGTCGTCGCCGCGTTCGCCATGACCGCGTGGGACCTGGCCATGGATCCCACCAGTTCGACCATCATCCACGCCTGGATCTGGGAAAACGGCGGCGGCTTCTTCGGCGTTCCCCTCGTCAACTTCCTGGGCTGGACCTTCACCGTCTACCTGTTCATGCAGGTCTTCGCCCTCTACCTACGCGCTCGCGGCCCACTGCCCGCTGCCACGCCGGACCGAGCCATAGCCAGCGATCTACAGGGAGTGCTGCTCTACGCGGCCACGACGTTCTCGTTCTTCGCCAGGTTCGCTACCGGCGCGCGCGGCACCGTCACCGACGCGGTCGGCGTCACCTGGCAAACCGGGGACATCTACGAGACATCGGTCCTGCTCACCGTCTACGGTATGGGCTTCATCGCCCTCCTGGCCCTGCTGCGCATCGCCCAGCGGCGCACCACCGCAACGGCATCGGCGCCGGAGGTCACCGGAACCCAGCCGGCCGAACCAATCCCGGCCCGCCCATAGGTATGGCGCGCGCTGGGTGAATAGCCGGCGCGCTGCTGGCTGGCAAGGATCTCGATCAGGGTTCGACCTCGACGTAGCGGATTCCTTTCGAGGCCAATCTCGCTGGTCGGCGCATATGCGGCCCATCCAGGTCGGGGCAGGGGACGGCAGATACCCACTGTCTATCGGCCGACCTTGGCGGACATTACTTATCGAGGCGGTCCACGATCTCGCCGTAGGCGGAGTGGGGTGCGGCGGCGAGCAGTTCGGCGAAGCGGGCGGTGCGGGCCTTGTTGGCCGTGGTCCTGGTCGCGGTGTCGTGCGCGTCCTTCGTGGTCCAGACTTCCGTGATCCAGAGGGCGTCGGGATCGTCGAGGACCGTGTTGATGGTGTAGTCGAGGAGACCAGGCGGCTCGTCGAGGGCGGCGATCGCGGTGCGGATCTCGTCGATGAGCGCGGCGCGTTGACCGGGGCGCGCGGTCATTGTGCCGTAGACCGCGAAGCCAGTCATCAGCCGACCACGGTGGGCTCCGCGGTGTCGATGATGCGGGCGCGCAGGGTCCTGGTCTGGCGGGGCATGTTCCAGCCGAGCACGCCGTAGACGCGGTCGCCGCGGCGGTATTCGGCGGTGAACTTGCCCTCGCTCGGGTCGCCGTCGATGTAGACCAGTTCGGCGTCGGCGGGGAAGGTGCCGTACGCCTGGATCTTCACGTCGTACTGGTCGGTCCAGAAGTACGGGATTGGCGCGAACGGGGTTCCCTTGCCCAGCAACGTGTTCGCGGCGGCGAGTCCCTGCTCGGTCGCGTTCATCCGGTGTTCGAGGCGGATGCGTTCGTCAAGGCCGGGGTGCGGCCAGCTGGCGACGTCGCCCGCGGCCACGATGCCGGGTGCGGCCTGCAACTGCTCGTCGCAGTCGATGCCGTTGCCCAGGGACAGGCCGGAATCCGCGAGCCACGCGGTGGCCGGCACCGAGCCGATGGCGACCAGGACGACGTCGGCGGGGAGGGTGCGGCCGTCGTCGAGCGCGACGCCGCTGACCCGGCCGCCGACACCACTGATGCCGGCGACGCCGACGCTGGTCAGCACCGTGACGCCGTGCGACTCGTGCAGCTTGGCGATCTCGCCGCCGATGGTGGCGCCGAACTGGCGGATCATCGGCGCGGGCAGCGGGTCGACGAGGGTGACGTCCACGCCGAGGCCGGCGGCGACGGCGGCGGTTTCGGCGCCGAGGAAGCCGCAGCCGACCACGACGAGGCGGGCGCCGGGCCGGAGGCTTTCGCGCAGCGCGAGCGCGTCGTCGACGGTGCGCAGCAGGTGCACGCCGGACAGCTCGTGGCCGAAGGGCAGCTGCCGTGGTGTGACGCCGGTGGCGATGACCAGGCCGTCGTAGCCGACCGTGTCGCCGTCGGCCAGGCGTACCTCGCGCGCGTCGATGTCCAGGGCGGTGGCTGGCGAGCCGAGGCGCCATTCGGCGTCCAGTGTGGACAGTGCGTCGGGCTGCCGGAGGTTGATCTTCTCGCGTTCCCAGGTGCCGGCCAGGATCTGCTTGGACAGCGGCGGCCGGTCGTAGGGGTGGTGCTGCTCGGCGCCGATCATGGTCAGCTTCCCGTCGAAGCCGGCCCGGCGCAGTGCCTCGGCCGTCGTCAAGCCTGCCGCTGACGCACCAACCACGACCACATGCCGCAGCGTCATCGCCGGCACCTCCCTCTCGACCAACGATTCGTCCCCAGCCAAACGAATGATAGGACCGATGAGTTTCCCGATTCGCGCGGTGCGTCCCGGATCACGCCTTCGTTCGTGGCTAATTTCTTTGCAAAACAATCCAGCCTTCAGCTGATCACCAGCGACACCACCTCGGCCACGAACGGCTCGATCTGATCGGCGCGCGCCTCATCAGGGAAGGCGTGCCAGAGCGCGACCCGGCCATGGCTGGCCACGAACGCCATGATCGCGCCCCGCCTGCTCGGCAGCCGCAGCGTGTGGCCTGCCTCGGCGCACTGGTCCAGTGCCCGGATCAACTCGACCACCAGCCGGACGGTCGGGCCCTCCAGACGGCCGTCGGGGCCGGGGCGCGGTCGCTCGTTGAGGAGTAATCGATAGTGACCCGGATCGGTCAGCGCGAACCGGCAGTAGGCGTCGATCTGCGCGGCGAAGCGGCCGACCGGGTCGTCGGCCGGTCGGCTGTCGCGGGCCCGCGCGATGATCGTGACCAGCCGTTCGCCCTCGTAGTCGACCAGGCCCGCGATGAGCGCGTCCTTGTCCGCGAAATGGTGGTAGATGCTGGCGGGTGCGATGCCGACGGCTCTGGCGACCGCGCGCATGCTCAGGCCCTGCGCGCCGTCGAGTTCGGCGAGCAGCGCGCCGGCCGCGGCCAGGATCTCGCTGCGCACACCACTGTCCGAGGGCGCCTGCCTCGGCCGCGCGGGTCGGGTGGTCGGCGCGTGCTCGACAGCTCGCCACCAGCGTGCCCGGCCGCCGCCATCGACCTCGGCGATCAGGCCGACGGCCGCGAGCCTGCGCAGGTGGTAGCTGGTCAGACCGGAGGATTCGCCGGTGACAGCGGCGAGTTTGGTCGCGGTGGACGGGCCCGCGGTCTGCAACAGGCGCAGCAGCCGCTGCCGGAGCGGATGCCGCAGCGTGTCCGCCATCAGTCCGGACCGGAGAGTCCGGTCAGGAACGTGGACAGCTCGTTGGACACGGCCTGCGGCGCCTCCCGCTGCGGGAAGTGGCCGACGCCGTCGAGCAGCACGCGCCGGTACGGACCGGTGAAGAAGGACTCCTTGCCGGCCGACGTGTCCGGGTGGTTGCAGGTGTCCTGCACGCCGTGCAGGACCAGCGTCGGCACGGCGAGTTGGGGCGCGGGCACGAGCGCCGCCTCGTCCTCGGCGTAGGCCGGGTCGCCGGGCACGAACGCCCAGCGGTGCCGGTAGGAGTGCAGCACCACGTCCGCCCAGTCCGGATTGTCGAACGCGGTCGCGGTCGCGGTGAACTCGGCGTCGTCGAACCAACCGGGCGGCGACCAGCTGTCCCAGACGAAGCGGGTGAACGCGGCGCGGTCCTCGCGCACCGCGCGCTCGCCGCGTTCGGTCGACATGTACCAGTGGTACCAGTAGTTGCGCGCCTGCTCGAAGGCCAGTTTCTGGTTCGGGTCGTTGGTGCCGTAGCCGACCGAGAGCAGCACCAGCCCGCGCGCCACGCCCGGCCGCAGGCCGCACGCGTTGGCGACCGCCCGCGCGCCCCAGTCGTGCCCGACCAGCACCGGAGCGTCCAGTTCCAGCGCGTCCACGAAATCCAGCAGGTCGCGGCCGAGCGCGGACAGCTGGCCGCTGCGCATCCGGTCGTCGGCGCGGAACGTCGTCTCGCCGAAACCGCGCAGGGTCGGCGCGAGCACCCGGTAGCCCTCGTTGGCCAGGTTCTCGCCGACGACGCGCCAGCCACGCGGGCTGTCCGGCCAGCCGTGCACCAGCACGACCGGCCCGGCACCCGCCACCGCGTCGTTGCGGACGCTGGGCGACCATTCCTCGTAGGCGATGGTCAGAGTGGGCGTGTCGACCGTGCGCATGGCCCCAGTATCAGCCCGAGTATCAACCGAGGTGGCGATGGTCGCCGACCAGTTCGTCGAGGCCGCGGCGGGCCTCGTCGTCCCACCTCTCGGGCGCGGGTAGTAGCGCGCTCAGCGCCCAGCCGCGACCGCGCGCCCAGGTCGCGTCGTCGATCGACAACTCGGCGCGGAACACCTCGCGACCGGCGGGGGAGAGCAGCGTCCAGGCGCCGATCAGGTCGACGGCCGGATCGCCGACGGCCACCGTGCCGAAGTCGATCACCGCACTCAGACGGCCGTCCCTGACCAGCAGGTTTCCCGGTGCCGGGTCGCCGTGCACCCAGACCGGCGGTGTCGGCCAGACCGGTGCGGCGAGCGCGGTCGCGAACACCGCGCGCAGCGCGGCCGTGTCGGCCAGCCGGTCCAGCGCCGCGATGCGCCGCTCGATCCGCCAGTCGACGATCGCGGAGTCACGCCCGTCGGCCATGTCGACGCCGCGGAAGCCGTTGCTCCACTCCGGCGGCGGGCCGTCAGTCGGGTCGATCGCCCACAGCGCGCGCAGGAATCCGGCCAGGTCACGGGCGGCCTGCTGCTGGTCGACCAGGGCCGACCTGGTCGCGTTGTCGCCGTCCAGCCAGGCATAGACCGACCAGGGGAACGGGTAGCCCGCGCCGGGTTCGCCCTGCGCGAGCGGGACGGGCACGGCCAGCGGCAGGCGCGGCGCGAGCACCGGCAGCCAGCGCTGTTCGCGCAGCACCTGGCCCACCCAGCGGGGAAATCGCGGCATTCGCACCAGTTTGTCCGGCCCGAGCCGGAAGGTCATGTTGTCCACACCGGGCTTGCCGACCGGTGCGAGTGCTTCGTCCGCCCAGGCCGGGAACTGCTCGGCGAGCAGCGCGCGCACGAGTTCGGGGGTGACGTCGGCCGGTTCGGCTGGTTCGTCGTTCGTCATCGCGGGACATCAGACCGGACGAGTCGATCAGCTGTCGAGGCGTTTTCCGGCTACCGCTTTCGTGGCGTTGGCCACGCTCCGCGACCGGGCCGGCCCGCCCGTCGACGGCGTTCTTACCGGCGGAAAGTGGCCAATCGCACCCTGGCCACGGCGTTGACCGCGCGCCAGGAGCCGCGTGAGCCCGGTACGCTGCGCATTCCGGGCACGAACGTGTGGGCCGATGCCGACCCACCGCAGAACCACCAGGAGGACCGCGGTGACCCAGCTGGCTGCCGAGGCCCACGACGGGGCCGCACCTGCTCGTCGAGTGCTCGTCGCCGAGGACGAGGCGCTGATTCGCCTCGACCTCGTCGAGATGCTTCGCGAGGAGGGCTACGAGGTCGTTGGCGAGGCCGGTGACGGGGAACAGGCCGTCCAACTGGCCGAGGAACTCAAACCCGACCTGGTCATCCTCGACATCAAGATGCCCCGCCAGGACGGCATCGAGGCCGCCTCGCAGATCGCCGCCAAGCGCATCGCGCCGGTCGTCATGCTGACCGCGTTCAGCCAGCGCGACCTGGTCGAGCGGGCGCGGGACGCGGGCGCGATGGCCTACCTGGTCAAGCCGTTCTCCAAGCGCGACCTGGTGCCCGCCGTCGAGCTGGCGATCAGCCGGTTCACCGAGCTGCAGGCGCTGGAGAACGAGGTCGCCGGGCTCACCGAGCGGCTGGAGACCCGCAAGACCGTTGAGCGGGCCAAGGGTTTGCTCATGGCGAAACAAGGTATGACTGAGCCGGACGCCTTCCGCTGGATCCAGCGCACCGCGATGGACCGCAGGACGACCATGAAGGCCGTCGCCGATGTCGTGGTGGAGAACTTCGGCTGAGCGCCCGGTATCCCACCTCGCGGGGTGGTTCGGTTGCCGCGCACGGAACGTGACATTGTTTGACCACCACGTGAGAATCGCGCCCGAATTCTGCCCTGATGGCGGCTTGTGGGTATTTACTGGTCATTAACACCGTCACGATGTGGATACGGACAGGGGGGCGCGCTGTCCATCGTGTGAGGAGCCCGCTAACTTTCAGCCCTATCCATAGCCCGATCGGGCAAGCCGCTCATGGGCGGCCAATGGGTCCTTTGGAGGTAGAGCGGGTGTCTGCAGCAAAGCTGACGCGTGCAGTCATGGTGGCGGCGGCGTTGTCGCTGGCCCTTGGCGCGTGTGCCGCGAACAGTGGTGGTTCCTCTTCGGGAGGCTCGTCGCCGAGCAGCGGGATCAACCTGCCCGCGCTGACGACCTTGAACGTGCCTGCTGACGCCGCGAATCCTGCGGGCGACGGCAAGGCCAAGTGCAGTGGCCTGAGCATTGCCTTCGGCGGCGCCGAGACCGGCCCGAACGCGCAGCTCGGCCTGAACATCCTGTACGGCGTCCAGACCGCATTGGACGCCCACAACACGGCGAACCCGGGTTGCCAGGTCCAGCTGAAGAAGTTCGACACCCAGGGATCGTCCTCGGCGGCCCCGGGTCTGGTCACCCAGATGGCGTCCGAGCAGGACATCGTCGGCGCGGTCGGCTTGGCCTTCTCCGGTGAGTCGGCGGCCACCGGCGGCATCTTCCAGCAGGCGGGCCTGGTGCACATCACCGCGTCGGCGACCAACCCGACGCTGACCCAGAACGGTTGGACGACCTTCTTCCGCGGTCTCGGCAACGACAACGCCCAGGGCCCGGCTGCCGCGAAGTTCATCACCGGCACGCTGAAGGACTCCAAGGTCTGCGTGGTCCAGGACGACTCCGCGTACGGTAAGGGGCTGGCCGCCTCGATCACCCCGGCACTGGGTTCGGCCAACGACACCGCGTGCAACGACAAGGTGACCACCGGTCAGAAGGACTTCTCCTCGACCGTGAACAAGGTCAACGCCGCCAAGGCGGACGCGATCTTCTACTCCGGTTACTACGCCGAAGCCGCTCCGCTGGACCAGCAGCTGGTCCAGGCCGGTTTCAAGGGCACCTTCGTCGGCCCGGACGGCGTGAAGGACCCGCAGTTCCTGAAGCTGGCCGGTAGCGCGGCGAGCAACGCGATCTTCACCTGCCCGTGCACCGACGGTGCGCTGGTCCCGTCGTTCGCCTCCGCCTACGCGAAGGTCGCCAACGGCGCCTCTCCCGGCACCTACTCGGTCGAGGGCTACGACATCGCGACCATCCTGCTCAAGGGCATCGACGCGGGTAACACGACTCGCGCGCAGCTGGTCAACTACGTCAAGAACTACAGCGGTGACGGCCTGAGCAAGCACTTCCAGTGGGGCCCGACCGGCGAACTGACCTCCGTTCAGGTCTACGCCTACGCGGTGCAGAACGGCAAGATCGTCGCCGTCAAGGAACTGTCTTCCTGACCCTAATTTCAACTCGTGACCTGTTAAAATTTCCGGGCCGCGGGTAATGCCGGGCATGTTCGCCGATATATTGTGATCGGCGAACATGCCCGGTGCCATGACAGGACGTGAGGCCGTGCACCCTCTGACTATTTTCCTCCAGGATTCGACCTGGATTAATTTCGACGTAGGCGCCTTCAAGACGGAATTCTGGCAGAATACGTTCGACGGTTTGGCCTATGGCGCCATTTACGCTCTCGTGGCCATGGGCTACACACTCGTCTACGGTGTGCTGAAACTGATCAACTTCGCGCACTCCGAGGTGTTCATCTCCGGGGCGTACGCGGTCTGGTTCACCCTGTCCCGGCTCGGGTTCGGCCCATCTGCGCCAAACATGAGCGCGGTCGCGTTGATCGGCGACATCCTGCTGTCCGCTTTGGCCGCGATGGCGGCCTCCGCTGCCGTCGCCGTCCTGTTGGAACGGGCAGCGTACCGTCCGCTGCGACGACGAGGGGCGCCACCGCTGGCGTTCCTGATCACCGCGATCGGCGCGTCGTTCGCGATGCAGTACGTCTACTTCATCTTCGTCAGCGGCGGCAACTCCGAGCCGTCGGTGATCATGTTCGACCCGCACCCGGTGTTCGACGTGTTCGGCGCGACCATCACCGACCAGATGCTGATCATCTTCTGCGCGGCGATCATCCTGATGGTCGTCACCAACATGTTCATCAACCGGAGCAGGTTCGGCCGGGGCATCCGCGCGGTCGCGCAGGACCCGGACACCGCGACGCTGATGGGCGTGAACAAGGAACGCGTCATCATGCTGACCTTCCTGATCGGTGGTCTGCTGGCCGGCGCGGCCGCGGTGTTCTACGTGATGAAGGTGCCCTCCGGGGTCATCTTCAACGGTGGCTTCATCCTCGGCATCCAGGCGTTCACCGCCGCCGTGCTCGGCGGCATCGGCAACATTCGCGGTGCGCTGCTCGGTGGCCTGCTGCTCGGGGTCATCGGTGAATACGGCGCGACACTGCTCGGCAACGCGCAGTGGACGGAAATCGTCGCATTCGTCGTCCTGGTCATCATTCTGATGCTCCGACCGACGGGTATTCTCGGCGAATCGCTTGGAAAGGCGCGAGCATGACCGCGGCGGTAGCAACGAAGCAGGAATCGCCGATCAGTCGATTCCGGAACAAGTGGAATGGGCTTTCCCGGCCGCAGCAATGGCTCGGTGTCATTCCGATCGTGGTGTTGATCTACTTCATTCCGGTGATCAACCCGCCGTTCCTCACCACCGAGCCGAACACGAACTTCCCGATCGCGATGTTCCACGGGGCCACCTACGCGCTGGTCGCGGTCGGCCTGAACGTGGTGGTCGGCCAGGCCGGTCTGCTCGACCTCGGCTATATCGGGTTCTACGCGGTCGGCGCGTACGTGGCGGCGCTGTTCACCAGTCCGACCTCGATCCTGTGGAAGATCCCGTACCTGGGGGTCCTCCCGATCGCCATGCTGATCACCATGGTCGCCGGCGTGCTGCTCGGCTCGCCGACCCTGCGACTGCGCGGCGACTACCTGGCCATCGTGACGCTGGGCTTCGGCGAGATCGTCCGACTGCTGGCCACGGTGATCCCGGCCCTGCAGGGCCAGACCGGCTTCAGCGGCATCGGCGCCCCGCCCGGCCACTACGCCAACGGCAGGCCGATCTTCGCGGTGACCAACGGCACGCCCTGGTACTGGCTGATCTGCACGATCATCATCGCGGTGCTGCTGCTGGTCGGGAACCTGGAACGCAGCCGGGTCGGCCGCGCCTGGATCGCCATCCGCGAGGACGAGGACGCCGCCGAGATCATGGGCGTGCCGACGTACAAGTTCAAGCTGTGGGCCTTCGCCATCGGCGCGGCCATCGGTGGCCTGTCCGGCGCGCTGTTCGCCGGCCAGAACTCGCACATCGACAACCAGACCATGGACGTGCCGACCTCCGCGCTGTTCGTCGCGGCGGTCGTGCTCGGCGGGTCGGGCAACAAGGTCGGCGTGATGATCGGTGGCTTCCTGATCTCCTACATCCCGGACCGGTTCACCAACCTGGCCAGCTGGAAGTACCTGATCTTCGGCGTGATCCTGATCGTGCTGATGATCTTCCGGCCGCAGGGTCTGCTCGGCGCCCGCCAGCGCCTGCTCGCCCACGGCCGCAACGCCTATCAGCGGCTGGTCGGCAAACCGGAACAACTGAGCAGTGACAGCTCGCTCGCCCCCGAGAAGGAAGCGATATGAGCCAGCCTACGGAACCCGTTGAGGGTGGCATCGTCGCCGAGGTCGCGGCGATGAGCGCCGCGCAGCAGGCCGAGCACGCCGTGGCCGTCGCCGAAGCGGTCGCCGCCGACCGGGAGATCGGGGTCGGGGTCGGCGACACGCTGCTGGAGATGCGCGACGTGACCATGCGCTTCGGTGGCCTGGTCGCGTTGGACTCGGTGTCCTTCGCCATCAAGCGCGGCGAGATCCTCGGCCTGATCGGCCCGAACGGCGCCGGCAAGACCACCTGCTTCAACGCGATGACCGGGGTATACCGGCCGACGTCCGGGCAGGTGCTGCTGGAGGCGCAGCGGCTGGGCAAGCGCAAGAAGCACCAGATCACCCAGCTCGGCATCGCCCGCACGTTCCAGAACATCCGCCTGTTCGGCGAGATGACCGCGTTGGAGAACGTCGTCGTCGGCACCGACGCCCGGCACAAGACCAGCGTGGTCGGCGCGCTGATCCGCTCGCCGCGCCACCAGCGTGAGGAGCGGGAGGCGGTCGACCGGGCCAGCGCGCTGCTGGAGTTCGTCGGCATCGCCGACCGGGCCGCGGACAAGGCGCGCAACCTGCCCTACGGCTACCAGCGCCGGCTGGAGATCGCCCGCGCGCTGGCGACCGAGCCGAAGCTGCTGTGCCTGGACGAGCCGGCGGCGGGGTTCAACCCCACCGAAAAAGAAGAACTGATGGGCCTGATCCGCAGGATCCGCGACGACGGGTACACGGTGCTGCTCATCGAGCACGACATGCGCCTGGTCATGGGTGTCACGGACCGGATCGTGGTGCTGGAGTTCGGCAAGAAGATCGCCGAGGGACTTCCGTCGGAGATTCGCGATAACCCGGCCGTGATCGCGGCCTACCTGGGGGTGCCCGACGATGGCGCTGCTTGAGCTACAGGACATATCCGTCCACTACGGACGGATCCAGGCGCTGGACGGGATCACCATCAGCGTGGAGGCAGGCGAGATCGTCTCGCTGATCGGTGCCAACGGCGCCGGCAAGACCACCACGATGCGCGCGATCTCCGGCATCCGCCCGGTGTCGGCCGGGAAGATCGTGTTCGACGGCGAGGACATCACCAAGCTGCGCGCGGATCTGCGCGTGGTGCGCGGCATCTCCCAGTCGCCGGAAGGCCGAGGCGTGTTCCCGGGCATGACGGTGATGGAGAACCTGGACATGGGCGCGTACGCGCGCAAGGACCGCAAGAACATCAAGTCGGACCAGGACCGGGTGTTCAGCCTGTTCCCTCGGCTGGCCGAACGGCGCACGCAGATGGGCGGCACCATGTCCGGCGGTGAGCAGCAGATGCTGGCCATCGGCCGGGCGCTGATGGCCAACCCGAGGGTGCTGCTGCTGGACGAGCCCTCGCTGGGCCTCGCCCCGCAGATCATCCAGCAGATCTTCCGGATCATCACCGAGATCAACGAGCAGGGCACGACCGTGCTGCTGGTCGAGCAGAACGCGCAGCAGGCGCTCTCCCGCGCGCACCGCGCGTACGTGCTGGAGACCGGGCGGATCTCGCGCACCGGCACCGGCCGGGAGATGCTGGCCGACCCGTCGGTCAAAGAGGCGTACCTCGGCGTGGCGTAATCGAGTTGTCCGGAGCGGGACACTCGCGGTAGGACGGTCGGGTGACAACACTCGGCATGGTCGTCCGACCGCACGTCCCGCCCGAACAGCTGATCGCCATCGCGCGCGTCGCCGACTCGGTCGGCCTCGAACAGCTGTGGCTGTGGGAGGACTCGTTCTACGCGGGCGGCATCGCCACCGCGGCCGTCGTGCTGGCCGCGACCGAACGACTGCGGGTGGGCATCGGCGTTGTGCCGGTGCCGTATCGCAATGTCGGCCTGCTGGCCATGGAGATCGCCGCGCTGGAGCGGATGTTCCCCGGTCGCTTCCTGCCCGGTGTCGGGCACGGTGGTCAGCGGTGGATGGCGCAGGCCGGTGCGCGGGTGTCCTCACCGATGACCTTGTTGCGCGAGTACCTCACCGCGCTGCGCGCGTTGCTGCGCGGCGAGAACGTGACCGTCTCGGGTACGTATGTCCACCTGGATCAGGTCCAGCTGACCTGGCCGCCCGAAGCGGCGCCGCCGGTGCTGGCCGGGGCGCGCGGGCCCAAGACGCTGCGGCTGGCAGGCGAGATCGCCGACGGCACCGTGCTGGACGCCTCCTACAACGCCGAGCAGGTACGTGGACTGCGGGCGTCGATCGACGAAGGCCGCGCGGCGGGCGGGCGCACCGATCCGCATGACGCCGTCGCGTATGTGACAGCGGTGACCGGTCCGGACGCGCGCGCCCGGCTCGACGCGGAACTGCGCGAGTGGGGCCATGATCCCGCCGCCGGCATCGGCGTTGCCGGCGATGCCGGCGAGATCGCCGTGCACCTCAACGAGATCGCGGCCGCGGGCGCGGACACGGTGATCGTCGTGCCGGTCGAGGACGAGCCCGATCTCGCCGGGCTGGCGCGGTTCATCGCCGAGGAGGTTCGGCCGCTCGTTCGCTGAGCGAGTAACAGATTGAACGTTTAACTTGTTGGTATAGGATTCGGATCATGCGTTTTGGCATCGGACTTCCCAATCAGGTTCGCGACCTCGATCCCACCGTCATTCCGACCTACGCGGCCCGCGCCGAGCAGGCCGGCTTCGAAACCCTCGGCACCGTCGGCCGCTTCGCCTACCCGAGCGTCGTCGACACCGTCGCGCTCGCCGCGGCGGCGGCCGTGACCAGCAGGATCGAACTGATCAGCAACGTGCTGCTCGCCCCGACTTGGCCAGGACCGTTGCTGGCCAAGGAACTCGCCGGTATCGACGGCATTTCCGGCGGTCGGCTCACCATCGGTCTCGGCCTCGGCGGTCGCGAGGACGACTTCGTGGTCGACGGCTATCCGATGAAGGGCCTCGGCAAGCGGTTCGACGCCGACCTGGAGACCTACCGCGACATCTGGTCCGGCAAGCCGGTCGGCGGCGGCATCAACCCGGCCGTGCCGGCGGGCACCCGGCAGGTGCCGATCCTGTTCGGCGGCATGGCCAAGCAGACCTACGCGCGGATGGCCAAGTGGGGCGTCGGCTACATCGGCGGTTCGGTGCCGGCCAGCATGGTCGCCCCGGCCTTCCAGTCGGCCCGCGAGGCGTGGACCGAGGCAGGCCGCGAGGGCGCGCCGCGTCTGGTCGCCATCGCCTACTTCGCCGTCGGGGATGGCGAGCAGGGCCGCAAGAACATCTACGACTACTACAGCTTCATCAACCACGACGTCGCCACCATGATCTCGAACAACGGCGCGGTCGGGCCGGACGAGATCGCCAACACGATCAAGTCCTTCGCCGAGATCGGCGCGGACGATCTGCTGTTCAACCCGATGACCGACGACCCGGCGGACATCGAGCGCCTCGCCGAGCTGCTGCCCTGATTCACTTGCGCGCGCGTTCCTGGTGGGTTAGACACCCGGGCCATGGACACCATGACCATGGCCGCCCAGGAACGGGCCGAGTTCGCCTGCCTGCTCGACACGCTCACCCCGCAGCAGTGGGCGACGCCGAGCCTGTGCGCGGGCTGGACCGTGCACGACGTGGTCGCGCACGCGATCAGCTACGAGGGACTCGGCCCGCGCGAGGTGTTCGCCAGGGTGGCCAGGGGTCGCTTCTACCCGGCCGGGGCCAACGCCGTCGGGCTCGCCGACTACCGAGGGCGCAGTCCCGCTGAACTCATCGAGCTGTTCCGGAAATATCCCCGGCCGCGCGGGCTCACCGCCAGCTTCGGCGGCCTGATCGCGTTGACCGACGGCATGATGCACCAGCAGGACATCCGCCGCCCGCTCGGCCTGCGCAGGGAGATCCCGGACGAGCGGATCGCCCCGGTGCTGCGGTTCGCGTTGTTCGCGCCCGTGATCCGCGGCATCCTGCGGGTGCACGGCGTGCGGCTGGTCGCCACCGATCTCGACTGGTCGTTCGGGTCCGGTCCGGAGGCCAGTGGTCCGGCCGAGTCGCTGCTGATGGTCATCGGCGGCCGGCGCGGCGTGGTCTCCGAGCTGTCCGGTCCCGGCACGGCGAAACTCACCGAGCGCATCGAGCGCTGACCGACTTCGCTGATCAGGCGCCCGGCGGACGCTCGCGCAGGATGCAGGTCAGGCGCGCGGTGCAGGTCCGGTTGCCGTCCTCGTCGGTGAGCGCGATCTCGAAGGTGGACGTGGTCCGACCGGTGTGCAGCGGGGTGCACACGGCCGTGACCAGGCCGACCCGCGCCGCGCGGTGGTGCGTGCAGGACAGTTCCAGGCCGACCGCGACCTTGCCCTCCGGCGCGTTCAGCACCGCGGCCGTCGAGCCGATCGTCTCGGCGAGCGTGGCGTTCGCGCCGCCGTGCAGCAGCAGGTACGGCTGGCGATTGCCCTCCACCGGCATGGTCGCGACCACCCGATCGGGGGCAACCGACACATAGCGCACGCCGAGTTTGGTGTTCAACTCGCCGAGGACATCGGGCCGGTTGTAGTCCTCGATCGCGGTGGGCAGACCGTTGTTCGTGGTGGTCAAGGCACTCTCTTCTCGTCGGCGGCGGTGGTCGGCGGACGCTGTGTCGGGCGGCGCGGGCAGTGTCGGTACCCCAGCCTAAACTCGGAACGTGCCTGTCAAGCCCGAGACCAACGCCACATCCACCAGTGCCGACGAGCGCAAGGTTCTGCTGCTCATCGACGGCCACTCCATGGCCTACCGGGCGTTCTACGCCCTGCCCAAGGAGAACTTCCGCACCGGGACGGGCCAGCACACCAACGCGGTCTTCGGCTTCACCTCGATGTTGATCAACCTGCTGCGCGACGAGGCGCCGACCCATCTCGCGGTCGCCTTCGACGTGTCCCGCAAGACGTTCCGCTCCGAGGCGTACGCCGAGTACAAGGCCGGCCGCAGCGCGACGCCGGACGAGTTCAAGGGTCAGGTCAGCCTGATCGAGGACGTGCTCGCCACGCTGGCCATTCCGGCGCTGAGCCTGGAGAACTACGAGGCAGACGACATCATCGCCACGCTGACCACGGGCGCCGTCGCCAAGGGCTTCGACGTGCTGATCTGTACCGGCGACCGGGACGCGTTGCAGCTGGTCAACGAGCACGTCACGGTGCTCTACCCGGTGAAGGGCGTCTCCGAGCTGACCAGGTTCACCCCCGAGGCGGTGCTGGCGAAGTACGGCGTCACCTCCACCCAGTACCCGGACTTCGCCGCGCTGCGCGGCGACCCCTCGGACAACCTGCCCAAGATCCCCGGCGTCGGCGAGAAGACCGTGGCCAAGTGGATCCAGCAGTTCGGTTCGCTCAACGAGCTGATCGACCGGGTGGACGAGGTCAAGGGCAAGGCGGGCGACGCGCTGCGCGAGAACCTGGGCAACGTCATGCTCAACCGCCAGCTCACCGAACTGGTCAAGGACGTGCCGATCGGCCGCGACTGCGACTCGCTGGAGGTGCAGCCCTGGGATCGCGACGCCGTGCACCAACTCTTCGACGAGCTGGAGTTCCGCGTGCTGCGCGATCGCCTGTTCGCGACGCTGTCCACCGCGGAACCCGAGGCCGAGGACGGCTTCGAGGTCCAGGGCGGCCGTATCGCCTCCGGTGAACTCGGCGAGTGGCTGACCACGCACGCCGGTCCCGGCGAGCGCACCGGCCTGGCCATCCGCGCCCGCTGGGCGTTCGCCGCCGGCGACGTGGAGAGCATCGGCATCGCCGCCGCCGACGGCCAGACCGGCTACGTCGAGGTGCGCACCCTGACCGAGGCCGACGACTCCGCGCTGGCCGCCTGGTTGGCCGACGCGAACATCAAAAAGGCCGGGCACGACATGAAGGGGCCGATGCACGCGTTGCGCGGGCGCGGCTGGACGTTGGCCGGTCTGACCAGCGACACCGCGCTGGCCGCGTACCTGGTGCGGCCCGGCCAGCGTTCCTTCGACCTCGACGACCTCGCGCTGCGCTACCTGCACCGCGAGCTGCGTGCCGAGGAGGGCAACGCCGACGGCCAGCTCTCGCTGCTCGGTGGCGAGGAGGAAGAAGCCGAGAAGATCATGGCGGGCGTGCTGCTGCGCGCCCGCGCGGTCGCCGAACTCGCCGACGCGCTGGACGAGGAACTCGCCAAGACCGGCCAGGCCAAGCTCCTGTCCGACCTCGAACTCCCGTTGCAGTCGGTCCTGTGCGACCTTGAGGCCGCCGGTATCTCCATGGACACCGAACTGCTCGCCTCCCAGGAGGCGCACTTCGCCGCCCGCGTCAAGCAGGCCGCGCAGGACGCGTCCGCGGTGATCGGCAAGGAGATCAACCTCGGCTCGCCCAAGCAGTTGCAGGTGGTGCTCTTCGACGAGCTGGACATGCCGAAGACCAAGCGCACCAAGACCGGCTACACCACCGACGCGGACGCGCTGACCGACCTCTACGCCAAGACCGACAACCCGTTCCTGAGGCACCTGCTCGAACACCGCGACGCGACCCGGTTGAAGACCACTGTGGACGGTCTGCTGAAGACCGTCGCGGACGACGGCCGCATTCACACCACGTTCAACCAGACCATCGCCGCGACCGGCCGGCTCTCCTCGACCGACCCGAACCTACAGAACATCCCGATCCGGACCGACGAAGGCAGGACCATTCGGGAGTCCTTTGTGGTCGGTCCGGGTTACGCGGAGCTGATGACCGCCGACTACAGCCAGATCGAGATGCGGATCATGGCGCACCTGTCCGAGGACGCCGCGCTGATCGAGGCGTTCCAGTCCGGCTTCGACTTCCACGCGGCCACCGCCGCGCGCGTGTTCGGCGTCGAGCCGACCGAGGTCAATGGCGCGCAGCGGGCCAAGGTCAAGGCGATGAACTACGGCCTCGCCTACGGCCTGTCCGCGTTCGGCCTGTCCAACCAGCTGCGGATCTCCACCGAGGAGGCCCGCGAGCTGATGGACGAGTACTTCACCCGTTTCGGCGGCATCCGCGACTACCTCCAGTCGATCGTGGACAAGGCGCGCAAGGACACCTACACCGAGACCATCCTCGGTCGCCGCCGCTACCTGCCAGACCTGACCAGCGACAACCGGCAGCGCCGGGAGATGGCCGAGCGGATGGCGCTCAACGCGCCGATCCAGGGCAGCGCCGCGGACATCATCAAGGTCGCCATGCTCAACGTGCACCGCGCGATCAGCAACTCCGACCTGCGCAGCCGCATGCTGTTGCAGGTGCACGACGAACTCGTGCTGGAGATCGCCGAGGGCGAGCATGCCGAGGTCGAGGCGCTGGTGCGCGAGCACATGGGCAGCGCCTACCACCTCGACGTGCCGCTGGAGGTGTCGGTCGGCTTTGGCAGGTCCTGGAACGACGCGGCCCACTGAACCGACGCTCGCGCTGTTGCGCAGGGCGAAGGACCGGATCGACCGGGACTACGCCCAGCCGCTCGACGTCGACGTGCTGGCGGCCGAGGCGAGCTGCTCGCGGTATCACTTCATGCGCTCGTTCCAGGCCGCCTACGGCGAACCGCCGGGTCTGTACCTGACCCGGCGGCGCATCGAGCGCGCCAAGGACCTGCTCCGCTCGGCGAACCTGACCGTCACCGAGATCTGTTTCCTGGTCGGCTTTTCCAGCCTCGGCTCGTTCAGCCGGCGGTTCAGCGAACTCGTCGGCGCCTCGCCGACCGCCTTCCGCGAACAGGCCCGGACAACCTCGGCCGCGCCCGTGCCCGGCTGTTTCGTGATGATGTGGGCCAAGCAGAGCGGGCCAAGGCAGACATCGGGCACTTTTCGCGAAGCAACTCCCGACCTGCGCGACTAGCGTTGCCGAACATGATTACCGGACTTTCCCACGCAGGCATCTTCGTTCTCGACCAGGATCGCGCCAAGGAGTTCTTCGTCGAGAAGCTCGGCTTCACGCTCAAGACGGACGTGGCGATGGGGGAGGAGTTCGAAGGCGCCGGCAGCGGTTTCCGCTGGCTCACCGTCTCCCCGCCGAACCAGCCCGACCTGGAGATCATTCTCGCCGACCCGCGCATGGGCCACGACGAGGAAACCGCCAAGTCCATCCGCGAACTCGTGGCCAAGGGTGCGATCGGCGGCGGCGTGTGGGAGGCCGACGACGTGCGCAAGACCTACGCGGAACTCAAGGAGCGCGGCGTCGAGTTCCTCCAGGAACCGACCGAGCGGCCCTACGGCGTCGAGGCCCTGTTCCGCGACGACTCCGGCAACTGGTTCAGCCTCACCCAGCACACGACCGCGCCCGACTCGAAGTGAGTCGGACGCGGCCCTGATTCTCGTGTCAGGCGCGCGAGCCCGCGCTGCCCAACGACGCCAGGACGAGGCGCGCGAACGCGGCCTCGCCCTGGGCGGTCGGGTGCAGCGGCACGATGCCGTTCACCGGCACGAACCCGGTCACCCAGTTGACGCCCGGGTTGCACGCGGTGTGGCCCGCGCCCGGCCCGATGAAGTCGACGTAGCCGGCCCACGGCCTGCTCGCGGTCAGCGCCCGCGTCTCGGTGCCGATCCGGTCGACCAGGCCCTGCACGTAGTCCGAGTCCTGCGACCAGATCGGCTGGATCGGGTAGCAGCCACCGGACGGCGCGTAGTCGCCGTAGCTGGTCACGATCACCTTCGCGTGCGGCGAACGCTGGTGGATGGCGTCCAGCGTGGCCGCGACCTTCGGAATCGCACCGTCCACGGCGTTCGCACCCTTGTCGATGCCGCCCGCGGTGTCGGTGGCCTTGCAGGAGGTGCCCAGCGGCGGTGGCAGCAGGTTCAGGCAGCCCTCGGCCAGGCCGACCAGGCCGGCGTCGTTGGCGCCGATGGTCACCGTGACCAGCGTCGTGTTCGGGGTGAGGGCGTTGAACTGCGGGGGAGCGGCGGGATCCCAGGGCAGGGTCGCCGACTGCGGGCTGGTCATGTCGGTGGTGGTCGCGCTGCTGCACGTGACATCCCGGAACGTGCTCACGTGCAGCGCGGCCGCGACCAGGTGCGCGTAGTCGTTGCCGGACCGGAAGCACGGATCGAGCGCCACCTGCGGCAGGATCAGCGGCCCTGCCGCGAACGAATCGCCGAGCGCCACGTATTCGCTGTTCAACGGGCTGGCGTCGGCGGAGGCCGGCACCGCCACGCCGGCCGCGGTGGCCGCGCCGAGCAGGGACAGCAGCGCCAGTCCGCGCTGCCAACGGCCGAACGATTTTCTCACTGGCCCTCCAGTAGTCAACCGCGTCGTCAACTCCATGGCTCCCTATCGGAGCGGGGACCAGTATGGCCATGACCGGACGTGTCCGGTCGCTCGCACAAGGGTGAATTTGTCTCGTACTCGGATCGTGCTCAGTTGTCGTCCGGGTCGGCTGCACACGGTTGACCTGCGGCGTAGGGTGGCGAAATGGTGCCGAGACGTTGCGTTCATCCGGTTCCCGTCCCTCCCGAATCCTCCGCCCAGCGCCGGGCCAGACCATGAGGCGCGCCCTCGTGGTCGGCGGTACCGGCATGCTCTCCGGCGTTGTCGCCGAACTCGTCCGCGACGGCTGGCACGTCGTGGTGCCGTCCCGCCGGTACGCCCCGATTCCCCTTGATCTGCCCGAATCCGCGGGCGACGACGACCGCCAGGCGATCTGGATCGAGGCCGACTGGTCGGAGCCCGGGTCCTTCGCCGAACGCGCCGACAGGGCCCTCGGTGGAGAGGCCGACCTCCTGGTCGCCTGGGTGCACGACGCCTACCGCGAGGACGTCCTCGCCGCGGTCACCCCGTTGCTCGCGCGGGGCGCCGTGGTGGTCGAGGTCCGCGGTGCCACGGCCGCGGCACCGCACGGCGGCAAACCCGAACCCAGCCTGCCGGAGCACGAGACCCAACTGGTCGTGCTCGGGTTCGTCCGGGACGGTGAGGGCACCCGGTGGCTGACGCACCGGGAGATCTCCGAGGGCGTACTGGAAGCGGTGCGCCGCGCGCTCGCCGACCGGCCGCCGGAGACGCACCAGATCGGCGAGGTCAACTCCTACGCAGGCCGAGTCTGAAAGAACTCAACGCAGGGCATCCGCCGGCCGGATCTCCCAGATGGTCCACAGCGGACGGTAGCCCTGGCGCGGCCAGAACACCGACGAGAGCGGATTGGCCGGGTTGTAGTACAGGTAGCTGCCGACTGCCCGGTGCCGGGCCAGATCGTGGTGCGCGACGGCCATCAGCTGCCGGCCGAGCCCGCCACCCCGCGCGCCGGGCAGCACCGACACCGTGTTCACGTAACCCCATCGGCCGACCGGCACGGGGAACCGCACCGACGCGCCAACCGATGCGTCGGTCACCCAGCACTCGGCGATGCCGACCGCGATCCCGTCCCGCTCGATGATCCACACGGGATCCTGCTGCTCCAGGTGATAGCTCAGCGCGGAGCGCTTGAGCTCGGCCGCGTCCGGGCGCGGGATCGTGCCGCCCAGGTTCGCCGAATAGGCCAGCTCGGCCATGGCGATCTCGGTCGCCGCGGTCAGATCGTCGGCCCGCGCCCTGCGCACCGTCACCCCGGGCGCCAGCCGGGGCACCGGCGTGCCGGACCGGCCGGACTGCCGAACCGCGAGCACGGTCATCGGTACGAAACCGTGACCTAGCAACACTCGGCTGACCGTCACGTCCCGACTCGGCCAGGTGAGGACGCACGAGGAGTCCGCACCGAGCCGGGTGCGGTCGAGCAGACCGCGCCACGCGCGCAGCAGCGCGTCCACCCCGGCGTCCGCGTACTCGCCGACCAACGGGAACAGTTCCCACACCTGCCGCATCGACCACAGACTCGGCAGGGTTCCTTCCGGATTGTCGATCCGCAGCAGCGTTCCGGCGACCCGCCGACCGTCCGCGAGCGCGGCGGTCAACACCTCACCGGCCGGGTTCGGCGTCATGTCCGGCAACAGCTCGTCCAGCGCGGCGAACCGGGTCCGCTGCGCGCTGCGCAGGCTGGTCGCGACCGTCACGCCAACTCGCAGCTGAAGATCGCGGTGCCCGGGAACAGCCGTCCGCGCAACGGACTCCACTGCCCCCACTCCTGCTCGTGGTCCTCGGGCCACTCCGGTTCGATCAGGTCGCGCAGCAGCATGCCGGCGCCGTTGATGGCCCGAACGAAGTCGCCGAGCGTGCGGTGGTGCTCGACGTAGGTCGCCGCGCCATCGCCGTTCACCTCGACGTAGGGCGTTCGGTCGAAATAGGACTGTGCGACGACCAGACCGTCCGGGCCGGGGTCGTCCGGGAAGATCCAGCGCAGCGGATGTGTGACCGCGAACACGAACTTTCCGCCCGGCCGCAGCACCCGCGCGACCTCGCCCAGCACCGCGCCGACGTCCGTGACGAACGGGATGGCGCCGAACGCCGAGCAGGCGAGGTCGAAGGAGTCGTCGGCGAAGGGCAACTGGTCCGCGCTCGCCTGCACCAGCGGCACGTCGATGCCGGCGGACTCATTGCCCCGCCGCGCGTGCGCGAGCATTCCGGTGGAGAGATCGAAAGCGACAACGCGCGCGCCCTGCGTGGCCAGCCAGCGCGCGCACGGCGCCGACCCGCAGCCAACCTCCAAGATCGACAGTCCACGGACGTCACCGAGCAGGTGCGCGTCCGCCTCCCGAAGTCGCTCCGGGCACCACACGAAGTCCGCGACGCCCAGGAACTCGCCGTGCTCGGCGTGATAGTCGTCGGCATCCGCGTCCCACCAGGCCCTGCTGGCCAGCCGCGACTCGCTCGCGTCGACCGACCGCTTGGTGATCCCGACCGTGCCGAGTGTGCGCTCCGCACTCGCGTGATGACCATGCGCAGATGGATCATCCTCGGCCACGATGACCTGCTCCGCTGCCACCTTGCTCCTTTCGAGCAGCCAGTTTGCTCCCCGATGTCAAACCCGCGTACGATATCGCCCGCGCAGTGGGTTCAATGCTGCCCGCGGTTCCGCCCGTCGGGAATCGGGTGGCCCTCGTCTTCGTTGACATGTTCCGAGCGGACGTCGTCAGGGCAAGACTGGCACGGCTCCGCAGGTCATTGCATCCTTCGCGCAGCAGGAGCTCAACGTAAACAGCCAACCCACAACACCAATCCGTACCGGAGCACCCCACCTAATGTCCACCGACACCACCATCGTCCCGCAGCAAGCCAAAGCCGCACCGGCACAGGTCGCGATCAATGACATCGGGACGGAGGAGGACTTCCTCGCCGCCATCGACAAGACCATCAAGTACTTCAATGATGGTGACATCGTCGAGGGCACCATCGTCAAGGTCGACCGCGACGAAGTACTGCTCGACATCGGCTACAAGACCGAGGGCGTCATTCCCTCGCGCGAACTGTCGATCAAGCACGACGTCGACCCGGCTGAAGTGGTCAGCGTCGGTGACGAGGTCGAGGCCCTTGTCCTCCAGAAGGAGGACAAAGAGGGTCGGTTGATCCTGTCCAAGAAGCGCGCCCAGTACGAACGCGCGTGGGGCACGATCGAGGGGCTCAAGGAGAAGGACGAGCCGGTCAAGGGCACCGTCATCGAGGTGGTCAAGGGTGGCCTGATCCTCGACATCGGGCTGCGTGGCTTCCTGCCCGCGTCCCTGGTCGAGATGCGCCGCGTACGCGACCTGCAGCCCTACGTCGGCCGCGAGCTCGAGGCCAAGATCATCGAGCTGGACAAGAACCGCAACAACGTGGTCCTGTCCCGTCGCGCCTGGCTGGAGCAGACCCAGTCCGAGGTCCGCAGCGAGTTCCTCAACCAGCTGCAGAAGGGCCAGGTCCGCAAGGGCGTCGTCTCCTCCATCGTCAACTTCGGTGCGTTCGTGGACCTCGGCGGCGTCGACGGTCTCGTGCACGTGTCCGAACTGTCCTGGAAGCACATCGACCACCCGAACGAGGTTGTCGAGGTCGGCCAGGAGGTCACCGTCGAGGTGCTGGACGTCGACATGGAGCGCGAGCGCGTCTCCCTGTCGCTGAAGGCGACCCAGGAAGACCCGTGGCGTCAGTTCGCCCGCACCCACGCGATCGGTCAGATCGTGCCGGGCAAGGTCACCAAGCTGGTTCCGTTCGGCGCGTTCGTCCGCGTCGACGAGGGCATCGAGGGCCTGGTGCACATCTCCGAGCTGGCCGAGCGCCACGTGGAGATCCCGGAGCAGGTCGTGCAGGTCAACGACGACGTCATGGTCAAGGTCATCGACATCGACCTGGACCGTCGCCGGATCTCGCTGTCCCTGAAGCAGGCCAACGAGGGCTTCACCGCGGACACCGAGTTCGACCCGACCCAGTACGGCATGTCGGCCGAGTACGACGACCAGGGGAACTACATCTACCCCGAGGGCTTCGACCCGGAGACCCAGGAGTGGCAGGACGGCTTCGACAAGCAGCGCGAGGAGTGGGAGCGGCAGTACGCCGAGGCGCACACCCGCTACGAGCAGCACATGAAGCAGATCGTGAAGGCCGCCGAGGCCGATGCGGAAGCCGGTGCAGCCGAAGCGGCGACGGGCAACTACTCCTCCTCCGGTGCGGAAGAGGCCCCGGCCGCTGCCCAGTCCGGTGGCACGCTCGCCAGCGACGAGCAGCTCGCGGCGCTGCGGGAGAAGCTCTCCGGTGGTGTCTGATCGGGACTGTCTCTGATTAGGGACTGAACGACTCCGATAGGGGGATCCCGCGCCGAACACGGCGCGGGATCCTCGTCGTTTCGGGGCAATCGGATTACCGTGCGCGGTATGGACCGTCGATGGTGGTCGGCTGGTGTTTCGGTTGCCGCAGTCGGGCTGGTCGGCGTCCTCGCCGCGTGTGGTGGTGCCGCCGCGCCGAGCAACCCGGCCAAGGTGCCCACGTTCACCAGCAAGCGCGCGGCCCCCACCAGCGCCCCGCCGTTCGTCGGCAGCATGCCCGCCTCGTGCGACCCGATCGCCTCCGAGAGCGACGTCAACACGATCATCGGCCATCCGCTGACCGGCACGTCCAACATGATCAAGGGCATCGCGGAAGCCGCGATCGGCCGAACCGCGCGTCTGGACTGCTACTACGGCATCCCGCCGAACCAGCCCGCGACGACCGGCGTTGTCTCCATCGGCATCGGCAGCTACGACAACGCGGCCGACGCCGCCCATCGCGTCCTGGAAACCGTCAACCAGGCGCGCGACACCGGCTACACGTCCAGCAACGTGCAGGTCAACGGCCAGAACGCGGTGCTGCTCGCCGGCCAGCAGAACCAGGAGGTCGTGCTGTCGGCAGGCACCATCACCGTGCTGGTCACCGCGGCCAACAGCGTGGTCCAGGCCGGTAAGGCCGGACCGCCGCTGATCCAGCTCGCCGGCAAGGCCCTGACCGCGGCCCAGAAAGCCTGAGCCTGCTCCGCTAGGCCGCGTTCGCCATGATCACGGCCTCGTCCGTGGCCCGGCCCGGTACCCAGGCGCGTTCCATGGCGACCACGACCGCGCGCCTGCGCAAGCCGGCCAGGCTGTGCCGGCTGCGAATGCGCACAGCGTCCTGAGCCGGCGTGAGCGCCTGCCGCCACCACGTCCGTGGCTTGGCCAGAGCCTCCGCGACCTGCCGATACATCACGCAGTGCACAAGGCCCGGCGTCCCCAGCCGATGCCTCCCCGCAATATTGCCTGCCATCGATCCTGCTCCTCGCGCGAAACTAGCCCAAGAGTAAGTACGTGACGTGGGAAAACGCGGATTTCTCCCCGGCGTGTCCGATTCTGACGGTGCGTCGATTCGGCCGGGCGACGATGTCGGAGCCGGCAAGATCCTGACAGAATCCCCTCATGCTTCGGGTAGGACTGACCGGCGGAATCGGCTCCGGCAAATCGACGGTGTCCGGCCGGTTGGCCGAGCACGGCGCGACCATCATCGACGCGGACCAGATCGCCAGGCAGGTCGTCGAGCCCGGCTCGGTCGGCCTGGCGAAGGTGACCGAGGCATTCGGCACCGGGGTGCTCGCGCCGGACGGGGCGTTGGATCGGGCCGCGCTGGCCAAGGTGGTGTTCGCGGACGACGCGGCGCGGCAGAAGCTCAACGGGATGGTGCATCCGCTGATCGGCGCGCGCACCGCGGCGCTGACCTCGGCCGCACCCAAGGACGCGGTGCTCGTGCACGACGTGCCGCTGCTGGTCGAGAACGGCCTCGCGCCGATGTATCACCTGGTCGTCGTGGTCGACGCGCCGGTGCCCGAACGGATCGCGCGACTGGTGCGCGGGCGCGGGATGACCGAGGAGGAGGTTCGCGCGCGGATCGCGGCCCAGGCCGACGAGGCAAGGCGGCGCGCGGTCGCGGACGTGTGGCTGGACAACGGGGGCAGCCCGGATCAGGTGCTGGCCGCGGTCGACGCGCTCTGGTCGGACCGGCTGATCCCGTTCGAGGCCAACATCCGCCTGCAACGCCACGCCGACCGGGGCGCCCCCAAACTCGTCGCCTATCACCGGGACTGGCCCGCGCAGGCCGAGCGGCTGGCCGCGCGCATCCGGCTGGCCGCTGGCGGCCTCGCCCTGCGCGTCGACCACATCGGGTCCACGGCCGTGCCCGGCCTCGCCGCCCAGGACGTGCTCGATCTCCAGGTCACCGTGAAGTCGTTGGCCGACGCCGACGATCTGGACCAGTCGCTGGCCGCGGCCGGCTTCCCGGCCGTGCCGCAGCTCACGCAGGACCACCCGTTGCCCAGCGACCCCGACGCCGAGCACTGGGGCAGGCGCACCCACGCCAGCGCCGACCCGGCGCGCTGGGCCGACGTGCACCTGCGCGTGCTGGACAGTCCTGGTTGGCGCTTCGCGCTGCTGTGCCGCGACTGGCTGCGCGCCGACGACGCGGCACGCGCCGAGTACGAGCAGGCCAAGCGCGCGCGGTCGGCCCAGCACCACGACCGCTCCACACCCGCGTACACGGCCGCGAAGAACGCCTGGCGTGACGCTGCCGAACCGCGCGCGCAGGCGTGGGCCCAGCGCACCGGCTGGACCCCGCCCGCCTAGCGAACCCCTCGGTCAGGAGGGGCAGGTCCCGGTCAGTTCGAACGGAACGTTGTCCACGGTGTTGTTCACATTGGCGGTCGACGCCCACATCACCAGCACCGTGTTGTAGACGCCACCGTTCGGGTTGTATGGCGCAAGCTCGCGCGGGAACACGTCGTAGGTGGACGAGGTCGCCTGGAACACGCAGTGCGTGATGTCCCGGTCGAAGGTGATCTGGTACTGGCCGCTCGCGTCGATGGTGCTGACCACGTGCGTGTTGACGCCGAGGAAGCCGCCGAAGCCGAAGGACGCGGTCAGCATCTCCGGCTGTGCCGGCGGCGCGGCCGGCACAGCGTAGTAGCCCTCGACGTCGACGATCAGGTTGGTGGCGTACACCTCCGGCTCGACCGCGATGTCGCCGCCGGACACCGCGATCGTCGCCGATGTCGTCGAGTCGCCGTTCGGGCTGTAGCTGAGCACCCGGGTGCCCGGGTAGCTGCTGCCCAGCGGCCACGCCGCCAGGTCGCCCGCGCCTGCCGCGCCGGTCGCGGTGATCACCACCTGGACCGCGGTCGCGGTGGCCGGGATCAGACAGCCGTACTGGCCGCCCTGCGCGGTCAGCGTGCTCGGGTTGCCGGCGAAGTCGATCTCGTGGGTGGCTTCGGGCGCGAGCGGGCCGGGCGTGCTGGCGTACCGGGTGTCGACCTCACGGCACTGGGTGATCGGCACGTAGTTGGACGGGACGGATGAGGTCGTGTCGGCCGGCTTGGCCGGTGCGGGAGCGGCCTGGCTCGCGGAACCGACGCCGCACGCCAACGCGGCGACCAGCATCGCCCCCAGGACGAACGAACGAGACAGTTTCATGTGCGGGACGCTAATGACGCGACGGTGCCCGGCCACCCGTGGAAACACCTGGATTCCACGCCGTGGCCACTGGGATTTCGACGATCAGAAGCCGCGCACCTTGCCGAAGTCGATCCGGATCGCGACCGGATGGGTCTCGGTGAAGTGCTCGATCGTGCCGTACATCCGCTCCATGCCGGCCCGGTACTTGGCCACGAACGCGGGGTTCTCGTGCGGCGCGGGCACGTCGTCGACGACGCGCGCGGTGCCGGTGATGACGACGATGTCGCTGCCCTTGCCGTCGCCGTCGAGGTTCAGCGCGACGCGCGGATTGGCCGCGATGTGCGCGATCCGCTTCACGCCGCCGCCGTTGTAGACGAGCACGTGGTCGTCCTCGTGGACGAACCAGATCGGGTTCGGCTGGGGCGTGCCGTCCTTGCCGACCGTGGTCAGCCAGATGATCTGCTCGTCGGCAAGCCGCCGATGGACTCGTTCGCCGAACGGGGTGCCGGGGTCGGGGAGAGCGCTCTGCGTCATACCGAACAACGTAGTACGACGAATTTCAGCTCTCCCCGAAACCCGGATGGTGGAACGGGACTCAGTGACCGCGGACCTTGGAGATGTCGATGCGCATGGCAACCGGGTACGCCTTGCCGAATTTCTCGGGACTGCCGGCGACCCTGGTCATCAACGCCTCGTACTTCTCCAGGTAGGCCGGGAGCTGGTCGCAGGGCGGCACGTCGTCGATGAGCCGGGCGGTGCCGGTGACGACGACGATGTCGCCGCCCTTGCCGTCGCCGTCGAGGTTCAGCGCGACCTGCGGTCGCTGGCCGATGTGCGCGATCCGGTTGGCGTCCGGACGGTTGTAGATCAGCAGGCTGTCGTTGTCGAGCAGGAACCAGACCGGGTTGGGCTGCGGGGTGCCGTCCTTGCCGACGGTGGTCAGCCAGATGACCACTTCGGAGTTCAGTCGGCGCAGCGCGCGCTCGCCGAAGGGGGTGGTGGGATCGGGCAACACACTGTGTGTCATGGCGGAAAACTTATCGCGGCCGACGGTCGCGGCGCAGCAGAACCCTTTCCTGGCGAACGGTTCCGCGTGACCTACAGCGGCGGCCAGGGTGCGGTGATGCCCTGGTAGGCCAGCCACGGCTCGAGGTCGTGGTAGCAGCGGCTGAGTTCCTCCAGCGTGCGGTGCACGGTGTGCAGCGCGAGGTCCGCGTCGCCGGGCCGCAGCACCCGGCCGGAGACGGCGGCCGCGAACTCCTCGGAACCGATGATCCGGGCGGTCGTCCCGCCCGGTACGGACAGGCCGAGTAGCAGGTCGGTGGTGCGCCACGCGCGGCTGTCGTGCTGGATCCGGACGGCGGTCAACGTGCACGGACCAGTGCGGGCGTGCCGCGAGCGGGGGCGCTTGTGGGTGAGTCGCAGGCCGACGGCCGGCAGCAGCCAGGTGACCTCGCTGTCCATGAACGGGTCATCCGGGGTCGGGTACTCCATCCGCAGTCCCCAAGACTCGACCTGGCAGAAGGTCAGCCGCTGGGACATACCGGATGAGTAGCTTCGCTCAGCCGTAAAGGTGTCGACGATGTCAACCAGCTGGGGTGTGATGACCGTGCCCACAGCCCGAGAGTAGCCGTGCGTGTGCGGCTCGTGACCTGCGGGGTCGATTCGTTACATCACGAGTTGGGAACGACTTTATACCGAATTAACATGTGAACAAGGAGTGATCGATTGGCTGTTGTGATCGGCGGCAAGATCGGCTAATGCGCCTTACCTGCGTCGCCAGGTGAGCTTTATGCCCAGGTCATCGAGCCAGTGGTCGAGATCGTTGCCGCAGCGGGCGAGCGCCTCGACACTCCGGTAGGTGGTTTCCAGCGCGGTCTGCGCGCTGTACCGGTCGAGTAGGCCGGCCGCCATCGCGGCGAGCAGTTCGTCGGTGTCGAGCACCTCGAAATCACGCCCGGTGCGCAGCACGATGTCCAGGTACAGGTCGGTCACCCGCCACACCTGCGGGCCGGGCTCGATCCGGGCGATGTCGAGGTAGAAGTCCTGGTCCCGCTCGTTGCCCTTGGTGAAGTGCCAGTCGCTGATCCGCAGGCCCAGGTCGGGGAGCAGCCACGATTCCAGGTATTCGATCTTGGGTCGGCCGGGCACCGGGCGCGCCATGTACAACCCGAACGGCTCGACGCGGTACTCGTCGACCGTGCGCACGAAGCCCTTGTTGTCGGTGTTGGTCATCGCCGGCACGTCGAAGTACTCGACCTTGGGCGGATGCACGTCGACGGCATCCGGCGCCTGCGTGGCCTGGCGCTGTGGCAGCAGAAACGGATCGGCTGTCATGACGTCATAGTGCCTGCGTTTCGGTCCAGGTCCGATACACCGAACGTGTATCACTCCAAAGGATGAAGATCGTCACGAGTTCGAGGGCGCGCCGCGAGCGGCCGCTCACGGAGGGTCCACCGGAGCCGGTTTGTCGGTGGCGGGGCCTACTCTGAAATACGTGGCATTCGCGACCGAGCACCCCGTTACCGCGCACTCCGAGTTCCGGCCGATCGGTGACATCCCGCGCACCGACGGCGAGTTCCGTGTCGTCGCCGACTACCAGCCCTCCGGCGACCAGCCGCAGGCCATCGCCGATCTGGAACGGCGGGTCAACGCGGGCGAGAAGGACGTGGTGCTGCTCGGTGCCACCGGTACCGGCAAGTCCGCGACCACGGCCTGGCTGATCGAGAAGGTGCAGCGGCCGACCCTCGTCATGGCGCCCAACAAGACGCTGGCCGCCCAGCTGGCCAACGAGCTGCGCGGGTTCTTCCCGAACAACGCGGTCGAGTACTTCGTCAGCTACTACGACTACTACCAGCCCGAGGCGTACGTCCCGCAGACCGACACCTACATCGAGAAGGACTCCTCGGTCAACGACGACGTGGAGCGGCTGCGCCACTCGGCCACCATGAGCCTGCTCTCCCGACGGGACGTGATCGTGGTCGCGTCCGTCTCCTGCATCTACGGCCTGGGTACTCCGCAGTCCTATCTGGACCGTTCGGTCGAACTGGAGGTCGGTGGCAGCGTCGACCGCGACCTGCTGCTGCGCGCGCTGGTCGACATCCAGTACACCCGCAACGACATCGCGTTCAGCCGAGGCACCTTCCGGGTGCGCGGCGACACCGTCGAGATCATTCCCGCCTACGAGGAACTGGCCGTGCGGGTCGAGCTGTTCGGCGACGAGATCGAGGCGCTCTACTACCTGCACCCGCTGACCGGCGAGGTCGTGCGCGAGGTGCAGAACCTGCGCATCTTCCCGGCCACCCACTATGTCGCCGGGCCGGAGCGGATGGAGAGGGCCATCCGCGGCATCGAGTCCGAGCTGGAGCAGCAGCTCGCCACCTTCGAGAAGCAGGGCAAACTGCTGGAGGCTCAGCGGCTGCGCATGCGCACCGCCTACGACGTCGAGATGATGCGCCAGGTCGGTTTCTGCTCGGGTATCGAGAACTACTCGCGGCACATCGACGACCGCGGCGCCGGCACGGCTCCCGCGACCCTGATCGACTACTTCCCGGACGACTTCCTGCTGGTCATCGACGAGTCGCACGTGACGGTGCCGCAGATCGGCGGCATGTACGAGGGCGACGCCTCGCGCAAGCGCACCCTGGTCGAGCACGGCTTCCGGCTACCGAGCGCGCTGGACAACCGGCCGCTGACCTGGGAGGAGTTCGGCGACCGGATCGGTCAGACGGTGTACCTCTCGGCCACGCCAGGCCCGTACGAGATGGGCCAGACCGGCGGCGAGTTCGTCGAACAGGTCATCCGGCCGACCGGCCTGCTCGACCCCGAGGTCGTGATCAAGCCGACCGAGGGCCAGATCGACGACCTGGTGCACGAGATCCGCATCCGCGCCGAACGCGACGAGCGCGTGCTGGTGACCACGCTGACCAAGAAGATGTCCGAAGACCTCACCGACTACCTACTGGAGCTGGGCATCCGGGTGCGCTACCTGCACTCCGAGGTGGACACGCTGCGCCGCATCGAACTGCTGCGCCAACTGCGGCTCGGCGAGTTCGACGTGCTGGTCGGCATCAACCTGCTCCGCGAGGGTCTCGACCTGCCCGAGGTCTCCCTGGTGTCCATTCTGGACGCCGACAAGGAAGGCTTCCTGCGCAGCGGCACCTCGCTCATCCAGACCATCGGCCGCGCCGCCCGTAACGTCTCGGGCGAGGTGCACATGTACGCCGACAAGATCACCGACTCCATGCGGCACGCCATCGACGAGACGAACCGTCGGCGCGAGAAGCAGGAGGCGTACAACAAGGAGAAGGGCCTCGACCCGCAGCCGCTGCGCAAGAAGATCGCCGACATCCTCGACCGCGTCTACGCCGAGGCCGAGGACTCCGAGCAGGAGGTCCCGGTCGGCGGCTCCGGTCGCAACGCCTCCCGAGGCAAGCGCGCCAACACCGAACCGGGCCGCTCCGGCCGCAGTTCCGGCGTCCTGGCCGACAAGAACGTCAAGGGCATGGCCCGCGCCGAACTGGCCGACCTCGTCCAGCAACTCACCGACCAGATGATGAACGCCGCCCGCGAACTCCAGTTCGAACTGGCCGCCCGGCTGCGCGACGAGATCCAGGACCTGAAGAAGGAACTGCGCGGCATGGACGCGGCCGGCGTGAAGTAATCGGTCGGCTAGTACCTTTACACCATTATTGGTACCGTTACACCATGGCGTTGAACATCAAGGACCCAGAGACGGAGCGACTCGCCGCCGAAATCGCGGCGCTCACCGGCGAGTCGAAGACGGCTGCGATCAGAGAGGCGTTGCGCGATCGTCGCGATCATCTGCTCGCGGATCAGGATCGCGAAGAGCGTGACCGGCGCGCGCTGCGTTTCCTGCAAGATGAGATCTGGCCACAGATCCCGGAGGACTTTCGCAATGCGCGGATAACGAAAGAGGATCGTGAAGAGATCCTTGGCTACGGACCGGACGGCGTATGATCATCGATACATCGGCAATCATCTCCATTCTCAAAGGGGAATCGGATCACGATGTGTTGCGTCGCTGCATGACAGGCGATGCCGCACCCAAGATCGGTGCGCCGACCGAAGTCGAAGCCGGAATGGTTCTGGTCAGCTATCTTGGGGTCAGGGGACGAACGCTGCTCGCTCGGTTCCTGGAAGAGATGCGGATAGCAACGATTCCCTTCACAGATGAGCACAGTGAGATCGCACTGGATGCCTTTCACCGCTTTGGCAAGGGCCGCCATCCAGCCAGGTTGAATTTCGGCGACTGCTTGACCTACGCCGCCGCATACATTGCGCGGGAGCCCCTGCTGTGCATCGGCGAAGACTTCATTCACACGGACTTGCCGCTGGTCGACCTCCCGACGGCCGGCAAGGCGGCATCGGGTGAATGAGATCCCCGGCTTGGGCCAGGACGGGGTGTGCACCTCCTACGAGGTGATGTCCTTGCGGGCGAAGCGGCGGGCCGCGACGGCGAAGAAGATGACGCCGTAGATCAGCGCGGACAGCACGCCGCGCGTCATCTCGCCCCAGTCGATGTTGGTGCTCAGCAGATCGGCCCACGAGAACGCGTAGTGCGTCGGCAGGTATTCGCGCAGGCCGCCGAGGGCGGTGATCGAGTCGAGGATCTCGGACAGGATCGACGCCAGGACTGCTCCGCCGACCGCGCCCAGTGGGGCGTTGGTGGAAACGGAGAGCAGCAGGGCGAGGCCGGCGACCCAGATCAGTTGCAGCGCCAGGTAGACCACGGCGAGCCCGATCCGGCCGAGGGCCAGGCCGAACGGGAGGGCTTCGCCGGTCGGGCTGACCATGTCGCCGGTGCCGTAGGCGATGATGCCGACGATCAGCGAGATCGCGGGCAGGATGATCAGGCCGGCTAGCGAGAGCAGGGCGGACACGATCGCCTTCTGCCGCAACAGCCTGCCGCGCGGGACCGGTATCGCCAGCAGGTATTTCAGGCTCGACCACGATGCCTCGCTGGCCACGGTGTCGCCGAAGAACAGCGCGATCACCACGACCAGCAGGAAGCCCGCGGACGCGAACAACGCGAACACGGTGAAGTTCGTGCCGCTGCTGGTGGCCAGATCGACGAACTGGCCGGAGCTGCGGTTGCTCGACCCGTTGCCGATCTTGAACGCGAGCAGCAGCAGGAACGGCAGGATGGCCAGGAAACCCAGGGCCAGCTGGGTGCGCCTGCGCCGGATCTGCCGCCGCAGTTCGACCCGGATGGGCATGGTGCGGCCGGCGCGGTAGCCGTTGGCCGAGCCGCTGGTGCCGCCGGTGCCGCTTGGGCCGACCGGAGTTGTGGTCGTCATCAGTTCTCCCCGCCGCCGACCAGTTGCAGGAACACGTCTTCCAGCCTGCCGCGCGGGCCGACCTGATCGACCGCGACGCCCGCGTTGACCAACGCGGTCACCGCTTCCGCGCGCGGCGTGCCGTTGAGGTGCGCGTAGACCGCGTCCGGCTTGTCCTCGGGCACGTCGAGCAGCTTCACGCCGTCGAGGTCGCCGAGCACGCGGCGCGCTTGCGACGCGTCGTCGACGGTGAAGGTGGTCTCGCCCTTGCCGGTGACGATCTCGCCGACCTCGCCCGAGGCGACCAGCCTGCCGTGGTGCATGACCACGACGTGCGTGCAGGTCTGCTCGACCTCGGTGAGCAGGTGCGAGGACACCAGCACGGTGCGCCCGCCCGCCGCGTAGCGGCGCAGCACGTCGCGCATGTCGCGGATCTGGGGCGGGTCGAGCCCGTTGGTGGGTTCGTCGAGCACGAGCAGGTCCGGCAGGCCGAGCATGGCCTGGGCGATGGCCAGCCGCTGCCGCATGCCCTGGCTGTAGGTGCCGACCTTCCTGCTGACCGCGTCGCCGAGGCCGGCGATCTCCAGCGCCTCGTCGAACCCGGCCTCCGCCATCGGCCGACCGGTCGCCTGCCAGTAGAGGTGCAGGTTCGCGGTGCCGGACAGGTGCGGCAGGAACCCGGATCCTTCGACGAACGAGCCGATCCGGGACAGCACCGGCGCGCCGGGCCGGACCTTCTGCCCGAATACCCGGATCTCGCCGCCGGAGGGCTGCACCAGACCCATCATCATCCGCAACGCGGTCGTCTTGCCCGCGCCGTTGGGTCCGAGCAGGCCGACGACCTGGCCGTGTTCCACCCGGAAGCTCAGCTCGTCGACCGCGACGACCCCGCCCGGGTAGGACTTGGTCAGCTCGGCCATGGCCAGCGGCACGTCCGCGAGTTCGGGATCCACGCCGGTGCCGCGCCTGCGCCGCAGCCACACCACGATCGCGGCGACGATCACCAGCAGCAGCACCACGCCGATGGCGATCAGCTGGCCGACCGGCAGCGGCGTCGAGCTGGTCTGGCCGGGCACGACCGGGACGGCGAGCGCGCTGCCGGCGAGCGAGATCTCATACGCGCCCGGCTGGGTCGCGTTCGCGTAGCTGGAGTCCGTTGTGGACACCACGAGTTCGAGGTGGTGACCGGACTGCACCGGCTGCACGATGCCGGGCAGGGTCACCGTGACCCGCGCGGGCAGCGAGGCGATCCGGATCGGCGCGACCCCGGCCCCCGGCAGCGTGCGGGTTCCGTTCGGCGCGACGTCGTAGACCTTGGCGAACAGCACGGGATCGCCGCCGGACGGTCCGGCCACGTTCAGCGTGACCTGCGAGGAGCCCGCGATCAGCACCTGGCTGCCCAGCGGCGCGGTGTCGAACGCCGCGAACTCGCCCGGCACGTCGTTGGACAGTCGCCCGGCCGCCGGGCCGAGCGCGGCGCCGATGCCGGGCATGCTGCTGGTCGCGGCGGGGGCGCCGCCTGCCGGGTTGACCACGGTCTGCGGGCGACCGTTCAGCGTGAGGTTCTGGCGCTGGGTGCCGGCGCCGGTCAGGCCGGGATAGTCGGTCGCGGTCACGGTGCGCACGGACGGTGCGCCGGAGTCGTTGATCGTGCCCTGCACCGCGTACTCGAAGTCGCTGCCCGGATCGGTGCCCTGGTGGCGCAGTTGGTAGTCGAAGAACTGGCCGATCTCCTGGCGCAGGTTCGCGTCCGGCTGGCCGCCGTCGTGCCCGCCCTCGTACCAGATGACCTTGACCTGCCCGCCTGCCTGCGTGATCTGCCGGGCGTTCGCGTCGGCCTGGTCGAGGCCGAACAGGGTGTCCTGCTCGCCCTGCACCAGCAGGGTCGGCACCGTGATGTTCCTGGTCACGCTGACCGGCGAGTCGGTCCGCAGCAGGTCGATGGTCTGCTGGCTGGCCGTGCCGGTGGTGGCGAGTTCCTGGTAGGCCGCGCAGACCTGCGGGACGAACCGGCCGCACAGGCTCGACCCGCCGCTGAGCCCTTCGGCGAAGAACAGGCTGGCCCACGACTTCTTGAACACGCCGTTGGGCGCGAAGGCACCGGGCGACGGCGTGGTGGCACCGGGCGCGGTGCCGCTCGCCGCGTTCGGGATCAGCGCCTGGGACAGGTCGTTGTAGGTGATCACCGGGGCGATCGCGTCGACGCGCTTGTCGCTGCCGGCCAACATGAGCGAGAGCGCACCGCCATAGGAGCCACCGGTCACGCCGACGCGCGGGTCGTCCGGGCCGTCCTTGGTGACGGCGGGGGAGCGGCCGAGCCAGTCGATCAGCTGCTTGGCGTCGGACACCTCGTAGTCCGGCGAGTTGAGCGCGATCTGACCGGTGCTGTGACCGAAGCCACGTGGCGTGTAGGCGAGCACCACGAAACCGCGCTGGGCGAACTCGGTCGCGTCGGTCACCAGCGAGTCCTTGGTGTTGCCGAAACCGGGGGAGACCAGGATCGCGGGCGCGGGCGTCGTCGCCGGGTAGTAGACCGTGGCGTCGATGTTCACCCGCTGGTCGTGGGCGGGGCCGTCCAGGACGGGCAGCACCAGGTCCTGGGTGCGCACGGCGGCGGGCTTGGTCGAGTTGTGCACCGCGACCGCGACACCGATGACGGCGCCGATGAGCACGACTACGCACAGCACGAGCAAGCCTCTACTGAGGCGTGATCGGGGCACGGGGTCGACAGTATGTGATCGATGCTGAGAATTTCTCAGCGGATGGGCTGCCGAGTGGGTGGGTCGAGCGATGAGTCACAATGTCCGGAGAGCGTGGAGGGGAGTATTCCTTCGCGGCGGTGTCGTCAACACGGAGCGTTCCGACGCTCCCGGTGCCGTCGGTCGGCCCGGTGTCGGCGGAAGAGACCTCCGGACGGTGGCGTGCGCCCGGATCCGGAGGTCGGCTTGATGATGTACGTGCCGTTGTGGGCCTGGTTGGCCACCACCTTCGGGTTGGTTGCCCTCCTCGCACTCGACCTCGTCATCGTCGACCGAAAACCGCACAAGGTCTCGGCCTGGGAGGCCGGCCGCTGGGTGATTCTCTACGTCGGCTGCGCCGTGGTGTTCGGTCTGCTGGTCTGGCTGCTCGCCGGCAGCAGGTTCGCGGGCGAGTTCTTCTCCGGCTACCTGACGGAATACTCCCTCTCGGTGGACAACCTGTTCGTGTTCCTGGTGATCATGACCGCGTTCAAGGTGCCCGCCATCCACCAGCACCGGGTGCTGCTGATCGGCATCGTGATCGCGCTGGTGCTGCGCAGCGTGCTGATCATGGCCGGCAGCCTGATCATCTCGAAGTTCTTCGCGATCTTCTACGTCTTCGGCGCGTTCCTGATCTTCACCGCGTATCGATTGGTGCGCGACTACGACAAACCCGAGAACGGGACCTATTCGGAGAACGTCGTGCTGCGCTGGCTGCGCAAGATCGTGCCGGTGACCAAGGACTACCGCGGCTCGCGGTCGTTCATCCGGGAGAACGGCAAGCGCGCGGTCACCCCGATGCTGGTCGTGATCATCGCGATCGGCACGACGGATCTGCTGTTCGCGCTCGACTCGATCCCGGCCGTCTTCGGCCTGACTCAGCAGCCGTTCCTGGTGTTCGCGGTGAACGCGTTCGCCCTCATGGGACTTCGCCAGCTCTACTTCCTCATCGGTGGCCTGCTGGACAAGCTGGTCTACCTGCCGATCGGCCTCGCCGCGCTGCTGCTGTTCATCGGCGCCAAGCTGATCCTGGAAGTGCTGCACACCGACTCGCTGCCGTTCGTGCCCGGCGCGCAGAAGGTGGCCGTTCCGGTCATCGGAACCGGGGTCTCGCTCGGGGTGGTCGTCGGGGTACTGGCCATCACGGTGGTGGCGAGCCTGTTGAAGAACCGGCACGACGCTCGGCAGCACAAGATGACCTGATCAGCGCCTCCTGCTCGGGTATGGTGGCGAAGGTGCGTCCAGAGGATCTTGCGCTCGTCCGGCAGCCCGGCGTTCCCGCCCTGCACGACGATCTGCTGCTCGCGGCCGTGACCGCTCCCGATCCCGAGGCCAACCGATATACCGGCGCGATCTGGCGAATCGCCCTGGACGGCTCCGGCCGCACCCGATTCACCTGGGGCGCGCAGGACACCTGCCCGGTGATCTCCCCGGACGGCACCATGGTGGCCTTCCTGCGCGCGGTCGAGGGCGGCAAGCCGCAGCTGTACGTGATGCCCGCGCGCGGCGGCGAACCACGCAGGCTCACCGACCTCCCGCTCGGCGTCGCCGAGCCCGCGTTCGCACCGGACTCGCGGCGCATCGCGTTCGTCGCACGGATTCCCGAACCCGGCCGGTACGGCACGCCCGTCGAACCCGGTGGCGACGCGCCCAAGCCGGAGGCCGAGGCGCCGAGGCTGATCACCCGGCTCGACTACCGCGCCGACAACGTCGGTTTCATCGGCGACCGGCACTACCGGCTGTTCGTCGTGGACACCGAATCCGACGACGAACCCGTCGAACTGACCGACGGACGCTGCGACGTGTGCGAGCCGCAGTGGACCCCGGATGGCGCGCACATCGTCGTGTGCACGCCCCGTGACCTCGGCGCGCGCGAGACGCAGCACAGCGACATCTGCGCGATCCCGGCGCTGGGCGGCGAAGCGGTCCTGCTCGCGCACTGTTCCGGTTCCGCGCGCGGGCTGGTCGTCGCGGGGGACGGCACGATCCTGTTCGTCGGCGCCGAGTTCGAACGCCACCAGGACGAGCCGCGCAACAGCGGCCTCTTCGCGCTGCCGCTGGATCTGGCCGCGCCCGGCACGCCACGCAGGCTCACCGACGAGGAAACGGTTGCCATCGACGCGAGCACGCACAGACCGGTGGTGCGGGACGGCTCGGTGCTGGTCACGGTCAGCCATCGCGGGACGGTGCCGTTGGTCGCGGTGCCGCTGGACGGCGTGCACGTCGCGCTCGCCGACCTGCCGGTGCTGGCCGGCGCGGACGGCGTGGTGACCGGTGTCGCCGCGCACGGCGGCAGGACGGTCGCCGTTGTGTCCACTGTGGATAATCCGGGTGAGCTGATTCTCCTTGACGGCGCGGATTCGGTGCCGCTCACCGAGGTCGGCGCCGAACTCGGCGTGAGCGGGCTGTGCCGGGCGGTGGAGATCGACACCACCGCGTCGGACGGCTATCCGGTGCACGGCTTCGTCGTGCTGCCGGAAGGTCCCGGTCCGCATCCGGTGCTGCTGCACGTACACGGCGGCCCGTTCGCCCAGCACGTGCGCGGCTTCTTCGACGAGGCGCAGGTGTACGCGTCCGCGGGCTACGCGGTCGTGCTCGGCAACCCGCGCGGCTCGGCAGGCTACGGCCAGGAACACGGCCGGGCCGTGGTGAACGCGATGGGCTCGGTGGACGTGGCCGACCTGCTCGCCCTGCTCGACGCCGCGCTCACCCGACCGGACTGCGACGAGACCCGGGTCGGCGTGATGGGCGGCTCGTACGGCGGTTTCATGACCGGCTGGCTGGCCGCGCACCATCCGGAACGCTTCACCGCCGCCTGGTCCGAACGCGCGGTCAACTCCTGGGAGTCGCTGTACGGCACGTCCGACATCGGCTGGTTCTTCGTGGAGATCTACCTCGGCACCGACGTCGACGAACTGCGGGCGCGCAGCCCGCTGACCCACGCCGGGAAGATCACCATGCCGTTCATGGTCGTCCATTCCGAACAGGACTGGCGCTGCCCGCTGGAACAGGCCGAGCGGATGTACGTTGCTCTGCACGCCAACGGGACGCCGACCCAGTTCCTGCTCTTTCCCGGCGAGGGTCACGAACTGAGCCGGTCCGGCCAGCCGCGACACCGTGTGCAGCGGCTGCGCGCGGTGCTGGACTGGTGGGCGAAGTGGCTGCCGGTGTGACCGACTGGCTGGTGCGGCGCGCCGGGATCGCGGACGCCGCCTCCATCGCGCGCATCCAGGTCGCCGGCTGGCGCGCTGCCTACGCCGACATCGTGCCGGCGGAATTCCTGGCCGGCATGGACAAGACCGATCGGGTGGCGCTCTGGCAGGAGCGGTTGCGCACGCCGGAACCGACGGCCACCTTCGTCGCCGTCGACGAGCGGGACGCGATCGCCGCGTACTGCACGGTCGGCGTGCTGCGCACCGAGGACGGCAAGGGCGATCCGCGCATGGGTGAACTCATGGCCATCTACGTCGATCCGGCCCGCTACCGGTCCGGCGCGGGCCGGGTCATCCACGACGCCGGCCTCGACCACCTGGTCCGGCACGGTTTCGACCGGGCCGGACTCTGGGTGTTCACCGCGAACGCCGATGCCCGTGCGTTCTACGCCGCCCGCGGCTGGACACCCGACGGTGAAACGCACGATGACGAGATCGCCGGCCGGGTAATTCACGAGACGCGTTATACGCGCCCCCTTCTCTAACGGGTGAAAGCGTCTATTTGATCAGGCGGAATCGCTGGTAGTGGTGCTTACCATCGCTGCGCCCCGCGTTCCCATCGGTAGCTGTTCTCCATTAATTGCGCACGTGCAAGGAGGATTCATGTTCCGCACATGGGCTTTCGCGCTGCCGCTTGCCGCCGTCGTGGCCGCAGCGGTCGTGGTGCCCTCGGTCATGTCGTCGGCCGCTGCCGCCGCGCCCGCCGCTCCCACGGCGGCCTGTACGTCCAGCACGCCGTCGGTCACCGCGCTGTCGACCGCGTTGACCAACGTGCAGACCGCGCTGTCGCCGACCCCGGACCCGGCCAAGCTGGCCCCGGTCGCAGGCGATCTGTTCAACGCGATCACCGCCGCCCAGAAGGACGGCTGCCTGCCGGCGCTCCCGTCGTCGGGCACCCCGACCAGTCCGCCGTCCGCGCCACCAACCCCACCCGGTGCCAAGCCGCAGGCAGGCGCACCGGCCAACTGCCAGTCCGACGCGGTTTCCCTGCTGTCCTCGGCCCTGAGCCTGGTCAGCGCGGCGCTGGCCAGCCCGCCGAACCCGACCGCCGTGACCAGCGCGCTCAGCTCGCTGGCCACCTCGGTGACCGGCGTCAACACGGACACCTGTCTGCCCGCCGCGCTGCCGGTTCCCACGCTGCCGCCGGCACCGTAGGCACCCGAGTCACCCGATGAGAAAAGCGGGGCCGGTCGGGCGACCGGCCCCGCTTGCTCAACCAAGCAGGGTGTAGTTCAGCTCCTCGCAGATCCGCGCCAGCGGCAGGTCCAGTCCGGGATGGTCCAACTGGACCAGCACGTCCGGGGTGAGCGGCATGGCATCGCCGGCAGGCGGATCCCACAGGCACACCGCGGGATTGCCGGAGTCCATCGAGGACCGGTACCACAGGCCGTCCAGGTCCGGGTGCGCCAATCGAATCGCGCGCGCCCATTCCTGGGTCCGGTCCCGAGGTCCGCTGCTGATCTCCTGCGACGCACCGGCCCGCGTCGGCCACAGGCCGACGAGGTCGAGCAGGCGCAGTGTCCTGGTCGGACGGAACACCACCAGGAACGGCCTGCGGGTCATGCGATCCACAATGGACGTGTCCTGGAAGACCTCGGCGATGCTGGTCCGCACGGACAGTCCGAAGTAGAGCACGCCGTGGCTGGGTGCGTCGGTTGGCCGACCGCGCGGACCGGGCGGGTGCGGGTCGAACCGCGCGTGCGGGAGCGGTCCCGCCCGGCGGAACGTGTTCCACTGCTGGGGGTGCCGGCCGGCCACGGTGAACACACGCACCAGGCGCGTGGCCGGGTGCACGGCCACGATGTCCTCTTCTGGGCGCAGCAGGGCCGCGAGTTCAGCGGGTTCCGGCGGCTGGGGAAGCCGTGCCATACGGGTCCAGTCGTCTCCAGTCTCGGGTTGGCTCAGGCCGGGGTGCCCAGCATGGCAGCGAGTCGCGCGACGCGCTGGGGGTCACCACCAGCGGCCAGCCATTCGTGCGGGGTAACCGGCCGGGAACCGGCCAGCAGGTCCTCCTGCACCGTGGTCATGAACGCGGCGACGACCAGGGCAGGCTGGTCGCTCGGAATCGCGGCGAGCACCACGTCGAGGCCGGCCAGCACGCCCCGCTCGGTGAACTGCCACGCCGGCAGGCGCCAGCCGCCGCGGTCCTTCCAGCCCATCAGCGAGCCGTCCGCGAGGCGGTGCCGCACCCGGCTGGTGTCCACGCCGATGGTCGCCGCGGCCTCGCTCACGGTCAGCGCCGAGTCGTGCAGTACCGCCTGCTCGGCGACGGCGCGGGCACGCCCGTCCGTCTCGTTGTCGCGGCGGGGACGAAGATCGAGTCCGACGTCGGCGAGCGCCTCGCGCTCGGACGCGCTGAACTGGGTGGCGGGCTCGGTGTTCGGTGGGGACAGCCTGCGTGCGGCGTCCTCGACGTGCGTGAGGAACTCCGTCGTCGAGACCCGCAGGCCCGCCTTGGCCAGAACCTTTTCCAGAGCCACCGTCATACGGATAGAGTAACCCGCGCGTGCGGTTTCGTGCGGAGTTGTGGGGGATTTCACCGAAACTTGTACGGACCGCACACAATCCAACACGCACGGTGCCTGGATTCGGGTCAGGTTAGCGTTTCCAACGCCGGGAAACCACCCCATCCGAGGGATGGATTCAGACGGACCGTGATCGACCTGCCCAGTATGGCGCGCGCAGGTCCTTCTTGAGGATCTTGCCGGTCGCGTTGCGCGGCATCTCGCCGATCACCTCGACCGACTTCGGCACCTTGAACCCGGCCAACTGGCTCTTGGCCAGCGCGATCAACTCGGCCGGATCGACGCTGGCGCCGGGCGTCGCGACCACGATCGCCTTGCCCACCTCGCCCCACTTCTCGTCCGGCACGCCGATCACGGCGACATCCGCGACGCTCGGGTGCTCGCCGAGAACCCGCTCGATCTCGGCCGGGTAGATGTTCTCGCCGCCGCTGATGATCATGTCCTTGACCCGGTCGGAGATGTAGATGTAGCCGTCCGCGTCGATATGGCCCGCGTCGCCGGAGTGCAGCCAGCCCGCCGAGATCGCCCGCGCGCTCTCCTCCGGCTTGCCCCAGTAGCCGGCCATCAGCTGCTCGGTGCGCACCATGATCTCGCCGACCTCGCCCGGCGCCACCGGCGCACCGGTGTCCGGGTCGGCCGCGATGATCTCCACACCCTTCAACGGCAGCCCGGCCGACACCAGCCGGTGCTCGTTGGCGTGGTCGCGGTGCGCGTCGGGCATCAGCACGGTCACCGCGCCGGATGCCTCGGTCATCCCGTACACCTGGTAGAAGTCGGCCGGGAAGGTCGCCATGCTCTTGCGCAGCAACGGCAACGGCATCGGCGACGCCCCGTAGACCAGGCCGCGCAGCTTGGACCAGTCGCGTTCGCCGATGCCCGGCACCTGGAGCAGGAACCCGAAGATCGCCGGCACGATGAACGTGTGCGACACGCCCTGCTCGATCATCTCCTCGACCAGCGCGGGCGGGTTGATGTCGCGGATGATCAGCTGCCGCGCGCCGTAGAACAGGGTGGCCAGCGCCCAACTCGACCCGCCGACGTGGAACAGCGGCATCGCCACCATGGACACGCTGTCCGCGTCCATGGCCACCGACTGCGACATGGTCTCGGCGTGCGCGGTCATGCCGTGCTGGGTGATCATCGCGCCCTTGGGAAAGCCGGTCGTGCCGGAGGTGTAGAGCTGGAGGAAGGTCTCGCCCGCGTCGACCGGGGTCGCGTCCGCGAGCGGCTCGCTGCCGGCCAGCCATGCCTCGTACTCGTCGTCGTCACCGCCGACCACGATCACCGTGCGCACGTTGCGCAGCTCGCCGCGGATCTGTTCGAGCACCGGCAGGAACTCGTGCCCGACCAGCACGACGCTCGCCTGCGAGTCGTTGATGATGTAGGCGACCTCGGGCGGCGCGAGCCGGAAGTTGACCACCGCGTTCGCGGTTCCGGTCAGCGTGCACGCGAACGTGGTCTCCAGGCAGAACGGGTGGTTCTTGTCGTAGCTGACGATCCGGTCGCCCGCGCGCAGGCCCGACGCCAACTGTGCGGCGGCGTTGCGCCGGATCCGCTCGGCGAAATCGGTCCACGACCAGGCCCGCGACCCGACCCGGACGGCCTCGGCATCCGGCTTGACCGACCGCCAGTACTCGACCGTGTCCGCGATGTCCCTGGGTGTCCCGTTCACGGAATCCTCCTGGTTGCTCAGAGCCCGCGCCTAATACCAGCACGTTGCGTGCTGGATCACCAGGATTCCATGCGGCTCAGCCGCCGGAAATCTCCTCCAGTGCTCTGCGGGTCGTGTTCGGACCGAGTACCGCGACGTCGATCACGAGCAGCACCATCGCCCCGGCCACCACCGCGAACATGCCGCCCGCGCCCCAGGCGGCCAGCGCGGTCAACAGAATGTAGGGCATGGCCGCGGTAGCCAATCGAGACAGCGAGTAG
>DASZJG010000059.1:0-31259 GCA_035948315.1 Pseudonocardiaceae bacterium | reverse complement strand
CGCAGGCCGCTCGGCGCGTGGTCACGGTCAGTCCGGACGTCAGTTCCAGCACCAATCTCGGCGGCTGGGTGAACAAGGTCGGCGTGTGGTCGCCGCGGGAGCGCGTCGACTGGTTCGCCGACGACGCGGACACCATCCTGCACTGGAGGGAAAGCCCTGGGGGACAACACATCGAACTCGGCATCGCCGAGACCAACCTGGTCGGCCTGATCGGGGAGCTGGGCGCCACCTGGAGCCGCTGGGGCCAGCCGCTGCTGCCGATCGGCGTGCTCTACGACCCGTTCGTCGAGCGCGCGCTGGAACCGTGGTCCTACGGCATCTATGCCGGCGGCCAGTCGATCCTGGTCGGCACGCCCTCGGGGGTGACGCTGGCGCCGGAGGGCGGCGCGCACCAGTCGATCAAGACCCCCTCGATCGGCCTGGAACAGCCCGGCTGCGTCAGCTACGAGCCGGCGTTCGCGATCGACACCGAGTGGACGCTGCTGGCCTGTCTCGCCCAACTCGGCAAGCCCGAGGGCAGCTCCGCCTACCTGCGACTGTCCACCCGTCCGGTCGACCAGGCGCTGGCGGACGTGCCGACCGATCCGGCCGCGCGCGAACGACGCCGCCGGCAGGTGGTCGCGGGCGCGTACCTGGTGCGGCGCACCGAGACCCCGAGGGTGACCATCGCGGCGATGGGCGCGGTCGTGCCGGAGGCCCTCGTCGCGGCGGATCGGCTGGCGCAGGTCGGCATCGCGGCCGACGTCGTCTGCGTGACCAGCCCGGATCTGCTCTACCGCGCGGTGCGCGCCCGGCAGGGCCACGAGCGCGCCGAGACCTGGATCCTGGACCAGGTCTTCCCGGCCGAGCGGGCAACGCCGCTGGTCACCGTGCTCGACGGGCATCCGCACACGCTCGCGTTCCTGGCCACCATCAACCGGGTGGCCACGACCGCGCTGGGCGTCACCCGGTTCGGCCAGTCGGGCTCGCTGGAGGACGTGTACCGCTACCACGACCTGGACGCGGACGGCATCATCAGGGCGGCGCTGGACCTCACCAGCTAATCAACCTAGATTGACAACCTGGGCTGACAATCTTTAAGCTGGACGCATGGCTCCGCGCTCCACAGTGGACGAGCTGGCCGCGATGCTCTACGACGACATCGGCCTGCTCGCCCGCAGGCTTCGGCAGCTCCAGGCGCCCGGTGACCTCTCGCTGCCGGAACGTGCCGCGCTGGCCCGGCTCGGCCGGGGCGGCCCGGCAACCTCGGCGGAACTGGCCAGGGCTGAGCAGATCACCCCGCAGGCCATGGGCAACACGCTCAGCGCCCTGGAGAGTCGTGCCCTGATCGAGCGCAGCGCCGACCCGAACGACGGCAGGCGCATCATCATGTCGCTGACCGAGGCTGGCCAGGAAGTGTTGCGGCACAAGCGCAACGCCAAGGCCCGCCGGCTCGCCAACGCGCTCGGCAAGGGTTTCACGCCCGCCGAACTGGACACGTTGCACGACGCGGCAACGCTGTTGGAGCGCCTCGCCGACCAGTTGTGAACAACACGAACGCGACAACAAAGGGAATCATGTCCGACACCCTCACGATCGACCCTGCCCGCACCGCCCTGCTGGCGATGGACTTCCAGGCCGGCATCGTCGCCATGGCCGCCGAGGCAGGCGCGGAGGCCGCGCTCGCCCGCACGGTCGACGCGATCGACCTGGTGCGCAAGGCGGGCGGCCGGATCGGCTACGTCCGCGTCGCCTTCACCGACGACGACATCGCCGCGATCCCGGCCAACAGCCACTTCGCCGCGATAGCCACCCCGGAACGCCGCGACCACCTGCACGCCGACGCCCCCACGACCGTCATCGACGAGCGCATCGCGCCCGAATCCGGCGACATCGTCGTGCGCAAGACCAGGGTCGGCGCCTTCTCCACCACCGACCTCGACCAGCAGTTGCGCGCGGCCGGCGTGGACACGCTGATCCTGACCGGCCTGAGCACCAGCGGCGTGGTGCTGTCCACGGTCCGCGACGGCGCCGACCGCGACTACCGCGTCATCGTGCTCGCCGACGCCTGCGCCGACCCGACTCCGGGCGTGCACGAGTTCCTCACCGAGCGGATCTTCCCGCGCCAGGGCACGGTGATCAGCTCCGCGGACCTGGCCGCCGCCCTCGGCGCCTGACCAGAAACGCGGCAAGTCCCTCATCGAGCACCCGGGCCGCGCGCTTCACGTCCGCGGTGACCGCCTGACGCACCCGCGCCGGTGTGCGGGTGCCGTCCAGGTGCCGGCGCAGCGCCGCGAACTGGACCTGCCACAGGCCGATCAGCGCGGTCGCCGCGATGCGCGGTTCCGGGTCGTCGGCGGCGAACCCGGTGCGCTCGGCCAGGATTTCCGCCGCGGTGGTGATCAGCGCCTCGGTCTGGTCGCGCTGGAAGGCGCGCAGGGCCGGCGTCGTACCGACCAGCTCGCCGAACCGGCGGATTCGGTCGCAGGCCGTGGCCAGGTCGGGCTGGTCGACCAGCCATCGGGTGAGCGCGCCGAGTTCGTCGGCCAGGATGCGCAGCACCGCCTCGATCGGCGTGCGGTTCGCGTCGGCCAGCTCGGTGCGCAGCGCGGCCATGGCCGCGTCCGGATGGTCCAGGATCAGCGCTTCCTTGCTCGGGAAGTAGTTGAAGACCGTCTTCTCGGATACCCCGCAGGCCTGCGCGATCTCGGCCACCCGAACCGCGTCGAAGCCGCGCGCCAGGAACAGTTCGGTCGCGGTGTCGGTCAACCGTTGCCTGGTTTCGCGCTTCTTCCGCTCCCGCAAGCCTTCCGGCCGCTCGGCCGCCGCCGTCCAGTCGACAGTGCGCGTGCTCATCGGCCCAGCATAGATCGTGCTAAATTTACAGTGACAGTAAATTTCTAGCACCGGTAACTTCGATCGGAGGCCGAGGATGGCCATCGGCACGGCGGAACTGCTCAACATCCTGTTGTCCGCGCTGGTCACCGGCGTGTTCTTCGGACCATGGGTCGGACTGACCAGGTCCATCGCCACGTTCGGGCCGCAGGCGTTTCTCGCCATCGGCCACCGGCTCAACCTCAACATCGGCCCGCTGATGACCGTGCTCATGCCCCTCGCGCTGCTCTCCGCGGTGCCGACGCTGATCCTGTCCTTCGGCGCGCGCCCGGCCACGTTCGCGCTCACCCTCGCCGGGCTCGCCCTGTACGTGGTCGCGCTGCTGGTCACGATGATCATCGAGGTGCCGATCGCGCAGCGGATCAGGTCCTGGTCCGAGCCGACGCTGCCGGCGGACTGGCAGCGGCAGCGGGATCGCTGGGCGAGCGTGCACATCGTCCGCGTCATCTCCGGCATCGTCGGCCTCGCCCTGCTGGTCGCGGGCGCGGTCTACGGCTGAAGTCCCGGCGTGGCGGCGGTGAGCACGGCGAGGAAATCCGTGACCACCCGGCTCTGGTAACCGCCGGCCCGGCGCACCGCGACGACCGGAATGCGCGCGTGGATGCTCGGCACGTCGATCACCCGCAGGCTGCCGATGCGCAGCTCCTCCCTGATGTTGTTGACCGGCATCAGCGCCACGCCAAGACCCGCCTCGATGAGTCGCTTCTGCGCGGTCAGGCTGTCCACGGTGGTGATCGACACCGACCCCAGCTGATCTTCGAGCAGGTGGCGAAACGAGCGCTGCCCGCCACGCTCGGCCGGAAAGCTGAGCCACTTCTCCGCCCGCAGCGGTCCCAGATCCGGCAGTTCCGTCTCGGTCACCGGATGTCCGGCCGGCACCACCACGTACAGCTTCTCCGCGCCGAGCGGGATCGACTCCAGCTTCGGGTCGTCGTCGATGTTGTAGCGCAGGCCCAGATCGGCTTCGCCGTTGCGCACCAACGCGCTCACCTCGCGACTGGTCGCGGTGCGCAGGTCGACGGTGACCTCGGTGGACCGCGCGGTGAACTCGCGCAGCGCGTCCACGATGTGCGAATCGGCCAGCGTGCCGACGATCGCCAGCCGGAACGCCTGCGCGACATCGGCGCGGTCGCGCACGGCCCGTTCACCGTCTCGGACCGCGGCCAGCGCCGCCTGCGCGTAGGGCAACAGGGCGCGGCCCGCGTCGGTGAGCGTCACGCGCCTGCCCACCCGTTCGAACAGCGCGGCGCCGAGACCGCGCTCCAGTTCGTGCACCCGCCTGCTGATCGCGGGCTGCGAGCGGTGCAGTCGCCGGGACGCCTTGGTGAACCCGCCGACCTCGGCGATGCACACGAACGTCTCCACCTCGTCGAGCGTCATGCGATAAGTATTGCTGATGGATGCCGAGCAGAACTATGCATTTGTATGATGTGTGGCCCTGGCCCATAGTTGATGGCATGACCACTGACCAGGCAGCCAAGGCCGCGCGCTTCCGCGCCCTGCACGAACGCACCCTGCGCGAACAAGATGGGCCGCTGCTGCTGCCGAACCCGTGGGACGCCGGCACCGCCCGGCTCCTCGCCAACCTCGGCTTCGAAGCGCTCGCCACCACCAGCCTCGGCGTGGCCCACATCGTCGGCCGCAGTCGCGCGACCGCACAGGAGGTCCTGGACAACCTCCGGACCATCGACGACGCGACGGCGCTGCCGGTCAACGCCGACCTGGAGAACGGCTTCGCGCACGACCCGGCCGGCGTCGCCAAGATGGTCGAGACCGCGGCGGCCTACGGCGCGGTCGGAGCGTCCATTGAGGACCACACCGGCGCGGACGACGAGCCGATCTACGAGTTCGGCCTTGCCGTCGACCGGATCCGGGCCGCGGTCGAGGCCGCGCACGCGCTGCCCGTGCCGGTCCTGCTGACCGCGCGCGCCGAGAACCTGATCCACGGCGTCGACGACCTCGGCGACACCATCCGCCGCCTCCAGGCGTTCGAGGAGGCCGGCGCCGACGTGCTGTACGCGCCCGGCCTGCGCACGCTCGCCGATATGCGCAGCGTGGTGTCGTCGGTGGGCAAGCCGGTCAACGTGGTGATGGGCTTCGCCGACCCGACCATCACGCTGCCGCAGCTGGCCGAGATCGGCGTGCGCCGGATCAGCATCGGTGCCGCGCTCTCCCGACTCGCGCTCAAGTCCTTCATGGACGGTGCCCGGCGAATGCGCGCGGGCGAGTTCGGTTTCGTCGCCGACCTGCCGCCGATCGCCGACATACTCGGCGCGTTCGGCGAGGATCAGGCCGCGCGGTAACGGTAGGCCACGCACACGTACGGGAACTCGACCTCGGTCGCGCCTGCCACGTCCGGATGCGTGGTCACCACGTCCCGCACGGCGTCGAGCAACGCGTCGCGCTGCGCGGGCGGGCTGGTGTTGATCCTGCTCCATGTGCTGACCAGCTCCACCAGTTCGCTCGGCGCGAGCACCTGCCGCCACGGCGTGCGCAGCGCTTCGCCCGGCCCGAAGCCGTTGATCGCCAGCGGTTCGAGCGCGCGCAGCGGATCCTGGCCCGGATGCGTGATGGCCAGCAGCTCCTTCACCCACGCCCGGCCGTTGTCCGGGATGTTCCAGACCAGCGCCAGCACGCCGTCGTCGGTCAGCACCCGACGGGCCTCCCGCGCGGCGGCCTCCGGCGCGACCCAGTGCCAGGACTGGCCGTAGCACACCGCGGTGATGCTCCCGTCTGCCAACGGCAACGCCTCACCGGTGCCCTCGCGCACGTCCACGTCCGGCAACTGCCGCGTGAGCGTGGCGCGCATGTCCGGGTCCGGTTCGACCGCGGTCACGGTGTGCCCGGCCTCGGCCAGCGCCGCGGTCAACTTCCCGGTGCCGGCACCGACGTCCGCGACCCGCTGTCCGGGCTCGGCCAGCAGCGCGTCGACCGCGCGCGCCGGATAGCCGGGACGCAACCGCTCGTACAGCGACGCCTGCCTGCCGAAGGACCGCGCCCGCGCGGAGTGCTCGCTCATGGCGGACATGATCTCGCGTCACCCGCGAACGCGCCGGGGATATCGTCTCGAACGGCCCAACCACCGCCGAGTTCCGCTCGGCGCGGCATAAGCTGCGCGCGTGACGACCCTGATGACGTCCGCCGGCCCCGGCGACGCGCACTCGCCGCGTACCCGGACCGGCGGAGTGCCGCTGGTGCCCGGCGGCTTCACCTGGCCCGGTTGCGTGGAATGCGCGGGCCCCATGCAGTTCATCGCCCAGATCGTGCTCGACGACCTCGCCCCCGACGAGGAATCGGAACTGGGCGGCACGATGCTGTCCGTCTTCATGTGCCAGAACGATCCCGGCATGTGCGCCGACTGGGACGCCACCTCCGGTGGCAACGAGGCCATGCTGTTCCCGGCCGCCGACCTGTCCGTCGCCATCGTCCCGGAGGACGGCGTCACCACCCTCGGCGTGACCTACAAGATCGACTACGCCACCGTGGCCGCGGACGGCTACGACGACGCCCGCGAGGAATGGGCGGAAAGCTCAGGCCGGCCGATCGAGGAAGTGCTCGGCCAACTCGGCGGCGCACCCGAGTGGATCCAGAACGACGAGACCCCGACCTGTGGGACGTGCGGCAAGCCGATGACGTTCGTGGCTCAGTTCGAGGAGGGCCCCGACCACCAGTACTCGATCAACTTCGGCAGCGGCTGCGGCTACGCGTTCGCCTGCGGCACCTGCCGGGACGCCGCGTTCTGCTGGCAGAGTTAGCCGGTCAGCTCGGCCAGCTTCAGCACCGTCGACCAGTTACGCGCGGTGAAGCTCAGCTTCGACCGGCGCAGCACCGTGGCCAGCGGTGAGTCGCGCGCGTTGTCACGGTAGCTGAGATAGATGTGCCTGCGCCCCAACGCGAACTCGTCGCTGTCGTGTACGAGGCCGGTCTCGGCGAACCAGTCCGCGGGCGGCGCCTCGCGCAGGAACGCGACGTGCAACAGCTTCGGCTCGTCGACCTTGCCCGGGAACGGGTTGTCCGCGACCACGCCCGCGATCTCCCTGCCGGACCAGGCGAACACCTCGATGTCCAGCCCGAACCGCGCGGCGATCGCGTCGTGCGACGCGCGCGCCGCGTCGCCGGCAGGCACGTCGGCCACGACATTGCCGCTCTGTAGCAGGGTCACCACGTCCCGCCAGCCGAGTTCGTCGGCCAGCACGGCGCGCAACTCGGCCATCGGCAGCTTGTTGTTGCCGCCCACGTTGACACCCTTGAGCAACAGCGCCATCCGTACCGTCCGTGCCATGGGTCACCTCCACAAGCACCCTAGGACCAGACGGGACAGGGCGAGGCCGGCGACCCCACGGATCGCCGGCCCCGTGAACCCGTTCAGTTCTGGCTGTTGCCGTCGCCGTGGTCCGGCACGAAGGCCAGCGCCGGGACGAACCGCAGCGCGTTGACCGTGCCGTTGCCGCTGGCCAGGTCGTAACCCGGGCCCGCGGTGTAGCCGACGACCGTGTGCGTGGTGCCGTCGCTGTTGGTGAACGGACCGAAGGTGTTGTTGCCCGAGGTCACGTCGACCACACCGGCGGCACTGCCGAAGCGCGCCAGCGTGTAGAGCCGGCTGTTGATGTTGCCCAGCGAGTGACCGGCCAACTGCGCGGCCATGGCGATGATGCCGGCGAACTCCGGCGACGCCTCACTCGTGCCGCCGACCAGGTGGTAGCCGACATTGTTGGGCTCGAAGGAGAAGTACAGCACGACCGCGCCGTCCACCGCCGCGCTCATCGAGACGTCCGGGGTGCCGCGATGGCTGCCGACGACCTGGTGGACGCCGTTCTGGAAGTTCGGCCTGTTGAACACCGAGGACACGCCGCCACCGCCGGCACCGCCGCCGACCGAGACGAAGTCGTTCCAGACCACGTCAGGCTGCAGCCGGTTGCCGTTGGCGTCGAGGTCGAGCATGGTGCCGCCGACCGAGGTGACCAGCGGATCGGCCGAGGGCCAGCTGTTGACCCGCATCGGGTAGAGGTCGGTGCCGTTGGCCTCGGCGTCGGTCACGCCGTCGTCACCGGAGCTGGCGAGCACGGTCACGCCGTGCGCGTCCGCGTTCTTCAGCGCCGACCGCAGGCCGAGGATCGACTGCTTGCTCGGGAAGGTCTCCTCGGTCGCACCGAAGCTCTGCGAGATCACGTCACCGAGGTGGTGGTTGATCACGTAGTTCTCGGCCGTGACGATCTCCGGGAAGCCCTGCACACCCTCGGTCTCGGAAACCGGGGTCTCCTCGAGCAGGATCTTCGCGTCGGGCGCGAACACGTGCGACCACTCGACGTCGAGCGTGGTCTCGTCGGCCCAGCCGGTCATGTCGCTGTTGGTCGGGTCGAACGGCGGCACCGGGCCGGCATCCTGCCGAATGGTCAGCGAGGGCGGGTCGGACAGGCCGAAGGTCTGGTCGAACACCTTCAGGTCGTTGGCGATGGTCGGCGACCCGAACGCGTCGACGATGACGATGGTGCGGCCCTTGCCGGTGATGCCGGCGTTGTGCAGCGCGTTGAGGTTGTACGCCTGCTCCAGCTGGGCGGGCTGGTAGCAGTGAATGCCGAAGTTCTGCAGGCAGAACGCGGTGGTCGGCGGGGTGGACAGGGTCTTCCCGTTGATCGGGTCGTTGATGTAGGGGTGCGGTGCCACCGTCCCGGACGCGGCTGCGGTCGCGGCCGTTCCGGCCGCTGTTCCGGCAACCAGGCTGATGGCTCCCAATGCGGCGACTGTCGCCGCCGTGAACCACCGTAACGGGCGTTTGGCCATGGCTTCCTCCTCGACACTGGGGATACGCGCTCGCAGGGTGGGCGCGCCGGGACGGTAGCCAGCCGCCCCGTAAGAGATCGTCGCTGGCAGCGCCGGTGTTGCAGAGCCGCGCGAGGTCGAACTGCGGGGAGCCGGTTGATCGCGGAGAGCGAGACCCGAAGATCGTCGAGCCGCGAATATGGGCGATTCAGGTTCACAATTGACCATTGCCAATAATTGCCCGATGTGTCCTTGACCGTCGCTGTTCACTTTAATTAGACTGACTGCCAAATTTAAGATTCCGGTCCGAAATCTCCCGCTCGGAAAGGAAGGACATGCGCCACCACCGCGCCCGCAACGCGGCCAAACTGCTGCTCGGCGTGCTCGCCGCACTGGCCCTGCTGCTGGTCCCCGCACAGGCATCCGCGTCCGCGCCGACCGTCACCCACCAGACGAACCAGGTCAGTCCCCAGGCGGACAACGGCAACCCGACCGCGGCCCAACTGCTGGCCAAGGTCTCCGGCAAGTGCAACCAGGTCTCCAAGGGCGCCTACTCCAACAAGAACGGCGGCAAGGCACCGATCTGCGCCAGCGGCAGCGCCTTCTACTGGACCTCCGGCATGGCCATCGACTGCGACGGCCAGGTCACGGCGCACTGCAACAAGAACACCGACTGCTGCTTCCAGCCCGACACCTCCTTCCACCAGTCCGACGGCAAGCCGCTGAGCGCGGCAGTGCTGCCCTACGTGGTGATTCCGCTGCCGGGCAAGATCTGGTCGTACCAGAAGGCCGGTCTCAAGGGCGGCGACGTGGTCGTCGTCATCTACAAAGGACAGGTCGAGTACGCGGTCTTCGGCGACGAGGGCCCGAACGACAGCATCGGCGAGGCGTCCTACGCGACCGCGAAATCGCTGGGCATCGACGACAACCCGAAGACCGGCGGAACGGCCGGACCGGTGACCTACATCGTGTTCAAGAACTCCGTGGTCTCCCCCATCGAGAGCCACGCGAACGCGGTGAGTTCGGGCCAGAAGCTGGCCCAGTCCTTCGTCAACAGCTGAGCAGAGGGGAAGCCGAGCCCGGCCGGTCACCGACCGGCCGGCGCGGCCCTCTCGTGAGGGCCGCGCCGGCAGCGTTCAGTTGTGGGCAGGCGAGAGCACGTCCTCCAGCTCGCCCAGTTGCTCGTCGGTCGGTTCCCACTCGCCTGCCTTGGCATTGGCGATGACCTGCTCGGCCGAGGTCGCGCCGGCGATCACCGAGGAGCAGCCGGGCTGCGCGCCGAGGCCGGCGATGCCGATCTCCAGCACGCTGCGGTCGTACTTCCGGCCCCACTCGGCCAGCCGCTCGATGGTGTCCAGTCGCTCGTCGGTGACCAGGTGCTGGCGGGCGGCCAGTCGGGTGCCCTCCGGGATGCCGGTGTCGCGCCGCACCTTGCCGGTGAGCAGGCCGTTGGCCAGCGGGAAGAACGGCAGCACGCCGAGGCCGTAGTGCAGCGCGGCCGGCACGAGTTCCTTCTCGACCTCGCGTTCCAGCAGCGACCAGTGGTTCTGCGCGGAGATGAACGGCACGCCGCCGATCTCGTCGGCCACGTGCGCGGCCTCCGCCAGCTGCCAACCGCTGAAGTTGGAGTGGCCGAGATAGCGGACCTTGCCCTCGGCGACGAGTTCGCTCAGCGCCGCGATGGTCTCCGAGATCGGCGTCACCGGGTCGGGGGTGTGCAGCTGGTAGAGGTCGATGTGGTCGGTGCGCAGCCGGCGCAGCGACTCCTCGACGGCGCGGCGGATGTACTTGCGCCCGCCCTTCCCGCCCGCCGCGGGACCGTAGCCCATGTCGGCGTGCTGGAAGCCGAACTTGGTGGCCAGCACGACCTGGTCGCGTCGGCCCTTGAGGATCTCGCCCAGCGCTTCCTCGGAACCGCCGATCTCGCCGTAGATGTCGGCGGTGTCCAGCAGGGTGATGCCCGCGTCCAGGGCGGCGTCCACGACCTGGCGGGCGCGGTCGTTGTCGATCCGGGCGCCGAAGTTGTTGCAGCCGAGACCGACAACGGAGACGAGCAGGCCGCTGTTGCCGAGTGTCCGATACCGCACACCGACTCCTTCGTTCACTGATGGGGTAGTTCGCCGACCCCGAAACTACTCCAGTGGGTGGCTCAGGAAGAACCGCCACATGATCGCGGTCGCCGAGATGGTCAGCGTGGTCCCGCCAGGACCATTGTGGACGGTCGCGCCGGGCCAGGTGTGGCCACCGCCGATCACCCGATAGTGCTGGACGGACGAGGCGCCGGCACAGTCGGCGTAGGCGAACTTCACCACGTCGGTGCCGATGTCGGTGCTGGCCGGGCTGCTCGCGCAGTGGTCGTGGGCGGCCCAGCCGGCCAGCCAGTCCATGATCGCGGGCAGGGTCGAGCCCTGCCTGCTGGCGTCGCCGTCGTAGTTGATCACCGTGTCCGCGGTGCCGTGGAACTCGACCAGCGAGATCGGGCTGCCGGGACCGCAACCGACGGTGGACTGCGGGTAGAAGGCGCCGGAGACCATACCGAAGGCCGCGATCCGGTGGTCGAGTTGGCAGGCGAGCAGCGCGGTGAAGCCGCCGCCGTTGGATTTGCCGTCCGCGTAGATCCGGAACGGGTCGACGCACAGCGTGCCCTGGAGCTGGTTGAGCAGGTCGCTGACGAACAGCACGTCGTCGACTCCCACCGGCGAGTAGGGCGCGCCCTCGAAGGAGGTCTCGCCCTTGGCGTCGGTCAGGCCGTCCGGGTAGACGGCGATGGCGTCGCGGTCGTCGAAGCCGGTGTAGCCCTCGATGGTGGTGCTGGACTCGCCCCGGCCGCCGAAGGTCAGGATCACCGGCGTCGGCACGAAGGAGTGATAGTCCGCGGGCAGGTGGATGCGGTAGGTGCGTTGGTAGCCACCGGATTCGATGCTCTGGGTGACCGTCTGGCCGACCGGCACGTCCGGTGCGCGCAGGCAGCCGAAGCTGGGCATCGGATGGTTGCGCACCATGTCCCGCGGTGCGGCCGAGGCAGGCACAGCAGTAGCAACGACGGTCAATACAGCAAGGCAGGCAGCTAACCGGACTCTCATCTCAGAGCACCTCGTTGAGGAAGGCGCGCAAGCGTTCGCTGCGCGGGTCGTCGAAGAACTGGTCGGGCGGCGCCGTTTCCAGCAGCCTGCCCCGGTCGAGGAAGGCGACCTGGTTGGCGACCTCCCTGGCGAAACGCATCTCGTGCGTCACGACGATCATCGTCATCCCGGCCCCGGCGAGGTCGCGCATCACGGACAGCACGCCCTTGACCAGTTCCGGATCGAGCGCTGAGGTCGCCTCGTCGAACAGCATGACCTCGGGATCCATGGCCAGCGCCCGCGCGATGGCCACGCGTTGCTGCTGGCCGCCGGACAGTTGCGCGGGCCTGCGGTCCGCGAACGCGGCGAGACCGACCGAGGCCAGCCCGGCCCGGGCGATCTCGACGGCCTCGTCGCAGCCGAGGTGCCGGACCTGGCGCAGCGCGAGCGTGACGTTGTCCAGCACGCTGTAATGCGGGAAAAGGTGGAAGCGCTGGAAGACCATGCCGACCCTGGTCCGGATCCGGTCGACGTCGGCCTTCGGTTCGGTGATCACCTCGCTACCGATCAGCACCCGCCCCGAGTCCGGCCGTTCCAGCAGATTGGTGCAGCGCAACAGGGTCGACTTGCCGGAGCCGGAGGGGCCGATCACGCAGGTCGTGCCGCCGTCGACGACGAGGTCGATATCGCGCAGCACCGGTGTGCCGGCGAAGGACTTGCTGATGTGCTCGAACCGCACGCCGGTGCCGGTCATCGTCGGCTCTTTCGTGGAGCTGGTCATGTCAGTGCCTCCACCGCCGGAACGGGCCGCGCCGGGCGGCCTTCGCGCATGCGCCGGTCCCAGGCGTTGACCAGGTAGGTGAGCGGAATGGTGAGCGCCAGGTACAGCACGCCGGCCGCGACGAGCGGGGAGATCGACGCGTTGTTGACCGCGCTGTCCTGCGCGATGGCGAACATCTCGCGCTGCCCGGTGGACAGGCCGAGCAGGTAGACCAGCGCGGTGCTCTTGATCACCAGGATGAACTGGCCGGTCAACGCGGGCAGAATCCGCCGCAGTCCGACCGGGAACACGATCAGTCGCAACGTCTTCAGGTGCGAGAGCCCCAGGCTCCGCGCGGCCTCCACGATCCCGGTGTCGACCCCCTGGAAGCCGGACCGGAAGATCTCCGCCATGTACGACGCCTCGACAAGGCCGATCGCCAGCGCCGCATAGCCGTACGTCCAGTTGCCGAACACGGCGATGCCGGCGAGCGGGAGGCCCTGGCCGATCAGGTAGATGCTGAGAATGTGCGGCAACCCGCGCAGGACGTCCACATAGACCCGGCACGGGAAGCGCACCCAACGCCGTTGCGACATCAGCCCTGCCGCGACGACCAGCCCGATGACCACGCCGATGACACTGGACAGCGCGGCGAGCAGCACCGTGTTGAGCAGCCCCTCCCTGAGCAGCGAGGGCAGCGTGTCCAGGATCATCCGCCAGTTGAAGAAGGTGTTCCAGAACTGTGTCATCGCTGCTTCAGTCCCGGATAGGCGGTCAGCATGCCCTGCGGGATCATCAGGTTCGGCGGGTTCCACCTGGCGAACAGCTTCGTGTACGTGCCGTCCTGGATCACCGCCGCGAGCGCCGAGTTCATCGCCTTGAGCAGCGCCTGCCGGTCCGGCGCAACCGGGAAGGCCGACTCGCCGGTGTTGATCTGCTGGGTCGCGGTGAAGTCCGGGTGCGCGGTGAGCAGCTGTGAGGTGGTCGCCACGCCCGTGAACAAGCCGTCGACCTGGCTTGCCTCCAGCGCGTTCGCGCTCGCCGCGATGTTCGGGAACTCCTTGACCGTGACGCCCTTGGCCTGCTTCTGCAGGATCGGGATGAGCGAACTGCCGGTGGTGACCGCGACGGTCTTGCCGCCGGCCGACTGGATCGACGAGATCTCCGCGCTCCTGCGGGAGATCAGCTGCGCTTCGGAGAACTCGACCGGGGTGGTGAAGTCCGCGACCTGTTGGCGCGCGGGCGTGACCAGTACGTCGAACGCGGCCGAGTCGTAGGTGTGGTTGCGGACGTTGGGCAGCATGCTGTCGAAGTCCGTGGCCACGTAGTTCGCGGTGACGCCCATCTTGGCCGCCATGGCCTGGCTGAGTTCGATGAGGAACCCGGTCGGTTTGCCGTCCTGCACGAAGGAGGCGGGCTTGTCGTCGGAGCGGAACGCGAACGTGATCTGGCCCGCGACCTTGGTGCCGAGTTGGTTGTTGCCTGATCCGGATGAGGTGGCGCCTCCGCACGCGGCCAGCGAGAACGCGGCCGCGATCGCGATGGTCGCCACACCGAGACGACGTCGGGTCAGTGTGGCGGTCATGGGAGTCTCCTAGGGGGCGGGAGTGGAAACCGGGGCGGGCACGGCATGTTCGCGTGGCGGGAGCGCGATCATGCCGTCGATGAACTCGGCGATGCGCTCGACCGCGGTCAGCACGAGCCGTTCGCCGATGTCCACAGTGGCCTGTCGGCCGTCGCCGAGATTGCCGGCGGGCGACAAGGTGTCGTAGTCCTGCGGGAAGTGGATGCCGGGATGGGTACGGGAAAGCCGTCCGGCCGGGCTCAGCTCGTCGAGGTCGGCGCTGCCCCTGGTGAGTCGTTCGCCGAGCACGAGATCCTTGTCGACGAACATGGCCTGCGCGGTCTCGATCTCGCCGCTGTGCCCGCCGACGCGGCTGCCGGACAGCGCCTTGGCCAGATCAGCGACTACGGGCGTGATGCCGCTCCAGGCGATGTGCAGATCGGCGAGGTCGTCGCGCAGCCGGGTCACCGCGACCTCGACCGTCGCGTTGTTGCCGCCGTGCCCGGTCAGCACGAACACCTTGCGCCAGCCGTGCCGGTGCAGGCTCCCGACCAGGTCGTGCAGCACGGCTTGCAGGGTGAGCGGGGACAGCGTGAGCGTGCCGGGGAAAGCCATGTGGTGCCCGGAAACCCCGACCGGGATCGTCGGCGCGACCACAACACGCGGGCTGAGCCGTTGCGCGACAAGGTCCGCGACCACCTCGGCCCTGGTGGTGTCGGTGCGCTGCGCCAGTCCGTGACCGTGCTGTTCGCACGCGCCGAGCGGGACGATCGCGACCGCCGCGTGCTCGCGCAGTTCGGCGATCTCCGGCCAGGTCAGGTCGGCGAGCCGCCAGGTTCGTGGGGGCATACGTCACCCTTTCGACGGGATCAGTTGATCAGCTTCGCGGTGCTGTCCCGCAGTTCCCGCAGATGCTGTCGGGTCAGTTCGGTCGCGGCGGCCGGGTCGCGCTCGTGCACGGCGGCGAAGATCGCGCGGTGCTGGTCGTGGTCGCGGGCCCGGTCGCGGATCAGTCCACGCAGGACCTTCTGCTCCCTGCGACGCACGGCGAGCAGTGAGTCGACCACCTCGAACAGCACCGGGTTGCCGGACGCGCTGGCCAGCTCGCGATGGAAGTTGAGCCGAGGTCCCTGCTGTGCGACCTTTTCCTGCAACGCGGTGTCCACAGCGGACTCCAGCCGGGCCAGGTGCTCCTCGGTGCGGTGCTGCGCGGCCAGGGCCGCGATGCTCGGTTCGATGGCGAGCCGAGCATCGATCAGGTAGAGGATCTGCTCGTCCTGGATGGGCGCGGAGTTCGGGTTGGGCATCAACGTGCGCAGCACGCCCGCGCCCACGTACACGCCGGAGCCGTGCCGTAGCTGCACCGCGTCGGTCGCCTGCAACCGGCGCAGCGCCTCGCGCATGGTCGGCGGCGTGACACCGAAGCGCTCCGCGAGATTCCGCACGGTCGGCAGCGGGTCGCCGGGGGTGAGTCGCTGCTCGGCGATCAGGTCGAGCAGGCCGTCGGCCAGCCGCTCGGACAGGCTCGCCGGCCGCTGCTCGTCGGTCCCGCCATCTGGTCGCGTCATCGCGTTCCGCCTCCCGTTGACTAATTGACTAAATCACTTGATCTGTTTCGATGTCAAGACTGGTCCACGCAGGTGGCCGACTGGCCGTCAGTCCTCGGTCGACGACTCCGGGCGGGCGTCGTCCATCAGCTCGCGCACCGCGCGCAGCAGGCCCTCCGGGTCACGCGCCCGAGCCACGTCGAACTCGATCTCGACCTTCCGCTCGGTCACGGTCAGCTTGACCTTGGCGTCCTGGCCGCGATGCGTGAGCCAGGTGGCAAGCGACCTGACCAGCACGGTCAGCGCCCCGCTCGACCCGACGGCCACCGCGAGCACGTCGAGCGCGCCGCCCATCTCGCCCTCGGCGATCGGCCTGGTGCGCTGGCTGACCCGGCCACGCAGCTCGTCCTCGCTGCTCAGCCAGTCCCACAGCGCGCGGCCGTCCCGGTCGGCGTCGGCGCTGTCGACGGCGATGTGCAACTCAGCTGTCACCGGGCCATCGTGCCAGTCAGATCACGCGCTCATTACCCCCGTCGACCGGAATCTGCGCGCCGGTCGTGTAGGCGAACGTATCCGAACACAGCTCCGCGACCAGCCTGCCGACGCCGGCGCTGCGCACCTCGGTGCGCAACAGATTGCGCCGCTTGTACTCCTCGACCGTGAGGCCGTAGTGGCTCGCGCGCTGACGCAGCACGTCCTCGGTCCACAATCCGGTGTCGAACACCGCGTCCGGGTGCACGACATTCACCCGGATCCCGTCCGACGCCCACTCCAGCGCGGCCACCCGCGCCAGTTGCGTGACCGCTGCCTTGGACGCCGAGTACGCGGCCGCGCCCGGTCCCGGCGCCGGCACGTTCTTGGACCCGATCACGACGACCCGTCCGCCGCGCGGCGCGACCTTCAGGAACGGATGCACCGCGCTGAACAGCGTGGCGATCGCCTCCGTGTTCACCGCCATGGCCCGCTGCCACGCGGCCGGATCCAGCTCGGCGATCGGCATGTTGCCGGGAAAAACGCCCGCCGACGGCACGATCATGTCGATCCCGCCGAACCGGTCGACCCCACGCGCGATCGCCTCGCCCACCGCGTCCCGATCGGTCACATCGACCCGGAGCCCGAGCTGGTCGGCGCTGCTGGGCGTCTCGGTCAGATCGAGGCCGATCACGCTGGCCCCCTTGGCGCGCAACGCATCCGCGCAGGCCAAACCGATCCCGGACGCCGCCCCCGTAACCAGCGCGACCTCGCCGGTGAACTCGCCGCCCGACCCGGAACGCCGCAGCTTCGCCTGTTCCAGTTCCCAGTACTCGACCTCGAACAGCTCCGCCGCGGACAGCGCCCGATATCCGCCGAGCAGCGCGCCGCGCTCGATGATGTCGAAGGTGTGCCGGTAGATGTCCGCGACCGCGTTCGCGTCGGCCGCCCGCCTGCCCACGGTGAGCATGCCGAACTCCGAGTCGAGCAGCACGCGCGGCGCCGGATCGAGCATCGTCAACCCCGGCCGCGTGTGCTCGTCGAAGTAGGCTTGATAGCCCTCGACATAGCCGGCGATGTCGGTCCCGACCAACGGCAACCGCTTGGTGCGAATGACATGATCCGGCGTAACCGGACCCTGCCCCGCGACCTCGGCAAGATCCGCCCGACCGACGAAGGCCAACGTAGCCGGATCGGCCTGCCGCGACACAATCATCGGCCGCCCGGCAGCCGCCGAGATCTCCTTGCGCAGCAAGGCGATCCGCGCCGGCAATACTACCGGCTCGACAACCTCGACCCGAGCGGGCCGATAGCTGTCCAGGAACTCCTCGGCCAACGTGACCAGCTCGATGTGCCGCTCGTACGCCTCGCGCACATCGGCACCGAAGGTGAACAAGCCGTGATTGTTCAGCACCACGCCGACGGTGTTTCCGTTGGCCTGCTTCGGATACAGCTCGGCCGCTACCTTGGCCAGCCCGAAACCCGGCATCACATAGGGAATGACGACCACTCGATCGCCGAACACCTCCGCGACGCGCGGCTTGTCCAGGTTGGTGAGGCTGAGGATCGCGTCCGCGTGGCTGTGCAGCACGGCCGGCTGCGGAAGGACCGCGTGCAGCAGCGTTTCCACGCTGGGGTCCGGAGCGCTCGCGTCGAGCAGGGCGCAGCGCAGCTCGTTCATCATGGCGCTGTCCGGCAGGCTCTCGACCCCGCTCAGCAACTCCCGCAGCCGATCCAGCCGCAGCGGCGCGAAGCCGGGCCGTTCGATGCCGGCCAGATCCCAGCCGCTGCCCTTCACGTACAGGATCTCGACCTCGGCGCCGGTGACGTCGGTCCCGGTCACCTTCACCGAGGTGTTGCCGCCGCCGTGCAGAACGAGCGCGGGTTCGCTGCCGAGCAGCCGCGAGCCGTATACGCACGCGTCGAGCGGATCGGTCGGTGCTTCAGCCCAGCGGTTTTCCATGGATGATCCGTTCGTCGGTGATGATCGCGGTGACCAGGTCGACCGGGGTGACGTCGAAGGCGTAGTTCAGCGCGTTCGTCTTCCCCTCCCCCACGATCTCGGCCGGGTCGCGGATCTCGATCTCCACATGCGCGCCGTCCGGCGTAGCCAGGTCGATGGTGGATTCCGGCGCGGCGACGACGAACGGAATGCCGGCTCGGGCCGCCGCCAGCGCCAGCGGATAGGTGCCGATCTTGTTGACCACGTCGCCATTGGCCGCGATCCGGTCCGCGCCGACCACCACCGCGTCGGCCAGGCCGCGCGCGATCACGCTGGCGCCCGCCGAATCCACCACGACCGTGTGCGGAATGCCCTGCTGCGCCAACTCCCACGCGGTCAGTCGGGCGCCCTGCAACAGTGGCCGCGTCTCGTCGACGTAGACGTGGCCGAGCCCGTCGGTCTCCCACAGCGCCCGCACGATGCCGAGCGCGGTGCCCCATTCGACACAGGCGAGGCCGCCCGCGTTGCAGTGCGTCTGCACGTTGACCGGGTGACCGATCCGCTCGGCCAGCCATTGCGCGCCGCGGAAGCCGAGTTCGCGGTTGCGGCGGATGTCCTCGGTGAGGATGAACAGCGCTTCGGCGAGGGCCGCGTCCGGCCCGTCGTCGACAACGGCGAGCACGCGGTCGACACCCCAGGCCAGGTTGACGGCCGTGGGCCGGGCCGCGCGCAGCCGAGCCGCGTCGGCGCGTAGCTCCCCGCGTACGTCCCCTCGCCGCGCGAGCAGCGCGACACCGAGCGCCCCCGCGACACCCAGCGCGGGCGCGCCGCGGATGGCCAGCCGCTTGATCGCGTCGATCAACTCGTCGATCGTGTCGATCCGCAGCGTCGTGAGGGTGTCCGGCAACCGCGTCTGGTCGATGGCGATGATCCGACCGTCCGCCCAATCGATCGTGCGCATGCTCCCAGCTTCCGGCAGTCGCGCGTCCGGGTCCAGCCGGTTCCGGCTGCCGGAACGCGCGATCACGCGCGCGTGATGAGCCCGGTCGCGGCCTTGAGCGCGTCGATGAAGCGTTCCGGCGCGAACGTTTCGGGATCGGTGAGCACCAACCGAGCGGCCATCTCGAAGAAAGTCACGATTGTAGTCGCGACAACAATCGGCACAAACGCCACAGGCGCCCGCACCGCGCGCAACAACGGCGTCGCGAGTTCCTCAGCGCGTTTCAGTACGACCGCGCGCGCATGTTCGCGCGCGTCGTGGAACTCCTGCGGCATGTCCGCCATCGGCATCACGATGCAGTGCCAGCGATCCGGTGCGGCGCGCACGACGCGCAGGAACTCCGCGAGCACCTGCGCGAGCAACTCCCCCGGCTCGGCCGCGAATCGCTGTTCGACCCGCTCCGGCAGGATCGCCAGCAGTTGCGCGAGGGCCTGCTCGTGCTCGCGGCGCAGCAACGCGGTCAGCAACTCGGTCCGGCTCGCGAACAGCCCGTACACCACGGGTTTGGTCACGCCGACCCGCTCGGCCACGGCCGCCATGGTGACCGCGCGCTGGCCCTGCGTCGCAACCAGGTGCAGTGCGGCGTCGAGCAGTTCGGTGCGCCGCTGCTCCGCCGGCACTCGCGGGGCGTAGACGCGCCGTTTCCGAGTTTCCACCCGACCTCCCCTGGACAAAGCTACGCCAGAGTAGCATATTACTACTCACGCGTAGTAATTGGAGGAGTCATGCCGAGTTCGGGACTGGTGTCGGGACAGCCGAGGGGCCTGCCCCGACCGTTGGACCACGGCTTCTTCGGGCCCGGCTCGCCGACCTGGAAGGTGTGGACCGCGCCGACCGCGCTGCTCGGCTTCCAACGCGCAGTGGTGCTGGAACACTTCGATCCGTTCCTCACCGCGGCCGTCGCCGACCAGCGCGGCATCTACACCGACCCGGTCGGCAGGCTGGACCGCACGCTCGCCTACTTCCTCACGGTCGCGGTCGCGGACGGGCGCACCGCGATCAGGGCGTCCGAGTTCCTGATGACCGTGCACGCGGCCGCGTCCGGCATCGAACCGATCAGCGGCAAGCGCTACAGCGCCAACAATCCGGCCGCGCAGCTGTGGATCCACGTGACCGGCTGGCACTCCGTGCTCAAGTGCTACGAGCGCTACGGCCCCGGCCCGCTCACCGGGGACGAGGAACGGCGCTACTGGGCGGAATCCGTGGTCGCCGCCGAGTTGCAGACGTGCAAACCGGCGGACGTGCCTGCATCACGCGAACAGGTGCGCGAGTACTTCGCCGAGGTCCGGCCGAGCCTGTGCACGTCGGAACGGGCGCACGAGGGCATGCACTACCTGCTCCGCACCCCGCGCTCCAACGGCGGCCTGCGACTGTGGGCGATGAGCAGACTGATGGCGCCGGCAATCATCGCGACCCTGCCGCACTGGATGCGCCAAGTGGGTGGTTTCGACCAACCGGCGGCCCTCGATCAGGCGGTGCTGCCGTTGACCCGCGCGGCCATGCGCGCGGCGCGCTCTCCGCGCGTCAAGCTCGCGGTGCTGTCGGACACTCTGCCGCACACGCGCCGCATGCTGCGCCAACACCTCTACGGCGGCCCGCCCGAACGTGCGGAAACGATCACTCCCGCGCAGGCCAGAGCACGCTATGGCAGGGCAGCATCCGCCTGAACAACCGGATCCGCAGGATTTTCATGTATTCCCGAAGTCGGACACGGCTGCGAAAGTGGCACACTTCGCGACCGCGCGAAGACGTTCGGGTAGACAATGTCCCTGATGGAGAAGCCGGCCGACGAGGCACCCAGCAGGACGCGGCAGCGACCCTACGTCGTAGGACGAGGGCCGCAGAGCCCGATGCTGCCCCCTGGCCGGTTCCAGATCGGCGAACTGCTCGGCCGCGGCATGCACACCGAGGTGTACAGCGCGCACGACCGGTCGCTGCGGCGCTCGGTCGCGGTCAAGGTCTTCCCGGTCAACCCGGACCCGGTGGCCTGCCGCCGGATCGCGGACGAGGCCCGCGCGCTGGACCGGTTACGCCACCGCGGTCTGGTGTCGGTGTTCGACGGCGGTCTGCACCGCAGCAGGCCCTATCTGGTCATGCAGCTGATCAGCGGCCCGAGCCTGCACGCGTACCTGCGCACCGGCGGGATGCCGATCCCCCAGGTGGTCGCGATGGGCGCCCTGCTCGCCGACGCTCTCGCGCACGTGCACCGGCACGGCGTGGTGCACCGCGACGTCAAGCCGTCGAACATCCTGCTCGACCAGCGCGGGATGCCCTACCTCGGCGATTTCGGCATCGCGCTGCTGCCCGAACAGGAGCGCCTGACCAGCGTCGACGAGATCATCGGCACCCCGGCCTACCTCGCGCCTGAGCAGGTGCGCGGCGGAGACCTCACGCCCGCCGTGGACATCTACGCGCTCGGCCTGGTGCTGGTCGAGTGCATCACCGGCGAACGCGAGTACTCCGACCCCAACAAGATCACCGCCGCGATCACCAGGCTCAAGCGCCCACCGCGCATCCCGATCGACATCCCGGTGCGCATGGCCCGGCTGCTGCGCGCGATGACCGCCGACGAGCCGTCCCGCCGCCCGCCCGCGTCGGTCTGCCGGACGACGCTGGAAGTGATCGGTCACAACCTCGCCGCGATGGACCCGAGCGGCCTCACCAGACCCCTGCGCGCCAGCGACCTGATCAATGGCGCCGCCACAGCTGCCGCCGCGGCCGCCGTCGAACCCGAGCCGGAGCGAAAAGGCCGCCACCGCCAAGCCGACTGAAGGCGGCTCGCCCTAGCAGCCAAGCCCGAGCGCGGCCCGGCCACTCAGCCCGAGCGCGCGCGCCCTCAGCTTCCCAGCGCGGCCGCGTACAGGTACCAGGTCGAATGCGGCAGCCACTGCTCCAGCCACCGCCAGTCCGTGTTCGGCCCGGTCTCGGCGAGGCCGGGGTCCCACTGGATGCCGCTGCCGTCGACCGCGCGCCCGGTGATGCCGTTGACGATCCCGCCCGCCGACCGCAGCCATCGCCACGAGCCCGGTTGGCTGGTGTCGAAGTACTCCAGGTACAGCGGGTTCTCCCGGCCGGGGCCTTCCATCATGCAGACGTTGAACGGGTTCACCCCGACGATCCAGTTCAACTGGTTCGCGGCATAGGTCTTGAGCCGCGCGGCGAACGCGGCGTCGGTCGTGGTCCGCGCGACCATCCTGGCCGCGGTCGCCAGCGAGGCGAGCCGCGCGTTCTCGCCCTGCCACCACTGGTCCTGCGAGCGCGGGGTCACGTTGTGCGGAAAGAAGAATCCGCTGTACCGCTTGCCGGTCGAGTCCTGCACCAACTGCCGCGCGTAGCCGAACGGGTTGGGCACCTCACTGGTGATCGCCAACTCGAACTTCAGCGACCTGGTGACCGCGGCGAGCACCGCGGCTCTCGTCGCCGGGCTCGCGATGTCGGCGTAGTTGAGCAGGCTCACCACCGGCAGGCCGGCGTCCGAGGGGTGGAAGAACGGTCGGTCGACGTCGTCCGCGCGCCAGTAGTTCTGGTAGCGCTGCCAGGTGACCAGCCGGTTCACCAGGTTCTGCGCGCGCGTGTCCGCAGCCTGCTGATACGTCGCGTTCCGCGTTGCCTTGAACAGCTCGGTCGCGGCGAGCAGCGCGTTGTAGTCGTCGAGGATGTTCTCCTTGCCGTCGTTGGTCATCTTGACGTTGTTGACCTGGAGGAAGGCGAACGCGTCCTCGGCGGCGGCAAGGTAGTCGGCGCTGGTGTAGTCGCCCGAGACTGCGTACGTGCTGGCCCTGGCCAGCGCGGCGATCGCCAGTCCGCTGCCCTCGCGGTAGTCGGCCTGGTGCGTGCTGAGCGTGCGCTGCGTCGGGTCGATGCCGAGGTCGTCGGCCTCGGGCTGCTCTACCGAGTCGTAGAACGACGAGCCCTTCAAGTGAACCCTGGCCAGATAGTCGGCGCCGAACAGGCCCTCGTCGAGGGTCCAGCTGAGCAGCGAGGTCAGGTTCTGGTCGTTGCGCGCGGCCAGTTCGTCGTAGGCGCGCAGCAGCACCCAGGCGGTGAGCGGGATGGACAGCGTGTTGAAGTAGGAGACGTCGGAGAGCTGGGTGAAGTGCTTGCCCCAGTCGGCCGCCGCGTCGTACCAGCCGCCGTGCGCGTCGTAGCGGGTGGTGCTGCCCTGCATCGGGAGGTTGCGGTCGAACTTGTCGTACTGGCCGGAGGACCGCGAATCCTTGAAATAGTGGACCATGTGCGACAGCGCTCGGCGCTCCAGCACGTTCTGTTCGACCCAGAACGGCGCGGACGCGGTCGGGTAGCCCGCACCGGGTAACTGGATGACGTAGCGGCCCGGCGTCGCGAACGCGGAGAAGTCGGCGGTCCAGTAATGCGTTGGCACCGTGGGGAAACTGTCAGCCGCCCAGTCAGCGACGGTGCCGGCGTAGCGCGCGATGCCCTGGTGGGCCACGGCGCCGCTGACCGTGTCGATCAGCTGGAAGGGACGCGCTCCCGTGTTGGTGCCGCTGTCCGCGATCACGGCCTGTTTGGGCCCGCTCAGCTCGTAGCCGACGTTGTTGGCCAGCACCTGGGCTGCTCCGCCCGGCGCGTGTCCGGCCTCGGCGGCGGCCGCGATGCCGGAGAACACGGCGCCACTGGCCAGGCCAGCACCGACCGCGGCCGAGCCGATCAGGAAGTTCCGCCGAGAAGCACCTAGCTGGGACTCGGGCTGAGAAGCCACGTCGTTCTCCTTCGCGATGTGTTCGGCTTGGCGAGCGGCAACACGCGAATCGTTAGGAAGCCTTCCTTCCTAACTCGACCCGAGGCTATCCCGGTTCACCCCGGCACCACAAGACCCGCCCGGCCCGTCCGTTACCGGACCAACTCGGCCAATCGCCCCAACAACGGCCGCTGACCAGCCACGATCTTCTCCTCGGCAGTCGCAAGATCGAACCACGCCGCCCGATCGATCTCCGGGAACTCCTTGAGCTTGCCCGAACCGCGCGGCCACTCCATCTCGAACGTCCCCGGCACCACGTCGGCCGGGTCAAGATCACCGGCCAGCGCCCACGCGGTCACCACCTTGCCGCCGGACTGCCGAACCTCGCCGAGTTCCACCAGTTCCCCCTCCGGCACCGGCAGCCCCAACTCCTCCTGGAACTCGCGTCGGGCCGCGGCCAGCGGCTCCTCGTCCGGCTCGCACTCGCCCTTGGGAATCGACCACGCGGCCGCGTCCTTACGCGCCCAGAACGGCCCGCCCATGTGTCCCAACAGGACTTCGAGCCCCTCGGTCGACCTGCGGTACAACAGGATCCCGGCACTGCGCTTGGCTACCACGCACCCATTCTGCCCGCTCAGCCGAACAACCCGCGCCCCAGGTGGTCCTCGGCGCCGCGCACACCGGGCAGCGCGAAGAAGTAGCCGCCACCGGTCGGCGAGACGTAGTCGACGAGCGGTTCGCCGGCGAGCCTGGTCTGCACCGCCTGGAACTGCCGCAGCACATTGCGCTGGTAGCAGCAGAACACCAGCCCGACATCGAGATTCCCGTTGACGTCCAGCCCGCGGTCGTAGTTGTAACCCCGGCGCAGAATCTGCTGCGCGGACGTGGCGGAGGTGCGCGGATTGGCCAGTCGGATGTGCGCGTCCATGGGAATCGTCAACCCCAACGGATCGCCGGCATAGTTCGGCAGATCGCCCTCGTCGGTCCCGTCCAGCGGCGCGCCGCTGTCCCGCCGCCTGCCGATCATGGTCTCCTGCTCGTGCAGCGACACCCGGTCCCAGAACTCCACCAGCATGCGGATGATCCGCACCACCTGGTAGGAGCCGCCCTGCGTCCACGCGGGCTCGCCGTCCCGCCCACCCCGCGTCCAGATCAGCGCATCCACCACGTTCTGGTCAGCCACGTCCGGGTTGGCGATCCCGTCCTTGAACCCGAGCTGGTTGCGCGGCGTCCCGGCCGGTCGCGGCGCGGCATGGAACCCGTCGATCTTCCACACCGGCTGCATCCCGCCGCGCGTGTGCTTTGTGATGTCGCGCACCGCGTGCATGACCGTGTCCCGCGAATCCGCGCACACCTGCAAGCTGATGTCACCGTGCAGTTCGGTCGACCCGGCCATGTTGTCGTCCGGGAACACCGGCATGGTCACCAGATGCGCAGGCTTGCGCCCGGCAAGGCCGTACCGTCCGTCGAACAGGCTCGCGCCGACGCCCACCGTCACGGTCAGCCCATCGGCCGGCACGACCGGCCCCAGCGTGTCGCTGTCCGTAGGTGGTGAAGCGACATCGGTCGCGTCCGGCGCACCGCCGGTGGTCAGAAACCGGATCCGATCGGTCAACGTGCGGAACAGTTCGCGCAGGGCGTTGCGATCCGCCGCGATCGCGTTGAAGGACAGGAAGGTCGCGGCCTCCTGCTGCGCCGTGACGATCCCCGCCTGGTTCTCCCCCGCGTAGGCAATGACGCGCCCGCCCGGATCCGGCGCCCGCGTGGCCTCCCCAGCCGCGACCCCGCCGGCCACCGCGGCGGTCCCGAACACACCAGCGGCCGCGCCCCGCAGAAAGGCCCGCCGCCCCACTCCCTGCGCGCCGCCGTCGCTCATCCCGACGTCCTTGGTGTCAGCAGGTCGGGGATTTCGGCCAGCTCCTCCAGCAAACCGCCCAACCGCCCGTCCAACCGCTGCCGCGCCGCCACCGACGGCCCCTGCTCAGCCGCGACGATCGCGCTCCGCACCGACGCGAGATCCGCGTCGACCCTGGGCAGGAGGTTCGGATCGCGCGGCGTGATCAACGGTGTCAGCACACTGAGCACCTCGGCGGTGCCCTGCGTGTTCGCATCCAACGTCGGCAACGTCGTGCCACTGCCGTAGTCGGCGATGCCGGTCAACTGGAACTGCATCGCGTTCTCCAGGATCTCGTGCGCGCGCAGCGGCAGATCGCCCGGATCGACCTCCTCGCTGGGAAAGTCGGCGATCAACCCGTTCACCGAGTCGACCAGGCCGTGCGCCAACGACGCCGCGTTCGCACCACCGTGCCAGAGGGCGTATTCGAGCGCGTGAAACCCGGTCCAGCCAGGATCGGCGGTGCCGAGCGGAAGTCCGCCGGCACGCCCGTCGATCTCCTGGTCGAAGTCGCCGAAGGAGTTGTACGCGGCACCAAGCCGCTCGTAGTCCAGATGCGCGGTCAGCCAGTCCGTCTTCGCTGCCGCGACATCCGCGCGATCGACATCGCCGGCGAGTTGCTGGCAGGCGGCGAGCAGTCCGGGCAACTGTCCGCCGACCCAGTTCCGGTACGCGTTGACCGGACCGGTCATCGCCAGATCCGGCAACGGCTTGAACCCCAGTACCGCCCCGGTCGCCGTCCCGGTCACGGTGATCGCCGAGGAGGTCCGCACCTTGCCGTCGGTGAACACACACCGAACCGCGTAGTCGCCCGAGCCGAGAGTTGTCGTCAGTGGCAGTGATTTGCCCGGCGTCAACGAAGGGATCTCCGCGTAGACGTCGCCTGTCGGATTGATCAGATACACTGCCGCGAACGCCTTGGCATCATTGGCAACCGTGAAGGTCACCGCCCCCGCGTCGAGTTGGCTCGGCGGCGAACCGCAGCCGTTCGCGCTGATGTGGAGGGTGGAGGTGTCAGGTGTGGCACCGATGAGCGCGGTCGCCAACACGACGACGCCCAACAACGCAAACCGCGCCCACCGCATCCGCACCTCCATCACACGCTCGTCGGGGCGACCCGAACGGATCGCCCCGACGAACCGCTGTCGTCAGTTCCAGATGTCGGTGATCGCGGCCGCACCCGCGCTGTTGCCGACCGGGCTCAACCCGTAGATCTGCTCCAGGGTGGCGAGCAGGTTGTAGTGGTTGATGTTCTCGCTGTACTGGCCGGCCTTGACCGGCTGGCCGACGATGATCGTCGGGATCTGGTTGTTCTCGGTGTAGTCGTCCTCGTCCCAGGTCACGATCAGCACGCTGTTGTTGGACTGCGCCCACGTCGCGTATGCCGAGAGGTTGTTGTTCAACCACGTGTCGGCCTGGCCGATCGTGCCGTCGTGCATGTCGTCGTCGAGGTTCGGAATGACGAACGACACCGTCGGCAGGGTCGAGTAGTCCGTCGGGAACGAGGTGAACGGCACCGAGTCCGAGGCGGGCACGTTGCTGAAGTTGACCCACGGCGAATGCTTGCGCGCGTACGCGCCCGACGTGCACTTGGTCGAACCGGTCGAGGGCAGATCCTCCGAGTAGCCCACGAAGGTGTCGCCCGCGCCCAACAGTTCCGAGCCGAGGTTGGCGGTCGACCCCTCGTTGGTCGGGCACGCGTCCGAGGACAGACCGAACGTGTCGCCGCCGAACAGCGCCATGTAGTTCGGCTCGCTCGGGTGCGTGATCGCGTACGACGAGGTCAGCAGGGCCCCCTCGGAGGCGAGCTGGTTGAAGTAGGGCGCTTCCGACGTATTACCGATGATGTCCGAGTAGGAGTGGTTCTCCTCCATCACGACGACGATGTGAGCCGGCGTCGGCAAACTGCTCGCCGTGGCACGCACCGTCGGCGCGGCGGCGTGCGGGTAGATGGCGACAGTGGCAGCCGCGGCGACAGCAGCCACGCCGGCCGACAACAAGGCGATCCTGGACCTGCGCTGCATGGGTTTTCTCCGTATGGTTCCGTGAGGCTCTGGACGCGGAAACAGGGGTGACCACCCGCGCCCTCCGACGCGCGCAGCACGGCGTGCGAGCACAAGGCAGCGCCGCCGCACACCCCGACCCTGCCCGCCACCAACCGAAACGACAACCCCCGAAAAGCAGGATTTCCTGTTAACAATTAAGGGAATGCGGCGCCGGCACGCACAATTCAACGACCGGCCACGCGAATTTCAATGCCCCGAAACTCCCCCACCAAGCCCCCAGCCCACCGCCAAACATGATCTTCTTTCACCCCAACCCACAGCCCCCGCCTCTCCCAGGGGGCGACCCCGAAGCCAGTCTATCGGTGTGCCAAGGGAAATCCAGGCGCGAAGATCAACATGTGGATAGTTCGGGGCTATGTGGACAACTTCCGGGCACGCGCGGCAGGTGTGCTATGGGCCACAGCGTGGATCGGCGACGAGGAGCGGGGGCGGAGGGGTGCGAGCGGGGCGCCTATTGCTTCGGCGGGAGGCCGATGGTGGCGGCGCCCAACTGGCGGTCGGTGGTTGCGGGGGTACCGCCGATCGGGGCGAATGGCAACCCGGTCGTGGGATGCGCGGTGGGCTCGACGAGGTACGACGCGCCGGCGCGGGCGGGGATGGTGAGGGTGGTGGCTGTGGTGGGCGGGACGATGATCCGCTTCGTCGCGGCGCCGTCGACGACCTGGATCTGCTGACCGGGCCACGGGTTGCGGAGTTGGATGGGGGCACTGGCGCCGGCTTCGATCGCGACCGTGACCGGGGCGCCGTCGCGGATCTGGACGTCGACCTTGCTCCGGTGCTGGATGTAGACCGTGCCGTCGCCGTCCCAGTTGCTCGGCCACGCGGGCGCGATGCGCAGCAGGCCGTCGTAGTCCTGGACGAGGGCGTCCTGTAGCGCGGTCGTGACGACGGCGCCTTGTTCGGCGTAGGGCTCGGCGTAGCTGGCGCCGAACGCGGCCAGGCCGGAGGGGCGCAGTTGGTACTGCTCGGTCAGGTCGACGAGGGTTTTCGACAGGTCGGCCGACCGGCCGAGGCGGGCGGCGTCGATGGGGTCGAGGCTCCAGTCGTTGCGCTCGACGTTGGGGCGCTGGGTGAACGTGCGCTCAGCGAGCGCGCTGTCCGGGCCCTGGTCGCCGATGAGGCCGTAGGGCCACACGGGTTCGAGGCCGATGTTCTCGACGTTGTGGATGGTCGCGGCCGGCTGGTAGGACATGCCGATCACCTGCTGATCACCGGTGCCGACCAACGGGTAGGGCATGACTTCCGGGACTGCGGCGGAGATCTGGGCGATCAGGGCGGGGTCCTGGTGCAGCAGGGTCGCGGCGCCTGCCACATCGGGGAGGACGGCGCGCATAGCGGCGATGTCGGTGGTGGGGTCACTGACGTCCCACTGGGTTTCGTGCGCGTTGGACGGGTTCGTGTGCAGCTTGCCGTCGGTGCCGAGCTTGGCGTAGCTGAGGATGAACTTGGCCCACGCGGCCATCACCGGGTAGTTGGCGCGCAGGAACGCGAGGTTGTCGGTCTGCTGGTAGGTCTGCCAGATGAACAGGGAGACCTCGGCGCCGGTGCTCAGGGTGCGGGCGTTGTAGTTGGCGGCGCCCTGACCGCTACAGTCCAGGTAGGGCCTGGCGCCCCATTGACCGTTGGCCTGGTGGACCTGGATGCCGACGCCGTTGAAGCGCATGGTTTCCGGGATGCACGCGCCGGTCGTGCCGGGGAACTGGCCGGCGGTCCACGACTCGATCGTCGGCAGGTCGTTGCGGTACATGGCGAAGTACGCGTCGTTGTTGGCGAACGCGCCCGCGCCGATGTTCGCGGTGATCATCATGCGCAGGTTCCAGCCCCAGTAGGACGCGGGATCCCAGCTGTGCGTGTCCTGCGAACTGTCGAACAGGTCGGCCACGCCCGCCTGCGAGCCGGGGCGGACGGTGCCGCGTTCGGCGGCGGCAGCGTAGAGGGCGACCGTGCGAACGTTTGCCAGATACTGGGCCACACCGTCCGAAGAGGACATGTTGAGCTGGCCGACCTGGTTCCAGTAGTTGTGCCACCAGAAGGACTGGGCGGCGGCGAGGGCATGGGTGTCGGTGCGGAAGGCGGACCGGGCGGTGCGCTGGGCGTCGCCTCCGGTCCATTGGGGACTGTCGACGAGGATCTGGTAGGAGCCGTTGGGGTTGGGGCGGAACTGGACCTCGACGGTCGTGGGGTTGACGACCGATGCGGCGACGCCGCGCGCTGCCCCGGTAATGGCGCTCATGGCGCCGAAGGTCTGACCGCTGGCGCCGGGGCGGTTCTGGTCGACCCAGGTTTGGGCGAGGGAGCCGATGGCTCCGGTCGCGGCGGCCGTGGGCGTTCGGGGTTGCCAGAGCGAGAGTTGGGCGGTCTGGGGCACGTTCGGGTTGGCGCCGGTGACGTCGATGACCAGTTCGTCGTGGCCGACCGGGACGTAGGCGCGGGCGGTCATGCCGCCGCCCGACTCGGTGAACGTGCCGTCGTAGAGGTCGAGGGTGGCGTGGTAGTCGGGCGCGCTGGTCAACGCGGCCAGACCGGGGATGGTGAGCTGGCCGGGCGAGAGGCGGTCGGGGAGGGTGTCGGCGCGGTTGAGTTGGGCGGTGAGGCCGTTCGCGGACCACAGGCCGACGCCGAGGCTGCCGTTGCCGAGCGGCATGGCCTGCGCGGGTAACAGGTTCGGCTGGCCGAGCACGACGTCGGACTGGCGCACCGTGTCCGGCACGTCGACGGCGAAGTGGCCGTGGTGCCAGGCGGTGGTGGGACCGGTCTGGGCGGTGGCCGGAACCGCGACCAGTGCCAGGCCGGCGAAGGTCAGTGATGCCATGATCGTTGCCGCGATACCGCGTCGCGCCAGCATCCTGCCTCCACCCCAGCGTGGACCGATGACATCCGATGTCTGAGCAACGTAAAACCTTTGTTGCTCTGGTGTCAATGCTCAGCGAGGACTAAAGGCCCGATGTCTCTGCGTGACCGGTACGGTTCAGAGGTGACCGTTCAGCGAATCCGCATTGCCGGCGACCCGGTGCTGCACACGCCAACTCGGCCTGTTGAGAGGTTCGACGCGGAGCTGCGCGCGCTGGTGGCCGACATGTTCGAGACCATGTACGTGGCGGAAGGTGTCGGGCTGGCCGCGAACCAGATCGGGGTCGATCTTCGGGTGTTCGTGTACGACTGCCCGGACGCGGATGGGGGCTGGCACCTCGGCACGGTGGTCAATCCGGCGGTGACGGCGTCGAGCTTCCCGGACAACGCCGATCCGGACGACGACCTTGAGGGGTGCCTGTCGGTGCCGGGCGAGCGGTATCCGACGCGGCGCGGCGCGTTCGCCACGGTCACCGGGTTCGACGTGGACGGCAACGCGATCACGATGCACGGGAGCGGCACGTTGGCGCGGTGCTTCCAGCACGAGACCGACCATCTGGACGGGCTGCTGTATCTGGACCGGTTGACCGATGAGCCCGCTGAAGACGCCAAGCGGATGCTGGTCACGCGTGGGTGGGGCGGACCGGGGCACAGTTGGCAGCCTGAGCTGCCGGAGGGAGCCGTCGGGCCGATCGATCGGACGACGGTGTTGCTGGGCGGCACGCGGGAGCGCGGACCGGTCGTGGCCCCGCTGCCGGCAGTCGACAGCG
>DASZJG010000058.1:0-355117 GCA_035948315.1 Pseudonocardiaceae bacterium | reverse complement strand
GGGTGCTCACCCGCGTCGCGCAGCGCCTGCTGGCCATGGCCGCCGCCATCTGGCACAACTGGATGACCGGCGTGACCAGCAAAAGGTCACTGATCGCGTTCGATCACTGACACCAACTTCACCGCATCAATCATCTAGGTGGACAGATGGTTCCTCGATCGCGGTACCGGTTCGAGGCAGCGGCGGCGGCCTGGCAGATTCGCGCTCGTCGCTCTCTAACTGGTGTACCCGGGAGCTGTGGCCGCCAACCCTCCCGATCAGACCGACCGTCCCTGGCCGCATACAGGAGTTGCCAGCGTGTGCGAGGGCAACGGACACGGGATCGACTCCGGCCATCACGTCGCCGAGTCTCTCAACAGCGAAAAGGTTGAGGCTGCCCGGCCACGGGTATCGCTGGGACAGCCGGGAGGTGCGATGACGGAAGACAAGCAGAGGTCACGCGTTGTAGTGGTCACCGGTGCGAGCGGTGGTATCGGCCGCGCGAGCGCCGAAGCGTTCGGCCGGCGCGGCGACCGGGTCGCGTTGCTGGCCCGGGGCGAGAGCGGCCTGAACGCCGCAGCGGAAGCGATTCGCGATTCGGGTGGGATCGCACTGACGATCCCGACCGATATCGCGGACTGCGACCAGGTGTTGGCGGCTGCCGATCGGGTCGAGGAGGAACTCGGCCCGATCGACGTGTGGGTGAACGTGGCGTTCACCTCGGTCTTCGCGCCGTTCGACCAGATCCGGCCGGACGAGTTCCGCCGTGTGACCGAAGTCGCCTATCTGGGCTATGTGTACGGCACGATGGCCGCCCTACAACGGATGAAACCGCGTGACAGCGGCACGATCGTTCATGTCGGCTCCGCACTGGCTTATCGCGGTATCCCACTGCAGAGCGCATACTGCGGCGCGAAACACGCCATCCAGGGCTTCCACGAGTCGCTGCGCTGCGAACTGCTGCACGAACGCAGCGGAGTACACGTAACGATGGTGCAGATGCCTGCGGTGAACACTCCGCAGTTCTCCTGGGGTGTTGTCCCGGTTGCCGCGCAACGCGCAGCCGGTGCCGCCGATCTACCAACCCGAAATCGCCGCCGAAGCAGTGCTCCACGCCGCCGATCACCCCCGTCGTCGGGAGTACTGGGTGGGCGGCAGCACCATGGGTACGCTTGCCGCCAACGCCATAGCGCCCAGCCTGCTCGACCCCAACAGACCGGCCAGCCGCGCGATCCGGACCAACCGGCGAACCTGTGGCATCCTGCGGACGGAAGGAAAGGCCACGACTTCGGCGCGCACGGTATGTTCGATTCCCGCTCTGCACAACGCAGTCCGCAGTGGTGGGCCAGCCAGCACCATGGCTTGCTCGCTGCTCTCGTAGGCATGCTCGCGGTGGCAGCCACTGGCTGGTGGGGTCTGTCCCGGCGGGGCCGCGGCGGGTAAACCGTCCGTACGCATTCGATGACTGTTGATCCTGAGCGTGGCCAGGCCGACATCGCCCGGCTGGCTCAGTGCCGTGGAGTGACTCCCGAGAAGGTAGTATGACCGTCGGTAACCAGCCGATCTCGATCGAGCCTGACCTGCTGGAGCACACTGTCGTGGCGAGCGTCGCGGACGTGCGGTTGTCCACGCACTGACCCAGGGGATAGGCTGAGAAGGCACGGTTGAACACACAGCCGGTCAGGAGCGCCTACTCCGTAGCGCCGCCGGTCCGAAATCGTACTTCTCGCGTTCGGACGTCGTGGTGTTGCGCTTCTCGAAATTCGGGTACCCCATGCCAGTGTCGAAACGCCGCCGTGACAACGAATATGATCAGTTCCTGCCGTTGTTCCGCCGGCTCGCGGAACCGGCGATTTCTGGCGCGGAACGCGACGAGATCAGACAGATCCTGCTCACCGGCCACCTACCGCTGGCCGAGCACATCGCGCAACGATATCGCGATCGTGGCCAACCCATCGACGACCTGCGGCAAGTCGCGAGATTGGGACTCATCTACGCCGTTGACCGGTTCAACCCCGATCGCGGTGACTTCGTCGCGTTCGCGGTGCCGACCATCATGGGCGAGGTTCGCCGATATTTCCGGGATTACACCTGGACAGTCTCGGTACCGCGCGGACTCAAGGAACTCAACCGGAAGATCGCGACCGCCGTGAACAAGCTGGTTCTGGAGCATGGGACCTCGCCCCGACCCGCACAGATCGCGGCATATCTCGGACTACCCGTCGAGGACGTCTATCAGGGCCTCCAGGCCGGGATGGCCTACCACCCGGACAGCCTGGACATCCCGACGCAACGTAATGACAGTTCGGACACCGGCTCTGCCGAGCTCGGCGTGTTCGACGCCCGCTTTGAGCACGTTGAGAATCGCGAGACCCTGGGTCAGGCGATGACTCGGTTGCCTCGGCGCGAGGCCGAGATCGTTCGGCTGCGATTCTTCGAAGAGCTGACCCAGAGCCAAATCGCGCAGCGGATGGGGATGTCGCAAGTCCACGTCTCGCGGCTACTCGCGCAGAGCCTGGCGATCCTGCGTTCCTCTTTCGTCGACGAATCGCCGAATCTCGACCATGTCGCCACAGGAAATTGTTGAGGCCGGCTACATCTGAGCACCACATTTCTGATGATCAACTCTTGGGGAATCCAACTGATGGACCATTCGCGTTGAGCCCCAGCCGAAGGGCGCAGACGATGTTGGTCACCTTGTCGTCCGCACAGCAGAGGCGACCTGACCGTGCCGTGGTCGCCGCAGGGATCGTTCCGGGTGATCCGGCGGGCGGGCACGGCCTGCAGGTGTCGGCCGCCGGCAATGAGCATCCGATCGGTGCGCTCAGCCCGGACCGCTTTTGACCCAGCGTTCGGCATACGCGTTCATTCTCGGACACCGCGGGGCCGACTTCTTGATCTCGATACCCTCGGACGCAAAGACAGCGTCGAACGCGTCGGTGAACTTGCTGTCGCGATCCCGGATCAGGAAGCGGAACGCTGCGCCGCGGTCACTGAGGTCCGAGACAAAGTTCCTGGCCAACTGGGTCACCCAGGTCGCATTCGGATGCCGAGTGACACCAAGGATGCGAACCTGGCGCGTCCGGACCTCGATCACGAAAAATACATAGACACGAGTGAGATCCACGAGATCTACGTGGAAAAAGTCGCATGCCAGCAGAGTTTTCGCGTGCGCACGCAGGAAAGCTTGATCACCACACCATAGGGCCGGTTCGACGTTTCCCGCGCCGAGGTCGAGTAGCGCTCGAGCGGTCAGCGCGGCCTGTACGGAGTGTGATCGGACCGGCGGATACCGCGGCAGTGCACATCACGTGGCTTGCCGTGCGGTACCCGCGCTGAGGGCTTCCCCGGTGGGGGTCGATCACACGCCAATCTGTTGTGGCGTGTGCGGAAATGCGCTCATGTTTCCTCCTCGAGGCTGGTAACTCGCGGCGGGGAGGATCGTGCCGGTGAACCCTGCGGCGGGCACCGCCGACGCCGTGCTGTGCCGATTTGCCTGCCGGTCGGGTTTTCACGGCAAGTAGAGGTCGGCCGGCGGGTAGTGGGCGGTGCCGGCCATCAGACGGCGGGCGGTGCGGCGTTCGATGCCGCGGTGGTTGCGAATGCCCTGGTCGACCTGGCAGCGCTCCTGAACTGCGACTGGTCGGCTTTGGCGTAGTCGGCCAGCTTACCCGATCTGGGCACCGTAGCCGACCTACTGGCGAATCGCCTGGTAGCCCAGTTGATGTCACGGCCAGCGACTGATGGGCGAATTCCGCACCACTCTATCGGTGTAGGCCAGCAGACTTCCTTTCTTGCGGTAGTTTTTTGCCGACCTCCAATATGGAGAACTTTCGTGATAGGTAACGAGAAGCTCGGGATTTAAGCTGGTCCAACCAGGTGACCACGTCGAAACTAGGAAGACTGGTCCCTACCCCAAAGACTGATCTGACGGTTACAGTCTTGCGGCGCCCGCCCAGTCGGGCATTATTAGCGGTGCACGGGCCGCCGGGCCTGCAAACCGTTGTCGCACCAGTATTGAATCCTCTGTCGGAAAAACGGGCACGGTTGTTGACGGGAAACCAGGACTTCACTCTCGGGTAAGGGGTAGTGGAATGTCGATACGTCGTCGTGTCGTAGCCGCGGTGTCCGCGATAGCCGTTGCAGGAGCCGTTGCGGTGACGGCGCCAATGATCGCGTCAGCGGCAACCGATCAACCTGGCGTGCATGACGCCTCGGCTGCCTCGTTCGTGGTCAGCGAGTCGCAGTTTAACCAGATGTTCCCCAATAAGAATTCGTTCTACAGCTATCAGGGTCTGGTTGACGCACTGAGCGCCTATCCCGGTTTTGCCAACACCGGTAGTGCGACGACCGAGAAGCAGGAGGCTGCCGCCTTCCTCGCCAACGTCGGCCACGAGACCGGCGACCTGCGGTACATCAAGGAGCAGAACACCGCTAACTATGGGAACTACTGCGACCGAAGTCAACCCTATGGCTGCCCGGCTGGTCAGTCCGCGTACTACGGTCGAGGGCCGCTTCAGCTGAGCTGGAACTTCAACTACAAGGCGGCCGGTGACGCGCTGCACATCGATCTGCTGAACAACCCGGACCAGGTGTCCAGCAATTCCGCCACCTCGTGGAAGACCGGGCTGTGGTTCTGGAACTCGCAGAACGGTGCTGGGTCGATGACCGCGCACGCCGCGATGGTCAACGGCAAGGGCTTCGGTGCGACGATCCGCAGCATCAACGGTGATCTCGAGTGCAATGGCAAGAATACCTCGGAGATGCAGGACCGGATCAACCGCTACCAGAAATACGTCGGCATTTTGGGCGTCAGTGCTGGGAGTAATTTGTCCTGCTGATTCTCGAAGGCAAAACTGAGAAATGTCAAATCCTGATTTTCGTGAGGACAACTCGATGCGAAAAATCGCAATCGTGGCCGGTCTGATCACGGCGGCCGTCGCGCTCGCCGTAGCTCCGGTCAGTGCCGCCACGCCCGGCGACAACCCGCCTGCTGGCCAGAACTGCTGGGCAACCCATTATGGGCCGGAGCCCCCCGGTGCGCACACCGCCAACGGCGATCTCTACGACGGAAACGCGAACACCGCGGCGACCTCGCAGAGTCGGAGTCCGCAGTTGGCGTTCGGAACGCGGGTCAAGGTGACCAATGTCAAGAACCACAAGACGTTGACCGTGAAAATCAATGACCGGGGCACCTATAGCTGGACCCCGGACGTGCCCAAGTGCCTAGACCTGACGGACGGTGCTTTCCAGCGGCTCGGTGGCAGCATCAACCCTGACGATGGTCATATCGTCGTCACCGAAGAAATCCTGCACTGATACCTCGCATTCGGGCCGGGCTGGGTGTCCTTCCACCGGCCCGGCCCCAAATGCGACACGAGGTGCGCGGTGCTCGGGACGCGTTGTCGCTGTTGGCACCCATAGCGTCGGCCGCCCCTGCGTACTGCTGGCGGCGCCTGCCGCGCTGGCGGTATTCGCCATCCGCTCGGCGATGAGACCTGACACCTTGGGGGCGAGCACGTCCCCGGATGAATGGGCAGGCCGCGCACGGTAGTTCGTGCGCGGCCCGCTCTGGTTCTTCGTCAGTCCCCGAGGTTGCTCAGGAAGTCGTTGGTGTATTCCAGCGGTGTCGTGCTGGAGACGGAGTTGCAGGTGGGGGACGCATAGGTGTCGGAGCAGGGCGTGTCCCGGTCCAGCGACCAGAAGTGCAGCCCGGCCAGGCCGTTGCTGACCGCGTAGGACGTCAGCGTGTTCACATCCCCGGTGGTGAAGGTCTCACTGGTGTTGTCGTTCAGGCCGATCATCGGCGTGACGGCGATCTTGCTCGCCGGGATTCCGTAGGTGTGCTCGAGGTTCGTCACCGCCTGGATCGCCGACTGCGCCATCTCGCAGCTGCCGGAGACGACTACGCACACGCCGCTGGACGCGCTGCCGAAGTCCATCGTCATCAGGTTGATGACGTAGTTGTTCAGGCCGGAGCCGAGCACCGCCTGGACGACCTCGTTGCCGAGCGAGTTCACTCCGCCGTAGCTGCCGTCGGAGGCACCCAGCGTGGCGAGTGTGAAGGAGAACTGCAGCTTCGGGTACTGCGCTTGTGCTCCCGCCGCGGCGGCGACGAGGCTCTGAATGTCCGACTGGCTCTGGCCGCCCTCGATGTCGAAATCGATGCCGACCAGGTTCGGGCTGGCGTAGCGGGCGATGAAGGATTCCATACCGGCCGTCGAGCCGCAGGTGAAGGTTCCCGCCTCACCGCCGGTCGATACGACGTAGTTCAGGTTGGCGGCCTGGAGCTGGGGCACGTTCTCCGTGGCCCAGTTGGCGCCCGAGACACCTCCCCAGTTCTCGCTGCCACACTGGCCTGTGGCGAACGCGGCCGTGAGCGCGGGCAGCTTCGGGATGTACTGCGACACCAGGCTCCCGGAACCCACCACCGGCAGGTCGGACCCTTCCACGGCCGACTGCATCTGGTAGGTGTTCCAGTTCATGTTGATAGTGACGTCCTTGTACGGGCTGAAGAGCAGGCCGCTCACCGAACCCGTTCCGCCGCCGCCTCCTCCGCCCCCGCCGCCGGTGCACGCGCCGTCGGACGTCCAGGGTTGTCCGGAGCCGCTGCCGCCGTTGTTGGTGGCCGGGTCGTTGCCCTGGGTCCAGTAGTTGGCGGTGTAGTCGATCCCGTTTTCGCTGGCCTGCTGGCCGGCGGTGTAGACGGTGGTGGAACTCCACGCCGCGGCGCATGTGGTGGCCGCCTGTGCGGCGGGCGCCGAGGCCATCGCGAGAACCGATCCGCCGACTGCCAGCCCGAACGCCGTGCCGGCTGTGAGTGCTGCGTGAAGAATCCGTTTTCCGAGCCGCATGAACCCTCCAAAGGCGAGAGGAGCCGTGGGATTGAGCACCTCGCCGAGCCGGTGGGTCGGCACGGTGATTTTTTGTTGTACGCGCGGCAAACGGATTGGTCAAGACCAATCGTCCGAATTGGCGCAGACCAATTTGCGGATGCGGCGGACGGAACGGTCAAGGACCCATAATAGGTCCTAACATAATTGACAGTTGACGGTTGAGCAGTCGCCGGAAGCAGATGATGGAATATCTCAACCGGAGGAACGCCCCTGGATGTCATTGCGGATCTCCCACCGGAGCCTCCTGAACCAGTGCAACAGCGCGAACCCTCGTCCCACCACCCCGCGGTATGCACCCAGGCCCCGGTCATGTGGTCGCCTCGATACGCAACCTGGCAGGCTTCTATCGTCAAGGGGCCACCCGAAGGTCCTTTCAAACCGCTTCGCGGAAGGCGATGTCGGGACCTACCCCATGTCCGGTCAGTGTGGCATTGAGGGCTTCGATCGGGCTTTGCTGGTAGCGAATCGGTTGCCCCGGCACCTCGGACATGATCTGCGCCATGTCGTTGAAGGCCAGGTTCTCGGGTCCGAGGCCGGCAGCGTTGCGGATCTGACACTGTGCTGCCGGCTGCCCGGTGTGGGCAGGAGGACCAGACCCCTGCCCACACCGGAAACCGTTGTGCAGGGCGCTAATGCGTCGACTGGCGCGCGAGTTGGTGTGCCTGGTCGATGATGTCGTTGCCGCGCCAGATCAGCCACTGCGCCTGCCACTGGCTGATCGGCCGGTTGCCGAATGCCGCCCCGTTCAGCAGCCCGGCGATCTGCCCGGCCACCGCGTCTCGATCACTGCCGAGCTGTGCGAGCTCGTTGTCCAGCGCGACATAGGCCACCGGGTCGGTGGTGCGCACCGCCGCGGTGGACACCGCGATGGTGTCCAGGCCGAAGCTGCCCACGTCGGCGTTGAGCTGCTTGTAGACGTGCGCCAGTTGCCGGACGGTATCGGCGTTCGAGCGCAAGGCCGGTGGCACCGCTCGCCGGGTCAGGTCCTCGACAAGCACCCGCCCATCGGACGGGTAGTCGTCGTGCAGGCCGGTCAGGGTGAGCAGTGTCGGTCGGACGTCGGTTTCGTCCGCCCAGGTTCGTTGGTCGACACCCTGCGCGGCGACACCGGGGCCGGCGAACGCCGCCCAGTTGGTATTGATCTCCGGGGCCACGTCGCCGTGGTTCCAGTTATAGCTGGGATCGATCACCACGCAGGGGTTGCCGGTACCGGTCTGCTGGCCGGACGGACCGGTGCACGTCGTCGGGCCTGGATTGACGAAATAGTCCGGGTTGCCGAAAACGGTGAAGCTGGGATTGCGCTTGGGATCGCCGGTGTTCATGTGCAGGATGCCCTGCTCGGTCTGGTCGGCGAAGGCGGAGGCTATTGGCACGGTGCCGCCCTGGTCGCTGTTGGCATAGGGATCGGGGGCGGTGATGGCGTTGATCTCGTGTTCGAGTTGGCGGACCCGGTCGCTCGTCGCGGCCGGTTGGCCGGTCACGTAGACCTGCGGCGCGGAGTCGGCGTGGATGGTGTAGTCGGTGCCCTTGTCCCCGGCCTGCGCGGCCAGCAGGCCGTTGAGGTTCGCGTTGACCTCGCCGACCTGGCCGGCAGCGTAGGTGCACGGGGTGTGCACGCCGTCGCAACCCTGCTGCTGCACGCCCGCGAGGTGGTCGCCCTCGTCGGAGCTGATCACGAACAGGGTGTTGGTCTGGTTGATGCCGTGTGCGGCGAGATTGGCGAAGAAGTCGCCGAACGCTGTGTCGTCGGCCTTCAGGTTCGCCTCGTACCTCGGGTCGCCGGGGCCGAAGTTCTCGTGTGCGTCCGAGATGTAGCCATAGGTCACAGGGATGCCGTGTTCCTGCATGTCAGCGACGTAGCCGAGGGTCTGCGCCGCGGTCACGCTGAAGCCCGGGAAACCGTAGTAGGTGCCGTGCACGTCGGAGCCCGCGTAGTCATTGGTGAGCGGCTGGCCGAACAGGTCGTCGACCCGGACGCCGGTGGCCGTCTGGGTGCCACCGATGCGGGGTGCGACGTACTTGTTGCCGAACAAGCCCTTGAAGCCCTGGTAGCCACCGGGTTCGGTGGGCAGTGCGTCCGTGACCGCGTTCGGGTTGCCGGCGCAGGCCGAGGTGGTGGTGTTCGCGCAGTGCACCGCGATGCCCTCGTAGTCGGCGGTGGCGATGTCCGGGTAGCCGTACTGCTTGGTCTGTGCGGCGACCTCGGCCTCCTGGGTGGAGTTCGGGCCGAAGATGGTAGGCACGTCGGTTGCGACGTTCTCGATCTCGATGTTCGCGGTGGAGATGGCGCCGACGTCGCAGCCGGCCCTGGTGAACGGCACCCACGGCGCGGGTGCGATCCCGCCCGCCGGGGTGACCATGGTTGGCGTGGTGTCCGTGGTGTGGCCGGCCGCGACCGGGTCGGTCCAGTACGCGAACGAACTGGCCGAACTGGTGCTGCCGTCGCTGTTGTACACCCGGTAGCTGTTGGCCACCGGCTGGCCGTGCTTGTCGCCGTAGACACCGGTCAGGGTGGTGATGATGTCGTCGGCGGTGTGTGCGATGAGCGGGGTGTGCATGTTGGACAGCAGCGTCCCGTTGTGCGTGACGAAATTCAGCAGGTTGGGCATCTGTTCGAGGTCGGAGGGCACATTCGGGTTGTCCCGACTGAAGTGGACGTTGTCGAACGTCAGTTCGACAACGTGCCGCACCTTGCCAGTCGGCGAATCGAGATGGCAGGCGGAGTTGGCCGCCGTCTGATCGGCTGGCGCGGCCGCGACCAGCGCCGATGCGCCGGTCATGAGCAGCGCCCCGGCCGCGATGACGACCGCGGACACCGCTCCGATCAGTCTGGCGGGTAATCGAACGGATCTCATTCGGTGCTCTCCTTCAGCCGAAAACCTGACCTAGTGGGCTTAGCGTTCCTACCTGGCCGGCGGATCGGAACCCCCGAACGAGCGGTTGAACACTCGATGAGCCGTCGGTTAACTGTGTGTGTCGACCTGCGCGATTCCCGGCTCATCGCGGGCTCTCGCGCGCACACGTATGGCTGGAGATCTGCGCACTGGCAGCGGATCTGATCGCCTGGTCCCAACGCCTGACCTTGACCGGATGGGCTCGTGTCGCCGAACCGAAACGGCGTCACCCACATGACCGGCACGCCGAAGTTGCTGTGCGCCATGGCCGGCATGTCGGCATCGACCGCTGCGGGGAGCACCGTGGGCGCAAAGTCGGCCGGTGTCACGGTTGAGCGTGGCATGAGTGGTCCGGACTGCGACGGCGCGACATCTCATCCACCGTCGTCGACCAAGGTGCCGAAGCCGAGTTGGCGTCGCTGTGACGTTGCGGTGACGGCTCCCTTTCTACAGTCCGGGCGATCAGTGGGCGGTTCGTGCGCCCTGCCTTGATTGTGAGCAAGGGGCATCGTGACCGACCCATCCCTGCAGCCGACCGGCACACCCGGTGGTCGGCCGTCGACTACGTCGGCAACCGAGACCGCTGGTCAGGGCGATGCCGTGGCCCGCGACCAGCCGTCGCTGTCGTTACCCAAGGCGGGCGGCGCGATCAGGGGCATGGGGGAGAAGTTCACCGCCAATCCGGTCACCGGGACGGCGTCGATGGCAGTTCCGGTCGCGCTCACCGCCGGTCGCGGCGGGAGCCAGCCGCGACTGTCGCTGTCCTACGACTCCGGCGCCGGCAACGCGCCATTCGGTCTTGGCTGGTCGCTCGACCTGCCGTCGGTGTCGCGCCGAACCGACAAGGGCATCCCGCGCTACGACGATGACGACGTCTTCCAACTGACCGGCGCCGAGGACCTGGTCCCCGCGCTGACCATGGTGGGCGGCTCGTGGCAGCCGATTGTGCGGACCGACGGCGGGTACGAGGTCACTACCTACCGGCCGCGCACCGAGGGGCTGTTCGCGCGGATCGAGCGCTGGCGCGACCAACAGACCGGGGTCCTGCACTGGCAGGTGACCGGCAAGGACAACATCACCAACGTCTACGGCAGTGCTCCGGCCGCTCGCATCGCCGATCCCGCCGATCCGTCCCGCACCTTCCGCTGGCTGCTCGAACAGACCACGGACGACCGGGGCAACATCGTTCGGTACGAGTACAAACAGGAGGATCGAGTAGGCGTCGACCTGACGCAACCCTGGGAGCGCAACCGCGGCGCGGTGGCCAACCAGTACCTCAAGCGCGTGTTCTACGGAAACTCGACTCCTGGTGTGGCAGAAGGCTTCTGCTTCGAGGTCGTCCTGGACTACGGCGAGCATGATCCGCGCATACCCACCCCCGACGAGGTCGCCCCGTGGCAGGCCCGGCTCGACCCGTATTCGACCTACCGGTCCGGTTTCGAGATCCGCTGTTACCGCCTGTGCCAGCGGATCCTGATGTTCCACCGGATCGCCGAACTCGGCGCCGACCCGGTTCTCGTCGCGTCCACCGATCTGACCTACGCGCACGATCCGGTCGCCACCAAGCTGACCGGCGTCACCCACCGCGGCTACCGCACGAGCGGCAGCGGCTACGTGTCGGACGCCTTGCCGACACTGACCTTCTCCTACACCGAGCGGATCACCTCGACCAGGTGGCAGCCGCTGACCGCGGACGCGGCGGCGGTGGTGGATTCCCGCTATCAGTGGGTCGACCTCGACGGCGAAGGCATTGCCGGCATGCTCGCCCAACAGGATGGCGCCTGGTACTACCGTCGGAATCTCGGTGACGGCGGGGTCGACGCCCCGCGAGCGGTCGATCCACTCCCGGTCGGCGCCTCAACGAACACACAGCTGCTCGACCTAGGCGGCGACGGGCTGCCGTCGTTGACCGACTTCGCCGGCAGCACGCCGGGTTTCTACCACCGCACCACCTCCGGTGGCTGGTCCGATTTCGCCACCTTCCCCGACCTGCCCCCGCTGTCGTGGCACGACGGCAACCTGCGAACGGTCGACCTGACCGGCGACGGGCTGGCCGACATCCTGCTGACCGGCAGCGAGGCGATCACCTGGTATCCCTCGGAGGGCTTCGACGGATACGGCCAGAGCAGCCAGATCGCGCTGGAAACCAACGAGGAACGTGGGCCACGGCTGGTGTTCGCCGACGCCGAGCAGAGCGTCTACCTGGCGGACATGACCGGTGACGGGCTCACCGACCTCCTCCGCGTGCGGAACGGCGAGATCGCCTACTGGCCGAATCTGGGCTATGGCCGGTTCGGGCCCAAGGTCGCGATGGCGGCAGCGCCCGTGTTCGACCATCCGGACCGGTTCGATCAACGCCGAATCCGGCTCGCTGACGTCGACGGCAGCGCGACAACGGACCTGCTCTACCTGGGCAATGATACGGTTCGGGTCTGGTACAACCAGGCTGGCAACTCGTGGAGCGCACCGGAATCGCTCGACGGCCTGCCCTGGCTGGACGCCTTCGCGACCGTGTCCGTCATCGACCTGCTCGGCCACGGCACCGCCTGCCTCGTCACCACCCAGCCGGCGCCCGACGGCGAACCGCAGATCCGTTACCTCGACCTGATGGCCGCAGGCAAACCGCACCTGCTGTCCTCCGTCGACAACGGAATGGGCTCGGTCACCAGCGTCGAGTACGCGTCGTCGACCAGCTTCTACCTCGCCGACCTTGCCGCAGGGCGGCCGTGGCTGACCACATTGCCGTTCCCGGTGCAGGTCATCGAACAGGTCAGGATCGACGACAGCGTCGCGGCCACCGCCCTCGTGTCCACCTATCGCTACCGACACGGTCACTACGACGGCGTTGAACGCGAGTTCCGTGGCTTCGGCTACGTCGAACAGCGCGACGCCTTCGCGGACACCGCGAACGATCTCGATCAGCCGCCGTCGGTCACCAAACGCTGGCAGCACACCGGCTGGTACGTCGACTCGGCGACCGTGTCCGACCAGTTTCGCGCCGAGTACTGGCAGCACGGGACCGGCCTGCGGGTGCCCGACTCCGCTGTGCCATCCGGGCTGACCGCGGACGAACAGCGGGAAGCGGCCCGCGCGTTACGCGGCCGCGCGCTCCGCGTGGAAACCTATGCCGAGGACGGCACCGCGCTACAAGACAACCCGTACCAGATCGCGGAAACGAACTACCTGCTCCGGCTGGTGCAGCCGCAGGCCGACGCGCCCTATTGCGTCGTCTTCGCCGAGGCCGACGAGACGCTGACAGTCCACAGTGAACGGCAGGCCGACGATCCGCGCGTGGCACACGCCCTCACACTCGCGGTCGACGAGTGGGGCAACGTCATCAACTCCGCCCAGATCGTCTATGCGCGCGTCGCGCCATTGGATCCCGAACAAGCCGCGGTGCGGATCACCTACTCAGAGCACGACGTGGTCAACGATGTGACGACCACCGATCGCTGGCGGATCGGCGTCCCGGTGGAGAGCCGCGACTACGAAGTCGGCGGCCTGGCCCCCACCAACGGGGCGCTGTTCGGTAGTGCGGAACTCGTCGCCGAGCTGGCACAGGCGGCGCAGCACGAGATCCCCTACCAGGAGACGCTTTCCGGCCTGTCCCCGCAGCGCAGGCTGATCGCGCGAACGCAGCAGACCTACTACTCGGACGACCTCGGCAGCGAACTGCCGCTTGGTCAGATCGGCTCGCGCGCTCTGCCCTGGACCAGCTACCGGCAGGTCTTCGCCGCCGGGCAGGTCACCGCATTGTTCGGAGAGCGGGTCACCGATGATCTGGTCCGGGAAGGCGGCTATCAACAGCGCGGCGGCACGCCCGAGTGGTGGGCGCCGTCCGGCCGACAACTGCTCGATCCGCAACACTTCTACCTCCCGACCGGCCACCTCGATCCGTTCGGCTCCGCCTGGCGGCAGACCTACGACCCGCATTTCCTGATCCCGGTCGGCACCACCGATCCGCTGGGCAACACGGTCACCACCGAGATCAACTATCGAGTCGTCCGACCGTGGCTGATCACGGACGCGAACGGCAACCGGTCCGGCGTCCGGTTCGACCTGCTCGGCATGGTGGTCGCCACCGCCGTGCTCGGCAAACCCGGACTTGGTGAAGGCGACGTCCTCGACCTCACCACCCCGGAACCCGCCCGGACCGATGACCCGACCACCAGACTCGAATATGACCTGACCGACGTACCGGTCAGATTCCACACCTTCGCCCGCGAGCAGCACGGCGCCGCCAACCCACGCTGGCAGGAGTCGTGGACCTACTTCGACGGCACCGGCCGAACCATCCTCGTCAAGGCGCAGGCCGAGCCGGTCGCCAGCCAACCGCGCTGGGTGGGCACCGGACGCACCATCTACAACAACAAGGGAAACCCGGTCAAGCAGTACGAGCCCTACTTCGCCACCGACGGCGGATTCGACACCGAGGCATCGCTCGTCCAGCTGGGCGTCACCCCGATCCTGCACTACGACCCACTCGGTCGGCTGATCAGCACCGACTTCCCGGACGGGTCACTGTCCACAGTGGTGTTCAACGCCTGGGAGCAGCAGGACTGGGACCGCAACGACACGGTGCTCACCAGCCGTTGGTACAGCCGACGGATCACGTTGCCCGCCACCGATCCCCGTTATCGCGCGGCCACGCTCACGGCGGCGCATGCCGGCACCTACACGCGAACCCGGTTCAACACGCTCGGCCAGGCACATCTGGTGAGCATCGACAACGGCGGCGGCCAGCTGTTCACCACCACCGTCGAGCGGGACATCCAGGGCAACGAACTCTCGGTTACCGACGCCCGGTCGATCGTCGTGCTCAGCCAACAGTTCGACATGCTCGGCCGGGTAGCGCACAGCCTCAGCGTGGACGCGGGCGAACGCTGGCTGCTCACCGCCGTCGACGGAAAGCCAAGCCGAGGATGGGACAGTCGAGGCACCGCAACCCGGTCGAGCTACGACCTGCTGCGCAGGCCAACGCACTCCTTCGCAACCCCGGCCGGCACAACCGAACTGCTGCGTTTGCGCTACTACTATGGCGAACAGCTCGCTGACGCGGCCGCGCACAACCTGCTGACCCGGCCCTGTGCCGTATACGACGGAGCCGGCGTCGTCCAGACCATCGACGTCGACTTCAAGGGCAACACGCTCACCAGCGTCCGGCAGCTGACGGTGTCCACACAGGACGAAGCGGACTGGTCCGCGCTGGCCACCGTCACCGACGCGGGCGCCGCGTTCGCCGCTGCGCAAGCCCAGCTGGAGTCGGCCGGTCACCCCACCGAGACCAGCTACGACGCCCTCAACCGGCCTGTCCTGCAGACGTCACCAGATGGCAGCGTCACCCGGCCGACCTACAACGAGGCGAATCTGCTGGAGCAGCTCGACGTCCAGATCGGTGGCGCCACCGCGTGGACCCCGTTCATCACCAACATCGACTACAACGCGCGCGGCCAGCGAGTGCTGCTCGAACGCGCCTCCGGCGCACGCACGGTCTTCAGCTACGAGCCGGACACCTTCCGTCTGTCCACGGTGGATACTCGGGATCCGGCCGGCGACGTGCTCCAGTCGCTGAGCTACACCTACGACCCGACTGGCAACGTCGTCGAGACCGACGACGCAGCCCAACAGACACTGTTCTTCGCCAACGCGGTCGTCACCCCGAACAAGCTCTACACCTACGAGCCGAGCTATCGGCTCAGCACGGCGGAGGGCCGTGAGCACATCGGCCAGACCGCGGTGTCCCAGCCAGGCCCCTACGATGACCCGCCATTCGAGATCCCGCACGTCAACGACGCGCAGGCCATGCGGCGCTACACCGAGACATACGGCTACGACGCCACCGGCAACATCGTCACCGTCGCCCACTCGGCTGGCACCGGCAGCTGGACGCGCAGGCACGACAACGCGCCGGACAGCAATCGCCTCCTCGCCAGCAGTCTGCCCGGCGACGCCCCCGGCAGCTTCTCGGTGCCCTACACCTATGACGCCAACGGCAACCTCACCTCGACACCGCAGCTGTCGACGATGATCTGGGACGTGGAAAACCGACTCGTCCAGGTCGACCTCGGCGGCGGTGGCACCGCCTACTACCAGTACGACGCGAGCGGCCAGCGGGTGCGCGCGACCGTGGTCAACAACGGCACCACCGAGACCAGGACCTACCTCGGCGCCAGCGAGATCTACCAGAAGGTCGTGGCCGGCACCCTGCGCACCGAGCGCCAGACCCTCCACGTCACCGCGGGCGGCGAGCGGATCGCGCTGGTCGAGACAACGACAACGGACGCGAACCCGGCTCCCGTCCTGCGTTACCAGCTCACCGATCATCTGGGCAGCGCGGTCATCGAGATCGACGGAAAGTCCGCCCTGCTGTCCTACGAGGAATACCACCCCTATGGCACGACGTCCTTCCGTTCAGCCACGGGTGCGGCCGAGGTCAGCGTCAAGCGATATCGGTTCACCGGCAAGGAGAAGGACGCGGAGACCGGCCTCTACTACCACGGCGCCCGCTACTACGCCTGCTGGCTGGGCCGTTGGACCAGTCCGGACCCAGCGGGACTCGTTGACGGGACGGCGCTCTACAACTATGTCCGAGGCAACCCCGCCCGCCTGGTCGACCCGAATGGGAAAGAGACCTATGTGGACATCGGGGAAGACAAGGAGTTGCAGACCGTTGCCCGCAGCGTGAACGACTCCAGGCCGGATTTGGCTACTCCGCCCCAGGCGACGACGCCCGCCAGGGAGGTCGGCAAGGAGAAGGCCAGGACCGAGGCGAACACCGCAGCGGCAAGAGTGCGGAAGACCCAGAACATCACCGATTCGGACGTGCAGGCGGGTCACACCCAGGCCGCTCGGCACACGTCGGAGTCTGGCGCGCCGAATGCCCAGGTCAATGATCCAGCCACGTTCCAGCACCTGCACAGCAGGAAGGACAAAGGGCTCAACGTGACGGTGACCAATCCTGACGGCACCGTTCAAACCGGGACGAGGCATACGACCCAGGAGAAGATCATCGACGAAGCTGTCGACAAGACACGGCCCAATACGGGCGGCAAACTGACGCCAGAAGGCCAGGCGGCTGCCGGCGACGAGGTTCGTTGGCGGACGCAGGGGACCGGTTACGATCAACGTGAGGTCGTCGCCAAGCGCGAGAGCGGGACCTTCAATGAGGCGCAGGCAATCGAACGCAGCCCAGCTGTCCAGGCGTCCCGCCAGGCCGAGGCGGCGCCGAAGCCAGGTGTTCTGAGCGAGGTTGTTGCCGGCACGGCCGAGTTCGCGACCGGTGCGCTGAAGTTCGCCGGCCAGGCGACGACGGTCGTCGGTGCCTACAACGAGGCAGCCAAGACCGTTGAACTGGAACACGAGAACAATCGTGGTGCCCTCAACGCGACCGCGATGGGAGTCGCCACCTTTGCCGGCGCCATAGTCGCAGGCGTCCTCGACGACGGGCTCGGCGTGGCCACGGCGCCCATGGGATCGGGGCCGGTACTCGACTCGTGGCAGAACAACGGCTCCGGGCCGGTGCAGCACGCGATGGGCGAATTCATTCGAGATGTGCTCAATTGGGGAGCGCACAGCGGCTTGTGACCGCGATCCCATTTCCGAACAGACCATGATCAGCAGACAAGGGTTGTCATGACCAACAGCGTTGACGAGTCATCGAATACCGGCTTGGCCGCGGCCGCGAGATCGGTCAGCGGGAAGGTTGTCCGGCATGACGGCAGTCCGGTCGTCGCGGCGGTGATCACCGCCGCCGGCAGGCGGCTGCGGTCGCAGACGGCCATCGGTGACACGACGACGGGTGCCGACGGTGGCTATCGGCTCGACTACCCGGCTCAGGGCGGGCCGTTCGATTTGGTCGTCAGTGCCACAGTGGACGGTCAGGCGATCGACGTGGTTCGGCCCGATGCCGGTGTGCGGGAGGTGGTCGACTTCAGGCTGCCAGGGCAGGATCCGACCGAGTACGCGGGCCTGCTGGCGGAGGTCACGCCGCTGCTTGAGGGCGTCGCGCTGGCCGATCTCACCGAGGACGACCAGCACCACGACGTCACCTATCTGGCGCGAGCGACCGGCAAGGACGCGATTCGGGTCGGGTTTCTGTCGCTGGCGCACCGGCATGCCGCTGCGACCGGGTTGGCTGCCGAGCAGTTCTACGGGGCGCTGCGGCAAGGGTTGCCACCCGACCTGTCGGCTATGGCGCAGCGACCGGTCGCGGAGATTCGCGCGGCGATCGTCGCGGCGGTGGACGCGAAGGTGATCGCGCCTGCCTCGGACGGGGTGGATTTCGCCGACCGGCTGCGCGACCTGGAAGTGGCCGCGACCGTCAATCCCGTGGATGGCGTGGCGCCGTCTCCGCTGGGCGAGATCTTCGCGTTGACGATTTCCGATCCGGACACGCGTGAACGGGTGTACAACGCCTACCTCGACCGGACCGGCGGGCGTGACTCGTTCTGGGCGGACGTTCGGCAGGACAAGACCATCAACGGCGACATCGAGCGGCTTGAGCGGGCGCTCACGTTGGCGACGATGACGGGGAACAACGTCGCGCTCGTGCGCGCGGTGCTAGCCAAGTTCGACAGCAACGAACTCAGCAGGCCGGCCGACGTGGCCAAGCTGCACGACGAATGGCCGACGCTGGTCGCGCAGACGGGGGGCGTGCCCCGGCCGGTCGTCAGCGCGTTGGAGATTTCTGGTCAGCACGGTGATGTCGCGGCGGAATATGTCGACACGATCCGTGGCCGAGTGGCTGAGGCGCATCCGACGGCCGCCCTCGCCTACCAGTTGTCGGTCCATCCGGCACACGCGAGTGCGCCAGCAACGACTTTCCTCAGCCAGCATCCCGAGTTCGACCTGGTCGGCACGCCCGTCAACGCGACAACGGTGCCGGATTCGGCGGCACGGTCCGAGTTGGGGGATATCCAGCGCACGTTCAAGATCACCAACCGGTTCGAGTCGATGCAGGCGTTGCGGGACAACGGCTTCACCTCGTCGTACTCGATCGCGAGCATTGGCAGGGACCGATTCGCACGGCGTCTCGGCGAGGCCGTGTCCACCGAGGAGGCCGCGACCATCCACGCGCGCGCCACCCGAGTGCACGCGAACGCGGTCAACCTTGTCGCGGACATCCGCACGGCCGGCCAGTTCAGCGTGCCGTGGCTGCCCGACGTCCAACCCGCCACGGCCCAGGTGCCGAACTGGACCGAGCTGTTCGGCTCGGCGGACTACTGCGCCTGCCCGGACTGCCGCACCGTCTACAGCGAGGCCGCTTACCTCGTCGACCTGCTCTACTACCTGCAACGGCTGGGCATCGGCGGTGCCGTCGCCTCGGGAACCGATCCGTGGGCCAATGATCCGCTCTACCTGCGCCGCCCGGACATCTGGGATGTCCAGCTCAGCTGCGACAACACCAACCTGAGCCTGCCCTACATCGACCTGGTCAACGAACTGCTCGAATCGGCGGTATCGCCGGCCACGGCCATCGACGCCACCCAGCGCCAGACCAGCGGTGACCAGACGCAGCTGCGCGTTCAGCCGCAGCACGTGAACGCGGGCGCCTACGACAAGCTGCGGGCTGCCGTGTACCCGTGGGATCTGCCCTTCGACCTGTGGGACGAGCAGACCAAGGACTATCTCGGCAGCCTCGGGGTAGGCCGGGTCGACCTGCTGACCGCCCTCGCGCTGGACAACGAGCCGACGAAGGTCTACGAGCGGTTGGGCCTGAACCTGGTCCAAGCCCAGATCATCGCAGGCGAGTCGCTGACCCCACCACGTGTGCTCGCCGAGTTCTACGGCGAGCCCGCGACGACGACCGACGCCGCGGTCGTGGCCAGCATGCAGGCCGTGCCGGCTCTGCTGCGCACCGCCGACATGGTGTACGCGGACCTGGTCGCGTTGCTGGAGAGCCGGTTCGTCAATCCCGGCGGCCTGCTGCGCATAGCCGGCAACAACACCACCACGCCCTGCGACGTGTCCACGTTCAGCGTGCTCGGCCTCGATGCGCCCGCGCTCGACCGGATCCACCGGTTCGTCCGGCTGCAACGCGCGCTCGGCTGGAGTACCGCCGCGCTGGACCGGGCGCTGCACGCGAGCAACAACAACGGCCTGCTGGACGCGACCACACTGCGCTGCCTCGCCGGGCTGATCGAGTTGGCGCAGCGCCTCGGCCTGGCCGTCGACGACGTGCTCTGCTTCTACGCTCCGCTGGAGACCTACAACTACCCGTCGGAGAACGCGCTTGCGCAGTACGACCAGCTGTTCCTGAACACCTCGGTGGTCACCCCTCGCCCCGGTGTCGCCAACCCCTTCCAGCTCAACGCCGACGGCACCGAACTGGCCGTGGCAGCCGACCTCGCCGACCCGGTGGTCACCGCGGCGCTGCTCGCCGTGTTGCAGGTCAACGACGACGAACTGACGCAGCTGACGGTCGGACCGAGAGCCGTCATCACCGAGACGTCGCTGGACCTCGCCGAGCTGGCCACGCTGGTGCGCACCGTCCGGCTGGCCCGAGCGCTGGGTCTGTCCGTCAGCGACCTGCTGCGGCTGATCGAGCTGGCCGGCGGCCGTGGACCCTTCGCGGCGACTCCGGCGGGCGAGTTCGTCACCGCGCACACCGAGTCAGAGTTGGCGGGCGGTCTGCCGATGCTGCCGGATGCCCATCCGCGACTGATCGGCAACGCCCATCTGGCCGGGCCCGAGCTGTTCTCCGGTCTGCCGATGGTCCTGGAGGATCACACCGAATCGGCCGCGTCGCTGCTGTCCACCGACAAGCTGATCGCCATCACCGAGTGGTTCGTCGACGCGGTCCGGGCGATCACCGCCAACGGGCTCGCCGTCGCCGACCTCGACGCGGTGCTCGCGGACACGGTCGCGACGCAGGGCGGAGTCATTCCTGACGACGCCACGTTGGCCGCGACCCTGACCACTCTGCGAGCCGGCCTCCAGGCGGTTTACCAGCAGACCGCGCAGGTCACCGACGCGAAGGGCGATCTCACCCGCAAGGACCTCTCCCTGCTCGGCTGGGACGCCACCGTGGTCCAGGACGCCGTCTCGAACCTGCTCGGCACCGTCACCTATACCCAACCGCTGACGACACTGCCGGCGGGCGTGGTGTTCCCCGCCGACATCCCGATCCGGTTCGAGGCCGTCGACAGCACCACCGGGCAACTCGTGCTCGTCGGCCCGATGACCGTCCAGCAGTTGAACACGCTCACCGGGCTGTCCTCCGACAGCAGCTATCTCGGTGCGGTACAGGCATTGTTCCTGGCGCCGCGGACCTTCGTCGCGACCAAGATGAAGACCCTGGTGCCGCAGATCTATTCGGCTCCGCTGGCGGCCTGGCCGACCGACGTGCAACTGCCCACGTCCCTCGTCGGCAACGTGTTCTTCGATGCCAGCCAGCAACTGCTGTGCACCAGGATCTACCTGACCGACAACGACATCACCACGCTGAGCGGCGCGTCCGCGGATCCACGCTGGCACCCGGCCGTCACCCAGTTGGCCACCGCCGAGCAGGCCCCGCCCGGACCGGGCAACGCGCTGTTCACCTCGGCCGACGCCGCCGCGCTGTTCGACACCGATGTCGCGCCCGCCGACCGGTTCCAGCGCGTGCTGGCCATCGTCGCGCCCTACCTGCGACGCACGTTGAGCGAAACCACGGTCAAGCAGCAACTCGGCCAGGCGACCGGCCTCGACGCCGCCAGTGCCGATCTGCTGTTGACCACCTGGCTGTACTCGCCGACCCAACCGGACGTCCTCGCGGACTTCCTGACCCCGGACTACGTCGGCAGTGATCCGTCGGTGGCGTTGACCCGCACCGGCTTTCCCGAGCAGTTCACCATGCTCGAACTGCTGCACCGGGTCGCCCTGCTGGTCAACCGGCTGCGCATCACGGCCAAGGAGATCCCGTTCGTCTTCGCCCAGTTCGCGCCGCTGTTCGATCAGCTTCCGCTCCTGCCGGTCAGCGGGTCCTCACCGCTGTTCGCCGGCCTGATCGACCTGCTCGGCCTGATCCGGCTGCGCGGCGAGATCCCGGGCGGCATCGTCAAGACCATTGCGCCGTTGTTCGCCTCGGCGGCGTCGACCGGGGCCACGCTGGCAGGCGTCGAGTCGGAACTGGCCGCCCTGACCGGCTGGAACGCGGCCGACGTGCACACACTCGGCGCGATGTTGGATCTCAGCACGCCGATCGGCTTCACCGAGTTGGACAACCTGCGGGCGCTCGCCGACGCCATCGGGCTGCTCGCCAGGCTTGGAGTCTCGGCCGACCGCACCGCGCAGTGGCTGCTGCCCCAGGTGTCCTCGGACGCCGCCCAGGCGGCGTGGTCGGCGGCCAAGGCCCAGCACTCGCTGACCGACTGGCCGTCGGTCGCCGCGCCGTTGCAGGACGGCATCCGGACCAGGCAACGTGACGCGCTGGTGTCCTACCTGCTCGCCAACCCGCTACTGGACACCAGCGGCAGTCCGCAATGGATCGACGTCGACGGCCTGCACGACTACTTCCTGATCGACGTCGAGATGGGCGCGAGCCAGCAGACGACCCGGATCGCGCAGGCGATCTTCAGCGTCCAGCTCTTCGTGCAACGGTGCCTGCTCAACCTCGAAGCGCCGGTGCCGAGCGGGGACGACGACATCTGGGCGCAGTGGGAGTGGATGCAGCAGTACCAACTCTGGGTCGCAAACCAGAAGGTCTTCCTCTACCCGGAGAACTACTTCGAGCCCGACCTTCGCGCCGACGCCACCCCGATCTTCACGGGGCTCCAGAACGAGATCATGCAGAAGGACGTGACGGACGCCAACCTCGAAACCGCGCTCGAACACTACATCGAGGGACTCGGCACGGTCGCTCGGCTACGCCCGTGCGCCGTCTATCGCCACCCCGACGTCAACGCGAAGGACATCTATCTGGTCGCCCGCACCGAAACGGCGCCGGTCAGCTACTACTTCCGCGTCTGGGCCAACAACCGCTCGTACTGGACGCCGTGGCAGAAGATCGATCTGGACATCCAGAGCGAGGTCGTCCTGCCCGCCATCATGAACAACACACTCTACCTGGTCTGGCCCACCTTCATTCAGGCCGCCGACGCCGAGACGCTCAACAACATGCCGAGTTCCACCAATCCCATGTCCGCGCCGACGCCGTACTGGAAAATCTCGTTGAACTGGAGCAAGTACGTCAACGGCAAGTGGCTGGCGAAGCGCACCAGTGACACCTTGGTGACGACCGATGGCCGACAGGCTACTTTCGCGGATCTGACGAAGTTCCGATTTTATGTCAACGAGGACGACAACGACGACCTGCTACAGATCGAAGCCATCTACAACCAGTTCTTCCCGAGCGGTCAGTCCGATAATTCCGACTATATTTTCGACACACTCATGCAGGTCTTCATGGGTCGTGAGCAGGCGACAGGAGACGTTTTCGGTGCTGAGGTCACGAGTGGGAGTCCGCCGCCCGATCTGACCACACCCGAGGCGCAGCCGACCGGAACCACGACCTACTACAACGAATTCCTTCAGACGGTGGGGTGGGACAATGGGCTCTGGATCCCCAATCCGGCCGGAACGGCCAACACGCCTCAGTGGTGGGACACGACCATGGTGCAGGCGTTGCAGACCGTTCCGTTCGGCGGCACGTCGAATCGGATTCTCTACCCCAATCTGAGCTTCAGCTACGACGACTGGACGTCCCTTTCCCTCACCTACACCGATGACCGTCGCAGCTACATCCTCGAACCGGTCCAGCTGACGACGCCCGCCGCCAGCCTGACCAAATCCCCGGCCGTCAGGAAAACGCGCGACAAGTTCGGTTCCGGCACGTTCGCGCTGGCGGACGCACGCAGCGCGTTGGGCGCGGTCACACCGGCGGACGCCAGCTCGCCGTGGTACGTCCGCTTCCACAGCTCGTATCATCCGCACGTCGAAACATTCATCGTCCGGCTGGACCAGGCCGGCCTGGATGGTTTGTTCAGTCGGGATCTGCAGCTCCTCCCCGGAGGCGACAGTTTCCAGGACTACTACAGTCCGAACTCCGCAGTCGTCATCGGGCCATATCCCGGACCGGGGGAACCCATCGAGTTCGAGTTCGCCGCCGCCTACAGCCTGTACAACTGGGAATTGTTCTTCCACGCGCCGTTGCTGGCGGCCGAGCGGCTGAGCACGAACCAAGCCTTCGCCGACGCACAGCAGTGGTTCCACCGGATCTTCAATCCAACCGATCGCAGCGGCGGTGCCTCCCCGCAGCGGTACTGGCAGACCAAGCCGTTCTTCCAGACCACCGCCGCCGACTACCTCGCGCAGCGCATCGAGAACATCCTGCATGGCGTGGCGACCGGGGACAACGCGCAGTCGCAGGCCGTCGAGGCGTGGCTGGAGAACCCGTTCCAGCCGGATGTCGTCGCGCAGTTGCGGACCACCGCGTACCAGAAGGCGGTGGTGATGAAGTACCTCGACAACCTCATCGCCTGGGGCGATCAGCTTTTCGCGCAGGACACGCTGGAGTCCGTCAACCAGGCCACCCAGCTCTACATTCTCGCGGACGAACTGCTCGGGCCCCGGCCTGACGAGGTGAGCGGTCAGGGCGAAACGGCGACCACGAGCTATCGGCAGTTGCAGACGTCGACCACGGCGGTCGCCGCCGCGGTCACCGCGGCCGAGAACATCCTGCCGGCGCCGGCCGGGGTCATCTCGCCTGCCATCGCGCCGGGTCTCGGCCTGAACTGGTTGAACTACTTCAGCGTGCCGCGCAACGAGAAATTGATCGGCTACTGGGACACGGTCACGGACCGGCTGTTCAAGGTGCGCAACGGACTCACCCTCCAGGGCGGCGTGAACGCGGCATCCGCGTTCGGCTCGCCGATCGATCCGAGTCTGTTGGTGAAGGCGACCGCGGCCGGTGTCAGCCTGGCCTCGGCGCTCGCCGACATCAGCGCGCCGCTGCCGTACTACCGGTTCGGCACCATGCTCGCCAAGGCGAAGGAGTTCGCCGGCGAGGTGAAGGCATTCGGTGCGGCGTTGCTGAGCGCGTTGGAGAAGCGCGACGCGGAAGCGTTGGCCAGGCTGCGTTCGGGCAACGAGTTGTCGGTGCTGATCGCCGCGCGGGCAGTGAAGGCGCAGCAGGTGCAGGACGCGATCGACGGGCTGAACGCCTTGCAGCAGTCGAAGGTGATCGCACAGCAGAAGTACGACTACTACCACTCGCGAACGCTGTTGAACGCGGGCGAGACCGTGCACACGCTGTTGACCAGGATCGCGGTCGACCAACAGGGGCTCGCCGCGGACATCGACATGGCGGCCAGCCTGATCGGCTACCTGCCGGACCTCAAGATCGGCTTTCCGACCACCATCGGCGCGACCTGGGGCAGCAGCAACATCATCGCCGCGCTCAAGGGCATGTCCGGTTCGTTGATCAGCAACGCGAACATCAACAACATGCAGGGCTCACTCGCGGCGACGCTGGGCGGTTATCACCGGCGCATGGACGACTGGCAGTTCCAGGCGCAGCAGGCGACCGGCGAGATCACGCAGCTCGAAAGCCAGATCGCGGCTGCCCAGGTAAGGGCACAGATCGCGCTGACCGAACTGGACAACCACGACACCCAGATCGGCAATGCCAAGGCCGAGAACCAGTTCCTGTACGACAAGTACACCAACGAGGAACTCTACGACTGGCTGGTCGGCCAGCTTTCCACCAGCTACTTCCAGGCCTACCAACTGGCCTACGACCTGGCGAAGCGGGCCGAACGCGCCTACCGGCACGAGCTCGGCCTCGACGATTCCAGCTTCATCCAGTTCGGCTACTGGGACGGCCTGCACAGCGGTCTGCTGGCCGGTGAGCGCCTGGCCACCGACCTGAATCGGCTGGACGCCTCGTATCTGGAACTCAACGCCCGCGAGCTGGAGCTGACCAAACGGATCTCGCTCGCCCAGCTGGACCCGAACGCGTTGCTGCGCCTGAAGGAAACCGGCAGCTGCTTCGTCTCGCTGCCGGAGGCGATCTTCGATCTCGACACACCGGGCCACTACTTCCGGCGGTTGAAGAACGTCAGCATCACGGTGCCGTGCGTGGCAGGGCCCTACACCGGCGTCAACCTGACCGCGACCCTGCTGGGCAGCACGGTCCGGGTCAGCTCGCTGCTCAACAGCAAGAACCAGTACGCGCGGCAGCAGGGCGACACCCGGTTCCGCGACCAGAACGGACCGATCGAGTCGATCGTGACCAGCACCGGTCAGGACGACACCGGACTGTTCGAGCCCAATCTGCGCGACGAGCGGTTCCTGCCCTTCGAGGGCGCCGGCGTCGTGGGTGAATGGCAGCTGTCCTTGCCGAAGAAGTTCCGGCAGTTCGACTACGAGTCGATCACCGATGTGGTGCTGCACCTGCGTTACACCGCGCGGGACGGCGGCATCGGACTCGCCGACCAGGCCGTCTCGGAACTGGCTGCCGCGGTCAACGCGTGGGTGCACGGCGACGGCAGCAACTCGCTCTACCGGACGTTCAGCATCCGTCGTGAATACGCCGACCAGTGGAACGGTCTGCTGAACCCGAATCCCGGCACCGCGCCGACGATGACGTTCACGATGGCCAAGAACAGGTTCCCGTACCTGTTCCGCGATGAGCACATCACCGCCGGCAAGCCGGAGTTCGTGCTCGTGCTGTCGAGGGACCTGGTGCCGGGGGAGACCCGACGCTACGTCGACGCCTATCCCACCGGCCAGGCGCCGCTGACAGTCGCGGTCACGCCACCCGGCGGAACGTCGGTGTCCGCCACGCTGCAAGCGGATCCGTCGCTGGACGGCACGCCGCGCGTCGGCTTCGACCAGATCAGCACGAAGGTCCAGGACACACCGCAGGACTGGGTCATTTCTCTGACCAACGTCAGCCAGCTCGATCCCGTACTACTCACCACCGACGGCCGTCTCAACCCGGATGCCGTCGTCGATGTGCTGCTGGTCTGGCAGTACACCCTGGAGGACTGACACATGACGATGGCGTCCAGCGCCCTCCGATCTGCCGCGATAGCGACGGCAGCGGCATCGGGCACGTTCTCGGCGGTCGGTTCGCTGCCGACGCCCGCCTTCTGGGCCGCGCCGACGGACAGCGCGGTGGTACTCGCGAACGGACAGGTGCTGGTGGCTGGCGGCGAGGACGGACTGCGCAACCCGCAGACGGCCGTGTCGCTGTTCGACCCGGCTGCCAACACCTGGTCCGCGACGGGATCGTTGCTGTGGCCCAGGCGGTTGCACAGCACGACGAAGCTGGCCGACGGACGGGTGCTCGTCGCGGGCGGTGTCGGTGGCCAGGACGGCTCGGCGCTCTACGGCAACGGAGCCGCCGAGATCTACGACCCGACCGCCAAGACGTGGAGCCCCACCGGGTCCATGATGGCCCAGCGGTACGCGCACTCAGCGACGTTGCTGGCCAACGGAAAGGTGTTGGTGGCAGGCGGTCTCGGCTTCCGCGATCAGCACAGCACCGCTGCCGTCGGGTTCGCCGAGATCTACGACCCGGCCACCAACCAGTGGACGTTCGGCGGGAACATGACCGATGCCCGCTTCGGACATCCCGCGGTGGCCCTGCACGACGGCCGGGTACTCGTCGTCGGCGGCGGGCTGACCGTCGGCGACGGCCAGTACAGTTCGCTCGGGTTCTGCGAGATCTACGACCCGACCGTCGGCGCCAACGGCACCTGGACGCCGACCGGCAGCCTGCAGTGGCCGCGCAAGAGTCACCAGGCGACGACGCTGGCCGACGGCACGGTGCTGGTCACCGGCGGAGACGACCCCGGCGTCCTGACCGACTGGACCTACAGCCCGTACAGCCAGTTCGGCGCGGAGCGGTACAACCCGGCTACCGGAACCTGGACCGCCGCGACCGACATGCCGTGGGGCCGCAGCCATCACCGGACGGTTCTGTTGTCCTCCGGCAAGGTGCTGGTGATCGGCGGTACCGATGCGTCCACTTTCGACATCGGCTACCAGAACGCGACGATCTTCGATCCGGTGGCCGGTAGCTGGACCGACACGATCGGCACCGTGACCGGCCGCTGGGCGTTCGCCACGGCCGAACTCACGGACGGACGCGTGTTGGCCGCGGGCGGCATCGTGCTGTCCGGCGCCGCGACGCCGACCCCGGGCGTCAGCGTGTTGACCGCCACGGCGGAGGTGTTCACGCCGTGACATCTCCCGTTCCCGTCCTCGACGGCGGCGAGACGCCCGCCGTGCGCACCGACCTGGCCGAGGGGCTGTGGTCGAGTGCCGGAGAACTGCCCGCCGCGATCCGCTGGTACTGCCAGTCCGAGGGGCCGGTGTTGCTCGCCGACGGTCGGGTCCTGCTCGCCGGCGGCACCGACGACCACCTCCGGCCCACCGCGGCCGCGACGATCTACGACCCGGTTGCCAACACCTGGACGGCCACCGGATCCTTGAACGTCGGACGAAACCTGCACACCGTCACGGTCTTGCCGGACGGTCGGGTGCTCGTGACCGGCGGCATCGACGCGACGGGCGCCACGCTCGGATCCGCCGAGCTGTACAACCCGGCGACCGGCGCCTGGACGATGACCGGCCCGCTCGCCGTCGCTCGGTCCAACCACGCCGCCATCGTGTTCACCGGTGGCAAGGTGATGGTGAGCGGCGGGGAAGGTGCGCGCACGCTCAACTCGTGCGAGATCTACGACCCGGGCACCGGCACGTGGCACACGACGTTCGCGATGACCGACCGTCGCAGCGACCACGCGCTGGTCCAGCTCGACGATGGGCACGTGCTCGCCGTCGGCGGCAACATCCGGACCAGCCAGTACGAGTACACGCCGATCGCCTTCTGCGACCTGTTCGACCCGGTCCACGAGTGGTGGTTCCAGACCGGCAGCCTGCGCGTGCCGCGCCGGTTCCACCAGGCCACCAAGCTGGCCGACGGAACGGTGCTGGCGACCGGCGGCAGTGAACAGACCCTGCTGATCGACGGCCGGTACAACCCGCTCAGTGTATGGGCGGCCGAGCGGTACAACCCGGTGACCCGGACCTGGGCCGTCGACTCCAACATGGCGTACGGCCGCAGCTATCACCGCGCCGTCCTGCTGCCGTCAACGAAGCTGCTGGTGATCGGCGGCATGGAACACGCCAATCCGAATGCCGGCTATCGCAGCACCACCGTGTACGACCCGAACTCCGGCACCTGGGCGCCCGCCGACGGGCTCGCCGTCGGTCGATGGGCCTTCGGCGCCACGGCGCTCGCCGACGGCCGCGTCCTCGCCATCGGCGGCACCGAGCGATCCGGCATCGCGACCCCGACACCGGGCGTCGATGTGTTGACCCCGACCGCGGAGGTGTTCACGCCATGACAGCGTCGACCCGACCGTTGACCGCGCCCGGCCAGTGGGCCGCGGCCGGCACGCTCCCGTCCCCCTGCAGTTGGCCGGGCCAGGACGATAACGCCGTTCTGCTGGCCGACGGGCAGGTGTTGGTCGCGGGCGGCTCGGTGGACCTGCTGGCGACCGTCGCGACCGCGTCCCTCTACGACCCGGTCGGCAACACCTGGGCCGCGACCGGAGCGCTGCTGACCGGCCGTCGCCAACACAGCGTGACCCGGCTCGCGACCGGCGCGGTGCTCGTCGCGGGCGGCATTGCCGGGCCGTACCAGTTCCCGAGCATCAGCCTGGCAACGGCTGAAAGCTACGACCCGGCCAAGAAGACGTGGGCCGCGACGGGCAACATGACAACGGCCCGCTGGGGCCATTCCGCGACCGTGTTGATGGACGGTCGGGTGCTGGTGGCGGGCGGGGTCGGTGTCCGGTCGGCGCAGTCGACCGCCTCGCTGCGATCGGCCGAGATCTACGATCCGTCCACCGGCGAGTGGACGCCGACCGGGTCGATGACCGACGCGCGGGCCGGTCATCCCGCTGTGCTGCTGCCCGACGGTCGGGTGCTGGTGGTCGGCGGCTTCCTGTGCAACGGCTACGGCATGTCGACCGACCTGGCCTTCTGCGAGCTGTACGACCCGGTAACGGGAACATGGACGCCGACCGGGAGCATGGCGGCGCCACGCGGTCTGCACCAGGCGACCCTGCTCGCCGACGGCACGGTGTTGGCCACCGGGGGCGACGCGGGCAAGGTGTTGCTCGACGGCGAACACCAGCCGTTCAGCCAGTGGGCGACGGAACGCTACGACCCGGCGACCGGCCGGTGGGCCGAGGCGGCGACCATGCCCAGCGGCCGCTGCTGGCACCGCGCCGTGCTGCTGAACTCGGGCAGGCTGCTGGTGATCGGCGGCACCGACAGCGCCTGCTACGACGTCGGCTACCAGAACGCGCTCAGCTACGACCCCCTCGCCGAGGTCTGGACGCCCGTAGCGGGATTGTCGGTCGGGCGCTACGGGTTCGCCGTCACGACCCTGACCGACGGTCGGGTACTCGTCGTCGGCGGCTCGGTCCGCAGTGGCGTGGCCACCCAGAATCCGGGCAGCGACCTGCTCACCGCCACCGCCGAGGTACTGACTCCGTGATCGTCGACTCACCGAAACCCATTGCCGGCGCGTCGCTGAAGGCGGCAGGCGTGACCGGGATTCTCCGGTACCTGGCCAAACAGGGCGGATCGTCGGTCGTGGTGGGTGTCACCGCGGCCGAGATCTCCGACCTGCGAACGTACGGGATCCAGCTGGCCTTGATCTACGAGGCGCAGTCGGCGAGTTGGATGGGCGGTGGGGCGGCGGCCGGAACCCGAGCGGCCTACTGGGTCCAGTCGCAATTGGACGCGATCGGCGTCCCGAACGCCCCGGTCTATTTCGCGGCCGATTCGACCACGCTCAGCGCGAACGCGGTGAACGCGTGCCTGGACGCGATCGCCGCCGTTCTCGGCCGCGCACGCACGGGCGAGTACGGGTTCGCGCCGCAGCTCAGGTCCGGGCATGCCGGCGATCACGCCGCCCGCTACTGGCTGTGCGGCTCCTCGTCCGGAATCCAGTCCTGGATGAACCTCTACCAGCAGAACAACACCGCTCCGGTTGTCGGCCGGCAATCGGTTGACGCCGACACCGCCGTCCAAGGCGACTGGGGCCAGATTGGACTCGTGGATGACATGAACCTCAGCGACAACATCGTGATTCCGAACGGCCCGAATGCCGGGAAGGTTCTCGCGGACATCAACGACACGATGTACTTCATCGACCTCTACGCCGGACAGGCCGCGTCGGTCGTGCAGGACCCGACCGTCGGCAACGCCGCACTGGCGGCGAAGCTCGGTTCGATCGCCGTGCAGCTGACCCAGCTGTCCGGGCAGATCAAGCAGGAGGAAGCCGATCTGCTGGCCGCGCTCAAGGCCAATGCCGCGCAGGTCGACCCGGCCGCGCTCGCCTCGGCACTCGAATCCGGCGGATTCCCGCAGTCGCTGGTCAGCGCGCTGCTCACGGTCCTGTCCAAGGCCGGCGCCAAGTAAGGCAGGAAGTCCGGAAAAGTCGTTCCTTGCCGCGCTGCCACGCTCGACGGAGTAGCGGGGCCAGATCGCATAGAACCCGCAGCTCGTCGTACGACGGATCGAGGCGACCGTCCTCGGGCGACCCGGTCGAGGATCACCGGGCAGCAGTGACGAATCCGGGTCACGGGCGGTAGTGCCGCGACCACGAGAAGGTGCGGCAAAACGCCCTGATGACTGGCTGGTCGATGAGGGCATCAAGTCGATAGACGATCTTTGGCATGGCCTTCACCAGCGCGACTTGCCTCACCGACCGGGATGAAGCTGCTGATACCGCAGTTTCCGCGGAAGATCTCGAATCCGCGGGCATGTTTGCACCCTGGTGCAAAGGCTGGTGGGACGTGACCGCGATTCGTATTCTGCGGTCTACACGTTCGCTCCGCCGGATTGCCAAGATCGAATCCGACCCGAGACCACTTCGATAGTTGTTGCCGTCAGGTCCGTTCTGGATTTCAGAATGGCGACGTCTGTCCTGTTTAGCCAGTGCTGTGCCAGATCGACCGCATCCCGTTGTCCGCCAATAGGACCAGTGTCAACGGGATTGCCGACGGGACTGCCGACCGGCAGGCTCCGGTGCGCAACGGCCGGTCGACCCGCGGTCGACCGTGCACGCTGTCGAGCCAAGGGGGTTCTCATGCGCAGATGGTCTCCGACGAACAGACCAGTATGGATTCGTTCCGGTGCGATCGGTGTATCTGCCATCGCTGCCGCGTTGTCGCTCAGTATACCTGCCGTTTCCGCCACCATGCCGTACACCGGCCAGGTGTGGTCGCCTGGCGCGCTTCCCGCCATCGCGTCGGTGACGGGCCACAACGCGGTCGCGGCGGCCCACCCGGTTCCCGCGAACAAGAACCTCGGCCGAGTGGGGCAACCGCACGCCACCCAGGCGGTGTCCTGGCCGACGGCGGCGGACGCGACCGCGACGGTATCCGCGGCCACGACGGCGCACACGGCGAAGGCCGCGACGACCGTGGGTGGCTTACCCATCAGCCTCACTGCCCCGGTCAGACCCGCGAACGCGACGTCCCCCGCGACGGCCACCAGCACCCCGACCTCGGTGCAGGTGGCCGTCGCCGCACATTCCGCCGCGACCGCGGTCGGCGTGAACGGCGTGTTGCTGTCGCTGTCCCGCAGGGACGGCGTGACCACGCCGGGCACCGTGTCGATGGGGGTGAACTACCGGTCGCTGGCGCAGAACTACGGCGGTGACTACGCGGGCCGGCTCACCGTGGTCGCGCTGCCCTCCTGCGCGCTGACTTCTCCATCGCTGCCAGCCTGTCGCACCCAGACGCCGGTGACCAGCAGCAACGACCAGATGGACGACGAGCTGACCGCGACCGTGCCGGTGGTGCTGAGCCCGAGGTCGCCCGAGTCGCGCGCGACGGCAGACGCTGCCGGCTCGGACGCCACGGTGCTCGGGATCACCTCCGGCACGGCCGGTTCCGGCGGCGACTTCACCGCAACCTCGCTGAGCGCGACCGGATCGTGGAGCGAGGACGCCAACGCGGGTGGCTTCAGCTACAGCTATCCGATCACCGTGCCTGCCACGCTGGGCGGCACCGCGCCAACGGTGTCACTGAACTACGACTCACAGTCCGTGGACGGCGAGACCTCGGGCCGCAACACTCAGGCGTCCTGGATCGGCGACGGCTGGTCGGAATCGGCAGGCGGCTTCATCGAACGCAGCTACGAACCCTGCTCGCAGGACGGGATCGCCAAGTCCGCCGACGAGTGCTGGGGCGGTTACAACGCCGTCCTGTCGCTGGACGGCCAGACCGAGACGCTGGTCCGCGACGACGTGCACAAGACCTGGCGGGTGCAGGGCGACGACGGCACCACGGTGGCGGAACTGTCCGGCGCCGACAACGGCGTGTGGAACGGCGAATACTGGCTGGTCACCTCCCCAGAGGGCACCCAGTACTACTTCGGTGCCAACCACCTGCCCGGCGGCAGTGGCAACGACACCGCGACCAGTTCGGCATGGGGGGTGCCGGTGTACAACCCGACGTTGGGCAACCCCTGCTACAACTCGACCGACGGGGCGTCGTCGTGGTGCCAGATGGGCTACCGCTGGAACCTCGACTACGTGGTCGACCCGCACCACAACGTGGAGGTCTACGACTACGGCACGGAGACCAACTACTACGACCGCGCCGGCGGCCAAGCCCCCTCCGGCGGCTCCGGCACGTTGACCTCCTACATCCGCGGCGGCTACCTCTCCACCATCTCCTATGGACAGACCCTGTCCGACGCGATCGCCGGCGACAAGCCGGCTGCGCAGGTGTCGTTCAACACCGCACAGCGCTGTGTCACCACCAGTTCGATGACGAACTGCGCCTACAGCAACCTCAGCGCGTCCACCGCGGCCAACTGGCTGGACACGCCCTACGACCTGAACTGCCCGTCCACCGACACCACCAGCGGCTCCGGTAACGGAGTATGCACAGTGGACGTCCCGACGTTCTGGTCCACCTACCTGCTGTCCTCCATCACCACCAACGTGTTGGAGGGCGGCACCGAGACGCTGGTGGACAACTACACCCTCACCCCGTCGTTCCTGGATGCGGGCGGGGTGGTGTCGCCGGTGACCGGGTCGACCCCGGACCCCGGTGACGCCGGAGCCACCCAGGCCGTGCTGTTCCTGTCCTCGATCACGCACCACGCGGGCAGTATCACGTTGCCGGCCACCACGTTCACCCCGACCGAGATGGACAACCGGGTGGACGGCGACCTGCCGGCCGGCCCGTCGCTGTATCGGCCGCGCGTGTCCGACATCGCCACCGGCACCGGCTCGACCATCGCGGTGACCTACGACAGCCCGGCGTGTTCGCGGGTGAACAACACCATGCCTGCCGCTGCGGACACCAACACCATGCCGTGTTTCCCGGTGTACTGGTCGCCGGCTTCCTCGCCGGTGCTGGACTGGTTCAACAAGTACCTAGTTCAGTCGGTGTCCACAAGCGACAACACCGGCGCCGGCTCGCCGGCCCAGACGATCGGCTACACCTACAACGGCGGCGCGGCCTGGCACCGGGACGATTCGCCGTTCACCAAGTCGGGCCAGCGCACCTGGGATCAGTACCGCGGCTACGCCAGCGTAACCACCACCACCGGCACCACGCCCGACCCGATCACCCAGACGGTGACCACCTACCTGCGGGGAATGAACGGTGACGTGACCTCCTCCGGCACCAGGTCCGTGTCGGTGACCGATTCCGTCGGCGACACTGTCACCGACGACAACTGGCTGGCCGGCCAGGCCCTGGAGTCCGACACCTACACGACCGCCGGCGGCACGGTCGACGCCAAGACCGTGAACGGGCCGTGGACGTTCACGGCGACCGCGTCCCAGGCCGAGCCCAACAACCTGCCCACGCTGACCGCGCGGCTGCCGGTCACCACCCAGACTCGCAAGTACGCGCTACTGGCCAGCGGCTCCTGGCGGACCACGCAGACCAAGACCGCGTTCGACGGCAACGCCCAACCGGTCAGCGTGGACGATCTCGGTGACCTGTCGCTGGTCGGCACCGCGAACTCGCAGGAGAAGTGCACCACCACGAGCTATGCCGCTGCGCCGTCGGGCAACTCGATGATGCTGGATTACGCCGACGAGGTGATCGTCAGCACCGGCGCGTGCTCGACCGCGCAGACCTCGGCGAACATCGTGTCCGACACCAGGACCTACTACAACGGCGCCGGCACCGGGTCGCTGACCAGCCAGGGCACTTTCGGCGCGATCACCGGCGTCGGTGACCCCACCGGCACCGCCATCCGGTCCGGCTACGACAGCAGCGGCAACCCGGTCTACCTGAACAAGACCGCGGCCACGTTCGACGAGTACGGTCGCACACTGTCCACAGTGGATGCAAATGGCAATGTGGACAAGACCGCGTACACCCCGGCGACCGGGGCGCTGCCCACCGCGAAGACCCAGACCAACGCGATGGGTTGGGTCACCACCACCACGCTGGCCCAAGGTCGCCAGGTGCCCACCAAGGTGGTCGACCCCAACGGCGGGACCACCGTGGAGAGCTACGACGCCCTCGGCCGGCTGACCGCCGTCTGGCTGCCGGGCAGGCCCACCAGCGCCAGCGCGGACGACACCTACGCGTACTCGGTCAGCGCCGGCGCACCGTCCACAATCACCAGCGGCACGCTGCGCGAGGACGGCTCCTACCGCACCGACGTCAAGATCTACGACGGCATGCGCCAGCTCTGCCAGGAGCAGAAGACCGCGGCCTCGGGCAGCGGCCGGACCGTCACCGACACCTTCTACGACTCGCACGGCTGGACACTGCAGACCACCAACCCCTACTCCAACACCGACTCCGGGCCATCCACCACACTGTTCGTGGCTGACGCCAGCAAGGTGCCCGGCACCACGGTGACCACCTTCGACGGGCAGGGCCGCACGACCGCGTCCACCTTCTACTCCGACACGATCAAGCAGTGGCAGACCTCGACCGCCTATCCCGGCGCGGACGAGACCGACGTGACTCCGATGTCCGGCGGCACCGCGACCTCGGTGTTCACCAACGCGCTCGGCCAGAAGACCGCCAGCTACTCCTACAGCGACGTGGCCGCGCCCTCCCGCAAGGCCAGCGACGCCGCGGTGATCGACTACACCTACACGCCCACCGGCAAACAGGCCAACGTCAGCGAGGGCGCCAACACCTGGTCCTATACCTACAACCTGCTCGGCGAGAAGATCGCGCAGACCGACCCCTACACCGGCACCACCACCTACGGCTACGACGGCGACGGCAACCTGACCTCCACAACGGACGCACGCGGCAAGACCGTGGTCACAAGCTACGACGCCCTCAACCGCAAGGAGGCCGAGTACACCGGCTCGGTGGCCGCGGCGAACGAACTGTCCTCGTGGGCCTACGACAGCATCGCCAAGGGCTACCCGACCTCGTCGACCACCTACTCCGGTGGCTCCGGCTCGTCCGGCTCGGCCTACGTGCAGACGGTCACCGGGTACACGGCCGACTACCGGCCAACCGGCACCTCGATCACCATTCCCGGCGCCGAGGGCAAACTCGCCGGCACCTACACCACCTCCGACACCTATACCGCCAACACCGCGGAACTGGCCTCGACCAGCTACTCGGCCGACGGCGGCCTGCCTGCCGAGACGGTGAACTACTCCTACGACGAGAACGGCCAACTGCTCGGCTTCGGCGGCAACGCGGCCTACCTGGACACCGACACCTACACCGTGTTCGGGCAACTACAGCGCACCACCTACGGCAACTACGGCAAGCAGTTGGTGGTCACCGCGGCCTACGACCCGGCGACCAGCAACCTCACCCAGCACACCGTGAACCTGCAACCCGACTCCAGCGCCGTGGACACCTACGACTACGCCTACAACCAGGCAGGCGATGTCACCGCCGTGTCCGACGCGCAGAGCGGCGGGGCCACCGACCTTCAGTGCTACGCCTACGACGACCTGCAACGGCTGACCGCCGCGTGGAGCGACACCGCCGGCACCACGGTCGGTGCCAGCGGCCAGGTGGACAGCGTCGGTGGCTGCACAACCCAGACGCCGGCCGCAGCCACCATCGGCGGTCCCGCCCCGTACTGGCAGTCCTACTCCTACGACACTCTCGGCGACCGCTCCGGGGAGACCCAGCACAACACCGCCGGAGTGACCGCCGACGACATCACCCAGAAACTCACGTACGCGACCGCGAGCAGCGCCCAGACGGACACCATCACCTCGGCGGCCACCACGACGTCCGGCGGCACCGCGACGGTGACCTACGGCTACGACGCCACGGGCAACACCAAGTCCCGCAGCACAGCCACCACCGGCGCCACGCCCCCGGCCGGCCCCAACGAGACGTTCACCTACACCCCGACCGGCGAGACCGCGACGGTGACCACCACCGCCAACGGCACGGCCAGCACCAGCAGCTACACCTACGCGGCCGATGGTGCCCTGCTGCTGCAACACGATCCGGGCGCCACCACGCTCTACCTGGACGGCGGCGCGGAGGAACTGGTGCTCAACACCACCGCCAACACGGTGTCGGGGCTGCGCTACTACGCCTCGCCTGACGGCACCACCGTGGTCCGCTCCTCCAGCGGCGCCATCACCTACGAACTGGCCAACTCGCAGGCGACCAACCTGGAGACCGTCGACGCGTCCAGCCTGGCGATCACCCGCCGCTACTTCGACCCGTACGGCAACGCCCGCGGCACCGCGGTCAACTGGGCGGACAACCGGGGCTACGTCGGCCAGCCTGCCGACGCCACCACCGGCCTGAGTCTGCTCGGCTCCCGCGAGTACGACCCGGTCACCGGCCGCTTCCTCCAGGTCGACCCGGTGTTGGAGACCGGTGACCCGAACCAGATGGGCGGCTACACCTACTCAGGCGACAACCCGACCAGCCACAGCGACCCGACCGGCCAGCGCATCCTGCTGTGCACCGACGGCCCCAGCACCTGCATCACCCCACCGCCCACCACCAACAACGGCGGTAGCACGTCGACCGCAGGCAGCGGAAGCACCAACGACGGGGTCGATCAGGTCATCAAGGACTACTTCGGCAATACGCTGCCGCCGGGATACCAGGAGGTGCGACTGCATGACAAGTTCAAGTTCAACGGCGGCATCATCGTGGCCCGCTTCTACATCCCACAACACATCGCGGTCCCCAGTTACGGCGTGACCGGCGACGACCGCGGCTTCAGCACCGACCCCAACGCGTCATCGCGCATGGTGATGGTGTGGGACACCGAGACCGGCGACGTCCGCTTCATCGTCGCCCCGTCGCACTACGAAATAGGTCCGGTGGTGGGGGTCGATCAGTCGACCCACACGCACGCCGACGTGATCACGAACGTCGTGCGCGGCCCCACCATGGTACCGGCCCGGCCGATCACCTTCGGCAACACCGACTCCGCGACCGAGGGAAACATGATCAGTCCCACGATCACTCCGGACGGAATCTCGCTCACCTATCACGGCCTCAACAGCATCACGCCGTGTTGCGCGGTGATCGGGACGCTCACCATCACCAGCCGGGGTTCACGCACCACCGTGCACGATTCCGGCATGGCCTATCCGAGTCTGGAGGTCATCCGCTACACGCGGGGTGAGTCGCCGACTTTCCTGGCGCAGTCGGACATGGCGTCCTTCGGCGGCATGAACTCGGTGCCCGGCTTCGAGCGAATGCGTGACCAGACCTGGGTGAACGGCACGCTGACGCACAGTGCGATCTATGGCCGAGGCGGCATGAGCGGCCTGCTCAGCCCGCTGGACGACCTCCTCGGCCTGCTTTAGCCCCACCAGATCCGGCCCCGGTCCAGTCCGACCAAGGGCGGGCCACGGTCCCCGTGGCCCGCCCGACCCCGCTCACCCGTCGAACTCATCGACGCCATCAATTTATCGACAGAGTGGACACGCGTTGAACAGATTATCCTTGCCGTTGCGCAGATCCAGCCGGGCGCTCGGCGTCGCGGTGCTCGCCGCCGGCCTGCTCACCCTGCCGGCCGCACCGGCCGCGACCGCCGCACCCTTCCACACCACCCAGTCCGCGCCCAATGCCGCACTGCGCCAGGCTTCACTCACGGCCGTGGCCTCCCACCAGCGGGTGGCCGTCCCGTCGAAGACGACAGCCACGTCCAGCACGGTGGCCGATCCGGATGGCACATTCACCACCACCAGCAACGCGCAGCCGGTCCGGTTGTACCGCAACGGATCCTGGGTGCCGTTGGACGCCGGCCTGCACCGCACCGCCGACGGCCACTACCAGCCGGCGGCCACCACCTCCCCGGTGCTGGTCTCCGGCGGCGGCATCGGCCCGCTGGTCACGCTGACCGACACCACCGGCGACAAGCTGTCCTTCTCGATGCCGTTCACCCTGCCCACGCCAACGGTGTCCGGCCCCACCGCGACGTTCCACGACGTCCTGCCCGGCGTGGACCTCGCGCTCACCACCACCCAACAGGGCGGCTTTAGCGAGGTCCTGATCGTGCGCACCGCCGCGGCCGCGGCCGATCCGGCGCTGCGCGCACTGCGGCTGCGCACCACCAGCACCGGCCTGACCCTGCACGCCGACGTGGCAGGAAGCCTCGTCGCCACCCGCCGCGGCGGGGCCCTGGCGTTCACCGCCCCGGCCCCGACCATGTGGGACTCCACCACCACCTCCGCCACCCATCCATCCACTGTGGATGGACCGGGCGCCGGCGCGCACACCGCGGGCATCGGGCTGCGGGTGGACGCGGGCGGCGTACTGCTCACGCCCGACCAGGCGCTGCTGTCCGCGCGGTCCAGTGCGTTCCCGATCTACCTCGACCCGGTGGTGAACCCGGCGTCCAGCGGCACCGAGAACTACACCGAGTTGCAGCAGGGCTGCCCCAGCTACAACAACTATGACGTCGCGCAGACCAACGGCGAGGGGATCGGCTACCAGAACTCCGGCGATCCGTGCGGCGGTCTCTACCGCAGCTACTACGAGATCAACACCGGCAACCTGAACTCGTCGATGACCGTGTACTCGGCCACGCTGCTGCTCGTCGAGACATACGGCTCGGACCATACCTGCGCGGACACCTGGCCGGTCACCCTCGACTGGACCGACGGGATCAGTTCGTCCACCCGATGGAACACCATGCCGGGTATCCAGCACAACCTGTACACCCAGAACGTGAAGACCGCGTGGTGCGGTTCGCAGGACGTGAGCTTCACCGTCACCGGCGCGATGGGCACAACCGCGGCGCACAACTACACACAGTGGACGTTCGGCCTGGTTGGCGACGAGGATCTGCTCGGCCAGTCCCAGTGCAGCCCGTCCAGCCAGTACAACTGCGGGTTCATGCGATTCGCCGTCAACCCGTCCGTTACCACCGTGTTCGACATCGCGCCCGACAAACCGAGCGACACAACGACCACGCCCGCCGCACAGCTCAATGGTGCGGTGGACAACGGCTGCGGCAGCGGCTCCTACGGCTGGATCGGCGCGACCACCACAGTGGACAATGGAGCCAGCAGCGATGTGCGGCTGGACGCCAAACTCGAGTCCAACATCGTCGGCGAGAACGTGCGCGGCGAGTACACCATGTGGGACAACATGGCGTCCAACAACCCGGTCGGCTCGAACGTGGTGTCCAGTCCGGTCTCCGCGTACGTCGCCACCGGCACCACGGTCAACCCCTACGTCGGCGTGGTGCTCAAGGATGGCCACCAGTACGGCTGGCGGATCAACGCGTACGACAGCCACCTGTATTCCGGTGACGCCCCCGACTGCCACTTCAACGTGGACACCACCCCGCCGACCGAGGCGGCGGTAAGTTCGACGCAGTTCCCGCCGTCGGGCAGCGCGACCCCCTCCCCGGTGGTGTACGCCGGCCAGGCCGGCACGTTCACCTTCACCGCGACCGACCCGAACCCGGCCGCCACCTGCGCGGCCAAGTGCCTCGGACCCAGTGGCGTCGCGCACTTCGAGTACTCGCTGAACTCGCCCCTGCCGTGCAACGCCACCACCAGCCCGAACACCTGCGGCACCGTGACGCCGAGCAGTACAACCACCACGAGCACGGGGACGCAGGCCACCGACAGTGTGTCGCTGACCCCGGCGCAGTGGGGCACCAACATCCTGTACGTGGAAGCGGTCGACGCGGCCGGAAACGTGTCGACCGAGCGGCAGTACGAGTTCTACGCGCCGTGGAACCCGAGCAGCAAGGTCAGCCCGGGAGACATCAACGGTGGGGGCGTGCCCGACCTGCTCGGCACCAACAGCGCCGGCAATCTGTTGCTCTACCCCGGCGACACCGACCCGTCGACCACCCCGGTCACGGCGTCCATCCCGGCGGACAGCCCGGACGCCACCGGCTGGAACACCTTCCAGATCACCCACCGGGGTTCGATGAGCGGGCAGGCCGTCGACGACCTGTTCGCGCACAAAGGCACCAACGTTTACCTGTACATCAACAACAGCAGCACCACCTCCATGCAGTTCACCAACCCCACCAACAATGCCACCCCACTCGGTAAACCGAGCTGCGCGGCAACCGCGGACAATGCCGGTAACTGCACCGGCTACGACAATGCCAACTGGTCGGAGGTGACCTCCCTGCTCGCGCCCGGCGACGTGTACTCCGGGGTGACCGGCGACCACGGCCTACCCGACCTGCTCACCGTCGAGTCCGGCGATCTCTGGCTCTACCACGGCGAGTACGGCAACACGCTGTCCGCTCCGGTGCTGCTGGGCACCGGCTGGGAGAACATGACCCTGGTGGCACCGGGCACCGTCGGTGGTGTGCCCACCCTGTGGGCACGCGACACCGGCACCGACACCGGGACCGGTGACCTGTACAGCTACTCACTCGCGCCGGACGCCAACGGTCTGCCCACGTATCTGGGCGCGCCCACCTCGGGCACCCGGATCGGCTCGGCGGGCGAGTTCAGCACCGGCACCTACCCGCTGCTGGCTTCGTCCGGTGACCTCACCGCGAGCGGCTATCCCGGGCTGTACGCGGAATCTCCCGCCGGAGAGTTGTACTACTACGCGGGCCAGTCCACCAGCGGTGGCGCCGCACCACTGGCCACCACGTCGAAGCTGGACGGAGCGATCGCGGGCAGCCCTACCCAGCTGAGCTGACCGGCCGGTATCGGTCGACAGCCACGCGAACGGAGCCGAGGAGGTCCTTCCGGGGACTTCTTCGGCTCCGTCACGTCGCGCCGATGGAGCCTCCATCGCGTCCGAATTCGGCCGGATGCGCTGGCCTGCCGTTGTATCACCGGATAGACAGGATCGAGCGGCCGGAGCGCGAGAGCCGGTCCAGATCGCGGTTATTGCCGAGTGCGGGTCTTGGGGTTTGGGGAATCGTTGATGGCGCGCACCAAGAGGTCGTGGAGCTGCCGCTGTTCGCCAGCGGTGAGTCCTTCCAGGGGGGAGTCCACGACGAGTGTTGCAAGGAGGTCTTCGCGGACTTTGGTTCCGCATTCGGTGAGCACGAGCTGCTTGGCTCGCCGGTCGTGTGGGTGCGGCTGACGTTCGACGAGGTCGAGGCGGGCGAGTCGGTCAACGACGTAGGTGACGTTGGACGGCTCGCAGGACATGCGTCGTGCCAGCTCGCGCGAGGTCATCGGCCCGGTCAGCTCCCTGAGGGCGACCGCCTGGGCCTCGGTCAAGTCGAGCGTGGAAGCGCAGGTGCCGACGTGATCGCTGATGCGCTGGGCCAGCTCATTGACGAGCCCGCACAGCTCTCTAACCGCCTCGCTTCGCACCTTGGCCACATGCCGATCTTACCGTGTTCGGTCAAGCTTCAACGATTCACATTTGCTTCGAGCTTGAATCATTGAAGCTTGATCTATATGGTGCGGATGACGCTCGGACCGTTGGTCGGCCGTCAACCGTCGATATACCGGGAAGGAAGCGAGACCGTGAGCACACTGACAGGCAAGACGGCGCTGGTCACGGGAGGCAGCCGCGGGATCGGGCGGGCGATCGCCGACCGACTGGGCCGCGACGGCGCTCGTGTCGGGGTGCACTACAACAGCGACCAGGAGGCGGCCGAGCAGACGGTCGCGGCGATCGAGGCTGCCGGCGGTTCGGCCTTCACCGTGCGGGGCGAACTGGGTGTCGCCGGTGACGCTGAGAGGTTGTGGTCGGCGTTCGACGCATCTGCCGACGGGCTGGACATCCTGGTCAACAACGCCGGCATCGCGGAGCTGGGCGGGATCGTCGATGCGACCCAGGAGAGCTTCGACCGGCTGTTCGCGGTCAACACCAGGGCGCCGTTCTTCGTCACCCAGCTCGGGCTGGGTCGCCTGCGCGACGGCGGTCGGATCGTGAACGTCTCGACCAGCTACACCCTTGGCCACACCGATCCAGGGCTGATCGCGTACGCGATGACCAAGGCGGCGATCGACGTGTTCACCGCGACGCTCGCCAAGGACCTCGGGCCACGCGCGATCACGGTCAACGCGGTCAATCCGGGTGCGATCGACACTGACCTCAACGCCTGGTGGCTGCGCGCCGATGAGGCGGCACGGGCTGCGACCGCGGCTCGCTCACCGCTGGCTCGGGTTGGGGTCCCCGATGACGTTGCCGGGGTGGTCGCGTTCCTGGTCTCGGGTGACGCGGGCTGGGTGACTGGCCAGACCGTCGATGCGACCGGCGGGGCGCTGCTCTAACGGACCCGGCCAACGGTTGCTCGCGGTCATGACGTCCTCTCGCCGCCGAACGGAGCCGGCATCGAGTTCACGCGCGCTGTCCAGACGCGTCCTGTTGGTGATCGTGTGTGCCGTGCAGTTCATCGATGCCTACGACGTGGCCGCGATGGGGCCTGCCCTGCCGCGTATCCAGCGGGAGCTGGGCATGTCGCCGGATGCGCTTCAGTGGGTCGTCACCGCCTATGTGCTCGGATACGGCGGGTTCTTGCTCCTCGGAGGGCGGCTGGCTGATGTGGTCAACCGTAAACGCTTGTTGATTGGCTCTGTCGTCGTGTTCGCGGCGGTCAGTGCCGTCGGTGGGGCCGCCACGGCCGGTTGGGTGCTGATCGCCGCCCGGCTTGCCAAAGGCATCGCCGCGGCCTTCAGCAGCCCGGTCTCGCTGGCGATCCTGCTGCACGTCCATGAGGACGAGTCTGCACGCAACCGGGCTCTGGGCACGTATCTGTCGATGGCCGCTGTGGGTTTCACTTCGGGACTCGTGCTCGGCGGGCTGCTTGCCACCGTCACCTGGCGGCTCGTGCTCCTGATCCCTGCCGGGCTGGCGTTGCTCGCCGCGGCTGGCGCCGCATGCGTCCTGCCGACTGACCAGCCGCGACCCCGGCAAGGGCGGGAATCGGTCGATTGGCTTGGCGCGGTTGTGATAACGGCCGGGCTGATGGTCCTGGTCTACGGTGTCAGTCGCGCCTCGGCGACGAGTTGGGGCGACGACATCACCGTCGCCTCGTTAGTGGCGTCGTTGTTGCTTCTGGCAGTCTTCGTCTGGATGCAGCGGACACGGCGGGTGCCGCTTGTGCGGCTCGAAATCTTTGCCACGCCGGGACTGTCCGCAGCGAACATCTTCCTCTTCTTGCTCCAGGGCGGCTATGTCGGCTGGCAGTTCATCGCCACCCTGTTCTTGCAGAACGTCGAGCACTGGTCACCGATTGCCGTGGGCCTGGTGTTCGTGCCCAATAGCCTGGTGGCCCTGGCCACCGCACGGCGGTGGTCTGGCCTCGTCGGAAGGATCGGTCCGTGGCCGATCGCGTCGGCGGGCATCCTGCTCGTACTCGCCGGCTACGTCTGGACCCTCCAGCTCGGCAACCTCGACAACCTGCTGGTGTTCGCCCTTGCCTCCCTGGTCATGGGCGTCGGCTACACCATGAGCTACACCGCCGCGAATATCGCAGCCGTCGCAGGCGTTCGCCCCGAGGAACGAGGAATCGCGTCAGGGCTGTTCATCGCTTCGTTCCAGGTCGGCAGCGGTGTCATCCTCGGCGTCGTGGCCTCGGTGTTCACCGCCCAGGCCACTCACACGGGGGTGGACGCCTACCGCTGGGCCATCACCGCTGCCGCGGTCACCGCGGTACCGGCCTTACTCATCAGCACGACCGGAATGATCTGGCACGCCCGTCGCGTCCGCACCGAGTCGCGGAGACGACACGGCTGCGACGCCGACGTGGGTCGCGCGGACCGGCAGTGTGCCGGGGCCGCGGATGATGCATGAGGCAACAGAATTTCCGGGCCGGACTCGATTTTCTGCTTGACGGCTTCGAAGCCCGTATCTCAGGCGGGTGAATTCAGTACGGAGTGGACGCGGCTGAATTACCTTGTGCGCAAACGGTGACTTGCGGGGCGCGAAGCCTCTAGAATGAGCGCGACGCTTCAGGATGGGGGATTCCGTGAACATCGCGCTGTGGTCCGTGCAAGGCATTCTCGCGCTGGCTTACCTGGCCACCGGCGGGATGAAGGTTGTGCAGTCACGCGAGAAGCTGGTGGCGACCGGCAACTTCGACTGGATGAAGGACAGTTCGGACCTGGCCGTGAAGACGATCGGCGTGGTGGAGATCCTCGGTGTGCTCGGCCTGATTCTGCCGGAGCTGACCGGCATCGCGCGGATTCTTACTCCGATCGCCGCGGTCGGCCTTGTCGTGGTGCAGATCGGCGCGCTGCGGCTGAACCTGAGCAACAACGACCGGCGGCCCTTGCCCGTCAACGTGATCCTGCTGTTGCTCGCTGCCTTTGTCGCGGTCGGCCGTTTCGTCAGCTGATCGCGTCCCAGGTAACCGGAAGGGCGACCGGTCCGGTCACGGCGGTGCCTTCGCGGAACTCGATCTGCTCGATCGGCACGGCGAGCCGCAGGCCGGACAACCGGCGCAGCAGGGTGTCCAGCACGATCTTCAGCTCAAGGCGAGCCAGCTGCTGGCCGATGCACTGGTGCGGTCCGAAGCCGAATGCCAGGTGTGGGTTGGGTTTCCTGGTGATGTCCAGTCGATCGCCGTCGTCGTAGCGCGCCTGGTCGCGGTTGGCGGAGTGCACGGACGCGACGACGAACTCGCCCGCGCCGATCGGCTGGCCGGCTATTTCTGTGTCCACTGTGGCCACTCGAAGCAGGCCGACGACCGTGCCGAGGAAGCGAATCAGTTCTTCGATCGCGGTCGGCATCAAGGATGGATCGTCGCGGAGCAGAGCCAGCTGGTCCGGATGGGCCAGCAAAGCGAGCAGGCCGTAGCTGATCACGCTGGCCGTGCTGTCGAACCCGGCCACGAGCAGGGTCGACGCGGAGATCATCAGCTCGGCGTCGGTGAAGGGCCGGTCCGTTCCCTCGCCCTGACCGATCAGATGGCTGATCACGTCGTCGCCCGGCGCCGCGCGGCGCGCGGTGACGAGGCGGTGCAGGTACTCGAAAAGGGGAGCGACGGCGGCCGCGATCTTCTCGACGTCGCTGTCCATACTGAACAGCGCGGACGCCGCGTCCTGGAACAGTTGTCGATCGGCGGCCGGCACACCGAGCAGCTCGGCGATCACCGCGGTAGTGACCGGTGCCGCGACGCTGGTATACAGGTCGACCGGCCCGGTTGTCCGCGCCAGCGCGTCGATTCGCTCGTCCACGACTTCCTGGACGGCAGGGGCGAGTTGTTCGATCCGCCGCACCCTGGTGAGTTCCGGTCCGATCGCTCGCCGGTAGCGCATGTGGTCGGATCCGTCCATACGCGCGAACATGCCCTCCGGGATCGGGTCGTCCGGCCGCATGTGTGCCAGGATGTGTGCGGCAGGGCCCGGCCGAGAGCTGAACAGCTGCGGATTCGCGAGCACTTCGCGGACGTCCTCGTACCGGGTGACCAGCCAGGCCTGGATACCGGTCGGGCAGAGGACCTGGGTCACGGGCGCGGCCGCCCGCAGTTGCGCGACCTCCGGCGCCGGACCGAACGGGTTTTCCCGTTCTGTGGACAACGGAAGTCTCCGGACCTCGGCATTCGTCGACATGGTCGCGACCTTAGCGTCGGTCATTGGCATTCGGTTGACGCGCTGCTGGCACCTCGCTGGCCGCGCGAACGACATGTGCCAGCGCGACGCCACCGGTACGCCAGCGGCGCGGGTTAGCGTCAGGCATCGCGTATCCGCGGTACGAGGGAGACGTTCATGTCATCTGTCGATAATTTTCCGATCGACGGAATCGATTACATTCAGCTCGCGGTCGGTAACGCCAAGCAGGCAGCCTATTTCTACTCCTCGGCGTTCGGGCTGCGGATGGTGGCCTATCGCGGACCGGAAACGGGCTGCCGCGAACAGGTCGGCTACCTGCTGGCCAGCGGTGATGTCCGCATCCTCGTCACAGGTGCGGTCGTCGCGGACGATCCCGTCGGCCGGCATGTGACCCGCCATGGTGACGGGGTGGTCGACATCGCGCTGCGGGTGTCCGATGTCGACCGTGCGTTCCGGTTCGCGACCGCCGCGGGCGCGAGGTCGATCGCCGCGCCGAGGGAGATCCGGGACGACTGTGGGGTGATCCGCTCGGCGACCTTGGCCACCTACGGGGAAACCAGGCACACGCTGGTTCAGCGGACCGGCTACCGGGGCGTGTTCCTGCCGGGATTCGTCAGCCTGCCCACGCAGGCCACGCGAGCGACCCCGCTGTTCCATGACGTCGACCACGTGGTCGGGAACGTCGAACTCGGCCGAATGGAGGAATGGGTCGAGTTCTATCGGCGCACCATGGGCTTCAGCAACATGCTCGAGTTCGTGGGTGACGATATCGCGACCGAGTACTCGGCGTTGATGTCCAAGGTGGTCGCGGACGGGAACCGGAAAGTGAAGTTCCCCATCAACGAACCCGCAGTCGGCCCCAAGAAATCGCAGATAGCGGAGTTCCTGGAATTCTACGATGGTCCCGGCGTGCAGCACATCGCGCTGGCCACGGACGACATCATGGGCGCGGTGCGGCGGATGCGCGCTGCCGGCGTCGAGTTCCTGTCCACACCGGACAGCTACTACGAGATGCTCGGAGAGTGGGCCGGCGACATCGGGATGCCCGTCGAGGAACTCCGTGAACTCGGCATTCTCGTCGACCGGGACGAGGACGGCTATCTGCTCCAGATCTTCACCGCACCGGTGCAGGACCGACCGACCATGTTCTTCGAGCTGATCGAGCGCCATGGCGCGCAGGGCTTTGGCAAGGGCAACTTCAAGGCGCTGTTCGAGGCCGTCGAACGCGAGCAGGAAAAGCGCGGAAACCTATGACGTCCACCGACATACCCGCGGTTCGCGCGAGCGACGGGACGCGGACGAATCAGCTCGACTCGCTCACCGGCTTGCGTTTCGTGAGCGCGCTGCTCGTGTTCTGCACACACGCCGGGTTCGTCGCCGACCTGTTCGCCAATCAGTCGGTGACGAAGGCGATCCAGTTGACGCTGCCGCTCGGCATGGTCCAGGTGTCGGTCTTCTTCGTCCTCAGTGGGCTGGTTCTCACCTGGTCCGCTCGGCCCGGCGACACGGCGCGCGGTTTCTGGTGGCGTCGGTTCGTCAAGATCTATCCCAATCATCTGGTGACCTTCACGGCCATGCTGGTGTTCGTGGTGGCCACGGGCGTCGCCGTCACCGGGCCTGCCAACACCGGAGTCCGTGCCTCTGGCGTGGGGTTCGGGCCTGCCGTGGCGAACCTGTTCCTGGTGCACGCCTGGATACCGAATCCGGACTATTCGGCCGGGGTGAACATCGTGTCCTGGTCACTGGCCGTCGAGGCACTGTTCTATCTGTTGTTTCCCTTTCTGCTCAACGCGGTTCGCCGCATCCCCGGCAGCTGGTTGTGGCCGGCGGCGCTGGTCGCGGTCGCGTTGGTGTGGGCAGCTCCGCTGATCGCCATGCAGTTCAGTGGTGGGCCGACGGTACCGGGTGTCGGCGTGCCCGAGGCGTGGTTCTGGGGGCCGTACTACTTCCCGGTCAGCAGGCTGCCGGAATTCGTTCTCGGTATGCTGCTGGCCAGGATCGTCCGGGAGGGACGTGCTTTCCGAATCGGTGCCACGGTTTCCGCCGTGCTGGGCGTGGTCTGTCTCGGTGCCGGCGCCCTCGTGTTGCCCTTTCCGTTCCTGCCCTCCGCGATAACCGTGATCCCGGTCGGCCTCTTGATCATGTCGCTCGCCGCCGGTGACGTGCGTGGCAAGAACAGTTGGCTGCGCAGACCGATCCCGATGTTCCTCGGTCGGATCTCCTTCGCGTTCTATCTGGTGCACTGGCCGGTCATCCTGATGATCGACTGGCTGTTCGGCCAACGGCAGTGGTCGACCCCGACGGCATTGGGCATCGTCGCGCTGTGTCTCGCGGTGGCGGGCGTTGTCGCCTGGCTGCTCTACCGGTTCGTGGAGATGGCCGCCATGCGGCGGCTGATCAACCGAACGATCCCGAAGTGACATCCGGAAAGACTGACACCCGGAAAGGAGGGGCCGTGTCGCGTCTTGCCGCGTTCGTCCGGCTCGGCCGGCCGAAGTTCCTGTTCCAGAGCATGCTCGTGGTGGCCATGGGCGTCACGTTCGCGATCCACGATGGCCATCCGTTCGAGCCGCGCTGGTACGTGGTGACCTGGCTGTTCGGCTGGTGTATCCATCTGATGACCCACTACTGCAACGAGTACTTCGACCTCGATGCCGATCGCGCCAACGCGACGCCGACCTCCTGGACGGGTGGCAGCCGGGTGCTGGTCAGCGGCCTACTCGCACCTCAGGTCAGCCTGGCCGCGGCCTTCGTGCTGTTGTTCGCCGGTATCGGCCTGATCGCCAGCATGCCGACCACGCCGGCGCGCTGGCTGGCTACCGTGACGGTCGCGCTGGCCTGGTTCTACACCGCGCCACCACTGCGGTTGAACTATCGCGGGCTCGGCGAGTTCACCGCGGGGGCCGTCCTGTACGGGCTCGGGCCGATACTGGCCTGTTTCCTCGAAGAGGACCAGATATCCAGCGTTTCGCTGATCTTCGTCTGCGTGGTGTTCGTGTTCCAGTTCCTGCGCATGACCGTGATGAACCTGTCCGATGTGGACGGTGATCGAGAGGTGGGCAAGCGCACCCTCGCGGTGCTGCTCGGTGAACCGAGGGTGATCCGGCTCTACGCAGGGGGACAGGCCGTCGTGTACGCGGCCGTGGTGGTGCTGCTGGTCGTCGGGATGCTTCCGGTGGTGGCCGGGATCGCCCTGCTGTGCACCGCTCCGGTGCCGATCTGGGTGGCTCGGCAACTGTTCGACGGCACCTGGCGCGAGCCGGGACGTGGCACCGCGGTCACCTTCTGGTCGTCCATGCACATGCCGATCAGCGCCACCGCGGTCACCGTCGGCCTGCTCGCTGATCGCCTCGTGCACGGCCAGCACATCCCGACCGCGTGGCTGGCCTGCTACGCGGCAACCCTGCTCGCCTTCTGTGTCTGGCTGGCTCGCTCGATCGGTCGGGACGGCCGGCCACGGACACAGCAGGTGACCTCGGAACATCAAAGGACCGCGGCATGACCACTTCTCCGCTCGCGACAAGTACCGACGTCGACGCGTCGACAATCCTGGCCCGGGTACGTGAACTGACCGAGCCGGTGCTGCGTGCCACGGTCGACCGGCTCGAACCGTGGCTGGCCATGATGAGTGCCTACCACCTCGGCTGGCGCACGGTCGAAGGCAGACCGACGCCGGGGATGTCCGGCAAGCTCGTCCGGCCGGCGCTGGCCGTTCTGGCGGCGGAAGCGGTCGGTGCGGACGCGCGGGTGGCACTGCCCGGCGCCGCCGCGGTCGAACTGGTGCACAACTTCAGCCTGGTGCACGACGACATCATGGACGGCGACGAGCAACGTCGCGGCCGGCCGTCGGTGTGGCACGCGTACGGCTCGTCCGCCGCGATCATGGTCGGCGACGCGCTGCAGGCGCTGGCGTTCGATCTGATCGGCGCCGTGGGCGAGGACAGCCGGGACGGCCACGATGACGGTCGCGGCGCCCGAGCCGGTCGGCTGCTCAACGCGGCCATGCTGGATCTGGTGACCGGGCAGGCGCAGGACCTCAAGTTCCCGCATCGGTCCTGGCAGGGCAATGACGCGGTCACGGTCGCCGAATACCAGGCGATGGCAGGCGCCAAGACCGGTTCCCTGCTCGGCGCGGCGGCGGCGATCGGCGCCGAACTCGGCGGCGCGCAACCGGATGTGGTGTCGACGTTCGACCGGATCGGTCGGCATCTGGGCCTCGCCTTCCAGTGCGTCGACGACATCCTGGGGATCTGGGGCGACCCGGAGATCACCGGCAAGCCCGTGCTCGGCGACCTGCGGGAGGGCAAGAAGACCCTGCCGATTCTCGGCGCGCTGGCTGCGAAGACCCGGGTGGCCGTGGAACTGCGCGACGCCCTCGTCCAGCCGGTGCGTTCGAACGAGTGGTTGCGCCACATCGCGCTGCTGATCGAACGGGCGGGGGGCCGGGCCTTCACCGAGGAACAGGCAACCAGCCACCTCGACCAGGCCCGGACGCTGCTCGCGCGGCTGTCGATGCCGGTGCGCGTGAGTGCCGAGTTCGACGTGCTGATCGACGCGCTCACCGACCGGGTCCGATAGCGATGACGACGACCGTGCCCCTCGCCGACCGGGTTGACGTGGCGATCGAGGACAGCGTGCGGGCCCTGCTCGCCGCCCAGCATCCGGACGGTAGCTGGCCCAACCCTCGGCCTGCCGCGGTGTCCGGCACCGCGGGCGCGGTGCTGGCGCTACGGTTGATCGACCCGGACAGATCGGCCGGGCTGATCAGCGGCGGCGTCGACTGGCTCCTGCGAGTCCGCAATCCGGACGGTGGCTGGGGCACGTTGCAGGGTTGTCCCACCGACTTCGTGGCAACCGTCATGGCTGCCGCCGCGCTGCGCATAGCCGCGCCGGACCGGTCCGATTCGGTGGTGCGCGAGGCACTCGATCTCCTGCGCGATCTGGGGGACGTGGCCGGCCTCGCCGATCCGACCATGCGGCAGTTGACCGGACTCGTGTTGTCCTCGGTCGGGCTGCGCGATGCCGTCGGCCTGCCCAGGGTTCCGGTGGAAGTGGTGCTGTTGCCGACGTTCCTGCGTCGGCGGCTGCTGTCCTATCTGGTCCCGCCGTTCGTCACGCTGGCCCTGCTCCAGTCGCGCCTGCGACCTGCGGGCCCCGTTTCACGGGTGGTGGACCGGCTCGCCCGGCCCGCCGCGCTGCGGTTGCTCGGCCAGATCCAGGCGGAGGAAGGCGGCGTCGGCTCCTACGGCGGTGATCCATGGCTGACCGGTCTGGTCGGCACCGCGTTGTACCTCGCCCGATCCGCGCCCGAACTCCAGGCCGCGGCGCGGTCCTACCTGCGGATGACCGCCCAGCCGGACGGATCGTGGCACATGATCCACGGCATGGCTGTCGAGCGGATCGAGGTGACCGGCCCCGCGTATGTCGCGGCCGGTCTGGCCGCGGCCGGTCATGGCGCGGACGCACAGCTGACGCGGGCCCGTCGCTGGCTGGCCGAGTGCCAACAGCACGAACGGTTCGACGCCTACGACTGTCCTGCGGGCGGCTGGGCGTGGTCGGGGCGCCGGGGCTGGCCCAACGTGCTGGACTCGCTTGCCGTGCTCAAGGCCCTGCTGGCCGGCGGTGACCAGGCCGAGGTGCTGCGCGGAGGGGTCGAGTGGCTGCGGTCGCGCCAGGACGGTCGCGGATCGTGGAGCACGTTCGTGCGCAACACGCTGGTGCCACTGGACGGGCCGTGCCCGTTCAGCACGGCGGAGGCCGTGCACACCCTGCTCGACGCCGGCACACCCCCATCGGCACGGGAGATCGACCGCGCGATCCGGTGGCTGCTCAAGAACCAGAAGGCCGATGGATCGTATGACGCCCTGTGGCATCGGGGCGGCGTGCCAGCGACCTCCGCGGCGCTGCGCGCGCTGGGCCGAGCGGGTCTGGCCGAGCATCCCAGCGCCGACCGCGCCCGGCGATGGCTCCTCGACGCACAGCTGCCAGACGGATCGTGGAGCACGGGGCGGGGCGAGACCGACGGCACTCCGGAGGAGACCGGCTGGGCGCTCGGCGCACTGGCCGGCATCGGTGGGGCGCGGGCGGAACGTGCCGCGGCCGAATGGCTGGTGGCCAAGCAGGGCGCGGACGGTCGCTGGCAGCCGGGCCAGGTCTGCACCTACATCCGGGACCACGTGTACTACTCGGACAACCTGATCGGCCAGGGCCTCGCGCTGGGTGCGCTGGTCGCCTATCGCGAACGGGGCAGCCGGTGAGCGCGGACTACTTCGACGTCGTGGTGGTCGGTGCCGGAGTGGGCGGCCTGACGGCGGCCGTCGCCCTCGGCAGGGCCGGGCATCGGGTACTGCTGCTGGAGAAGCGGGTCCAGCCGCCCAGGGTCGCCAAGGGCGAGGTACTGCAGCCGAGTTCGGTCGGCATCCTGCGCGAGATGGGCGTGCTGCCGAGCCTGATCGAGCGCGGCGCGGTCGAACTCGACCGGTTGACGGTGCGCTCCGCCGACGGCGACGAGGTCATGGTGTTCGACTATCCGGGGCTCGGCGTACCGGATCGGACCCTGCTCGCGTTGGACTACGAGGAGATCGTGGCCGCGCTGCTCTCCGCGCTGCCGGACACCGTGTGCCAGCGCCGCGGCGCGGCGGCGGACGAGCTCCTGCGCGACTCGGCCGGGCGGATCTCCGGCGTCGGCTACCGTCGTGACGGGCAGCGGCGCTCCGCGCACGCTCCGCTGGTGGTGGCCGCCGACGGCCTGTCCTCCAAGCTGCGCAAGCTGGCCGGGCTCGCCGCGCGTCCGGTCGAGTACCCGCATCGGTTGATGTCCTTCGAACTGGAGGACGTGCCCGGTACCCGCACCGACGTGACCGCGTATCTCACCGAACGCGGCCTGCGGCTGGTCTATCCGTTGCCGCACAAACGCTTGCGCCTCTACGTCCAGGTGACTCCCGAATCCGTCCGCCACCTGGTCCGGGATGACCTCGATGCGTGGTGCGGGCGGCTCGCCGACGACGCGCCCGCGCTCCAGAACCTGGTGGCACCGCTGCGCGCCGGCCTGGCCAGTCGCCAGATCCTCGGCATGTGGCGCTTTGCCGCGCCGCGGTTGAGTGTGCCCGGGATGGCGTTGGTGGGGGAGTCGGCGCACTCCGTGCATCCGATGGCGGCCCAGGGCATGAACACCGCGATAGCGGACGCGAACGCGCTGGCCCGCGTGATCGGACCGGGACCGCTGCGGCCGGACACCGTCGACGACGTGCTCGCCGACTACGAGACCGAGCGGCTGAAGTGGATCAGGCACATCGACATGATGAGCCACGACGCCACCAGGATGATCACCATGACCTCGCCCGTCGGGCGCTGGCTCGGTCGCCGAATACTCCGGCGCACCAACCGCAATCCCCGGCTGCGGCACATTGCGACCTACAATCTGGCGGGTCTGGGTATCCGCCCGTTCACGGTGCTGGACCGACTCCATCAGCTCGGCCTGCCCGACCCGTTCGCCCGACGAGGTGCGGCCCGATGACGGCCGTCGCCGGCGGCCACGGTGTGGTGCTGGGGGGCGGCTTCACCGGGATGCTCGCCGCGTCGGTCCTGGCCGACCGGCTGAGCAGCGTGACCATTCTGGACAGGGATGAGCTGCCGGACGAACCCCGCAACCGCAAGGGAGTTCCGCAGGCGCACCACGGACACCTGCTGGTGGCGCGCGGCGCGCGCCTGCTCGATGAGCTGTTGCCCGGCGTGATCGCCGACGTGGTGGCCGCGGGTGGGCGCCGTCTCCGGATGCCGACCGACATGGTCACGCTCACTCCGCAGGGGTGGATGCCGCGCCTGCCCGAGATGCAGTTCGGCATCTCGGCCAGTCGGGCGCTGCTGGACTGGGTGATCCGCGACCGGGTGCTGCGCAACGATCGGATCTCCGTCCACACCGCGACCGAGGTCGAAGCGCTCGCGGGTACCGCGGACCGGATCACGGGTGTGCGGACCCGGAATCGGCGGACCGGTGAGGTCGGGACGCTGTCGGCCGACGTGGTCATCGACGCGACCGGCCGGGGATCCCAGAGTCCGCGCTGGCTGGGCGATCTCGGCCTGCCTCAGGTGGCGAGCGAGGTCGTCGATGCCGGGCTGGCCTACGCGACGCGCCGTTACCGTGCGCCGGATTCGGCGGGATCGGAGTTCCCGCTCGTCGCGGTCCAGCCGGATGTCGTTGCCGGCCAACCGTCCCAGGCGGCGATGCTGTTCCCGATCGAGCACAACCACTGGCTGATCACGCTCGCCGGTACCCGAGGCGGCGAACCGCCGACGGACGAGGACGCGTTCGCGGCGTTCGCGGGCCGGATGCGGCACGGCATCATCGGCGAGTTGATCGAGGTGGCGACCCCGGTGGATCGGGTGCGCGGTTATCGCAACACCGCCAATCGGTGGTATCGCTACGACCGGCTGCGCGCATGGCCCGCCGGATTCTTCGTGGTGGGCGACGCTCTCGCCGTCACCAATCCCACCTACGCACTCGGCCTGACCACGGCAGCGGCCGCTGTCGCCGAACTGGCCGCGGTGTTCGACCGGCCGCACCTTGCCGGTGATCCGCTCGCGGCCCAGCGCGCCATCGCCCGCACCATCCGCGCGGCGTGGCAGATGGCCACGTTCTCGGACGCTCCCTACGCCGGGACGACGCCCGGCGCGTCGGTCGGCCTGCTGCGCAGGTCGGTCAACGCGCGGCTGCTGCGCGCCGCCGTGGGTGATCCGGTGGTGCTGGCCGCGCTGCTCGACGCTTACACGCTGTCCGGTTCGGTCGCCGCGCTGGCGCATCCGCGGATATTCCTGCGTTTGTTGCGTGGGTCGACCCGATCGGCCACTATCGAACCTCCATTCACCCCACAGGAATTCGCGGTATCATCGCGAATTTCGATGTCCTAAAAATGCTTTTCGGCATAAATTAACGGACCGTTTTTGGGTTGCCGATCTCCAGGCCGCGGCGGAGAATAGTTTTAAAGGGGGCATGCCGCACTTCCGCGCTGCCTGCCCTCCACTGGGGACGGTTCAAGGGGACGCGCGGTCATGGAGTTCGGTCTGCTCGGATCGTTGCTGGTCAGCGACGATCACAATGGAATTCGTACGATATCGTCGCCACGGCAGCGGGTACTGCTGGCAACGCTGCTGCTCAAGGCCAACACCGTGGTGTCGGTCGACGAACTCGCCGAACAGGTGTGGGACGGCGCGCCCCCACCCGGTCACAAGGCGACGTTGCAGTCCTATGTCATGCGGCTTCGCCGGGTACTCGGCGACTTGATTGCGACCAGGTTGCACACCCGATCACCCGGCTATCTTGTCGAAATCTATGATGAGGAATTCGACATACGGCGCTTTACTAGACACTATGCCGACGGAGTCGCCGCCCACGCCGTGGGAAATTGGCAATCGGCTGCGGATTCGTTGCGGCATGCCCAGCTCGAATGGCGCGGAGACGCGTTCGTGGACATTCCGTCCGACTCGCTGCACCGTACCGAGGTACCGCACCTGAAGGAGATGCGCAGCCAGGCACTGGAGTTACGTATCGAGGCGGATCTGTCCTGCGGCCGGCACCGGGACGTCGTCGCGGAACTTCAGCAACTGGTCGTCGAGTTTCCGCTGCGTGAGCGGCTGTGGCACAGCCTGCTGCTCGCCTTGGACCGCTCCGGCCAGCGCGCCGAGGCGCTGGCGGCGTTCCAGCGGATCCGCCGGTTGATGATCGACCAACTCGGCGTGGCCCCCGGCCTCGACCTGCAACGACTGCACGAAGACATCCTGCGACACGAGCCGGAGGACACGCCGGCGGCACAACCGATCGGAGTCGTCGACGTTCCCGCCGCACGGCAGCCCTCGGCGAACGCGACCGTCGCACCATCGTTACTGCCTGCGGATATCGCGGATTTCACCGGTAGGGCCAGGGAGATCGAGCGCCTTGAGCGGGTGCTGCGCCGCGACGCCCCCACCACCACCGGCAACGCCACCGCCGTGCCGATCGTGGGTATCGCCGGCCAGGCCGGGGTCGGGAAGACGACCTTGGCGGTGCACCTGGCACACCGGTCGCGGGAGGCGTATCCGGATGGTCAGGTGTTCGTCAACCTGCACGGTATGCGGAACCGGCCGACCACCGCAGCCGAGGTGCTCGCCCGGTTTCTGCGCGCGTTGGGTGTGCCTGGCGCGGACATTCCAGAGTCGGTCGAACAGCGTGCCGAACTGTATCGGCAGCGACTGGCCGACCGGCGGGTCCTGGTCGTGCTCGATGACGCCGCCGATGCCGCCCAGGTGATGCCGCTGCTGCCCGGCGATCCCGGTTGCGCGGTGATCATCACCAGCCGTGCGCCGTTGACCGGAGTCGCGGGCGCCATGCATACGTTCCTGGATGTGCTGACCGATCACGAAGCGGTCGAGTTGCTCGGCAGGACAGCGGGTTCGGATCGGGTCGCGGACGATCCGGAGTCCGCGGGGGAGTTGGCGCGACTGTGTGGCAGGCTGCCGCTGGCGATGCGCATCGCGGGGGCGAAGCTGGCCGCCAAACCGCACTGGAGCGTCGCCGACCTGACCGGCAGGCTCAGTGATCAGCGTCGCCGTCTCGACGAGCTGACCTTCGGTGGTCTTGAAGTACGCGCCGGCCTCGCGCTGAGCTACGACAGCCTGCCGCCTGCCACCCGCATGCTGGTCCGGCGACTCGGCCTGCTGGACGCTCCCGACTTCGCGCCGTGGGTCGGCGCGTCACTGCTGGACATCCCGGTGTCCGACGCCGAGGACATCATGGACGCCCTCGCCGACGCGCGCCTGTTGCAAGCCGCTGATCGCGACCGGACCGGACAACGCCGCTACCAGTTCCACGACCTGGTGCAGGTCTATGCCCGGGAGCGCGCGGAAGCGGAAGAGTCCGCGCAGGCCCGCGAAGCGGCGTTGGGCCGGGCCATCGGCGCCTGGCTGGCGCTGCTGGACCGAGCCCACGACGGCCTGATCGGCGGCCGCCCGACGGGGACACGCGACGCCACCGCCCGCTTTCCGCTCGAACTGACCCTTGTGGACGAATTGACCGCGGATCCACTGTCCTGGTGGCCGACCGAACGGGACAACATCATCGCCGCGATCGCGCAGACCGCCGCGTTGGGCTGGGACGACACGTGCTGTGAGCTGACCGTCCAAGCCATGGCGCTGTTCGAGACCCGCAGTGACTACGACGGCTGGCGCGCCACCCACGAACTCGCGCTGAGTGCGGCTCGCCGATCCAGGAACACGAGCTTCGAGGCGGAGTTGCTGACCGGGCTCGGCGCGCTGGCGAGCACCAGGCACCAGTACCAGTCCGCGGCAGCCCTGCTCGGTTCGGCGATCAAGCTGTACGAGGAGATGGTCGGCGCCCAACCGGGACATGTCGTCGCACTGCGCAACCTGGCCTACGTCGACCGTCTCCACGGCCATCCCGCCCGCGCCCTGCGCCGCTACCAGCAGGCCAACCTGCTGCTGCTCGCGTTGGGCAATCCCGACCCCATCCTGCAGGCCGGCCTGCTGCGCAGCATCGGGTCGCTACACCTCGAACGGGACGAGCCCGCCGCCGCGCTGCCCTACCTCGAACGCGCCGAAACGATCACCCGGGCGGCTGGCTCGGTGCGCGCGACCACCATGGTGCTCTACCGGTTGGGCGAACTGCACCTGGCTCAGGACGAACCGGACCGGGCGGACAAGGTGTTCACCGAAGCCCTGGAGAACGTTCGCACGCACATCCACAGCGTTCGCGGCGAAGCCGATGCCCTGTACGGCCTCGGCCTGGTCCGGCTGCGCCAGGGGGAGGACGTCGAAGCGCTCTCGTTGCTTGAGGAGGCCCTGGTCATCGCGCGCGACGTCGACGAACACCTCATCGAGGCCAGGGTGCTGCTCGCCATGGCAGAGCACCACCAGACCCGGCACAACCCGAATCTCGCCATCACCGTGCTCATCGACGCGTTCGCCGTCCTGCGCCAGCTGCGTGCCCCGCTGTGGCTGGCGCGCACGGCCCAGGCGCTCAGCGACATCTACCGGTCCATCGGCGACCTGGAGAATGCCAGCCGGTGGCGGAACCCGGTATGCGCCGAAGGGGGCCGTCCGTAATCCGGGCACTCTCAATCGTCCCGGCCGCGGAGTTTCGCGATGATCCACGGTAGCCAGGCCCGGACGCCGACGAACCGGTCGCCGATGACCATGCCACCGCCGTGCACGTAGTAGACGCACGGCGCCGGCTTGTCCGCTCCGGGATCCCGGACGATCGACAGCGTGATCTCCGGAGATCCCTGCGGCCCCGGCACGACCTTCTCGGTGTGCTCAAGACCGGTGCCGTCGAGCACGGTCTCGACCGGCGGGTTGAAAGCCTTGCGCAGGACGCGGGTCTCCTCGATCCGATCGAGGTCCAGCACGAACCCTTGGATGGCAGCCATTTCCTCGATCTCCAGGCATGCGGCGAGTTCAGGGTCGTACGGCGGTCGATCGAGCGACATCGCAGAGCCTCCAGTGGTCGAGGGCGGTCATGAGCGCATCCTCGGCGCTGCTGGCAGTTCGGCGGAAGTATGAATATTGCATTTACTGATAGCTTCGCGTTATAAATCAGCCGCACGGTGGATTAATAGTTCAAAGTCATGAGTGCATGCTGAATTCATCTTTGCCACGCAAGAGTTTCGGGCTCAGGCTGGCCTCATGCGCACCATCAGGATCGGTTCCGGTGCGGGATTCGCCGATGATCGCCTCGAACCCGCGCTGGAGCTGACCGAGCACGGCGACCTCGACTACCTGGCCTTCGAGTGCCTGGCGGAACGGACCATCGCCCTGGCCCAGCGAGACCGGCTGCGCGATCCGAGCACCGGATACAACGAATGGCTGCCCGAGCGGATGGCGGCCGTGCTCCCAGCCTGTGCCGCGCGCGGTACGAAGATCATCACCAACATGGGGGCGGCGAACCCGCTCGCGGGTGCCCACGCGGTCGCCGGCATCGCCAAGGACGCCGGCCTGACCGGACTGACGATCGCCGCCGTCACCGGCGACGACGTCCTCGCCCTCGTCACCGGAAGCGATCTCGCCCTGACCGATCGGGACGGGACGGTGTCCACGCTCGCGGACACGGTGCTCTCGGCCAACGCCTACCTCGGCTGCGAGCCCATCGTGCGGGCCCTGGCATTCGGCGCGGACGTCGTGATCACCGGACGAGTCGCGGATCCCGCCCTGTATCTCGCGCCGCTCGTCCACGAGTTCGGCTGGGACCTGGACGACTGGGCACTGCTCGGCAAGGGCATCTGCGTCGGCCACCTGCTCGAGTGCGCGGGCCAGGTGAGCGGCGGATACTTCGCCGACCCCGGCTACAAGGACGTGCCGGGTCTGTCCCGCCTCGGGTTCCCGATCGCCGCTGTCACCGAGGACGGCGCCTTCGAGGTGACGAAGGTCGTGGGCTCCGGGGGGAGGGTCGACGTCCGGACGTGCACCGAGCAACTCCTCTACGAGGTCCACGATCCGTCGGCCTACGTCTCCGCCGACGTGGTCGCCGACTTCTCGGGCGTCCGCCTCGATCAGGTCGGCCCGGACCGCGTCCGCGTCACCGGAGCCACCGGCAGCAGGCGACCGGAGCGGCTCAAGGTGTCGGTGGGCTACCTGGACGGGTACCTCGGTGAAGGCCAGATCTCCTACACCGGGCCGAACGCGCAGGCCCGAGGCAGACTGGCGCTGGACATCGTCCGCGACCGGCTCGCCGACGTACCAGTGACCGACGTCCAGTTCGAACTGATCGGAGTCGACGCGGTGCACCGTGGGCCCGGCGGCGGCCACGCCGAGCCGCGCGAGATCCGCGTCCGCGTCGCGGGCCGAGCCGGTACGGAGGAGGCCGCGGTGCGCATCGGCCGCGAGGTCACCGGCCTGTGGCTGAACGGACCGGCCGGCGGCGCCGGGGCGGTGCGGCGTACCGAGCAGGTCGTGGCCATCGCGTCCGTCCTGCTGCCAAGGGACCTGGTAACCACCGACCTGACCCTCCTGGAGCTGTGACGTGCTCCTGCACGAACTCGCCCACGCGCGTGCCGGGGACAAGGGCACCACCTCGGACCTCACGCTCATCGCGTACCGCGCGCAGGACTATCCGCTGCTCGTCGAGCAGGTGAGCGCGGCACGCGTGCGCGAACACTTCGCCGACATCGTGCGCGGGGACGTCCAGCGCTACGAACTGCCCCAGCTGCGCGCGCTGAAGTTCGTCCTCCACGACACCCTCGGCGGCGTCACCCGAACCCTGGATCTCGACATCCACGGCAAGAGTCTGTCCTCATCGCTGCTGGAGATGGACATCCCGAACCCGATGACAGGAGCACGCCCGATGACATCCCCTTCGCCCGCTCTCGCCCAGATGATCGAGGCCTTCATCAAGGCAGGCGGCATGACCTCCAACGGCCCGACGGCCACGGTCGGCGACCCGTTCTTCGGCTACGACCGCCCGCCGACCCACGACATCCACACCGAGACCGTCCAGGTCCCCATGCGCGACGGCAGCTACCTGGTCTGCGACCTGCTGCGTCCGGCCGGGCCGGACGGAATCCCGGCCGAGGGCGCCTTTCCGGGCATCGTCTACGACTTCAACGCCTACAGCGCCAGGCAGATGTTCGCGCAGGGCGCGGCGCACTTCGTCAAGCGCGGCTACGTGGCGGCCGTGGCCTCGGTGCGCGGGTCGGGCGGAACGCCGGGGCACGTGGTCCCGTTCGGCCGCCAGGAGCAGGAGGACAACTACGACCTGGTCGAATGGCTTGCCGCCCAGCCCTTCTGCACGGGCCGGATCGGCCAGATGGGAATCAGCTACGGCGGGCACCTCGCCTACCTTGCGGCCGTGAACCACGCACCGCACCTCACCACCGTCATCCCGGTGCAGGCGATCAGCGACTGGTACGAGAATACGATCTATCGCGGGGGCATTCCCAACGCGCGCATCCGCGAGTGGCAGCAGACCACGGCACCGGACACCCTCGACATCTACCCGCAGCACCCGCTCTACGACGACTTCTGGCGCGAGCGCAGCGTCAAGGCCCGCTGGGACGGCCTCACCATCCCGGTGCTCGACGTCGGCGGCTGGGGCGACGTCTACCGCAGCGGCATGGTCGAGAACTTCGTCGCCCGACCGGAGAACACCTGGATGGTCGCGGGTCCGTGGGAGCACGGCATGGTGCCCGGCCAGTTCGAGGACATCGCCAGCGCCTGCTACCTCGCCTGGTTCGACCACTGGCTGGCCGGGCTGCCCGCCCCCATCCCGCAGGCGAAGGTGACCTCGTACGAGATGCCCAGCCATGGCTGGCGGCGGTTCACCGCCTGGCCGCCCGCCGCGGCCCGCGAGACGACCTGGATCCCGGGTCCGGACGGTGCCCTCGGAACCGAGACCCAGCCGGGATCCGAGGTCGCCTTCGACGTGAGCAGCGAGGGTGTGCCCTTCACGACGCCGGCCCTGTCGCAGGACCTCGTGCTGGCGGGCGACCCCGAGCTGACGCTGATGGCCGCCTTCAGCGCCGAGGACGGCAACATCGCCGTCGTGCTCGATGACGTCGACGAGAGCGGCGAGTCCGTCCGCGTCAGCCACGGCTGGCTCAAGGCGAGCCACCGCGACGGCCACGAGCGCCGCGTCGCCGTCGTGCCCGATACGTTCCACACCCTGCGAATCGCGCTCTGGCCGACTCACCACCGCATTGTCGCGGGCCACACGCTGCGGCTGACGATCTCCAGCCAGGACTACCCGAACATCGAGTCCGAGGCACTGCCCGGAACCGTCCGCATCCGGCTCGGCGCCGCCGAAACGAGCCTGACCTGCCAGGTGATGTCTGTGATGTCCTCGTGACGGCCGACGTGGTCATCGAGCGGGGCATCCGGGTCGCGATGCGCGACGGCGTCCACCTGGTGACCGACGTCTGGCGCCCGGCCACCGAGAAACCGCTGCCCGCCCTCCTGCTCCGGACGCCGTATGCGGACCAGGTGGTGCGGACGGCCGCGCCGGAACGGCTCGCGGCCGAAGGTTTCGCCGTGGTGGCCCAGTACTGCCGAGGCCGATTCGGTTCCGAGGGGGAGTGGGCCTACGTCCACTCCGACGTCGAGGACGGCTACGACGCGGTGGAGTGGACGGCCGCCCAGCCGTGGTGCGACGGCACAGTGGGCATGTTCGGCCGTTCGTACTCGGGCAACGCCCAGTGGCTCGCCGCCCAGACCCGCCCGCCGCACCTCGTCGCGATCGCCCCGGAGGTCTGCGCGGCCGACTACTGGGAGGGGATGTTCGATTCCGGCGGCGCGTTCCGACTCGCGCTGCGGCTGGGCTGGTCCGTGCTCGTCGTCGCCTCGATGGCCGAGCAGTGGGGTATCGACGACGCCGAAGTCACCGAGCTGCGGGAGTTGTCCGCTCGGGTCTATGACCTGGCGCAGGAGGACGACCGGCCGGGTCTGACCCTCGCGCGGCGGAAGCTGCGGATGGCGGTGGAGAAGATCCTGCGCGCCCGCCCCCTCCGCGACAATCCGATCTGGCACGGCAGGGCGACCTGGCTCGACGAGCTGTTCGAGCACGAGTCCCGCAACGATTCCCATTGGCTGCGCGTCAACCCGACCACGCACTACGGGGCGATCGACCTGCCCGCTCTGCACATCGGCAGCTGGTACGACATCCACATCGGCGCGACGCTGCGCAACTTCACCGGTATGCGGCGGCAGGCTCCTACGGAGCGGGCCCGCCTGGCACAGCGCATGATCATCGGCCCGTGGGATCACGGATCCCCAGGGGCTCTCGTCGTCGGAGAGGTCGACTTCGGCCCCGAGGCGGCGATCGACCTCACCCGGGTGCGGGCCGACTGGTTCCGGCGGCACCTCTACGGCGAGCCCGTGCCGGACCTGGCGCCGGTCCGGATCTTCGTGATGGGCGCCAACGTCTGGCGCGACGAGCAGGAGTGGCCGCTCGCGCGGACCCGCTTCACCCGTTGGTACCTGCATTCCGAGGGCCGCCTGCTGCCCGTTCGACCGGACGAGCAGGAGAGTGCGGACCGGTTCACCTACGATCCCGCAGACCCCGCTCCCACCGTGGGCGGGCGGCTGCTGGGCGCCGGAGGAGAGGAGCCCGGACCGTTCGACCAGCGCGCCGTCGGCGACCGCGACGACGTCCTGACCTATACCTCGACCGAGCTCACCGAAGACGTGGAACTCACCGGACCCGTCACGATGGATCTGTGGGCGTCGACGGATGCGCCGGACACCGACTTCACCGCCATGCTCGTCGACGTCCACCCCGACGGACGCATGGTCAACCTCTGCGAGGGCGCCGTGCGGGCCAGGCACACCAACGCGGTGCTGCCGCTGGTTCCGGACGCGGTCTACCACTACCCGATCGACCTCGCCGCGACCAGCGCGGTGATCTTCGCCGGTCACCGGATCGGTGTGCGGATCTCCTCCAGCAGCTTCCCCGAGTGGGAGCCGAACCCCAACACCGGGAATCCGCTGGGCGTCGACTCCGACGCCGACCTGCGTACCGCACACCAGACGATCCACCGGGACCAGTCTCGCCCCACCAGCATCGTCCTGCCGATGATCCCCGCGTAGTCGGATCTGCTGCCATGCGGGTGGTGCATCAATAGCGCGTTCGGTGATACTGAGGAGCTATGGATCTGCCGATTCGTCAGCTGGAGATCTTCAGCGCGGTCGCCCGCGCGCGCTCCTTCACCCGCGCCGCCTCCGACCTGCTGCTCAGCCAGCCGATGGTCAGCAGGACCGTCGCCGAGCTGGAACGCACGCTGCGCGCCCCTCTGCTGGTCCGGACGACCCGGTCGGTCGAGCTGACCGAAGCAGGCGAGGAGTTCCTCGCCGTGGCCACCGGCATCCTGGACGCCTACCGGCGGGGGCTCGACCGGTTCGCGGACTACCAGGCGGGGGAACGCAAGCAGGTGACGGTCGGGGTCCTGCCGTCGATCGCCGCCGTGCTGCTGCCGCCGGTCCTGTCCGGATACCTCGCCGACCACCCCGGCGTCCAGGTGCGGCTGGCGGACGGCACGAACGATCAGGTGCTGTCGCTGCTCCGCGACGGAGGTGCCGACCTCGCGATCACCGAGGTCGGCCCGGCATCGGCCGGTCTGACGATCCGCCCGCTCATCGACGACCCGTTCGTCGCGGTCCTGCCACCCGGGCACGCGCTGGCCGCCCATGACCAACTGACCTGGCAGGACTTCGCCGCCGAGTCCTTCATCGCGTTCAGTCCCGACAGCAGCATCCGCCGACTCGCCGATCTGGGCCTGGCCCAGGCCGACGTCCAGCCGCGCCAGCAGCTTGAGACGCGTACGGTCGCCACCGCGGGCGGCATGATCGCCGCCGGTCTGGCGGTCAGCGCGATGCCCTCGCTCGTGCTGCCGCTCCTGTCGGCCACCCCGGTCGTCACGCGCCCCCTCACCGGGCCGTCGATCACCCGGAGGATCGGCGTTCACCAGCGCGCGGACGAACGGTGCCCGGCCACCGTCCAGCGGCTCATCGATCGCATCGTGCAGGCCGCGAAACCGGAATCGCGGCCGTAGCGCGTTGCCGATCGTGGTCAGTGTCTGATGCAGGCCGGTCAGGCGGTCGGACGCGGGACCGAGGACGTGAGTGGCGGCGAGCCAGGCCGCGCCGGCCGCGTTGTGCTCGGCGCGCAGGATCCGGACGGGGCCGCGGGCTCTGATCAGCTCGCTCGTGCGGGTGCCGAGGACCTCCGGCGCCAGGCATGATCCGGTGAGGACGACCGGCTCGGTGGCGGAGAACTCGCCCAGTTGTGCCAGGAGCCCAGCCAGGTGGCGTGCGGCCGTGTCGAGCATCGCGGTCGCTTCCGCGTCGCCGGCCTCGTGGGCGGCGACGACGTGCGGGGCGAGGGTGGCCAGCCGCAGCGGCGTCCACCCGTAGAGCGCCGCGAGCAGTTCGGCGCACACCAGGCGGGTCAGCTCGCCGGCCCGCGCCCGTCCGCGCAGGGTGTCCACCACGACCCTGACCGCCTGCTGGCCGAGCCAGAATCCGGAACCGTCATCGCCGAGCAGCCAGCCGTAGCCACCGGCGGTGTCGACGATGCGGCGCCCTCGGATCGACACGGCGATGCTGCCTGTGCCCGAGATCAACAGTCGCCCCTCTGTTGCCGTGGTTGCCGAGGCGAACGCGACCAGCGCATCACCGAGGATCGCGTACGGGCAGCACAGGCCGAGCTCGCCGATCAACTCCGCGAGTGCGGTGGCCGGCGCCGACTGTTGCACCAGCTGGTTGCCGGCGAGCCCGAGTATCAGATAGCCGACTGTCCGGGGATCAAGTCCGGCCAGCGCGAGCCATCGCCGCGGTCGCGCTGACCCGCTTCCGCTTCCTCGGCCGGCATACCTTCCTCATCGGCGTCCTCGTCGTGCAGATGGTTCCGCAGCCCGCGCTGCTGATCCCGATCTTCCTCAGCCTCAAGAACGCGGACCTGCTGAACAACCTGTTCGGCCTCACCCTCACCTACATCGCGATGGTCCTGCCGTTCACCATCTGGACGCTGCGCGGCTTCCTGCACGGCATTCCGGTCGAACTGGAACAGGCAGCGATGGTGGACGGCGCGAGCCGGACGCGGATCATCCGCACCATCCTGCTGCGCAGAGCGCGGACGGCGAACCACGGGCACAGAAGGGCGTACTCACACTGGCACAGAGCTACGGCTTCGACCCCTTCGCGGGCCGCTTCGGCACCGATCTCGCACCCCACCTGCTCGGCGCGCAATGTCAGTTGTGGACCGAATACATCCCGACCACGCAACACCTGGACTACATGGCATTCCCCAGAGTCGCCGCGTTCTCCGAACGAGCCTGGGGCAGCCCGGCGGACTTTCCCGATTCCTGAACCGCCTGAACACACACCTGCGCAGACTGACAGCGCTCGGCGTCAACTACCGTCGGCCGAACCCGGCGGAACTGTCCGTCCACGCACCGATCGGAGTTCTCTGAAATCCCGACGCGGTCAGGATGCGGGATAGAGCGACCAGGTCTGGTTGGCACCCCCGTCGGCGGGCCACTGGATGATCGAGGCGCCGTCGGACAGCGAGTTGTTGTCGTTGTCGACGAGTTGCCCGTCGTACTCGCTGACCAGGGTCAGCTGGTTCGGGCCAGCGTCGTCCAACTGCCAGCGGGAGTTGGTGTTGCCGTCGTCGGGGTACTGGATGAGCTGCGTGCCGGTGGTGGTGGTCGGGCCGGGGATGTTGAGCAGTTGGCCGCTGTTGACGTTGGTGATCGTGTCGTAGCCGCCGGTCGCGGCGCGGATATACCACTGTTGGTCGGTTCGCCCGTTGTCCTGCCACTGCACGATGCCCGCGCCCGAGCTGGTCGAGTCGTTGTTGACGTCGATCCTGCCGCCGCTGTTGCCGTTGACCAGCCGATAGGGCGTGTTCGGATCGGGCTCAGGCACGAGCTGCCACTGTTGGCTGGTCGCGCTACCCGCATTCGACTGCACCACCGCGGCGCCTGCCGCGCTCGAACCGCCTGCCACGTCGACGTTCTCACCGTCCGAGCGGGCGGTCACGGTGTAGCCGCCCGCTCCGGTCGAGGTCAGTTTCCACTGCGAGTTGGTGTGTTCGTCGTCGGGGTACTGGATGAGCTGAGTACCGGTGGCGGTGGTCGGGCCGGGGATGTTGAGCAGTTGGCCACTGCCCACGTTGACGATCTTGTCGTAGCCGTCCCCGGTCGGGACCAGTTGCCACCGCTGGCTGGTTGCCGAGCCGGCCGGTTCCTGCACGATTCCGGCGCTCGCGGTCGTGGAGCCACCCGCTACGTCCAGGTACTGGCCGTTCGAGACGTTCTTGATTGCGTAGGGCAGCGAGGTGTAGTGGAAGCCCGCGCTGGGGGTGACGCGCAGCAGCCGCGAGGCGTGCGGGTTGAGCGTGGCCGAGAACGAATTGCTCGATGTGCCAAGGTCGGTGTGCGACCACAGGTCGCGGGCGTCGGCCGAACCGCTGAAGCCCACGTCCGTCCAGTTCGCGGTGACCGTGGCGGCCGAGCCGGACAGGTTGAACAGCCCGACCGTGTAGCTGCCGTCTCCGTTGGGCGCGACCCAGACCTGTTGCGTCGTGGTCCGGTCGACCGGGTGCGCCGGATGACCGGCCTGATCGACGGCGATCACCTCGTCGTTGGTGAGCAGGCTGAGGTCGTAGGAGTCGAGGTTGGTCAGGTCCGTGCCGAGCACCAGTGGTGCCGCGCTGATCGCCCACAGGCTCATCTGGGTCTGTCGTTCGTCCTGGGTGAGCCCGTCGTTGCTGCCGTTGCCGAGCTCCAACGAGTCGAGATCGTTCCACCCGCCGGATCCCGCGTAGCCCGTCCAGGCGGGTGCGTCGGTGAACCGGGCGGCGACGTTGTTCCAGTCGGTCAGCGGGTAGGAGGTCGAGGAGCAGTAGCACTCGACGTCGCCGTCGATGCGCCAGCCGTTGGCGTACTGCCGCCACAGGGCGCCGTTGTGCACGTCAAGGGAGTTGGACAGCTCGAAGTGAATCGTGCGGCCGCTCTGTGCGAGGGCCTGCGACCAGTGTTCGATGTCGGCGATGTCGCCGTCACCGACGCCGTCGAGCTTGACGTAGTCCACGCCCCAACCGGCCAGTTCGTCGGCCCAGGAGTTGAGGAATGCCTGCGCGGCGGCCGGGTTCTTGGTGTAGTCGATGTAGTACATCCGGCCACTGCCGTAGTTGTAGTTGGTCTCGTAGGAGCTGGTGTTGGAGACGATGTCGCGAGCGTGGTAGCTGGTGCCGGCGATGGGGGTGTTCTGGTTGTAGGCCGCGACCGGGATGCCGGGTGTCAGGTACATGCCGAACTTCTCACCGAGACCGTGCACGTAGGCCGCGACAGAGGCCATTCCGTCCGGGAAGCTGGTCGACTCGACCACCCAGCGGCCGTTGGCGTCGACCGTGGTCGCGGGGTCGAGGTAGTAGAAGTCGTCGATGTTGACGTAGGTGTAGCCGTGGCTGACCAGTCCACTGGTGGACATGGCCTTGGCCTGCGCTTCGACCGCCGCCTCGGTGGGCTTGTTGCGCAGGAAACTCCAGCTGCTCCAGCCCATCTGCGGGGTGAGGGCGGCGCCGTTGTTCTCGGCGTGCGCCGGGGCGGCCGGCAGCGCGACGACCAGCAGCGCACCGGCCAGGACCAGGCTCGTGAGCACGGCGAGTGCCCTGCGAGTCAATGCTGCGTAACGGCGTGAACGGTATAAGCGGCTGGCGATCTCCATGTGGACACCCCGACTGGTGCGGTGCTGTTGACGGATGTTGATAGTGACGCTTCTTCCACAGAAATCAACTAGGTCAAACAAAGGTTCAGTCCATTGGAGCAGTGCTCGACCGGCCGCATACGTCCGGCGCCCCGGCGGCTGTCTTTCAGCGTGTACGCGAGTCGCCGCATCGGCTTACTCGGGTGCGACATCGAGGACGACCTTGCCGAGTACCTGCCGGGACAGCAGGGCGGCGGCGGCCTCCGGTGCCCGGTTCCATGAGCCGCGCCACCCGATCAGCGGGTCGAGGCTCCCCTTGGCCAGAAGGTTGGCGAGATAGGTGAGGTCGGGACCGAACGGGGTTGAGACGACGAACGGTTCCAGTACTCGTCGGCCGCCGCGCACTCGTTCGGCTTCGAAGTCGATGGTGGTGGCCGCCTTGGACGCTTTGCCGATGCTGTGTGCGCGGCCGCCGGGCTCCAGAAGGCTGAAGGCTGCGGCGAGTTGGGGTCCGCCGACGTTGTCCAGCACACCGAACACCGGGCGGGTGATATGCGTCAGGTCGGTGACGACCTCGGTGGCGCCCAGCTCGATCAGGTGCTTCCCGCGGCCGGGATTGCCCACCGACGCGACGACCTCTGCGCCCGCGAGGGAGGCGAGTTGGACCGCGAACCGGCCCACCCCACCCGATGCCCCGGTCACCAGCACGCGGCGGCCCAGGATCGAGCCGAGGCCGCGCACCGCTTGTAGTGCGGTGACCCCGGCGACAGGAAGCGCACTCGCCGCGCCGAGGTCCACGCCGTCCGGAACGATCGCGAGGTTCGTGGTGTCGACCGCCCGTAGCTGCGCCCAAGCGTTGCGCCAGCCGAACGTGGTGACCCTGGCGCCGGGGCCAGGTCCGGAGCCGTCGGCGGCCGCCCGGACCACGACGCCCGCCGCATCCCAGCCCATGACCTCGCCCGGCTGGCCACGTTCGGACAGGTAGGCGATCTCTCCGAAGTTCAGGGAGATCGCCTGGACCTTGATCAGCGCTTCCGCGTCGTGCGGCACCGGATCGGGGGTCTCGGCCATCCGAAGTCCCTGCGGTGCGTCGGGGTCGTGCACCAGGGCACGCATTGGTGATTCCTTTCCATTCCAGGAGCTGGTCAGCGGCGGAGATCGGCGTGCTGTTCCAGGAACCTGGCAACGTCTGCTAGATCTTCGAGGGGCAGGGGATAGACCACGAGCCGGTCGACGCCGAGATCGGCGTAGCGGCGGGCCGCGTCGGCGTCCACAGTGACCGGGGTGATTTGCAGGTAGGTGATCTCCAGACGGCCGAGGCTGGCAGGACGGTCGACCTCGGCCGCGGCGCGGCGCAGACCGTCGAGGTGAGCGGCCAGGTCATCCTGGCTGCCGTTGCCGAACCAACCGTGGCCACGGGCAACGGCCCGGCGGAACGCGGCCTGGCTGTGACCGCCGACGATGATCCGAGGTCCGCCTGGTCGGACCGGGCGAGGGTGAGCGTCGACCCGGTCGAACGCGACGTAGCGGCCGTGGAAGGCCGGTGCCTGCTGGTTCCACAACGCGGTCATCGCATCGAGGTACTCGTCCGTCCGTTGGCCCCGCCCGGCCATCTCCACTCCGATCGCGGTCATCTCCGGTTCGAGGTAGCCGGCACCGACGCCGAGGAGCAATCGACCTGAGCTGAGCACGTCCAGGCTGGCTGCCTGCTTCGCCAGCACGACGGGATTGCGCTGAGGCAGAATCACGACTCCGGTACCCAGCTCGATCGTCGTGGTGACGGCGGCGACATAGGCCAGGTGCACCAGCGGGTCCAGGATGGGGTCGGTGGGCTCCATGGGCGAGTCCGCCGTGCGAGGGCTCGGGAGCACTACGTGCTCGCCCGCCCACCACGACGAATATCCCAACTTCTCGGCCAGTTGGGCCAGCTTGACCGTCTCGGCTGGACCCAATGTCGCTTTCGCGTTGAGCCCCTGCACGCCCAGTTCCATTCCGATCGCCCCTCCATAGACACGCCTGCACGTGCAATGCTGTGCGGGGATCTCCAGGCTGTCCAAGACCTGCTGTAATAGCCTGTGGCTATGGACTCCCACCTGCGCGACCTCCGGTACTTCGTCGCGGTGGCGGAGGAGCTGAGTTTCACCAGGGCCAGCGAGCGGCTGTTCATCTCCCAACCAACGCTGAGCAAACAAATCCGGCACCTGGAAGCCGGGCTACGGGCCCAGCTCTTTGTCCGTGATCGCCGCACCGTGGTGTTGACCACGGCGGGCGAGGCCCTGCTGCCGCAGGCCCGGCTGGTCATCGCGCAGTGGGAGCAGGCGCTGCATGCGGTCACAGCGGCAGCTGCCGCCGGAAACACCACGCTGACCGTCGGCTTCCAGACCAGGATCGGTCGTGGGCTCATTCCTACCGTCACCGGCAGGATGGCGGAGTTGTTGCCAGGCTGGACACTTCAGTTCCGTCAGATCTCATGGCGTGACCCCACGGCAGGGCTGGCCGACGCCGAGGTTGACGTCGCGATCGCGTGGCTACCCGTTCCTGACAACGGCCTACTGGCCTGGCGGGTGGTCGCCAACGAGCAGCGGTGGGTGGCACTGCCCACCGACCACCGGCTGGCCGCCAGCTCCGTTGTCACCCTCGCCGAACTGGACCACGAACCATTCATCGCCCTGCCCGCCTCCGCCGGCCCGCTCCGCCGATTCTGGCTGGCCACTGACGAACGCGCGGCCGAACCACGGGTCGTGGCCGAGGCCGAAACCGCTGAAGAGGCATTCGAAGCGGTCGCGGCCGGCGTCGGCGTGACGCTCGTGGCGGCCGGTAACGCGGAAATCTATCGGCGCGACGACGTGGTCTGCCGACCGGTCGCCGGCCTGTCGCCCAGCGAACTCGCCGTCGTCTGGCGCGTCGGCGACGACCGCCCCGCAGTGCGCGTATTCATCAACGCCTATTACCAATGCCTGTGCACTGAATCATCAGAGCGCCTTGCGTAACAACACATGCGGGCCATCCGCCTGGCCTGGGCCGACCGAACGTCCGGACCTATTTCCGAGGCTGCGGAACGATTTCCGGGTACGGCCGGGTCTGCTCGGTGAGCAACGGTTGCGGCCGGCCATGGACGGTCTGATCGAGAAACGCCGCCACGTAAGCGTCGGTGATGTTCAGCGCGGTGTCACCGTCGATGCTGCCCAGGGCGAGCAGTTGGCGGAGCGGCCAGGCCAGGTAGTAGGCGCCGTAGTCAGTGAAGTTGTAGTGCTGGGCGCCGTTGATCTGATAGCACCAGACCGGTCCGGTGCTGGCGGCCAGGAGGGACTTCGCGATGGCCTGGCCGGCGGTGTCGTTGCTGTTCGCTGGCCGGCAGGTGCCGGTCACGCAGGAGTTGTCGCTGGCGATGAGCATCATCGGCCGGTCGAGTCCTTTATGCACGACCGGTCCGTACTGAGTACCGTCGAGATCGACCGCGCCGGCGCAGCGCGGATCGGTGCGGCACGCTTCCAGCGCCGTGGCGCCACCGAAGGAATGCCCGACATAGGCTGTGCGGCCCGGGTCGACGTGACCGGCGAAAAGGCCCGCCCGGTCGAGCCCGTCCACCTGTGCGACGACGAAATGCGCGTCGGCCGCCGATACCTGGAGCAGGCCCTCCGCGAACGCCGTCGCGGCCGGATCGTGGAGGTTGTCGGTGTCGAGCGTGGAAGGATTACCGGCGGCGCTGGCGTGTACCGGTTGTCCGCGCAGAACGGTCAGGTTCGCGGTGTAGGTGGGGGTCACGCCGGCGACCACGAATCCGTGGCTGGCCACGTTCTCGGCCAGCGTCGTGTAGGTGGGTGCCGAGAAACCCAGGCCGGGTTCGAGAACGACGACCGGGAACCGGCCTGCGGCAACGGGTGCGTTGTCCGTCGAGTGGGTCCGGATGGCGTCGAAGCTGCTCTCGCCGACGCTCTCCGGCGCACCGAAGTGGAGCTGTCCCCAGGCGCCGGGCGCGTAGGGCGCACCACCACGGCCGGACGCGGCCGGATACCAGAGCCAGACCGCCAGTTCCCGCGCGGTGCCCGGCCGTGGGGCGTACGGGTCGGTCCGGGAGTGGTCGGTCCAGTCGACCATCGCCCGGCCGACTCGGTACGGACCGGTCGGCGCGGGGAGGGTGATCGACTGGCCGCGCTGGATCGCGGCGTAACCGACATAGCCACCGGTCGCGATCAGCACGGCCAGCACGAGGGCCAGTAGTGATTTGAGGGCTCTGCGCACCGCCGTGCGCCATGGGAAGCTCACCGGGCAGATAGTACATGCCACGTACTACGCGGCAAGTACTACTTGGTGGATACCATTGGCTCGACCCAGCCGCCATGGTGCGGCACGGGTGCGGGGGAGGATGTCGCCGTGAACTCCTCGCCGTACGACCCCGCCACCGGCTCGGCCACTAGCGAGGCTCCGGCCGCGCAGGCTGTCGGCTCGCCGGGCGGGTCGGCGCCTGCCCCGGACCACCGCTACCTTCTCGACAATGCACGGGCCGAGGCGGGCGAGCGGTTCGTCGCGCTGGCCGAGTTGTTCGACGGCGTGACGCGCGGGCACGTCGACCGCCTGGGAGTGGGGCCGGGTTGGCGCTGCTGGGAAGTGGGGGCTGGGGGCCGCAGCATCCCCGATGCGCTCGCCACGGCCGTCGGACCGACCGGGTACGTGCTGGCGACCGACATCAATCCGACGTGGCTGGATCCGCACGGGACCTACGAGGTGCGCCGGCACGACGTCGTCGCGGATCCGCCGCCGGAGCCGGGCACGTTCGACCTGGTGCACGCCCGGCTCGTCCTCGTCCACGTGCCCGACCGGGCCCGAGCGCTGGCAACGATGGTGGCCGCGCTGCGGCCCGGCGGCTGGCTACTGGTGGAGGACGCCGACACCGAGTTGCAGCCGCTGGCGTGCCTTGACGAAACCGGCCCGGCGCAGCAGCGCGCCAACCGGCTGCGGCGTGCCTTCCGGGAGCTGATGGCACACCGCGGCGCTGACCTGCGCTACGGCCGTACGCTGCCGAGGACGCTGCGTGCGGCGGGCCTGGTCGATGTCGCGGCTGCTGGCAGTTTCCCGGTCGGCGGGCCGGTGTGCGACCGCCTGGAGATCGCGACGATCCGGCACGTCCGCGCCGAGCTGGTCGCTGCCGGGCTGACCGATGACGCCGAGATCGACGCGCACCTGGCCGCCATCGCCGCAGGCGAGCTCGACCTCACCCTCGCACCGCTGATCTCGGCGTGGGGACGCCGCCGGAGACCGGAAGGCGCCTGAGGGACCATCGCCACGTGCCCCAGAAAGCCTTGTTCCGAACTCGGTTCGTGCCCGCGCGCATTCGGGCACGAACCGAGTCGCTTATCAGCTGTGCCGCAGGGTGTTGTTGGCGCCCAGGTTGGAAACGGCCGGATTGCCCCCGTAGGTGACGGTGTTGTCGGCGCCGCCGATGCCGATCTTGTCGGCGTCGGTGACTGTGACGGTGTTGTCGCCCGCGTCGACTTCCACGTCGCCGCAGTGCCCGTTGATGGTGACCGTCAGGTCGCCATGGCTGGCGATGGTCACGGTTTCCCCGCCGTTGCAGGTGTAGGTGCCATTCTGGGTGATGTTGATCGTGCCGCCCCCGCCACTCGCACCGCCACTTCCGGTGCCGGCGCTGGTACCGCCTCCACCGGAGAGGCCGATGACCGCGGTGCCGTTGGTGATCTGGATGCCGGATGCGGCCGAGTAACCGTGGCCGCTCAGGTTGATACCCGCGATCGACGCGCCGTTGACGTTGGTGATGGCGGGCTGGCCCACGATCTGGTAGCCGGCTTGGGGTAATGCCGTCAGCCAGTACTGGTAGGCCGTCGACGCATCGCTGACCTGCACGGTCGCCTCCACATCGCCGTCAGCGGTGACCACGCTCGACGTGGTCGCGCCGGGCGGCAGCGGGAACCCGGCCGGAAGACTCCCGGAGACCCCGCCCGGCAGGTTGGTGGGCAGACCACCGGCGGGCAGGCCGGGCACGTTGATGGTGTTGCCCCCGTTGGCGCCGCCGGTGGTTTGCCCGGCCGCCGCGGCATTGGACTGGCCGGAATTCTGCACCTGCGCGGCACCGGTCGAGTTGCCGGTGAGGCCGGTGGGCGGGCCGCCATTGGCGCAAGCGGTCAGTGTGACCAGGGCGGCGACTCCGACGAGCGATCCGGCGAACACGCGGATCGGCTTCATGATTCCTCCAACGATTTCCACGGTCGTGGTGTGATCTCGCTTGGCGCCGATCTTGACGGCGCGCGGTGCCGGCGTCATGTCGGATCTTTCGCTGTCGGTAACTGTGTCGACGGCGAAACTGCCGACGGGGGTGTCGGCAGATGTGCCGACTGGATTTGGGCGGGTGCGACCAGCAGAATCGGAGTCCGTGTCCTTGCCTGTGTCGGCCGAGCAGGTGCGTATGCCGCAGCCGGCCGCGCCGCCCGTCGTGTGGACGGTGCCGGGCGCGCCGACCAGCGGTCCGGAGGGCCAAACGGGGCGCCGGCTACCCGATCCGGCGACCGCACCGGAGCGAACGAGAGCGCTCATCGCGCGCATGGTCGCGGTGCTGCGCATCGTGCAACTGGTGCCGTGGCCGCTGGCGGTCGCGCTGGGCTCGCTGACCGGGGTGCAGAACACGGGGCTGGCGATTTCCACCTACGCGGTGCAGACGGCCTGGTCGCTGGTGTGGGTCGCGGTGGTGCTGTGGAGGCGGCAGATCCCGGCGTGGGCGATGGGTGCCGACTTGGCCGTTGCCGCCGCCGCGCTGGTGGCCGCGGGCATGGCGTGCAATCCGATCGATGCGACGAGTTGGGCGAACTCGGCGGTCGCACCGGCGGTGAGCTCCGCTGCGGCGGCCGCGACCACGTGGCGGCGTGGCTACGGTGTGCCGACCGGTATCGCTCTTGCCGGGGCCTATGTCGTCGGCATTTCACGTGGTATCGCGGTGAGCGCGGCCCGAGTGATCCCCTCGGGCGCCGGGGACGCCGCGTCGATGGTGATCTTCAGCCTGGTCGCGGGTATCGCCGCCGGCTATCTGATCCGGCAGGCGGAGGTCACCGCACTGGCCGCGACCGAATTGGCCGAGGCACGAGCCAGGATCGCGGCGGAGGAATCGCGTGACCGGGAACGCGCCCGCCAGTATCGGATGCTGCACGACACCGTGCTCTCCACGTTGTCCGCGCTCGCACGCGGTGGTCTCGATCCGAGCGACCCGTTGGTGCGCCAGCGCTGCGCGGCCGACGCCGACTATCTGCGCGGGCTGATCAGCTCGGGCGGTGTGTCCTCGGGCAATCAGTTGCAGGGCGAACTGGCGGCGGTGGGACGTTCGCAGGCCGCGCTCGGCCTGCGCGTGCATGTGCACTGCGCCGACGTCCCGGTTGATCTGCCGGAAACAGTGGTGCGTTCGATCGCCGACGCGACCAGGGAGGCGTTGAACAACGTGATCAAACATGCCCGTGTCGACCAGGCGTGGGTGACCGCGCTGGCCTCGGACGGCGCAGCCCCCGGAGTGCTGGTCACCATCGCCGATCGGGGCCGCGGCTTCAACGCGGCCGCGGGCAGCGCCGGGCTGGGGCTGCGCGACTCGATCGGCGCCCGGCTCGCCGAGGTCGGCGGCACCGCAACCGTGGACTCGCGGCCGGGCCAGGGGACGAGTGTGGAGTTGCGTTGGCCGGGATGATCACCATCGCCGCGGTCGACGACGACCGCATGCTGCTCACCGGCCTGCGCGCCTGGCTGGCCCCGGTGGAGGGGGTCGACCTGATCGCGACCGCGGCGACCGTGCCGGAGTTCCTTGCCTTGCACACGACGGTCGACGTGGTGCTGCTCGACCTCAACCTGCGCGACGGCAGTTCTCCGGCCGCGAACGTGCGCGCCCTGCTCGGTCGCGATGTCGCGGTGTTGGTGGTGTCGACCATCCCCGACGCCGAGCACGTGCTGGCCACCATTGAGGCGGGCGCGGCCGGTTATGTCACCAAGGACAACGACCTGCCCGCGCTGGTGGATGCGATCCGAGACGTGGCGGCGGGCGGGGCCGCGGTCAGTCCGGAACTCGCGTTCGTGCTGTCCACCGATCGCCGTCCCGAACGTCCGCGCCTGTCCGCGCAGGAAACCTTGGTGCTGCGCACTTACGCGTCCGGCGCGACCTTGCAGGCCACCGCGCGCCGCGCCGGGATCGCGTACGGCACGGCGCGCGAATACCTGGAACGCATCAAGCGCAAGTACACCGACACGGGCAGGCCCACGCGTACCAAGCTCGACCTCGTGGATCGTGTCCGCGAAGACCGTCTCGAATTGCACGGTCTGGACAACCCGCCCGACTGACCCGCCCGACTGGGCACACCACGACCGACTCGGTGTGCCCCACCCGCTGTTATGACGGTGGGTTCGCGAGGTTCGCGACCTCCCAGGGTGCCAGCGCTCGCGAGTACACCTGCAACTCGTCGAGCTCACCGGAGAAGAACTGCCAGTTGCCGTTGTGGTTCCGTCCGGCCCCGAGCTGGCCGTTCGGCCGCATCGACGGCCAGACTCCCTGCGGGGTCGTCACTTGGTTCGCCAACTGGCCGTTGACATACAGGCTCACGACGAACGAACTGGGATTGTCGAACAGCGCGGGCGAGTCGGCGTTGTTCGCGGACGCCGTCACGGTGATGTTGTGCCACCGGCCGTCGTTGACCTTGGGGATCGCGGTCATGCCGGGCGGTGGGCTTGTCAGGTAACTGCTGATGCCCGCGTTCATGAACGAACTGGTCACCGTGCCGTCGGCGTTGACCGTCAGCTCCTGCATCGTCATGGGCCCGACCCCGCAGGCGACACAGCCAATCAGCTCAGGCGTCGGGTATGGACCTGTCTGGTCACCGAAGACCGGACCGCCGGAAGTGGTTTTCACCCACACCGAGAACGTCATCGGACCGCGGACCGCCGTGTCCAGTGGCATGGTCACCTGGGTGCTCGTGCCGTTGAACGCGAGCGCCCCACCGAACCGGCCGCCGGTCGGAGCCCAGGTTCCGTTGGCCACTGTCGCGTCCTTGCCGTGATCGCTGACGTCCGCGAGCGTCGTGCCCGAGGTGGCGTCGAACGAGTAGTCGGCGAGCGGTCCGGTCGGCTGCGGTGCCACGGCGAGGGCCTGGATGTCGCCGGCGCTCAGCGCGGTGCGGTAGATCCTGGCGTCATCCAGCGAGCCGACGTAGGGGAAGGTCCCGCCCGGCGTGTTCGGCCAGTTCGTCGCGGTCGAGCCGGACCCGATGGTCGTGTAACCGGTGCCGAGCAAGGTGAACCCGAGCGCCCCGGTGTTGACCATTCCGCAGGCGGTCGAGGCGACCGGAACACTGTCCACGTAGAGGGTCTGGCCGGTTCCGGTCGCGGTGATGGCGACGTGGTGCCAGTTCCCATCGTTGACGATGGCCGTGGAGGCCATCTGCGGCTGGGTGCAACCCGACGTGGTCAGCGTGCCGCCACGCAGATAACCCTGGTTGTCGACGTAGAGCAGCGGCTGTGCCTGGAACGATGCCCCGGTGGTGCCGACGGCGTTCTGGTAGGACGCGATCACGCCGTCCTTGGTGGTCTTGATCCAGGTCGCGAAGGTCAGCCCCGAGGTGTACGCGGTGTTGTCGATCAGATTGTCGGGGTTGTTCGAGGCGAAGGGCTTCCTGAACTCGACCTGGCTCACCGTCGAACCGTCGAAGCTGAGGGCGCCGTAGTCGATGCCGCCCGCTGGATTCCAACCGCTGCCCGTACCCAGAACGGTGCCCAAGTGGTCGTTGCCGGAGCTGTCCTGGGCAACGGTGCCGTAATCGGAGTCAAACCGCCACCAGCCGACCAGATTGTTCGATGTGGACGTTCCGGGCCAGGTGAAATCGCCGGAATGGTTGCTCGTCGACGGATCGCTGCCGAAGCGCTGGGTCCCGAAGTCCGCGTTGCCGAACGCGAACAGGCCGATCCTGTTGTACCCGTTGTCCTCTGTGGACACGTACCGCGTGCCATCGAGCGCGCGGAACGCGGTCAGCGAGTCGCCGCTGTCGAACAGGCCCGGCATGTAGGTCGGCAGGTTCGATCGGGCCCGCGAGACCGGCAGGCCGTCCCAGGTGTACATGGTGACCCGTTGGGCCGGTCCGTCATTGCTGGCGGCGTAGAAATAGCCCTGCGCGGTGTTGTCGACGGCCAGCGGGATGACCGAGTCGCGGAGCATGTTGCGTGGGCCGTCGAATGTGGAGTAGCCGCTGAACACCGACTGCTGTTGGTGCCCGGGATCGCTCATCAGGATCGCGTCACCGCCCCAGTTGGCGAGCTGCTGGAACGAGCCGGTGCCCACCACGGAATAGACCCGATGGTTCGTGGTGTCGTAGGCGACCTGCTCAGGCACCGTGCCCGCGCCCGTGTTCGGATCCCGCTCAAGGGGCACCGCGATGGACATCTTCGTGGTGAGGTAGACCGGGTCGCCGTGGGAGTCCAGGCCCTGGAACGGGAGTTCGCCGACGCCCCAGGGCACGGTGTTTCCGGTGATCTGGCTCGCGCCCGCGAACCAGATGTTGCCTTCGGCGTCGACCCGCATCGACGGGTTGCCCAGCCAGAACCCCTCGGTCTTGGTGGTGTCGTCGGTGTCGCCCGGGCCGCCAAGGGTGGCATCGCCGCTGGTGTCGGTGATGATCTCCATTCGCTGCCGCGCGTTGTCCCCCGGCGTGCTTGGCCCACCGTACGGCGAGTCCAGTTTGATCTCCGCGACCTGCTTCATCCCGCCGAGGCCGGGTCCGTTGGAATTCAGCCGGTAGATCAGGATTCCGCCCCAGGGCAGCTGTCCCGGGTTGGGTTTGTCACAGCCAGGCGCACTGCTGTAACCGCACCGGGCGCTGACGTACACGTATTCGTACTCGACGCCGTCCAGCCAGCGAATCGCGGTACCCATCGGGTCGAACTGAAAACTCTGGTTGTCAGCTGGATACCAGTTGTCGACCAGCTTCCACGGGTGCTGGCCGTTGACGGTCGTGCCGTAGTCGACCTGGTATTCGCGCCCGATGTCGGTCACGTCATTGTTCAGCGGGTTCGTGTCCGGCATGGGGTGTCCGTCGCCAAGCCCCTGCAACCGGTAGGACAGCGGCAGGCCGGTCGTGGTGTCGTAGAACATGGTGCGGTTGTTCTGGTCGTCAACGACCGACAGCGTCTTGCCATCCGGCGACACGGCGATGGCCGCGTCCCCGCCCGGCACACTCGACCAGCTGTCGTACTTCCAGGCGAACGTGGTGTCGCTGACCTGACCACCCGCGGGCATACTGCCGAACCACGCCGCGAGCTGCACCGGCGCCGGGCCGGACACGTCGTACTTGTGCACCTCGCCGGTGTCGATCTCCGACACGTAGAGGATCGAGTGTCCGTTCGACCGGTCCCAAGCCAGGCCGTACGGGTGCCCGAGCGTGGGCGTCTGCATCTCGGCTGTCATCGACTGGGTCGCCGAGTTGTAGTAGTACCTGGTGACCCCGGTGGAGCTGGTGATCCAGAACCGGTTCGCGCCGTCGGTCACGATGCCGCGTGGGCCGGTCACGTGGAAGGTGTTCGTGCCGCCGATGATCGGCGCGGCTGAACCGTCGGCGGTGTTGAACACCTGGATCTCGTTGTCCTGTCCGTCGACCACCCACAGATGCTGCGAATCGACCGCGATGCCGGTGACCGGCGTGTCGCCGACATCCAGCGCCCATGGTGACACGACGATATGGTCCAGTTTCGTGCCGTTGGACTCGGTCCAGTCGTCGATGGCGCCGGTCGAGGCGTCCAGCCGGTAGATGCCGTAGTCCTTGTCGTTGTCCGCGTGCGCGGCGACGTAGACGTACTGGGTGTCGACGGCGACCGCGTGCCCTTCGAGCCGGAACCCGTCGTTCGAACGCCAGGTGAGCTGACCGGTCGGCAGGTTGGCGGGCGAGTACCGGTAGACGCTGGCCTGGTTCAGTTCCTCGTAGGTGGAGTTGGCGAACAGGTCACCGTTCGGTCCGTAGGCAACGGCCGCGATGTTTCCCGGTTCGCTCACGTTCTCGAACAGTTGGCCGGACTGGACAACGCCGCCGACTCCGACGCCGCCCTGGTCGGAACCGGTCACCGACGAGGTGACCGCACGCCAGCTGTAGTTGCCGCCGGGCAGGACATACCCTTGGTCGTCCGTGCCATCCCAGCTCAGGGTTACGGTGCCGGATCGTGGCGCGAGCTCGTACAGGTGACGCACCACCTGGCCCTTGGCGTCATAGATCGCGGCGGAGAGCATCGTGTTCGATCCCATGGACACCGTGCCGAGCACGGTCCCGTCAGCGTGCGCGACGTTTGCCTGCGTCGCCGTTGGCGCGATGAACCCCACACCCACCATCGCCAGTGCCGCAGCAGCGATGGCGACCGCTCGTCGAGTCATGTGGGGCAGCGTGCGGAGCGGGCGTCACCACCGCGTCACACATCAGGTACTCCCGCAACCTGGCCGGACGCAACCTGGGTGCGGTCGCCCGCCTACCAGGAGATCCGCTCCCACATGTCCAGCAGTCGCGCGCCACGAGCGGGATGGGTGGCGGCGATCCAGGCGATCCGGCCGCGCAGATGCGCCCGGTAGTCCGCGTGCTCGGTGCGGTTCTGTTCGGCCGGGCCGGTGCGCAGGCAGTTGTGCAGCTCCGCCCGCAGCGCGTCGTAGTCGTCCCTCGACACGGCCGGGGCCACGTTGACCACCAACCCGGCCAGCCGTTGGCGTTGGTGGGCGGCGGCGATCCTGGTCTTGTCCTCGCGCAGCCGGAAACCCTCGTCGGCCGCGATGCGCCGTGCCCCGGGCACCAACCGGTGCAGTGGCAGCGAGGCCGGACCGGAGAAGGCCAGGTCGTCGGCGTAACGGGTGTAGTTCGCGCCGAGCCGCTCGGCCAGCGCGGCGAGCCGGTGATCGAGTCGGCGCGCCACGAGATTGGCCACCGCGGGTGAGCTGGGCGCGCCCTGCGGCAGGTGGGCGATGGCCAGCCTGCGGCGCAGCCGCCAGGTCGCGTCCGCCGAATCGGGCCTGGCGGCGAGCACATCGACCGGGGTGATGGTGGTGAGCAGGCCGGCCAACAATCGAGCCACCGCGGGCGGATAGCCGACCTCGCGCAGCAGGCCGTGGACTCTGGGCAGGGACACCGTGGCGAAGAACCCTTCGAGGTCCAACCGGACGACCAATGACTGCCCGGCATGCGGGGCGGCGAAGGTGGCCACCGAGTGACCGGGCCGGAATCCGTGCGCCGCCTCGTGTAGCGGCAGTTTCGCCAACACCCGGCGCAGCAGTCGCCGCTGCAACTCGGCCAACCGCGGTTTGGGCGCCTCGATCAGCCGCCAACCGCCGGACCGGGTCGCCATCCATCGGGCCCGGTAGTGCCGCAAGGGTGGGGCCGAGTGCCGGTTCCAGCCGCGGATGTCGGCGAACCAGCTCAGTTCGCCGAGATCGAGGTCGAGCGCGGCGGCGAGTTCCTCGGCGGTGCACCACGGCGGAACATCCGCCTGCCAGCGCGGCGCGGGTGTGGACAACAAGACCGGTGGAGCAGGCGGATCCAGGTCCGGCAGCTCGGTCAGCAGGTGAGCCAGCTTGGCCACGGTGCCGTGCGGCCAGCGCGGGCTCAGGTCGAGCAGGCGGACGGCCAACTCCTCGGCGGCGACCGGGCCCAACAGGTGGGTGTCGACGAGTCGCTCGGCGAGTTCGGCACGTCGCCAGCTGCCGTCCATCGCGGCCCTGGCCAACAGCGTCGCCGATGCGGCGCTTGCCGGGGCCAGTTGCCGGTCCAGCCAGCGTGGTGCAGCGGTCATGCTCGCTCGGCGATCATGACCGATGGGTGGTGCGACGGGGCGGGGCGACCTTCGTTCTCTTCAGCATTGCGTGCTTCCGCGCGCGGAGCGTGCCCGGGTACGCAGGGCGCCACGCTTTCCTGTCCTGGGGCTCCCCGGGGTAACCCCGGAGGGGTGGGCACCCGCTGGGCGGGTTACCACCTGCTCGCCTCCGCACCGTCGCATGCGGCCAGGGTAGCTGCCGGTACCGACAGGCTTGTCCGGAATGGGACGACGGCGGCGCCGACCCCGGCCCTGGAAGCCCTGCCAGTTGCCGGACGAGGTGTCCCGGATGTTGTGGTAGATCGTGCTGATCCGTCGGGCATGGCGGCGATGGAGACTTGTTTGGCGGCGAAGCCGAGCGGAGCCGAGCCGAGCCTTGCCAGGTGCCGTCGGGTGCGATTGTTCCCCCACTTCGTCGTCAGCGCGTGGCTTCGGTGAGCCGGGCTGCGGCGAGGTTAGGGGAGGGGGTCCGTCGGCCGTCCTAGATCGGTCCTAGCGCGAGGTCACCGACGTGGAAGTACGCGGCCCTGACAGCTGCCAGGGCCGCGTACTTCCAGGCGTTGCGCGTCTGCTGGGTCGCTACGGACTGATCGTGCAGGCGCTCGCGTTGTTGTTCCACAGCGGCTGGACCGCGAAACTGCCGGTGGGCAGGCTGATCATCTGAAAGTTCGACTCGCAGACGTCGCCGATCTCCTGGCCGCTGCTGTTGGTGTAACCGCTGGCGGGCTGTGGATCGGTGATCGACTCGGCGTACTCGTGGCCCTCGACGATGCTGAACGCGTCGAGCTGGTGGCCGAGCGCGCTGTTCGGGCACCTGCTGCCGGCGGGGGCGTCGAGCTGGTAGGGCATGTTCGTGTACGAGACGTTGCCGTCGTAGTCGTGCCACGCGCAGAAGCCGCTGCTCGGCCAGCCGTCCGGGTGGGTTCCGTGCGGGCTCAGCACGACGATCTGCGCATTCGGCTGGCCGCTGACCCCGAAGTGGCTGGCGCCGTTGTCGGCTTCGGCGGCGATGTCCGATGCCGCCGCGTTGTCCGGTGCCGCCGATGCGTCGTCGACCCAGGAGCCCGCGAGCACCGCACCGGTGAACGCCGGGCCGTTGCCGCTGCTGTCGGTGTACTGCGAGGTGATGGTCGACCAGGAGTCGGACGACGTGCCAAGGCCGTTGAAGAAGTTGCTCATGTACTGCGGGATTCCGTTGGTGTCACTGTCCCATTGCGACCCCCAGAAGACCAGATACACCTGGGGGCTGAGCTGGATCGGGCCGCCGCCGTACTGCATGTTGTCCGCGGGTGATCGCGGTGCGACGTGGGACTGGGTCGAGGAGTAGGTGCCGGAATGTGGATGATGTGCTTGCGCCGCGACCGAAGTGGACGGTGCGGCCATGATGAGCGTCGCAGCCGCGGCCAGTCCGGCGGCGGCGAGCAGGGTTTTGCAGGGCATATGTTCACCATATGATGCGCTGCTTTGCTTGCCCACCAACGAAAGGAGGTGACTTTTGACGGTTAGGTCGCCACGATGGCCGACATGCCGGTGGGGCGGCACCTTTCGGGGCCGCCCCACCGGACACGCGGTCAGCCAGTCAGCCGGAGGTGGCGCAGCCACCCGCGTTGTTGCTCCACAGCGGCTGCACCGCGAACGAACCGGTCGACAGTGACAGCGCGGTCAGGTTCTGCCACGCGCACAGGTCGCCGATCTCCTCGCCGTCGGACGCGACCCAGCCGCTGGACGGCTCGGGGTCGGTCACTGCCTCGGCGTACTCGTGCCCGCCCACGATGCTGAACCCGTCGAGCTGGTTCTGCACCGAGTTCGCGCCACAGCTCGAACCCGCGTCCAACACGTAGGGCATGTTGGTGTAGGCGACGGTTCCGCTCCAGTCGTGCCACGCACAGAATCCGGAGTTCGGGAAGCCGTCCGGCGAGGTGCCCGACGGGCTCACCACGAACACGTCCACGTCAGGTCCGGAGACGCCGAAGTGCGCGGCGCCGTTGTTGGCCTCGTTGGCGATGTCGCTCGCGGCGGCGTTGGACGGCGCCGCCGACCCGTCATCGACCCAGGTCCCGGCGAGCACCGAGGAGCCGAATGCCGGCGCGCCCTGGTTGTCCGGGTACTGCGTCATGATCGTCGACCAATTGTCCGATCCGGTGCCGACGCCGCCGAAGTAGTTCTGCAGGTAGGACTGGACGCCGTTGCTGTCGCTGTCCCACTGTGAACCCCAGAAGACCAGGTAGATCTGGGGATTGTGCTCGACAGGGCCGCCACCGTAGGCCAGGTTGCTGGCTGCGGCGTTCGGTGTGGCGGCTGCGTGGTGGCCACGCATCCACAGTGTATGGCGAGTGTGACTGGCCTGGTGGACGGTGTTGTGCGCGGGGGCGGACACGGTCGCGGAGGCGGGGCCGGCGATCAACGCCGCGGCGGCCAGCGCAGCGGCGCCTGCCGCGACAAGAGCGCCCCATCTACGACCGTTGTGCAGGGATAACATGTGACGGTCCTTCCGGTCGGATCGAAACAGACCGGAAGAGCTTGACCCGCAACGACAACAAAGCGGAAGGGTCACTTCGTCGCGTTAAATTCACGGGTTCAATAAATCAATTCCCTACGACCAATGTCGGGTATTTTTCACCGTGAATACGCGACATTGGGTGTTCGATACTCGGATCATATTCCAAGGAACTTCCAAGAAGCAACCCGATGCCCCGCTCGTCACGTCCTATGGGCGTGAACCGACTGTTCGCTGTCATCGCGCTGACCGTCGTCGGCGCGTGCTCGATCGCCGGGTGCGGGTTGGCACCGACCGGCACGCCTGCGCCCATCACGACCGCCACGACCTCGGCGCCCGCGCCCGCCGCGCAACCGGGCGTCATCACCGAGCAGGCCAACCACACGACGCTGCGGCTGCACACCGGTCAGGTCATCCGGCTCGACCTGCACAGCCTGTACTGGAGCGACCCGGTCAGCGTGCCGACCGGCGTACTCGTCCAGGACGGTCCGGTCAGTCGGGTACCCGATCGCCGGTGCCCGATGGGTGTTGGCTGCGGAACGCTGACCGTCCGCCTGCACGCTGCCGGCTCCGGCACCACGCAACTCCAGGCGCACCGGTCCAGTTGCGGGGAGGCGATGGGCTGCAGCGTCGATCAACGCGACTTCACGGTCACCGTCGTCGTGAGCTGACGGCCGACCGCCGCCGCGGTCCCGCTCATCTATCTCGCCGCGTGGTAGGGCGCTACCACCGTCGGTATGTCTACTGTGGACTGTGACGGCGGTGCCGGGGAGCGGACGGCGATCATCCGCCCTGGGCGCCGGAATCACCACCGCGCGCGCCGTCCGCCGACACGGTCGAGGCGAGCGCGCCCGCGAACCGTTGCACGGCCTGTACGAACGGGTGGGCCGGCCGGCTCAGCGCGAGCGGAATGCCCTGATTGATCGATATGGGGACGTCGACCGTCATCGGCAGGCCGGCGGCGATCGGGTTTCGCAGGACGAGGTCGATCTCGGTCTTGGTCGGCGTGACGCGCGGGTCGCAGCGGTTCAGCACGATCGACCGAGATTCGAGTGGATACTCCAGCAGATCGAGCATGTCCAGCGCGCGCCGCAGGTTGCGCAGCGCCGGGCGCTCGGCGGCGGCCACCAGGACGTGGTGGTGTGCGACGTCCAATGCGGACAGTACCTGCGCCGAACACTGCTGCGGCGTGTCCACGATGACGTAGTCGTAGCCGGTGGCCAGGCCGGTCAGCACGTCCTCGGTGTGGTCGGCGGGGACAGCGACCGGGTCGCCGGGGCGGTCCGGCGCGAGCACGCGGTCCAGGCCGGGGAGGTAGGGCGTGGCGAGCGGGCTCCAGGCCACGGCGGGATGGTCGGGGGCGGGTTCGGGTCGCTTGGCGAGGAAGCCGGTCAGCTCGCCGAACACGAGATCGAGGTCGACGACGCAGACCCGGTTCTTGCCGTTGGCATGGAGCACGACGGCCAGGTTGGCGGCCAGCGTTGTCCGGCCCTGCCCGCTGGTGGCACCGAAGACGGTGATGATCCGCCCGGCCGGCCTGCGGTGTGTCGAGGCTTCGGAGGGCTGCCGATACCTGGCGCGGCGACAGGCTTCGGCCAACATCGGCAGGTCGCAGGTTGCGACAACCTCGCGGGCACCACGGCCGATGGCGAGTTCGCGCACGGTCGCGTTGAGGTTGTCGCGCACCAGAATCACCCGAACCGCCGGATCGTCCTGGGTCATCCGACTGACGAACGCGATCGCCTCGACGAGATCCACGCCCGGCCCGACGACCACGACGCACTCGGCGGTGTCCTCTTCGAGGAGGAGGTCGGCGACCTCGGCCAGATCGGCGACCATGCGCGCGGTCGCACCGTCGTCCGTGCAGGACGCCACCGCGATCGCGACCGACGGGTCGGGCTCGCAGACGATCGTCATCGGAATCACTTCTTCCTTACTTCGACAGCGTTGCGATAACGCCGACGTAGCCGTTCAGCGAGGCGTTCAGGTGATCGGTGGACCAGTTGCCCTGCGGCTTGAACGAGAAACTCGGGGACACCGCCAGCCCTGATGCGGGGATGGTCACCGTGGTGGGGGTGACCGTGCCGCCATCCGGCGCGGTGATGGTGACTTTTTGCAGAACCGAGGCTGTTCACATCAGAAGGCGAACGCGACACCGCCGCCGACGGCGACCAGCAGAGCCGAACCCGCGACGATGACCGCGGTCTTCTTGGTGATCTTGCACATTGGGAAGTTCCCTCCAGGGAAATCAGGTGTGGAAATCGGTAGACCCGCTTGAGATGTGGGCTCCGGTCTGACCGTCACGCAGAGTGTGAATCGCGACGGAGGGTGTTCGCCCCGGGCGACCGACCCGCAATTCACGGGCCGTTGAGCTCTTGATTCGCGCGCCGACGGCGTGTAACGCGCGCGACCCAATGGCCAGGTCCAATGGCCCTATCGGCATGGCGAGGCCCGGCGGCAGGGTGTGAAAAACACGAATGCCTAACTGATCTGCTCTGGAGCCCGATGTCCGACCCACTCGGCCTCGACGTGCTGGACCGCGACGAGTGCCTAGCGCTGCTGGCGACGACCGACCTCGGTCGGCTCGTCTACACCAGCCAGGCCATGCCGGCCGTGCAGCCGGTGCGGTTCGTGTTGCGCGGGGACTCGGTGTTCTGTCGCGTGCCGGCGGGCAGCGCGTTGTTCGCCGGGGTGTTCGACTCGGTGGTGGCGTTCACGGTCGACGCGTTCACGCCCGGCTTGGCCAGTGGCTGGTTCGTGACCGTTGTGGGTCGCGCGTCCTATGTGCGTGATGAAGACCGGGCCGTCGAAGCGTCTCCGCGCTGGTGGGTGCCCACGACGAGCGAGCGGACCATTCGCATTCCGATCGAGTCGATCTCCGGTCACAGAATTCCTGTCACCCATCGGTGTGTTATCCAGTAACGAATCACCGTAGGTAGTCGACGGCATAGCAAGACAAGCGCCGTACGCTGATTCGGAACGGTAGATGCCGATGGGGCTACTGGGAGTGATGAACAAGACCAGCATGCCGAGGCTTCTGGACGCGGTGGTCGGTATCGCGCGGGATCTCAGCCTGCCCGACCTGCTGCGCAGAACCGTGCGGTCCTCATGCGACCTCGTCCACGCCCGCTACGGAGCGTTGGGCGTGCTCGACGCGGAGCAGACCCTGGCCGACCTTGTCGAGTACCGCGAACCGGGCCACCGCTCGGCCGGCGACGGCGTGGTCGAGCTGCTGCTCCAGGATCCATTTCCGGATCGCTCGTTTCCTCGGCCGGTCCTGCTGGTGCCGATTCGGGTGCGTGGGCAGATTTTCGCCAATCTCTACCTGTCAGATCGACAGGAAGGTGAGGATTTCACCGAGCAGGACCACGACGTGGTTGTCGCGCTGGCCGCCGCGGCCAGCGTGGCCATTGAGAACGCGATGCTCTTCGACCAGGTGCAGCGCCGCGAACGTTGGCTGGAAGGCTCCTACGACGTCACCAGCGCGCTGCTGGCCGGCCAGGACCTCAACGCGACGCTGCGGCTGATCGCCGACCGGGGCCGCACGGTGTCCGGTGGTTCGGCGGGCGCGGTCGCCCGTCCGCGCCCGGACGATCCGACGCAGCTCGTGTTCGAGGTGGTCGAACCGGCCGGTGAGGACGCCGACCGACTCACCGGACTTGCTGTGCCGCTGGTGGGCACCGCGACCGGCACCGCGTTCACCACCCGGCAGCCGGTGGTGGTTCGGCAATACGGCGAGCATGTCGCCGAACAGCAGCGGGACCATGCCGAGCGACTGCCACCGATGCTCAAGGACCTCGACTCGGCGATCGCCGTCCCGCTGGTCGTCGGCGACGAGACGCTGGGCGTGATGCTGATCGCCAAGTTCCGCGACAAGGTCCCGTTCACCGACACCGAGGTCCAACTCGCGCAGACCTTCGCCGCGCACGCGGCGCTCGCGGTCGCGTTCGCGCGCGCCGAGGAGGATCGGCACCGGCTGGCCATGTTCGAGGATCGCGACCGGATCGCGCGCGACCTGCACGATCTGGTGATTCAGCGGCTGTTCGCGACCGGTCTCGGCCTGGAAGGTCTGAGCAGGCTGATCACCGACCCGAAGATCGCCGAGCGGCTCACCGGGTTCGCCAACGACCTCGATCGGACCATCCGCGACGTGCGCAACAGCATCTTCTCGCTGCAGGAGCCGGTGGAGGCACGCGGCGATCTGCGGTCGGAGCTGCTGCGGATCGCGCACGAGTCGGCGGGCGCGCTCGGGTTCGAACCGAAGATCGGGTTCGACGGACCGCTGGACTCGGCCGTGTCGACCGCGGTGCGCAAGGACCTGATCGCGACGTTGCGCGAGGCGCTGTCCAATGCCGGGCGCCATGCACACGCGACGACCGTGTCCGTCGACGTGACGGTGGACCGGGCCGGGCGGAGCGTGACACTGGCCGTTGTCGACGACGGCATCGGCATCCCGGACGAGCCGGGCAGACGCAGCGGGATCGGTAATCTCGAGGGGCGGGCCATCCGCTGGGGCGGCGAATTCTCGGTGCGGCGAGCCGAGGATCACGGCACCGAGTTGATCTGGACCGTGCCACTGTCGGGGGAGCAGCCATCATGATCTCGGTTTTCCTGCTTGACGATCACGAGATCGTGCGGACCGGCCTGAAAACGTTGCTGGAGGCCGAGGACGACCTCGACGTCGTCGGGGAGGCGGGCTCGGCGGCCGAGGCGCTGGTGCGGATTCCGGCCACCCGGCCCGATGTCGCCATTCTCGACGTGCGGCTGCCGGATGGCGGGGGCGTCGCGGTCTGCCGGGACGTCCGCTCCGCGATGGATCCGCCGCCCGCCTGCCTGATGCTCACCTCGTACTCCGATGACGAAGCGCTGTTCGGCGCGATCATGGCGGGCGCGGCCGGCTACATGCTCAAGCAGGTGTCCGGGTTCGCGCTGGTCGACGCGGTGCGCACGGTCGCGGCAGGCGGGTCACTGCTGGACGCGACGTTGACCGCGGCGGTGCTGAACAGGTTGCGCGGCGACCAGGTCGGCCCCGATCCGGGGTACGCGCAGCTGAGCCCGCAGGAGCGGCGGGTACTCGACCTGGTCGCGCAGGGTAAGACGAACCGGCAGATAGCCGGCGAGCTGTTCCTGGCCGAGAAGACCGTGAAGAACTACGTGTCCTCGTTGCTGCACAAGCTCGGCTTCGAGCGCCGCACCGCCGCCGCGGTCTACATGGCCAATCGCGGAAAGCCGCCCGAGCGCGGCTAACCCGCGAGGTGCTCGCCGAAGAACGCGGCGATGCGACGACGGGCGTCCTGGGCCGACTCCTCGTGGTAGCCCGCGCCGGTGAGCTTGCCGAAGATCACCACGAACCGGGAAACGTCGGCCGGATCGTGGTTGTTGAGGAACGCGTGCGCGGCGTCCGGGTACTCGTGGATGTCGTGCGCGACGCCCGCTGAGGTGAGCGCCCGCTCCAGCTTGCCGGCCGCGCCGGGCAAGGTCCGGTCGCGGCCACCGAAGCTGCCGACGATCGGGCAGGACTCGGCGAGGAACGCGTCGGCGTCCTTGGGCACGGTGCCGTAGTTGACGCTGGATGCCGAGAAGCCGTGGCCCGGCGCGAGCAGCAGGGCGAATCCGCCGCCGAGGCAGAAGCCGATGACGCCCATCCGGCCGGTGCAGTCCTGCTGTTCGGCCAGCCAGGAGCGGACGGCTTCGACATCGTCGAACGCGGGCCCACTGCGGGCACGCAGATCACGGAAGGTCGCGCGCAGGCAGGCGAATCGCTTGCCCCAGTGGAACAGGTCGGGCGCGATCGCCAGGTATCCCTGCTCGGCCAGCCAGTCGGCGTGGTCGCGCACATCGCGGCTCATGCCGAGGAGGTCGTGGATGACCACGACACCCGGCCACGGACCCTCCCCGGCCGGCTTCGCCAGGTAGCACGGCATGTCGCCGCGACTCGTCGAGATGGTCAACTCGGCCATGTGCCCTCCACCGGTTCGTGCGGCGGCGCCAGCCTAGCGGTCCGACTCGCCCTCGGCCGGATGCCTGGGGGCGCGCCAGGTCAGCTTCACCGCGAGCTGCCCCTCGACGCCCGCCTTGGCCAGCACCGCGCCCGATTCGGCGGTCAGCTTGACGCCGAAGCTGATCTCCACCTGATCGGGTTGCTTGGCCATCTGCTGGAACTGGCCGAGTGCGGCGACCGCGGCATCCCGGACCTGGCCGATCGCCGATTCGAACGTGACGCCCATCCGCTTCGCCACGTCACCCCGGGCGACCCTGGTCTCCCCGCCGTTCGGGGTGACCTCGACGAGGACCGAACCGCCGTCGTCGAGCGGGAACTCGGCCAGCGCGGTCTCCTCAGCCATGGGTGGCGTCCTTTCCTTGGCAGTTCGCGGGAGTGGGGGTGGTCAGCTGGCAGCGTTCCAGGTCCAGTTGGTTGAGCGAGCCAACCAGACTGGTCGAATTGGTCGGATTGGCCGTGAACGCCAACACCGCCTGGTAGAAGGCGTTGCTGAGGGTGTCGGGCAGCAGGTCGGACACGCCGAAGAACAGCGGGGCGCGGCCGGTGAGGATGGTGGAGATCGCCCGGTGCACGTCGTCCGGGTACGCGCTGCGCGGCACCTGCGTGTCCGCCGAGTACGAGCCGGTGTCCAGCCACGCCTGCTGGCCCTGAGTCGAGGCGAGGAAGGTCATCAGCTTCTTCGCTGCCGGCGTGCCCTGGAACATGCCGGCGAAGTTGCCGGCGACCTCGTAGTCCTCGGCGTTGGCCGGTTGGATCGCGGGGAACGGGAAGAAGTCGTAGTTCTTGCCGGCGTGGTCGACCGGCTTCGCGTTCTTGTTCGGGTTGAGCAGATTCTCGTAGGTGCCGGTGATGAAGGAGCCCTCGCTGTCCAGGTAGCAGCCGGGCGGGTTGTCGGTGAGCATCGGCGTTGCCGCCTGGTCGAAGTTGGTCAGCAGCGCGGACGCGGACCCGCCGCGCACCTTCGCCAGGATCGAACCCCAGATGCGGAACGCGTTGAGCACCTGCGCGGAGTTCCAGGCCAGTTGGCCGTCGGCCCATTGCTGGTAGATGGTGGGACCGAAGGACTTGAGCATGATCTCCGCGATCCAGTCCGTGCCAGGAAAGCCGGACGCCGCGTTGGCACCGAGGCCGACGCACCAGGGCGTGCCGGGCAGGTTGGCCACCGAGGACCAGGAGGGCGGGGACTGCTCACCGAACCGGCCGGGCAGCACCGAGGACAGGGTCGCCGGGTCGTACCAGAGGATGCTCTTCAGATCGACCTTGAGCGCGACGCTGACCTGTACCTGGCCGCCGCCGTGGAGGGCCGAGGTGCGCATCAGGTTCAGCCACTGCGGGCTGTACAGACCGGTCTGGTCCGGCAGGATCGTGTTCAGCGGCTGGAGATCGCCGCTGTGGTAGTAGTTGCTCAGCACGGTCGGGCTGGCCACCACGACGACATCCGGTTCGGTGCCGTTGCGGACATCCGAGGCGAGCAACTCGTCCAGCGCGCGGCTGCCCTGGTAGACGTAGTGGATTCCGGTCTGTGCCTGGAATTCGTCGAGCACGTGCTCGAAGTTGGTCGCGTCGCCGCCGACCCAGACTCCCGCGATGGTGACCTGGTTCGCGGTGTCATCCACGCTGCCGCAGGCGACCGGCGCGAGCGCGGTCACCGCGCCGAGCAGCGCCGCGCCGAGCAGCCGGATGGCACTGGACCGCTGGAGTCTTCTCATGCCTGGTACCTGTATTCCCCGATCGGCTTGCGCATGCCCAACAGGATGCCCACCACGATCAGCAGCGCCCCGACACCGAGGCCGATGGCCAGGCTCAGATCGGCGGTCGCGGCCCACGACTGCTGATCGCCGATCGTGGCGACCTGGTTCGCGTCGGCGGCCAACTTCGGTTGCTGCCGTGCGGTCTGGCTCGTGCCGCCGCTGGTGGTGGCGCGCGCGTTGCCGCGCACCGTGTCGATGGTGGCCTGGCAGCCTGCCGACGGGGTCGAGCAGTACCGGCCGAGCAGCGTGGTCAACTGGTTCTGGCCGGTGTCCAGGGTGTGGATCTGGTTGTCGCGGTCCTGGGTGATCGACCGGAGGCCCTCGACCGAGCGGGCGAGCGTGTCGTCCGCGGACAGCGCGAACAGCGGGCCGACGATCAGCATGAGCAGCACCAGCAGGCTCGACAACGCGAGCAGCGGATTGATGGTGCGCTGGAATCGCCTACTCAGATAGCGCTGCGTGCGGATCAGTAGTACCAGCAACAGGATGGCCGGCACTCCCCACAGCGGCACCGTCCAGGGGCTGGTCCAGAACGACGAGTCGTCCGCGCGCAGGCCGTCCTGCTCAGCTTGCTCCAAAGTGGACAGTTCAGCCAGAATGCCGCTCTGCGGCATGTGCATGAAGTCCGACGCGTACCAGACCTCGGCGAGGCCCAGCTCGAGCTGGCCGCCGGCATAGTCGGCGTTCGCCTGCTCGATCATGCCGCTGTAGGTGCTGATCAGGCTGCCGATCAGGCGCAGCGACTGGCTGCCGGCCGCGCCCGCCTCGTTGACCTCGGCGACCTGTTCGAGGCTCTGGCTGGCCAGGGTGATCTCGCCGAGATAGTCGTTGCCCGGCCCGGTGAGCTGCGCCGTGTTGCTGCCGAACGAGCTGATCGCGGCGCTGTCCGCCTCGGTCAGCGCCTGGCGCGCGGTGGCGATCTGGTCGGCGGCCGTTGTCGCGCTGGCGAGCATCGTGTTCGCGGTGTGCGCGGCGACGCCGAACAGGGTCGCGGCCGCCGCGCACAGCACCAGCGTGACCGCGAGCAGGCTGATTCGCTGGCGACGCAGGGTCTGCCAGGTCACCGTTGTTGCTGTGGTCGCAGGTGTTGCTGTTGTCACGGTTGTCATCTGGCGCTGTCCAGGGGTTTGCCGCACGATTCGCAGCGCTGATCACCGGGCACGCCGACGAATCCGCAGTTCTTGCAGACCGGATCGGACGCGCTCGGCGGCGGAACGGGTTCCGGCTCGATGACGCGTCCGGGCGCGGCTGTCGCGGCTGCGGTGGCCTGCCTGCCGCCGCGCGTGGTCATCACCGAGCCCATCTCGGCGGAGAGCAGATCCTCCAGTTCGAAGGAATCGCGCAGCCGGACCTTGCCCTGCTCGGCATCGTCGATCTCCACCAGCCGGCCGAGCCTGCGCAGGTTCTCCCTGTTGTCGGCCAGATGCGCCAGCCGGACCGCCCGGCCCAGTTCGGCGACCGCGGTCTCGGCGTCTTGTGTGGACAGTGCGGCGCAGCCGGCGTCGATGGCGTGCTGGAGTTCGGCCTGGTCGAAGACGACCGCGACGGTCGGATCGAGCACGACCGAGCGTTGCGCGTCCTCGGTCCAGCACAGCTTGACCAGGCCCATGCCCACGTCGAGGAGCGACGCGGTGCCGGCGATCACCGGCTCGACCCGAGCCGCGACGCTCTCCGCGTCCGGGACCTTGCCGGTCGGGTCGATGGCGAGGCCGAGCAGGTACTGCCGGGTCTCCTCGCCCCATGCGCCGGTGTCCACCTCGATCACGCCGTCGTGCTCGCCGACCATCCGGTCGGTCAGATCGATCCTGGTCGGGTAGACCTGCTCGACCGAGCTGATCGACGTGCCGGTCATGGCACGCAGGCGCAGCCCGACCTTGGCGACCTGCTTGCGCATCACCCGTGCCATGATCGCGGCCAGTTCGCCGGTCATGTCCGCGTACTCGCGCACCGCGTCGCCCTGCCCGCCCAGCGCGGACACGATCCGCAACACCTCGGCGGGCTCCCAGTTGGTGCCGATTCCGCGTGCGTCGCAGGTGAACTCCCCGGCGCAGTCGGCAAGCGCGGCATCGAGTTCGGTGCCGCTCTCCGACTCGTTGCGGCCGTCGGTGAACAGCAGCGCGTGTCGGACCGCGTCGGGCTGCGCGGCGAGCAGACTCCTGGCCAGGCGCAGCCAGGTGCTGATCGCGGTGCCGCCGTTGGCGTGCAGTCCGTCCACGGCGCGGGCTGCCCTGGCCTTGGTAATCGGATCGGCGACCGCCAGCCGAGTCTGCTGTGGATAGAGCATCCTGGCCTGACCGGTGCCGGCCACGACCGCGAAATAGGTGCCCTCGCGCAGCACGTTGATCGCGTTCTTGGTGGCGCGCCGGGCGGCCAGGATCTTGGCGTGCGGGTAGTTCATCGAGCCGGAACCGTCCACCAGGATGACCTCGGCGACCTCGGGCGTGCCGCCGCCCAGCAATTCGCCGATGCCGTGCGCGGTCACCTCGATCACCGCGTGCATGTCGCGGTCGGCGAAGGAGCGGTTGGGATTGTTGTGCACGGTCACCGAGAAGCCGGGCGCCTGCGCCGCACTGTCCGTCATCGGGCTCCCTTCCAGGTCAGCGACCGGGTCCGCACCGTGTTGGCCAGGTCGGTCAGGGTTCCGTGCTGGTTGGGGTTTCTGGCCTGCCTGGTCAGTTCGCGCAACGACGACTCGAACCGCGCCCGGATGCCCGCTTCGGTGATGGGGCTGCCGAACAGGTCGACGAGCACCGCGTCGCTCGGACGGGTGTTCGCCCAGTTCGGTTCCGTCGCGCGCGGCACGGCGGCCTGCTGGAGCAGCGCGGCCAACCGCTGCCGGGCGGCCTCGTCGGCCGCGAGGTCCTCCCAGCGGCGGCCCGCGTCGAGCAGGTCGTTGCCGAACGGTGCTTCGGCACCGGGGAAGTTGCCGATCCTGGCCTGCACGGCCGCGATCTGCGCGCTGTCGTAATGCCGGGACAGTCGGGGAACCTCGTCCAGAATGCGCACCGCCTCGTCCCGCTCCGATTCACGCAACGCCAGCCGCACCAGTCCGAACGCCGCGCTCACCTGCGTGCGGTCCGTGTGCCAGACCGTGCGGTAGTGCTCCTTGGCGGTGGTGCGATCACCCGCCGATTCGGCGCAGAAACCGAGCGCGAGCCGGGGTGGCAGTTCGCCGGGCACCGCGAGATGCACCGACTCGAACGCCGTGCGCGCCGCCGACAGGTTGTCGTCGGCCAGCGCGAGCAGCGCGGCATGCCAGTCGATCCGCCAGTTCGGCCTGCCGTTCGCGATGGTCCGCGCGGCCGCGAGATCCTCGCGGGCGCCGAGCAGATCGGGCAGGGCCAGGTGCGCGCGGCAGCGCCAGAGCGCTGTTTCCACGGTATGGCCGAGTTTGGCGAGTTCGTCCAGCAACCGCAGGGGATTGCTGGCGCTGACCGCGCCGAGATCGGCGGCGGCCGGATCGTTGCGATCGGTGAGCGGCTCGGGCAGGCCGACCGCGACCGACCCGGCGTCCGGCCTGCCGTCGGCCATCGGCACGCCGGTCGCGAGGATCGTCGGGTTCGCCGGTTCGGTCGTCCAGCGGTCGAGTCCGGGAACGGTGCCGAGGCCGGCGTCGAGCAGTTCGCCCGGAGGGTTGAAGCAGCGTGATGGTTCGGGCGGCACGGTCTCCGCGCGCAGCGACTTGATCTGGCGCAGGGCGCCGACCAGCTGTCCGGCCATGTCCGCCGCCGAGTCGAAGCGGGCGTTCCAGTCGGGCGACGTGGCGCGGTCGAGCACCTTCTGGAAGGAGTCGATACCGGCCGCGATCGGCGCGGGATCCACCATGAGCCGGGGAAGGTCGCCGCTGCCGTCGAACAGCGAACGCAGCGTCTTGCCGACCGAGTACAGGTCGGACTGCACGGTGAGGCCGTTGTCGCCGATCTCCTCGTCGCTGACCCGGAACAGCCTGGCACCCCAGGTCGGCGAGGTGCGGTCGGTGATCGCGCGCATCGCGCCGAGATCGATCAGCCGCACCCGGTGACCGCCGTGGATCACGTTGTCCGGCTTGAGATCGCAGTACAGGTAGCCCCGGCCGTGCAGGTAGTCGAACGCGCCGAGCACCGCGAGGCCGTAGGCGATCACGTTGTCCACCGGCATCGCCTGACCGCCGGTCAGCGCTTCGCGCTTGACCTGCTGGAGGGTCTTCCCGCCGACGAACTCCATCACGATGTAGTCGGCGACCGCGCCCGTCCCCGGATCGGGGTGGGACGTGAAGTCCAGGATGCGCACGATGTTGCGGTGATCGAGCACGATCAGGTAGCGCCGCTCGGCGACGCTGGCCAGGGAGGCGTTCGGGTCGCCAGGATTGATCAGTCCTTTGAGGACGACGCGGCGGTCCTCAAGGGCGGTGTCCTTGGCCAGGTACACCCAGTTGACGCCGCCGTGCGCGATCGGGCCGAGCACCTCGTACCGGCCGCCACCGAGCGCCTCGCCCGCGGTAAGGCTGGGTACGAACGAGAACGGCGTTCCGTCGTCCGGGCAGAAACCGCTGGTCAGGCCGGCGCGGTCACCCCGAGACCGGCCGACGGGCCGACCGCACTCGGCGCAGTGCCGGTGCCGCTCCGGCACGACCGCCTGCTCCGGCGAGAGCACCAGGCTGTCCGGATCGGGCTCGGGCAACGGCGGCAGCTCGACCAGCCCGCCAGCCAACTGCTCCGAACTGGGATAGGAACTGATCGCGGTACTCAGCGCGGAGGGACTCAGCTCCGGCGTCGGTCGCGGCGCCGGTTTCTCCCCACACCGGTCGCAGTATCCGGTGTCGTCGACCGTGCCGGAACAGCCGGGACGCGGACACGGAAACCCGGACGTGGTCACGGGCCCTCCTGATCGTCGTTCGGCGGCTCGTCCAGCGGGTCGAGACCGAGCGCTCGCCAGACCGCGTGCTGGTAGTCGCGCACGGCACCGCGAGCGACGGCCAGATCGCAGGGATGCCGGTGCACTGCCGCGTACGCCAGGTCGAACAGCCGCGCGAGCAGATCGTCCTCGGCATGACCGTGCGCGGCGGCCATCGCCTGGAACGCGTCCAGCCGGCCGCCGAGCCTGCGTCGCTCGGCCTGTTTGGCCAGCACCTCGCCCGCACGGCGCAGCGCGCGGTCGGTGGAGTGCTCGGTCTCGGCGAGATAGTCGAGCGTGCGCGCGGATTCCGGTTGGACGCGCAGCAGCGCGACCCGCATGCGCAGTTTGTCCCCGCGAGGCGCGGGGAGCGCGGTGTTGGCGAAGCCACGCGCGACCCGGGCCGCGTCGGCTTCGAGCACGCGCAGTTCGTCGATCAGTTCGTCCAGGCGGTCGAGTCGGGCCGGCCCCGAACCAGGCTCGTCGGCGGGTAGCCGGACGAGCGTGGCGCCGGTGACGTCGACCCTCGGCTGTTTGCGCAGGCCGGCGACCACCCGGCCACCGGAGGTCAGTTCGGCCAGCGGCACGAGCAGCGTGCTCAGCAGGTTCTCCGGCTCTGCCGCGTCGTCGACCGCGTCGAGCACGACCGTGGTGGCGATCTTCGACGATCGCAGCTGGTCGAGCAGTTCGGCCGGTTCGCTGGCGGCGAGGCCGAGCCGTTCGGCGATCTGCGCGGCAATGGTCGACGTCGACATGCCCGCGACGCTGAACGCCATGTCGACGCTGCCGGCAGGCGGCACGGCGCGCAGGTCGGTGTCCTGGCCGATGTCGCGCAGCACGATCTCCCTGCTGACCGGGTCGGCGACCGTGGCAAGCAGGCCGATCACGTCTGCCCGCCTGCTGCCGTGATCGCCGATCACCAGCAGCAGCAGGTTTCCGCGCGCGGCCAGGAACTCGTAGATCCGCAGTACCTCGGCCCAGGACTGGGCGCCGACCTCGCCGCCGCGCCGCAGCGCGGGATCGGTGCGCCGCACACCGGTCACGGTCACGTCGTGATCGAGCGCGGGCAGGTAACGGAGGATGGTCTCGACCGGCATCATGTAGGCCGGGTTGTCCGCGCTGATCTGCGCCGACACCAGCATGCCGATGACCCGCCCGTGCTCGTCGACCACGCCCGCGCCGCTGTAACCGGGCCGGATCGTCGAACGGTTCCTTGGCGTGATCTCCTGTAGTTCGCCGACCGCGCCGAGCAGCTCGCCCCGAGCCCAGGTGCCGGCATCCGAACCGCTCGGATAGCCGCAGGCGCGCACCTCCGAGCCCGGCCGCAACGACGACCGGTGCAACGGCGCAGCGGGCACCTCGGCCAGTGGCTCGTCGAGTTCGAGCACGGCGAGGTCACCCTCGGCGGCGTGATCATCGTTGGGCCGCAGTGGAACCCAGCCCTCGCTCGCGACGCGGGCCGCCCTGCGTTGCCTGCCGGCCGCGTTGGTCACGTCCACGAACATCGGCCAGCCCGCACCGCCCGCGGCAGGCGCCGCGCCGGCGGGCACGACATGTGCGCAGGTCAGCACGTGTCGCTCGGCGAGCACGATGCCAGCACCCAGTATCTCCTTGGCGGCCGAATGGATTCTGGCCCGCCAAGGATCGGAATAGGGAGGATTGCTCACGGCGAAATCGACTTTACCGCGAAGGTCCGACAGATCTTGGCGGTTTCACGCAATCGACGAACAACGCTGTCACGCGAGCTGGAGAATGGTGCGATACCACGAACGCCGAGTTCTTCACCAGCGTGACAATGCGCTCGTCGCATTCACCACGGAGTGCTAAGGAAAGCTTGGCGACACGAACGGCGTACTGTGCCGGACGCGTCGCCCAACCGCTGCCAGGCCGAAGTCGGCGATTCAGTGGGTCGCGGCGATGGCCGCGGTCTCCCAGGCGAACCCGTCGAGGTCGGTGAACGGCTCGGCGCCACCGATCGCGATCCGGTGCGATCCGCTGCCCTCCGGTGCGACTCCGGCATCCTTGGCCAGCGCCTTGTGCCGGTACAGCGCGAACCTCACCGGGCTCGACCCGGATTCGAACTCGACGTACATCGGCCCGAAGCTTTTCGCCACCGGGTGGCCGTGCTCGACGTAGAACCGTTTGCTGGCACCGATGTCCGCGACACCGAGCAGCAGGACGAGCGAATCGATGTGCCCGGTGGCCGGGCCGGTGTCCTTCTTGGCCGAACTGGCGATCTTCCAGATCGTCCCGTCCGGCGCCTGGACCACGCCGCCGCAGCCCCAGATCGACCTCGTGAACGGCTTGATCGCGGTCGCGCCGGCAGCCAGCGCCGAGTCGATCAGCGCCTGGACGTCGGCGGGCTGGGAAACCAGCAGGGACAGGGTGAATCCGCGGAAGCCGGTGGTCGGCTCCTGCGAGGCACGCAGCCGCAGCCGGGAGTCCAACCCGAACGCGGCGGAGTAGAAGCGCTCGGCGGCCGGCAGGTCGGCCACCTCGAGAGTGATGCTGTCGATTGAGGTCATGGCACCAACGCTAGAAGCGAGCCGGTCACCGGCGCTTCTCGAAATCTGATGGATCCTCCCCGGCGGGATGATCATCCGGCAGACGCGGGTATTTGTCCTCTCGAACATCACCGCATCCGGCACCTACGATGCCGGCAGGCCGATGCGGTGCGCGCCGTATCGGCCGATGGCTGTGACCGGGCGGTCTCGTCCCGGGGTCGGGACGAGACGCGCGCCGGTCGCCTTCGCGGTGGATGGTCGCCTGTCACCAGTTGTTGTCGGTACGCACGGTGCACCTCCTTCCGCTCACGGACGGTGCTCGCTGCTGGGCTGTTCAGGTGGACTTGCCCAACGATGCCCCATCGTCCCTTGTCAGCGGGGGTCTAGCGATGGCTACGGTGTTCGATGTGGTGATCTGCGACCCCATCGTGCGTGAGTAGTTATCCATGACCGGTGGACTTCGACGGTGGTTCACGGGCTGGGGCCTGTGGCAGAACCGGCCTCCCGTGCTGGCCTACGTGCTCGTCATCGACGCGCTCGCGGTGCTCGTCGGCGTCGGCACCGGGTTCCTCCGGCCGGTCACCACGACCGATCTGATCCGGTTCGGCGTGCTGGTCGGGTGCGCGGCGGTGTACATCGAGTTGACCCGCAACGTCGAGCGCAACCGTGAGTATCTGCGCGGCACGGCCGTCGCCTACATCGACACCAAGAGCGTGTGGAGCTTCGCCGCCGTCCTAGTCCTGCCGCCCGCGCTGGCCACCGCGATGGTGCTGGTCACCTACGGCATCGCCTGGGCGCGGATCTGGCCGCACGAGCGCCCGGTGCCGGCCTACCGGTGGACGTTCTCCTGCGCGACCGTGCTGATCGCCACCCAGGCCGCGGTCGCGGTGCTCACCCTCGGCGTGCACCACTTCCCGGCCGTGCCGGCCGCGACCTCCTGGTCCGGTCTGGTCGATCTGGGCGTGATCGCCGCGGCCGGTGCGCTGCGCTGGCTGATCAACGCGGGGCTGGTCATGGCCGCCATCGCGATCAGCACACCGCCGGCCAAGGCATCGGACCTGTTCGACAACTTCTCCGACCAGATCCTCGAAGCCGGCGCCATGGCACTGGGCCTGGTGTCCGCGGTGTTGCTCCTGGTCAACCCGCTGGTGCTGGTCGCGGTGGTGCTGGCGATCGTGGCGCTGCACCGGGGCGTGTTGATCCGCCAGTACCGGATGGCCGCGACCACCGACAGCAAGACCGGCCTCGCCTCCGCGGCGTGGTGGCACCAGTTGGCCGAGAAGGCGCTGGCGCGCGCCCAGGCCAACGGTTCCGTGCTCGGCGTGCTCATCCTCGACCTGGACTGGTTCAAGCGGGTCAACGACACCTACGGCCACCTGGTCGGCGACCAGGTGCTGCGCGCGGTCGGGGAGGTGCTGGCCGAGGAGAGCCGGGTGCGCGACACCTGCGGCCGATGGGGCGGCGAGGAGTTCGTTGTGCTCGCCAACGACCTCGGCACCAGCACGAACCTGGTCGGCATCGCCGAACGGCTCAGACACCGGATCCTCTCGCTGACGGTCCAGGTCGACGACGGCTCCGCGATCACCGACCTGACCGTGTCGATCGGCGGTGCCGCCTATCGGCCGGGCGACGTCGCCACGCTGGACGAACTGCTGCTGGCCGCGGACACCGAGCTGTACCGGGCCAAGAACGCGGGCCGCAACCAGACCTCGATCGCGACCGTCCCGCCTCAGGGCTGAACCGGCTCCGGCGCCCGTCGCCAGGCGAGCGCCGCGCCCGTCGCGGCGACCACGCCGGCCAGGCCCGCGATGCCCACGACCAACCCCGGTGTCCACGCCTGCGCGAGCAGCCCGCCGGCGACGATGCCGGTGCCCTGCGCGGCCTGCATCGCGGCGTTGGCCAGTCCGATCGCCTGACCGCGCGACGCGTCCGGCACGCGTTGCACGAACGCGCCCTGCACCACCATGTCGTGCCCGGCGAACAGGCCGGACGCCGTCCAGAGCAGGACCGAGAGCCACAACACCGGCGCCAACGCGCTGGGCACCAGGACCGCGCAGGTAGCGACCGCGAGCGGCGCCATCAGCCGCAGCCGCAGGTCGGGGCGCAGCCGTTTCAGCCACAGCATGCCGACCACCGAGCCGGCCGGGATGCCGGCCAGCAGCCAACCGATCGCGGCCGTGCCGCCGTGGATCTGCGCCGCGTACGGGACGGCGAGCGACTCGGGGATGACGTAGAAGCCGTTGACGCAGGCCAGCGCGACCAGCGCACGCAACTGCCGATCGTGGCCGACGAGCAGGAAACCGGCACGCAGCCGCCGCCACCAGCCCTGCGCGGCGCGGTGATCCGGCCGATGCGACCCGACGCCGAAACCGACCAGCAGCGCGGACACCGCGAACGTCGCCGCGTCGATGGCCAGCGTCGGGTGCGTGCCGAGCGCGCTGACCAGCGTCGCCGCGACCGCGATGCCGCCGATCAGGCCGAGTTGGTCGGTGGTGCGCATGATCGCCAGTCCGACCATGAAGCGGTCGCCGGTGAGGATGGTCGGCATGATCGCGTTGCGGGCCGATGCGAACGGCGCGAAGGGCAGCTGGACCAGGCACAGCAGCACCACGAGCACGGCGATCGGCAGGCCGGGCAGGACCATCAGCGCGACCAGCACGGCGCGCGCGACATCCGCGACGACCATGACCGCGCGGCGGTCGAACCGGTCCGCGAACCCGGACAGCAGCGCGCCGCCCGCCAGGTTCGGCAGGATCGTCATGGCATAGGTGAGCGCGGTCCAGGCGGGGGAGTGGGTGCGGTCGTAGACCAGCACCGACATGGCCACCCGGGCGAGTTGGTCGCCGACCCGGGACTGGGCGTAGGCCAGCCACAGAAAACGGAACTGGCGGACGGCGAGCACGTCGCGGAATCGCGCGCGCCCGTCGTCCGCCAACCTCGACCCCCTCAAGCCAAGAACGAGATCCTAGTGGTTCGCCTGGAACCACGGCTGCGCCCAGCCGAGGTAGCTCTCGCCCCAGGTGTTCTCGATCTCGGAGATGGTCGTGTACGTGTAGGTGCCGTTGCCGTGGATGTCGCTCGACGCGAACTGGCCGCCACCGGTCGAGATCATCACGTGGCCCGCGCCGCCACTGCTGCTGAAGAACGCGAGACCACCGGCCGGCACGTTGGTGTCGCCGGAGTACTTGTACTGGCCGGGAATCTCGGTCCAGTGCGCGTACGCGGTGGTCGATCCGCTCGCCGAGAAGCCGTAGGCCAGGCCGACGACGTGGTCGCAGCGGTCGTAGTAGTCCGGGTTGTCGCTGGTGCTGATGTGCGCCTTGGCCCAGGCGACCGCCTGCGCGCAGGTGTTCGGGTCGCCGAACCCGCTGGCCGAGCAGCTCGACCCGCCACCGCCGCAGGTCGGCGCGACCTGGCCGGAGGATCCGGTGTAGACGTAGGTGTCGGAGACGTAGCCGCCCTGCGCGACCAGGTGGTCCCACAACGTGCTGGTGCCGTACTTTCCGGTGACGCTGTCGCCGTTGATCTGGCAGTCGATGCTCACCGATGTCCCGCTGGCGACCGTTCCCACGACGCTCGCGCTCACCGACGGTCCGGTGTGGACATTCACCGGCGCGCCGGAGTTGGTGTTGACCGTTCCGGGCACCGCCGCCGCGGCGACGCCGGCGCCCAACACCAGTGCCGCGGCGGTACTCGCCGCGACCAGTGCCGCACGTGCACTGAAATGCATTGCTGCCTCCCCAGTATCGGCTGATGACTAGCACGGTACGGGCGGATTGTGCGGACTCGAAAGCATCCACCGTTGACACAGCGGAGTTGGTGAAAAGTTCTCAAGTTAAGTCAGTCGCTTGACTTAAATCAGCCAGTTCGGTTCACTGGGGGATGTGACGGGCAGGACCATTCGGGCCGATCGGGCGAGCGGTACGCGTGAGGCCATCCTGGAAACCGCGGAGCGCCTGTTCGCCGAGCACGGCGTCTGGCCGGTGTCCAACCGGCAGATCAGCGAGGCGGCCGGGCAGGGCAACAACACCGCGGTCGGCTACCACTTCGGCAGCAAGATCGACCTGGTGCGGGCGATCGCGCGCCGGCACACCGAGCGGATCGAGCTGATCCGGGACCGCATGATCGCGGCGGTGCCCGAATCGGCGCCGCTGCGCGACTGGATGGGTTGCCTGGTCCGGCCGATCGCCGAACACCTCGCCGAACTGCCGACGCCGACCTGGTTCGCGCGGTTCGCCGCGCAGGTGATGACGGACCCGGTGCTGCGCGTGATCATGGTCGAGGAGGGCTCGAACACGCCCGGCGTGCGACGCAGCCTGCTCGGGATGCAGACCTACCTGTCCGACCTGCCCGCCGACGTGCGCGCCGAGCGACACGACATGGTCACCCAGCTCATGGTGCACATGTACGCCTTGCGCGAGCGCGCGCTCGCCGAGGGCGCGCCGACCAGGCGCGCCACCTGGCAGGACGCGGCGACCGGTCTGGTCGACGCGGTCGTCGGCATGTGGCTTGCCGACGTGACTCCACTTCACTGAGAGGACAACGGGTTCGTGAAGATCAGTGTGGACCGCGACCGCTGCTGCGCGGCGGGCACCTGCGTGACGCTCGCGCCGGACGTGTTCGACCAGGGCGACGACGACGGGATTGTCGTGCTGCTGCGGGAAAATCCCGGCGACGAGTGGCATGACGCGGTGCGCACGGCCGAACAGGTCTGCCCGGCGAGCGCGATCAGGAGCCTGGCATGACGAGCATCGCCGACACGCCGCCCGCCTTTCCGATGACGCGGGCGCAGGGCTGTCCGTTCGATCCGCCGCCTGCCGCGCGGGCATTGCAGGACGAGACGCCGCTGGCCCGGGTTCGGCTCGCCGACGGCAGCACGCCCTGGTTGGTCACCCGCTATGCGGAACAGCGCGCGCTGCTCGCCGATCCGCGGATCAGCTCCGACGCCGGCAATCCCGGTTATCCCAGTGGCGTGCAACGGATGCGGAGCGGCTCGCCGATCAGCTTCATTCTGATGGACGACCCGGAACACGCGCGGCTGCGCAGAATGATCACGGGCGCGTTCACCATCAAGCGCGTCGCGGCCATGCGCCCCACCGTGCAGCGCATTGTGGACGATCTCATCGACACCATGCTGGCCGGGCCGAAACCCGTCGACCTGGTCGACGCGTTCGCGTTGCCCGTGCCGTCGCTGGTGATCTGCGCGCTGCTCGGCGTGCCCTATGCGGACCACGAATTCTTTCAGGCCAACAGCACGGTCATGATCAGGCGCGACGCCGAACCCGAGGAGCGAGCGGCCGGACACCGTGCGCTGATCGGGTATCTGGACAACCTGATGGGGGAGAAGCTCGCGCGGCCCGCCGACGATCTGCTGTCCGGCTTGGCGCAGCGGGTGACGGCAGGCGAACTGACCCGGTCCGACGCCGCGCAGATGGGCGTGCTGTTGTTGCTCGCCGGTCACGAGACGACCGCCAACATGATCGCGCTCGGCACCCTCGCGCTGCTCGAACACCCGGACCAGCTGGCCCTGTTGCGGGACAAAGATGATCCGGCGCTGGTCGCGTCCTCGGTGGAGGAACTGCTGCGCTACCTCAACATCACGCACAACGGGCGGCGCCGGGTCGCGCTGGCCGACATCGAGATCGCGGGCGAGACGATCCGCGCGGGCGAGGGCGTGATCATGGCCAACGACATCGGCAACCGCGATGTCACCCAGTTCGCCGATCCGGACCGGCTCGACCTCACCCGCGACGCGCGTCATCACGTCGCCTTCGGATTCGGTGTGCACCAGTGTCTCGGCCAACCGCTGGCCCGGATGGAACTCCAGGTCGTGTACTCCACGCTCTACCGTCGGATGCCGACGTTGCGGCTGGCCGCCGATCTCGCCGACATTCCGTTCAAGCATGACGGCTCTGTCTATGGGGTCTACGAACTGCCGGTCACCTGGTGATCGAGGCATGTCAACGGTGAAACATTTGGACTAGACCACCCGTTGACTTTGGGAGCGTTGTCCACTTGTCTTAGTTCAAGACATAAACTCATCTTTCGCATGAACCGTTGCACACCGGGCAACGCCGCCCTGGCCTTGGCACGAGGGTTCGCTGTCCGGTGGCGTTTCCTTCTGCCTCCGACCTCCTGAGAAGGTGATCATGCGCCTACCTCAATCGAATACCGCCAAGCTCATTGCCGGCACACTGTCCGGTGTGGCCGGTGTCGCCATGCTGGTTCTCGGCCAGCAGCCCGGCGCGGCGGCGACCGCCTCGTTACCCGGTCAGTACGCGGCGCCGTATCTGCAGATCTCGGACAGCGACGCGGGCGACATGGCCGACGACATGAACGCGACCGGCCTGAAGTACTACACGCTGGCCTTCCTGACCCCGCAGTCCGGCTGCACACCGCAGTGGGAGGACGGCGGTGACGCGGTCGGCGCGTTCAGCGACCAGATCAGCGCGCTGCAGAACGCGGGCGGCGACGTGATCATCTCCTTCGGCGGTGCGTCCGGCGGGGAACTCGCGCAGACCTGCACGGACGTCGGGCAGCTCACCGCCGCGTACGCCAACGTGGTCAACACCTACCACGTGACCAGGCTGGACTTCGACATCGAGGGCAGCACGCTGGACGACTCGGCCAGCAACACCCGCCGCGACCAGGCCCTTGCCGCGCTCCAGCAGCAGGACCCGTCGGTGCAGGTGGACTACACCCTCGCGGTCGCCCCGAACGGCCTGCCGGGCGAGGAAATGGGCCTGTTGCAGGACGCGCAGAGCAACGGCGTCAAGGTTTCCGTCGTCAACCTCATGACGATGGACTTCGGTGACGGCGAGAACGCGCTCAACGACGCCGAATCCGCCGCCCAGGGGACCGCGGCCCAGTTCGACAGCCTCTACGGGATCTCCGACCAGCAGTCCTACGCCATGATGGGCCTGACCCCGATCGCAGGCCAGAACGACGACAACGAGTACTTCTCCCAGAGCGACGCGTCCACTTTGGAGGGTTTCGCCGCGCAGCACGGGGTCGGCGAACTGTCCTTCTGGGAGGTCGACGGCTACGACAAGGGCACCGGCTACGCCTACTCGAAAATTTTCAACGGACTAGGCGGCTGATCGGTCCACAATGGCCAAGGGCGCGGCTGCCGATGGCGGTCGCGCCCGATGGTCTGTCCGGATCGCCGGAACGCCCGGTGTCAATTGCGACACGACGTGGAAAATTGACAGCTTCCCTGAGCCAGCTGTGATGGAGCGGTGCCCGCGTTCGGAGTACCCGACCATCCCCCGTTGGTGGTACGGTCGCCCGCACTTGAACGGAGGGTGCTCGCCGGTTGTTGGGCCGGCGTCACACCAGTAGTGCGGCGGTGAGACGACGGCGTATGCGAGATGACGTAGTCACGGCACGCTCAGTTTTTGACTACTCTCCTCAGCAGTTGTGGCAGGTGGTCGGGGCTCCCGAGATGTACTCCAGATTCATTCCCCAGATCAGCTGGTGCGAGGTGATCGAGCCGGCCGAGGCCGGCAGAGGACCCCGCGCGCTGCTGCGGATATGTCCGCAACGCGGCGTTCTGGTTGAGGAACACATCACAGCGCTGGTCTACCGCCCTCGGGTGAACGTGGTCTGGTGCAGCACGCGGGATCAGCAGAGATGGCTGTCCATCGAACTCATCCCGCAGCCAGACGGCCGCACCGAACTTGTCATAGACATGCATCTCCCGGGACTGTCCGGGCGTTACGCCGATCTCGTCTCGCCTTCCGCGGTCAAGCGCGAACTCGCCGCGGTGACCGACCGGATCACCCGCCACCTCGCCGGCCGCCCCCCGTCGACCGCCGACCGCTCCCGCCAGCGCGAGGACGTCAAGGCCACCACTCTCGGCACGACCAGCACGCTGGTCAGAGCCGGTGTGCTCTCCGCTGGCCGACCGGACAAGATGGCCCGCCAACTCGCCTCGCTGATGCGCTGGGGCGCGACCGTCGCAGGCGCCTACCAGGCCGCCGCCGCCCGAGGACCCAACGACGCCGCCCTGCACGACGAACGCTCGCTGCGCACCTACGGCGCCGTGGACGAGCGCAGCAACCGGCTCGGCAACGCGCTCTCCGCGCGCGGCGTCGTCGAGGGCGACGTGGTCGCGCTGATGTGCCGCAACCACGGCGCGATGGTCGAGGCGATGATCGCCTGCGGCAAGATCGGCGCGGACGTGGTGCTGCTCAACACTGGCCTGTCCGCGAGCGCCGTGGCCAAGGTGATCAGCCAGCACCGCCCGTCGGTCGTGTTCGCCGACGACGAGTTCGCGGCCACGATCGACGCGGCACACGGCCACTTCCTGCGGCTGTGCACCTGGCCGGACCGCGAACTCGGCTATCCCACCGTCGACGAGCTGATCAGGACCGCGTCGCCGGAGAAGCTGACGCCGGTCGAACGGCCCGGCAAGATCATCGTGCTCACCTCGGGCACGACCGGGCTGCCCAAGGGCGCGCGCCGCCCGACCCCGAAGGGGCTGAGCACGGCGGCGGCCCTGCTGGCCAGAATCCCGCTGCGGGCGGGCGACCGCCTGCTGGTCGCCGCGCCGCTGTTCCACACCTGGGGCCTGGCCGCGATGCAGCTCGGCATGGCGCTGCGGGCGTCCTTGTCGCTGGTCCGGAAGTTCGATCCGGAGGAAACGCTGCGCACCATCGCCGAGCATCGCGCGCAGGCGCTGTTCGCGGTGCCGATCATGCTGCACCGGATCTTGGACCTGCCCGAGCGCGTCCGCGACCGCTACGACGTCTCCTCGCTGCGCATCGTGGCGAGCAGCGGTTCCGCGCTGGGTGGCACGTTCGTCAGCGAGTTCATGGATGCCTTCGGCGACAACCTCTACAACCTCTACGGCTCGACCGAGGTGTCCTGGGCGAGCATCGCCGACCCGGTCGACCTGCGCGCCGCGCCGACCACCGCGGGCCGCTGCCCGCCCGGCACGCACGTCGCGATCCTCGACGGCCAGGGCCGGCACGTGCCGCCCGGCCTGACCGGCGAGATCTACGTCGGCAACGAGATGCTCTTCGACGGCTACACCGACGGCGGCACGCTGCCCAGGGCGCACGAGTTGATGGCGACCGGCGACGTCGGCTACGTCGACGCGGACGGTCGGCTGTTCGTGACCGGCCGGGCCGACGAGATGATCGTCTCGGGCGGCGAGAACGTGTTCCCGCGCCCGGTCGAGGAGGCGCTGCTGGCGTTGCCCGAGGTGGTGGACGTGGCCGTGGTCGGCGTGCCGGACGAGGAGTACGGCAGCAGGCTCGCCGCCTACATCGTCCGACGCAAGGGCGCCGGCCTGGACGCCAACGGCGTGCGCGAGTACATCCACCGCAGGCTGGCCCGCTTCAACGTGCCGCGCGACGTGCACTTCGTCCGCGACCTGCCGCGCAACGCCACCGGCAAGGTGCTCAAGCGCCTGCTCGACGAACACCTGTGGACGATCGTCGAATCCTGACCGGGGACCCCTCCCTCGGCTCTCGCCATAGCCTCCGCGCATGGCAAAGACCGAGCAGCGCCGACGCGCCTGTCTGCTCCTCGCCGCGATGCTCGTCGCCGGATTCGGGCTGTCCGGCTGTACCGAACAGAGTCCGGCGGCGACGCAGGCACAGCAGAAGAGCGAACAGCTGCAGCAGCAGGTCTATCAGCAGCACAACAACGTCGAGTTCCAGAACTACAACCAGCGGCAGAAGATCTCCGACGACCCGGCCACGATCCTGTGGTGCACCGCGTATCCGACCAATCCCAATGCCAAGCCGCTGACCTTCCCGATCAGGGGGAAGCTGACGTCGAGCAACAAGCGGCCCTACCCGACCGAGATCGCGGAGACGGGCGGCGACGGCGCGCCCTACACGCCCGAGGTGCCCGGCCCGGACAGCATGTACGGCCAGTCCACCGAGTACCGCTACGGCTTCACGCCCGCGGGAGACTACGTCGACTTCACCGGCGTGGAAACCATCTGCAGCACCCAGCCGACCGTCTACCAGAAACAGCAGACCGACATCGTGCTGCGGACCGATCCGGCCCTCGTCGACGCGTCCGCGCAGGCGAAGGCGGCGCTCCAGGCCGGTGATCCGGCCAGGGCGACGCAGATCCTCGAACAGGCGATCGGGGGCCAGTAGTGCTGGTCGGCATGAAGTGGGTGCTCGCCTCGATCGGCACGATCCTCGTGCTGGGACTGGTGTTCGGCGTGCTCGGGTTCGTTCTCGGCTGGTACCGCGCGGACACCGACGTGGTGTCGCCGCAGAACGTCAAGGCGCAGTACCAGGACGCCTACACGAACTTCGAGGCGTTGAAGGCCACCGCGGGCGACGTGTGCTCGGCGCTGGCCGCGATCGACGCCGAGACCGATCCGGACGCCCGCTCCCAGCGGGTGTCCGAGGAACTGGCCTACGAACAGAACTACCGGCGGATCGCGGCCGACTACGACGCCGCGTACGACAACGTGTTCCAGGCCGAGCACGTCGGCCCGGCCGACCTGCCGCACACGGCGCCCGGTCTCGACGCCGAACTGACCACCGTCGGCTGCCGGCGCGGTGTCAGGGCAGGAGGGTGACCGTGACCGGCGGGTCGTCGACGGTCGCGCCGAGGCCATCGGTGATCGCCGTGGTCCGATAGGTGCCGGCGGGCAGCGGCGGCAGGGCGCCGTTGTCGCAGGTGGGCATCGGCACCAGGGAGTGACCCTCGGGGCCGAGGCATGCCTGGTAGGCGGTCGACACCGTGATCGGGTAGGTGGTCGGGCCGGGCGCCAGTCGCAGTTGGGGCACGCAGAGGTTCGCCGGGATCGCCGGGTCGAATCGAATCGTCGGACTGCTCAGGCCGACCATGAGCCAGCTGTCCGGACAGCCGTGCACGACGATGGCCTTGCCGGTGGTGTTGGTGATGGTGGCCGTGCCCTGGATGGTGTCGCCCGCGTGCACCTGATCGTGCTGGAGAGTGACCTTGATCCGCACGTCCGCGTGGCCGTGCGCGGCAGGCGGGACGGCCCCGTCGGGGCCTGGCACGGTTCGGGCGCAGCCGGCGAGGGCCAGCAGCCCGAGGCCGATCCCGAGGACAACTGCTTTGCGCGCGCTCATGTGGATAAGGACGGAACGGACACCAGCTCGGTTGCAACCCGACGGGTTTCGACCCTGGTCGAAATCGTTGCCTCGATGGGGGTGCGGAGGTACGTTCCGAACCGCCTGCACGGTTGAAACGATACAGGGGTGGTTGTCGTGAAACATCGAGGGTGCAAGGGAATCCGCTTACCCGAGGGGCCCGATCACCGGCAAGCAGGTGCCCGATGAGCACCGTGACCGCTCGGACCCGACTCGCCGCCGTGGCCGTCCTGACGGGCACGGTCATGGCACTCGCGCCGCTCGCCGCACAGGCCGCCCCGGCAGGCGGCAGCCAGGACATCTCCTATCTCGGCTATCACTTCGACGTACCCGGCTCCTGGCGGGTGGTCGACCTCGCCACGCAGCCCTCCGCCTGCGTGCGGTTCGACCGGCACGTGCTCTACCTCGGCACGCCGTCGAGCGCGCAGAACTGCCCGGACCGGGCGGTCGGCCGCACCGAGGCCATGCTCGTCCAGCCCGCCGCGCCCGCCCAGGCCACCTGGGGGACCACGCACAACGCGATCGCGCGTGAGTACGACGTCGCGGCCGCCCGGGTCACGGTGACCGGCACCTATCGTGACGACCCCAACCTCATCCGGTCGATCCTCACCGCCGCCGCGCTGCCCGCCGCCGCGCCGAGGCAACGCGCGATGGTGGCGCCCTCGGCGCGGGTCTCGCCGTCGGTCGCGTTGGGCACGAGCGACTACGGCGGCTACGGGTTCGACGCCTGCGCCGCGCCCAGCGAGGGCGCCATGAACGCGTGGCGGGGCAACTCGCCCTACGGCGCGGTCGGCATCTACATCGGCGGCGGCGATCGCGCGTGCAGCCAACCGAACCTGAGCCCGCAGTGGATGCAGGACGAGGCGGCGAACGGCTGGCACTTCATCCCGATCTACGTTGGCCCGCAGGCCAACGAGATCAGCTCGCCCGGCAGCCTCGGCGTCGCCGCCGCGAACGACGCGGTGTCCTCGGCGCTGAACATCGGCCTCCCGCAGGGCACCCCGCTCTACTACGACATGGAGGCGTACGCGCCCGGCTACAGCGGCACCGTGCTGGCCTTCCTGTCCGCCTGGACCACTCAGTTGCACCTGCGCGGCTACCTCTCGGGCGTGTACAGCAGCGGCGCGTCCGGCATCACCGACCTGGTCAACCAGGCCGGCACCGGCTATCCCGAACCGGACGTGCTCTACGACGCGCACGCCAACGGCGTCGCCAGCACCGACGACTCCTACGTGCCGGCCGGCGACTGGGCCTTCCACCAACGCATCCACCAGTACAACCTGGGCATCACCCAGACCTATGGCGGCGTGTCCATCAACATCGACCAGGACTACCTGGACGTCGATCCGTCGAACCTCGGCCCGCTCTACTACGACAGCCTGACCAGTTCGGGCTACCAGGGCTGGAACCAGATATCGGGTGCGGCGGGCGCGAGCGAGTTCGACGCCAGCCGGGTCGCCGTCGCCGGTATGTCCAATGGGGACGTTCGGATGGTCGCCTACGGCAACGACGGCAACATGTACGACAACATCGACACCAACGGCACCTGGCAGGGCTGGACCGAGGTGCAGGGCGTTGGCGGCGTCGGGTTCGCGGGCGACGCGATCGGCATCGCGGCCATGCCCGACGGCGATGCCCAACTCGTGGCCATCGGCACGGACGGCAACATCTGGCACGACATCTGGTTCGCGAACAAGACCTGGCAGGGCTGGGGCGAGGTGCAGGGTGCCGGCGGAGCCGGTTCGTTCCAGGCCAGTTCGGTGGCGATCGCGGGCGAGCCGAACGGCGATTCGCGCATCATCGCGGTCGGCAACGACGGCAACATGTACGACGACATTCGCTTCGGCGGCAACGGAAACTGGCAGGGCTGGGGCGAGGTGGAGGGTGCCGGCGGAGCGGGTTCGTTCTCCTCCGCCGCGATCGCGATCGCCGGCATGCCGAACGGGGACGCGCAGCTGATCGCGCTCGGCAACGACGGAACCATCTGGCACGACATCTGGTTCGCCAACCAGACCTGGCAGGGCTGGGCTCAGGTTGGTGGCGTGGGCACCGGTTCGTTCGCGGCCAGCGCGATCGCCATCGCCGGCATGCCCGACGGCGACTCGCAACTCCTCGCGGTCGGCAACGACGGCAACGTCTACCACACCACCAGGAACGCGGGCGGAACGTGGGCGGCCTGGGACAAGTTGGCCGGCGCCAACGGCGCGGCCGCCTTCGGCGCACGCCGGGTCGGCATCACCGGTCTGCCCGACGGTTCGTCGTACCTGATCGGGATCGGCGGCTGATTCAGTCCCTTGTGGACGGAGGTCAGGTGGTCGGCAGTTGCCAGATCGGCGAGATGGTGATCAGCGCCACCAGCCAGGCGAGGATGCCGACCACCGGGCCGACCGCCGCGTTGACGGCCAGCAGCCGCTCGAGAGCACGCCGACCCGCGAGCGGATACCAGTGAAAGGGGGTATTGCCGAATTCGCGCGATGGGGCTACGAAGAAACGGTGATTCCCACACAAGAATCCAGCATGCCCACCCTGCCCCTACCGGACGAGTCGGTCTGCCCTTTCGGCCCCGTGCCGCAGGTCCGGCAACTCCGCGAGAGCAATTCCCCGCTCGCCCAGGTTCAGTGCCCGACCGGAATCACCGCCTGGCTGGTGACGCGGTACGCGGACGTGCGCGAAGTGCTGGGCGATCCGGGCCGATTCAGCAGTCGCGGCGGCAGCGCGGGTCACCTCCTGAGCAACATGCCGGCGGATGCGCCGATCGAGGAAGGCGACTTCTTCCGCATGGACGGCGGGGCGCATCTGCGCTTCCGCCGCGCGATCGCCCCCGCGGTGGGCACGGTGAAGCGGATCGACGCGATCCGGCCGATGGCGCAACGCATCGTCAACGACACCCTTGACGCGCTGACGGACGCGCCGCACCCTATTGACCTGCACGAACAATTCTCGAAGCCGATCACCACCGCGGTCATCGCGCAGTTGTTCGGGGTTCCCTACGCCGATCGGGCGGTCTTCCACCAGGTCGCGCAAAGCCTGTTCAGCACGGCAACGGATCAGGACGATTTCAGCGAAGCGCTGATGCCGTTGTTCGGCTATGTCAACGGACTCCTGGCGGCTCGCCGCGCCGAACCGGGCGACGACGCGCTCAGCATCCTCATCCGGCGCAACGACGGCCTCGCCCAACCCCTTACCGACCTCGAACTCATCAAAATCACGGCTGGTCTGCTCGCCGCGGGCTACGACACCACGGCCAGCCTCATCACCTATGGCGTGCTGGCGCTGCTGGAGTTCCCCGAGCAGTACGCCCTGCTGCACAAGGACCCGACGGTCGTGACCGGCGCGTCCGAGGAACTGCTCAGGTTGCTCGCCAACGGTGGTGGCCTGCTGCGCATGGCGACCGTCGACACCGAGATCGGCGGAAACCCGATCGCCAAGGGCGACTACGTCGTCGTCGCCGTGCAGGCCGCCAACCAGGACCCGCGCCGGTTCACCGACCCGGAACGGCTGGACATCACCCGAGCCGACAACCACCACATGGGTTTCGGCTTCGGCCCGCACCAGTGCGTCGGCCAGCAGGTCGCGCGGCTGGAACTCACCACCGTCCTGGACATCCTGCCCCGCCGCGTGCCGTCGCTGCGGCTCGCCGTCCCGTTCGACGAGATCGAGTTCAAGACCGACACGGTCATCTTCGGCCCCGCCCATCTGCCGGTCAGCTGGGACGCGATCCTGCCGTAGCGCACCCGAATGCCGGGCACAATGGCCGTATGGGCGTTGACTTCGGCAAGACCGCCAATGACTACGCGCGCTACCGGACCGTGTTTCCGCCCGAGTTGTTCGGCCGCCTCGCCGAACTGCGCGTCGGCGTAGCGGGCCAGCGGCTTGTCGATCTGGGGACCGGGACGGGGGTGTTGGCTCGGGTGTTCGCCGCCGCCGGATGCACGGTGACCGGCCTCGATGTGGCGGCCGAAATGCTGGATCGGGCGCGGGAACAGGACAAGGCCGAGGGTGTTTCGGTGACGTACCAGGTTGGTGGCGCGGAGGAGACCGGGCTGCAGAGCCACGAGTGGGACGTGGTGACGGCCGGTCAGTGCTGGCACTGGTTCGACCGGCCGAGGGTCGCGGCCGAGGTGCGGCGACTGCTGGTCGACGGCGGCGCGCTGGCCATCTGCTACCGCGACTACAGCGGCGAGGTGAGCGAGGCGGCCGAGGAACTGGTGCACGCGTACAACCCGACCTGGCCGCTGGGCGGCCTCACCTTCGACAACCGTCCGGAATGGGTCGCGGAACTGCGCGACGCCGGATTCGACTCCTTCGAACATATCGGGTTCGACACGACCGTCGAGTTCACGCACGAGCAGTGGCGCGGGCGGATGCGCAGCTCCAACGGGGTCGGCGGCAGCCTGACGCGGGAGCAGGTGGCCGCGTTCGACGCCGAACTGGCCACGCAGTTGCGCGAGCGCTTCCCACCCGAGCCACTGCTCGTGCCGCACCGGATCTGGGGGATCGTGGCCCGTGCGGTCGGTGCGTGATCAGCGCCAGTTCTGGTAGCCGGCGCTGAGTTCGGACCAGCGGGTCCGCCAGTCGCTGGTCGGCCTGCCGGCGAGGTAGGCACCGAGGTCCTCGATGTGTGCCTGCCAACCGGCACCGTGCGCGGCCGCCTCGTCCAGCGGGAGGCCGCGTTCCTCGACGACCAGCCGGCAGCCCTCGCCGTCCGGGAAGATCTCCGCCTCGATGACGCCCTCGTCGTCCGCGCCGGGCGACATGGTGACCATCAGCCTGCGCGGGGCGTCGCAGACGTCGACGCGGCCGGGACCGGTCCAGCTGCTGGTGAAGCTGGCCTGGAACGTGCCGCCGACGCGCAGGTCGCCGTCGACCTTGGCGACCCACCGCTCCAGTCGCGCCGGATCGGTGAGCGTGGTCCACAGGTCGGCCGCGTCGGTGTCGAAATGGTCCTCCATCCGGACCGCGGCCTTGCCGTCGATCTCGCGGATCGATCCGATCACGCCGGTTCGTGTCATGTCGTGCTCCTTCTCTGTTTCTTGCCCCTGGCGACCTCGGTGTGCAGCGCGTGAAACCGCTGCTCCCACAGGGATCGGTAGTCGCTGAGCCATTCGTCCACTTCGGCCAGTGGGTCGACGCGCAGCCGGTAGATCCGGCGCTGTGCCTCCTGTCGCACGTCGACAAGGCCGGCCTCGCGCAACACCTTCAGGTGCCGCGAGACGCCCGGTCGCGCGATCGGCAGCAGCGCGGCAAGTTCACCCGCTGTCGCCTCCGACTCCCGCAACGCCGCCAGCACCGTGCGTCGGCTCGGGTCGGCCAGTGCGTGCAACACCGCATCCACGGCGGCGAGTGTACCCAGATGGTTACGTAACTGTCCAGGTACGAATTCGACTGCTTGGACGTGCGCGTATCGGACCTACTTCAATCATTCATTGACACGCGCAGGTCATCGGATGTTTCATGTTGCGATGCGCCGTACACCTGTCCTGGCCGCAGCCCTCACCCTCACTCTGCTCGGTGGATTCGCCGCCGCCACAGCGGCGACCGCCTCCCCTTCGATCACCGTCCTGCACGTCGCGCCCGACGGCTCGGGTTCGCGATGCTCGGTCCAGCAGCCGTGTTCGTTATCGGCCGCGCAGACCTCCGCCCGCGCGGCGACCGAGCACGGGCACGGCGTCGCCGTGCAACTCGACAACGGCACCTACCGGCTCGACCAGCCACTTCGCTTCGGCCCCGCCGATTCCGGGGTGAGCTGGTCGGCCGCGCCGGGCGCGCATCCGGTGCTCTCCGGTGGCATCAGGGTCACCGGCTGGCAGGAGTCGGACCCGGCGAACGGGATCTGGTCCGCGCCGGTGCCGGCCGGCACCGCGACCCGCCAGGTGTTCGTCGACGGCGACCCGGCACCGGTCGCGCAGGCGAGCGTGCCGTCGCTCGGCCTCGACCTCGACCACTGGGGCCCGACCGGATTCAGCACCTCGGGCGCGACCGCGACCTGGCTGTCGAACCTGGCCAAGCAGGTCGGCACCTCCGATGTTTCCGCCATCCAGTTCACCTGGAACCCGGCACCGCCGACGGACTGGGAGGAATCGGAATGCCCGGTCGCCACCATCGGCGCGGGCACGGTCGGCATGGCCCAACCCTGCTGGAACAATCTCACCAACAAGGCGCCGACCATCTTCGGCGGCAACGCCAGCAACATCACCCCGTACTCGCTCGCGGCGGGCACCCCGCCGACCACCATCGCGAACGCCTACCCGCTGCTGCACCCCGGCCAGTGGTACCTCGACCAGCCGACGCACACCCTCTACTACGAACCCTCGGCCGGCCAGCAGATCGCGGACCTCGACGTCGAGGTGCCCCGGCTGGAATCGCTCGTGCAGGTCACCGGCACACTGGCGAACCCGGTGCGCGGCCTGAGTTTCACCGGTCTCACCTTCACCACCGCGACCTGGCGGCAACCCTCGACTCCGGTAGGTTTCGCGCAGGTGCAGGCGAATCTCAACGTCACCGGTGCCAACAACCAGGGCGAGTGCACATTCGCGGCGGGCGCGCCCGGCACGTGTCCGTGGGGCGCGTTCAGCCAGCCGCTGGCCAACGTCTCGCTGACCGCGGCCGACAACACCACGTTCCTCGGTGACACCTTCACCGACCTCGGTGGCATCGGCCTCGGCATCAAGTACGGAAGCGACGACAACCTGGTGCGCGGCAGCACCTTCACCGACATCGCGTCCAGCGCGATCTGGCTCGGCTGCTCGGGCGACCCCAATCCGACCGACGCGGCCACCGATCCGGCGAGCGCGGTGATCGCGGACTGCGCGGCCGATCCGGCCTCCGCGCACGACCACATCGGCACGAACGAGATCATGACCGGCAACACCATCGACAACAACGTCATCCATGACGACGCGGCGGGCTACACCGGCGCCGCCGGCATCACGCTGCTGTTCACCCGGCACACGACGGTGTCGCACAACGACATCTTCAACCTGCCCTACGACGGCATCACCTCCGGCGCCTGGCAGGGTCACCCGGACGCGGCGAGCTGGAACAACACCGGCAACATCAACGCGCACAACACCATCAGCGACAACCTGTTCCACCACAACATGCAGTCCTATGGGGACGGTGGTGACATCTACACCGAAGGCCACCAGGGCGCGACCGTGTACAACGCGGACGGCTCGATCAACACGGCGGCCTCCTACGCGGGCGGCACCACGATCACCGGCAACGTCTACGACACCCACACGCCCAACTACTCCTACGCGGTCGCGCCGGACGTCGGCTCGCAGTGGATCACGCTGACCAACAACGTCGAGTGGAACTCGCACTACTCGATGTCCAGCCACTGGCCCACCGCGGCCGACCCGTACACGAACTCGTTCGGCAACTGGTATGCCGATCCGGACGACACCCCGAGCAGTCCCGGCGAACACGACAACACCGCCATCTCGGAAACGCCCGGCCCGGCCGACCTGCCGCTGACCGTGCTGGCCGGCGCCGGCGTGCAGGGGCCGTACCAGGCGTTGGAGGCGCAGGTCTCGCCGTCGGTCTACTACTCGGGCAGTTCACCGGCCACGGCCGGTACGCTCGCGCGGGATCTCGTCGCGGGCACCGGTTTCACGCATGGGACCCGGCTCGCGATCGGCGGTGTGCCGGCGGTGAACGTCCGGTTCTTGTCCTCCGGTTTCCTGGTCGCGGACATTCCGGCCGGCGTCAGCCCGACCGCGCCGGTCACGTTGGTCCCGTAGGCGTTTTCTTCGGGGCAACCACGATGTCGGTCCCGGGCGGGGCGTACTCGCGCACGGCGCGCGCCACCGCCTGGGCCGGCATCGCGATGCCCGGTATCTGCCAGCGAACGATGCGGTTCGGTTGTTTCACCTCGGTGACCACCAGACACAGCGTGGTGCCGGTCCCGCCGGAGTTCAGCAGAACCGTCCTGAGTTCGACCTTCCGCACACGCGACCAGGGAAACGCCAGGCTCTCCTTGTGTTTGTGGCCGGTCACGACCTCGTGGGTGATCACCACCTTCCGGAACCGGCTTGAGTGGCTGCCGATGAAAGTCAGCACGGCGAGGACGACGACGAAGGGCAGGGCGATCGGCATCGTCCCGTTCGCGTTGATGCTGCTGGCATTCGCGGCGAAAAGAGCCGCGATGATGATCATGAGCACTGGGGCCCCGACGCTGAAGAAGCTCTGCGTCGAGGTCAGTGCGAGGTCGTAGACCAGTTCGGGTTGGGGTGGTGGGGCGCTCTGGACCGGGACCGGGCCGCGCACCAGGCCGATGCGGCCGGCGGTGTTGCTGGCGCGGCATTGCGGGCGGGGGAGGCCGCGGGCGGCGAGGTCGTTGTCGACGTGGGTGTAGAGGTCGTCGAGGGTGAGCGGACGCGGGCTGGCCATGGCGCGCAGCAGTGCGCCGGTGAAGGCGGTGTGTTCCGCGTCCCTGGGGGCGTGGGCCGGTGTGGTCGCGGTGGTCGAGGTGAGCGTGTAGGTGCCGGTGACGCGCAGTTGGCCGGTGGCCAGACCGTCGCTCGCGCCCATCGCTTCGACGGCCTGGCCGGAGAAGCAGCAGTCGAGCACCAGCACGCGGGCTCGGGCGCGGGCCCGGCCGAGGTCGCGTTTGAGCAGCTCCAGCGGAACCGCGGTGTAGCCGGCGCGCTGGGTGAGCGTCTCGCCGAGCGCGAAGTGCAGCAGACCGTCGTCGTCGAGAATGCCGTGCCCCGCGTAGTAGACCAGCAGCAGATCGGTGGCCTGTTCGCTAGCCGTGGCCAGCGCCGCGCCGACGACGGCCGGGCTGGTGGGGTCGGTCAGTACGGTGCAGTGCGGCGCGGTGAGGGTGCCGTTGGCCGGATCGGTGAGCGCCGCACGCAAACCGGTGAGATTGCCGAGAACGGCCGGAATGTCCGGCAGGTCGGTTGCGGTGAACCGGCTCGCGCCGATCAGCACGGCGCGCGAGGTCGCCGGGTCGGGAAACCATGGACCGGTCATCAGCACACGCCTCGCACATGGTCATCCTGGCAGGTCCTCGAACGGGCCGGGCAAGATAGCCAATTTTTCCGGCCGCGTAAACCCACGATCGGATCTGGTTCCTCGCGCATGCCGAACATACGGTGTGATCGCAGGTGGACGGGGCTGCCGGCGATCAGACGAGTCCGAGAAGTTTGGGGTTTGTATGTTAAGACGCACGATCATGCGTGGCGTCACGTGCGCCGTCGCGGCCTCCGCCGTGCTCGGCATGGCAGGCGCGGTGAGCGCGGACGCACAGGACGCCGGTGCGCGCAGTCAGTTGGCCGACAGCGCACCCGTCTGGATGGGCCATGCGAAACACACCGGCCAGCCCAGCGCGAGCAGTTCGGTCAACGCCCGCGTGTATCTTTCGCCCAACGGTGGGCTCGACAAGCTCCGCGCCGCGGTCGCCGCCGTGTCGACTCCCGGCAACCGCGACTATCGGCACTTCCTCAGTCCGGCCCAGTACGAGGCCGCCTACGAACCGAACAACGCGACGGTCGCCGCGGTGTCGTCCTGGCTGTCCTCCTCCGGTTTGACGGTGACCGGGGTCGATGGCCAGCACCGCTATGTCACCGTCACCGGCACGGTTGCCAACGCGCAGAAGGCGTTCGGCGTGTCGATCCAGCGCTACGCGCACGACGGCCAGAACGTGCAGGCGCCAACGGGTTCGGTGACGGTGCCCGCGGCGCTGTCCGGTGCCGTGCTCAGCGTGACCGGCCTGGACACCAGCCAGCACGCGAACACCACCACCGCCACGCCGATTCCGCCGCCCGCCGGCTTCGACAACGCGCGGCCCTGCTCGATCTACTACGGTCAGCTCGCCGCGACCTACGAGGGCGACTACAAGACGAAGCTGCCGAAGTACAACGGCAAGACGCTGTCCTACGCGCCGTGCGGCTACACCGGTACGCAGTTCCGGGCCGCGTACGAGGGCAACACCGGCCTGACCGGCAAGGGCGTGACGGTGGCGACGACGCTGTGGTACGCGTCCACCACCATCGCGCAGGACACCGCGACCTACGCGACCAACCACGGTGACGCGAGCTACGCGCCCGGCCAGTTGAGCCAGGCCAAGTACCCCAAGTTCAACGTGACCTCCGCGTGCGCGCCGTCCAGTTCCTTCCCCGAGGAGGCGCTGGACATCGAGGCCGTGCACGCCATGGCACCGCAGGCGAACATCCGCTACTACGCCGCGGCGGACTGCTACGACACCAGCCTGGTCGACAACCTGGCCAAGGTGGTCAACGAGAACAAGGCGCAGATCGTGTCCAACTCCTGGGGCGAGCCCGAGGAAGGTGAGTCGGCCGGCACGATTCCGGCCTACGAGCAGGTTTTCATGCAGGGCGCGCTCCAGGGCATCAGCTTCATGTTCTCCTCCGGCGACAACGGTGACGAGGTGGCCAACACCGGTCTCAAGCAGTCGGACTACCCGACCGGCGACTCGTACGTGACCTCGGTCGGTGGCACCACGACCGCCATCGACGCCAACGGCAACCTGGCCTGGCAAACCGGCTGGGGCACCGACAAGTACACGCTGTCCTCGGACGGCAAGTCCTGGTCCCCGGTCGGCTACCTCTACGGCGCGGGCGGCGGTTTCTCCGCGCTCAACAACCGGCCCGCCTACCAGACCGGCGTGGTGCCGGCGAGTGCTCCGCCCGGCCGCGCGGTGCCGGACGTGGCCATGGACGCCGACCCGACGACCGGCATGCTGATCGGTCTCACCCAGTCCTTTCCGGACGGTGTGCACTACGGCGAGTTCCGTGAGGGTGGCACCAGCCTGGCTTCCCCACTGTTCGCCGGCATGACCGCGCTGGCGGTGCAGAGCGCGGGCGGTTCGGTCGGTTTCCTCAACCCGATCGTCTACGGCCAGGCCAAGTCCGGCGATTTCACCGACGTGCGGGGTGCGCCGGTGGACGCGGGCGCGGTTCGGCCGGACTACGCGAACAGCGTCGACCCGTCGGGCGGCATCCTGTACTCGGTCCGCACGTTCGACCAGGACTCGTCGCTGAGCACGGCGGCAGGCTGGGACGACGTGACCGGCATCGGCACGCCGAACGCGGGCTGGCTGACCAGTCTCAAGGCGAAGTCGTCCAAATAGGACTGTGAATTAGTTGACAGGGCCGTGGCCCCGTTCCCGCTCAGTTCGCGGGGGCGGGGCCATTGGCGCTACAGGGGCAGTTCGTGCCCATGCCGCACCAGAGCAGATCCATCAGGTTGGTGGCCTGCTCGCGCCAGTCGCCGCGCGGGTCGAGGTGCATCAGGCCGGACAGGCCGCGCAACGCGAGTTCGGGGGTCAGGTCGGCGCGCACCGTGCCGGCCTCGATGTTGGCCCGCACCAACGTGGCCAGCGCGCGGACCATCGACTCGAACGCGCTCCTGGGCAGGGTTTCCCGCGATGACGATGCGACGCTGAGCGCGTTGGCAAGGCCGTACTTGGTCATCATGTACCGCGCGAGGTGGTCGATCACCCACAGCCGGAACGCCTCCTCCGGCGGGTGGTCGGCGAGCAGCACCGGGATCACGTCGATCAGGTGATCCACCTCACGCTGGTAGACCGCGAGGATCAGGGCCGCCGGGGTGGGGAAGTGCCGGTACACGGTGCCGACGCCGACCTCGGCCTGTTTGGCGATCGTGTTGAACGAGACCTCACCGGACTCGCTGAGCGACAGCGCGGCGGCGGCGAGGATACGCTCGTGGTTGCGCCGGGTGTCCGCGCGGCGCGGGCTGACCGATCCCGTCGTCATCACTACCTCCCGGCGATTGACTTGTCCGAAATGTACTCGTTGGCCGCCCGAGCCTGGACTTACTCCGGGCTGAGCGTAGTCGTTGCGTACCGGATTATTATCCGATAGCCTCGACAATAGTGAAGCGGATGACTATCCGCTAGATCTCCCAGTCGGGAAAGCGAGCCAGTGGACATCTCACTCGAAGTCAATGGCCGGACCGAGCAGCTCAACATCGAACCCGGAGTCACGCTCCTGGACGCGTTGCGTGAACGGCTCGACGTCACCGGCCCGAAGAAGGGGTGCGACCGGGGCCAGTGCGGTGCCTGCACCGTGCATATCGGCGGCCGTCCCGTGCTGTCCTGCCTGACCCTCGCCGCCACGGTGACCCAGCCGGTGACCACGGTCGAGGGGTTGGCCTCCGACGACGAGCTGCACCCGATGCAGCAGGCGTTCGTCGACCGCGACGCGTTGCAGTGCGGATTCTGCACGTCCGGTCAGCTCATGTCCGCGGTCGCCGCGGTCGAACAGGGCGTCGAGGACGTACGCGAGTTCATGTCCGGCAACATCTGCCGGTGCTCGGCGTACCCCAACATCGTCGCCGCCATCGAGCAGGTCAGCGAGCAAGTGAGGCAGGCCGATGCGACCGTTTGAGCTGACTGCTCCCACCACCGTCGCCGACGCGGTCGCCTCGTCCGGCACGTTCCTGGCCGGCGGCACCACCCTGGTCGACCTGATGAAGCTCAACGTGCTCACCCCGCAGCACGTGTTGGACATCAACCGGCTGCCGTTGCGCGGCATCGCCGTCGACGAGGACGGCAACCTGCGGATCGGCGCGCTGGAGCGGATGAGCGACGTGGCCGCCCATCCCGCCGTGTACCCGGCGATCTCCCGCGCCCTGCTGCGCAGCGCGTCGCAGCAGCTGCGCAACATGGCCAGCATCGGCGGGAACCTGTTGCAGCGCACCAGGTGCGGCTACTTCCGCGACGTCAACATGCCGTGCAACCGGCGCGACCCGGGCAGCGGCTGCGCCGCGATCACCGGTGTCAACCGGATGCACGCCATCCTCGGCACCAGCGACTCCTGCGTCGCGACGCACGCCAGCGACCTCGCCGTCGCACTGGTCGCGCTCGACACGCGGGTGCGCCTGGTCGGCCCGGCGGGCGAGCGCACCATCGCGCTGGCCGATCTCTACCGGCTGCCCGGCGACACGCCGCAACTGGAGCACAATCTGTCCGAGGGCGAACTGATCACCGAGATCATCGTGCCCCGGCTCGACTGGGCGTCGAACTCGACCTACGTGAAGGTGCGCGACCGGCAGTCCTACGAGTTCGCGCTGTGCTCGGCCGCGGTCGCGCTCGACGTCCGCGACGGGCACATCGTCGACGCGCGGGTCGCGGTCGGCGGGGTTGGCACGATGCCGTGGCGCCTGCCGGCCGTGGAACGCGAACTGCGTGGCGCGCCGGTGAGCGTCGCCGCGTTCGAGGCGGCCGTCTCCGGTGCCGCGGACGGCGCGCGGCCGTTGTCGCACAACGGGTACAAGCCCGCACTGCTGCGCAGGACCATCATCCGGGCCCTGCTCGAACTGACCGAACCGACCGAGGGGAGCGGAGCATGACCAACCGGGTTGACGGCCCGCTGAAGGTCACCGGCCAGGCCCGCTACGGGCTCGACCACAACTTTCCCGGCATGGTCTACGGATACGTGCTGACCAGCACCATCGCCAACGGCGAGATCGAGTCCATGGACACCACCGCGGCCAAGAGCGCGCCGGGTGTGATCGGCGTGTACTCGCCGTTCGACCCGCTGATCCTGGCCACGCCGACCCTGGGCGCGTTCGGCCCGACCTGGGTTCCCTTGCAGAACAGGGAAGTCGCCTACTACGGCCAGCCGATCGGCTTCGTCGTCGCGGAGACCTTCGAGCAGGCGCGCGACGCGGCCATGCTCGTTGAGGTCGGCTACCAGCAGCGGCCCGCGCTCACCTCGCTGGAGGAGGGCCTGGCCACGGCCGAGGACGCACCCGAGGTGCGCGGCGGCGATTCGGCGGAACTGGCCATCCTCGAAGACGGCGTCGAGTCCATTGAGGACGCGATCGCGGCCAGTCCGGTCGTGGTCGAGCACACCTACCGCACGGCGACGCAGAACCATGCCGCCATGGAGCCGCACTCGGCCGTCGCGATCTGGGACGGCGCCACGCTGACCGTCTACAGTGGAAACCAGGCGGCGCACTTCCAGTCGCAGGAGATCGCCGACGCGCTCGGCCTGGAACCTCCTGCGGTGCACGCGGTCAACCCGTACGTGGGCGGCGCGTTCGGCGGCAAGGCACGCGCATCCGCGCCCGCCTTCCTGGCGGCGGCCGCGGCCAAGGTGCTCGGCAGGCCGGTCAAGGCCGCGCTGACCAGGGAGCAGGTGTTCACCGCGACCGCGGGCCGCGCGGCCACCGTGCAGAAGATGACCCTCGGCGCGGAGACCGACGGCACCCTGATCGCACTGCGCCACGATTCCTGGTGCAGCACGGACATCGGCCGGGGCTTCGTCGAACCCACCTCGCACGGCACCTCGCGCGAGTGGTACTCGACCAAGAACCTGGCGATCAGCCAGAAGATGGTGCCGCTGAACATCCCGCCGACCACGTTCATGCGGGCGCCCGGCGAAGCACCCGGCTCGTTCGCGCTGGAGAGCGCCATGGACGAACTGGCGATCGCGCTGCACATGGACCCGATCGAGCTGCGGCTGCGCAACAACTCGACCGCTCCGCCCGGCAAGGATCTGCAGTGGTCCAGCAAGCACCTCGACGAGTGCTACCGGATCGGCGCGGCCCGCTTCGGCTGGGCGAACCGCACACCAGAGGGCCACGTGGACGGCGACTGGCTGGTCGGGATGGGCACCGCGACCGCGATGTTCCCGGCGCTGCGCTTCCCGGCCACGGTCGAGATCGCGTTCCGCGAGGACGAGACCGCAACCGTCGGCACCTCCGGCGCCGATCCAGGCACCGGCCTGCTGACCGTGCTGGCGCTGGTCGGCGCGGAATCGCTGGACATCAAGCCGGACCGGATCGACCCGAGCCTCGGCGACTCGGCGCTGCCGCCCGGCGGCCTGTCCGGCGGCTCGACCGCGACCGCCAGCGCCGGCACGGCGATCATGATCGCCGCGGCCAAGCTCATCGACGACCTGCTCGCGCTGGCCGCGTCGCCGGAAGGCCCGTTCACCGGCCAGGAGGTCTCCTACGCCGCCGGTCGCGTGCTGGCCGGTGGTCGGTCGATGTCCTTCGGCGAGGTGCTACGGGCGGCGGGCCGCAAGTCGTTGTCCGCGCAGGGTTCCTCCGCGCCCGGCGAGGAGTTGACCAAGCACTCGTTCAGTTCCTTCGGTGCCCAGTTCTGCGAGGTCCGGGTGCACCGGTGGACGCGCGAGGCGCGGGTGTCGCGGCTGCTCGGCGTGTTCGACGCGGGCCGGATCATCAACGACCAGACCGCCCGCAGCCAGCTGATGGGCGGCATGATCTGGGGCGTTTCGGCCGCGCTGCACGAGGGGCTGGAGATCGAGGCCAGCGGACGTTTCGCCAACGCCGACCTGGCCAGCTACCTGCTGCCGGTGAACGCGGACATCCCGGCCGACATCGACGTGCACTTCGTCAAATACCCGGACACCCTGCACAACGCGATGGGGGCCAAGGGCATCGGCGAGATCGGCACGGTCGGCGTGGCCGCCGCGGTGGCCAACGCGATTCACAACGCCACCGGCATCCGCGTGCGGCACATCCCGATCGTGATCGAGGACCTGCTGGTCGACTAGTTCGAGCTCTACTCAATCAACGAAGGCCAGCACGAGCCGGCCGCGTACACCGCCTGCCGCGAGTCGCCGATGTGCCTGTGCCGCCTGTTCGGCGGGCAGCACGTCGGCGACTCGCAGGGTCAGCACACCGGCGCTCGCCTGATCGCGCAGCGTGGTCAGGCGAGCGTGATCCGTGGCGATCTCGTTCACCCAGGTCTGGTGGATCCGAACGTCGCGCTCGCTCGGCCCGGCCCAACCGCGGATCACCGAAAGGCCGCCGCCATCGCGGATCGCGGGCAGCACCAGGCCGTCCAGCACGGCACCGTCCAGCAGTCCGTCAACGCCCTCGGGTGCGAGTTCGCGGAAGCGCTTGGCCACGTCGTCGCCGCGCGCCACCACCTCGTCCGCGCCCAGCTTGGTCACCAGTTCGCGGTCGGCATCGGAGGCGTCGGCGAGCACGCGGAGTCCGTCGGCCTTGGCCAGTTGGACCGCGTAGCCGCCGAACGCGCCGGCCGCGCCGGTGACCGCGACCGTGCCACCGGCCGGGACGGCCAGCTGATCGAGGCCAAGGCGTGCGGTCATCGCGTTCATCGGGAGCGTGGACGCGGCCGGGAAGTCCGCGCCGTCCGGGATCGGCACCACCGAATCCGCGGGCGCCACCAGGAAATCCGCGTACGCGCCGCCGCGCGGACCGTACGGTCGCACGAGCGCGACGACCCGGTCACCCACTCGCAGCGCGGTCTCGGTGTCCGGGCCGATCGCGTCCACCACGCCCGCCGCGTCCATGCCCGGCACGTACGGCCCCGGCCGTCCCTCGAACCGGTCGACCCGTGCGCCGGAGCGCAGCACCGTGTCGGTCGGGTTGATCGTGGCCGCGTGCACGCGAACGCGCACCTCGCCGGTCTCGGGTTCGGGCACCGGAAGCTCCAGCACCTGCAATACTTCCGGGCCGCCGAACTCGGTCAGGCCGATCGCTCGCACCAGAATCACTCCCTGTTCGTCGATGGTCGAACACTTCGACCCTATCGACGACGGGTGCCGGTTATCCAGGTGTGCTCGCTACCCGGCTGGCGGTTCCGCGCTGGGGAACAGGATCGGGCTGAGCAGGTAGCGCGCGCGATCGGGCGAGGGCTCGTTGGCCAGCCTGGGCAGGATCGCCGCGCGCAGCTCGACGATCAGCGCCTCGAGTTCGGCCTTGCTGAGCCAGATCCCGTGTTGCCGGTAGCCGACGGCGTCCTTGGCCGGATCGGCGTCGTCCCGGTCGAGGTAGGCGTTGAACTCGGCGACGAGCGCGGCTACGGCAGCGGCGAAACCGCGGCGATGGTCGTCGGTGGTGAGGCCGGCGATGGTGTCGGGGTCGATGGACGCGCGATCGGTGCGCAGCCGGTAGAGCCGCTCGACGGCGCCGCGCACCCGTCGTTCCTCGGCGACGGCCAGGACCCCGCCGCCGGCCAGCGCCTCGACGTGCCGATAGACCATCGCCTTGGACACGTCCGGCAGCAGCGCGCCGATCTGCGCGGTGGTCAGTGTCCGGCCGCCCCGCATGGCGTGCACAATCCGCAGTCGAACCGGGTGCCCCAGCAGTTCCAGGATGTCCACTACCGAACGATCTCATACTCTGCTACCGTTCGCAAAATGCGAGAAAGGTTGATTGTGGATCCTGCCGAAGTCGCCGCGACCGTGGTCGCCATGGCGAACGACGGCCGTTTCGCCGAGGTCGAGCGGCTGTTCGCCACTCGGCTCCGTGCCGTGGTGTCCGCCGAGACGCTGCGGGTGGACTGGGCGGCCGAGATGTCCCGGATCGGCGGTATCACCGCGATCGGGCGACCCGCGACCGAACCGGGCCACGCCGGGCTCGTCCGGGTGAGTGTGCCGGTGACCGGTCCGAGCGGCGGACTGCTCGTCGTCATGTCGGTCGACGATGACGGCCAGCTGCACGGTCTGCGCATCGCCGCCTTGGCCGAGACCGGCTGGGCACCGCCGCCCTACGCGGTGCCGAGCCGCTTCACCGAGCAGGAGATCAGACTCGGTGCGGGTGCGTTCGCCGTGCCCGGCACGCTGACCCTGCCCACCGGACGAGGCAGAAGACCGGGCGTGGTGCTGCTCAGCGGCGGCGGCGCGTTCGACCGGGACGAGACCAGTGGCGCGAACAAGCCGCTCAAGGACATCGCCTGGGGACTGGCCAGCCGAGGCGTCGCCGTGGTCCGTTTCGACATGGTCACCATGCACCATCCCGGCCTCGCCGCCGAGCCCGGTTTCACCGCGACGGACGAGTACGTGCCGCATGCGGTCGCGGCCGTCCGACTGCTCAAGGAGCAGTCCACTGTGGATCCCGAGCGGATTTTCGTGGTCGGGCACAGCATGGGCGGCCGGGTCGCGCCCAGGGTCGCGGCCGCCGAGCCGTCCGTGGCCGGCCTCGTGCTGCTGGCCGGCGACAACCAGCCCATGCACCACGCCGCCGCCCGCGTCGCCCGCTACCTCGCCGCGGTGAGCCCGGAGGACTTCGAGAAGGACGCGCTGGCCTCGGTGGACCGGTGGGTCGCGCTCGTCGACAGCCCGGAACTCTCGCCCGAGACGCCCGCCGCCGACCTGCCCTTCGGCTGGTCCGGCTCGTACTGGCTCGACCTGCGCGCCGATGACCCGGTGGCCAGGGCGGTCGCGCTGGCCAAACCCATGCTCATCCTGCAGGGCGGCCGCGACTACCAGGTGACCGTCGCCGACGACCTGGCCGCCTGGCGCGCCGGCCTCGCCGACCGGCGCGACGTCACCATCCAGCTCTACGACGCGGACGACCACCTGTTCTTCCCCGGCACTGGTCCCTCCACCCCGGCCGGCTACGTTCCGGCGCAGCACGTCGACCGGGACGTGATCGCCGACATCGCCGAGTGGGTGACGCCGAGAACCGGCCTGCTGCGCGCGATGAGTTTTCGCCGCCGCTGAGGTCTACCTGGTCACCGATACCGACCAGGAGGCGCTCGTGAGCGGAACATGGCAGATCACCGGGGTGCGGACCGTCGCAGTGCCCGTGACGGACCAGGACAAGGCCCTGGCCTTCTACACAGGCATACTGGGCTTCTCGGTACGCCTCGACGTGCCGCTGCCGCAGTTCGGCGGCAGATGGATCGAGGTCGCGCCGGAGGGCTCGGCCACCAGCGTCGCCCTGGTTCCGGCCGGGGACGACCGGCAGGCGGGCGTCGAGACCGGCATCCGGTTCACCAGCGGTGACGCGGCGGGCGCGCGCGAAGCGCTCGCCGCCCAGGGCGTCACGGTCAGCGAACTGTTGCAGTGGCCGGGCGTGCCGCCGATGTTCAGCGTGTCCGACCCGGACGGCAACGGCTTCGTGATCACGGGAGAGCAGGCGTGACCACCGCGAACAAGCCGGCCCGAACCGGCCCGCTGGACACCACCTTCACGGCAGTCCTCGAACACAGCCCCAAACCCGGCGGCTGGACCTACGTCGTCATGCCCGGCTCTGCCGAGTTCTTCGGCACCCGCGGCCTGGTGAAGGTCCGGGGCGAGGTCGACGGTCAGCCGTTCCGCAGTTCGTTCATGGCGCTCGGCGACGGCCGGCACAAGCTCCCGGTGAAGGGCGATCTGCTTGCGGTGCTCGGCAAGGCGCCGGGCGAGACGGTCACGGTGCATCTAGCGGAGCGGCTCGGCTGACGTCGGCTCGCCCCGTCGAGCCTCGATACGATCACAGTATGCGACTCAGCCCGCGAACCGTGCGCGAGATCGACTCACCCATGGGCGGGACGTACGCCTTGCTCTCCGGCCGGAGCGGCGAGCGGGACCTGCTCGACCTGGCGCAGGCCGCGCCGAGCTACCCGCCCGCGCTGGAGGTCGTCGAGCACGTCACCAAGGTCGGTCAGGAGCCGAACGGCGCCGCCTATGTGCCCGCGCCCGGCCTGCCCAGGTTGCGCGAAGCGTTCGCCGCCGACCTCAGCCGCGCCTACCTCAGCCCGATCGGCCCCGACCAGATGGTCGTGACCGCCGGCTGCAACCAGGCGTTCTGCCTGGTCGCGCAGGCGCTGGCCCAACCAGGCGACGAGATCATCGAAGTGCTGCCGTACTACTTCAACTACGACATGTGGCTGCGCATGAACGGCGTCGTGCCGCGCTACCTGGAGCCCGGTCCCGGCCTGGTGCCGACGCCGGAGGCGGCGCAGGCGCTGATCACCGCGCGCACCAGGGCGATCGTGCTGGTCTCGCCGGGCAATCCGAGCGGCGTCGTCATTCCGCCGGAGGTGCTGGCCGGCTTCTACCGGTTGGCCGCGCGGCACGACATCGCCCTGATCGTGGACGAGACCTACCGCTCGTTCCGCGGCACCGACGAGCCCGCGCACGCGCTGTTCGCCGATCCGGACTGGGCGCGGACGCTGATCAGCCTGCACAGCTTCTCCAAGGACCTGGCCATTCCCGGTTACCGGGTCGGCGCCGTGCTCGCCTCGCCCGAGGTGAACCGCGAGGTGATGAAGCTGCTGGACTGCGTGGCGATCTGCGCGCCGCGCATCGGCCAGGAGGCGGCCTGGGCCGGGTTGGCGTCGGCGGGGGAGTGGCGCCGGGCGCGGGCCGGCGAGGTCGCGGACAAGCGGGCGTGGCTGGAAACCCAGCTGGCCGACCGGCCCGGCGGTTTCGAGGTGCTCACCTCGGGCGGATTCTTCGCCTGGGTGCGTCATCCCTTCGCAGGCCGCCCGACCGACGAGGTCGTGCGCGAGCTGATCACCCGCTACGACACGCTGGTCATCTCCGGCACCGCGTTCCTGCCCGACGATCGCCAGGTGTTCCGGGTCAGCTTCGGCAACGTGGACAAGGCCGGGCTCAGCGAGTTCGCCACACGGCTTCGCCTGATGGCCGAACAGGCGGGCTAGTCAGGGCCGATGCGCTCGATCGCGTCGATCACCAGGTTCCAGAACCGTTCGCGGTCGAGCTTGACCGCGACGCTGGTCCGGCAGTCGGGATCGGGCGCGGCGCGGAAGTCCGCGACGGTCATGCCCCTGGTGAGGCCGCCGGTCAGTTCGACGTCGAGCGGGGCCTTTCTGGTGGTGAACACGTTCGGGTCGATCACGTAGGCCACCGTGCACGAGTCGTGCACCGGCGGCGAATCGAAACCCTGAACGTCCCGATAGGACTCGGCGAAGAAGCCGAGGATGTCCACGACGAACTTCGCGGCCGTCGTGCCGATCGCCCTGATCCGCTCGACCACCTCGGGCGTGGCCAGCGCCTGGTGGGTGAGGTCGAGGCCGACCATGGTCAACCGCCACGGCTCGTTGAACACGATGTGCGCGGCCTCCGGATCGACCGCGATGTTGAACTCGGCGGTCGGGCTCCAGTTGCCGCCGTGGTAGGCGCCGCCCATCAGCACGACTTCCCGGACCCGCTCGACGATCCTCGGCTCCTTGCGCACGGCCAGCGCGATGTTGGTCAGCGGTCCGGTCGGTACCAGGGTGAGAGTGCCGGCCGGTTCGGCCATGATCGTGTCGATGATCAGGTCGACGCCGTGTCGAGGATCGAGTTCGGTCGTCGGCGCGGGCAGCACCGGGCCGTCCAGACCGGTCTCGCCGTGGATGTCCGCGCCGGTCGACTGCGGCTGGACCAGCGGCCGGTGCGTGCCGGCCGCGAACGGAACCCCGGTGATGCCGGCGACGGCCGCGGTGGCGAGCGCGTTGCGGGTGACCTTCTCGATGGTCTGGTTGCCCGCGACCGTGGTCACCGCGGCCAGTTCGACCTCGGGATTGCCCTGCGCGAGGACCAGCGCGATCGCGTCGTCGTGCCCGGGGTCGCAGTCCATGATGATGCGCTTGGGCATGGTCGGATCCGTTCCCTCTCGACGGGTGAAGGATGGCCTATGTCACTATCATGGCGGTTCCGCGTTGTCGGCCACGGAGGAACCGCGATGACCACGTCTGGTCCAGATCAACCCGCATTCGGCGAAGGCGACCCCGGCGCGATGCCGCCGCCGCCGACCTACGGCACCGGCCCCGCTTACGGCCCAGGTCCCGGCTGGTCCGGCGGGGGAGTGGTCGCGCCACGCAACGGCTTCGGCATCGCCGCGCTGGTGCTGGGCATTCTCGCCGTGGTGTTCTGCTGGACGGCGATCGGCGGCATCGTGCTCGGCGTGCTGGCGATCATCTTCGGCATCCTCGGGATCAACCGGGCCAACCAGGGCATCGCCTCCGGCAAGGGCATGCCCATCGCCGGGCTGGTCACCGGCATCGTCGGTCTGGTCATCGGCGTGCTGTTCGTGATCGCCGTCGGCAGCCTGTTCTCCTTCTTCGGCAGCCAGCAGTTCAAGGACTTCACGACCTGCATCCAGCAGGCCAACAACGACCAGGCCAAGATCCAGCAGTGCCAGACCGAGTTCCAGCAGCAGTACCAGCAGCAACAGCAGGGCGGCTGATGGTCAGCCCATCGGATTGTCCTTGTCCCGCAGGGTGTCCAGCACCGACGCGTACATGCGCGCCTTGATGGCCTCCAGGGTCGGGCCCGCCTTGCCGGTGTGCGACTGGGCGATCGCCAGCGCGGTCGTGCGCACCTCCGCCTCGGCGACGGCCCGGTCGACGATGCCGGCGGCGAGCGCGTCGGCGCCGCCGTAGCGTCGGCCGGTGGTCATCGCCTCGTGCATCGCCGGCTGCGGCAGGCGGGCCTGGATCAGCGCGGACATGCCCGGGGTGAACGGGATGTTGATGTCGACCTCGGGCAGGCACCAGTAGCCGCGGTCGGCGCGCATCACCCGGAAGTCGTGCGCGAGCGAGAGCATGGCGCCCGCGGCGAAGGTGTGACCCTGCAGGGCGGCGACCGTGGTCACCGGGAGAGCGAGGACGCGGGCGAACAGCTGATGGACGGAGATCACGTAGTCGGCGGCGTGGTCGCCGTTGGCCATCAGCCAGTCGAGGTCAAGGCCGTTGGAGAAGAACTTGCCGCTCGCCGCGGTCACCAGCGCGCGGGCGCCGTCGGCGGCCTCGACCTCGTCCAGCGCGGCGTTGGCCGAGGCCAGCCAGTCCGGATGGAAGCGGTTCTCGTTGTCGCCGAGATCGAGCACGAAGACGTCACCCTGGCGGTCGAGGGTGGGCATGGCAACTCCTTCAGGCAGGGGCATTACTCATGGGTAACTTATGCCTGGTCGATGCGCTCGGCAAGTCATTGACCGTACGAGTACCGAAGATCCGCGAACAGCAGTTCGTTGAGCCGACGCCGCAGATGCCCGGCCTTGCTCTGATCGGGCGCGGCGTCCGGCGTGAGCAGGGTGAACCGCAAGCGGGTCTCGCCGACGTCGTTCCCGGTCAGCTCGAAGTGCACCTCGTCGCCCGGCCTGCTCGGCCACAGCGAGGACCACACCACCGTGTTCGGCTCCTCCGCCCGCAGAACCCGAGGGTCGACCTCGTCGGTGCGCAGGTTCAACCACGGCCGCGTACCCGGCTCGCGCGGCCGGACCAGCGAAGCCCAGACCACCGCGGGCGGCGCGGGCAGCATGCGCGCCCGGGAACCGATCTCGAACATCGGCTCATGGTAGGTCGATTAGCGCGACGTACACAGCGGATTAAGCACGTTGTCCCTGGACCAGCAGGGCGTGTAGCCGGCACCGAGCAGCGTCGCCTGCGCGGACGGGCTGTTCAGGTACTTGAGGAACGCCTGCAACGGCTGGTCCTGACCGTCCTTCGTGTACAGGTACTCAACAGTCCAGAATGGATAGTCCGGCAACGAGTCGACCAGCGGGTAGCGATCGTCCAGGGTCAGCGTGACCAGTTGGCCCGCGCGCTCGGCCTGCTTGGTCGCCTCGTCGGACACGTCCGCGTAGCCGATCGCGCCCGGCACCGACGTGACCGCGTTGATCAGGTCCTGGGTGGTGTCCCGCTCGCACTCGATGGTCGGCGCGGTGGCGATCCGGTCCTTGGTCAGGCAGTCGTCCGAGGACAGCAGGCCCTCGGAACCGTGCAGCACGTAGCGCTCGAACGCCTGCCGGGTACCGGAACTCGCGCCCCGGCCGACGATCTGGATCGGCTGGTCGACGCCGCCCAACTGCTGCCAGTTCGTGTACTGCCCGTTGTAGATGCCGACCACCTGCGCCGTGCTCAGCCGATCGACGCCGACGTTCTTGTTCACCACCAGCCCGTACACCAGCACCGCGACCAGCTGCCGGCTCAGACCGGTGGTGGCCTCGTCGCTGCGACCGTCGGACAGCGCGGCCTGGTTCGCGCCCGCGCTCGCGCTGTCCTGCACCAACTCGCGCACACCGTCCAGGCTGCCGCTGGAATCGACGTTGATGTGCGAGCCGGGGCAGTCGGTCATGTAGGTCTGGCCGAGCGTCCGCACGATCGGCCCGAACGCGCTGGAACCGGTGATGTTCACCGTGCCGGTGGTGCACTCGACGTCCTGCACCACCGGGTGCTGACCGCCGACGATCACCTTGGCCAGCACGGTGCCGAGCAGCGCGCCGACCAGGACCACGCCGATCGCGGTGGTCACCACCGGCCAGCTGAACCGGCGCTGCGGCCTGCGCTCGATGATCGTGCGCCCGTTGCGATGGCCGCCGGTGACCTCGTACTCCTTGCTGATCGAGGTGGCGTCCTCGCTTTCCTCGTGCAGCACCACGACCAGGATGAAGCTCTGCTTGCGACGCAGCCACAACCCGTCCAACTGGACGCTGCGCCACTGCTGCGCGGGCTTGACCTTCTCGGCCGGTTCGGACGGTTCGGCGAGCGCGTTGGCCAGCCTGCGGCTGAGCAGGCTGCGCAGGGTGCGCAGGTTGCGGTGTTCGTCCGGCTTGGTCGGCACCGGACCGTCCGGCTGCCCGGTCGCGGTTTCCGTGCCGTTGCGGAAGAACTCCAGCTTCTCCCGGACCTGCTTGCGCAGTTGTTCGTCGCTGGCCTCGGAGATCCGCGCGTCCCACACCACCCGGCTGCCGAAGGTGACCTTCAGCGGCGGATTGATGTCGCCCTCGTCGATGTCCGAACTGCCCACGTTCCTGACCCGCATCATCAGCACGCTCAGCTTGTCCAGCTGTTCGGTGAGATGGGCGAGTTCCGGGTGGGTCCGCGTGGTCGCCGTGCGCGTTTCGCTGTCCGGGTCGAGGAAGACCGGGCTCAGGCCGATCTTGGAGTTGTACAGCACCTGGTACTGGATGCGTTTGCGCCGGATGACCAGTCGATCCATGATCGGGCTGCCGATGCCGACCGCCGCCGCGATGGCCATGGCGATGATCCCCTGGCTGGATCCGAGCACATCCACGACCGAATGCATCGTCTCCACGAACGCCACGGGGTGGGGCCTCCTGTGTTCACCTGGCTGGCACCACCGATCCTAATTGGCCGATCGACCACACCGGATCGGGACATCCGCCGTTCACCTGACGTTGGCCCGGGGGCCACGGCGCCGGGTTGGCGCATTCGGCGGTTTACCTGATCTTCTCAACCTCTACATTTCCTCCGTGATCCCGGATAGTTATGTCGCGTTCTTCGCGGCCGCCGCCGGCACCAGCGGCGCACTCATCGGCCTGTTGTTCGTCGCGATCACGGTCGCGCCGGAGCGATCGCAGAGCAGGCACGCGCAGGCGCGGTTCAGAGCCCGCGCAGGCGCCTCGCTCATCGCGTTCTCCAACGCGCTGGTGCTGTCGCTGGCCACCCTGGTGCCCTCGCCCGGCCTCGACTGGTGGGCCGGCGTGACCGGCCTGGCCATGCTCGCCTACGGGCTGGGCGTCACCCGCACCCTGATCGTCTCGGCGCGGGCGGAGCGGTCGCATTCCGCGTCGTTCGCCCAGGATCGGCAGCAGGTCGGGTTGGTGGTCATCCTGGTGGTCATCGGCGTGCTCGAAGTGTTCGCTGCGGTCCGGCTGTTCGGGAACCCGAGCGATGTCGCCGCCGTGAACACGCTGAGCTATCTGGTGATCTTCGACCTGATCGGCGGGATCAGCCGCGCCTGGCAGCTGACCAGCATGCCCGACATCGGTCTGTTCTCCTCGCTGCGTTCCATCGCGGGCCGCGACGAACCGGAACCGCCTGAGGACTGAACGTCACGGTGTGATCGGCTTGACCGTGTCGTCGATGTTGGCCAGCAGCACGTTGCCGACCACCGAGATCGAGGTGGAGTTGCCGGCGTCGAAGTTGCCGCGCACCCTGAGACCGGGCAGGGCGTAGAGGGTGTAGCCGTTGGTCGAGCCGCAGCCGAGTGTGTCGCCGACGACGTCCGCGAACGTGGCGCAGTCGGCGGCCAGCATGGCGACCTGGTGGCCGTTCGAGCCGAACGTGCGGATGCTGCCGTCCGGGTCGATCAGCGCGAGATACTCCTTGCCGCCCAACCGGATCGCGACCAGGCCGCCGTTGCTGGTGTCGCTGCCGTCGGAGTCGGTGCCGGCGTAGATCGTGCTGGTCGCACCGTCCCGGATCGCCATGGACACCAACAGTTCGGTCGAACCGGACGTGCCGTGCACCAGCCCGCCGACCGCGATGTGACCGGCGTCCAACGGCACGATCGACTGGACGTTGTCGATGCCGGTCGGGCGCTGCCAGTCGATGTGGCCGCTGTCCAGGTTGATCGCGGTCAGCGTGTCCGAGGAGCCGTTGGTGAAGTAGCCCTCGTCGCCGATCACCGCCGAGGTGGAGAACGCGGCGCCCTGCGCGGTCTCCTGGAAGGGCACCGTCCACCTGGTCGCGCCGGTCGCCGGATCGAGCAGCGCGACGCTCTTGGCGTCGATCGTGTCGCACAGGATCTTGCCCACGTACACCGAGCAGGCCGCCACACCCGGGTTGTGCCACACCAACGTGCCGGTGCGCGCGTCGACCTCGTCGAGGCCGCCGTCGGAGCTGGTGTCCGTCAGGTCGAACAGCGCGTGCTGGTCGTCCAACAACGTCGGCGTGGTGACGCCCTTGCCGGAGCGGCCGTACAGGTACCGGCCGGTGGTCGCGTCGTAGAGGTCGAGTTGGCTGGCGCCCGAGGCGAGGTCGCGCGTCACCGCGATCAGGTGCAGCCCGGCGTTCTGCACGGACTCCACGACCGGCGTCTCGTTGGCCTGCTCGGGACTGGTCAGCGGCGCCTGCGCGACCTGCCAGACCTGCTTGCCGGTGGTCGCGCTGTACGCGACGAGCTGGGTGGACGTGCTCAGGCCGGTGAGGATGCCGGGCGGGTTCGGCCAGTTCGGCACGTCACCGTCGCTGCTCGGGAACAGCTGGTGCAGGTTGAGCGACCAGTTGCCCGGCGGTGTGGCCGGTAACGCCGGCCAGTCCACGAAACCGTCCACCAGCGACCAGACCTGGGTGGTCACGCTCGGCGGGACGGTGCTCGGCGCCGGTGTCGGCGTGCCGCTCGACGAGCATCCGGCCAGTATTGCCACGAGCGCCACTGGCGCCGCAATCCATCGCACGCGCGCAGACTACCGCCGACAGGTTGCGCGCCAACGACTTCCGGCTGACTCAGTACTGCGTGGTGGCCGAGGAATCGTCCAGGGAGGCGTCGAGTTCCTCGGCGGACACGGCCAGGGCCAACTGGTCCTTGAGCATCCGGCCCATGCTCGGCAGGTCGCCCCGGTCCGGCCAGGTCGCCGCGTCCCACAGCGACGAGCGCAGCATCGCCTTGGCGCAGTGCACGTAGAGGTCCTCGACGTGCAGAATGATCGCCAGCTTGGGTCGCTTGCCCTGCACGACGAGCCGGTCGAAGAACGGCGCGTCCGACACGAGCGTGGTGCGGCCGTTCACCCGCAGGCTCTCGTTCATGCCGGGCACCAGGAACAGCAGGCCGGCGTGCGGGTTGTCGATCAGGTTGGAGATGCTGTCGGCCAGCCGGTTGCCCGGCCGTTCGGCCAGCACGAGGGTGTGCTCGTCGAGGATCAGCACGGAACCGGCCGGGTCGCCGCGCGGCGACACGTCGCAGGTGCCGTCCGGTGCGGACGTGGCCAGCAACACGAACGGCGAATGCTCGATCACGGTGCGCGCATGTTCCTCGATCACGGTGATCTTCTTGCGCCTGGTGTTCTCCGAAGGTTCGCCGATCAGCTCGCGCAGGCCGTCGTGCGAGTCGATCACGGTGAGTTCGGCAGTCGTCATGATTCGAGTCAACCATGATTGGGCCGCGTCCGGACCGGGAATATTGTGCACGGGGCACGGGAGTGAGAGGACCGCACATGACGTACGTCGTCCAGCTCCGCCCGCCCGACGCGGCCGGCCCCCTGCGCATCGGCGCTGACCGCGCCGAGACCGTGACCGCGCTCCGCCAATTCGGCGAACCCCAGCTGTTGAACGGAACTCCCGGCCGCCGCCCGAACTGGTTCGTCCACCGGCCCTCCGGACTGGTCGTCCGCTGCCATCTCGACAAGCCCGGCGCCGTCGAGGCCATCGAGTTCGGTAGGCCGAGCAGCACCGTCGACGCCGTCTGCTACCAGGGGATCGACGTGTTCGGCACGCCCGCCGACGAACTCGTCACCGCGATGCGTGCGCGGACCAGGGTGGTCGAGGAGGGCCGCGGCTACGCCTTCATCGCGCCCGACCTGCTGTTGTCGTGCTGGCGGGCGACGACGCCCAAGGACGCGGACGACCTCGACGGTAGGTTCTTCGACAGCGTGCTGCTCGCCCGGCCCGGCTACTACGACCCCACGTGAGGAAAGCAGGTGCGCGTGTCCCTCGCCGAGTACGCCGACCGGATTCTGCCGGCCGACCACGACACGGCGACGCTCGTCGCGCGCATCGCTGACGACGCGGGCGATCCGTGCGTCGCGGTGCTGCGCGGCACCGAGTTCGCCGATCTCACCAGGGCGACGCCCACCGTGTCCGCACTGTTCGAACGCGACGGTCACCGCGACCTGCTGCGCACCGCGCCTGCCGACCGCACCTGGCCGCTCGCGGACATCCTGGCCAACACGCTGCGCGGCACCGACGGCCCGCGCCTGCTCAGCCCGATCGACCTCCAGGTGGTCCGGGCGGCCGGTGTGACGTTCGTGGATTCCATGCTGGAACGCGTCATCGAGGAACGCGCCCAGGGCGACCCGGCGCGTGCGCTGGAGATCCGCGACCGGCTCGGCGCGGCCATCGGCGGCGCCATCTCCTCGGTGCGGCCCGGTTCGCCGGAAGCCGCGCTGGTCAAGGAAACCCTCCAGGCCGAGGGCATGTGGTCGCAGTACCTGGAGGTCGGCATCGGGCCGGACCCGGAGATCTTCACCAAGGCACCGGTGCTGGCCACGGTCGGCACCGGCGCGGCCGTCGGCGTACTGCGCCGCTCGGTGTGGAACAACCCCGAGCCGGAACTGGTGCTGGTGGCCAACTCGGCGGGCCGGGCGGTCGGCGTCACGCTCGGCAACGACGTGAACCTGCGCGACATCGAGGGCCGCAGCGCACTGCTGCTGCCGGAGGCCAAGGACAACAACGCCTCCTGCGCGCTCGGCCCGTTCGTCCGGGTCTTCGACGAGCGGTACACGATCGACGACGCGCGCGGCACCGAGATCGAACTGGAGGTCCGTGGCCGCGACGATGGCTTCGTGCTGCGCGGCAGCAGTTCGGTCGGCCGGATCAGCAGGCCGTTCGAGGAACTGCTCGGCCACGCGTGTGGCCCGCACCACCAGTACCCGGACGGACTCGTGCTGTTCACCGGCACGCTGTTCGCGCCGACCGAGGACCGCGACGAGGCCGGCAAGGGCTTCACCCATCACGAGGGCGACGTGGTGTCGATCTCGTCGGCTCGGCTCGGCGGTCTGGTCAACACGGTCACCGCGGCCGAGGACGCGCCGCCGTGGACGGTCGGCATCACGGCCTTGTTCGCCAGCCTCGCTCGCCGAGGTCTCCGCTAGGTAGGCGCCGCCGACCGTCCCGTGTGGTCAGTGGTCGCCGGACCAGTGCGGTTCGATGCTCCGCCAGTCCGCCGCCCACCGCGCCAGCCGCCAGCGGTTGAGCAGCCAGTGCATGCCGCAGAAGGTTGCCGTGATCGCCGCGAACAGGCCGAGCAGCACCATGATCACGGTAACCACGCCGCGCCAGTACGCCTGGTCCTCGGTCAGCGGCGGGGCGACCGGCCGGCCCGCGTCGTTGATCCAGATCGACACACTCGTGCCCGCGGTCGCGCCCGGGGATACGTCGACCTGCCCGGTCCGGACGATTCCGGACAGCGTGTGCCATTCGCCCAGTGTCCGCGTGGAGCCGAGCATCGCGTCGTTGTTGTCGTCGGGCGCGTCACGCAGCAGCAGCGCGGTGGCCGGATGCGCGGTCGCGTTCTGGGCGATGGCAACGTCGTCACCCGCTCGCTGCACGGCGGCGCCCGCCAACACCGCGACCGGCACGGCGAGCACCGCGAGCCCGATGGCGGTCGCCAGCGCGATGCGCTCCACTCGATCGACGCTGCGGCGCAGCGGACTGCTCCATCGCCGGCCGACCGACGACCGGACCAACCATGAACCGTGCATGACACACCACCCTTGGCGTTACGACGGGTGGGTCTTGGCGTTACCCGCTTTATCGCTTGCGGCCCCTGGCTCGTTATGGCCGCGCGGCTGTCACGGTCCGCATCCGGGACAATCGCGACATGGGGATAACCGACGCGTACCACTTCAGCCTGCCGTTCCTGGACGGGGCGATCCTGCAGACGGGATCGGAGACCGGCGGCCGGTTCGCGCTACTGGAGATGCGGCTGATGCCCGGTCGCGGACCCGACCCGCACGTGCACATCGCCGAGGACGAGTACTTCTACGTGCTGGAGGGTGAATACCGCTTCACTCACGGCGACCAGACCATCGATGCGGGACCGGGGCAGCTGATCAAGGCGGAGCGGGGCGTGCCGCACGGCATGGTCGCGGGCGAGACCGGCGGCCGGCATCTGACCATCTTCGTGCCGGCGGGGCCGGAGGGCTGGTTCGTGGAGGCCAACGAACTGGCCAAGAGCGGCGAACTCGACCCGGACGCGCTCGGCCCGCTGTTCGAGCGGTACGGCATGTTCCGGGTCGACCCGACGCGCACCGGCATGCTCTGAGAACACCGAGAACACCATCGTGGACCTGCGGTTTTGTCAACGGTGAACAACCTCCCCGCCCGGCGGTCCGGCCCGGGTCAGCGGGTCGGCGCGCGGCCGTTCGGGGTAGCGCGACGCGCGGTTTTCTGAACAACGCAAGATCGGTCCGCCTTGACTGCCGTTCCCGGCCGAACGGACACTTTTCCGCGCTGCGGCGCTGCAGCAGGAAAGGCGACATCATGAACACGCGCTCTGGCCTGTCCCGATTGTTCGCCGGGTTGTTCGCGATACCGCTGGTGCTCGGCACCGCGACCGCGGCCACCGCGGCACCGGCCGCACCCGTCACCCCGATGTGGTCCACCCAGCTGGACTTCGACAACAACGGCACGGCCTGGTCCGAGTCGAGTTTCGCGGCCCTGCACGCCAAGGGCCTGAACACCGCGGAAATCGACATGTCCTGGAATGTCGTCGAACCGAGCCAGGGCAGTTTCAACTTCGCCGAACTCGACCAGGAAATCGCCAACGCGGGCGCGGCCGGCATGCAGTTGGTGCCGATCTTCTGGTACTCGGGTTGGGGCGGTAGCCCCGCGTCCTGGGTGACCAGCCACGAACTCAGTCCGTCCGGCGCGCAGAGCAACGCGCCGGCCTGGTGGGACCCGAACGCGGAACCGGCCTACCTGAACTACGTGAGCACCACGGTCCGGCACATCGCAGGCGAGTCGGGCTACGGCGGCAGCATCCTGGACTACGGGTTCCTGGACGCGCAGTGGGACTACAACGGCGGTGCGTCCGGCTGGGCCCAGGTCGACATCGACGAGTTCCACAACACCTACCTGCCGCAGACCTACGGCACGATCGGCAGCTTCAACGCGAAGAACGGCACCTCCTACGGCTCGTTCGGCCAGGTGCCGGCGGCGACGCCCGGTCAGGCGCTGGCTGGTGTGTACCAGCAGTTCCGGGTGTGGAGCGTGCAGACCGTCTACGGGCAGATGACCGCGAACGTGCGCGCGTTCACCAACACGCCGCTGTATTACTACTACGGCGGCCACCTCGGCGACATGGACAACTACGCGAACATCCCGGACCTGTTCTTCGGCCTCGCCAAGCAGTACAACGTGACGGTCATCGTGGATTCCGCGCAGGCGACCGGTCTCGCGCTGACCTTCGCCAGCCTCGCCCACGCCTACGGCGTCAAGCTGGCGCAGGAGTGGACCGCGCCGAGCGACAGCAGCCAGCTCGCCGCGCAGGCCGTGCAGTGGATCTCCAACTACGGCCTGGGTCTGCCGGAGGGCGGCGGTGAGGACTTCTTCATCCACGACGGCACCCAGAAGGACGTGGTCGGCTTCCCGATCTACACTGCGGCGCTGTCGGGCATCCAGGGGCTGTCCGGGTCGTACCCGCAGCAGCCGGTCGCGGTCTATGTCGACTTCTCCCAGGCGTACGGCAACGCCTCGGGTGGCAACATCGCCTCGCCGGAGAACAACATCACCAGCCTGTGGAACGGTTATCAGGCCGGCTTCGCGGTCGTCACGAGCCAGGAGGTGAACGCGGGCATCGTGAAACTGGCGCAGTACAAGGCGATCCTGCCGCTCAACGGCGTCGACGCGAACCTCTCGGCGTACTCCTCGGCGGGCGGCAAGCTGCTGACGGCGGACTCGCAACTCGCCCAGTACGCGCCCGCCTACGCGACCACCGCCAATCTCGGCGTGCTCCAGGTGGTGCCGGACGTGGCGAGCAGCCGGACCAGCGCGCAGGTGGTGCTGGCCGACATCAGCTCGGGCACCACCTACAACAGCACGGTCACGCTCAACCCGGCCGGACTCGGCCTCAACTCGGGCAACTACCACGTGGTCGGCGCGAACGGTGCGGTCATCGCGCAGGAAGCGGTCTCCGGCGGCATCTGCGCCTCGGTGAACCTCGGGCCCGCGTCGCTGGGGGAGTGGAACGTGGTGGCGGGCGGCATTCCCAGCGGCACGCCCACCCCGGCCAGCTGCGCCCCGCCGGCCGGCTGCGCAACGCTGTCGGCGAACCAGCAGCTCAACACCAACGGCTCGCTCCCGTCCTGCGACGGCCGGTTCGCGCTGAACATGCAGGGCGACGGCAACCTCGTGCTCTACGAGGGCGGCGCGGCGCTGTGGGCGAGCAACACGGTGAACTCGGGCGCCACCGAGGCGATCATGCAGGGGGACGGCAACTTCGTGCTCTACACCGCGTCGGGCGCGGCCGTCTGGGCGAGCAACACGCCGAACAACGCGGGCGCCAGCCTGACCCTGCAGAACGACGGCAACCTGGTCATCCATAATTCCGCTAATGCGGTCATCTGGCAGACCAACACCGGCGGCCATTAGCCGCGCGGTCGTGCTGGGGCGTGGCGGCGCCGGCAAGTCCACATTGGCCAGACGGCTGGGGGAGCGGACCGGCATCCCGGTCGTCGAGCTGGACACGGTCTTCTGGCAGGAGGGCCTCGTCGCCCGCACCACGGCGGAATGGACGGCGATACAACAGGAACTGATCGCCGAACCGAAGTGGATCATGGACGGCGATCTCGGGCCGTACGACGTGGTCGACGTCCGGCTGCGCACGGCGGACACGGTGATCGTGCTGGACTTCTCGCTGGCCCGCTGTGTGTGGCGCGCGCTGTGTCGGTCCAGGGAGCGGCTGGACTTCTGGCGCTGGGTCATCGGCTACCGACGGACCAGCCTGCCGCCGTTGCGGGCCGCGATCGCCCGGTGCTCGCCGGACGCGACAGTGCACGTCCTGCGCGATCCCCGGGCGACCGCGCGGTTCCTGGCCTCGTTGCCGGAAACCCGATAGTCAGGCGGAGCGCAGCGGAGCCAGCGCTTTCGCCCAGGCGACCACCTGGTCGAGCACGGAGTTCAGCGCGCCGAGCTGGTAGTCGTTCGGCTTGAACACGCTGTAGTTCTCGAAGTCGGTGATCAGCGACAACGCGACCTGGGCGCGCACGTCGGCCAGCTGTAGCTCGCCCGCGATCAGCCGTAGGTGCTCGACGGCGCGGGTGCCACCGTTGGCGCCGTAGCTGACGAAGCCCGCCGACTTGTTGTTCCACTCCGCGTACAGGAAGTCGATGGCGTTCTTGAGCGCGCCGGAGGTGGAGTGGTTGTACTCCGGCGTGACGAAGACGAAGCCGTCGAACGAGGCGATCTTCGCGGCCCATGCCTGGGTGTGCGGCTGGGCGTACTGGCCGAGCGAGGCCGGCACTGCCTCGTCGAGGTGCGGCAGCTGGTAGTCGAGCAGGTCGACGAGTTCGAACTCGGCGTCGGTGCGCTCGGCGGCGGCCTTGTACACCCACTGTGCGACTGCTTCGCCGTTCCGTCCTGGGCGGGTGCTGCCCAGAATAATGCCGATCCTGGTCATCGCGGTTCTCCCTTGGCGTAGTACTTGCTTCGGAAAGAAAATATACACGGAGTGCGATGAACCTGTACGGTGGTGACATCGACGTCACACCGCGTGCCCAGGACCGACCCGCACCGCTGAGCTCCGACGAGCAGGCACTGCTGCGGTCGCTCGCGCGCGTCATCTACGCGCTGCCCAAGGCGATCGAGGCTGACCTCGAACGCGAACAGCAGATGTCGCTGAGCGAGTACATGACCCTGATGCACCTGTCCGAGGCGCCGGACCGGGCCATGCGCATGAGCGAACTCGCCGAGGTGGCCTCGCTGTCACTGAGCGGAATGACACACATCGTCACCAGGCTCCAGGCGCAGGGCCTTGTTCAGCGGCTGCGCTGCGAGCGGGACGGGCGCGGCTGGAACGCGGTGCTCACGGACGCCGGTCTGGCCCGCCTCACCGAGGCATGGCCGACCAATGTGACCAGCGTCCGCAGGCACCTGCTGGAACACCTCGGCGACATCGACATCGGCCCGCTCGCCAAGGCATTCGGCAACGTCGCGACCTGACCCGCGTCACGGCGTCAGGTAGCAGCCCTTCGCGATGTTCACGGCCGGATCGACGCCGAACGCAGCGTTCGTGCACGGCGTGCCACCGGTCAGCGTCCGGTACACGAAATCGCCGTCCGCGCCGTAGGCCACGGTCTGCGTACCCTGGAACGAACACGTGCCGGTCTCGGCCGCACACTTCGTGCCGAACCCGGCGGGCGGGCCGGCCAAGGTGTAGCAGTTCTTGACCGTGCCGTAGAGCGGATCACTGCCGATCACGCTCGGCGTGCAGGTGGTCGAACCGTTCGACACGCCCTGCGCGTACGCACCGTCCGCGCCGATCGCGATCGGCTGGCTGCCGGTCGCCGCGCACGCCGACTTCTCCGCCGCGCACTGCGTCCAGCTGCCCGGCGGCGCGCCGTTCGTGGTCACGTAACAGTTCTTCGCCGCGTTCGCCAGCGGATCCGCGCCGAACGCGGTCGTGGTGCAGGCAACGCTGCCCACCGCCGGCAGGAACTCGAACGCGCCATTCAGGCCCAGTGCCACCTCCTGCGTCCCGCTGACCTGGCAGGTCCCACCCTCGGTCGCGCACTGCGTGTAGCCCGACGGCCCGCCGAGCGGCGCGAGATAACACGACTTGAGCACGTTCACGGCCGGATCACTGCCGTTGAAGGTTCCGTTGGCGCAGCTGGTCGGGCCGCTGATCGCCTGGTACTCGTAGGTGCCCGCGCCGTAGGCCATGACCTGCGTGCCGGTCGGCGTGCAGGTGCCGCCCTCGGTGGCGCAGCGGGTGTAGCCGGGCGGCAGCTGCTTGGGCAGCACCGAAGTCTGGAACGCCTGCGGCGCGTCCACGCCGCTGCCCACCACCGTGTAGCTGCCGGGCGCGACGCCGGTCAGGTAGACGTAGTCGCCGTCGCTCGATCCGCCGCCGATGCCGCTGGTGGCGTGGAAGGTTCCGCCGCTCCACACGGTCGCGCCGTTCACCGTGACCGACACATTGCCGGCGCCGTAGGTGGGAATGCCGATTTCGCCGGTACTGCCGGTCGGACTGGTCAGCTGCTCGGTGAAGGTGCCCTGGCCGGCCGCGTAGTCCCAGACCCCGCTCACCTTGCCCTGCGGCATGGTGATGGTGCCCTCCACGTGGGTCAGGTCGCCGGCATGCGGGATGAAGCTGTAGCCGCCGTTGGTCGAGGTCGGCATCAGGCCGAGGACGTCGAAGGTCAGTGCCGAGGTCGGGCCGGTCGCCCAGCCGTGCGCCAGGCTGGTGTAGGAACTGTGGTAGTACTCCGAACCGTCGTAGTTGTAGGACTCCCACATCGTGCTGTTCGTGCCCAGCGGGCTGGACAGCTGGAAACCCCACTCCCGCCGGATCAGCTGCAACGCGGCCACGTCGTCACCGGCCGCGAAGCGGGCCGGCACCTCCATCGAACCGGGGAAGGTGCCGATCAGGCCGTCGTACTCCGGGCTCACCGCGCCGATCCCGTTCCACCGCGCGGTCAACGCCTGCGTGATGGCCTGGTCCTGCTGCTTGCTCGTGGTCAGACCGTAGGAGATGGCCAGCGAGTTGCCGTCCTGCGGGTAGAGCCCGCCACCCGGGACATCCCGGTAGAGGCCGACCTTGCCGTCCCACAGTTGCGAGTTCACCGCCGCCCTCAGCGCCTGTGCCTTGGCCTGCCAGGTGTTCGCGTCCGCGCTGTCGCCGACCGCCTGCGCGAGCTGCGCGCCGGTGCTCAGCGTGTGGTAGAGCATCGCGTTGATCTCGATGTTCTCGGTGCCGTGCCGCAGCGCGCCCCAGTCGGACGCCTCCTGCGCGCGCACCAGTCCGTCCCCGGTGTCCATTCTGGACAGTATGAAGGCCATCGCATGCTGGTAGCGCGCCCAGATGCTGTTGACCCAGTTCAGGTTGCCGGAAAAGAGGTAGTAGGTCGCGGTGCCGATCATCGTCCACAGGTGGTAGGTGTCCGAACCCATCGCGTTGTTCGGCGGGCCCTCGTAGTCGAGTTCGCCGCTGCTCGCCTGGTTGGCCCACAGCGCGGCCAGCGAGTTGCCGCCCGAGGTCACGTCGTCGGTGCTGGCGTACTCGGTCGGCAGCGAGACGCCCATGTCGCCGGCCCAGATCGTGCGATCGCGCTTGGCGCCGTCGACCAGCACGCTGGTCCTCGACGAGCCGTCCACGCTCGTACCGAGACCGACCTTGCCGTTGTTCTCCCAACCACCGCTCGACGATTCGCTGCCGGCGCGGCCCTGCGCGGGGTCGATGGTGTCCAACTGGACCGTGTACGCACCCGCGTACCAGATCTTGTTCAGTTCCTCATCGTTGGAATAGAAGTAGTTGGCGTAGCCGGCCGGATCGGCGACGCCCGGTGCCGCGGTGAAGTTCAGCGAGACGCCGTCGAGGTCGATCGTGCCGCCGGACACCAGGTACAGCGTGAGATAGCGGAATCCGCCGCGCTGCCGGTCGGTCGGCATGGTGTAGGTGCCTGCGCCGTTCACGTCGGCGATCAGTTCGCCGTCCGGACCGCTCGGGTTGCTCTGGTCGCTGGCCTGGCCGATGTTCTGGGACGACTCGCTGAACGCGAGGTCGAGTTGCTGCGCGCCGCTCGATCCGCTGAAGCTCAGCGTGACGATGCCGCCGACCTCCTTGCCGAAGTCGAGCACCAGTTCCGAGCCGGCGCCCGCGATCGACGTCGTCTGTCCGGAAAGGACGTTGGTCGGCGAGCTGACCGAGCCGGACCAGCTGTGCACGGCGACCGGCGCGAGCGTGCGCGAGGTGGGCGAGTAGTTGTCCTGGTTGGCGACGGCCGGGCCGACTGTGGTGGTCGCGGGCCTTGCGGTCGCGGGCAGGGTGGCGGCGGAGGCGACGAGCAGGCCGGCCGCGATCGCGATCACCGTCGCCCCGCCCAGCCGCGGGCGGTTGGCCAATACGGGCATGAGCTTCCCCCAGCGTCATGAATCGTTTCAAGGTCAATCGTACTCAACGGTGGGCGAAACGGCCAGGATCGTCACGCAGTGCTCCGACCAACAGTGACGGAACGTGTACTGAGGGACACGGCACGCTCTCTTCGGTAGCGTGCACACGTTCGCATAGCGAAGGGGGAATGATGGCCGGGAGACCAGCACGCCGACCGCCGGTCACCCTGCTGGCCGACCTGCTCGGTGGGTCGACCGGTTCGGCGTTGTTGATCACCGGTGCTCCGGGCACCGGCCGGACCTGGCTTGCCGACACCATCGCGGCCGTGCCGCCGGAACCGTTGAGCCGCACGCTGTCCGTGCGCGCCGCGATGGGTTTTCCCCGGTGGCTGCCGCGTGAACTGCTCCGCCTTGTCGCCGAACTCGTCGGCGCGGCAACACCCGAACACCGGCCCGGCGCGCTGCGCGAACTGCTGCGCGTCGAACCGCGCCAGCGCGGCGTGCTGGTCGTCGACGACATCCACCTGCTCGACGCGGACGGCGCCGCGATGCTCACCGAACTGCTCGCCGTCCCGCCGAGTCTGCGCCCGCAGCTAGCGCTGACCGCGTCGTCCGGCTGGGCCGACCGGCTGCCCGCCGACCTGGTCGGCGCCCTCGGCGGACTGCCCCGCCACCAGCTCGCCGGTTTCACCGACGGCGAGGTGCGCGACTTCGGCGCCGAACTGCTCGGCGTCCCGCTGGCCGAGGAGACCGTGGCCGCGATCCGCACGGCCACCGCCGCCAACCCGGCAGCGGTGCACGGCGTGCTCACCGACGCGCTGCGGCGCGGCGGCGTGATCGTGCTGGACGGAACCGCGCGCATCGCCCCCGATTTTCGCCTCGCCCTACCCGACTGGCACCAGCTGGTCGCCCGGGTCGAGGAACTACCCGGCGACGCGCCGCGCGCCGCCGAGCAGATCGCGATCGCCGGCACCGACGCGGGCTGCGCCGAGGCCACGCTGCGCAGGTTGCGGGACAGCGGGGTGCTGGCCGGGTCCCGGATCGGCCTTCCGGTGCTGGCCGACGCGCTGGTCAGACGCTGCCCACCGTGGCGCCGCGCCGAGATCCAGGCCGAACACCTTGGCGACAAGCTGGTCGCGGCCGGCAGGCCGCTCTCACCGGTCGAACTCGCCGACGAACAGGCGCGCGCCGCCGGCATGGTGCCGTTCGCGGAATCGCCGCCGCCGCGCGATTTGGTCGAGCCCGCGGTCCGCTACTGGGCGCGCACCGGCCAGTGGGCGCGGATCAGCGGCCTGCCGCGCGAGTCGATCACCTCGGCGATCGTGCCGGACCGGGTGCGTGCCGACCTGCTCACCGGCGGCCTCACCACCGCACTGTCCGATGTGGAGCTTCTGGCCGGCCCGGATGCCTCTCGCCACGCGGCGGAACTGCTGCACTTCGCCGGCCTGCCCGACCAGGCAGCCGCCGAACTGCCCGAGGACCAGCTCACCGAACTGGCGGCCGCGCCGCGCATCGCCGCTGACAATGCCGCGCACCTCGCCTTCGCCACCGGCCGCTGGGACGAGCTGCTCGCGATCGCCGCGACCGAACGGCTCACCGGCGCCGCGGCCCACCAACTCGCCAGCGCGGAGGAGTCCGCCGCGTTCGCCGCCGAGGTGTGGCTCAACCGCGGCAGGCCCGAGTTCGCCCGGCAATGGCTGGCCGGCGCGATCCCGGTCGGCGAACCCGTGCTCCGACCGCTGTCCGAATGGGCCGCCGCCGGCCTCGACCTGCTCTACGACCGCCGAGAGGCCGCGATCGACCGGCTGACCGCCGCGCTGGACTGGATGGCCGAGTACCGCTACCCGCGTCATCGCGAACTGCTCGTCGCCCGGCTGGCCGCTGCGCTCGCCCCGGCCGGCAGGCTGGACGAGGCCGTCGCCGCCGCTGCCGAACTCATCGATCCGCAGCTGCGCCTGGTCATCGAGCTGACCATCGCCGAGCACGGTGGCCCCGTCCCGGCGGACACCACGCCGCCCGAGCCGACGAACCCGTTGCTGCTGGCCAGAACCGAACTCGCGATCGGCCGACGAAGCCAGGACGCCGAGCTGATCACCTCGGCCGGGCAGCGCTTCGCCGCGCTCGGCGCGACCGTGTGGCAGCTGCGTGCCGAGGGCGCGGCCCGCGCGATCAGCGAGTCGCAGCCGTGGGGCGCGCCGACCGCCTCCGCCGACGAGCTGATCATGGACCTGGTCGCGGACGGTCTGAGCAACGCGCAGATCGCGGCTGTGGTGCGGCGCAACGAGATGTACGTCAAGCGTCAGGTGAGCAGGCTGCTGCGCGCGACCAACAGCCAGAACCGTGCCCAGCTCACCGCGCGCGCCCGGCAACCCGTCGGTCCGCTCGCCGAACCGATCCCGGCCGATCCCGCGGTCGCCCTCGCCGAGTCCGACCAGCCCGCTGCCCTGCTCGGCGCGCCCGGCTCCGGCCGGTCGACCGTGCTGGCCCGCGCCCGGCAACTGTTGGCGGACAAGGGATCCACCGCGCTGCTGGTGCGCGGCGGACCGGCCGCCGACCTCGCGGTCGCGCTGCGCGTCGGGCTCGGCCTGTCCCGCGCCGGCAGCGGTGGCCTCGCCGAACTCGTCGGCGCCGTGCGCGCCGCGCCCGCGACCCTGCTCGTCGACGACGCCGACCTGCTCGACGGCCCGGCTCGCGCGCTGATCCGGCTGCTGGCCGAGGAGACCAGGGTGATCCTGGTCGGCAGCGGCTCGGGTATCGGCCTGGATGCCGCGCTCGCCGACCGGGCCGGCCTGCGCGTCGCGCCGAACCCGTTGGCCGACACCGAGATCGCGGCCCTCGCCAGCGACCGCACCCAGGCCGATTTGGACACCCTGGTGCGCCGGACGACCGGCAACCCGGGCGCGCTGGTGGCCCTGCTCGGCACGTCGACCGGCGCGGAGGGCCTGCTCACCGCCCGGTCCGTCGCGCCGTCGCGCGCCTATGCCGAACTCGAGGGCAACGTGGCCGCGCGCGTCCTGGCCGCGCTGCCCGGCGACCGGTTGGACGCGATCGAGGCCGGGTTGCGCCGCCTCGACCTCGACGTGCCCGATCTGCGCGCCACCGCGACTCATCTGCTGCGCGTCGGACTGGTGGTGGAAACCGAGGACGGCGGGCTGTCCATGCCGATCCCGCTGCTGCGCGAGTCGCTCGCCGCCCGGCTGCCCGTTGCCGCGCGTACCGCGTTGCACCGCGCGCTCGCCGAGGACGCCATCGCCGCGCGCGGCACCGGCCGCCCCGTGCACCAGCGCGCGTTGGCCGAGCACCTGGTCGGCGCGGGCGCGGACTTCGGCCACGCCGAACTGCTCGCCGCGGCCGAACATGTGCTGGACGGCGATCCCGCGCTCGCCTACCGCTGGAGCGGCGCGCTGCTCGCGGCCGACGGCGTCGATCCCCACGGCCGGGTCGCGGCCGCGACCCTCGCCGCGCGCGCCTGCTACACGCTGGCCCGCTACCGCCAGGCCATCGATCTCGCCCGCGCCGCGCTCGCCGCGCTGCCCGAGGACAACCAGCGCGACGCGCTGGTGGCCAGAACCGTGCTGGTCAACTCGCTGATCCGAACCGGCCAGCACGGCGCCGCACTGGACGTCACGGCCGACCCGGAGGCCGCGGGCGCGGTCACCAGCGGCCTGCAACAGGCCAGGATCGCGCTGCTCGGCGAACGTTTCGACGACGCCCTGGCCGCCCTCGCGCAGCTGCGTCCGGTCGCCCCGAACCACCAGGCCGCGCTGCTCGCCGGCGTGCGCATCCTGGCCGCGATCGGCGCGGACGGCGTCGCCTGGCGGGAGGCCGAGCACGCCGCCGACATCGCCACTCCGTTGCCTGACAACCGACTCGAACAAGCCCGACACGCGCTCGCCTGGGGCGACCTGTTCACCGCCGAGCGCGGCATCATCGCGGGCGCGCACCCCTCGCCCGCCGCGCGGCGCAGCCCACCGCCGTCGCTGAGCCGACTGTCCGCGGCCGTGTTGGCGCTACGGGTCGGCGACTGGTCGAGCGTGCGCGCGATCGCCGACGAACACGCGGCGGCCGACGAGGAAGTGACCCACGTGGACGGCGTCATCGCCGCGCTGGCCGCGGAAACCTGGCTGCGCCAGGACCAACCGGCGCGGGCTGCGCAGTTGGTGGCCGGCACGTCCGCCGAGCAGCTGTTCGGCCACGTGATCGGCTGGGCGGCGGCAGGCGTCGACATCGCCGAGAACCGGCCCGACCGGGCCGTCGCCGCGCTCGCCGACCTCGACGCGCGCTGCCGGCGGCTTGGCTACCTCACCGGCCGCGAACTCGTGCTCAGCCGCAAGGTCGAGGCCGAACTCGCGGCGGGCGACCGGCAGGCCGCCGAACGCACCGCCGACGAACTCGGCGAACTGTGCGCCCGGATCAACACCAGGCAGGCCCGGCTGTACTGGCTGGTCGCCCGGATCACGATCCGGCCGACCGAACGCGTCGCCCAGGCCGCCGCCCAACTCGCCGAGGAATTCGGCGACCGGTTCCTGGCCGCCCGCATCCAACTCGCCGACGCCGACTTCGGCCGTCCCGAGACGTTGCGCACCGCGTACGGCACCTTCCGCGAACTCGGTGCGGTCCGCTGGCAGAAGCTGGCCGCGGACCTGTTGCGCGACAACGGCATCACCGTGCGTCCGCCCACGGTCCTGGCCGACGCGGACCGCAGGCTCATCGAGATGATCACGGCGGGCGCGACCAATGTGGACGTCGCCGCCACACTCGGCGTCACCGAGAAGGCGGTGGAGGGCAGGCTGACCCGGCTCTACAAACGCACCGGCCTGCGCAACAAGGCCGACTTGGTCCGCGAGTACGGCGTCCGCCGCGACGCGGGCTGATCGGCGGGTTGATCGGCTCAAGGGCGCGGTCCGCGCAGGCTCGGCTGCCGCGGCGGACCGGCCAGCGCCGCCGCGCGGGCCCCGTCCAGCACCAGGTGCCTGGTCAGCTTGGCGACCCGCGCGCACATCTCGGTCAACGGCTCGATCTCGCGCACCCGCCCGAGCACGTACTCGCGCACCAGCGGCGGGAACCGGTACGTGCCGGCGGCCGAATCGAGCAGGCCGCGCTCGACCAGTTCGGCCAACAGCCCGTCCGCGCGGTGCAGCGAGAGGTCCATCGCGGTCGCGACCGCCGACCCGGTCACCTCACCCGATTGGCGCGCCGCCGCGCGCAATGCCTTGGCCTGGGCCGGATCCAGCTCGGTGTAGCAGCGGTCGAACAGGCCACGCAGGTGCAGTTCGAGCGACGCGCCCAGCCGGTCCGCGAACTCGGCCAGCGACGAATCCGGCCGCGCGTGCACCCGATCGGCGACGGAGAGCACCAGCGCGGGCAGGCCCGCGGTCGCGTCCAGCAGACGGGTCAGCGCTTCGGGCTCGCGCGCGGTGCGCACCGCGCCGACCACGGTCGCGAACAGCACCGTCGCCGTCTTGTGCGACAGCAGCGGCAACTCGACGCGCGCGGTGCACGGCAACCGGGTGCCGCGGTGGCGGCTGGTGAGCAGCACCGCGCAGCCCGGGTTGTCCGGCAGCATCGGCCGCACCTGGGTCGCGGACGTGACATCGTCGAGCACCAGCAGGCCGCGCGGCACGCCGGCCGCCGCGCGCAGCACCGCCCGGCGTTCGGTCTCGTCGGCGTCGGCGGCGAGGAAGAAACTCTGCGGGAACTGGTGGGCGGCCCAGGTCGCGGTCGCCGTCTTGCCGACACCCGCCGTGCCGTGCAACAGGACGACCGGCGACCCGGACCCCATCCCTCCGGCGAGTTCACCGGCCAGTGCGGCCAGCACCCCTGCCCGCCCGAGCAGCACCGGCTGGTGCGGCATCGCACCGGGCCGCTGCCCGTCATCGGTATCGCGCCGCGCCGTCGGCACGACCCGTGGCGCACGCACCGGCCCCGGTCGGTCACCCGCGAGGATCTGCTGGTGCAGCCTGCGTAGTTCGATGCCCGGTTCGACGCCGAGATCCGCGACCAGCAGCCGCCTGATCCGGGTGTACGCGGCCAGTGCCTCGGCCTCGCGGCCGCGCAGCGCGAGCAACCGGATGTGCAGCGCGTGCAGGCGTTCGCGGTGCGGATTGGCCGCGAGCGCGCCGGTCAGGTCGTGCAGCACCGCCTGTTCCGGTTGGACGGTGAGATCGAGTTCGACGAGATTCTCCAGCGCGACCAATCGTGCCCGGGACAGCAGACAGCGGTGCCGCTCGGCCAACGGCCCCGGCACCGCGGCCAGCGCCGCACCACGGAAACACGCGAGCGCGGCCCGCAGTTCGGCGCGGGCGGAGATCAGCTCGCCGCGCTGCTTCGCGCGTTCCGCCTCCGTGATCGCGGCGTTGAACCGCCGGATGTCCAGGTCGATGTCGGCGGGGTCGATCAGGTAGCCGCGATCGACGGTGCGGATCAGCTGGTCGCGTTCGCGCGGCGCGAGATCGGGCGCAAGACACTTGCGCAGCGCGGAGATCAGCGCGTGCAGCGTGGCCGACGCCTTCTCCGGCGCCGCGGACCCCCAGACCGCGGCGACGAGCTGGTCGGTGGTCATCACCCGGCCCGCGTTGAGCAACAGGGCGGTGAGCACCGCGCGCCGCTGGGGCGGACCGATGCGCAGCGGACGGCGGTCGCGCCAGGCCCCGACGCCGTCCAGCAACACGAACCTGACCTGTGCGGGTTGGCTCGACGTGCCCGTCATGCCACCCGTCCTATCAGGGCGTAGTCGGCCGCTGGCGCTGCGCGTGCGAGACCTAGGGGAAAGTTCGGTGGCGACCTGGCTACGTTGTGCCACCTTGCGCCGCGTGGAGGAACGCGCTTGCCGCCGCGAAGGAATCCGCGTCCGCCTGTGCGTCGAAGGCGACGCCCGGCACGGCGGACGGCTCGCGATGGGTGAACCCGTGCTGGGCGCGACCGTACATGATCAACCGCCAGTCCGCCTCCGCTTCGCGCATCTCCTCGGCGAATCCGACCACCTGGCTCATCGGCACGTGCGGATCGTCCGCGCCATGACACACCAGCACCCGCGCGCCGATCCTGCCGCGCACCGTGCTGGTCAGCGTGCCGTGCATGCTGACCACCGCGGGCAGGTCCGCGCCGCCCCTGGCCAGCGTCAACGCGGCCATGCCGCCGAAGCAGAACCCGATCGCGCCGCACACACCGTCGGCCTCGGCGCAGCAGGCCAACGCGGTCAATGCGGCCGTGCCAAGCCGAATCAGCATGGCCGGGTCGTCGCGCAGCGCGGTCACGCAGCCCATGATCGCCTCACGGTCACCGGTCACGCCGTACATGTCCGCGGCGAGCACGGTAAAGCCGAGTTCGGCGTAGCGCCGCGCCTGATCACGGGCGTGCTGGTCGAGTCCGGCGCCGCCGTGGATGAGCAGCAGACCCGGCGCGGACGGGCGCTGATCGTCCCAGTACAGGGCGCCGGTGAGGGAAACGTCGAGATCGGAATAGGGGAGTGCGCGGTTCACGATCGCCATGTCGCGCACGATATCTCAACCTTTCCGCACTATAGCACAAAAACATTTGTTTTTCAAGTCCATTGTGGACCTAATCTTCGCGCAGGTTCCGGCGCAGGATCTTGCCCACGGCGGAATGCGGCAGTTCGTCGACGAACCGGAACTCACGCGGCACCTTGAACCCGGCCAGTTCCGCCCGGCAGTGCGCCCGCAACTCCTCGGCGGTCACCGCGTTGCCGGCGCGCGGCACCACGAACGCGACGCCGACCTTGCCCCACCGCTCGTCCGGCCGGGAGACGACCGCCGCCTCGGTGACCGAGGGATGGCCGTAGAGCACGTTCTCGACCTCGCTCGGGAACACGTTCTCCCCGCCGGAGACGAACATGTCGTCCACCCGGTCCACGATCCGGTAGTAGCCCTCCGCGTCGACCGTGGCCAGATCGCCGGTGTGCAGCCAACCGTCGCGCAGTGCCCGCTCGGTCGCGGCCGGGTCGCGCCAGTAGCCGCTGAACACGTTCGGTCCGCGCACCAGCAGTTCGCCGTTGTCGGCCAGCCGAACCTCGACATGCGGGTACGGAATGCCCGCGCAGCCGAGCTTGTCGGCGGCGCGATCGCCGGGCACGCACAACACGTTCGGCGCGGCCTCGGACAGCCCGTAGCCCTGCACCAGCGTGGCGCCGCGCTCGTGCCAGGTGCGCAGCAGCGGTTCGGGCATCGGCGCGCCGCCCACGATGATCGTGCCGAGGCTGCTCAGATCGGTCGTGCCGAAATTCGGGTGCTCGGCGAGAAAGAGGTAGTTCGCCGGCACGCCCATGATCGTGGTGACCCGTCGCTCGGCGATCAGCCGCAGCACCCGGCCCGCGTCGAAACCGCGCTCCACCACCACGGTCGCGCCCACCCAGCAGGCCAGCAGCGGCTGCACGTTCCATCCGCCGACGTGGAACTGCGGCAGGATCTGCAACACCACGTCGCGCTCGGTCAACGGCACGGTCCTGGTCAGGCTCAAGTTCGTCCAGAAGCAGTTCGCGTGACTGAGCGCAACGCCCTTCGGCCGGCCCGCGGTGCCCGAGGTGTAGAGCATCAGCACCGGATCGTCGTCCTTGACTCCTTCGAGTTCGGCGTATTCGCCCATCGCCTCCAGCCCGGCGAAGGTGAGGTCGCGCGGCGGCTCGGTCAGCCGGGCGAGCGCGGCGGTGGCCAGCGCGGTGTGTGCGGGCTGTACCACGAACAGCCGCGCTTGCGCGTGCGTGAGCTGATCGGCGATCTCCCGGGCCGCCAGTCGCCAGGACAGTGGCACCAGCACCAGGCGCGCCCGCGCGCAGGCGAAGAACAGCACGATGTGCGCGGCGCTGTTCGACGAGAGCGTCGCGACCCGGTCGCCCGGCCGGCAGCCGATCGCGCGCAGCGTCCTGGCCAGTGCATCCGCCCGCTTGTCCAGATCCGTATAGCTGATCCGATCCGTGCCGTCGTCGATCGCGATCCGCCCCGGCGTCCTTCTGGCGACATCAGCCGGCCAGCGACCGAGCGTGTGCAGGCCATCACCGGTCCGGGCGTCCATGGCCACCGTCCCTCGTCGTCGTTGACATCGTGCCGGTCGTCGAATACTAATACCTGAATCAGGTCTCATTTTGGAGGTCGTCGATGGCAACGACGCCATTCCGGTTGGCCGCGCTGGCAGCTGCTTCCGCCCTCGCCTGCGCCCTGTTCACCACGACTCCCGCCGCCGCAGCGGGTGTCGGCACCCTCAACCTGCTCGGCACCACCAACGGCGTCAGCCACGGCTGGGACAGCGTCGAGCACTGGAACGACACCGACCCGAGTTGGCCGGCTACCCACTACCTGTCCGACGGCCGGCAGAACCAGACCGGCGAGGCCGCGACGCTGTTCGGCAGCGCGCAGCCGCCCGGCTCCCAGTTCCTGCTCTACCGCGCGCCCGGCTGGCAGACCAACGCCGGCAAGGCCGTGCTGCTGGTCATGGGCGCCAACGACGATGTCGACCGCGAGTACAGCGACCCGGCCGCGGGCGGCTCGGGCACCTGCGGGGTGGTGAACTGCCCGAGCACCGGCCTGATGCAGTACCTCTCCGGCGCGGGCTACCGCGTGTTCGCCGTCGACTTCGCCGACACCCAGGGCGACAACTACGAGTGGGCGCAGACCATCTCCGACGCGCTGGCCCGGGTGAAGGCCGAGACCGGTCAGTCCACTGTGGACCTCGTGGCGTGGAGCAAGGGCGCGTTCGCGGCCCGCATGTACGCCGCTGGCGTTGCCCCGTCCTGGGGACGCGGCTACCAGGGCGACGTCGCCAAACTCGTGCTGATCGGCAACCCCAACGGCGGCCTGGACTACACCTTCGCGCACGGCACCGAGGGCAACCCGCTGATCTATCCCGAGTGCGGCGGCACGCTCAACGGACCCTCGCCCAGCAAGTCCTACATGTGCTACGGGATCGTCTACCCGCAGCCGAACCTGAGCATCGACAGCGCCTACTACACCGGCCAGCGCCAGATGCTCGCCCGCTGGGACGGCACCTACGGCGTCGACGAGACCCAGGACGACTGGTACACCACCTACTACGGCGGCACCGGCTACGTCAGCACCAGCAAGGGCATCCAGGAGGCCATGAACAACGGCTCGCTGGTCGCCACCATCCAGTCCACGCCGGTCCCGGTCGGCGTGCCGACCTACCTGCTGTGCGGCGGTTCGCCCACGCTGATCGGCTTCTACGACGAGAACCGCGGCCCCAGCGACGGCGTCGTGTTCGACTCCTCCTGCCAGGCCACGACCGGCATCGCGAACGTGGCAGGCTCGACCATGGTCGCCGGCGACAACCACCTGATGCTCGGCTGGGAGTCCAGCGCCGAGCAGGCCGTCGGCACCTGGCTCGCCTCCTGAAAGGAAAAACCATGCTGCCCAACGGAGTGCGCGCCACCGACGTGCAGACCTCCCGCGCCCGATTGCACGTGCTGATCGCGGGCGAGCCGAGCAAACCGACCCTCCTGCTGGTGCACGGCAACGTGTCCTCGGCCCGGTTCTTCGCCGAGACCATGGCCGAACTCGCCGCCGACTGGCACTGCGTCGCCCCGGACCTGCGCGGATTCGGCCGCTCGCAACGACTTCCGGTCGACGCCCTGCGCGGTCTCGCCGACTTCAGCGACGACCTGCACGCCCTGCTCACCGAGACCGACCTGATCCCGGCCGACCGCAAGGTCACCATGCTCGGCTGGTCGCTCGGCGGGGGAGTGGCCATGCGCTACGCCATCGACCACGCCGACCGCCTGGCCGGCCTGATCCTGGAGAGCCCCGCGTCGCCCTACGGCTTCGGCGGCACCAAGGACGTCGACGGCACGCCCTGCTGGCCCGACTTCGCCGGTTCCGGCGGCGGCACCGCGAACCAGGCCATGATCGAGCGGATCGTCGCCGGGGACCGCACCGACGAGTCCGGCACCTCGCCGCGCAAGATCATCACCACTCTCTACGGCAACCCACCGTTCGAGATCGCGCCGCAGGCTCTCGACGACTACGTCGACGGCATCCTCGAACTGGCCATCGGCGCGGACAACTACCCAGGCGACAGCGTCGAATCGCCGAACTGGCCGGGCAACGCGCCCGGTGCGCGCGGCGTGAACAACGCGCTCTCGCCCCGGTACTGCGATCTGTCCGGCCTCGCCGACATCGCCACCCGCCCGCCCGTGCTGTGGATTCGCGGCGACGCCGACCAGATCGTGTCCGACTTCGCCGCCGTCGACCTTGGCGCGCTCGGCCAACTCGGTGTGGTGCCCGGCTGGCCGGGCGCGGAGGTCTACCCGCCGCAGCCGATGGTGTCGCAGACCCGCTCGGTGCTCGACCGCTACGCCGAGGCAGGCGGCCACTACTGGGAGATCGTGCTGCCCGGTTGCGGTCATTCGCCACATCTGGAGCGACCCGCCGAGTTCACCGCCGCGCTCGCCGAGTTCCGATCTGGCATCCTGACCGGGTGACGGGAACCGAATCGGCTCCGGCCGGCGCGCCGCCACGCCGTCGGGGCGCACGGTCTGGCAAGGGCGATCGCAGCAGGCAGCGCATCCTGGAGGCGGCCGAGCAGGTCTTCGCCGAACACGGCTTCCACGCCGCGTCGATCGTGAAGATCACCGAGGCCGCCGGCCTGGCCCAGGGCACGTTCTACCTGTACTTCGCCTCCAAACAGGCGGTGTTCGAGCAGGTCCTGATGGATCTGAACCACCGCGTGCGCCAGGCCATGGCCGACGGCGCGCGCGGTGCGAGCAGCCGCATCGAGGCCGAGCGCGGCGGCTTCCGCGGCTTCTTCACCTTCACCGCCGAGCATCCCGCGCTGTACCGGGTCATCCGCCAGGCCGAGTTCGTCGCGCCCGAACTGCTCGAACGCCACTACGCCACCATCGCCAAGGGCTACGTCGAGGGCCTGCGCGCGGCCATGTCGGCGGGCGAGATCGCGCCCGCCGATCCGGAAGTGGTGGCCTGGGCACTGATGGCGGTCGGTGAGATGATCGGCCTGCGCTGGGTGCTCTGGTCGGACGCCAGGAAGATCCCCGAACACGTCTTCGAGGAAACCATGGCCTTTGTGCGACGCGCTCTGTCCACAGCAGACCAGTAACGGCGCAACGTCGGCCTTCGATATCGGCCAGTGTGAAACTCGGACTCGCACTTCTCGCAGCAGCCGCACTCACATTGACCGCAACCGTCGGCGTCGCGAACGCCGCGCCAACCGGCTTCGACGTTTCCGTTTCCCTGGGCGGAAACTTTCCCTCCGGCCCGCACTCGTTCGGCAACTTCGGAGTGAACTGGACGAATTCCGGCTCCGTCGACGTCACCGGCGTCACCCACCTGACGCTGCACCTGCCGCCCAGCCTCACCACCAGCGGCGCGCTGATGTACATGCAGCCGGCCAACTACGAGTTCACCGAATGGGTCTCGCCCGACGGCCACGAACTCGACGCCACGTTCATCGGCACGATGACGCCCGGCCAGTCCGACTTCATGAAAGTGGAGGTCGATTCGGGCGCGGTAACGCCCGCCGGCGATGCGGTGGCCACCGCATCGAACCCGCGCGACACCAACCCAGCCGACAACCGCGCCTCGGTCCCGGTCGCCCCGGCCGACCAGCCCAGCCAACCCCTCCCGGCCGCCGCGCGCCCTGCGCTCACCGGCATCACCACGACCAGCGGACCCTCCTCGGGTGGCACCTCGGTGACCGTGCACGGCCACAACCTGGCCGACGGCTTCGTCCGCTTCGGCACCCAACTCGCCAACACCACCGCGCCGTCGGCCCCGTCACCCTCCTTCGCCTGCACCGACACCGCCTGCACGGTCACCACTCCGCCCGGGTTCGGCCTGGTTCCGGTCCTGGTCACCACCCCCGGCGGCACCTCGCCGATCACGCCGCTCGTCCTGTTCGGCTACGTCGGCCCGCCGCCGCCCGCCCCGCCCGCGCCGGTGGTCCGGTTCCTGTCCCAGAGCAGCGGCCCGGCCGGCACCTCGCTGGTCATCGGCGGCACCAACCTCGACCAGGGCTTCGTCACCTTCGGCACGGTCCCCGGCCCGCACTCCTCCTGCGGCCCGACGCTGTGCACGGCGACCGCGCCCGCCGGCAGCGGCCAAGTCCAGGTCACCGTGCACGCCGCGGGCGGCAGCTCCGCCCTCCCGTTCACCTACACGTGAACGGTTGGGCCAAACGGGGTGACGATCGTGAATCGGCATCACGTTGGGTCATAAGAGATCACTCGGCAGATGAATTGTCGGTAATTCCGCACTCTCGGTACCTTGAACTTGAATAGCCGCCATGTCTATTCAAATTGAATAAGGAGCTTCGAGTGCGCACAGTAAATGCGGTCGCCGCGGTCGCGGCGCTCGGTGGTGTCCTGTTCGCCGCGTCGGCCCTCTTCGGTGCTTCGGCCGACGCGGCCCCTGCCGCGCCATCACCGAGCAATTGCGCGGCAGTGTATTTCGATGTCAACCTCGGTCAAGGTGTGGACGTCCTGTGCAACCAGGCGCAGGGCGTCTACCAGGTGGTTGCCCAGTGCAACAACGGGTTCGACTTCTGGTCGAGCCTTGGCACGCTGACCGTGGCGAATTCCGCGCCGTCCGTCGCGATCTGCCACGGCGATTTGTTGGCGCCCGCCCAGATCGTCAGCTATTACATCATTCAGTAATTCGGCAATTCACGTGCCGAGCCAGCCTGGCACGTCGAGCCTGAATCCGTCGGTGGGCACGACTGACCGCAACGCGGTTTCCATATCGGCGAGTCGGCGCTCGCCGATGGTCGACGCCCATTCGGCATGCAGCTCATCGAAAATCAGCGCCGAGCGCGCGAGCACATCGATGCCGCGCGGGGTGAGGCGGATCAGTTTGCGCCTGCCGTCCTCGGCGTCGTCGACCCGGGCGACGTAGCCCATCGCGGCCAGTCGATCGACGGTCTTGCCGGCGGCCTGTTTCGAGATGCCCAGCCGTCTGCCGATCTCGCTCGCCGTCGCCCCGTCCAGCCCGATCGCCTGGAGCGCGAAGCCGTGCGCGGGCCGGACGTCCGGATGGCCCTGTTCGGCCAGTTCGGCGTGCAGCCGATCGATCATCGTGCGGAAGCTGGCGAACAGCAGCAGCGGCAGCACGAAGCCGGGCGTGGCGGGTTCCGAGGACTCAGGCATTGGCAAACTCGACAACTTGGTTTACTGTTTCGTCAACCATGTTGTCGAGTTTAGTCAGGAGTTGCCATGTCCTTCGTCCAACACACCGTGGCGTCGGCGCCGCAGGCCAGCCGCAGATTCATGACCGCGACCACCGACCGGCTCGGCTACCTGCCGGGCGCCATCGCGCTGCTGGCCGAGTCACCGCACCTGCTGGAGGGATTTCTCAAGCTCAGCGCGTTGTTCGAGACGACGAGCCTGGCGCAGGTCGAGCGCGAGGTGCTGATCATGACCATGGCCACGCACAACGGTTGCCACCTCTGCGTCGCCATGCACACCGGCAAGCTCACCCACCTCGACGCCGACCCCGACCTCATCGCGGCCCTGCGCGACGGGCAACCGCTGGCCGATCCGCACCTGGAAGCTCTGCGCGTGTTCGTCCTCGACGTGCTGGCCACCAGGGGAGCACCGGCCGACGTGTCGCTGCGCGCGTTTCTGGACAGCGGCTACACCAGCCGCAACGCACTGGAGGTCGTACTCGGCATCGGCACCTACACCCTGTCCACCTTCGCCAACCGACTCACCAACGCGCCGGTCGACCCTCAACTGGCCATGTTCGCGGCCTGAGCGAGCAGCTCGGTCTGCCGGAACCAGTCGCCCGCCGGCAGCGTCACCACCACCTGCTCCACCCCGGCCTCGGCATACTCGGCCAGGTGCCCGGCGACGAACCTGGGATCGCCGTAGACCAGCGCCTGCTCGGCGTGGTCGGCGGGGAAACCGAACATGCCGTCCGGGTCCGACAACGACGTGACGATCGTGGCCCGGTCGGGGACGTGGTCGGAGTCGTCCGGCATGGCAACGACCGCGTTGGTGGTGAGGGAGGGCATCGGCCGACCGGTCGCCGTGACCGCAGCGGCGAGGCGAGCCCGCTGCGCGGCCAGGTCAGCGGGCGAGGCCAGCGCGTACCACCCGTCGCCGTGGACGGCGGCCCGCCGCACCGCGGCCTCCGACATGCCGCCGACGATGATGGGCGGCACGGTGGCGGCCGGGCTGAGCTGGATCTCCTCCTCGCCGAGGCGAGTCGGCTCACCCGCGATCAGCGCCGGCAGCGCCCGCAGCGCCGCGTCGGTCAGCCGGCCGCGTTCGCGCGCGGACACTCCCGCCGCGGCCCACGACCGGTCGTGCCGATCGCCCCCAACTCCGACCCCAAGCAGCAGCCGGTCGCCGGAGATGTGCTGAAGGGTCGCGACCTGCTTCGCGACCCAGGCGACTGGACGCAGCGGCAGGATGAGCACGCCGACACCGAGCAGCACCCGGTCGGTCACCGCAGCGGCGGCGGCGAGCGAGGTCAGGCTGTCCAACACCGGGACACCGGTGCCCGCGACGAGTTGGTCGACCACCCACACCGACTCGAACCCGAGATCCTCGGCATGCCGCCCGGCAGCGACGACGTTTCCTGGTGATCCGCCCGCGGACATCGTGGGCAGAACGACTCCGACATCGATCATGCGCCCATCCTGCGGCGTGCCGCCCACGCCTGGGAAGAAGGCACATCGCTGTGCCTGAGACACATCGATGTGCCAACTCAGCCGCGCGTGGCCGGTTCCGGCTCCACCACTCTGAGCAGCCAGTGCCCGGCCCACCGGCCGTGCTGCCCGTCGAGCACGTGCCGCGCCCTCGGCCACACGTGCTGCCAGCTCAGCGCCCGCGCGATCGCGCCGAGCCGCACCGCCGCGTCGAGGGCCTCGCGCAGTTCGGCGACGGGATGCTCGGCCGTCCACGGTTCGAGATAGGCGTCGCGCAACCGGTCCAGTCCCGCGACGCCGAACCGCTCCGCGACGACCCGGAACACCACCAGCAGGCTGGTGAACGGATGCCCGACCGACGCGTCGCCCCAGTCGAAGAACACGAACCGCCCGTCCTGCGCCACGAACACCTGGTTCTCGTGCAGGTCGGAATGGTCCAGCGTGACAGGCACCGAACTGGCCGCCAGCCGCTCACACCAGTCGAGCACCATCGGCCGCGCCGAGCGCAACATCGCATACTGCGCCCGCGTGATCCCCTCCGCCGCGTCCACCTGCCCACGCACCGAAGCCGACCTGACCAACTCGTCGAACCGCTCCGGCAGCCGGCTCGCCCGCAGATCCGGCACCCCGACCCGCAGCAGTTCGGGCACGTGCGGCGCGACCGTGCGCTGCAACGCGGCGTACTGGCGCAGCAGTTCCTCCCAGGTAGCCAGGTCCGGCTCGGCGTCCAGCGCGTCGCGCATGATCGTCCCGCCGTCCGGCAGCAGCGACCAGCCCCGCACCGCGTCGATCGCCAACGGCGTCAACACCTGCCCCGGCACCCATTCGCTCAACGCCCGGCCGAGCGCTGCCTCGAACCGCGTGCCCGGCGGATTCGCCTTGAACCACACCGCTCCCCGAGTCGTCCTCAGTCGCACCGTGATCGACCACGCGCGCAGCCGAGGCTCGTCGACGCCCAGTACTGCCGCGCCGGCATGCGCTCGCGCCCAGTCCAGCGCCCGCTCGCGCCAATCGGGTTCGCCCCACGGCGTCGACTCGGCGGTCACCTCGAACATGGCCGACACTTCAACACAGCGCCGAGCACGGCGCGAGCGGATTAACTCTCATGTGCGGAGCGTAGCCGATCAGTCACTGCGCATCTGCGGTGATTCACATGGAATCGGTCCGCAGTTGCGGTGGAGTCCGATTTGGACGGCTTATCGGTTCAGAAGTCCAAGCGGCGCAGCGGGTGCGGCTTTTCGGGGCAACCCGTGCGATGCTGTCCCGACCATGATGATGCGACACAACGGTAGTGCTCGCGCGATGTCCACGGCCGAGCCGCTTGCCACCCGGGTGCTGGCCAGCGTGTCTCATCTGACCGACGAACTGGTCGCCGCGATTCAGGGCGAGAACCCCGGGTACCGCAGCGCCGGCGTGGTTCCGCTCGACGATTTGTGGCATTCCTGCCACGACAACCTGACTCGCGTACTGGAACTCATCGCCGATCCGCCCGCGCGCGGGCAGACGCCGGACGTCGATCCTCGGTTCGACGCGGCGCGGGTGACCGGGCGGCGGCGGGCCGAGCAGCGGATGCCGATCGACGACGTGCTGCGCTCCTTCCGGATCGGCGGGCGGCTGGTGTGGGAGGCGCTGATCGAGGCGGCGCGCAGGGACGGCTCGGTCGACACCGATGCGCTGCTGGGTATGGCGACCCGCGTGTGGGAGGTAGTGGACAGCACGTCCGCGCAGGTCACGGCCTCGTATCACGAGATGGAACGGGATTTGCTGCGCGCCGACGAGCAGCGCAGGGCGGTGTTGTGGGAGGGGCTGCTGCACGGGCGCGGCACCGATCTCGCCTTCGTGCACGAGGCGTCGCGGGTGCTCGGGCTGCCGGTGGACGGGCCGTACGCGGTGCTGGTGGTGGACGCGGGCGGGGACGCGGAGCGGACCTCGATCACGGCGGCCCGCAGGTTGGCCGGGCGGGAGATCGCGTCGGCCTGGCAGGCGCGGGCTGAACTGCTCGTCGGGCTGATCGGGTTACCGGGGTCCACTGTGGACTCGACGGTGGCGCTGCTGCGTGAGGTGATCACCGAGCCGGCCGGGCTTTCCCTGGTGGTGAACGGGCTCGCCGAGGCCGACGTCGCCTATCGACACGCCGTGCTGGCCAGGCGCACCCTGCCGGTCGGCCGGGCGGAGATCGCCGTGCTGGAGCAGCGGCTGCCGGACGCCCTGCTGCTCAGCTCGCCCGAACTCACCGCCCACCTGGTGGATCGCTGGCTGGGCGCCCTGCTGCGCGTGCCCGGCCCCGAACGGCGACTTCTGCTCGGCACCTTGCAGATCTGGGTGGCCACCGGCTGTTCCATCCGGCAGACCGCGGACATCGTGCGCTGCCATCGGAACACGGTGATCAACCGGCTCCAGCGGATGCAGTCGATCACCGGCCACGACTACGGTGATCCCGCGTGTCAGGTGGAGTTGGGGCTGGCCCTACGCGCTTCTGTCCTTCTATCGAGTGAATAGTTGTGCACCCTGCACAGACGGATTGGTCCAGAAGTAGGCAGCGCGACGATAGGCGCGGGGTCGCCGAAATGACACACTCTGCGACACCTTCCCTCATGTGTGTCGAGAGGACCTGTTGTGGCGCAACACCGTCGTTCGCCAGCGAAGCCGGACAAGCCGGTGCAGTCCGACGAGAAAAGGCGCATTCCACGTCGTAAGTTCATCGGCTACCTGCTCGCCGCGCCCACGCTCGCCGTCGGCGTCGAACTCCTCGCGTCGGCCGCCGATCCCCGCTCGGCCAGCGCGACCATTCCGACGCTGCCGCAGCCCGAGGAGATCTTCGACCTCGGTGACCTGCAGAACCTCGCGGCCGCACCGACATCCGGGCTGATCGCGGTGCAGATCAACAGCGACGGCACCGCGTCGTTCGCCATGCACCGCGCCGAGGTCGGCCAGGGCATGACCACCACGGTCGCGATGATGATCGCCGAGGAGCTGGACCTGCCGCTGAGCAAGGTCAACGTCACCCTCGCCGACGCCCGGCCCGAACTGCTGATGAACCAGCTGACCGGCGGCTCCAACTCGACGCGCAGCATCTACATCCCGGTGCGCACCGCGGCCGCGATCGCGCGGGCGCAACTCGTTGCCACGGCGGCGAAGCAGTGGAACGTCACGCCGCAGAGCCTCGCGACCGCCAACGGCATGGTCACCGGTTCGAATGGATTGAGCGCCAGTTACGGATCGTTGGCCGTAGCGGCGGCCACGGCCATCACGACGGTGGTGGCCGCGCCCGCGCTCAAGCCCGAGTCGGACTTCACCATCATCGGCACGCCGCAGACGCGGATCGACGCGCTGGACGCCATCACCGGCCGTAAGACCTTTGGCATGGACATGCAGGTGCCCAACGCGCTGCCGACCATGGTCGCCCGGCCGCCGACGATCAATGGCACGGTGCGGACGGTGCACAACACCGCCGCCATCCTGGCCATGCCCGGTGTCACCGATGTCGCGGTGGTCAGCCACGGCGTCGCCATTCGCGCGGCCACCTTCGGCCAGTGCATCGACGCGATTCAGAACATCCAGGTCACCTGGGGCGCGGGCACCGTGGACAGCCAGTCGGACGCGACAGTGCTGGCCGGCCTGAAGGCGGCCGAGATCCCGCTCGTGGTCCCGCCGCTGCTGAGCCAGACGGTCGACGCCGAGTTCACCTTCGCCTTCGCCAGCAACAGCGCGCTCGAACCGGACAACGCCATCGCGGACGTGCGCTCGGACAGCGCGGAGATCTGGTCCTGCCTCAAGGTGCCGATCGACGCGTTGCAGCAGATCGCCGCGCAGCTCGGCCTGCCGCAGAGCGCGGTCAAGGTGCACGTCGTGCAGGGCGGCGGCTCGTTCGGCCGGCACCTGTTCCACGACGCCGCCTCGGAGGCCGCCGAGATCTCGCAGAAGATGGGCAAGCCGGTCAAGCTGTCCTGGTCGCGCACGGACAACTTCCGGCAGGGCCGCACCCACCCGATGTGCACGGCCCGGGTGCGCGCGAACTACCTGCTGGGCAACGTGATCAGCTACGAACAGCGGCACACCAGCGTGCAGACCGACTTCAGCCACGGCCTCGGCGAGATGATCACCGCGACCGCCGCCAGCCTGCCGATCGCCGGAAATCTCACCTTCGCCGAGTCGATCTTCGAGCTGAGCCAGAGTTCGCCGTACAACTTCGGCGTCACCACCCAGCTGCTCAACGAGGTTCCGCTGGAGTTCAACACGGGCAGCATGCGCAACATCTACTCGCCGAACGTGGTGTGCGCGCAGGAACTCGTCGTCGACCAGCTGGCCAAGAAACTGGGCAAGGATCCGCTGAGCTTCCGGCAGGAGTACCTGCGCGATTCGCGCCTGCTCGCGGTGCTGAACAAGGCGGCGTCGGCCGGCAACTGGGGCGCGCGCCTGCCCGCCGGCATGGCGCAGGGCATCGCGGTGCACGCCGAGTACCAGGGCGCGATCTGCTGTCTGGTCGAGATCGACTGCACGCCCGCGACGGTGAACCGCCCGATCGTGGACGGCGTCACCGGGCCGCGCGTGACCAAGGCGCTGATCGTGGTCGACCCGGGCTTCGCCATCAACCCGCGCGGGTTGGAGGCGCAGATGATCGGCGGCATGAACGACGGCATCGCGCTCGCGCTCACCTCCAGCCTGCACATGCAGAACGGGATTCCGCTGGAAGGCAGCTGGGACAACTACTTCTACACCAGGGAGTGGAACACCCCGCTGGACATGCAGGTGATCATCATGCCGAACACGTCGACCAACCCGAGTGGTGCCGGCGAACTCGGCGTCGCGCCCGCCTTCGCCGCGGTCGCCTGCGCGTACGCGCGCGCCACCGGCACCATGCCGACCTCGTTCCCGATCAACTACGGCACGCTCGGCTTCACCCCGCTGCCGCTCGAACCGTCCACCCCGCAGTCGCCGACCGACGGCCTCGACCACACCTTCTAGGAGATCCTGTGCCGAACCAAACCTTCATCGTCAACGGCAGGCAGGTCACGGTCGACACCGAGGACAACGTCCGACTGCTCTGGGTGCTGCGCGACCTGCTCGGCATCACCGGCCCGAAGTACGGCTGCGCCCTTGAGGTGTGCAAGGCGTGCACCAGCCACATCAACGGCAAGGCGTTCAACCTGTGCTCGGTGATGGTCTCGGACATCAAGCCGACCGACGAGATCACCACCATCGAGGGCCTGCCGGACACCGTCGGCAAGAACCTGCACCCGATGCAGCAGGCGTGGCTGGACGGCGACGTCGCCCAGTGCGGCTACTGCCAGCCGGGCCAGATCATGGCTGCGGTCGCACTGGCCAACAAGGTCAAGGCGGAGGGCCGCACGATCACCGACGACGACCTGGACACGCTGCGCAACATCTGCCGCTGCGGCACCTATTCGCGGATCCGCGCCGCGATCAGGACGGGAGCCGCGAACATGTAGCTTGGGGCCGGTGGACGCTGCGGACGCGATCGTCATCGGGGCCGGGCACAACGGGTTGGTCGCGGCCAACCTGCTTGCCGATGCCGGCTGGCAGGTGCTCGTGCTGGAAGCCGCCGACGAGCCCGGCGGGGCCGTGCACACGGCGGAGGTCACCGCCCCCGGCTTCCGCAACGACCTGTGCAGCGCGTTCTTCCCGCTGACCGCCCTCTCACCGGTCTTCGCCGGCCTCGACCTCGACGCACACGGCCTGCGCTGGACGCACGCGCCGCTCGCCCTCGGGCATCTGCTGCCGGATGACCGGTTGGTCGCGCTGCACCGCGATCTCGACCGGACCACGGCCTCGATCGCCGAGTTCGCACCCGAGGACGTGGCGGCCTGGACGCGGTTGGTCGAGCAGTGGCGTTCGGTGCGGGATCCGTTGCTGGCCACGCTGTTCGGCCCGTTCCCGCCGGTCCGAGGGGCCGCGACCCTCGCGGGCCGGGCCGGGGTCGCGGAACTGATGCGGTTGACCAGGACGCTGCTGCTGCCGGCCCGGCTGCTCGCCGAGGAGAACTTCGCTGGCGAGGGCGCGCGGCTGCTGATCGCCGGCAACGCGCTGCACTCGGACGTCGGCATCGACGGCGCGGGCAGTGGCGTGTACGGCTGGCTGCTCACGATGGCCGCCCAGGACGTCGGCTTTCCGGTGCCGGTCGGCGGCGCGGGGGAGCTGACCGCGGCGCTGGTGCGCAGGCTGCGCTCGCGCGGCGGCGAGATCCGCTGCGGCCAACGGGTTCGCGAGATCCTGATCGGCCGGGGCCGCGCGGTCGGCGTGCGCGACGCGGCGGGCGAGCCGATCCGCGCCCGCGACGCGGTACTCGCCGACGTGCCGGCGCCGACCCTCTACCGCGACCTGGTCGGCCTCGACCGGCTGCCCGCCCGGATGGCCGACGACCTGCGCCGGTTCACCTGGGACGGCGGCACGGTCAAGGTCGACTGGGCGCTGTCCGCGCCGATCCCGTGGACGAACTGGGAGGCCGCCGAGGCCGGCACCCTGCATCTGGGCGTCGACCTGGACGGGATGAGCCAGTACGGCGCCGACCTGGCGCGGCATCGCGTGCCGGAGCGGCCGTTCGTGCTGCTCGGTCAGATGACCACCGCCGACCCGACCCGCTCGCCGGCCGGCACCGAGTCGGCCTGGGCGTACACGCACATCCCGCACGGCCGCCCGGTCGACGCGGACGCGGTGGCCAGGAGCATGGAGCAGGCGGTCGAGCGGCACGCCCCCGGGTTCCGCGACCTGATCGTCGGGCGCTACGTGCAGGGGCCGGAGGAGTTCGTGGGCCGCGATCCCGGTCTGCTCGGCGGGGCCATCAACGGTGGCACCGGCGCCCTGCACCAGCAGTTGGTCTTCCGGCCGGTGCCCGGTCTCGGCCGCCCGGACACGCCCATCGACCGGCTGTTCCTGGCCGGCTCGTCCGCCCATCCGGGTGGCGCGGTGCACGGTGCGCCGGGCGCGAACGCGGCGCGGGCCGCGCTGCGCAGGTCGGGCGCGTTCGGCGACGTCTACGCCGGAATCGTCGGCGCGGCGCTGCGCGCGATCTACGCTTGACCGCGTGGACCTTGAGACGGCGCTGACCAGCCTGTACGAGGCGACCCGGGAGGAATTCATCCCGGCCCGCGACGACCTGGTCAAGCAGGCGCGGTCCGCGGGCGACCGGGAGCTTGCCGGCCGGATCGCGGCGGCTCGCAAGCCGACCGTGGCCGCCTGGCTGCTCAACCAGGTCGGCCGCGAATACCCGGACGACCTCACCGCGCTCGCCGAACTGTCCGAGGCGCTGCGCGGCGCGCACCAGAAACTCGCCGCCGAAGCGCTGCGCGCGTTGTCCCAGCAGCGCAACGAACTGCTGCGCATCCTGCAGGACCGGGTGCTGCGAGTGGCCCGACGAGCGAAGATGGCCGTCACCGACCAGGTGGCCGAGCAGGTCCGCGAGGCGTTCACCGCGGCCGTGCTCGACCCGGCCGTGCTGACCTCGCTGCGCACCGGTCGACTGTTCGCGGTGCCCGGCGCGGACGCCAACGCCGGCTGGCCGACCTGGGACGGCATCCCGGACACCGCCCCCGACCGGCCGACGCCCTCGACGCTCCCGCCGCCCGCGCCCGCCAAGTCCACAAAGGACGACGAGGAGGCGCGCAGGCGGGCGGCAGCGCAACGACGTGCGGCCCGCCGACGCGAAGCCGAGGACGAGGCGGAACTGGCCGAATCCGCGCGGGCCGAGGCGCAAACAGCGCTCGACGAGGCCAAACAGCGCGCCGAAGAGGCCGACACGGAACTGGCGGCCGCGCGCAGCCGAGTCGAGCAGGCGCGGTTCGAGCAACGCACGGCCAAGCAGGCCGCTGCCGCCGCGCAGCAGGAATACGACCAGGCCGAACGCAACGCCAGGGCCGCGCAGCGCGCCCTCGCCGACCTCCGCTAACCCGGCACCTTGAATCGCGCCCTCGCCGACCTTCGCTAACCCAGCACCTTGAAGCGCGCCCTCGCCGACGTCAGCTAACCCGGCACCGTGAATCGCGAGCGCGGCGACCCGCCCGCCTGGGCGTCCGGTCAGAAATCTGCCAACTGTGGAAAATTCGTCCTTCGGCGTCAACGGTGGAACTGAGTCGATTCCGCCCCCTACGGTATTTCAGCCGGGGTCTGCCTGCCCGGGGAGAAGGGGACATCGATGTTTCCGCGTTCCATGGCTCGCAGATCGGGGTTCGCCCTGGTCACGGCCGCATTGCTGGTCGGAGGGGCGCTCGTGTCGACCGCGGGTGCGGCGAGTGCGCCGGCCACCGCCGAGATCGCCGAGCAGGCCCAGACCATCGCCGGATTCGGCGCTTCCGGAGCCTGGTGGGTCAACGATCTCGCGAACTACTCGTCGGCCGCGCAGACGCAGGTCGCGAACATGCTGTTCACATCTGGCGGCATCGACCTGAGCCAGTACCGGTACAACATCGGTGGCGGGGGAGTGGGCGTCTCGTCCGGGCCGAGGGCGCCCCAGTCGCTGATCGACACCAGCGGCACGTACCACTGGTCGAACGATCCCGGCGGCCAGACCTTCCTCACACTCGCCGCCCAGGACGGCGTGCCCGACCTGATCGGGTTCGTGAACAGCGCCCCGAGCCAGTGGACCACCAACGGCCGCAACTGCGGCAGCAGCCTCACCTCCGGCGACGAGGGCGCCTACAGCACGTTCCTGGCGACAGTCGTGTCGCACTTCGCTTCGCAGGGCATCAATCTCAACCAGATCAGCCCGATGAACGAGCCGGACAACAACTTCTTCACCTGCGGCCAGGAGGGCATGAACGTCGGCACCGGCCAGCGCGGCACCATCGTGTCGGCCGTGGGCAGCGCTCTCGCCGCGGCCAAGCTGCCGACCACGGTGATCGCCGACGAGTCCAGCCAGACGACGCAGTTCACCAGCGAGGTCCCGCAGTGGCTGCCCGGTTCCTCCGCCGCGCAGTACGTCTCCGCGCTCGCCCACCACACCTACGACTTCCCCGGCGATGGCCAGTTGGAGTTGACCGGCGCGGTCGGCGCGTTGAACAGCAAATCCACCTGGGCCAGCGAGATCTGCTGCCAGGTGACCGGCGGCGGCTACGGCCAGCAGTACGACCCGACCATCGGCGGCGGCCTTGTGCTCGCCAACTACCTGTTCCAAGACCTTGCCTACACCGGCGATTCCGCCTTCCAGTGGTGGACCGCGCTCTCGCCCGAACTCGGCTGCGACCCGACCGCCAGCGCGACCTGCCCGACCTCGGCGAACGGCTCCGGCTGGAACGACGGCCTGCTCTACTACGACCCGAACTACGCGAGCAACGGCAACCAGAACATCTATGCCACGAAACGGTTCTACGTGCTCGGCCAGTACAGCCGCTACGTCCGGCCGGGCGCGGTGCGCTACGCGATCACCGGTGGTCCGCCGGGCGTGCAGGCCATGGCGTTCTGGCAGCACAACGCCTGGACCGTGGTCGCCACCAACACGAACACGTCGACGACGTCGTTCAGCCTGAACACCGACAGCGGCAGCCTCACCCCGCAGGCCGCCGTCCGGACCAGCGCGAGCGAGAGCCTGGCCAACGTCGCCGGGCCGAGCGTGTCCGGCTCGACCATGACCGCGTCGCTGCCCGCCCAGAGCGTGACCACGTTCGTACTCGGCAGCTCCGGCCAACCCGGCAGTGTCACGCGGGCCGCGTCCGAACTCGTCGGCAACCAGTCCAACCGCTGCCTGGACGTACCCGGCGTCAGCACGGCGAACAACACCCAACTGGAACTCTACGACTGCAATGCCGGCACCAACCAGGAATTCGGCCTCACCGCGTCCGGAGCGATCACCGTCTACAGTGGATCGAGCCAGAGGTGCCTCGACGCGTATCAGCAGAAGACCGCGCCGGGCACGCCCGTGAACATCTTCACCTGCAACGGCGGCAAGAACCAGCAGTGGACCGTGCACCCGGACGGCGCGATCACCAACAACCAGTCCGGCCTGTGCCTGGACGCGTACGGCCAGGGGACCGGCAACGGCACCAAGGTCGACCTGTGGAGTTGCAACGGCGGCAGCAACCAGCAGTGGCCGCCGAGCTGAGCTGAGGAGTCGGCCAGAGTGGGCCGGCGCGGGTGACCGCCGCGCCGGCCCTGCTCGCCCGCGTTCAGCCCGCCAACAGTTCGCCTGGTACGACCCGAATCGGGAATGGTCGCGTCGCCGCGAAAGCCTGCTCGCCCTCGACTTCCGCGACCTGTTGATATTCTCCGTTCTGGTCCAGTTCGAACACGGTCAGTGTCGGATCGATCGGATCGACGATCCAGTAACTCGGCGTGCCGAGCCGTTCGTAGAGCGCCTTCTTCATGTGGAAGTCCTTGATCGCACTGCCCGGTGAGAGGATCTCGACCGCGAGCAAGGGCGCGGTAGGCAGGTTCGTCTCGGTGAACTCCACTTTTGGCGCGACCAGGACGTCCGGCTGCACCTGCGTGTTCCCGTTGGGCTGCAACGCGAACGGCGCGAAGATCACCTGTAGGTCGGGTGGTGCGGTGGTGTCGAGCAGGTAGGCCAGCTCCAGCATGGCGGTCTGGTGCGCAACCGTGGGCAGCGGGCTCACCAGCAGTTCGCCCTCGATGAGTTCGTAACGGTTGCCGTCGTCGGGAAACAGTTCGAGATCCGCCACGGTGAACGCTCGGCCGCGCGGCATGGTGATGGGTCGGGTTTCGGTCATGATCCCATTGCAGCAACGAGGTCTGACGAAAGTCGACCTTGGTCGTCCATTCCGAGAAAACACCACTCGAACGTGAAACCCTTGCAGCGATGGAAATTCGGCTGCGCTACGCTTGCCTTCGTGATCGGCAAACTGCAGTGCATCGTGCTGGACTGCCCGGACGCCCAAGAGCTGGCGCGGTTCTACCAGGCGCTGGTCGGCGGCGAGGTGAACCGGCCGGATGCGCGCTGGTCACTCGGCAAGGGCTGGGCGACCCTGCACACCGATACCGGCCTCGTGCTCGCCTTCCAGCGCGTGAAAAACTACCAGCCGCCGCACTGGCCGGACCCGGACCGACCGCAGCAGTTCCACCTCGACCTCGACGCCCCCGACCTCAACGAAGCGGAGCAGAAAGTCCTGAGCCTGGGCGCAACCCTGCTCGACCGCAGGCGCATCTGGCGAATCTACGCCGACCCGGCAGGCCACCCGTTCTGCATCGTCCGCGAACGACGGCACTGAACCCGGGCGCGTGCCACCGAAGCGGGTGGCACACGCCCGCTGTGTGTCAGCCCTCGAGCAGTTCCGACGGAACGATCCGGACCGGGAACGGTTGGGTCGCTTCGAACGCTTTCTGGCCCCTGACCTCCGCGATCTGTTGGTACTTGCCGTTCTCGTCGAGTTCGAACACCGTGAGCGCCGGGTCGATCGGATCGATCACCCAGTAACTCGATGTGCCGAGCCGTTCGTAGAGCGCCTTCTTCAGGTTGAGGTCGATGATCGCGGTGCTCGGCAACAACACCTCAACGGCGAGCAAGGGTGCCGTGGGCAGGTTCTTCTTGGTGACGTCCTTCGCCATGGCAACCAGTACGTCCGGTTGGACTTCGGTGTCCTTGTCCAGCTGGACGGAGAACGGCGCCACGAAGACGCGGAAGCCGTCCGGACGAACCGCGCGCAGTCGTATTCCCAGCTCCAGGACGACGGTCTGGTGGTCTTCGCCAGGTGCTGGGCTCACGAGCAGCGCACCATTGACGAGTTCGTAGCGGTTGCCGTCATCGGGGAAGTCCTCCAAGTCGCGCACGGTGAACGGGCGACCGTGCGGCATGGCGAACGTTCCGTTGTCAACGACCATGGCTGTCATGGTGCCCCCTTTCTCAGTCGATGGCCAATTCCAACAGCGACGTCCGACGGAAGTCGACCTTGGATGTCCGTTCTGAGAGAAGGCCACTCGAACGAGAAATGGATTTCAGGGGCTGAAATTTTTGGCTCGGTCGCGGTCGATCGGTCAGCTGAGCGCGACGACCGCTTCGGAGGTGGCGACCAGGAAGGTCAGCGTTTCCTGGAGGTAGAGGTCGACGCTGGTCGCTTCGTGGCTGAGGTAGCCGATGGCGATGTCCTGGCCGATGTGCAGGTCGAAGTCGCCGCCCCTGGTGGTGACCACGAACGCACCGCTGATCGCGGGCGCCCAGACGATGTCGCCGTCGACCAGGCGCTGGATGTGCTCCAGTACCGGATAGCCGTGGTCGTGCGTTTCACTGACCTGGGTGTACGCGTCGGCGCTGAGCGCGACCGAGTACGGGCCGTTGACGCCCTCGCGGCGCAGCTGGCTCAGCGCGGTGGCGATCGCCTGGGGGTAGTCGCGGACGTCGGCGGGGAAGGTGATGGCCGGGTTGCTCGACGCGGCGCGCAGGCCCTTGATGCCGGCGGCCTCGTAGCCTTCGAAGATCAGCCGGTCCTCGGCGAAGGCGATGTCGCGTGCGGCCTTCTTCACGGGCTGCCAGTCCGAGTCGGACGAGCCGCGCTCGACGTCGTCGATGGCGTCGCGGCTCAGCGTGAACGGCACCCGCAACTCGACCAGTGCGTGCACCTCGCGCTGGTGGGCCAGCACGCCCTCCTGCGGCGCGTTGATGCTGTGCACGTGGCCGGTGCCGACCGCGGACAGCTCAAGTCCACCAGGACCGTGCAGGTCGACGACGCGCCTGCCGGCCAGGTGCCGCTTGATGGTGCGGGTCGCCTCCTGTTCGATCTGCGCCCAGGCGCCTTCGGAGATGGGGGCGAGTTCGCGATGCAGGTTGTTCATGGTGCCGCGGTCCCTCTCAAACTGCCGATGTTGAGCGATCCGGTGGGTGCTACCGCCGTTGCTTGGGCCTGCGCCGCTGCCGCCGGTTCGTCGGCGAGGCCGTCGAGCATGGGCTGGGACGGCACGAAGAACAGGTTGCCGGAGACGGCCGTGCTGAAGTCCAGGATCCGGTCGTAGTTGCCGGGCGGATCGCCGAGGAACATGTTGCGCAGCATCTGCTCGGTGACCGCGGGTGATTTCGCGTAGCCGATGAAGAAGGTGCCGAACTCGCCCTGGGACACCGAGCCGAAGGGCATGTTGTCCCGGACGATGTCGACCTCCTCGCCGTCGACCGTGATCGAGGTCAGCGCGTTGTGCGCGCTGCTCGGCTTGACGTCGTCGGCGAGTTCGACGTCGGAGAGCTTCCTGCGCCCGATGATCAGTTCCTGCTCCTCGACCGAGAGCTGCTCCCAGGCGGCCAGGTCGTGCAGGTATTTCTGGGTGATCACGTAGCTGCCGCCCGCGAACGCCGGGTCGTCGTCGCCGATCGCGGTGGCCGCCATCGCGTCGTCGCCGACCGGGTTCTCGGTGCCGTCCACGAAACCCATCAGGTCGCGGTTGTCGAAGTAGCGGAAGCCGTGCACTTCCTGCTGCGCCGAGACGGCGTCGCCGAGCGCCTTCATCAGCTGTGACGCCAGCTCGAAACACAGGTCCATGCGCTTGGCGCGAATGTGGAACAGCACGTCGCCGGGGGTGGCGATGGCGTGCCGGTTGCCCGCGTGCAGTTCGCGGAACGGGTGCAGCTCGGCCGGCATCGGCCCGTCGACCAGGGCGCGCCACGCATCGGCGCCGAACCCGGTGACGCAGGTGAGGGTGGCCGACGGCTCGCGGAAGCCGATCGCCTTGACCAGCCCGCTGACTCCGGCGCAGACCTCGCGCACGGTCGATTCGGCGCCGGGGTTGATCGTCACGGTCAGGAAGATCGCCGCGTTGGTCAACCCGGTTGCGACGGCCTGCGGCCTGGTCATCTACCTGCTCCACGGGGTGAGGATCGCCGGTGCGGCGCGGGCGCGACCGACGTTATCAGGCGCCCGACGCCGCGGCATCGCGACACTTCCGCGGCTTACTCGGCGCTGACCGCGGCCGGCCAGTCGGTCTTCGCGCGGTCTCCTGCGTTCACGTGAGAAATGGGTGCGGTGGGGCCTGCTCAGGTTCGGATCGGGCGGCGCGAATTACCACGTTCATTCGATGCGGGCGGGTGGCAACCGGCGGTTTCCTTGTGCTTGCCAGCGCAGATCCAGCAAGGAGTCATTGAGATGTCGAAGTGGAAGATTCCCGCGATCGTCGCGGCGGGTGTGATCGCCCTGTCCGGCGCCCTGGTCACCACGGTCTCGGCCATGCCCGCCCACGAGAGCGGCACGCAGACCGCCGCTGACAACCACCCGAAGCCGACCGTGGTGCTGATCCACGGTGCGTTCGCGGACGCGAGCAGTTGGAGCTGCGAGGTCGCCGAACTGCAGCGCGACGGCTACCCGGTGATCGCGCCCGCCGTGCCGCTGCGCGGCCTGGCCTCCGACTCGGCCTACGTCACCGACGTGGTGCGCAACATCAACGGCCCGGTGATCCTGGTCGGCCACTCCTACGGCGGCGAGGTCGCCACCGAGGTCGCGGCGAGCGACCCGCAGCAGATCAAGGCGATCGTGTACGCGGCGGCGTTCATCCCGAAGGCGGGGGAGAGCGCGCTGCAACTGTCCACCCAGTTCCCCGGTTCGCTGCTCGGCCCGACCACCAGCTACACGGTGAACTTCGCAGGCGGCATCGACCTCTACATCAAGCCCGCCGACTTCCAGGCGGTGTTCGCCGGTGACCGCACCGCGAACCAGGCCGCCGTGGCCGCCGCCACGCAGCGTCCGGCCACGGTCGCGGCGCTGAACGAGCCCGCGGCCGCCGGTGTGCCGGCCGGTATTCCGCTGTACGAGATCGTGGCCAGCCAGGACAAGGCCATCCCGCCGGCCGCCGAGGAGTTCATGGCCAAGCGTGCGGGCGCGACCGTCTACACGGTGAACTCCGCGCACGACATGCCGGTCTCGCACCCACAGGTGATCGTCTCGGTGATCGAGCACGCCGCTCGGTGACCCGACGCGCGACGCGACCCGCCTGGTCCGATTCAGCCGGCCGGCGGGTCGTCCTTGCGCAGCACCAGGTTGGCCAGCTGCACCCGGGAATGCACGCCGAGCTTGCTGAACACGGCGCGCAGGTGGGTGCTGATGGTGCTGGGCGAGAGCACGAGTTCCTCGGCCGCCGAGCGGTTGGTGTGGCCCTCGGCGACCAGCAGCGCGACTCGCCTTTCCATCTCGGTCAGCGCGTCCCAGCCGGTTTCCGGGCGCCGCTGGATCGGCGCCCAGCGACGCCTGCGGGCGCCTGCCGACTGGAGCAGCCGCTGGACCCGGGTCGCCGACGCGGTGGCGCCGAGTTCGGCGTACCGGTCGTGGGCCGCGTCGAGCGCGTCCAGGCCTGCCCTGCGATCCGTCGAGTCCACAACGGATCGGCCGTACTCCTCCTCGGCGCGTGCCGCGAGCAGTGGGCGTGGGCTTTCCCGCAGCAGGGCCAATGCCGGTTCGAAGTCTCCTGTGGACAGTGCGTCGACGAGCAGTCGGGCGCCGGTCACGCTGGCCACGTCGGGATTGCGCGCCGCGCGTTCGGCGAGCAGATCGGCTGCCGCGCGCACGGTTTTCGCGTCACCGCGATGATGCGCCGCGCAGGCGGAGCCGACCAGCAACTCCTCCGGCCAGGGGAAGTCGTGGTCCGCGCGCAGCAGCGGCGCGATGTCCGCATCGGCCACGACGGCTCGGGCCAGCGGGGATTCGGCGTTGCGGGCGGGCGCGGCCTCGCCGCGGAGCAGCGCGAGCAACGCCGCCAGTTCGCGGACGCGCGGAGCTGGCACGTCGTCGAACAGTTCGGCCATCAACGCGGTCGCGGTCGCGATGGCCTCCTCGGTGTCGTCGAGCCGGCCCGCGCCGAAGGCGAGCTGGGCGCGCAGCAGCGCCAACTGCGGTGCGTGCCAGGAGTTGCCGAAGCGGGCAGGGTCGTCGAGGCCGGCCGCGGCGCCGTCGATGTCGTCAAGGCGGGCCAACGCCAACAGCTCACGCAACGCCACCTCGCCTGCCGAGGGCGCGCCGTCGCCGGTCAGGCCCTGCGCGGCCGCCCGCGCCCGCGCGTACCGGGCGTGCGTGCGGCGGAGATCCTGGTTTCGCCGGGCCGACTCGGCCGCGGCGAGGATGGCGACGACCGCGGCGATCGGGTCGTCGCCGGGCTCGACGGGCTCGCCGGTCGCGAGGGCGCGGTAGGCGCCGAGGCGGGCCGCGAGGTCGGGTCGGGCGCCGGGATCGGTTGTGCGGGCGAGGATTTCCGCGTGCTGGTCGGTCGACCACAGCCTGGGCAACAGCAACAGTTGCACGCGGGCCCGGAGGTCGGCGGACAGGGTGCCGGCGAGCAGCGTGTCCGCGAAGCGCGCCGCCTCGGCGAACTGGCGGTCGGCCACCAGTATCGCGACGGCTTCCACGCCGATCTCACCACAGTTCGGATCCTTGGCGTCGATCAGCTCGAACGCCTGCCGGATGAACGTGACCGAGGTGGTGGACATGGTTTCCAGCACCTCGTGGGCGGCCTTGCGCAGGACGTCGGCCGCTGCCGCGTCGCCCGGTCCCGCGGTCGCCAGCACGTGCGGCGCGGCCGCCGCGTAGCCGCGTCCACTGGCCAGCAGATGATCGGCGATGGCCCGGTGCAGCGCACGCCTACCGGAGGGCGGCAGGTCCTCGTACACGGCCTGCCGCAACAGGTCGTGCCGGAAACGCACGACGTTGCCCTCGTCGACCAGCAGTCCCGCGTCGATCGCCGCCACCAGCGGCTCGGTCAGCCGCGCGGCTGGTACGCCGAGCAGCGCCGCCACGTCGCCGAGTGGGAACTCCGGCCCGAACACCGCGGCCGTGCGCAGCAGTTCGCGGCAGCGGTCCGAGGTCGCGGCGACCCTGCGCCGCACGCCGTCCAGCAGGCCGACCGGCACGGCGGCTTTCGCGTTGTCCGAGGTCTCGGGATCGAAAAGCCCTTCCAGCAGCTGCACGGTCAGAAACGGGTTGCCGTGCGCGTCGGCGAGCCTGCGCAGCACGGCCGGGTCGGGTCGGGTGCCGAGCCGATCGGTCGCGACCGCGAGCACCGCGTCCTGCGCCAGCGGCGCGAGATCCAGCACGGTCACCGGCACCTCGGGCCGGACGGCGTCGATGACGTGCTCGGCCGGTCCGCCGCCGGGCACCTCCCGACTGGCCAGCACCCAGGCGATCGGCGCGGCGATCAGCCGTTTCGGCAGCACGCGCAGGATGAACACGCTCAGCGGATCGCACCACTGCGCGTCGTCCACGGCCAGCAGGATCGGACCGTCCTCGGCGCACCGTTCGACCAGCATGGCCAGCCGCTCGGCGAGCCACAGCGGCTGTTCGTGCAGGGTCGCCAGGTTCATGAAGTCGGTCGAGGAGATCAGCGGCGCGACGCCGAATCGCAGCGCGGGCCCGATCGACGTCAACGGGGCCAGCCGGTCGTCCTCGTGCGCGGCGGAGTAAGCGGTGTGGAAGCCGAGCCTGCCGGCCTGCTCGACAATGGTCCGGACCAGCGCGGTCTTGCCGATGCCCGGCTCGCCGCGCAGCACCACCACCGCGGGCGCGCCGCGCTGCACCATGCGCAATGCATCCAGCACCGCACCCACTTCGGCGGACCGACCGCGCAGTGGCCGGCTGCCGATCGGGGCCCGCGCTCGCTCCACCGTCACCCGGCCCACTTTAAGGTGCCCGTGTCGGCTTTACAGACAGATGGCCAACTGGTCGAATAGCGGCTCCGTAAGTGTCGAAAGGGCCGGTGGTCGCCGTGGCCGATCGAGTCGGGCTTGCCGAGTTCTACGACGTTGAGCTGCAGCGATATCGCGAGACGTTTCGCGCGGCGGCGAACATCAAACCGGGCGACGCGGTGCTGGACATCGGCTGCGGCGCGGGCCGGACGACCCGGGAGGCCGCGATCGCCTCCGGTACCGGCACCGTGCTCGGCATTGACCTGTCCGCGGCCCAACTCGACCTCGCGCGCGACCTCGTCGCCGAGGAGGGCCTGGCCAACGTTCGGTTCGTACGGGCCGACGCGCAGGTGCACGCGTTTCCGCAGGCCGAGTTCGACGTGGCGATCAGCCGGTTCGGCACGATGTTCTTCACCGATCACATCGCCGCGTTCCGCAACATCGCCTGCGCGCTGCGGCCGGGCGGTCGGTTCGTGCAACTGGTCTGGCAGGGCCCGGAACGCAACGAGTGGACCAACGAGGTCCAGGAAGCGCTGACGCCCGGCAGACCCGCGCAGGCGCCGGCACCGACCGGAAACCCGTTCGCGCTGGCCGATTCCGGCGTCACCGAGGCGATGCTGCTCGCCGCCGGGTTCGGCGAGGTGCACTGCGTCGATCTGCACGAGCCGATCTGCTACGGCCAGGACAGCGTGATCGCCTGCGCCGCGGTGCGCGGGCTGCGCTCGGTCAGCACGGCGCTGGACGCGATGGACGCGGAGGGCGCCGAGGCCGCACTGCTGCGGCTGCGTCGTACGCTCGCCGCGCACCAGCGGCCGGACGGCGTGTGGTTCGACGCACGCGCCTGGCTGATCGTGGCGACCCGCGCCGGGTGATCGGTGCGGACTTGACGAAGTCCGCGATTTCGACGTCCGTGCAACTTGCAGGAAACCGCGAGACCTGCGCAGTAGCCCCGGAAAAGGAACTTCGACCACCCATTCGTACCCACCGTGACGGAGCCAGTGCCCAGCGTGCTGGTTTTGGTAATAACATGGGTTCGATCACCCGAACCGACAGCACACTGACCAGTGCTTCGACGAAAGGCGCGGATGGACACGCGGCAGGTCACGCGAGCAGGCAACAGGTGGTGGTTGACCTATCTCGGCGCTGGCATCGCCGTGATCATCGCATACTACGTCGCCGTTCACGTGGACGCGCCCGCTCTGCTGCGGGTGATCCTCTACTGCCTGGCCAGCGCGTCGGCCGCGGTCGCCGTGTTCGTCGGCTGCCTGCTCAACCTGCCGTCCCGGCGCTCCCGGCTGCCCTGGCTGATCCTCGGCGCCAGCCAGGTCGTGTACGCGACCGCGGACATCTGCTTCTACGTCGCGCACGACATCCAGAACAACACCGACTTCCCGGCCATCGCCGACCCGCTCTACCTCGGCCACTACCCGCTCGTCGTGGTCGGACTGATCCTGCTGATCAGGCTGCGCACGCCAGGCCGAGACCTGGCCAGCCTGCTCGACGCGGCCACCATCGCGGTGGCCGCCGCCATGTTGTCCTGGCTGTACCTGATCGCGCCGCAGGCCCGCGCGGACGAACCGCTGCTGGTCAAGCTCGCCTCGGTCGGGTATCCGGTGATGGACATCGCGATGTTCGCCGTCGCGCTGCGGCTGATCCTGGGCCCTGGGCGTCGGCCCGGCTCGTTCATGCTGCTCGGCGCGAACCTGTTCCTGATCTTCGCCGCCGACACCATCTACGTGATGCAGCAGCTCGCCGGCACCTACTACGCCGGCAACTTCCTGGACGCGATCTGGCTGGCCGGCAACCTCGCGCTCGGCGCGGCCGCGCTGCACCCGACCGTCGGGCGGATCAGCGAACGCGCGTCAGCGGACGATATGCGGCTCACCCCGCTGCGCCTTGCCGTGCTCGCGGCGGCCGCGCTGATCGCACCGGTCGCGCTGGTCATCCAGTACTCGCTGGGCATGTTCCGGGACATCCCGGTGATCGCGGCCGCGTGCGCGGTGCTGTTCATGCTCACCATCGGCCGACTCGCCGGCCTGGTCGCGCAGCAGCGCAGGCTGGCCATCACCGACGTGCTCACCGGCCTGCACACCCGGCGCTTCTTCAGCGCTCAGCTGCCCATCGAGATCGCCCGCGCGCGTCGCGCCGGCACCAACCTTGCCGTGCTCATCGTGGACGTCGACCACTTCAAGTCGATCAACGACAAGCACGGCCACCCGGCGGGCGACCGGGTGCTGGTCGAGGTGGCGCGGCGACTGCGCCAGTCCGTGCGCGCCGCGGACTTCCTGGCCCGCTACGGCGGTGAGGAGTTCGCGATCGTGGTGCCGGGGGCGAACCCGCAGGAACTGGGTGCGATCGGCGAACGGCTGCGGATGGAGGTCGGCGCGACGCCGATCGCGGCCAACCCGGACGTGCTCATCGACGTGACCGTCTCGGTCGGCACGGCGGGCTATCCGCGGCACGGCAGCACGCCGGCCGAGCTGATCACCACCGCCGACCGGGCCCTCTACGCGGCCAAGTTCCAGGGCCGGGACCGGGTCGTGGTCGGCGACACGCTCACCGAGGACATCGTGGTCGCTGCCGTGGACAGCGCGGTCGGCTCCGCCAACGACCTGCTCGCCTACCTGCAACGCGCCGCGGACGAGGTGGACGGCTGGCTCGGCGGTCTGGACCACGGCCGTGCGGTCGGCCGCTGGTCCGCGCTGATCGCCTCGGCCATGGGCCTTGACGACGTCACGGTGCGCAGGGTCGAGCTGGCCGGTCGCCTGCACGACATGGGCAAGGTGTTCATCGCGCGCAACGTGTGGCGCAAGACCGGCGCGCTGTCCAAGGCCGAACGGGCGCTGGTCGAGCAGCACTCCCAGTACGGCTGCGAGATGGCACGCCTGGTGCCGGGCCTCGCCGACGTCGCCGAGATCATCCGGCAGCACCACGAACGCATGGACGGCCGCGGCTACCCGCTGGGCCTGCCCGGCGACAAGATCCGGTTGGAGGCGCGGATCGTCGCGGCGTGCGACGCGTGGGCGGCGATGCTCGCCGACCGGCCGTACCACACCGCGCTGACGCCGCAGGAGGCCACCGTGGAACTGGTGCGCGGCAAGGGCAGCCAGTTCGATCCGCTGGTCGTGGATCACTTGCTCGACCTGCACCGCCAGGATCTGCTCGGCGGACTGCGCAAACTCGCCCAGCCCGCCGCCGCGATCCCGCTCAAGGCGCGGCGTTAGCCTTCGTCCGCGATGGTGTTCCAGAACATCAGCTCGTAGGACTGGAACAGGCGACCGTAGGTGAACGCCTCGTCGGTCTGCCGGCCCGCGTCCATGGCCAGCTGCACGGCCGCGGCAGCGGCGTCGTCGAAGCCGGGCACGGGCGCCGCGAAGAAGTCGAAGAACGCGCACGCCTCGTCGTCGAAGCCGTAGTGCTCGCGCATGGCGGCGGCGATGGTGCCGCAGTAGCTGCCCCAGGCCGCGAAGTTCGCCAGCAGCGCGACGATCACGTCGGCGGGCTCGCCGAACAGGCACAGCCACGCCAGGTACGCGGGATACGCCTGGCAGCCGGCCTTGGGCTCGTAGGCGGCCAGCGCCGCGTCGTCAAGGCCGGTCGCGGCGCGCAGAGTGTCCAGTTTGGTCAGTGCGAGCGCCTCCCCGCCTGCCAGGCCGGCGAACAGTTCCCGGCTGATCGGCTCGGTGCAGCGCGCCGCGATGGTGAGGAAACTGCGCCAGTCGCTGCGCACGATCCGGCTCTCCTCGGCGGCGATCGTGGCGAACACCGAGCGCGGTGCCTTCCCGGACGCGATCAGCGGGACCAGCTTGTTGTCGTTCTCGGCTGGCAGCAGCTTCTCTCGGGCCGAGGCGAGCAGATCACGTGCCGGACCGGTCATGAGAGGGGTCTCCATCTCCACGATTCGTTGTGCTGTCAACGGATTCCGTGGCACGGCTGAAGCCGAGCACGGTCCCCGACCGGTCGCCACGACCGACGAGCCCGGCCAGCCCAGCGTAGATCACCCCGGCCAGGATCCACGCCTCGACCGCCGGCAGTCCCACGGCCGGGGGAGTGGCGTCGCCCGGGAACAGGTCCAGGCCCCACGCGCCGAACGCGACCGAGACCAGCACGGCGACAATGCCCGGCCAGTTGGCCAGGCCCGCACCGCGCCAGGTCGGGATGGAGCCCATCGGGCGAGCAAGGCCGATCAGGCGCGGCAGCACGAACCGGTCGACGATCATTACCACGGTCACGCACGGCAGCGCGATCGCCGACCAGCTGGCCACCACGAAGAAGCCGTTCTCGGCGCTCGGGAAGGCCCAGGCGAACACGGCGGCGATGACGGCCATCAGCAGGCAGGTGTGCCAGCGCCGCCAGCCGCGGATCCCGCCGAATGCGTTCTGGCCGGCGTTGACCATTTCGTAATAATTGCCGTCGTTGATGGCGAACTGCAGAATCGTGGCGATGATCGCGCCCAGCGCGAGCACGCCGAACATCGAATACTCCACCGTGTACTTGAACGCGGGCCCGAAGTCGTACTGGGTGACCTTGGACAGCGCGCCCATCATCCAGCCGCCCGCCACGAACAGCACCAGGCCGACCGCGAACGCGATGAGCATGGGCGGCATCGGCCAGAAGAACTTCGGTTTGCCGTAGCGCCAGGTGTCCGGTTCGTTGCCCCACATCACCGAGCCGATCGCGACGCCGATCCCGGACAGGAACGGCAGCGTCGTGGCGTTGGTGCTGCTGGAGAGCACCGACGCGGGCGTGTCGACCAGGCCCTTGATCACCAGGTAGAGAATCCACAGGATCATCAGCGGTGCCACCAGATATCGGGCAAAGGCTGCTATTCCGGTGAAGCCGAACAGATTGTTGGTGATGCCGACGACCGCGAGGATCACGCTGATCAACACCACGTGTCCCCAACTGAACAGTCCGTCGTAGAGGGTCGCGAGCAGGTTGAACGCGAACGCCGTCCAGCCCGCGGCGATGCCGATCAGCACGATGGTGACCAGCGCCGAACCGACCTTGCCCAGAATGGACCGGGTGAGCAGCGCGTGCGTCTGCCCGGTCGTCGAACCGAGATAGGCGGCGGGCAGCGCGTAGAGGAGGTAGGCGACCGCGCCGATAGCGCCCGCGGCGACCGCCTTCAACAGCGAATAACCGGCGTCGTGGTACTGGAATCCGAGGAACAGATAGGTGAATCCGGCGGCAAGGGTGATCCACAGCGACAGGAAGTGGAAGCGGGAACGGCGCTGCGACAAAGGCACCACTCCGGTACTGCTAGTGGAGTAGTCATGTTCGACGCTTTGTTCCAAGGAGGATTCGGCGCTGGTTATTTGCTCTGTGGTGTCCACTTTTTGTCTCGCTTCGCTCGCGGTTGCCGACAGCCTAGAAGACAAGGCCACCGGCAACCTAGGAAGCGTCAGGTTGTCGTGCACACCTCGTTACGCGGCCGGCTCGACCGCTGTCGCGGGTTCGGGGTGCAGGATCTCCTCAAGGCGGCGCTGGCGGGTGTCCGGCGCGGTCCGGCCGAACAGGACGGTCGCGAGCAGCAGCGGGATCGCGCCGAGCAGCGCGGTTTCCGCAAGGGACGGTGTGGCCACCGCGGCGACCACCAGGGCGAGGATGAACACGCCGCCCGCCTTGGTCATGCCGGCGACCCAGCCGGTGCCGCGCGAGCGGACCCTGGTCGGATAGATCTCCGAGCCGTACGCGGTGACCACGGCGACCAGCGTGCCGATGCCGGAGAGCGGGATGATCAGCAGCACCGAGAGCAGCACCCGGTTGTGCACCAAGGAATCCCCGAACACCGCGAACACGCCGACCGCGAGCGCGGTGAGCACCGCGAGGATGACCACGGTCCGCCGGGAGTTCCAGAAGCCGTAGGCGAGCGCGGTCAGTGCGGTCAGCGGCAGGCCGAGCAGGGCCGAGTTGCGCAGGACGTAGTCCGAGGTCACCACGGTCAGCCCGAGGTGTTGCAGGTTGGTCGGCACCCAGAACTGGAAGCCGTAGGTGAGCAGCCCGACCGCGACGGCGAGGCCGGTGATGCCGACGGTGATCCCGGTGAACGGCCGCTGGAACAGGTTGCGGAACCCGGTCGGCGCCACCGAGACCACGGTCTGCGGATCGTCCTTGATGATCACCGCGCCGAACCGCTTCATGATCGCCTCGGCCGCGGCGCGCCGGCCGGTCGCCAGCAGGAACCGCGGTGACTCCGGGATCCAGTGGTTCAGCGCGATCAGCAGCAGCCCGGTCGGCAGGCCGATCAGCCACAGGATGCGCCAGCTGAACTCCGGCGTGAGCGCGCCGGCCAGCCAACTGGTCAACGCGTACGCGGCTGCCGCGTTGCCGCCGATCAGCACGATCAGCCAGCCGCGATGTCTGGCCGGGATCGTCTCGGCGATCAGCGCGAACGCGATCGGCAGCATGCCGCCCGCGCCGATGCCCATCATCAGGCACATCAGCATGTTCCACTGGAAACCCGGCATCGCGCCACAGATCGACGTGGAGATGAACAGGATGCCGGCGAACAGGATGGACGCCCGTCGCCCGATCCGGTCACCGAGCGCGCCCCAGAGGAAGGAGCCGATCATCGTGCCGGTGATGCCCACCAGCGGCAGCCAGGCGACCGGGATGGCGGCGTGCGGGTTCGCCACCGACTTCAGCCCGTACTCGGCGGCGACGCCGGGGGAGACGAAGGTCAGCGCGGTCGGCTTCATCACGTCGATGGTGACCGCGACCGACATGGCCAGCAGCAGTGCCACGTGCCGCCAGCGCAGCGGTGCCTCGTCCAGCACGCCGACCCGCAGCCGAGCGGACTTGCGGGCCACCGTGGCGGCCCTGGCCGGGATCAGCCCGTAGAGCGCCAGCAGGCAGCCGGCCACGATCGCGATCATGCCGATGATCATCGAGGCGTCCGGTGCCATGCCGACCATCTTGTAGCCCATGCTGCGCGATGAGATGTACATCGGCAGGTGCAGGCCGACACCGAGGGCGCAGGCGGCGACGCCGACCCAGAACGCCGCGGGGCGCCGGAAACTGATGGCCCGTTCGGACCCGAGGTTCGCCATGCTCACCTTCCTACGGATCGGCCGGACCCCGAGAACAGACCCGGCCGGGTATTCGTGAATTCCTCATGGATGCCGCGTGGCTTATGCCGCCGCCGAATACGGCCACTCGGTCGCGGGCAGGTTGCGCCGGGCGGTGGCCAGAATCGCCTGCCACGGTGGGAGAGTGCAGCGCGGCAGCGGCGAGAGCACCCAGCCGGCCCGCCGGTCCAGTTCGGCCGGCACGGTCACGGCTTCGCCCCGGGAGATGATGTGCACGCCGTGGTCGGTCAGGCTCGCGCGCAGTTCCGGCCGGGAGTCGCCGACCGGGCCGCACAGGAACCACCAGTCGGTGCCGTGCGCGAGGACCGGGCCGGCGAGGTTGGCCACACGCAGTCCGCGCAGCACCGCCTCGCCGAGCCCGGCCGGCATGCCGATCACGTCGACCGAATGCCCGGTTACCATGATCAGCTTGTCCTCCTGGTACCGGCTGACCGGCAGGCCACACTGGAATCGATAGCAGTTCACCGTCGCGGTGAGGGCTGCCTCTGCCCGTGCGCTGTCGGTCGGCCGGCTCATCACCATCTCCTAGGCGGCTTGTGCCGCAGGTGCCTCGCCCGCGTCCGCGGTGTGCTCGCTGATCGACGTGACCGCGGCGAGCTTGCGGCTGCGGCGCTTGTTCATCAGGTGCACGCCCCACCAGCCGAGACCACGCAGCAGGCAGACGAGGCAGACGGCGAAGAACAGCGTGTACACCACGTTGAACTGCATCAGCACCGCGTACACCGCGGCGACGCTCGCGCCGAACATGAACTGGTTGCGGGCCTTGAACGGGGTCGTGCCCGGGTCGGAGATCATGTAGTTGGTGAACAACACGAACGCGACCCCGGTCATCGGCCCCAGCGCGGAGTAGAGCGAGACGCCGAAGATCCAGTGCCGGACGAACGCCTGGATGGCGAAGCCGCCCATCCAGCCCACGATCAGCGACATCTTCTTGGTCAGCATGCCGTTGATCACGGTGCCCGCGGTCGCGATGACCAACGGGATCGCCACCCGGAAGAACGTGTTGGCGTTCTCGGTGAACTCGTAGGGCGGGGCGATGCTGGCCCAGGCGCTGAAGCACAGCAGCACCGCGGTGATGCCGAAGTTGGACGGGTTCATGTAGTGCCGCATCCGGCCGGCGATCGGTGCCTGCAACACGTGCTTGGCGCCGACACCGACGACCACGCCGAACGCGACCGGCCAGAACTGGTTGTTCGCGTAGACCAGCATGTTGACCGCGATCGAGGTGATGTGCGCTGGCAGCAGGAACACCATGAAGCCACGCACGCCACCGCCGAGGTACCGCGGCTTGGTCTTGTTGGCCCAGGCGCTGATCGTCTCGAAGGTGATCTCGGCCGTGTAGCCGACCAGCACCGCGAAGATCGGCCAGACCCACGGCTGCTCGAACCCGAGCAGGGTGTAACCGAAGATGTTGAACACCGAGATGGAGAGCGCGAAGTTGCGCAGCGCGAGGTAACGCGGATCGGGTGCAGGCTTGGCAGGTTTGGCCGCCGGGGTCGGCCCCGAAGTCGCGGCGACGGTCGCGGTCATGACGGCATAACCTCCATGATGTTGCTGGTCAGCTCAAGGCAGTGGGTGCCGGGCGTGAGCGTCTCGGTCTGCTGGTGCAGCTGACCGTCCGCGGTCCGCCAGTGCAGCGTCGCCTTCACCGGACCCTTGTAGTCGCCCAGTCCGAAGTGGACCTGGAAACTGCGGAACCCGCCGTGCCCACCGCCGCCGTCCAACTGGGAGATCTGGGTGCCGTTGGGCGTGCTGATCTGCACGGTCGCGCCGTAGGCGGGCACACCCATGCCGGCGAGGCCGGAGCCGGGAGTGCTGCCCTTGGCCGGGGTGATCAGGTTCAGGTCCAGCGAGTTGCCCAGGTTCGGTGAAGAGTTCGCGTAGAACGCGGGCGGACCCCACTGGCGGGCGACCGCGAAGTCCATCGCGCCGTCACCGGTGGTGTCGGCGGTGGCCACCCCTCGGGTCGGCGTCTGGACGGCCAGGCCGAGCTGCTGGCTGATGTTGGCGTACTTGCCGCTCGCGGTCGGCGCGTAGAAGGCCAGCACCTGGTGGCCCGCGACGTCGTCACCGGGGTTGATGTTGGGCCACATGGCCGGATTGGACAGCAGGTCGTCGTTGGTCATGGCCATTTCCTGCAGCCAGTTCCAGCGGTCGACCGTGCCCTTGACGAAGCCGTCGGACTGCACCACGTCCAGATGCCCGTCGTTGAGGAAGTCGGCCATCTTCACGTCCCAGCTCCACCCGGTCCACGCCATGCCGTACTGCTGCGCTTCCTGGGTGAACGGGGCGATGCCCTGGCTCAGGTCGGAGGCCATCTCCGCGTTCGAGCCGGCCTGGTTGATCCAGACGAAGTTGCTCTCCTGCAAGCCCCACGGGGTGGTGATGTCGCTGACCGTCATGTCGAAGCGGCCGTTGTCCTTGAGGTCGCCGAAGTCGACGCCCATGCCCTTGAACGAACCATTCCCCAGCACGAAGGACTTCGGCGTCGTCGGCGTGCGCTGCCCCTTGGCCTCGATGAACTTGATGTTGCCCGGGGTGGACTCGTTGTAGAGCAGGTGCGCGTGGCCGAAGTCGTTGCCGACGTAGACGTCCGGCAGGCCGTCACCGGTCAGGTCGGCGCCGGAGATGGCCAGCGTCCACCCGGTCGACGCGTCGAACGGGATCGCGCCCTCCTGCTGCACGTAGTTCACGGTCGGATCCGGACCGGAGGTCGCCGAGTACCAGCGCAGCACGTGGTCGCCGCCGCCGTTGCCGGCCGAGGACAGCGAGTCGTTCATGACCACGTTGTTCAGGCCGTTCGGGTCCAGCACGTCGGAGTCGGGGAAGTAGTTGCCGATGATGATGTCCGGATGCCCGGTGCCGTCCAGCGGAGCGACGTAGGCGGCGTCGGTGTTCCACCTCGGACCGTGGTACTTGCCGTCGATGGACTGGTTGGGCACCAGTTCGACCGGCTGGTAGGCCTTGGTCGACAGCGTCGTCGCGTTGGACTTCGCCAGGAACAGGACGGGCGTGCGACCCCAGTAGGTGACCAGCAGGTCCATCCGGCCGTCGCCGTTGAAGTCACCGGGCGTGCAGCCGGTCGGTGCCATCGTGTCGTCCATCGGCAGCGGCGCCGCGTCGAGCACGAACGGGGTGAAGTGGTCCTGTGCGGGCGCGGTCGGCGTGTAGGTCACGATCACTTCGTTGGTCCGGGTGTCCACAATGCACATCCCGTCCGAGCGACCGTGTCCGACCAGGTCGTTCATGGCGATGCTCGCGCCGACCGAGGAGATCCACGCCGCGATGTGCTGGTAGGCCGGATTGACCTGCCGGATCGTGTTCATGTGCTGGTTGTCGTAGCCGGGCGGCAGCGCGATCGGTTCCTCCTGGAACTTGTACTGCCCCGCGGTTTCCGCCGCACCCGCGACCGAGACCTGTCCCTGTGCGACGAAGAATATCGCCGCAAGCACGATCACCGCGGTGATGCCCGGCGCCATTTTGCGCGCGTGTTTGCGGAAAAATGCCATCATCTACCCTTTCGTGCTGCGTTGGCGTCAGCGGTGTCACCGATTTATGGTGTTGTTTTTCCGCCGGGCGATGCCGGCTTGTCCCGCCACATCCCGCACAGAAGGAATTGACTTGTCCTGTTATTTTCGTGCCCGTGTGATAACTCTTGTCCAAGCATGCTGCCGGTCTGGTTTGCCGTCTTCTCGGAATTTGCTGGCCAACCGATCTTCACGGCAAGAATGCCAAGGCAGGAGAAGGGGTGGCTGTCAAGCCCCAGGTCGGAGCGCAGGGTGCCCGGTCGACTGCGCTGGGTCATGCGTGCACCGTGCAGGCGTTTGGTATGCCTTGACCGGTCTCGCGACGTGCGGTAATTCGTCGAGTACGCGTCGTACTTCGGCCGCGAACGGCGTAGTCGAGCCGCCTGGTCCCGTTATGAAATCTGCACGCACGCCCGGTGACCCCAGCACTGGTAAGCCGGCTCGCCGGAATGGAGGATTCCTCGTGTTCGGCAAATCCGGGCACCACAACAACGGGAGTAATCATGTCTGTGGCATCACTGTTGGCCGATCTCGGATATGACGCGGGTCGGATCAACGGCGAAATGAACAACATCGAATTGGCGATCGACAACTTCGACCCGTGGTCGAATCGCCAGAACCTGGCCGTCACCACCCTCTGCAACTGCGTTCAGTACCCGGACGTGCGCGCTGCGTCGGCCTGAACCACCTGTCCTGCCAAGCAGTTTCGTTCGTCGACGCGCTCGGGGTCTGGGGACTACGGCGCGATCGCTTCCACAAAGCCTGACGTTGCGACACACCTCTCACGGGCCGGGGATGCTGGGGCAAACCGGTTGGGGGATCAATCGTGGTGGTGCGGTGGTATGAACACTGGGGTTCCCACCGCATCGCCATCACCACACCATCCCCGGCCCGTTCCCCGCTCGCCCCCTCATTTCTGCCCTCCCAGCCGGCACGGGAGAGGACGCCCGGCGCCGGCAGGCGGCGCGACGCTGAAGGGGTCCGGCTCACCACTGCGAGAACGAGGAGACCCTGATCCATGCCCACACCGACGACGTGGGGCGATGCCGCGGAGATCCTTGCCGCCGCCGGTATCGCCGAGGACACCTCCTACTACCACGATTTCACCGGCGAGGACGAGAAAGCGGTGCTCACCGTGCCGATCCGCATCCAGGAAGGCTGGGAGCGCAACGACGCCGACTACGTCGCGGAGACCTTCGCCGAGAACGGCAGCCTGCTGATGAAGGACGAGCAGCTGACCTCCCGCGAGGAGATCCGCGCCTACATGAAGGCCGGCTTCGAGGGCGAGTTGCGCGGCGCGCGCGTGCGCGGCCTGCCGCTGACGGTCCGGTTCCTCGGTCCGGACACCGCGCTGGTGATCAGCCAGGGCGGCATCATCCTCGACGGCGAGACCGAAACCCCTCCCGCCCGCCAGGTGCGGGTGACCTGGGTGATCGTCAAACAGGCCGACGGCCCGAAGCTGCTCTCGCACCAGAGCAGTCCCATCAACGGCTGACCCGACGGCGTTCGAGGAGGACTTCCATGAAGGTCGAGGTTGGCTCGGTCGCCCCGGATTTCACGCTGAGCGACCAGAATCGCGCTCAGGTCACGTTGAGTGCGTTGTGGGCGGACAAGAACGTGCTGCTGGTGTTCTACCCGTTCGCGTTCAGCCAGATCTGCGAGGGCGAGATCTGCCAGGTTCGTGACGAACTCGCGGACTACCAGAACGACGCCGTCGCAGTGGTCGGCGTCTCGGTCGACTCGCCGTTCGCCCTGAAGGCATGGGCCGTGACGCAGGGCTTCTCGTTTCCGCTGCTGTCCGACTTCTGGCCGCACGGCGCGGTTTCGACGGCCTATGGCGTGTTCAACAAGGTGGGCGGCATGGCCGATCGGGGTACGTTCCTGATCGATCGGGGCGGCGTCGTGCGCTTCGCCGAGGTCGTCTCGCCGCGCGAGGCGCGGGATCAGGGCGCGTGGAAGAAGGCCATCGCCGCGCTCGGACGCAACGATCACTGATCGAGGTTCGAGGGATCAGCCGCGCTGGAGCCGGTCGAGGCCGTCGAGGATGAAGTCGAGCGCGAACTCGAACTCGGCGTCGTCATCGCAGGGCCCGAGGGCGCCCGCGTGCGTGACCGCGAGGGCCATCTCCGCGATGTACGGGAGGGTGGCGCCGAGTTCGCTGGCGATGCTGGCGGCCGTCTCGGGGTCGGCGTCTCCCGAATCGTCGAAAAGGCCCTGGGTGAACCCGAGCAGGCGGCTGCCGAGGATGTGCAGGGCGTGGTGCGTCTGCGCGACGGTGAAGCCGCCTTCGCGCAGGACGCCGAGTACGGTGTTGATGTACCGCAGCGCGGCCGGCCCCGGCGCGACTCGCGACTCGATGGGGCCTGGCGCCCAGGGGTGAGTCAGGACAACGGCGCGTGCGGCGAGTGCCATCCGGCGTAGCGACGTCTTCCAGTCGGCACCGTCGGCGCTCGTCGGGATCGTGGCGATCACCGCATCGACCATGCCGTCGAGCAGGTCGTCCTTGTTGCGTACGTGGGTGTAGAGAGACATCGCCTCGACGCCCAGTTCCTGTGCGAGTTTGCGCATGCTGATCGACTCGATGCCGTCCCGATCCGCCAGCTCGATGCCGGCTGCCACCACCCGCTCCCTGGTCAGCTGAGTGCGGCGGTCGGCGCCCGCCTTGCCCGGTCCGGCGATCTTCATAGGCCAATCCTCTCGCCGAAGCCAGCTCCCTTGACGCCTTACACTGTAAGGGCTAACCTTACGGCGTAAGTTGAACCTTACGGTGTAAGGATAGCAGGAGGGGCTCATCGCATGACGACCGACCTACCCACGATGAAGGCCATCATCCAGCGCGGCTATGGAGCGCCGCAGCACGTGCTCGCGCTCGATCAGACCGCAAGACCGGTGCCCGGCGACGACGACGTCCTCGTCCGCGTTCGTGCCACGAGCGTCAACACCCCGGACTCGGCCACCGTCGCGGGGGAGCCCTACATCTTTCGCCTGCGGGAAGGGCTGCGGCGACCGAAGCACCCGGTCCGGGGCAGCGATGTCGCCGGCACCGTGGTGGCGGTAGGTCGGGCAGTCACCGATCTCCAGCCTGGTGACGAGGTGTTCGGGTCCCTGTGGGGCAGCTCCACTGGCTCGACGGCCGGCACGTTCGCGCAGTACACCGTCGCGCCGGCGTCCCAGCTCGTGCAGAAGCCGGCCGGACTCAGCTTCGAACAGGCCGCGGCGTCGGTCATGTCGGGACTGACCGCGCTGATCGCGATGCGCGACGTTGGCCAGGTGCACCCCGGCACGCGTGTGCTCATCAACGGGGCCTCGGGCGGCGTCGGGACGATGGCGGTCCAGATCGCCAAGTCGCTGGGCGCCGAGGTGACGGGAGTATGCAGCGCCCGCAACGTCGAACTGGTCTCCTCGCTCGGCGCGGACCACGTGATCGACTACGCGAAGCAGGACTTCACCACGAGCCAGCAGCGTTACGACGTCATCCTGGACAACGTGCTGAACCACTCACCGAAGGCCGTCGCACGGCTGCTGGCGCCCGAGGGGGTGTTCATCCCGAACAGCATCGGGAACACCGGAGGGCTGCTGGCCGGCCTGCCGAGGATGGCGCGGGCAGCGCTGATGGGCAGGGGTGCCACCAACGTCAGGTTCACCACGCTCGTCGCGAGCCGCGAGAACCTGAACGCGCTCGTCCAACTGCTCGAAACCGACAAGGTCCGAGTGGTCATCGAGCAGACCTATCCGTTCGACGAGACTGCCAGTGCCGTCGCACACATGCTGGGACATCACACCGTCGGCCAGATCGCCATCGCCGTTTAGGTGCCCGGGTCGCGGAAGAACACCTCGGGATGGGCCGCGTCCGGGCCGTCGAGCAGCGGGCGCGGCTCGTCGCGCAGGTGCTGATCGAACAGCGCGCGCAGGTACGTCCTGGTGATCGCCATGGTGCGCAGGCCGGTCGCGGTCGCGCCGAAGGAGATGCCGAGCTGATCCGCGATCAGGCCGAGGTCCGTGAACGACGCGTGCGCGGCGCCCGCGACCACCAGCCAGCGCTTCCAGCCGGTCAGCCCCGGCCAGTCCCGGGCCCAGGTGTCGGCGGCGTGCCCGTCGCCGGGGGAGTACTGGCCGTCGCGGCCGAAGAACAGGAACGGCCGCGACAGCCCGGTCGTCGGGATCGGCGCGTCGGTGCTGCCGTCCATGTTGCTGCCGACCCGGATACGAGGGTCGGCGAGCATCGCCGCGATGGTGCTCGCGCCGCCCGCGGAATGTCCGGCCATGCCGACGCGGTCCGGGTCGATCAGCGCGGCGCCGGGCCACGGCGGGTTCGTGCCGAGCAGCTCGTCGAGCACGAACGAGGCGTCGGCGGCGCGACCGCCGCGCACCCTGAGCCAGAAGTCGCGCCCGCGCCTGCCCTGGGGCAGGCCGAAGCCGACCACGCGGCCGTCCGGGAACGTCATCGCTGCGTTCTCGTGCGTGTGGTCGATGACGGCCACGACGTAGCCGTGGCTGGCCAGGTCCTCACCGATCGAGGTGAGCGTGGCGCGCGGCTGGGTGAAACCGGGCGAGAGCAGCACCAGCGGCAGGCCGCGCGGCTCGCCTGAGGTTGGCGCGTCGATGAACGCGGTGGGGCGGACCGTACTCAGTGTGTCCAGCGGCACCGGGATGTCGCGCCGGGACAGCACCAGTTCCGACTCGGTCGGCGTCAGGTAGCCGGCCCGCTCGCCGGTCGCCGACGCGGCCGGGTACCAGATCGTGATCATCAGCTCGCGTCGCGTGTCCGGGACCCACTGATCCGGGCGGGAGTCGTCGACGAGGTGGACCGAGGTGGTGCCCACCGGATTCGGCCCGGTGGGCTCGGGCAGGTACAGCACCATGCCGCCATCGTCGCGCGGCCGCGTGGTGCCGCACATCCGGGAGATCCCCGAGGTGGTGGATTGACAGGGTGGTTTCCTTATTCGATGGTGCGCACGTGGTTAACGTCAGGGACTACGGGGCCACCGGAAACGGCAGCACCGACGACGCGGCGGCCATCCAGTCGGCCGTCGCCGCGGTCACCGGTACGGGTGGGACGGTCTACTTCCCGCCGGGTACGTACAAGGTCGGCACCTCGATCGTGCCGGCGAACAATGTCGCGCTGATCGGGTCCGGCGTGGGCAGCGCGGTCATCGCGCCGGCCGGCACCGCATGCGCGGTCCGGGGCAGCACCATCAAGACCGCCCCGCTGACCCGCTTCACCATGGCGCACCTGAGCATCGACGGCGCCAACCAGGGGCCTCAGTTCAGCGTCGGCATCAAGGGCGTCTTCGTCCAGTACCTCGCGCAGTGCCAGTTCGAGGACCTGATCATCCAGAACTGCGTCGCCACCGGACTCGGCATCGACTTCCTCACCCAGGGCACGGTGATCCACGCGGTGCGCGCCATCGGAAACGGTCGGCTCAACCGCGGCGGCGGATCGGGCGGCGGGTCGTCCGGGATCGGCATCGGCACCGGGCAGTACCCGGTCGAGGACTTCGTGATCAGCGACTGCTACGCCGCGAACAACGGCCGGTACGGAATTTTCCTCGAATCGCAGACCGGTCTGACCAGCTACGGCATGCGGATCGCGAACTGCTTCGCCACCGGCAACCTCAACCACGGCTTCGGCAGTGCGGGCGGCAACGGCACCATCTGGTCGCACTGCGTCTCCTACGGCAACAACATCGACGGCTTCTCCATCGACAACGGCACGATCGGTGCGTTCGCGCAGCCCTCGGCCAACGACGTGTACGCGGCGTGCGAGGCGATCGGCAATTCCCGGCACGGCTTCTCCTACCAGCCGACCGCACGCAACGGCATCAGCGTCGCGGGCGGCGGCAACCACGTCTACTCGGCGTGCGTGAGCCGGGCCAACGGCGCGCTGGGCTTCAACATCGCGTCGATGCCCGGGTATCCGGTGTCCGGCCTGACCTACACCGGCTGCCAGGCGTACGGCAACGGCGCGGCCGGTCTTGAGGTGCAGGGCGCGAGCAACGACCTACGGGTCAGTGGCTGCGTGCTCAACGGGAACGGGCAGAACTCCTCGACGTCGAATTCGGGGATCCTGTTCGGCGCGAACGTGACCAACGCGCAGGTCGTCGACTGCCGCGCCTACGACAACAGCCCCCAACGAAGACAGACGTACGGCATCCAGATCGGCCAGAACGCCCAATTGGCCATCGCCGACATTCACGGCAACGACCTGCGCGGCAATGCGACCGGCGCCATCAACATCGCCGGCTCGGTGCAGGGCGTCGTGCTGCGCAACAATCTCGGCTACGACCCGGTCGGCGCCGCGGTGCTCACGCCCGGCGCGAGCCCGTTCGCCTACACCGCGGGCGCGACCGATCAGGTGGTGACGGTCGCCGGGGGAGCGGTTTCCGGGATCGATTACGCCGGCCAGGCCACCGGACTCACGTCGGGTGCGTTCGCGTTGGCGTCCGGTCAGACGCTGACCGTCACCTACACCTCGCCACCGACCATGGTCACCAACTGGATATGAGCCGCGATTGCCGAGGCGTCATTCGTCAGGAAAGCCGTCGTTTTCCGACGGGATCACCCTTTTTGGTCGGTCCAATTGTCGGGTCGAGGTCGGGCCCGGCCATCGGCAGCCGTGGTGACGCTGCCGTGGTCCCGCTCGGCGGCGACCTCGACCACCTGCACAACGGTGTCATCGGCGCGGGCACGCCCGCGTCTTGTGGTGTGCGCGGCCACGACCCGACGGGTTGTCGAAAATCCAAATTCGTTAGCCGAAACGGGTGCCGGGAGTTCTGCCGTAATCCCTAACGTGATGTGTCGAACACGATCTGTTCATCAAAACCGCGTTCCAGCTCGAAGAATGCCCCAGCTTTCTTGGTAAGCCGCGCTGTTGATGGCGCATGACGATCGCGTCTATTAGGCTGGAGCGCGGTGACGCGAAAATGGCGCCGACCGAGGTTTCCGCTGCGGCAGCTGGGAAGTTGCGCACGGTGGGTCATGGTCCGTTTGATCGTCCGTTTCCGCGCCGGGTAGGAGTACGCATGGTGCAGCTGGCCGGTAGAATGCCGCCCATTTGGGGTAATTCCGGGGAGACCCAGGGTGGGCATCGGGGAAACGGGGAGGCGGCCGGGGTGATCAAAGTCCTGATTGCCGAGGACGTGCACATGGTCCGAGGCGCGCTCATCGCGTTGCTGCGGCTCGAATCCGATATCGAGGTGGTCGGCGAGGTCGCCGACGGTGACGAGATACTGCCCACCGCGCGCACCACCCGGCCCGATGTCGCGGTCATCGACATCGACCTGCCCGGCAAGGACGGCCTGACCGCGGCCAGCGAGATCCACGAGCACCTGCCGGAGACCCGCACGCTGATCCTGACCAGCCTGGGCAGGCCGGGCACGCTGCGCAGGGCGCTGGCCGCGAAGGTCGGCGGCTTCCTGCTCAAGGACGCGCCGCCGGACAAGCTGGCCAGCGCGATCCGCGAGGTCTCGGTGGGCAGGCGGGTGGTGGACAGCGAGCTGGCGCTGGCCGCCTGGGACAGCGCGGACTGCCCGCTGACCGGCCGCGAGATCGAGGTGCTGCGGATGGCCGCGAACGGCGCCAACGTGGTGGACATCGCCGCGAACCTGTACCTGTCCGCGGGCACCGTGCGCAACTACCTGACGACCACGGTCACCAAGCTCAACGCGCGCAACCGGGTGGACGCGATCCGGATCGCCCGGGAAGTCGGCTGGCTGTAACGATCGCGAGCCGCGCAGACGCCGCCGCGCGCTACGCCTGGACTTGTTCGGGCAGTTCCAGCGGGACCTCGGCGTGCAGGTGGAACCGGCCGCCGTCCTCGGCCCGCGCCAGCAGCTCGCCGCCCAGCCGGTTCACTCGTTCGGTGAGGTTGCGCAGGCCGCTGCCGGGGCCTGCGCTCAGCTCGTCCGGGTCCTGCGGCACGCCGTCGTTGATGATGTCGATGCACACGCTGCGCTCGCCGCCCAGGATCTCGATGCCGCAGTGCGCGGCGTTGCTGTGCTGGAGCACGTTCGTCACGCCCTCGCGCAGCGCGAACGCGAGAAACGTGCGGATCAGCACCGGCAGCGAGCCGTAGCTGATCGTCATGCTGACCTCGACGTCCGCGGCGACGAGCACCGAGCGGGCCGAGCGCGACTCGTCGTCCAGCGACAGCTCGCGATAGCCGCTGGCCACCGAGCGGACGTCGGCCAGCGCCTGGCGGGCCAGATGCAGGATCTCGGTCAGCTCGGTCACGGCCCGGTCCGGGTCGGTGTCCAGCAGACGCCTGGTCAGCTCGCCGTTGAGGGTGATCGAGGACAGGCTGCGGCCGAGCAGGTCGTGCAGGTCCTGGGCGAAGCGCAGGCGTTCCTGCGCGATCGCCATCCTGGCCAGCTGTCTTCGCGTCTCGCCCAACTCGCTGACCAGCTTGGTCAACTGGATGAGCCCGAAGACGACCAGGCTGGTCAGCACCACCGAGGTCGCGTTGACCGCGATCTCGGTTGGCGCGCCGTTGGTGGCGAAGTGCCAGGTGTCGATGGCGACGGAGAGCACGAACACGGTCCAGCCCGCGATCGGCACCAGCGCGATCAGCGCCGCACCGGCCAGGAAACCGGGCAGACTGACCCAGGCCGGACCGAGTTGGAGCAGCGGCAGGTAGATCAGGCATGCCTGCACGAACAGCAGCGCGTAGCCCTGCGGCGAGCGCAGCCGGGTGCCGGGCCTGCCGAAGAACGCGAGTTGCAGCACCAGCAGCGCGGCGATGTAGCCGAGACCGGCCACGATCTGCCAGCTGCTGCTGGTCAACGACAGCAGGTGGACGCCTGCCGAGATGCACATGCCGACGAACACCAGGGCGACCAGGGTGCGGATCGGCCAGCCGTTGATGGACTCCTCGGCGCGCCGCACCGCGTTCGCCGTGTCCTCCGCGGTGGGCCTGCGGCGGCCCTTCGGCGGAGTGTGGTCCGCGCCGTCGAGCGGGATCCAGACGTGCAGGCGGTAGGCGTGCTGGTCCTCCTCGGGGCCCGCGCTCACCGTGCCGTGCAGGGCGGCGACCCGCTCGGAGAAGTTGTGCACGCCCGAGCCGCCGTAGGCGTCGGTCGGGGGCGGATCGTCGCCGACGCCGTCGTTGACCATGTCCAGGGTGACCGCGTCGGCGGTTTGCCGGACCGAGATCTGGCAGTGCTCGGCCTTGCTGTGCCGGAGGATGTTCGTGGTGCCCTCGCGCAGCACGGTGCCGAGCATGGTGCGCACCGGCACCGGCAGCTCGGTGTAGTCCAGGTCGACCTCGACGTTCACCTCGGACGCGCCGAGCACCGACTCGGCGGTCTGGCACTCCTGCTCCAGCGAGAGTTCCTGATAGCCGGTGGCGACCGAGCGCACGTCGGCGAGGGCGCGCCTGGCGATGCCGAGGATCTCGCCCAGCTCGGTCTTGGCCTGCTCCGGGTACTTGTGCACCAGGCGGTAGGCCAATTCACCCTTCAGAGTGATAGCGGAGAGGCTGATGCCGAGCAGGTCGTGCAGGTCGCGGGCGAAGCGTAGCTGTTCGGCGGCAACGGCCATCCTGGCCAGTTCGTTCCTGGCCGCGGTCAGCTGGTCGACCACGACCGCGAGCCGGGTCAACAGGAACACGTCCAGGGCGAACGCGGCCACCGCGACCGGGGTGTACACCAGCTCAAGGACGGAGCTGCTCAACGCCGACTGGATGACCGCGGTACTGGCCACGACCAGCACGAATCCGGTCGAACCCGCGATACGTGGCAGCGCCAGCAGCAGCGAGCCGGCCAGGAACGTCGGCACCCCCACCCAGGGCTGGCCGAAGATGAGCAGCGGAAGATAGGCAAGGCAAACCTGTGCGCCGAGTAGGATATAACTCAACGGAGTGTTGAATCGCGCACCGGGCCGTGAAAAATGGAACAACTGAATGGCGAGTACGGCACCGATCAACACGAATCCGAGAACGGTGTGCGCCGCATTCCGCTTCGCATCCCAGACGCCGTTGAGCGCCACGATGCCTTCACAGCAGATCACGACCGTAATCACGGCTCGGGCAAGACCCCACGCAATTCGGGGTTTCGCAAAACTATCCGTTCCGTCTGCCGTCGTTAGTTCGAGGTCAGCCGAATCAGACACATCCAATGCGGTCATGGTTCCCCCAAAGCACACCCCGCCCCCCGGATGCCGTTACGTTACCAGTCAATGCGCTGCTACCCAACGATGAACTCACCGACCCCCACCTCCGCCGGGATGTCCAACCGAAGCGCGGTGTCCATGACATCACCGGGATCGATGGCGGGTGCGCACGCCGCGAGGCCCATCGCGTTGGCCACCAGGCACAGTGTCTGCTGCAACGCGCCGACGTGCTCGAGGGTCAGCGAGTAGCCGATCCCGCCGTACATCCAGGAACTGCGAGCAATTCGTGCGGTCATGGTGATGAGCATCGGCGGCCAGATCGTGGTCCGCGCGGCGACCCGGGCGCCGTCCAGGAGTTCGTCCAGTTCGGCCATGGAGTCGTTGACCATCGTCAGCGCGTGGCCTGCCGGGTCGTAGTGATAGATCCCGCGTGGCAGGCCGGCACAGTTGTGCAGGGCCACGTACAACTCGAGTTCGTAGAGCCCGTGACTGCTCAGATAGGGCCGGTCGGACACGTCGTAGCGCGCGTCGGTACCGGCCGCCGACGAGGAGACCGAGCGAATGCGCGCCGCCCGGTAGAGCAGCTCGCCAACTTGTTCCGAAGTGAGGGCGCGATCGGTGAGTTCGGTACACAATTGCGCGTTCTCCAGTACCGACGTCAACGACGGGTCGGTCGCGGCGAGCGTGTCGATCTCCGGACGGTACAAGGGCAACCGCTGACCGGTGCGCAACGCCTTCACCAGATTGGGTGAGGGAAACCGGTCGGCATGGGGAAAAACCGCCCCGGACGGACCACCGTAACGGCCCATTCGGCTGCGTACGTGGAACAACAGCTCATGGTGCGACCAGCGCAGCAGCGTCGGGTCCTGGTCCTCGGCGAAGGTCGGCTTGCGCCGCGTCTCGGCGTGGTCGCCCACCAGCACGACGCCGGTGCCGACGAGATAGGAGACGATGTCCGCGACAACGCCCGGTTCGGCGCGCAACGCGCTCGCCACCTCGGCGATCGAGGAGATTCCGACCAGCGACGCGACCACCTGCATGGCGAGCGGCTTGTGCAGCAGCACGTCGTACTGGGCCAGCGGCGATTCCAGCAGCAGTTCGCCCTCGTGCGAGCGCATCGCCGCGAACCGGGACAGCCGCAGCCCGCGCTGGTGGCGCACCTCGGGCAGGGACAGCGCGGCGTTGCGCGCGACCGGCACCGCGGACAGCAGCGGGCTCTCCCCGTCGGACAGGCCCAGCGAGCGCACCACCGAACCGCCGAGCAGGTCCAGCACCTTGCGCACGCTCGCCCAACTGCCGTGCTCGCCGTCGACGCCGTCCCGGTCGCTGTGCGCCAGCACGTTCGCCAGCGACACCGGGCCAAGGCTCATCCGCCGCAGCGACTCGACCACCAGCCGGTTGGTCGCGTCGATCTTGGTCTCGCCCCACTTGGTGATCACCACGTGCTGGCCCTGGACGCCGTTCTCCTCCACCAGGACGTCCTCGGAGAGCGACCACAGGTGGATCCGTGCCGTTGCCCGGCTGTCGGATTCCATGGACACGTCGATCTCCTTGCCGCAACAGCGCACGTTCACAGGAACATGGGAATCGGATTGAGTTCGTGATAGGGCGTCGGTTCGGGTTGTCGACCGAGCGCGACCGGCACGTCGTAGAGCCGCCCCGGCGCGAATCTGGCCCAGAAATGACGAAGTCCCGGCACTATCACCTTCACAACGGGGAGCCCGATGTCCGGCCGGGTCTGGTCGAGCACGAGCATTTCCATACCGCGCTTTTCGATGCGCGCGCGAATCATATCTATCTCCGCGCGAATGTCGCCGGCGGGTCGGTAGGAATAGTCGCGCGGCGTTTTCCGGCCCTGTCGCGGATCGGGCCGCAGGTAGGGCTGGTTCTCCTTGGTCGCGGTGCGGAACCAGCGCAGCGCGTCCGGATCGTCGCACGGTTCCGCGCCGTCCGCGTCGGCCGCGATCAGGGCCGGCATCAACTGGTTCAGCTCGGTCAGCGCGCGGCGCACCGCGATGCGCGGATCCAGGTGCGCACCGAAGCCGAACAGGATGTCCGCGCGGCCGCGGTCCATTCGGGAGGACACCGCGACCATGGTCGGCACGCCGAGATCCGAGGTCACGTCGAGCACCCAGACCTCGCGGTGCAGTTCCGCGTAGACCGTGCGCAGTTCGGCCACCCACGGGTCGTCGAACGCGAGCAGGTCCACGCCCGGCACCCGGCCGCGGTTGTACCACCACAGCGCGACCGCGTCCCGCTCGATCAGTTCGAGCAGCCCCTGCAGGACCGCGTCCTCCAGGCTCGCGCCTGCCGCGTTGCCGTTGGAGTCCGCCACCAGGCCGCAGTCGCTCGGGGTCGCGAAGTACAGCAGCGCGGTGGGCAGCAGGCGATGCCGTTGCTGCGTCAACGACCAGACCGGCGTCCATTCGGTCGGCTGATCGGCCGGGAACGGCGGTGCGATGCGCTGGAAGCCTGCGTGCGCCGCGTTCCAGGCCAGCCGGTCCGGGTACTGGTCGGGGTGGAAGAGCTGGCAGCGGTTGGGGTGGATGGCGATCTCGCCGAGTCCGGTCAGGCTGTCCACGACGCGTTCCTCGTCGCCCTGGAAGGTGCCGGAATACCGCTCTATCGCCTCGCCGAGCGCGCTCACCTCGGCCTGCACGGGGGTGGTGCCCTTGCCGCCGTTCTCCATGCGCAGCGCGGCGGAGAGGCTGTCGATGTCGAAGCCGCGCGCGGCCACGTTCGGGCCGGAGCGGAAGGAGTTGAAGAACTCCGGGCCGCCCCGCGCCCGGCGAATGCCGGTGACGATGCCGGTCACCGGGCTGACCAGGTGGTGGTAGCGCTCGAGCATCTGCTCGGGGGTCAGTGCGCGGTGGCCGCCGGTCGAGTCGCGCACCTTCCGCCGCGAGGTCAGCGTGACCGGTCGGTTGTTCTCCTGGCGCACCAGGTCCGGGTCGCCGCAGTTCGGGCACTGCGGCACCGAGGTCAGCTCGTGGTGCTCGCCGGTGAAGTCGAGGCTGTCGAAGGTCCACACCGTGCGCTGGTGCGGATGCCGGTAGCCGGCCAGCCACTTGCCGGCCTCCAGCGCGATCAGGTGGGTCGCGGCGGACGCCAGGGCCGGCACGGTCACCGCGGGGTGGGGGGCGGGACCGTGCCGGCCGAGTGCCTGCTGTGCGCAGGACTCCGCGGTGCGGTGGTTGGCCAGCCTGCTGGCAAGGCAGTGCCAGCAGCCGGGGCCTGGTGGTTGGAACACCGGGCCGAGCCACAGCACCGCGCCGGTCGGCTTGGCCAGCAGCCACGGCTTGCCGGCCAGTCGGTGCGCCGCGTCGATCTCGCCGAGCGCGGGATGCAGGTAGTCGGTGCACAGCACCACGGACAGGTCGGCCGCGCCGGGCTCGACGTCGACGCGCACGGACAGGCCCGCCGCGTCGAACGCGGCCATGGCGGGTTCCGGGTCGAGCGCGCCGACCGTGTACACGGCGAGCCTGCCGGTACTGGTGCCCGCCACCGCGGCCTGCGCGTCCAGGCCGGCGCTCTCCCAGTAGCCCAGCGTCTCGGCGGGCGCGGACTCCGAGGGCGGCCGCAGCACGACCATGCGCTCGTCGGCGAGCCGGGTGATGGTCGCGGCGACCTCGGCCGGGCTCACCCCCTCCGGTGGCTGGGTGAGCAGGCCGCGCACGTCCCGTGAGCCGTCCAGGCAGTGCGCGAGCGCGGCCGTGGTGGTGCCGCGCAACGCGGTCAGGCCGCGTTCGGAGAACAGGTAGACCCGGTCGTCGGACACCTCGGCACGCAGGTGCCGAGGAAAACCGATGCGCGGCGACTGCTCGCCTGCCGAACCGGGCTCTGAGACGGTCATCGACATGGCTGGTCCCCCCAGGTGGGGTCGAAAAGGGCGTAGGAGGGATCATCATTCGGGACGTGCCACGACGACCAGTGTCCGGTTCATCCAGGGACACATGGATTTCTCATGACTCGCCCAAATCGGTGATCTTCGCGCCCCCTACGCGATCTCCTGGTCGGCCGTGACCCGTTCGTCGTACGGGCCGATGTACAGCACACCGAAGGTGTTGAACGGGTGGATGCTCACCTTCACCACGAGATCCTCCCTGGCCAGCACGAAGAACTCACCGGCGCGCTGCACGTCGTCGAGCACCGTGTGGCTGCGGAACACCGAACCGTCGGACACGGCGAACAACACCTCGTACACCGCGTTCTTGTCGATCTGGTTGGCGTCCGCAGCCCACTTCTCCAGCCGTTTGACACCGATGTTGAGCCTGCGCCGCCTACGCTCCTCGGTCACTGTTACGCGCCTCGATTCCGGCGATCACATCCGCGAGGTCACGCGGCTCGACCGGCATCTCCCGCTCTGCCGAGGCCAGCAGGTGGGCGGGATCGGATTCCATGTGCGCGGTCATCAGCAGGCTGCGCAGGAAATGGTCGACGACGCCGGTGTCGTCGGTGCGCCCCTGCTGCGCGATGACCACCATCAGCCTGCGCAGGGCCTCTTCCCGGCCCCATTCGGGCAGCAGCCGCAACGCGTCGACGAACTCCTGCGCGATGCGTGAGGTTTCTTCCTCGATGAAGCTGCCCTGCTCCGAACGCAATACCGACGTCATTTCCGCATTCCTTTCCCCGACTGGCTCAGCCCATGTGGAAAAGCTTGGTGAACAGCACCAGCAAATCCGGATCGCCGGTGACGCCCAGCGCACCGGTCGCGATGCCCTCGCGCGGATCCAGTTCGCCGAACAGCAGCGACTTCATGTCCGGCCCGGTGCGCAGCACCAGGTCCGCTGTGGGCAGCGGCCCCGGCTCGACCACCACCGTGCCGTCGTCGACGACCATGTTGAAGACGAGGTCGTCGAGGTTGATCTCGTAGCTGGCGTGCACCCCGCGGCCGGCCTCGGCGTCGAAACAGGACCGCATGGCGAAGATCATCGCGTCCACCGTGACGATCTCGCCGGGCCTTGGCAGGTCCATCAGCTGCGCGCCCCAGCGGCCGAGCGCGAGGGCGATCTCCTCCAGCTGCTGGCCGAAGTCGGTCAGCTCGTAGCGGATCTCGCCGGTGGGCAGCGTGCGCTGCCGCGCGATGCCGTCCCGTTCGAACTCGCGCAGCCGTGCGCCGAGCACGTCGGCGGGTATGCGGGGCAGACCCCTGCGCAGCTGCTCGCGCGACTTGGGCGAGACCAGCAGATCACGGATGATCAGCAGGCCCCACCGTTCGCCGATGGCCTCGACCGCCCGCGCTATCGCGCAGAACTGACCGTAGTCCCGCCGGGTGATCAGCTCGAACTCGGCGATGATCGAGCCGAGCCCACCCGGGCCGTCCTCGTCCACCCTGTCGTTTCCGATGGCCTTGGTCATGTTCGGATCTCCCTCCTCAGTGGACGACCAGGCCCTCGGTGGGCACCGGTGCGGCCGGAATGTGGAACAGCTGGGTGAACAGTTCGAGGTACTCGGCAGGCCCCTCGATCTCCACCTGCTGGGTCGCCAGCGCCTCGGCAGGCGAGAGCTGGCCGGTGAGCAGGTCGAGCATGACCATGCCGGTCGGCCGGATCACCGCGTCCGCGTCCGGGTAGCTGCCCTCGGCCGCCTTGAGCGCGCCGTCCTCGATGAGCAGGTGCACGACCATGTCCTCGCCGAAGCGCAGCTCGTAGGTGGCGTGCACGTCCAGCGCGGCCTCCGGCCGGAACGTGGCGTACATGGACAGGATCGCCGAGTCCATCGTGAACAGGTCGTGCGCGTTCGGCGCCAGCGAGCGTGCGCCCCACAGGCCCAGCTGCAACAGGATCTGGTCCAGCTCGGCGCCGTACTCGGTCAGCTCGTAGACGACCGAGGCGTCCAGTTCGGCCAGCACGCGACGCTGCACGACCCCGGTCGACTCCAGCTCGTTGAGCCGCGCGGACAGGATGCTGGCCGGCATCTTCGGCAGGCCCCGCATGAGATCGGTGAACCGCTTGGGCCCGAGCATCAGGTCCCGGACGACGAGCAGCGACCAGCGCTCGCCGATCAGTTCGAGAGCTCGGGCGAGGCCACAGACCTGGCCGTACGTTCGAGTATTCATCCCTCGTCCTCACTTCCGCAGTTGATCATTGACCGGCCTCGCCGGCGGAGAGCAGCTCCAGGTGCAGCTGCTGCAACTCGTCGCAGGGTTCGACACCCAGCTCGCCGCGCAACCTCGTACGCAGCTGTCGATAACAGGCCATCGCATCCGAGCGCCGGCCGCTTCGGCCGAGCACCCTGATCAGTTGACCGGTCAGGCCCTCGTCCAACGGGTTCGCCTCGACCAGCGCGCGTAACTCGCCGATCAGCTCCCGATCCATACCGCCGCTGATCTCCGCCTCGATCTTGAGCTGGTGCGCGGTTCGCCGCTGCTCCAACAGGTCCACCGCGTAGGAGGAGAGCACCGGCCCGCACCGCACGTTCGCCATCGGCGGCCCGGACCACAGGTCCAGGCTCGCCCGCAGTGACCGCGCGGCGGCCGCGAACTCGTGCTGCTGCAACAGTTCCCGGCCCTGGTCTCGTAGGTTGCGGAACTCGCTCACGTCCACCTGGTTCCGGTCGATCTGGAGTAGATAACCAGGTGGCTTGGTGACCAGGATCGAGTCCGCGTCGGTATCCGGGTAGATGCCGTTCTGGTCCAGGCTGCGCCGTAGGTGGTGGATGTAGATGTGCATGGTCTTGCGCACGCTGCGCGGCGGGTCGCTGGCCCACAGTTCACTGATGATCGAGTCGATGTGCACCACCTGGCCGGGATTGATCACCAGCATCGCCAGCAGCTGCAACACTTTCGGCGCGGTGGGTGCGTGGTCTATTCCGTTCTTGCGGACTTCCAACGGACCGAGCAGAGTGAACCGCACGGCATTCTGGTCTTCCCGAGCCAGCTCGCCGAGAGCTGCGTCATCGGGATCACCCAATGCCCTTGGTGCGGCATACATCTCTGTGTCTCCCAGTTTCCTTCGCATCGCCGTCTGCCCCTGCTCGACAGCCATTCGACAGTGACAGGTCCGCCAGATCAACGATAGTGCGGCCGCCACCGGAAACCGCGTGCGTTTTTCCTGTTCTCACGTGAAGAATTCATACCCGAAGTCATGCGGTCGACATTTCTCGTGGCAGCGGCCCGAATGGGCTTGTTCAATTCTGCGGTGTTTCCGACGCAACCGTTGCGACCAGCCATTTTCATGGTTGTCCACAACCATGGCGCAGGCATTGAGAAACCGCGGAGGGCTTTTCTATAGCACAAGTACGGGGGTTGAGCTGAATCGGGAGGTTCGAGACATGGTCCGTTTGCATGCCGTGCCAGGGATGGCGAGTCCAGGTGTCGACGAACTCGACAGATCGGCGCAGCCCGGTCCCACCCTGCAACCCGCCGTGTTGCAGGCCATCCAGGCCATGCACAAGCGCTACTTCGACGCGATCACGCTGACCGACCTGGCGGCCGAGGTGTTCGTCAGCCCGTTCCACTTCTCCCGCATTTTCGCCAAGGCCACCGGCGTCACCCCGGGCCGGTACCTGACCGCGGTGCGGCTGTTCCAGGCCAAGCGACTGCTGCTGACCACCTCGCTGACCGTCTCGGACGTGGTGTGCAGCGTCGGGTACAGCAGCGTCGGCACGTTCACCAGTCGCTTCACCCGCGCGGTCGGCATGACGCCGACCCAGTACCGCGAGCCGGAGGTCAGCGAGCTGCTGGTCGCGCTCGCACCGAACTTCCGCAGGCTGCCCTCGCTGCAACTGATCCGCTCCGCCGGCCGCGGTTGCGCCTCGCTGCGCAGCGGGGACGGCGTGATCAACGGGCGGATCGAGCTGCCGAGGGGAGCGCCGAACGCGAACGTGCTGATCGGCGTCTTCGGCGACCCGGTGCCGCAGTGCGGGCCGGTCGCGTTCACCGGCCGGATGAACACCGGGCCGACCGACATCGAGATCCACGACGTGCCGGACGGCGACTGGTTCGTGCTGGCCATCGCCGAACACGCGCCCGGCACACCCGCCGCCGCGTTCTCCGTCTCGATGCTGCGCAACCCGGTCCCGGTGCGCGCGGGCCGTCCGGTGTACGTGCCGCTGACCATGCGCGCGCCGCAGCCGATCGACCCGCCGATCGCGATCACGCTCGCGGGCAAGCCCACCCCGGCCGACCAGTACCTGGTCGCCTGACCCGAAGGGATTTCGTCATGCCGAGGTTGTTCGGGGCGCTGCGCAGGAGCGTACTGGCGCCGTCGCTGGAGTCGGTCGGTTTCGCCTGCCGCGAGTTCCCGATCACGCCGACCCAGGCCACCGCGCACCTGGAGATGGTGCCGCAGTCGGTGGTCTGCGGGTTCGAGTGGGGGATCGAGGCGCCGAAGCTCTGGGAGATCGAGCGCAGGCTGGCCATGATCGACCCGGAGCAGCGCGGCTTCGGCTACGAGGGCGCGACCATGGCCTTCACCATCCTGGACGTGATGCCCGGCGGTCGCCGCGACCGCACCCGCGAGCTGCTGCTCGGCCCGGCCGCGCCGCACATCTTCCTCGCCTACATCGGCATCGGCTTCGCCATGGCGCGGCTGCCAAGACCGTTGTGGAGCAAGGTCGTTCCGGACATCGACGGCACACCGTACTTCCCGACCATGACCTGGCTCGCGGTCGACGGTTACGGTTTCGACCTCGCCTACTTCAACACCCGCCGCTACATCCACGAGCAGCAGATCCCGGTGACCTACTCGTGGCAGGGCCATCCCGGCTACTTCCGCCGCGCCATCGACCAGGGCATCGGCCGCGCGCTGTGGTTCATCAACGGCGCCGTGCCGGACGCGGTCGTCACCGCGCTGAACCGATTCGACGAGGACCGCAGGGCCGACCTGTGGGCAGGCGTCGGCCTCGCCGCGACCTTCGCGGGCGGCACCACCGAGGACGGCCTGGCGCGGGTGCGGGACGCGGCCGGCGGCTTCCAGGACGAGCTGGCGCTCGGCTCGGTGTTCGCGATCAAGGCCCGCACCTACTCCGACTTCGTGCCCGAACACACCGTTTCGGCGGCCACGGTGTTCACCGGAATGTCCATCGCGGACGCCCTGGACCTCGCCGACCGCACGGAGGTCCCGGCCGACACACCCGGCCCGGTGCCGCCCTACGAACTGTGGCGGCAGCGGATTCGGGACGAGTTCAATCCGACGACGCTGCGCGCGGCCAGTTAGCCAATCGTGAAGTAGAGCTGCGGGAATAGCACGTGTGAGGCTGGGAATCCGGAATTTCCACTGCAAACCCGATGAGGGGGAGAGTGCGTTGGGCACAGGTTTTCGGGCGCTGAGGCGCCGGATGCTCACCCCGGATGTCTCGGAGACCTCGTTGGCAAAACGTGGTTTCCATGTCAAGGACGAGGAGAGCAAGTACGTCCTGGAGAAGATCGGCGAGACGTTCCTGACCGGGTACGGCGACGCCATCGAGTCGGCGACGCCGGAGGAGACCGGTGAGCGGCTCGCCGCCATTCCGACCCGGTTCCGCGGTTTCTCCTACGAGGGCGCCGGCATGGGGCTTGGCATGCTCGACGGGTTGCCGTTCGGGCACAAGCACCACGTCGAGGACTTTCTGGCCGGGCCGGGCGATGCGCACAACTACCTGGTGCTGGTGGGCGTCGGCTGGGCCATGGCGCGGCTGCCGCGCTTCGCCTGGCCCTCGCCGCGTCGCTACGACCCGCTGCTGCGCTGGCTGGTACTTGATGGCTACGGCTTCCACCAGGCGTACTTCAAGACCGCCAAGTACGTCGCCGACCAGTACGCGTCGCCGCGCTTCCCATGGCCGGCCGGCAACAACGGCTATGCCACCCGGGTGATCGACCAGGGCATCGGCCGGGCGCTGTGGTTCGTCTGCGGCTCCGACGCGAACCTGGCCACCAGCAACGTAGCGAAGTTCCCCCGGTACCGGCACGGCGATCTCTACGCCGGCATCGGCCTGGCCGCGACCTATGCGGGCGGGGTCGAGGAGCGCGAGCTGCGGCTGTTGGTGGAGCGAGCCGGCGAGCACCGGGGCGAACTGGCGCAGGGCAGCGCGTTCGCCGCCGAGGCGCGGGTGCGCGGCGGGCTCGTGGTGCCGCACAACGAGTTGGCCACGAACATCCTCTGTGGACTGCCCGTCGAGCACGCCGCGCGGATCACCCAGGACGTGCGGCCCGCCGTGGTCGTCGACGGGGACGTGCCCGCCTACCAGACCTGGCGCGAGGCCATCGCGCGGGAAATCCTTGCCGTGGGGAGCTTCACGTCATGACCTCAACCCTCGACCGCCGCGGCACCCGCACTCCGCCGGGCCCACCGCGGACCGCGACCTTCCGGCTGCTGCACGACCTGGTCTCCGACCGGCTGCGCCTGATGTCCTCGGCGGCCGAGGGGTACGGCGACGCGGTGAAGGTGTCCATCGGGCCCAAGACGCTCTACCTGTTCAACCACCCCGAGCTGGCCAAGCACGTCCTCGCGGACAACGCGGCCAACTACCACAAGGGCATCGGCCTGGTGGAGGCCAAACGCGCGCTCGGCGACGGCCTGCTGACCAGCGAGGGCGAGCTGTGGCGCAAGCAGCGCAAGACGATCGCGCCGACCTTCCACCGCAAGAAGATCGGCGAGCAGTCCAACGTGGTCGCGGAGGAGGCCGGGCGGCTGGTCGCGCGGTTGCGGGCCAGCATCGGCACCGGCCCGGTCAACCTCACCGACGAGCTGACCGACCTGACCCTCGGCGTGCTCGGCCGCACTCTGCTCGACGCCGATCTTGGCGAGTTCGACTCGATCAGCCACTCCTTCGAGGCCGTGCAGGACCAGGCCATGTTCGAGTTGGTCACGCTGTCGATGGTGCCGCTGTGGTCGCCGCTGCCCAAGCAGCGCCGCTTCCGCAAGGCGCGCAGGGACCTGGAGAACGTGGTGCGCACGCTGGTCGCGGAGCGGGACGCGCGGCCCGGCGGCAGCGACGGTGAGGACGTGCTGTCCAAGCTGATCGTGTCCACCCGCGAGGAGTCCGACCGCGAGGTGGGCCGGGTGCGGCTGCGCGACGAACTGGTCACGCTGCTGCTCGCCGGCCACGAGACGACGGCCAGCACGCTGAGCTGGACGCTGCACCTGACCAGCCAGCACCCGGACGTGCAGGAGAAGCTGCGCGAGGAGGCCAGGCGGGTACTCGGCGATCGCCCACCCACCTTCGCCGACCTGCACCAGCTCGCCTACACCACGCAGGTCGTGCAGGAGGCGATGCGGCTCTATCCGCCGGTGTGGCTGCTGCCCCGGCGCTCGCTGGCGCAGGACGACGTGGGCGGCTGGCATGTGCCGGCAGGCGCGGATGTCGTGGTGTGTCCGTACACCATGCACCGCAACCCGGAGTTCTGGGACGACCCGGAGCGCTTCGACCCGGACCGGTTCCACCCGGACAACACCGCGAACCGTTCGCGCTACGCCTACATCCCCTTCGGCGCCGGTCCCCGGTTCTGCGTGGGGAACAGCCTCGGCATGATGGAGGCCGTCTTCGTGGTCGCGATGATCTCCCGCGAACTCACCCTGTTCACCAAGCCGGGCTATCAGGCCGTGCCCGAACCCATGATGTCGCTGCGGGTCAAGGGTGGCCTGCCGATGACCGTGCACGGCGCCCCGCAAACCTGACGAGCTGACACGCACACGAGGAGGTGGCGGCCCGTGGAACCGGGAAGCCCTGACGACACCGAAACCATGACACTGGAGGCGTTCGCGGACACGATCATCCCGGGCGCCAAGCGCTTTCCGGAGGATCGGGCCATCGCGGGTGTCGACGACACGCCCGGGGCGGTGCAGGCCGGTGCGCTGGACCTGTTGCACACCGAGGCGACCGGCATCACCATCGGCCTGCCCTACCTGGCGAGCGCGGTCAACGGGCACGCGAAGAACTACGCGGACGAGCGCGGTATCGAGCTCGACGACGACGTGCCGCCCTTCGTCGCGCTGAGCTATCACGACCGCACCGAGGTGATCCGCCTGCTGACCGCGCCGGGTCACCCGGAGAAGGACGGCTGGGTCGGGTTGGCCCTGTTCTGCAACATGGCCTACGACTCGGCGGCGCACCTGCACACCGCGGACGCGATCCGCGCGGGTCACCCCGGCCTGATCGCGATGGGCTGGGACGTGCCGGACGCGGACGGCCTGTGGCGTTTCCCGCACTACACCTACGGCCGGAAACTGGCCGAGGTGCACCCCGACACGACGGCCTCAGGGAGCCCGGCATGACCAGCAGTGAGAGCACCGACGTCCTGATCGTGGGCAGTGGCTTCGGCGGCGCCATCACCGCCTACCACCTCGCCGCGGGCGGCGCCAAGGTGACCGTGCTGGAGCGCGGGCCCTGGGTGCAGGAGCACGAGTTCGAGCACGACTTCCTGCTCGGCAGCTCCTACACCCGGATCTTCGACTTCGTCATCGGCGACGGCATGAGTGTGCTCGGCGGCAACTGCGTCGGTGGCGGCAGCGTCGTCTACTTCGCCGCCCACCCGCGCGCACCCGGGTTCATCTTCGACCGCAGGGGAAGCATCGGCCGCAACATGTGGCCCGCCGAGATCACCAGGTCCACTTTGGACCCATGGTACGACCGGGTCGCCGAGTCGCTGCCAGTGTCCATGCAGGACTGGAGCGACGTGTCCTACGCGGGCGGCCTGTGGGCCGCGCTGTGCGACCACGCAGGCGCGACCGCGAACCCGGCCCCGGTCGCCGTGGACAACGCGACCTGCGTCAACTGCAACTGGATGATGGCGGGCTGCCGGTTCGGCGCCAAGCGCTCGCTGCTGACCAACTACCTGCCGGCCGCGCTCGCGCACGGCGCCACCATCCGCCCGCTGCATGAGGTGCAGCAGCTGGAGCGGCTCGACGACGGCGGCTACCGCGTGCACTACAACGCGATCGACGCCGAGGACTACCGGATCACCGTCGGCAGCGGCAGTATCGACGCGAAGATCGTGATCATCGCGGCGGGCGCGGGCGCCACTCCGGTCATCCTGCAACGTTCCGAGTCGACGCTGGGCACGATGCCGCACGCGGTCGGCCGCTACTTCTCCGGCAACGGCGAGCGGCTCAACACCGCGATCATCGACGAGGACAAGGTCCGCGACGTGCTCGGCCTGGTCCGCGAGGACGGCAGAGCGTACGAGGCCAACCAGATCGGCAAGGGGCCGACCGTGGCCAACTGGGACAAGCTGGACGGTTCGCTGCCCGAGTACGACCGGTTCTCGTTGGAGCAGCTGTACTTCCCGCCCGGCCTTGGCACGATCCTCGCCCAGGTGCCCGGCGGCAGCGACCCGACCTGGTTCGGCAAGGAGAAGAAGAAGATCATCGGCCAGTGGAAGTCGTGGCTGACCATCTTCCAGATGATCGAGGACGACAACGAGGGAGTGTTCGGCGAGCCGCCGACCACCGGCAACGCGTTCCGCATCTCCCAGCAGATGCTCGGCCGCGGCCCGCTGCGCTACGACCCGACGCCGAACACGCTGCACGGCTGGGCGCTCGCGGACGCCGAGTGCAGGCGGATCTTCGAGAAGGAGGGCGTCGGCAGTGTCGCGCCGTGGACCAACGACGTGGTCGGCGCGTACACCGTGCACCCGTTGGCGTCCTGCCGGATCGGTGACGACCCGGCGACCTCCGCGCTCACGCCCGAGCACGAACTGCGCGGCCACCCGGGCATCTTCGTGACCGACGGCTCGGCGGTGCCCAGCGCGCTGACCGTGAATCCGGCGATGACCATCGCGGCGCTGGCCGAGCGGGCGGTGCCGGCGATCGTGCGCGCGGCGCAGGAACGCGGCGTCAAGGTCAGCTACGGCGCGCCGGCGCCGGACGGCTCGACCAGCGGCCGCAACGGCGTTCGCGACACCATCCCGGTCACGATCGCCGGCCGATAGGAAGGGGAGAGGGCCATGGCGCCAATCCCGGTGCGGCTGGCGTTGCGCCGGTCGCTGCGCGAGGTCAAGTACGTGCACACGGTGCCGGTGCGCAAGGCCACCGGCCTGGTCAAGGCGGTCTATCGGCAGCTCGAACGCGATTTCGGGCTGCTGGCCCCGCCGATCGGTCTGCATTCCGTCGCACCGGAGGTGCTCGCCGCGGCCTGGACCATGCTGCGCGAGTCCCTGGTGGCGGCCGGCGTCGCGAGCCGAGCGGACAAGGAGATCGTGGCCACCTCGGTGTCCCGGGCGAACACCTGCCCGTACTGCGTCGAGGTGCATTCGATGACCCTGGGTTCGCTCGGTCACGGCGCGGTGGCGGCCGCGCTCGGCGACCCCGAGGCAACCGATCTGGACGAGGGCACCGCCGCACTGGCCGGCTGGGCGGCCGGCGAGATCGCCGCGCCGCCCGCCGGCCGCTCCGCCGAGGAGATCGCCGAACTCGTCGGCGTCGCGGTGACCTTCCACTATCTCAATCGGATGGTCAACGTGTTCCTCGGTCCCTCGCCGCTGCCGACGAAGGTGCCGGAGGGGGCGCGGGCGACCGTGCTCGGGCTGCTCGGCCGTTTCCTGCGGCCGACCGGCAACCCCATTCCCGGCCTCGCGCTGAACCTGCTGCCGGAGGCGGCCGCAGCGCCGGATCTGGCCTGGGCCAACGAGAACCCGCGCGTGCAGACCGCGTTCGCGCGGGCCGCGCGGGCGGTCGAGCAGGTACCGGTACCGGCCGCGGTGCGCGAGCTGGTGCGCGCCGAACTGGTCGGCTGGGACGGCAGCCCGATGGGGATCAGCCGGTCCTGGGTGGCGCCGCTGCTCGTCGGCCTGCCCATCGCGGACCGGCCGGTGGCCAAGCTCGCGCTGCTCACCGCGCTTGCTTCGTCGCAAGTGGACGAATCAGTGATCGCCGAGTTCCGGGAACGCCATGCCAGTGACCAGATCCTGGTCGAGGTGGTGTCCTGGGCGAGCCTCACCGCGGCTCGCGCGCTCGGTGCCCGGCTGCCGTTGGTATTGGCAGCTCTTTGAAAGAAGACCGGCAGGAGTAGCCAGGTCATCCTAAACAAAATGGCGAATTGGGAGCGCGGTGGCATGAGTGTTGAGCGGATTTCCATTGTCGGTATCGGCCTCCGGTATCCGGACGCCGGTACCCCGGAGGAGCTGTGGGAGAACGTGCTCGCCGGCCGGCGGGCGTTTCGTCGGCTGCCCGACGAGCGGATGAACCGCGAGGACTACTACTCACCGGATCCCAAGGCACCGGACCGGTTCTACGCGCAGAAGGCGGCCGTGCTGCGCGACTACGAGTTCGACCGGGTGAAGTTCAAGGTGGCCGGCAGCACCTACCGGGCCACCGACCTGACCCACTGGCTCGCCCTGGACGTGGCGAGCCAGGCGCTTGCCGACGCCGGTTTCCCGGACGGCGCGGGCCTGCCCAAGGCGAGCACCGGCGCGGTGGTCGGCAACAGCCTCACCGGCGAGTTCTCCCGGGCCAACCTCATGCGGCTGCGCTGGCCGTACGTGCGCCGCACGCTGGCCGCCGCGCTGGGGGAGAAGGGCTGGAGCGACGATCAGACCGCGGAGTTCCTGCGCGAGTACGAAGTCCAGTACAAGGCGCCGTTCCCGGGCATCAACGAGGACACCCTCGCAGGCGGCCTTGCCAACACGATCGCCGGCCGGCTCTGCAACTTCTTCGACCTCGCCGGTGGCGGGTTCACAGTGGACGGTGCCTGCTCGTCCTCGCTGCTCGCCATCGTCACGGCGGCCAACGCGCTCACCGACGGCGACCTGGACGTGGCCATCGCGGGCGGCGTGGACCTGTCCATCGACCCGTTCGAGGTCATCGGCTTCGCCAAGACCGGCGCGCTGGCCAAGGGCGAGATGAAGGTCTACGACAAGGACTCCAACGGCTTCTGGCCGGGCGAGGGCTCCGGCATGGTCGTGCTGATGCGCGAGCGCGACGCGATCCGGCAGGGCAAGCGGATCTACGCGTCCATCGCGGGCTGGGGCGTCTCCTCGGACGGCAAGGGCGGCATCACCCGGCCGGAGGCCGAGGGCCACCGGCTCGCGCTGCGCCGCGCCTACGCGCGCTCCGGCTACGGCCTGGAAACCGTGTCCTACTTCGAGGGCCACGGCACCGGCACCGCGCTCGGCGACGAAACCGAGATCACCGCCCTGTCCACCGCGCGCCGCGACGCCGACCCGACCGTGCCGCCCGCCGCCCTGGGCACCATCAAGGGCAACATCGGCCACACCAAGGCGGCCGCCGGCATCGCGGGCCTGATCAAGGCCACGCTCGCCGTGCACCACCAGGTGATCCCGCCGGGCACCGGCCAGCAGCAGCCGCACCCGCTGCTCGTCTCCGACGACGCCACCATGCACGTGCCCACCTCGGCGCAGGTCTGGCCGGCCGAGCTGGAGATGCGTGCGGGCGTGTCCGCCATGGGATTCGGCGGCATCAACTCGCACATCGCGATCGTCGAAGGCCCGGCCGTCTCGCGCAGGCGCGAGCTGGACGCGCACACCAAGGCGCTGGTCAGCGGCCGGCAGGACGCGGAGGTGCTGTTGCTCGACGCGGCCGACACCGACGACCTGCGCGCCCGCGTCAACGCCGTGCTCGACGTGCTGCCCAAGCTGTCCTTCGCCGAACTGACCGACCTGGCCGGCAACCTGGCCACCGAGCTGTCCGGCAAACCGGTCCGCGCCGCGGTTGTGGCCGCCAACCCGGAGGACGGGCATCGCAGGCTCGGCCAGCTGCTCGCCGCGCTCGACGAGGGCGAGACCACGATCGTCCGACCCGCGGACGGGATCTTCCTCAGTGACCACGCGGCCAACCCGAACATCGGCTTCCTGTTCCCCGGCCAGGGTTCCGGTCGCGGTGCGGTCGGCGCGATCCGACGCCGGTTCGCCGTCGCCGAGGACATCTTCACCACGGCCGACCTGCCGGTCGGTGGCGACCAGGTGGCCACCGAGGTGGCGCAGCCGCGCATCGTCACCGGTTCGCTCGCCGCGCTGCGCGTGCTGCGCAAGCTCGGCATCGAGGCGCAGACCGCGACCGGGCACAGCCTCGGTGAGCTGTCCGCGCTGCACTGGGGTGGCGCGCTGGACGAGGCGCAGGTGTTGAAGCTGGCCAAGGTTCGCGGTTCGGTGATGGCCACCGCGAGCGCGGGCAACGGTGCCATGGCCGGCCTGGTCGCCTCGCCCAGCCGCGCCGAGGAACTCTCGGTCGGCGAGGACGTCGTCATCGCCGGCTACAACTCGCCGTCCCAGACGGTGATCTCGGGCGACTCCGACGCGATCGACCGGATCTGCGCGCTCGCTCGTGCCGACGGCATCACCGCGACCCGGCTCACCGTGTCGCACGCGTTCCACTCACCGTCGGTCGAACCGGCCGCCGAGGCGCTGGAAGGCACGCTGAACGAACTCCGGTTCGACCGGCTGGACCGCGCGGTCGTCTCCACGGTCACCGGCGACGTGCTGTACGCGGCCGAGAACCTGGCCGAACTGCTGCGCGACCAGATCGTGCTGCCGGTCCGCTTCCGCGAGGCCGCGGCCAAGGTCGCCGAGCGCAGCGACCTGGTCCTCGAGGTCGGCCCCGGCCGCGTGCTGGGCAACCTGTTCGAGGAGATCGCGCCCGGCGTCCCGGTGCTGTCGGTGGACACCGACGCGGCCTCGATCTCCTCGCTGCTGCGCGTCGTCGGCGCCGCGTTCGCGCTGGGCGCGCCGGTCGACGTCGCGGAGTTGTTCGCCGACCGGGTGGTTCGCCCGCTGCCGCTGGACCGGCCACTGAGCTTCCTGGCCAGCCCGTGCGAATCCGCGCCCGCCATCGACGCCGAACTCGCCCGCGAGCAGGTCGCGGTGCCCGCGCAGCGGGTGGAGGCCGACGCGGTGCAGGGCGACGGCAGCGGTCACGCAACGCTCGACCTGCTGCGCAAGCTCGCCGCCGAACGCGTCGAGCTGCCGCTGGACACGGTCACCGCGGACACCCACCCACTGGATGACCTGCACCTGTCCTCGATCACGGTCGGCCAGCTGGTCAACGACGTGACCCGCGCGCTGGGCTACCCGCCGCTGGAGGGCATGCCGAACTTCGCCACGGTCTGCCTCGGCGAACTCGCCGACATGATCGACGAACTCGCGCAGGCCCCGCAGACCGACGAGCAGCCCGCGGCGGGCGAGGTCGCCGGCGTCGGCCCGTGGGTGCGGCCCTTCGCCGTGCACTACGTGCCCGCTGCGCGTCCGGCCGTCGACCTCGCGGTCGGCGTCAGCGAGGGCAACTGGTCGGTCTACGCGCCGCCCGGTCACCCGCTGGCCGAGCCGCTGCGCACCGGGCTGGCCAAGGCCGGTCTCGGCGACGGCGTGCTGCTCTGCCTGCCCGCCGACGCGGACGCGAGCCACGTCGGCCTGTTCCTCACCGCCGGTCGCGCGGTCCTGGCCGCGCCCAACGGCACCCGGTTCGTCGTCGTCCAACACGGACTCGGCGCCTCCGGTCTTGCCAAGACCCTGCGGCTGGAGGACCCGTCGGTCCGCACCACCATCGTGGACCTGCCCGACGTCACGGCGACCACCCAGACCAGCCTGAACGAGGCGGTCGCCACGGTGACCACGGAAGTCGCGGCCACCACCGACTTCAGCGAGGTCCGCTACCGCGCGGACGGCACGCGTACGGTGCCGTCGCTGGAGGGGTTGCAGCCGCGCGAGGCGGGCCCGGTTCCGTTGGGCGCCAAGGACGTGCTGGTGGTCACCGGCGGCGGCAAGGGGATCACGGCGGAGAGCGCGATCGCGCTGGCCCAGGATTCCGGTGTGCAGCTCGGCCTGCTCGGCCGCAGCGACCCGGAGCAGGACGACGAACTCGCCGCGAACCTGTCCAGAATGGACGATCTCGGCATCGTCTACCGCTACCGCCGCGCGGACGTCACCAACACCGCCCAGGTGGCCGAGGCGATCGGCTCGATCGAGAACGAACTCGGCACGGTCACGGCCATCCTGCACGGTGCGGGGCGCAACGAGCCCGCCGCGTTGTTCAGCCTGTCCGAGCAGACCTTCCTGGACACGTTGGCGCCCAAGATCGGTGGCCTCAACGCGGTGCTGAACGCGGTCGATCAGGACAAGATCAAGCTGCTGGTCACCTTCGGCAGCATCATCGGCCGGGCCGGCCTCCGTGGTGAGGCGCACTACGCCACCGCGAACGACTGGATGACCGAGCTGACCGAGCGCTTCGGCCGGGAACACCCGCAGGCGCGGGCGATCGCGCTGGAATGGTCGGTCTGGTCCGGCACCGGCATGGGCGAGAAGCTGGGCGTCGTCGCCGCGCTGATGCGCGACGGCATCACCCCGATCCCGACCGAGGTCGGCATCAACGTGCTGCGCCAGGTCATCGGCGACCCGGACAGCCCGTCCACCCTGGTCGTCTGCGGCCGCACCGGCGGACTGGCCACGCTGCCGGTCGAGCACACCGAACTGCCGCTGACCCGGTTCGTCGACCGCGTTGTCGTGCACTACCCGGGCATCGAGCTGATCACCGAGGCCGACCTGGCCGCCGGCAGCGACCCGTACCTGTCCGACCACCTGCTCGACGGCGACCTGCTGTTCCCGGCCGTCATCGGCATGGAGGCCATGACCCAGGTCGCGGTCGCCGCGCTCGGCGCGGAACCGGCGGGGGTGCCACGGCTGGAAGGCGTGGAGTTCCTGCGGCCGATCATCGTCTCGCCCAACGGTTCGACGACGGTTCGGCTGGCCGCGCTGGTCAAGGACGACGGCTCCGTGGACGTGGTGATCCGCTCCGGCGAGACCGGGTTCAGCGCCGATCACTTCCGCGCCAAGCTGGTCTTCCCGCGCGGGGAGATCCCGGGCGAGGACGCGATCGCCGGCGCGGTGCTGCCGATGGTCCAGGTCGATCCGATCAGCGAGCTGTACGGCAGCGTGCTGTTCCAGGGCAAGCGGTTCCAGCGGGTCACCGGCTATCGCCGCGCCAGTGCGCGCCACGCGGTCGCCGAGATCGCCACCGAGACCGACCTGAACTGGTTCGCGCCGTTCCTGCCGCAGCAGAAACTGCTCGCCGACCCGGGCACCCGGGACGCGATGATGCACGCGATCCAGTGCTGCATCCCGGACGCCACCCTGCTGCCGCAGGGGATCGAAGCGCTCTACCTGGCCCAGCAGGCCGACCAGGACGCCGACTACGTCGTGCTCGACGCCCGCGAGCGTTCGCAGGACGGCGACAGCTACCTCTACGACATCGACGTCCGCGACCCCGAGGGGCACCTGGTCGAACGGTGGCAGGGACTGAGCCTGCGCGCGGTCCGCAAGCGCGACGGCGCCGGTCCGTGGGTGCCGACCATGCTCGGCTCCTACCTGGAGCGTTCGCTGGAACGCGTGCTCGGTGGCACCCGTGCGGTCGTCGTCGAGCCCGATCCGGTGGACGAGCCGGTGGCCACCACCAGCCAGCGCAGGGCGCGCACCGCGCTGGCCGCCAGTCGCGCGGTGTACCGGCCGCTGCCGGTGCGCTACCGCCCGGACGGCAAACCGGAGACCGACGGCATCGAGGTGTCGGCGTCGCACAGTTCGGCACTGACGTTGGTCGTCGCCGGCGGCGGCACGCTCACCTGCGACATCGAGACCGCGGTGGCGCGCACCGAGGAGGACTGGGCCGGCCTGCTCGGCGCGGACCTGCTCGCCGTCGCCGAACTGCTCGCCCAGGACACCGGCGACTCGCCGACCGTGGCCAACACGCGGGTGTGGAGCGCGCTGGAGTGCGTCCGCAAAACCGGCGAGATCACCCAGAGCATCACCGTGCGCAAGGTCGACAAGGACGGCTGGACCCTCCTGGCCAACGGGAAGGACCGCATCGCGACCTGGTCGACCACGATCAACGACCGGCCGGATCCCGTGGTGTTCGCCGTGCTGCACCGAGAGGAGAACTGAGCAATGTCGGGCTACTACGAGATCCGCCACACCGTCGGATTCGAGGAGACCAACCTCGTCGGCAACGTCTACTACGTCAACTACCTGCGCTGGCAGGGCCGTTGCCGCGAGATGTTCCTCAAGGAGAAGGCCCCCGCGGTCCTGGCGGACGTGCGGGAGGACCTGAAACTGTTCACCCTCAAGGTCGAGTGTGAGTTCTTCGCGGAGATCACCGCGTTCGACGAGCTCTCCGTCCGAATGCGGTTGGAGGAGCTGACCCAGACCCAGGTGCAGTTCGCCTTCGACTACGTGCACCTGCACGACGACGGCGAGCGGCTGGTCGCCAAGGGCCGGCAGCGCATCGCGTGCATGCGCGGCCCGAACACGGCGACGGTGCCGACGAGGGTGCCCGAGTCGCTGCGTGCGGCGCTCGTGCCGTACTCGGACGGGGCGATCCTGCGGGCGGCCGTTGGCAGCAAGGGAGCCTGACCGTGTCCGAACCGGCGTTCACCCGCCTCCCGAGCCGCACGCGGCGGCCCGGCAGGCTCACCGAGCAGGCGACCCTGCGCACCATCATGGGCCGCTTCGCCACCGGGATCACCGTGCTCACCGCCGCAGGCGAGCACGGTCACGGGATGACCGCGAACGCGTTCTCGTCGGTGTCGCTGGAACCACCGCTGGTGCTGTGCTGCGTGTCGCGTGCGGCGCGCATGCACAGCGCCATCCTGGCCGCGCAGTCCTTCGGCGTCTCCATTCTCGGCGCCGACCAGCGCGAACTCGCCCGCTACTTCGCGGACTGGCGCAGGCCCAGCGGGCAGGCCCAGTTCGACGAGGTCGACTGCTCGCCCGGCGAGAAGACCGGCGCGCCGCTGCTGGACGGGTCGATCGCCTGGCTGGAATGCCGGCTGCGGCACAACTACGAGGGCGGCGACCACTCGATCTTCGTCGGCGAGGTGGTCTCCAGCTTGCGCGGCGGCGACCAGGACTCCCTGGTGTTCTACGGCGGCGGCTACCACCAGGTTACCGAACCGATGCGAGCCGCCTGACTGATTTTTTGGAGAGAAATGAGCACGAACGAGCAGCTCGACGGCATCGCGCCGGAACCGACCGACGCCGATGACGAGAGCGACTACTACGAAGGGTCGGTCACCGCGCTGCCTCGACTCGGTCGGGGCCTGCTCTGGAGCGACGTGCTGGCCGACATCGAGCGGGACAATCTCGGCAGGGCGGCATGACCGCGCCCGGCGAGCCCGCCGAAGAAGGGGCCGCCGTTCCGCCGTGGCCGACCGAGACGCACCGCACCGGCCACCGCCGGGCGGTGCGCTTCGGCGACGGCCAGGTCATCCCGCTCAAGCGAGCCAAGCCGCAGCCCAGGACGATGGACTCGGTGCGCGCCGCGCACGGCGAACTGCGCGAGAAGATCGTCGCCGGCAAGGCCACCGCGGTGCAGCGGCAGCACTCGCTGGGCAAGAACACCGCGCGGGAACGCATCGAGCTGCTGCTCGATCCCGGCTCGTTCACCGAGATCGAGCTGTTCCGCCAGCACCGGGTCAGCGGCCTCGCCGACAACAAGCCGCACACCGACGGCGTGGTCACCGGCTCGGGCAGTATCGAGGGCCGCAAGGTGTTCGTCTACGCCCAGGACTTCACCATCTTCGGCGGGTCGCTGGGCGAGGCGCACGCCGCCAAGATCCACAAGGTGATGGATCTCGCCATCGCCACCGGCTCCCCGCTGATCGGCCTGAACGACAGTGGGGGAGCGCGGATCCAGGAGGGCGTGCTGGCGCTGGACGGCTACGGCGGCATCTTCCGCCGCCAGGTCGCCGCCTCCGGGGTGATTCCGCAGATCAGCGTGGTGCTCGGCCCGTGCGCGGGCGGCGCGGCGTACTCGCCCGCTTTGGCGGACTTCGTGTTCATGGTCCGCGACACCGCCCGGATGTACCTGACCGGGCCGGACGTGGTCGAGGCGGTCACCGGGCAGCGCGTCACGCACGAGGAACTCGGCGGCGCCGACGTGCACGGCAGCCGCTCCGGCGTGGCCACGGTCGTCTGCTACGACGAGGAGTCCTGCCTCGACGACGTGCGCGCGCTGGTGTCCATGCTGCCGTCGAACTACCTGGAACTGCCGCCGCCGATGCCGCAGTGCGACGCGGTCAACGACCGCAGCCCGCGGTTCTCCGACATCGTGCCGCTCGACCCGAAGGTGCCCTACGACATGCGCGACATCGTCGCGGAACTTGTGGACGACGGCGACTTCTTCGAGTTGCACGAGCGCTGGGCGGCCAACGTGATCTGCGGGCTGGCGCGGATCGACGGCCAGGTCGTCGGCATCGTCGGCAACCAGCCGCTGATCTACGCGGGCGTGCTGGACGGGCCGGCGTCGCAGAAGGCGGCGCGGTTCGTCCGGTTCTGCGACGCGTTCGGCATCCCGTTGGTCAGCCTGGTCGACGTGCCCGGCTTCCTGCCCGGCGTCGAACAGGAGCACAGCGGCATCATCCGGCAGGGCGCGCAGTTGCTGCACGCCTACTGCGAGGCGAGCGTGCCACGGATCTCGGTGACGCTGCGCAAGTCCTACGGCGGCGCGTACATCGTGATGGACTCCCGGTCCATCGGCTCGGACCTCTCGCTCGCCTGGCCCACCAACGAGATCGCGGTGCTCGGCGCGGAGGCCGCGGTGAACGTGTTGTACCGCAGGGACCTGGCCGCGTCCTCGGATCCGGCGACCCGCCGCGCCGAGCTGGTGCAGGAGTACACCGAGGAGTTCATGCACGCCCAGTACGCGGCCGAACGCGGTCTGGTCGACGACGTGATCGATCCGGACGACACCAGAAGCGCGGTCGCCCGCGGCCTGGCCATGCTGCGCGGCAAACGCACCACGCTGCCCAACCGCAAACACGGCAACCAACCGATCTGAGGAGGCGAATCGTGTCCATCGCACTGCGGGTCGAGCGCGGTCAACCGGACGACGCGGAGATCGCCGCCCTGCTGGTCGTGCTCGGCGCGCTGGCCGGCGGCGCGGTACCGGAGCCAGCCGCGTCGAGCTGGGCCGACCCGGCCTGGCGCACCGGCGCACCCGGCAGGCTCGGTCCGGCGGCGTGGCGGCTCGCCTGCCTGCCGCGCTGAAAGGTTGACGTAACGGAATACCCTGCCCGGCTGCCCGCCCAGCGGTCGGGCATGCCGGTGCCCGCGTACCAATCCTGTGTGGACGGTACGCGGGCCCTTGCGTCGGCACGCCGCGTGGCACGGCGGTTCTCGTGCGTCACGCCACCCTGCGGTCCTCGCGTGGGGCTCGGGGTGCGGTGCTGCTCGCCCGGCCCCGGTTGTGGTGCCGGCGCGTTCTGGAGATCATCTTCACCTCGAAACCCTCGACCGCGACCTCCCATTCGTCGTCCTCGACTAGTTCATATGGGTCAAGACGTTCGGTCATTTCCAGCTCCCCGGAGTGAATGCGGTACGGTTTCTTCGATCATCACCCGGACGGTCGGGTGTGCAAAACTCATGTCTTGCTCCGGTGATTTTCAACATCGATTCGACTTGTACGAGAAACTCCCAGGTGGACAGCGTCTAGGTGAATTTTGACCACAATCCGCCTGCTGAACCCACTCTTGACGGCCGAATGGCCTTGTGTAAGTCTCCATTTGTACTGGGAGGGCCTTCGCTTATCGCGTGAGAGGCACAATAAGATGACATCTCCAGAATTGCCCGGTCTCGATGTTTCGACCAGGGTGCGCGCCCGCGATATTCAAATTGCCGGTGTCGCCGACGTGCGGCGTAGGGTTCTGATGATCTCCGGTGCCATCGACACCATCGACCACGACGTCTCCGTCGTGGTCAACCTGCCCGAACCGGGCCGGTGGCAGATCATCAAGTCCGAGACCAACCTGACCGACCAGACCTGGGTCGCGCTGCAGGTCACCACCGACGAGGACTCCATCTTCGTCAACGACGAGGACACGCTGGTGCTCTCGCGCCAGTTCGCCAAGTCGTTCATGACCCCGGACCAGCGGCGGCTCACCTTCTACGACGGCGAGGTCCGGCCCGGCGAAGCGGTGCTGAAGGTCTACACGCTGGAGACCAGCGGCCGCAGGCCCAGTTACGCCTACTCGCGGTACAGCCCGATCGCGACCGACACGGCCGAGCAGTCCGAGCAGACGCTGGAAGAACTCGTCCGCGACGGCATGCAGCAGCGGCCGGTCGTCGAGGTGATCGTTCCGGTCACCATCATCGGGTGAGCCGGGTACAGGCTCGCCCGTGATCACCTTCGTTCCACAGCCTCACCTGTTGGACTCGCCGCGTGGCCGTGACTGGCCCCGGCTGCCCATGGCCACCGCACCCGGTCGGAGCCCCCAGCCGCCCGGCACCGCCGAAGTGGTGATCGTCGGTGCCGGCCCGGCCGGGCTTGCGGTGGCCTCAGCGCTCTGGCATCGCGGCATCACCGACATCGTGCTGCTGGACCGGGAAACCCGGCCGTGCGAGCGGTTCTTCCGCCGGATCGACACGCTGCACCAACGTGTCCTGCGTTCGCCCTACGAACACCATCCCGGTGTGGAAGGCTTCCGCGACTGTGAACTGATGGATTTCGCGCGCCTGCACTGGGGTCTGCTGACTCCGGTCGAACGGCACGAGATCCGGATGAGTCAGGCCGGGCACCGCTCGGTCGTGCCGGTCGACGTGTTCGAGGCGTACTGCGACCACCTCGCCGCCAGTCACCACGTCGCGCAACGCTGCTGGCAGGCGGAGGTGCGCGAGGTCGGGCCGACCGAGGACGCGGTCACCGTGCGCACCGACACCGCGTCGGTCACCGCCCGAGCCGTGGTGCTGTGCACCGGCGAGGAACGCGGCACCGCGCCGTCCGCCTGGTTCGGCGGGCGCGGCCTGCCGGCCAACGTCAGCTACTGGGACGAGTCGGTGCCCTCGGGCGCGGGCCGGCTCGCGGTCATCGGCGCCGGACTCACCGCGGCGCACCTGGTCACCGGCGGGCTGATCGCCGGCCGCGACGTGATCTGGGTGTTCCGCGAGTCGCAGGAGCGCTACCAGTGCGCGGACGTGAACTCCACCTTCTTCCGGCCCGAGGGCCGGTCCCGGTTCGACAGCGTCGGCTGGGCCGATCGGCTGACCCTGATGGGCCGCTACCGCCGCGCGTCGATCATGTTCGAGTTCCGCCCCCGCTTCGAGGAGGCGGAGGCGAGCGGCCAACTCACCCTGCGCCGTGGCCTGCCGATCAGCGCGATCCGCGCCGGTTCGGGCGGGCGCACGTCGATCGTGCTGGGCGACGGCCGGACCGTCGTCGCCGACCAGGTCAAACTGGCCATCGGCACCACACCGATGCTCGGCACGCAGCTGATGGCGCCCGAGTTCGTCGGCCTGCGCGACGGCTGGCCCGACCTGGACGAGCGCACGCTGGCCTACCGCAACGCGCCCCGGGTGTTCGCGGTCGGCGCGGCCGCCGGCATGGTGCTCGGCCCGGCCGCGCGCAACATCGACGGCCACCGCTTCGCCACCGCTCGCGTCGCCGCCGCGGTGCATTCGGCGCTCGGCGCACCTGCCCCGGCAGATCGGAGTGCCGTGTATGTCTGACACCCTGTTCACGCTGCCGGCCGTGGACGATCCCGCGTCCACCGAGGTCGGCATCATCCTGCTCGGCCTTGACGCGGACCGGCTGCTGGCCGGCGTTGGCCTCGCCCAGCTCGGCGACGATCCCGCGCTGGTCACGCTGGCCGTCGACCAGCTGCGGCACGGGGCCATGCTCGAACTCGGGCCGGAAAGCCTGATCACCTCCGGCATCCGCCGCTGGCAGCAGGTGCGCGCCGTGGTCGCGTCCGCGCCACCGGTCCCGCAGACCGGTTCGCTGCGGCTGATGTGGGAGCGCACCAGCGCCATGCTCACCTCGGCCGTCGCCGACCTCGGCCCCGCGTCGATCGCCTATCTGACCGCCTGCTGGCTGCGCCGCGACGACGTCGACCGGCGTGCCGGCCGACTCTGACCCGTGAGGGGAGACCGACCGATGTCCTACCTGCCTTCGCTGCCCGAGGACACCACGCTGTTGCAGGTGTTCCGGTCCTATCCGGTGACCGCGCGGCAGCTGCTGGAGTTCCACGAGCAGCTCATGCGCGGCACGTCGCCGTTCACCCCCGGCGAGCGCGAACTCATCGCCGCCTACGTCTCCGGCGTGAACGCCTGCAACTACTGCCACGGCGTGCACACGGTCACCGCGGAGGCGTTCGGCCTCGAACCGGGCGTGCTCACCGCCGCGCTCGCCGACCTGGACAGCGCTGCGATCGACGCGAAACTCAAGCCGGTCCTCGCCTACGTCGGCAAGCTCACCCGTGCACCGTCCACAATGGTCGAAGCGGATGCGAAGGCGGTGTTCGCGGCGGGCTGGCCCGAGCAGGCGTTGCACGACGCGGTGCTGGTGTGCGCGCTGTTCAACTTCATGAACCGCATGGTGGAGGGGCTCGGCATCCGCGCGGACGCCGCGTACGCGGAGGTCTCCGGCCAGCGCCTGAAGGAGGGCGGCTACGCCGGCCTCGCCACCCTGCTCGGCTGAACTGGTTCGCGCCTCGCCACGCTGCTCGGCTGAGCCGGTTCGCGGCTCAGCCGGTCAGCTCGGCCAGCGCCGGGATCCTCGGCCTCGGCAGCGCCACCAGCACCGGCGGATCGAACGACCGCACCGGACGCAGCCGCACGTCCGCGAGCCGCGCCACCACACCCGAGGAGATGCTGATCGAACCGAGCGCGCCGACGTGCGACACCTGGTCGTAGCTGACGCCCGGCTCCATCAGGTGCGCGAGCAGGTGCCAGGAGCCCATCGGCACGTCGCGCAGTACGTAGGGCCCCGTCGTGTGCAGCACGGTGTGCCGCACCGGGCGGCCCTCGGGAATGCGACCCGGGAACAGACCGACGAAAATCGGCCAGCACGGCAGGCCCTCCGGCGCGACCACATTCCCGCGCACGATGCCAAGGTTCGGATCGCCGCAATCGTCGTTCTGGGCCAGGTCGACCGACCCGAAATGACGGTAGGAATTCGGCGACGTGCCGACCCGGATACTGAACTGCGTCGAGAACGTGCCGACACTGGAGTAGCCGACCTGATGACTGATGTTGGTGACGGTAACGGGTGTGCAGCGCAGCAGCCGCTTGGCTTCGGCAAGTCGCATCGCGGACAGGAACCGAGCAGGCGAAACCCCCGTCGCCTGCTGGAAAAGTCGGGAGAAGTAGAACTTGCTGAACAGTGCAGAGCGGGCGAGATCGTCCATCGTCAGCGGCTCACCGAGGTTGGCCCGCATGGTCGCGATGGCGCGTTCGACGGCCCGCCTTCCGGTGTCCTCCATTGGTCCTCACCTCTTTCTTTCGCGGAGATTTTCGCAATACAGAAGACGTTAGTTCGCGGCGGGGCCGTACAGAAGTGTTTTGATCACCGACGCCAGTGAATAACCAATATTATGGACCATGAAAATTTCATGAATGAAGCCGTGAACTATTCATGGTTGTGGTGGAAATGCGCCGGTAGAGGAGAAGACCGAGGCGCTCGCGCGCGACCACACTTGTTCGGCAGACACGTGCTGAGGAGAGGACACCCGCATGACCGACCTGCGGAGCGTGATCGCCGACCTGACCGCGGACGCCGACGAACTGGACCGCCTGGTCGCCGACATCGACCCCAAGCAGTGGCAACTCCCGACCCCCGCCGAGGGCTGGACCGTGAAGCACCAGGTCGGGCATCTCGCGTTCATCTTCCGGATCGCCGGCATGGCCGCCGGTGAGCCGGAGGCGTTCGGCGCCATGACCGCCGCGGTCGGCACCGAACCGGGCCGGTTCGACGCGGCCGTCAACGGCGCGCTGGAGGACTACGTCAACGACCCGATCGAGGTGCTGCTCAACCGCTGGCGCGAGGCCAAGGACACGGCCATCAAGGCGCTCGCCGCGGTGCCGGCCGATCAGATCGTGCCGTGGCTGGTGAACCCGCTGCCGCCTGCCGTGCTCGGCTGCGCCGGCATGATGGAGCTGTTCGCGCACGGCCAGGACGTCGCCGACGCGCTCGGCGTCACGCGTCCGGTCACCGACCGGCTCGGCAACATCGTCGGCTTCTCCGTGCGCACCTGGGATTTCGGTTACCAGGCACGGAATCTGACCCCGCCGGCCCGGCCGTTCCGGTTCGAGATCACCGCACCCTCCGGTGCACTGTGGACGTTCGGCCCCGAGGACGCGGTCGACCGGATCACCGGCCCGGCTCCCGACTTCTGCCTGCTCACCACCCGCCGCCGGCACCGCGACGATCTCGCGATCATCGCGGAGGGCGCGGAAGCCAACGCCTGGCTGGACATCGCCCAGTGCTACCGGGGCCCGGCCGGACCCGGCCGCCGACCCGGCCAGTTCGCCAAGTAGTTCATCCGAGCCGACAACCGCGGGCAGCGCCGTCCGCGGTTGTCGTCATGTCCCGGCACCGAGGGACATGTGGAGATTGTCCTTGCCTAGCCCGCCTGCTCGGTGATGGCCTTGCGCAGGTTCTGCTCCAGGCTGCCTAGGAGCGCGATCGCGGCCGCGCGCTGTTCCTCGGTGAAACCGTCGGTGCTCAGTTGCTCCAGTCGAGGCCACAGGCCCTCGACCTCGCCGCGCAGTGCCTGGCTGGCGGGGGTCGCCTCGATGATCACCGCGCGGCCGTCGGTGGGGGAAGGCCGTCGCCTCACGAAGCCGCCGCGCTCCAGTCGCGCTACGGTGCGAGTCATGGTGGCCGCGTCCGAGTCGAGCAGGCGGATCAGGTCGACCTGCCGCTGCGGACCGTGCTCCCAGAGGTGCATCATCACCAGTTCCTGGCCGGGGAACAGGCCGGTGCGCCGGAGCAGCTGTGTGGCCAGCTGGTGGTGCAGGCGACCGACCCGGATGACCGCATGGTTGAGCGGCCCGATCGCCCCGGCGGGCAGCGTCATTGGGCCGTGGCACTCGTCCTGCGCACACATTGCCGACCACCTCATCCAATTGCCTGTTCGGCCCAGCATAATGTTCATACGACGTGACCTGGGTCATATTCGGCCGGGCAGGGAAGGGTCGAGCTTGAATACTTGTTCGAGCAGGCAACCAGCGCGACAACGCACCGGGAATCGTCCACAAAGGAGTATGTGGTGAAAGCGATTGAGTTCGACGCCTTCGGCGGTCCCGAAGTGCTGCACGAGGTCGACGTGGACAAGCCGGAACCCGGCCCCGGCGAGGTGCTCGTGCGGGTCAGGCGGGCCGGCGTGAACCCCTACGACGGCAAGGTGCGGGCCGGCTTCTTCCAGGCGTTCAACCCGGTGACCCTGCCGCTCGTGCCCGGTTTCGAGATCGCGGGCGTCATCGCCGAACTGGGTGACGGCGCGACCGATTTCGCCGTCGGCGACGAGGTGTTCGGCTGGGCGAAGGGCGCCGCGTACGCCGAGTACGCGGTGGGCCGCACGTTGGTGCGCAAGCCCGCCGAGCTCGACTGGGACATCGCGGTCAGCCTGCCGGTCGCCACCGAGACCGCCCTGCGCGTGCTGCGCGAACTCGACATCGCTGCCGGCGAGACCCTGCTGGTGCAGGGCGCGAGCGGCGCGGTCGGCAGCATCGCCGCGCAACTGGCGGTGGCGCGCGGTCTGACCGTGATCGGCACCGGCAGCGGCGCGAACCAGGAGTACATCGCCACCCTCGGCGCGACCCCGACGCACTACGGCCCCGGCCTCGTCGACCGGGTGCGCGCGCTCGCGCCCAACGGCGTCGACGCCGTGTTCGACGCGGCCGGCAAGGGTGCCCTGCCGGACTCGATCGAGCTGCGCGGCGGCACCGATCGCATCGTCACCATCGCCGACCCGAAGGCGAACGAACTCGGCGTCCGGATGTCGAGCGGCGGCGGGGCGATCCCGGTCGCCGACATTGCCCAGGCGGCCGAGTTGGCCGAGCGCGGCAAGCTGACCGTCACGGTGGCCGCGACCTATCCGCTCGCCGAAGCCGCCAAGGCACAGGAAGTCGTGGACGGCGGGCATGCCGGCGGCAAGATCGTGCTCGTTGTCGACTGAACGATATCTTCAGCATCTTCAGCACCTTTTATCCAATCGATTGCAGGGCAAGGAGAGCACTCCGATGAGTGACTTCAACAACTCGGTCATCACGCAGTACCGGGAGAACAACGGCGAGCTGGGCGAGAACTTCCCGTTCCCGGTGCTGCTGCTGCACACCGTGGGCAAGCGCAGCGGTGAGCCGCGCATCCACCCGGTCGCCTACCTCCGCGACGGCGGGCGCTACCTGGTCTTCGCCTCCGCGGGCGGCGCCGACAAGAGCCCGATCTGGTACTTCAACCTGATTGCCGCGCCGACCGCGCAGGTCGAGGTCGGCACCGACAAGTTCGACGTGACCGTGTCCGAACTCACCGGCGAGGAGCGGGACCGCTTCTACAAGATCCAGGCGGACCAGTTCGCCAACTTCGCCGACTATGAGCGCAAGACCACGCGGAAGATCCCCGTTGTCGCCTTGACCCCGGCCTGATTTCCGAGTTACTGCAAACGTCTGCCGTACCAACCAGGGCTGATTTGCCTGGTACGGCAGACGTTTTCGCATTGGTGTGAACCATAGGATGTGAACGAAACCGACCGCGCGGGGGACCTATTGGCACTCTGTCGCCGGTAGCATCGCGGGTTATGCGCGCTGCCGATCTCAAGGGCAATCTGGACGGCATGCTGCTGGCCGTGTTGACCAGCGAGCCGGGACACGGTTACGCGATCATCGAGGCGTTGCGCCAGCGTTCGCACGGCCGGGTGAACCTGCCCTCCGGCACCATCTATCCCGCGCTGCACCGGTTGGAGGACGGCGGCCTGGTGCGCAGCCGCTGGGAGATGGTCGGCGGGCGCAGGCGCCGCGTCTACCAGATCACCCAGGCGGGCGAACAGGCGTTGCGCGCGACGCGGGCCAACTGGCGGGACATCATCGACACCATGCACTCGGTCATGCTGGCCGACGAGCCGGTCGCGACCTGATCTCTAGCGTTCGATCACCTTGCCGTCGACCACTTCCAGGTGCCGGTTGGTGTGCACCGCGGCCAGCATTCGCCGATCGTGGGTGACCAGCAGCAGCGTGCCCGGATAGCCGTCCAAGGCGGATTCGAGCTGTTCGATCGCGGGCAGGTCCAGGTGGTTGGTCGGCTCGTCGAGCACGAGCAGGTTCACCCCGCGCGCCTGCAACAGCGCCAGTGCCGCGCGGGTGCGCTCGCCCGGTGAGAGGCCGGCCGCGGGCCGCAGCACGTGCGCGGCGACCAGACCGAACTTGGCGAGCAGCGTGCGCACCTCGGCGGCGGGCCAGTCCGGCACCTCCGCGCTGAACGCGTCCAGCAGCGACGCGTCGCCGAGGAACAGCGCCCGCGCCTGGTCGACCTCGCCGACCCGCACGCCCGGCCCGAGGTAGGTCTGGCCCTCGTCCGGTGTGAGCCTGCCCAGCATCGCGGCCAGCAGCGTCGACTTGCCCGCGCCGTTGGCGCCGGTGATCGCGACCCGGTCCGCCCAGTCGATCTGGAGGTCGACCGGGCCGAGCGTGAACGCGCCCCGGCGCACCACCACCCCGCGCAGCGTCGCGACCACCGCGCCGGCCCGGGGCGCGGCCGCGATCGTCATCTGCAGCTCCCATTCCTTGCGCGGTTCCTCGACCACGTCGAGCCGTTCGATCATCCGGTCGGTCTGCTTCGCCTTGGCCGCCTGCTTCTCGGTCGAGTCGACGCGGAACTTGCGGCCGATCTTGTCGTTGTCGGTGGCCTTGCGCCGGGCGTTGCGCACGCCCTTCTCCATCCAGTTGCGCTGGGTCCGCGCCCTGGCCAACAGCGCGGCCTTGGTATCCGCGTATTCCTCGTAGTCATCGCGCGCGTGCCGCCTGGCGACCTCGCGTTCGGCGAGGTAGGACTCGTAGCCGCCGCCGTAGGTGCGCACCAGCTGCTGGGCCAGGTCCAGCTCCAGCACCGAGTTGACCGTCCTGGCCAGGAACTCACGGTCATGGCTGACCAGCACGGTGCCCGTGCGCAGGCCGGTGACGAAGCGCTCCAGCCGGTCCAGTCCGGCCAGGTCCAGGTCGTTGGTCGGCTCGTCGAGCAGGAAGATGTCGTAGCGGCTGAGCAGCAGCGACGCCAGGCCGGCGCGCGCGGCCTGGCCGCCGGACAGCGACCGCATCGGCTGGTCGAGGTCGACGGTGAGGCCGACGTCCGCGGTCACTTCGCCGGTGCGCTCGGCGAGGTCGGCCCCGCCGAGCGCCAGCCAGCGTTCCAGCGCGACCGCGTACCGCTCGTCCGCGCCGGGCTCGCCGTTGGTCAGCGCCTCGGTGGCGTCGTCGAGCTCGGCCTGTGCGTCGGCGACCCCGGTGCGCCTGGCCAGGAACTCGCCGACCGACTCGCCCTCGCGGCGTTCCGGCTCCTGCGGCAGGTAGCCGATGTTCGCGGTGGGCGGGCTCAGCGCGAGCGAACCGGTCTCGCTCGGCGCGAGGCCGGCGAGCATGCGGAGCAGGGTCGACTTGCCGGCGCCGTTGACGCCGACCAGGCCGACCACGTCCCCGGGCGCGACAACGAGATCGAGCCCGGCGAACAGGATGCGTTCGCCGTGTCCCGCGGTGAGGTTCTTGGCAACCAACGTGGCACTCATCGGTTTGATTATCCCGGGGGGATCGAACGGTTTTTGACAGCGGGTACCGTTACTTCACGGAAGTAAATATCGGCGAGCCGGGTGTTGCTGACTCGTTCGACGCCGAAGCTCGTACCCTCACCTCGTTGCTGATCCGGGCGATGCCCTGCGAGGCGCACGACTACGCAGAGTATTCAAAACCCGGAAATGGACGGGGAGGGGCCATGACCACGTTGTCACCGCGACCGGCCGCGGATTCCGCGTCGCGTCGCCGGCAGCGATTGTGGGCAGTACTGGTGCTGGCCGTGCTGGCACCGTTCACCGTGGACGTTCTGTTCGGCGCGACCAGCATCGCCAACATTTCCGGCTTGTTGTCGGAAATCAGCACCTACGGATTCGCCGCGGTGCTGATCCGCGCCGTGGTCCGTCGCCGGGTCCTCGGTTTCTCCTCGATCGTGCTGTTCGGTCTGGCATTCGCGCTGACCACCGAATTCCTCATCGTGCAGACCTCGCTCGCCCCGCTGGGCAGCCTCGTTCCGTACCCCGACTACGGCCGAGCCATGGGCGTGAACTGGCCTTTTCTGGTCTGGGCGCTGGGTTACGAAACCCTCTGGGGCATTGCCATGCCCATTGCGCTGACCGAGCTGACATTTCCTCTGCACCGTACAAGCGCTTGGCTGGGCGTCCGTGGCTGCCTCGTGTTGACCTTATTGTTCGTGCTCGGCGCCAGTGCCGCCTGGTACAACTGGACCCAGCTCTCCTCGCCCGGTTACGTGCACCTGCCCGTGTACCTGCCACCGCTGCTGACCGTGTTGTGCGGCTGGGTCGTGGTGCTGATGTTCGTGATCGTCGGCCTGCTGTTGCGGCCGGCGCAACGCCCGATTCGGCCGAGTGGCGTATCCGCCGATTCCGGGCCGGCCGCGCCCGGTCCGTGGGTGGTCGGTATCGCCGCGGGCTTGGCCACATTCCTGTGGTTCGCGTTCACCGTGCTGTGGCCGTTGTCCGGCGCCTGGGCGCGCTCGGTTCCCGCCTTTGTTCCGCTGCTTCTCGCGGTGATCCTGGCCGGTGTCCTCGTCGTTGTCGTCGGCGGTTGGACACGCAGGCCCGGTTGGTCGGATGCGCACCGACTCGCCATGGTCAGCGGTGCATTGCTGACCAGCATGGCGGTGGGTTTTGGGAGCAATGACCTGCCCGATCCGGTCACCCTGATCGGCAAGATTGTGCTGAATGTGGTCGCGGTCGTGGCGCTGGTCCTACTGGCCCGGAAAGTCCGGCGTCGGGCCCCTTCGACTACGGAATGACAACCAGCCACTCCTGAACAACTAGCGACTAAAAATCGGTTGACTGCCCGATCGGGTCGGCGCGCACCGGAATCGTGCAGCTCAGCGGCACTGTAAACGCGATGCGTACGGTGCAGGCGTTATCAAACGCTTACCGAAAACCTCCGCCTGTCGAATCACCGGGATGCCCTCGGCATGGCCGGACCACCCACGCGGGGGATAGCTCGGTTATCCTCGGATGGCCGGTTTGGCCGCCTGATATCCCGATTCGGCCTGGTGCCCGGACCGGTCATCCGATGGGGGGTCGGAAATTGCCCGACCGCATTGGCCGGCAGCCGGAGTAGCGGGCGCTGCCCGACACGAAACCATTCGCCCACGCCGGTCGGATTACGCTGTTCGGCCTGTTGGCCGCGACCATTCGCGGCTCATCGGCCAATCGGGCCCCTGGCGGGCCGGGCCGGCGACGAAGGATCTGCATGTTGCTGATCCATTGATCGCCCGGCTAATAGCCGCGGCCGGGCCGCTCGGCGGCGGATTGAGCCACGTTCCATAGGCGGCTATGAATAAGTATCCCGGATGTCGACCACCCCTTTACCGGCCGGGGACCCGGCGCGCCGTGCTCACGGCAATCGGGCAGATGGTGTACGATTTGCGCCAGTATGTCATGATTTCGCTGTTCGATTGGTATCGAGTCTGGTCGGGATCGACCGACTTCGATCACGACTGAACCAAGTTGGGTCGATCAGGTTTGACTCGGTGAAGCGTGGGTAAGGCCGTTCCGCAACGGCCGGTAAAAAGCTGAGTACGGTGTGAGTGGGGAAAGTGGGCATTGCGCTAACCCCACCCCTAACGAAGCCCTAACCGGGCTCTAACCTGGCGCTAAGCCGGATAGCTCCGCCCGCCGTTGACGGCACGTGTTTGGGGCGCTTCAACCAGTGGTTTCCGCCGGTGGCATCCGCCCCTATGGCAGGCTTTGTCGTCTCTTCATCTCGCATGGCGGGCAAAGGTGCCCGGGATCACGCTCGAAGTGGCCACGCGCGTTATTGTGAAGTACCGATGATTAGCGCGGGGCGGCTTGCGCGGTACGTCAGAGTCCCGTATATAGTTGCGTCAGGTCTTCATTTTCACCCCTGCGCCGTGCTTCAAAGAAGAAAGTGATGTAATAACGATGGCTCAAAAGGTACTTGTGCAGCTGGTCGATGACCTGGACGGCACCAGCAGTGACAGCATTGAGACCGTGGTTTTCGGTCTCGACGGCGTCACCTACGAGATCGACCTGGCTGACGCGAACGCGGCCAGGCTGCGTGACAATCTTGCCGAGTTCGTTGCTTCCGCCCGCCGGACCGGCGGCCGGGTCAAGCGCGGAGCCGCGAGCGCCAGTACTCGGGGAGCTGCGGGATCAGCCAGCGGGCGCAGCAAAGAGCAGACCCAGGCCATTCGTGATTGGGCTCGCAACAACGGATACGACGTGTCCGAGCGGGGTCGTATCCCGGGCAGCGTGCTGGACGCCTTCGAGTCCGCGCACGCGGCGGGTGGCACGACCAAGGGCAAGCGGACCAAGAAATCCGTCCCCGGTCCCGCTTTCTCGCGCTGAGGATCCTTCGGTAGAACCGAACTGGTGCGCGTCAACGCCGCTTGGGGGCTAGCTGCGTTGGCGCGCACTTGCGCTGTGTCTGCTCAATATTTCAACGAAATAGCTGTTTTCCGACGGTGAGTCGTTGGTGAACCGTCGATGAGTGGCCCCTCAGGCCGCGATTCCCGCCGCCGGGCGCTATTACTCTGAGTAGTCCTCGTGCCGGTCGCGAGGGCCGGCGCGCGCCGTAAAGTTGCCGGCAAGACCACTGGGAGTACTGGTCGGGCCCCCGGTACATCTTTATCAATTTGTGATTGTTGTGGCCCACAACATATGTCACGGTCGTCGGTGCTGAGCTTGTTTCCCCTCTGTTACCCAGCGAATCACCGGCGGCGATGTGGCCACCCGCTTCTTCGGGATGACTACTCTCCGTGCGCGATCGCATGTGATGCGTGAGGAGTACCGGGTTGTCATCGAGACGAAGAAGTCTGGTCCTGGTCGGCGCCGCGGCAGCAGCGATCCTCGGGGTCAGCCTGAGCCTGCCGAGCAGCGCGCAACCGGCAAGACCCGCCGCCAATGCCGCGTGTCCCTGGGTGGATTCCGCGGCGCCGGTCAGCCAACGGGTGTCGCAGGTGGTCGCGCAGATGAGCCTGGCGCAGAAGATCACCCTGGTGCACGGCGCGGGCGGCAGTTACGTCGGCAACACCCCGGCCATTCCGGCACTGTGTATTCCGGCGTTGAGCCTGGAGGACGGCCCGGCCGGTGTCGGCGACGGCATGACGGGCGTGACCCAGCTGCCCGCGCCCGTCGCGGCCGCGGCGACCTGGGATCCGGCCGCCGAGCAGAGTTACGGCGCGGTGATTGGCGCCGAGGACGCGGGCAAGGGCGTCAACATCGACCTCGGCCCGACCGTCAACATCGACCGCGACCCGCGCTGGGGGCGGGCCTTCGAGTCGATGTCCGAAGACCCTTACCTGGCCGGCCAGCTGGGCGCGGCCGAGATCCGCGGCGTACAGAGCCAGGGCGTGCTGGCGCAGGTCAAGCACCTCGGCGTGTACAACCAGGAATCGAACCGCAACACCCCGTCCGACAACGCGATCATCGACACCAGGACGTTGCAGGAGATCTACCTCCCGCAGTTCCAGGCCACGACCCAGCAGGGCGCCGCGTCCTCGGTGATGTGTTCCTACGCGACGATCAACGGCACCTACGCGTGTGAGAATCCGACGCTGCTGAACAACGCGTTGGACACCGAATTCGGCTTCCCCGGTTTCGTCACCTCCGACTGGGGCGCGACGCATTCCACCGTCGCCGCCGCCAATTCCGGCCTCGACCAGCAGATGCCGGACGACGCCTACTTCGGCGCCGCATTGCAGAACGCGGTGAACAGCGGTCAGGTATCCACCGCGACGCTGAACAACATGGTCAGCCGCATCCTGAACGAGATGTTCACCTTCGGCCTTTTCGACCGGCCGGTCAGCGGCGGAACCGGTGCCACCGTGACCAATGCGGCGCACGTGGCGACCGCGGCCTCCGTCGCGGAGGAAGGCAGCGTGCTGTTGAAGAACAGCAACAACGTGCTGCCGCTGAACACCTCGTCGGGCACGTCGATCGCCGTGCTCGGTGATGACGCGAACACGAACGCGGAGACCGCGGGCGGCGGCAGCGCCAGCGTGAACTCCTCCGGCACGGTCACCCCGCTACAGGCGATCACCTCGCGCGCGGGCTCCGGCGTCTCGGTGCAGTACTCGCAGGGCGCGTCCTCCTCCGGCACCTCCAGCTCGACCGAGCAGGCCGCCGTCAACCTGGCCAAGAGTTCCAGCGTCGCGGTCATCTTCGCCAACCTCTTCGAGTCCGAGGGCAGCGACCTGGGCGCCATCGACCTGCCCGGCAACTACAACCAGCTCATCTCGGACGTGGCCGCGGTCAACCCGAACACGATCGTCGTGCTGAACTCCGGTTCCGCGGTGACCATGCCGTGGATCGGCTCGGTGGCAGGCGTCTTCGAGAACTGGTACCCGGGCCAGCAGGACGGCAACGCCATCGCCGCGCTGCTGTTCGGCGACGTGAACCCGTCCGGCAAGCTGCCGGTCACGTTCCCGAAGAGCCTGTCCGACGTGCCGGCCTCGACCTCGGCGCAGTGGCCGGGCCAGAACGGTCAGGTGCAGTACTCGGAGGGTGTCGACGTCGGCTACCGCTGGTACCAGGCGAAGAACATCGCGCCGCTGTTCCCGTTCGGCTTCGGCCTGTCCTACACGAGCTTCGGCTTCTCGAACCTGCACGTGTCCGCGCTGGGTGCGGGCGGGACGGCGACGGTCACCGCGACCGTCACCAACACCGGCAGCCGGGCGGGCGCGGACGTCGCCCAGCTCTACGTCGGCGATCCGGCGAGCACCGGTGAGCCGCCCGCGCAGCTCAAGGGCTTCCAGCGGGTCAACCTGCAACCGGGCGCGAGCGCCACGGTGAGTTTCCCGGTGGGTCTGCACGACCTGGCTTACTGGAACACCTCGTCGAACGGCTGGACCACGCCGACCGGCAGCTACTCGATCATGGTCGGTGACTCCTCGGCCAGCCCGCAGCTCTCCGGCACGCTCGCGGTGAACTCGGCCGGCGCCAACACGGTCACCGTGACCAACCCGGGCGGCATGAGCAGCATGGTCGGCACGTCGGCTCCGTTGACCATCGCCGCCAACGACTCCGCCTCCGGCCAGACGTTGACCTATGCGGCGACCGGTCTGCCGGCCGGTCTGTCCATCAACGCGGGCAGCGGTCAGATCAGCGGTTCGGCGAGTGCGGCCGGCACCAGCACGGTCACCGTCACCGCGACCGACAGCACCGGCGCGAGCGGCAGCACCACGTTCGTCTGGACGACCAGCACGGTCTCCACGACCGGCCCGATCACGGCGAGCGTCGGCACCAACCTCTGCGTCGACATCCAGTCGGCCAGCACCAACAACGGCACGCCGGTCCAGATCTACACCTGCAACGGCAGCGGCGCGCAGCAGTGGACGGTCAACAGCAACGGGTCGCTACAGGCGCTCGGCAAGTGCATGGACGTGACCGCGGCCGGCACCGCGAACGGCACCAAGGTCCAGTTGTACGACTGCAACGGGACCGGGGCGCAGGTGTGGCAGGCCCAGTCCAACGGTTCGCTGGTCAACCCGGAGTCCGGCCGCTGCCTGGACGACCCCGGCGCCACCACGAACATCGGCACGCAGTTGCAGATCTACGACTGCAACGGCACGAACGCGCAGGACTGGCACCTGCCGTGACCGGTAGTTCTTCCTGAATCCGCCTTCCCGCGGCGGGCGGGCCCGGCGCTCAACGGCGAGCGTCGGGCTCGACTAAATTTTTCGGCGTTCCGCGATGAGTTTTCCGGCCGGGCGGGGTCTACACAGGTATCGCATGTGTGTGTACCTGATCAGGAGGGCCCATGAACGCACTACCGCCCGTCGTCGACGCGGAAACCTGGCAGCGCGAACTCGACGCGCTGCGCGTTCGGGAGAAGGCAGCGACCCGGGAGCTGGACGCGGTCGCCGCCCAGCGCCGCCGCCTCCCGATGGTCGAACTGCCCGACTACGTGCTGGAGGGCGCGGAGGGGCCGGTCCGCCTGGCCGAGGTCTTCGACGGGCGCAAGCAGTTGATCGTCTACCACCACATGTGGTTCGCGGGCGAGGACTGGCAGTGCCCCGGCTGCACCGGGTTCACCTCGCAGTTCACCCGGCTGGAGTTCCTGAACAACTACGACGCGAGGTTCGTGATCGTCACCCAGGGCCCGATCGACGAGGCGCTGGCCTACAAGCGGCGCGTCGGCAACACCATGACCTGGTACTCCACCGCGAACAGCCCGTTCGGCGCGGACGTCGACGCGCCGGCAGGCGGCGGGTTCGGGGTCAACGTGTTCCTGCGCGACGGTGAGAAGGTGTACCGGACCTGGCACACCAACGGCCGCGGCACCGAGCAGCTCAGCCACACCTTCCCGCTGATCGACCTGCTGCCCTACGGGCGGCAGGAGGTGTGGCAGGACTCGCCCGAGGGCTGGCCGCAGGACCCCACCTACAGCCGGTGGGGCAGCTCGCAGGATGTCGCCGAGGCTTACGGCCCGCGAGTGAACGTTTCCTGACTAACCTGGTCGCATGATCACGATCGGTGCAGTGACGTCGACGGACCGGGCGGCGTGGGACGCGTTGTTCTGGGGGTACAACGTGTTCTATGGCCGCACGCCGGACCAGGAGTTCCTGGACCGTGCCTGGGCACGGTTCGAACCGGACACAGATTTGCACCTGCTCGGCGCCAAGCTGGACGGTGAACTGGTCGGGATCGCGCATTTCTTCACGCATCCGAGCACCACGTCGGCCGACGTCTGCTATCTGCAGGATCTGTTCACGTCGGAAGCCGCGCGTGGCAAGGGGGTTGCTCGGGCGCTGATCGCCGCGATCACCGCCTGGGCGCGCGAACGGGGATGCAGCCGGGTCTACTGGCTGACGCGCGAGGACAACGCGACCGCGCGCCGCCTGTATGACAAGGTCGGCGTGAACAAGGGGTTCATCCAGTACCAGATCCCGCTGACGGGCTGAGGCGTCAGCGGGATCCGGCGTCTGGTTCAGCTCGCCAGGCTCAGCGCGAACACGTGGATCTCCTGCGCGTTCGGCAGGGTCACCGTGGCGACCGTCTTGCCGGGATCGACCGGCACGGTGTTGTAGAAGACGTAGTAGTCGTTGCCGTAGTTGGCCGGGCCGGTCGGCGTGTCCCGGTGATCGGTGGTGATCGCGGGGGTCGCGCCGTACGCGGTGGTGCCCTCGCAACACCAGTTCGGGAAGCCGAGGTTGGCCGTGCTCGTACTGCCGTCGGTGTAGGTGATCGTCACCGGCGCGCTGGTCGCGCCGGCCTCGGAACCGAGGAATGCCACCGACTTGCCGGTGCCGGCCAGCTTGATGATCTGGCCGTCGGTGATCACGTTGTCCTTGGTGCCGGCCGCAACGCCCGGCCAGGCGAACGAGGTGCCGTTGGACGTGATGGTCGCGCCCGGCGTGGCACCGGCCGTGGCGAGCGCCTGGGCCGAATAGCTGTCGCCGCCGCCGTCGAAGTTGCCGGGCGTGGTGTTCGACTCGTCGGTGATGGCGATGTTGTTGTACGCCTGCGCCAGGTTGTCGTAGGGCGTGTTGGTGATCCGCGTCTGGTCACCCGAGACCGAACCCTTGGTGAACAGCCAGCGATACGAGGCGGTCGCGGTCAGCGTGTTCGTGGCCTGGCCGGGTGGCGGCGGGGGAGCGGACACGGTGAAGGTGGCGCTCGCCGAGTGTCCGGGCAGGATGGTCGGCAGGGACTTCTTCGCCGGGCTGACCGTCCAACCGCTCGGCGCGGTCAGGCCGACCGAGACGTTGCTGATCGGCAGGATGCCGTTGTCGGCAACGGTCACCGTCGCCGGGTCGCTGCCCGAGACGCTGACCGCGACCGAGGGCGCGGCGAGCGGCGAGGCGTGCCTGCTGATCCGGTACATCACCGTGCCGTGCGGGGGCACGTTCGCCGAGATCGTCCCGTTGCTGGTGGTCTGCTGCTTGCTGACCAGGTCCTTCAGCCCGTAGATCCCGTTCCCGTTGAAGCCGACGGTCTTGGCCGACGTGGTGATCGTCTGCGCGGTGTCGCCCTTGTTGAACAGCACGACCGCGCGATCGCCGCCCGCCAACGGCCGGGACAGCACGTCGTAACCGGTGCCGGACTGGACGACCGTGCCCTGCGCGCCGAGCGGATCCTGGTCGACCGCGATGACGTCCTTGTTCTTCACGACGTTCAGTTCGGTCGGGGTGAGCGTGCTGAGCGTGGTGGACAGCAGCAGCGGCGACGCGAGTTCGGACCACACGTCGAACTGGCTCTGTTCCTCGGTGAGGTTCAGACCACCGTTGCCGATCTCCAGCATGTCCGCGTCGTTCCAGTGGCCGGGCCCGGCGTACGCGGCGAGGCCGGGAGTGTTGTCCTCCGCGTAGTTCTCCAGCACGCTCGCCCAGTTGTCCGCGATGTCGCTGCCGTAGCGCCAGAGGTTCCCGTTCTGCGCGATCCAGCTCATGATGTTGGTGAAGTCGGCGCCGGAACAGCAGTAGTAGGCGGGCGCCGACTCGGAGAAGATCATCGGCCGCTTGGTGTTCAGCAGCGCCTGCGACGCGTCGTGGTAGACGATCTGCGCGACCTGGCCGGGGGTTTTGCCCGGATACTTGTCCAGCGGCTGGTAGCAGTAGTCGAGCTTGAGGTAGTCGACGCCCCAGGACGCGTACTGGTCGGCGTCGGTCTGGAAGTTCCCGTAGCTGCCGGCCGCGCCCTGGCAGGTCTGGTAGCCGGCGTCCTCGTAGATGCCGAACTTCAGGCCCTTGTTGTGCAGGTAGTCGCCGAGCCACTTCATGCCGTTCGGGAACAGGTCGGTGTTGACCTGGAGGTTCCCGTTGGCGTCCCGGGTTTTCTGCATCCAGCAGTCGTCGATGTTGACGTAGTTGTAGCCGAGTTTGTTCAGGCCGAGGCCGACCAGTTGGTCGGCGGTGTTCGTGAACAGCTGCTGGTTGATGTCGCAGCCGAAGCCGGCCCAGTCGTTGAAGCCCATCGGCGGGGTCTTGGCCAGGCCGTTGTAGTCGCCGACGTGCGGCGGGGGAGGCGGCAGTAGTGATCCTTGTGGGGACGTATCGGCGGCGGCCGACCCCTGGCCGAGGCCGACGAGGGCGAGGGTCGCGGCGATCGTTGCGGTCAGCGCGGTGCGTAACAGGCGACGGTGCACGAGCACTCCTGATCGATAGTGTCAACTCATGCTCGAATATGCGTACTTCGTGGCAAGTTAGAACGCGAATAAGCGTTGGTCAAGGGGTAGCGACCATGACAGCCTGGCCAGATGGATGAGTACCTCAGCCTGAACCGGGCGAATTGGGACGAACGCGCACCGGCGCACGCGGCGTCACCCGGCTACGAGGTCGAGCGGTTCGTCGCCGATCCGGCCTTCATCTCCAAGGTGGTCCGCTTCGACCTGCCCCGGCTCGGCGATCTCACCGGCCTGCGCGGCGTGCACCTGCAATGTCATATCGGCACGGACACGTTGTCGCTGGCCAGGCTGGGTGCGCGGATGAGCGGCCTGGACTTCTCCGGCGCGTCGCTGGCCGAGGCGCGCAAGCTCGCCGAGCGCACCAACACGCCGATCGACTACCACCAGGCATCCGTCTACGACGCGGTCGAGGTGCTCGGCGGCGAATCGTACGACCTGGTCTTCACCGGCATCGGCGCGCTCGGCTGGCTGCCCGACATCCGGCGCTGGGCTCGGGTGGTGTCCGGTCTGCTCAAGCCCGGTGGGCGCCTGTTCATCCGCGAGGGCCACCCGATGCTGTTCACCCTCGACGAGACCGTCGACCCGGCCGTCATCCGCTACTCCTATTTCGAGCACGAGGAACCACTCGTGTGGAACGTGCCGGGGACCTACGTCGAAACCGACGCCGAACTGTCCGCGAGCACGACACACGAGTGGAATCACGGCATGGCCGAGATCATCACCGCGCTGATGGACGCCGGTCTGCGGCTGACCCAGTTCGTCGAGCACAACAGCGTGCCGTGGAACGCGATCCCGGGCCAGATGATCCAGGACGACAACGACGACCTCAAGGAATGGCGGCTGAGCACCGACCCGAACCGGCTCGCGGCCAGTTACACCATCCAGGCAGTCAGGGGTTGATCCGTGCGCAATACTTGCTCCCAACAAGCACCATGACTGAGCGGAGCGAGCAGTGGACCGGTACGAACGACTCAGCACCCTGCTGGAACTGCTCGGTCAGCGCGGCAAGGTGGACGTGGACGACCTCGCCGAGGAGATGGCGGTGTCCGCCGCGACGATCCGGCGCGACCTCGATCACCTTGCCGCGCAACAACTGCTGACCAGGACCAGGGGCGGCGCGGTCGCGCACAACGTCACCTACGACCTGCCGCTGCGCTACAAGACGGTGCGCAGGGCGCCGGAGAAGGAGCGCATCGCCCGTGCCGCCGCCGGGCTGGCGGCGCGCGGCGCGGTGGTCGGCCTCAACGGCGGCACCACGACCACCGAGGTCGCGCGCAGCCTGGTGGTCCGGCCGGACCTCAACGCCTCCGGCGACGAACCCGGCCTGACCATCGTCACCAACGCGCTCAACATCGCCAACGAACTCGTCGTCCGGCCCTCGGTCAAGGTGGTGGTGACCGGCGGCGTCGCGCGGCCGCAGTCCTTCGAGCTGACCGGTCCGCTGGGCACCCGGATTCTCGAGGAGATCATCCTCGACATCGTGTTCCTCGGCGCCGACGCCATCGACCCGGTGCAGGGCGCGTTCGCGCACAACGAGGGCGAGGCCAGCATCAACCGGCTGATGGCGGCGCGCGCCCGGCAGGTGGTGGTGGTCGCCGACTCGACCAAGCTCGGTCGGCACGCCTTCGCCCAGATCTGCCCGACCGCGACCATCGACGTGCTGATCACCGACTCGGACGCGCCGCAGGACGTGGTGCGGATACTGGAGAGCGAAGGCGTGACGGTCAAAACGGTCTGATCGCGTCGGCCCGTGCTGCCGGCCGCGGGGCGAAACCCGTTGGCCGGGGAGGGGGTGCAGCGTTGGCCGTCGCGAAGCGCTGATCAGAACTCGGTAGCGCTCGCTGAACCGTTCGACGCGGCATACGCCATGGTCGCTCTCCCTTTTCTCGTACTATCCGGTTTCTCGTACTATCCGGCAGGGAAGACCATCGCGTAGTCCGATTAATTTTCGTTCAATGCCGGTGTGCCCCGCAGCAGCACCTTGGCGACCGTGCGGGCCAGCTCCTCGGGATCGTCCGGTTGTTCGGCGCCGGGCCGGATCGCGCCCGCTGACCACAGCGACGCGAACCCGTGCACCAGCGACCAGGCCGCGAGTGCGGTGGTCGGCGCCTCGCCGGGCCGGTCATGGCCTTCCTCGGCCAGACTGTCGCGCAGCACCGCGTTGGCCCGCGCCCGCGCCGCGACCAGGTCGGGCTCGTCGCCGTGCAGCAGGTCGGCGCGGAACATGGTGGCGAAGTGCGCCGGTTGGTCCAGCGCGAACCGCACGTACGCGACGCCGACCTCCAGAAAGCTGTGGGTGCGCCGCGCCGCCTCGGCGAGCCGGTCCGCGAGCAGGGTGAAACCCTCCGTGGCGACGGCGGTGAGCAGGCCGGTCTTGTCGCCGAAGTGGTGCGCGGGCGCGGTGTGCGAGACGCCGGTGCGGCGGGCGAGTTCGCGCAGGCTGGCGTTGGCCGGCCCGACCTCGGCGATCAGCGGCGCTGCCGCGTCGAGCAGCGCCCTGCGCAGGTCGCCGTGGTGGTAGGGCTGGTTGGCCATGGCCAGAGCATAGCCACGGATCTAGCCACTGCCAAGATGACGCTCAGGTGAGGATGACCGAGCGGGTCAGGTTGCGCGGCTGGTCCGGGTCGTTGCCCTTGGCCGTGGCGATGGCGACCGCGAGGCGTTGCGCGCGGATGAGGTCGGCCATCGGGTCCAGCGGCGAGGTGACGACCGTGCCGCCGGTCGCGTTGATCTGCTCGGCCATGCCCGGCGGCAGCTCGCCGAACATCCAGGTGACGCGGCCGGGGCCGGCGATGCTGATCGGACCGTGCCGGTACTCCATGGCCGGGTACGACTCGGTCCAGGCGGTCGCGGCTTCGCGCATCTTCAATGCCGCTTCGGCGGCGAGGCCGACCGTCCAACCGCGACCGAGAAAGGTGAACTGGTCGGCGGCGACGAGTTCGGCGGGGAGGTGCTCGGTGAGCGCGCGGGCCGCGTCGCCGATCGCCGCGTCCAGGTTCTCGCCGAGGTGGGTGCGCAGCAGGGCCAGTTGACTGGTGGCGAAGCGGGTCTGCACGACCGAGCGCTCGTCGGCGAAGTCGAGCACGACCACATTGTCGGCCAGTTCCATCACCGGCGTTGTCGGATCGGCCGTGATCGCCACCGTCGGCACGCTGCCGCGCAGCGCGGCGAGCAGTTCGAGCACCTCGGTTGTCGTGCCTGATCGGGTCAGTGCGAGCACCCGGTCATAGCGCCGGCCGCTGGGCCACTCGGAGGCGCAGAAGGCGTCGGTCTCGCCGAGTCCGGCGCGTTCGCGCAGGGTCGCGTAGCTCTGCCCGATGAACCAGGACGTGCCGCAACCGGTCACCGCGACCCGCTCGCCGGGGCGCGGGAGTAACTCGGCGACGGCGGGGGCCAGCGCGACCGCGTGCCGCCAGCAGTCGGGCTGGCTGGCGATCTCCTGCTCGGTGTGCGTCACGAAGCCTCCTCATGGCGTACTGCGTACAAGTGCGCGTTTTCAGCTTGAATCGTACATCAATGAGCAGATTTTTGTCTTCACGCTGCTCGAAACTGTTGATTGCTGCTGGGAAGTGGCACATACTGTGCGGCACCAAGCAGGACCAGAGCATCGAGGTGGTTGTAGTGAAGCGGCGTCTGATGACAACGCTGGGAGTCGGTCTCTGCGCCGCCTTAGCGCTCGCCGGCTGCGGCAGTGGCGGTTCCGACTCGGGCAGCGGCAGCCAGACCAAGACGATCACGTTCGTCGCGGCCGAGTACAGCGACGCGACAGCCCCGTACTGGCAGAACATGGTCAAACAGTTCGAGGCCAAGAACCCGGGCTACACGGTCAACCTGAACGTGCAGAACTGGAACAACATCGAGGACTACGTCAAGAACCTGGTGCAGAACCACCAGCAGCCCGACGTGCTCAACGTCGACCACTGGATCGACTTCGCCCAGGACAACCTGCTGTACAAGGCATCGGACGTGCTGTCCAGCCAGACGATGTCCGACATGCTGCCCAACCCGAAGAAGATCGGCACCTACCAGGGCACGCAGTACGGCATCCCGTTCATCCTCTCGACGCGGCTGATGTACTACAACAAGGACTGGTTCACCAAGGCCGGCCTCGACCCGAACAAGCCGCCGACCACCTGGGCCGAACTGTCCGCCGACGCGCAGAAGCTCAAGGCGGCCGGCTGCCCCGAGCCCTACGGCATGCCGCTGGGCAGCGAGGAAGCGCAGGCCGAGACGATGCAGTGGATGCTCGGCGCGGGTGGCGGATTCGTCGACGCGCAGGGCAAGTGGGCGCTCAACAGCTCGCAGAACGTGGCCGCCGTGTCCCAGATGGCCAGTCTGGTCTCCGCGGGCCTGACCGAACCGAACCCGGGCTCGGTCGACCGAACCGCCGGCACCTGGGCCGACTTCGAGGCCGGTCGGGTCGGCATGATGCTCGGCCACATGACGCCGATGGAGGACATCGCCACCAAGAAGCTGGCGGTCAACTACGGCCTTGCCCCGATGGCCGGCAAGGACGGCCCGGTCACCTCGACGCTCGGCGTCGGCGACTTCATCATGGCGTTCAACAACGGCAACGGCGCCAACAAGGACGCCGTGTCCAAGTGGCTGAACTTCGTGTTCCAGCAGCAGAACTACGCCCAGTTCCTGACCAACGAGAAGTTCCTGCCGGTCACCCAGTCCGCGCTGACCGCGATGACGTCCAACCCGGCCGACGCCAACCTCAAGCCGTTCCTGAACGTGCTGCCGAACGCGGTGTTCTACCCGCAGACCGATCCGGCCTGGCCGACCGTCGAGGACGCGATCAAGCACCAGATCGGCACCGCGGTCCAGGGCTCATCGCCGGCCGGTGTGCTGGGCGCGTTGCAGCAGACGGCGCAAAAGGCCGAGCAGAACGGTGGCTGAACTGACCACAACCAGGGGAAGGCGCGGCGTCCGCTTCGTGCGGGCGCTCGCGCCGATCCCCTGGCTGCTGCCCGCGCTGGTGCTGATCGGCGGCGTGGTGCTGTGGCCGGTGGTGGAGATGGTGCGCACCTCGTTCCTGCGCATCGGCACCTCCGGCTACGTGCGCGGCTCGGCGGGCTGGACGCGCTACACCGAACTGTTCAGCGAACCGGCCTTTCCGCACGTCCTGCTGCGCACCCTGGAATGGGTGGTCCTGGTGGTCGCGGCGACGGTCGTCATCTCGCTGCTGCTCGCGCAGCTGCTCAACCGCGGGTTTCCCGGCCGTACCGTGGTCCGCTGGGCGCTGATCGTGCCGTGGGCGGCATCGGTGGTGATGTCCTCGATCATCTTCAAGTGGATCCTGGACTGGTCGCACGGCGTGTTCAACACGCTCCTGCTCGACCTGCACGTGATCAGCAAACCCGTCGACTGGCTCGGCACGCCGAGTTCCGCCTTCTGGTGGATGGTGGGCGTCGCCGTTTTCGTGTCGGTCCCGTTCACCACCTACGTCTGCCTCGCCGGACTCCAGACCATTCCCGGTGACGTGTACGAGGCGGCCGAAGTGGACGGTTCGTCGCGCTGGAACACCTACTGGCGCATCACGCTTCCGCTGCTGCGGCCCGCGCTGCTGGTCGGCTCGGTGATCAACATCATCAACGTGTTCAACTCCTTCCCGATCATCTACACGATGTACGCCGGCGCGGGCTACGACGCGGACACCACGACCACGTTCATGTACAAGCTCAAGGACACCGACATCGGCGAATCGGCGGCAGCGGCAGTGGTGAACTTCGTGCTCGTCATCATCTTCGTGCTCTTCTACCTGAAGGCGACGCGCTGGAACGAGGCGGTGGCACGGAAATGACCGCGACTGTCACCAACCGTCCACATCGGACCACGGCACCGGTCCGGCGTGACACCCGACCGCGCCGCTACCCGATCGGCAAGGTGCTGCTCACCGGGCTGGCCTGGCTGATCGGCGTGTTCTTCCTCGCCCCGTACCTGGTCATGTTCACCACCGCGCTGAAACCGGCGGGCGAACTCGGCGCGTCGCCCGCCACGTTCTTCCCGGTCCACTGGGACTGGTCGAACTTCCTCGACGTCTGGTCCTGGCAGGGGCACGCGGTGCTGACCAGCCTCCGGGTCACGCTCGTGATCGCCGGCGCGTCCACGCTGATCGTGGTGCTGGTGTCCATCCCGGCCGCCTACTACACCGCGCGGCACACCTTCCGCGGCCGCACGCCGTTCCTGCTGCTGGTGCTGGTCACCCAGATGTTCGCGCCGACCGCGCTGGTCGTCGGCCTCTACCGCGAGTTCCTGCAACTCAACCTGGTGAACAGCTACCTTGCGCTGATCCTGGTCAACGCGGGCTTCAACCTCGCGTTCTCCATCTGGATCCTGCAGGGCTATTTCACGTCCATCCCGGTCGAACTCGAGGAGGCCGCGATGCTCGATGGCCTCGGCCGGTTCGGCTCGATGATGCGGGTCACCCTCCCGCTGGCCATGCCCGGCATCGTCACCGCGGTCATCTTCACGTTCATCGCGGCCTGGAACGAGTTCGTGGTCGCGCTGACGCTGACCACCACGCCGGACCACCAGCCGCTCACCGTGACGCTGGACCGGTTCATCGGCGCGTACCACATCGACTGGCAGTTCCTGTTCGCCGGCTCGATCTTCGCCGTCGTGCCGGTCGTCGTGCTGTTCGCGCTGATCGAGCGCTACCTGGTGGGAGGTCTCACCGCCGGCAGTGTCAAATAGCAGTGCAGGATGGAGGCATGCGTACCGATTGGTTGCTCCCGTGAGGGGCGCGGGCACCGCGCTCGCGGCCGCCGCCGGGCTCGGCGGGCTGGCCGTGCACCTGTTCGCGCGGCGCGGACCGTGGCGGCGCTACCCCTGGTACCTGCCGGGGCTCGCGGTCGGTGTCGCCGGCAGCGAACTGGGCGTTGCGGTGGCCGGCGCGCAGGTCGCGGCCGGTGCGGCCGCGGCGGCGCTGGGCGCGCACCGGAGCCGGCTGGGCATCGCCGGGCTCGCGGTGACCGCGGTCACGGCCGCCGGCCTGCTGCGGTTGCGGCGGATCGCCACCGACACCTCGGTCGCCGAGCTGAACGGTGCGCTGGCCGACGTGATCGGCTTCGACCGGGCCCGGATCGAGGTGCCCGACCGGACCCGTGCCAAGCGCCGGTCCTACCTTGCCGAGCGCGACATCGCCTACGGCACGGACTCGCCCGCTCAGGTGCTGGACATCTGGCGCAGGCCGGATCTGCCGCTGGACGCCAATGCCGGCGTGCTGGTCATGGTGCACGGCGGCTCGTGGGTGGCCGGCGGCAAGCGGATGGCCAGCCCCGGCCTGCTCGCCGCGCTGGCCGACCGCGGCTGGGTGTGCGTGTCCATCGACTACCGGCTCGGTCCGCGCAACCGCTGGCCGAGCCAGATCGTGGACGTGAAGAAGGCCATCGCCTGGGTGCGCACGCACATCGCCGAACACGGCGGCGACCCGTCCTTCGTCGCGATCGCGGGTGGCTCGGCGGGTGGGCACCTGGCCGCGCTGGCCGCGTTGACCGGCAACGACCCCGCTTTCCAGCCCGGGTTCACCGACACGGACACGTCGGTGCAGGCCGCCGCGCTGCTCTACGGCGTGTACGACCTGACCGCGCGCAACGACGACGGCTCGACCCGGTTGCGCGACTACCTCAGGAAAGTCATGTTCGACAGCGACTTCGCCACCGACTCCGCGACCTGGCGCGCGGCGTCGCCGGTGTATCGGCTGCACGCGGACGCTCCGCCGATGTTCGTGGTGCACGGCGACCGGGACGAGATCGTCAGCGTCGGCCAGGCCCGCCAGTTCGTCGAGGCCGCCCGGCCGCTCTCGCGCTTCGGCTACGCCGAACTGCCCTACGCACACCACGCCTTCGACATGGTCGGCTCGGCGCGGACCAGGGCAACCGTGCACGCGATCGGCCAGTTCCTGGATGTGGTGCGGGACCGGGCGAAGAACCCGGTCCCGCCGCTGGACTCAGTCGAACAGGACCACTGAGCGCAGCACATCGCCACCATGCATCTTGGCGAACGCGGACTCCACGTCGCCAAGGCCGATCTCCTCGGACACGAACGCGTCCAGGTCCAGCCTGCCCTGCTGGTACAGCTCGGTGAGCATGGGGAAGTCGCGGGTCGGCAGGCAGTCGCCGTACCAGGACGACTTGAGCGCGCCGCCGTGGCTGAACAGGTCGATCAGCGGCATCTCGATGCGCATCTCCGGCGTCGGCACGCCGACCAGCACCACGATGCCGGCCAGATCGCGCGCGTAGAAGGCCTGCTGCCAGGTTTCCGGCCGCCCGACCGCGTCGATCACGACGTTCGCGCCGAAGCCGCCGGTGAGGTCCTTGACCGCCTCGACGACGTCGAATTCCGTGGCGTTGATGGTGTGGGTGGCGCCGAAGTGCCGGGCCTTGTGGAGTTTGCGGGAGTCGGTGTCGACGGCGATGATCGTGGTCGCGCCGGCCAGGTATGACCCGGCGATGGCGCCGTCGCCGACCCCGCCGCAGCCGATCACCGCGACCGAGTCGCCGCGCGTCACGCCGCCGGTGTTGATGGCCGCGCCGATCCCCGCCATCACGCCACAGCCGAGCAGGCCGACCGCGGCTGGTCGGGCACTCGGGTCGACCTTGGTGCACTGGCCGGAGTGCACGAGCGTCTTCTCGACGAACGCGCCGATGCCCAGCGCGGGGGAGAGCGTGGTGCCGTCGGTCAGCGTCATCGGCTGCTTGGCGTTGTGCGTGTTGAAGCAGTACCAGGGGTGGCCGCGCCGGCAGGCCCGGCACTCGCCGCAGACCGCGCGCCAGTTCAGCACCACGAAGTCACCGGGTTTGACGTCGGTGACGCCGTCGCCGATCGACTCGACGATACCGGCGGCCTCGTGCCCGAGCAGGAACGGGAAGTCGTCGTTGATGCCGCCCTCCCGGTAGTGCAGGTCGGTATGGCACACGCCGCACGCCTGCACCCGGACGACGGCCTCGCCGGGGCCGGGATCGGGCACGAGCACGTCGACGACCTCGACGGGTTCACCCTTGGCGCGGGCGATGACGCCCCGAACCTGTTGTGGCACAGCGACCTCCAATACACCGGTGTATCAGCAGACACACCGTATGCGAACCGAACAATGTGTGCGACATTGACAGTGTCATATGACAGTGTCACGATGGAGGCATGACGACCGAAGCGCACTGGACCATCGACGAGCTGGCACAGCTCGTCGGCGAGGCGCTGGCCGTAGACTACTCGGGCCAGTCCAACGGCCGGGTACGCGAGGTGCCGGACCGGCGGACCATCCGCTGGTACACCACGATCGGCCTGCTCGACCGGCCCGCCGCGATGCGCGGGCGCACCGCGCTCTACGACCGGCGACACCTGATGCAGCTGGTCGCGGTCAAGCGCCTCCAGGCTGACGGCCGGTCCATCGCGCAGGTGCAGGAGGCGCTGCTCGGTGCGGACGACCGCACCTTGACCAGCCTCGCCCGCCTGCCCGAACCAGCCGCACCCGAACCAGCCGCGCGTGCTATTGACACTGCGCCGGCCCGGTTCTGGGCGGCTCACCCGGCCCGGCCGACACCGCCGCGCGCCGCGCTGGTGCCGAGCCTGCGGCTCGCTGACGGCGTGACGCTGGTTCTGGACGGCGCACCGCGCCAACTCGACGCGGCCGACCTCGTCGCGATCGCCGATGCCGCGACCGCACTGCTCAACGTGTTGCACGACCGCGGCCTGGCCACACCGACCGACGCCGCACCAACCGAAGGGGGCCAAGCATGATTCCCGTCCGGCACCTGACCGCGACCGAACTGCCCGAACCGGATGCGGAAGCGGGCTTCGGCACGCTGCACACCGAGCGCGGCAATCTTCCGTTGACCAGCCTGGACATCGCCGCCGAGGTCACCGGCCCGGCCGTGCGAACCGAGCTGACGCAAGAGTTCCGCAACCCGTTCGACGAACCGCTGGAAGCCACCTACATCTTCCCGTTGCCGGATCGCGCGGCCGTGACCGCGTTGTCGCTGCGCGCGGACGGGCGCACGGTCGAGGGTGTGCTGCGCGAACGCGGCCAGGCCCGCGCCGACTACCAGCAGGCGATCGCCGCGGGTCAACGCGCGGCGATCGTCGAGGAGGAGCGGCCGGGCGTGTTCACCATGCGGGTCGGCAACATCGCCCCGCACGAGCAGGTCACCGTGCGCGTGGTGCTGGCCGGGCTGCTGCCCTTCGACGACGGCGAGGCCACTTTCCGCTTCCCGCTCGTGGTCTCGCCCCGCTACATCCCGGGCACGCTGCTGGCCGGCGAGTCGGTGGGCGCCGGCACCAGTCCGGACACCGACGCGGTGCCGGACGCCTCGCGCATCAGCCCACCCGTGCTGCTGCCCGGATTCCCCAACCCGATCACCCTGTCCGCCACCGTCGACATCGGTCCGGCCGGACTGGCCATCGGCGAGATCAGCGCCAGCCTGCCGGTGCGCACCGAGGAGCACGGCACCGGGCTGCGCGTGCGGCTGAACCCGGGGGAGCGGGCGAACCAGGACTTCATCCTCCGCCTGCGCCTCGACGAGACGCCCGGCTCCTTCGCCGTCCGCGACGGCATCTTCGCGCTCACCCTGGTACCGCCGACCGAGGCCGGCATCGCCCGGCCGCGCGACGTGGTGCTGGTGCTCGACCGGTCCGGCAGCATGGGCGGCTGGAAGATGGTGGCCGCGCGCCGCGCCGCGGCACGGATCGTCGACACGCTCACCGACGCGGACTCGTTCGCCGTGCTCGCGTTCGACCACACCGTCGAATGGCCGACCGATCTGCCGCACGGCCTCGTGCCCGCCAACGACCGCAACCGCTTCCGCGCCGTCGAACACCTGGCCGGACTGGCCCCGCGCGGCGGCACGGAGATGCTCGCGCCGCTCCAGACGGCCGCGCATCTGCTCGCCGGCCGATCCGGGCGGGAACGGGTGCTGGTGCTGGTCACCGACGGGCAGGTCGGCAACGAGGACCAGATCCTCCAGGCGATCGCCCCGAACCTGACCGACATCCGCGTGCACACGGTCGGCATCGACACCGCGGTCAACGCCGCGTTTCTCACCCGGTTGGCCGCGCTCGCCGGGGGACACAGCGAACTGGTCGAGTCCGAGGACCGGCTGGACGTGGCCATGCGCGCCATCCACCACCGCATCGCCACTCCGCTGGTGACCGACCTCCAGATCACCGGAGGCTCGCTCGACGCGGACACCGTTGCGCCGCAACCGATCCCGGACCTGTTCCCCGGCGCGCCGCTGGTCCTCACCGGCCGACTCACCGGCGATCCCGAGAGTGTCACCGTGGTCGGAACGGCGACCGACGGCAGCGAATGGCGGCACACGCTCACCGCTCATCCGAGCGAGAATGCCGCGCTCGGCGCGATCTGGGCCCGCGCCCGCATTCGCGACCTGGAGGACCGCTACGCCATCGGCGCCGTCGAGGCATCGGCCGAGCTGGAACGGCGGATCATCGCGACCTCGCTGGAATTCGGCGTGCTGTCCCGGTTCACCGCGTTCGTCGCGGTCGACTCGCGCGTGGTCAACGAGGGCGGCGGGCCGCGTCAGATGACCCAACCCGTCGACCTCCCGGCGGGCTGGACGCCGCGGGCGCCGATGCGGGCGACGGCCGCGGCCGCGCCGATGGCGGTGTCGATGAACGCCGGCAGCTTCGACATCGCCATGCCACTGAGTCACCCCGCCAGCCCCGGTTTCGCGGGTCCGGCGGACGAGGCGCAGGTCCTGTACGGCCCGCGACGCGAGCGTGGCCAGGCCAAGGCGAAGCGGACGGTCGCGCGCGAACACGTCCAAGTGGTCCAAGTGGGTGATTACTCGGGGCCGATTCCGGATTCGGTACGGGAATTCGCCGCGCGGGAGAAGAAGAAACTGTTGGAATCAGCTTCCCTGGGATTGGCCGAACGGGCCAAGGCATTGGTCGAACTGGCCGAATCAATTGGCGAGGCGCTACCGGAATTCGTCACCGCCGGTCTCGGCCAACGGGAAATCGTGCTGCTGAACACGTTCGCCGCCGGCTGGGCCAAACGGATCGGCCTCGAACGACGCTGGCAAGACGCTCTCGACCTGCTGGAAAAGTTGATCGGGCAGTCGGCACAACCGGAGCAGCGCAGGTCGTTCTGGAAACGGTAGTCGTTACTGGCGGGCAACCGCACCCTGCTCTGAGGATTTTCTGAGATCCATCGGCAACGCTCGGCGACGTGCGCAGCGAAGTCCTTGACTATCTTGTTGTCGGCGCGGGTCCGGCCGGAATTCAGTTGGCCCACGATCTCGATCGTGCCGGCCGCGACTATCTCGTCGTCGAGGCCGGCGCCGCGCCGGGCATGTTCTTCGGCACCTACCCGCGCCACCGCACGCTGATCTCCATCAACAAGGTGCACACCGGGTACGACGACCCGGAACTGCGCATGCGGATGGACTGGAACTCGCTGCTCTCCGACAACGAGGACCTGCTGTTCACCCGGTACAGCAAGAAATTCCTGCCGCCCGCCGAGTCGCTCCTGCGCTATTTGGCCGATTTCGTCGAGGCGACCGGCATCAAGGTCCGGTTCAACACGCGCGTCAGCCGGATCAGCAGGCCCGGCGACTTCCGCGTCGAACTCGAGTCCGGCGAGGAGATCACCGCACGGCGGGTCATCGTCGCGACCGGTGTCGGGCTGCCGAACATCCCGGACATTCCCGGTATCGAGCACGCCGAACAGTATGCGGACGTCTCGGTCGACCCGGACGAATTCACCGACCAGAAGGTGCTGGTCATCGGCAAGGGCAACTCGGCCTTCGAGACCGCCGACAACCTGCTCGAGACCGCGGCCGTCATCCACGTCGCCGGCCCGAGCCCGTTGAAACTGGCCTGGCGCACGCACTTCGTCGGCCATCTGCGCGCGGCCAACAACAACCTGCTGGACACCTACCAGCTCAAGTTGCAGAACGCGCTGCTGGACGGGCACGTCCGCAACATCGAGCGCGACCCGGACGGCGGCTACCGGGTCACCTTCGGCTTCGTCCGCGCCGAGGAGATCCTCAAGGACATCCACTACGACCGGATCATCGTCTGCACCGGTTTCCGGTTCGACCCGACCATCTTCGCCGACGATCTCACACCCGAACTGGTCATCAACGACCGTTTTCCGGCGCAGAGTTCGGCCTGGGAGTCGGTGAACATCCCGGACCTCTACTTCGCCGGCACCCTCTCGCAGATGCGCGACTTCAAGAAGAGCAGCAGCGCGTTCATCCACGGCTTCCGTTACTGCGCCCGCGCCCTGCGGCACGTGCTCGACGCGCGCTACGAGGGCGTGCCGTGGCCGAGCCGGGAGATATCGGCCAAACCGGCCGAAGTGATGGAGGCGCTGATCGAGCGGGTCAACCGGTCCTCGGCGCTGTTCCAGCAGTTCGGCTTCCTCGGCGACCTGGTCGTGGTGGACGAGCAGGCCGGCACCGCCCGCTACTACGAGCAGGTCCCGGTCGACTACATCGCCGACGGTGGCTTCGGCTCGCTGAACAGCTACTTCGTCGCCACTCTCGACTACGGGCCCGACCACGACAAGTACGATCCGTTCGACAGCACCGCGCGGCAGCGGATCAGCCAGAGCGAGACCGAGCGCGCCGACGAGGGCCACTACCTGCACCCGGTCGTCCGCCACTACCGCAACGGCGAACTCGTCGGCACCCACCACGTGACCGAGAACCTGGAGAACGAGTGGACCAACCCGGCCGTGCACCGGGAACCGCTCGCCGCGTTCATCGCGAAGCAGAGCTGACCATGACCACGATCCGACCGCGGCTGCTCAAGGTCGCGGACTACCAGACCGCGGCAAGCACCATCGTCGATCCGGTCTACTACGACTTCTTCGCGGGCGCGGCGCGCGACGAGATCACCATGCGCGCCAACGAGAGCGCCTTCCAGGAACTGTGCCTGCTGCCCAGGATCCTGCGCGGCAGCGACAACCGGCGGCACGCGGTCGAACTGTTCGGCTCGACCGCGTCCATGCCGATCCTGTTGTCGCCGACCGCGTTCCACAAGCTCGCGCACGCCGACGGCGAACTCGCCACCGCCCGCGCGGCGGCCCTCGCCGACACCATCATGATCGTCAGCATGGCCGCGACGGTCGCCATCGAGGACATCGCCGCCGCCGCGCGCGCCGCCGTGCCGGGCCGCGATCCGGCCCTCTGGTTCCAGCTCTATCTCCAGACCGACCGAGACTTCTCCGCGGCCATCGTGCGCAGGGGCGAGGCGGCCGGCGTCAAGGCGCTGGTGGTGACCGTCGACTCGCCGGTCCTCGGCCACCGCGAACGCGACGACGCGCACGACTTCCACGATCTCCCGCCCGGCATGCGCTGCGAGAACCTCGTCGACCTGCGCGAGGGCAGCACTGGGCACGTCCGGCAGATCCAGATGAGCGCCGAACTGTCCTGGGAGCACATCGCCTGGCTGCGCTCGATCACGCCGCTGCCGATCCTGCTCAAGGGCGTGCTGCACCCGGAGGACGCCCGGCTCGCCGTCGCGCACGGCGTGGACGGCCTGCTCGTGTCCAACCACGGCGGACGCCAACTCGACACGGTGCCGGCCACGATCCGCGCGCTGCCCGAGATCGTGGCCGCGGTGCGCGGCCGGATCCCGATCATCCTGGACGGCGGCATCCGGCGCGGCACCGACGTGATCAAGGCGCTCGCGCTCGGCGCGGACGCGGTCGGCATCGGCCGACCGGTGGTCTGGGGCCTCGCCGTCGACGGCGAGAACGGCGTGCGCGGCGTGCTGGAACTGCTGCGCGACGAGTTCGACCACGCGCTCGCGCTGTGCGGCGCGGCATCGCTCGCCGACCTCAACCCGGATCTGATCCGCACCTACTGACGGGGGCCGTCATGCTGATCGCGCTCGGGATCGTCGTGCTGGTCATCGCGGGGCTGGCCAGCCTGCCGTACTGGTTGCCGCAGCGGGTGGTCCGGCTGCGCACGCGGGTGTTCGCCGCCGTCAACGGCGACGAGGGCATTAGCGTGCCCGGCCCGCAGATCGGCATGGACGATTTCCTGCTGGCCTACGCGGACCCGGCGGCGGGCGGTCGCAGTCGTGGCGCCGCACTGTCCGACCTGTTCTGGTACTGGCTCGCACCCGGCCCGCATGTGCACCAGGAACACCTGGAGGCCGGGCCGCGCTACGACGAGGCGGCGAAAACGACCCGGCGCATCCTGATCAAACCCAAGGCCGAGTCGGAGGAGTTGACCGCGCGGGTCGCCGAGCGTGTGCTGGACGAGATCGACGCGCCGGTCGCCACCCTGGTCCGGTTGCGCGACGCGATGATGCCGATCTGGGCCGAGCTGTACTACGAACTGGTCTTCGCCGAGCCGTGCCCGCCCGAGGCGCGCGAGCTGATCGTGGGCAACGCCGACGATGTGGTCACCGCGCTCAAGTGCACCGGCCTGCGACACATGCGCAGGCGCGGCAAACTCACCGACTACCTGCACCGGCGCATCGTCGCGGGGGACGTGCCGCACGAACTGCCGAGCACACTGTCCACAATGGAACAGGCGTACTACCTGCAGGGCACCTTCTTCAACACCGCCGTCGTGCAGATGTCGGAGGGCATGGCGCACCTGCTGCTGGCGATCGCCGAACACCCGGACGTGCAGGCCAGGCTCGTCGCCGACCCGGACGATTCGGCCTACCTGGAAGCGGTGATCGACGAGTCGCTGCGCACGTATCCGTTGTTCGGCATCGCCCATCGCATCCTGACCGCCGACGTGCACCTGCCCGACCAGACCGTGCCGGCCGGCTCCGTGCTGTGCTTCAGCTACGCCGAGTTCCACCAGCAGGGCTACCCGCACCCCACCGAGTTCCGGCCCGACCGCTGGGCCGACATCGCCGCCAAGGACGTCAACTTCATCCCGTTCGGCGTGACGGCCAACCGGCCCTGCCCCGCCCGGGGCCTCGCCCCGCTCACCATGCGCGTCGTCGCCCGCGCCGTGCTCGACCGGTTCGAACTGGCCAGCTCGGTCGCGCACACCCGCTCGCTGCCCAATCGCGGCCCGGCCCTGTTCATCCGCCGCCGCGCCGGACTCGGTGCGCGCGCTCGCCGGTCGGCCCTGGCGTTCCTGCGCGCCAGGGACCGCTGGGAAGACGTCTACCGAGGCATCGCACAGCTGATCTTCGGCAGCTACATGGTCTGGGACGCACGCAGAAAAGCGCTCTGCCGCAACTATTTCGCCTCCCTCGACACCCCCCTGCCCACGGCGACCGGCTGCCCGGTGCCGCACGGAATGAGGACCACATGAACGTCGCGAGCGCGGGCACCACCTTCTTCCTCGCCCTCGTCGCCATCCTGGTCGTCTGCCGGGCGGTCAGCTGGATCGGCGTGAAGCTCGGCCAGCCGAAGGTCGTCGGCGAGATGGTCGCCGGCGTGCTGCTCGGCCCCTCGCTGCTCGGCCTGATCAGCCCGACGGTGGAGAACTTCCTGTTCCCGACCTCCGGCCGCCCGCTGATCTACGTGGTCGGCCAGATCGGCCTGGTGCTGTTCATGTTCGGCGCAGGCTACGAGTTCAGCACCGACCGGATCCGCAAGTCGCTGCGCACGGTCGGGGCGATCTCGCTGGCCGGCAACCTGCTCCCGCTCGCGCTCGGCGTGATGATCACGCTGCTCGGCGCGCGCTGGGCACACATCGTGGTGCCCGGCGTGTCGCTGACCACCTCGGCCGCGTTCGTCGGCGTCGCGCTGGCCATCACCGCGTTCCCGATGATGGCGCGGATGATCAGCGAGCGTGGCATCGCCGACACCAAGTTCGGCTCGATCGCGCTCGCCTGCGGCGCACTCGACGACGTGCTCGCCTGGATCCTGCTGGCGATCGTCATCAGCATGGCGTCCGGCTCGTCCGGGCCGGCCATCGTGGCCGCGGTCGGCGCGGTCGTCTTCGCCGCCCTGCTGTTCGGCGGCGGCCGGCAGCTGCTCAGCCGCGTCATCCGCGACTCGGGTACCGGAACCGATGAGTGGCGGCTGCTGGTCACCGCGATCGTCGTGTTCGGCGCGGCCTGGTTCACCGCCAAGATCGGTCTGTACTCGGTGTTCGGCGCGTTCTGCGTCGGCGTGGTCTTCCCGCGCAACAAGGCCGCCGACCGGGTGATGGCCACCATCGCGCCGCTGGCCCGGATCGTGTTCGTGCCGCTGTTCTTCACCTACTCCGGCCTGAACACCAAGTTCGGCCTGCTCGCCAATCCCGGGCTGCTGGCGTTCGCGCTGCTCGCGGTCACCGTGTCCATCGTCGGCAAGCTTGGCGCCTGCTGGGGCGCGGCGCGCGCGGCGGGGGAGCCGCAGCCCACCGCGTTGCGGATCGGCATCCTGATGAACGCGCGCGGCCTGATGCAGTTGATCGCGATCAACGTCGGCCTGCAGGAGGGCATCGTGACCAGCGAGCTGTTCAGCGTGCTGGTCCTGGTCGCGCTGGTGACGACCATTATGACCGCGCCACTGCTGACGTGGTACGAACGCAGGGCGCAGCGCAACGGCGTGCTGGAATTGTCTGCTTCACCCGAAACCCACTACGTCGGAAGCTAGAACATTCAACTACTCGATGTCACGATGGGCGCGTGGACACCGCCAGCGCGGTACGGCTGCTGCTCGTCGACGACGATCGGGAGCTGACCGACATGCTCAGTGACCTCCTTGCCGAGGAGGGTTACCAGGTCGACGTCGCCCTGGACGGTCATCACGGACTGCACCTCGGGCTGACCCAGGACTACCAGGTCATGGTCATCGACCGCGCCCTGCCCGCCATCGAGGGCCTTGACCTGCTCAGTCGATTACGGCGCAAGGCGGTCGGCGCGCGGGCGCTCATCCTCACCGCGCGCGGCACCGTCGCCGACCGGGTCGCCGGCCTCGACGCGGGCGCCGACGACTACCTGGTCAAGCCGTTCGAGGTCGACGAACTCCTGGCCAGGATCAGGGCGCTGCACCGAAGGCACATCGAGGCCGCCGAGTCGATCCCGTTGGGCGCCATGGGCTGGCTGGACGTGGCCCGGCGCGACGTGCTGCTGCGCACCGGCAGTGGCCGGGTCACCCTCTCGGCCAAGGAGTTCGCCCTGCTCCGCCTGCTCGTCGAACGGCCGCGCGCCGTGCACACCCGCGCCGAACTGCGCGACAGCGTCTTCGTCGACACCGCAGCGGAGTCCATTGTGGACACATATGTGTACTACCTGCGGCGCAAGCTCGGCAAGACCATCGTCAGCACCGTGCACGGCCTCGGCTACCAGTTGGGGGACGTGTGAAGCGGCGGTCCCGGGCCGAGTTCGACACCAACACCGACGCCGAGTGCCGCGTGATCCAGCGCGCCAAGCGCATGCTCACCATCCAGATCGCCACGGTGATCACCCTGCTCGTGGTGCTGGTCGGCGCCATCGCCTACCTGATCATGGCCGACAGCCAGACCGCAGCGGCCGACCGCGAGGTCGCCCGCGTCGCCGACCGTCCCGGCACCGTGCCCCTCTACGCCTGCGACACGCTGTTCCTACTGCGCGGCGGCCGGATCACCACGAGTTCCGGCACCACGATCCCGCCGCGCGGCCTGCCGCTCACGGCCGACCTCCAGCAGGTCGCCCGCACCGGCGCCGCGCTGAGCAGCGAGATCAGCGCCAACGGCACCAAGTACACGGTCCTCACCGAGAAGCACGGCGATACCGTCGCCCAGGCCGCCTACGACCTCCGCTACCAGCTCGCCGACCGTAACCTGCTCCTGATCGGCCTCGCCATCGCCGAGATCTTCGCCCTCGTCGTCGCGGTCCTCACCGGCTACCTGCTCGCCGGCCGCGCCATCCACCCGCTCGGCGAAGCACTGCGCCGGCAACGCCGATTCGTCGCCGACGCCAGCCACGAACTCCGCGCCCCGCTCACCCAGTTGCACACCCGAGCCCAACTGCTCGCCCGCCGCACCCGCCGCGACCGGGGAGCCGACGCCGTCACCGAGGAGTTGGATCGCCTCGTCACCGGCACGCGCCAACTCGGCGAGGTCGTCGAGGACCTGCTCCTCTCCGCACGCCTACGCGACCAACCCCAACAGCTCACCCCCATCGACTTCGGCGCCCTGGTCCGCGAAGCAGCGGCAGCCGAACAACTCCGCGCCCGCTGCGACGGCATCAGCATCGCCGTGCACGGCGAACAACGCCCCTACCTCGTCGACGGAATCGCCACCGCGCTGCGGAGGGTCGTCGCCGCGCTCATCGACAACGCCGTCGGCCACACCAGCGCCAACGGCGAAATCACCCTGACCCTGCGCGAAATCCTTACCCCCCATGACATCGAGCTCACCGTCGCCGACAACGGCGTCGGCTTCGACCCCAAGGACGCCGAACGCATCTTCGAGCGCTTCGCCCGCGGCGGCACCGGCAAAGGCAGGCGGTTCGGCCTCGGTCTCGCGCTGGTCCGCGAGGTCCTGCACAGCCACAACGGCACCATCACCGCAACCGGCGAAACCGGCAAGGGCGCCACCTTCACCGTCCGCCTGCCCATCCACCGCCCGACGCCCCCACCACGCCGCCGAACCACCCCCGAACCCGTCGAAACGTCGCCCACCCCCAGCCCACGCCGCCCCGACGCCCAGACCGCCGAACCGGCGTAGCAAATCAGGCGAACGGGCCGAGTAGTTCCGTCAGCACGAAGCGCACCGGGAACGGCGTAGTGGCCTCGAACAGCTTGTCCCCGGCCACTTCCGCGACCGTCTGATACCGGCCGTTCTCGTCGAGTTCGAACGCGAGCAGGCTCGGTTCGAGCGGATCGATCACCCAGTAACTCGGCACGCCGAACCGTTGGTAGACCTCCTTCTTCCGGCTCAGATCGATGACCAGACTGTCCGGCGAGAGCACCTCGACCGCCAGCGACGGCGGCCCGGGGAGGTTCTGCTTGGTGAACGCCTCAACCGGCGCGGCCAACAGATCCGGCTGCACCTCGGTGTCGGCATTCAGCACAACCGCGAGCGCTGGCAGCACAGCCATGCCCGGCGGGCGAGTTGCCTCCAGTCGAACACCCAACTGGACGACGATCTGCTGGTGGCGGGTTGTCCCGGGTGGGCTCTTGTACAGCTCTCCGTCCATGAGTTCGTAGCGGTTGCCGTCGTCCGGCATGTCCTGCAGATCGCGGACGGTCAGAGGGCCTCCGTGTCGCCTGGCAAAGGAACCGCTCTCATCGGTCATCGCAGTCATGGCGGCAATTCCAGCATCCCGGAGGGACAAAAGTCGATCAGTTCAGAGAGATCCGAGAAAGGACCACTCGATCGAGAAACCCTTGCACCGCTTGAAATTTCGGCGTCTCGCGAGCGAAGGTGTCGATAGTTCGAACGGGCCGGTTTTCGGGCTTTCCCCTGGAGACCGCACATTGCGGCGCGTGCCATAGAAATTCGCGTGGCCTGCGTGCGCGATCTTGTTACGGTTGGGCAGTGTTCGAGTTGACGCGGCTGCATGCTGGCCACGCTCCGGCGGTCCTGGCTTTCGAGCTGGCGAACCGGGCTTACTTCGCGGCCTCGGTCTCCGACCGCGGTGACGAATACTACGACCAGTTCACCGACCGGCACAGTGCCATGCTGGCCGAGCAGGAGGCCGGCAGCGGGGCCTTCTATGTGCTCGTCGCCGAGGATGGCTCGGTGCTGGGCCGGTTCAACCTGTACCGCTTCGAGGACGGCACCGCCGAACTCGGTTACCGGGTCGCGCAGCACGTTGCCGGTCATGGCGTGGCGACCGCGACGGTTCGGGAGCTGTGCGGGCTGGCGGCGGCGCGGCATGGGCTGCGGACGCTGCGGGCGGCCACCTCCCGCGCGAATGCCGCGTCCCAGCGGGTACTGGCCAAGGCCGGGTTCGTCCCGGTTGGTCCGGCTGACCCGGCGGACCTGGGCGGTAAACCGGGCACGTGGTACCAGCGCGAGCTCTTGGGTTGACCGGACTTCCCGTCGGGCGCAGTCGGTTGGCCGGCCGCACGGCCCGCCGAACCTCAGCGCGAGGGCGGCCGCGCTCGTCGCCGATATCTGGGTTCTAGTGATCATCGTCATTATCGCAGCCGATCTCCGCTACCGGACTACGTTCACTAAATCGGGGGAATTATGGAGCCGGAAGCATGCGGGGCGGACCGGACAAGTCCGGATGACCAAAAATACCCAGGATATCCGCGCGGTCACGACGCGACCACGGATCAGCATCGAGCGCGTCGGGAAGTCGTCGATTTTCTGGTCAGATCGTGGACAACCTGAGCGGTCCAGTTGCCGTTCTTGCCTGTTCAGATCATTCTTTCCGCAGCTCAACGGCCATTCGCGGGACTCAACTGGGCGTTTGTGGCCCAGGTAACAGAGCGGGGATCCTGTCGATGTTCATCGGCGGAGAAAGCAACGACACCCATCGCGGAGACGCTGTGCACGACAATGATCCGAATCCCGATGACATCGATGATCGGGCCTACTTCGGCTGGGCACTCACCATTGTTCGGGAGCGCGCCGGATTAACCGTGCGCGACGTGGCGAAAACGGCTGGTATTCCGGTGGCGACGGCCGGTGACTATTTTTCCGGACGGTCTCTGCCGCCGGTGAAAATGGCCGGCGTGCTGCCGGACATCCTGCGCGCCTGCGGCGTGGACACCCCGGATCTACTGGACAGCTGGAAAAGCGCGCTGATCCGGGTGCGCCTTTCCCGTGGCCGGCGAGCCGATCACATGCCCGCCCCCTACCGGGGACTGGCCGCGTACCAGTCGAGCAACGCGCGCTGGTTCTACGGCCGGACTCGCCAGGTGCGCACCGTGCTGGCGCGCTGCGCGCTGGCCAGGGACTCGGGCGTGCCGGTGGTGCTGGTCGGCGAGTCCGGGGCCGGCAAGACCTCGCTGCTCGCGGCCGGGCTGGTGCCCGCGCTGGACAACCAGCCGGGCTCGCGCACGATCACCATCGGCGCCGGCCGCAACCCGTGCCGACAACTCGCCGACCAGCTCGGCAACGTGCTGGAGCTGCCGGCCGACGTGATCGACCACGCCCTGCACGTGCGGCCGAGCGAACTCGGCAGGCTGCTGTCCGAGGGGCCGTCGCTGCGTCGGGCGAACCTCACCGTGCTCGTCGACGAACTCGAGGACCTGTTCGCGACCGAGGACAATCGCACCAGCCGCAACACCTTCCTGTCCGCGCTCACCGTGCTCGGCGCGGCCGGCGTCGCCGTCGTGCTCGGCATCCGCGCGGACCGGCAGGCCGCGATCGCCGAGCATCCGCTGTTGCGGCAGGCCGTCGCCGACCCGGTCGTGCTCGGCGATCCGACCGACGCCGACCTGGTCGACATTCTGCAGAGCCCGGCGCGCAAGGCCCGGCTCGGCGTGGAGACCGGGCTGGTGCGGCAGATCCTGGTGGACACGGCCTCGGTCACGGCCGATCCGTTGCCCGGCGGGCCGTTCACGCCGTTGCCGCTGGTCTCGCACGCGCTGTTGATGACCTGGCGACGCCGCCGGGGCGGGCTGCTCACGCTGGCCGACTATCAGGCCGTCGGCGGGGTGCGGGACGCGGTGCGGCGCTCGGCCGAACTGGCGCTCGCCTCGCTGAACGCGGACCAGCAGCAGTTGGCGATGCTGCTGTTCCGCAGGCTCACCACGTTCGACGAGACCGGCATGCACGGCATCGGCCCCGTCCGCCGGGCCGATCTCGGCTGCGAACCGGGCAACGCGCGACGGGGACAGATCGAGCAGGTGCTCGGCAGATTCGCGGCGGTCGGTCTGGTCACCATCGGCCCGGACACGGTCGAGGTCACCCACGACGCGCTGTTCGCGGCCTGGCCGCGGGTGGTCGACCTGGTCATGGCGCGACGCGCCTGACCCAACCGACGCCGTGGGCGAGCCCCGGGTCCGGTGCGGTGAACCGGACCCGGAGCTCAGCCGCCGCGTCGACGTGGACGGCGGCGCCGCGTCGCGCGGGGTCGGCGAGTTCGGTCGCGGGCACCCCGCTCAGCAGCCACACTCGGCTCGGGACGCGCTCGGCCGCGAATTTCACCCGGATTTCCAGATTCGCGCAGGGCTGGCGGACGATCGAGACGAAATGTGGCTCGATGTCCGCGCGCGGCCGGAAACATAATCCGAATTCGTGCCGATCGCCGCGCCCCAACGGCTCCGGAAATGCCAGTGTCGACGGGTTTGTCAGCAGGCCGCCGTAGAGCACGCGCGGTTCACCGACCGAATCGGTCAGGTCGATTTCGGACAGTTCATCCTGGTCGGCGACGACCGTGTGAAACTGGAAGATCTCCGGTGCGGGCGGGGCGAGATCGCACAGCGCGCGCAGTGTTTCGATGTGCCAACCGGTTGTGCCCGCAACAGGTAGTTCCGCGGCGGCCAGCTCGGCGAGTTGACGCATGGCCTCGTCGGCGCGCCTGCGCAGGGTGCGTTCCTGGCGGTTGATGTGCGTCGCCGCCCAGTCGAGACGCTCACCGTAGAAAGCCTGGTGTGCCTCGGGCACCAGCGCGAACGCGGCCTGCGCCAACACCTTCAGGTCCCAGGGGAGCTGACCGGCCAACTGGCTCAGCCTGCGTCGCAGCTTGCGCCGGATGTCCGCGGCACCGTCCTGTTCGGCGATGCCGCACGTCATCCGCAGTGCGTCGCCGATCCGTTCGTTGATCTCCTTCGCGTCGACCCCTCGACTGCGCCGCAGCACCTTCAGTTCGCTGACGAGTTGGTTCACCACGGCACTGCCGTCCATCCAGGCTCTCCGGCTTCGCGAGCTGAAACACCGCGCTCGATGGTAGACCGGAATTACCCGAAGATGAATTGAGTGCGGGCCCGGTAAAAGGGCCCGCACTCGAATGGGTCAGCGAGTGGTTTTACTGGTTTTCCGTGTTCGACCGGCCGCACGCGTCGCGGCCGATTTCGCCGCGGCTGCCTTGCGCTCCGCCGCCTTCGCCTTGCCGACGGACGCCCGGCGCCGAGTCGGCTTGCTGACCTGCGCGGCACCGGCCTCCAGTGCCATCAGCAGGTTCTGCGCGCCGGCCTCCTGTGCGGCAGCGGTGGGCGCGACCACTTCCAGGCCGTCGATTTTGGCCTGCACCAATGCTTTGAGCGCGGACGTGTAGGAGTCGGTGTACTGCTCCGGGTTGAACGGGCCGGACAGGGCTTCCATCCACTGTGCGGCCTCGGTGATCTCCTCGCCGGAAATGTCCACGTCCTCGTGCTGGAACGGGAAGTCCGGAGTGCGGATCTCCTCCGGCCACAGCATCGTCTCCAGCACGATCACCTGCTGGCGCACCCGCAACAGGCCGAGGCTCTCCCGCTGCCGCAGCGCCACCCTGACCACCGCTACTCGCCCTGACTGCTGCATCGCCTCGCTGAACAGCACATACGGCTTGGTGCCCGCCGCTTCCGGCTCAAGGTAGTAGCTCTTGGCGTAGTGGATCGGGTCGACCGCGTCGAGCGGGGTGAACGCGACCACGTCGATCGACCGGCTGCTCGACACGGGCAGGCCGGCCAGGTCCTCCTCGGAGAGCAGCACGACGTCACCGCCGGGCAGTTCGTAGCCCTTGACCACGTCCGAGTAGGGGATCTCGGTGTTGTCCAACTCGCAGACCCGCCTGAGCTTCACCCGACCGCCGTCGTGCTGGTGGGCCTGGTGCAGGCCGGTGCCGCGATCCTCGGTGGCCGGATACGCCTTCACCGGGATGGCGACCCCGCCGAACGTGATGGAACCCTTCCAGATGCTGCGCATGAACAACCTCCGTGGCAGGCGCGGAAACCCCCATGCCCGCACGCGGAGCGTGCCAGCAAGCAGGGCGCGTGGGAGTCTGCGGCGGCGGGGAAGGCCGAAATGCAGACATGCCAGAGTTTCTCACTCTGGTCTGACAGTTTAGGTGTCGCGCTGACCTGCGGGACTACGTCAAACGGGTATCGCTGCCGACCATGTCGAGCAGCACGTCGAGGGCGGGCGCGGCCTCGCCCAGCGCGTCCGCGGTGTGCCCCGCGGCGGTGCTCGCGGCGACCAGGATTTCCCTCAGCGCGGTCACGTCGGTGCCCGAGGCCGCGGCCAGCGCGGAGTTCGCGGAGACCCGGTTGGCGAGGCCGGCGAGGGTCAGCGCGAGGTGGCGCTGGGCGCCGATCAGCGCGTCCACCACGTCGGTCAGGTCACCGAGGTCGGGGATGCTCACGGTCGGGTTGGCCAGCGTCGCGGCACAGGCGCGGAGGTGGTCGGCGGCGATCGTCGCCGGCAGCTCGGGTGCCGCGCCGTCGTCGGAGGGGATCAGTTCGCCCTGCGGGTCCACGCCGAGCATCCTGCCACCGACCGGGTGAAGATCCGCGCCGACGCTCCGCTGTGTCCGCAAACGGAGCGTCGGCGCGGTGTGGTTCAGCGGATCTCGGTGAGCCGGGTGAGGCTGCTGGCGTAGTCGCCCGCGGGCAGGTGCAGCGGGAGACCCTGGTGCAGCAGCACGGCGCCGTGGTGCACCGCGCCGGTGGCCTCGTCCCGGTACTGCGCGTCCGGCCGCAGGCCGCGCAGCCGCAGCGGAGGCGTCTGCTCGCCGAAGTGCGGCGACTGGACGTAGGCGAACACCGCGATCTCGCTGCCGTCGGCCGCGATGTACTGGGTCGCGGTGAGGCCGTCGTCCTGCGGGGCGCGCAGCCGGTACTGGGTGCCGTGCTGCACGGTCGCCCGCACCTGCTTGTACGCGGCCACCAGTTCCGCGGCCTCGGCCAGTTCCTCGTCCGACCACTCGGTCAGGTTGCCGCCGATGGCCATCACACCGGCCATGGCCACGTGGAAGCGGTAGCGCAGCGGCACCGACCGGCCGGTGAGGAAGTTCGGGCTGTCGGTCACCCACGCGGCCATCACGTTCGGCGGGTAGACCTGGCTGAAGCCGTGCTGGATGGACAGCCGGTCCAGCGCGTCGGTGTTGTCCGAGGTCCACGCCTGGTCGGTGCGGGCGAGGATGCCCAGGTCGACCCGGCCGCCACCGCTGCTGCACGACTCGATGCGCAGGTTGGGGTGGTCGGCGCGGAGCCGATCGATGATCGAGTACAGGTTCTCCACGTAGCGCCGGTAGAGCAGATCCTGGTCATCCGCGTGCTCGGGCCAGCCCGCCTCGCTGAACACACGGTTCATGTCCCACTTGAGGAAGTCGATCTCGTGCTTGCTGACCAGCTGGTTGAGCCAGTCGTGCGCCCACTCGGCGACGTCGTCGCGGGCGAAGTTGAGCACCAGCTGGTTGCGCATCTCCGAGCGCTGCCGGTTCGGGAAGTGCAGCACCCAGTCCGGACGCGCCCGGTAGAGGTCGCTGTCCGGGTTGACCATCTCCGGCTCGACCCACAGGCCGAACCGCATGCCCAGCCGGTGCACCTCGTCGATCAACGGCTCAAGGTCGGCGGGGAAGCGGTTCCGGTTGACCGTCCAGTCGCCGAGGCCGGCGTGGTCGTCGGCGCGCGCGCCGAACCAGCCGTCGTCCATCACGAACAGCTCGATGCCCAGTGTCGCGGCGCGCGCGGCGAGCGCCTTCTGATTGGTCTCGTTGACGTCGAACCCGGTGGCTTCCCAGGAGTTGTAGATGATCGGGCGGTCCTCGTCGGGGTGCGGCAGGACGTGTGCGCGGGCGTAGTCGTGCCAGCGCCTGCTCGCGCCGCCGAAACCGTCGGGGGAGTACAGACCTGCCGAGACCGGTGTGCTGATCGACTCGCTGGCCCCGAGCTTCCAGGTGATGTTGTCGTGGCCGTACCCGGTGCTCACGCTGCACACGCCGGCCGGGGTGCGCTGCACGGTGATCCGCCAGGTGCCGCTCCAGGCCAGCGCAGTGCCCCAGACCTCGCCGTGCTCCTCGTTCGCGTCGCCCGCGTCCACCATCACCCACGGGTTGGCGTTGAGGCTGGTGATGCCGCGCCGCGAGGTGAACACGGTCTCGCCGGTCGGGACGCCGGTCTCGACGAGCTGTGTCTCCCGGCCCCACTGGCCGATCACGTGCCGCAGCCGGTAGTCCTCGCGCAGTGGGATCGACCAGGTCGCCGAGTCGGTGCGGAGCAGCGTCACGTCTTCGTTCGAGCCCGACTCGTTGGCCAGGGTGGTCCAGCGGTCGATCACGTCGGAGTCGGTGAACACCCGGTAGTGCAGCGAGATCCGCAGCGGATAGTGCTTGTCGGCCAGCCGGATGGTCAGGGTCTCGCCGTCCGGCCGGACCACGATCTGGTGGTCGGCGTACTCCCACTCGACGGCCCGCACCCCGTCCGCGAAGCGGACCTGCAACGACGGCACGCCGTAGCGCAGGCCGCCGTCGACGGCGAGTTCCTCGGTGCCCTCGGTGACGTTCTCGTGCCCGCGCACCTTGAACGGCGGCACGTCGTCAAGACTCGCCGCCTGCGCCAACGTCAGCGGCGCGCCCCAGTGCAGGTGGCGCAGCACGTCCGAACCGACCAGTCGCAGCGCGTAGGACGTGTTCGGGGTGGCCAGCAGCCAGGTACGGGTGTCGGTGTCGAAGGAGATCGCGGGCATTTCAGGTTCCTCATAGGTCGGGCCGGACACGCCGATCAGGGCGCGTCCGGCCGTGAACAGGTTCAGTGCTCAGCCCTTGTTGGAGCCAAGGGTCAGGCCGCGTACGAAGTGCTTCTGCAGCAGGAAATACACCACCAGGGTCGGGATCGCGGTGATCAGCGCACCGGCCGCGATCAGGTTCTGATTGCTGAAGTACTCGCCGGAGAGGCTGGCGATGGCCGAGGTGATCGGCCGCTCGCTTCCGCTGGAGATCAACACGAGTCCCCAGAAGAAGTCGTTGTAGATCCAGATGGTCAGCAGCGTCGCCAGCGCGGCGAACGCGGGGCGGCACAGCGGGACGATGATCTGCCAGAACTGGCGCCACACCGACGCGCCGTCGACCAGCGCGGCCTCGCTGATCTCCACCGGAATGGTCCGCATGTAGTTGCTCAGCACGAAGGTGCAGAACCCGCTCTGGAACGCGACGTGGATGGCGACCACGCCGAACAGCGAGTTGTACATCAGCCCGGACCCGTTGCTCAGCCAGTCCGGCAGCGGCAGCAGCAGGTAGAGCCGGTACAGCGGGGTGATGATGACCTGCGGGGGGAGCAGGTTGCCGGCGGTGAACAACATCAACAGGGCGATGTTGATCTTGAAGTTGAACCGCGACACGAAGAACGCGATCGACGCCGAGAACACCAGCGTCAGCAGCACCGCCGGCACGGTGATGTACACCGAGTTCAGGAAGTACGGCGCCATGTCCGCCTGCTGCCAGGCGTTGACGTAGTTGCTGAAGCCCAGCGAGTGCGCGATGGAGAAGTAGCCGTGCGCCTGGGTGTCCGAGACCGGCCGCAGCGAGGTGTAGATCGCCCACAGGGTCGGGATCAGCCAGATCAGCGCGGTGACGGTGAGAAACCCGTGCAGCACGACCCGGGACGGCCGGATCGGCTTGCGGCGCGGCTTGGGCGCGGAACGCGTCGCCGAGGCGGTCGGCGGCGCCGTGATCGCCTCGGCGGTCATCGGATTTCCAATCGGTGGATACCCCGGCCGCCAGGCCGAGGTGGAACCGGTGTTCGCTGGTGTTGGATCGGGATATCAACGCCGCGCGTAATGTTGTGGCCGCCGGGCGGGCGGTGTCGGCCTGTGGAGTCGGAGTGAGACCGACCCGACCGTAGTCGGTGACGCATCTGGCGCAACCTCCCTTCGGGAGCGAGAAGCAGGAACTGTCCGGCGCGAGCCGGCCGGGAATCCCCGCCGTTTACGACGGGGAGGTACGTCAAGCTCGGTTCTCCTTGCGGAAGTTCTGGTAGACGTAGACCAGGATCGGCACGATCGAGATCACCAGCAGGACCACGGCCAGCGCGGAACCGTAGCCGATCAGGCTGGACTCGCCGATGATGTTGTTGGTGATCAGGATCGACAACAACTCAAGGCCCGGTTTGGTGGTGTTGCTGCCGCCGATCACCCACACCAGGTCGAACGCGCGCAGCGACTCGATGATCGTCACCACCAGCACGATGATGTTGATCGGCTTCAACGCCGGGAAGGTGACCCGGAAGAAGGTCTGCCAGGCGTTCGCGCCGTCCAGCGACGCCGCCTCGGTGAGCGCGGGATCGGCGCTCTTGAGGCCGGCCAGGTAGAGGATCATGATGTAGGCGGCCTGTTTCCAGCTCGCCGCGATCAGCACCGCCCACAGGTTCAGGTGCGAGTTGCCCAGCCAGTCGATGTAGAGGCTGTTCGGCTTGTTCGCCCCGATCAGGCTGTTGACCAGGCCGTTGTCCGGGTTGTAGATGGTCTCCCAGATGAACCCGGTGACCGCGGCCGAGATGACCACGGGCAGGAAGATCACGCTCTGGTAGAACTTCGTGCCGCGGATGTTCTTGTCCAGCTGGTAGGCCAGGAAGACCCCGAACGGGGTCGGCAGCACCACGAAGAAGGCCAGCCAGATGAAGTTGTGTTCGACCGCGGGCCAGAACGTCGGCGAGACGGTGAACATCTCCTTGTAGTTGCCCAGCCCGATCCACTGGATCGAGCTGAACCCGCCGATGCCGTCCCACTTGGTGAAGGACAGCACGACCGAGACAAGGGTGGGCAGCCAGACCAGGGCGATGTGCACCAGGGTCGGCACGCCCACCATGAGCGAGAGCACGATCTTGTCTCTTGTGGACAGACGCCGGACGCGCCGGGAGGCCGGTTTGCGGCCTCCCGACGCGATCGGGGTCCTGCTTTCAGGTGCGGCGATGGCCATCGCTCGATGATTCCCGCTCGCGCTCAGGACTGGAAGTACTGGGACTTCTGGGACTGGATCTGACTGAGCAGCGAGTCGGAGCTGGTCGGGCTCTGCACGAACTGCGCGAACGCCGGCTCGACCACGTTCTGCATGAAGCCCGGGTCGGAGTCGCGGTCACCGAACTGCGAGAGGTCCTTGGCCTGCGCGATGAACTCGACGGCCTTCTTCTCCAGGGCGTTGTACCCGCTGGTGTCGGCCTTGTTGTTCACGGCCACGTTGGAGGCGTCGATCGCCAGGTAGGCGTCCTCGGCCTGCGCGGTGCCCAGGAACTCCATCAGCTTGGTGGCGCCGTCGAGGTTCTTGGGGTTCTTGCTGACCAGGAAGCCGTCCATCGGCGCCTCGACCGCTCCGGTGCCCCACTGCGGGTCGACCTCGGGGAAAGCGAAGAAGTCCAGGTCGTCGTAGTCGGCCTTGTTGGTGAAGCCCTGGCCGACGAACATGCCGATCACGCACATGCCGGCGGTCTTGTTGATCAGCGCCGAGACCGAGTCCTCCCACTTCCGGCCGGAGGCACCCGGCTGGTAGAAGGGCAGCATCCGCTTCCAGTTGTCCATCACGGCCTTGACCTTGGGATCGGTCCAGGAGTTCTTGCCGTGCATCAGGTCGATGTGGAACTGGTAGCCGTTGGTGCGCATGTTCAGGTAGTCGAAGGTGCCCAGCAGCATCCACGACTCACCGCCGCCGAAGCCCTGCATGAACGGGGTGATGCCGTCGGTCTGCATCTTCCCGCACAGCGTGATCAGCTCGTCGAACGTGCTCGGGATCTGGTAGCCCTTTTCCGCGAACAGGCTCTTGCGGTAGTAGACGCCCCACGGGTACTCGTAGATCGGCACGAAGTAGTAGTGCCCGTCGGTGGGGTTCTTCGACAGGTTCTTCACCGCGTCGGTGAAGTTGCCGCCGATGTTCTGCCACACGTCGTCGATCGGGTGCAGCAGGCCCTTGTTGGCGAAGAACTGCATCCGGTAGCCGGCGAACCACATGAACACGTCGTCCGGCGTGCCCTGCAGGTAGCTGTTGATGTTCTGCTGGAACGCCTGGTGGTCGACGATGTTCATCTTCACGTTCAGGCCGGAGGACTTCTGGAAGGCGTTCATCACGGCCTGGTACGCCTTCTTCGGCACCGGGTCGGACCCGTTGGAGCCGAGGGTGACCACGTTGGAACTGCTGCCGCCGCTACCACTGCCGCCACCACAGGCGGCCAACAGCGGCGCTGCTGCGGCCAGTCCCGCGACACCGGCGAATCCCTTGAGCAGCGAGCGACGGTCGATCAGGGGCACGCCGACGCGGCTGGGGAACGGTGACCGCGGAACAGACGGACCTGGCATCTCTCTTCTCCTCCCCGTGGGTGGTCTGCGGCAATGCGAAACCCGACCCAACGAGACTGAACACAATCAAACAACAGTGGCCATAATGACAGATGATGTTGTGATCCACGTCAAGTCCTTGGCGGGATCGATATCAAACGGGAACCGAACTTGTTGGCATGGCCTGTTTTTTGCCCGGTTCGCGTGGCGTTCATCCAGGTCAAGAAGGTTCGGTTCGGATCGTGAGCGAACGGCTACCCAGCGCACGGTAAACGCTTTCACTTGCTCTCCGCCGTGATCAGGTCGCGGATCGCGACGACGGCGGCGCCGCGCGCCCATTCCTCGAACGGCAACGGCCGCACGCTCAGCGCGCAGTTGGCCGCCGCGCCGAACGCGTGCGCCGCGAACGTCTCGCGCAGCTGCTCCTCGAACAGGTCGTAGCCGGCCAGGCCCTCGCCGGAGATCAGGATCCGCTCCGGTCCGATCAGGTTCGCCACCGAGGCCAGCGCCAGGCCGATGGCGTGCCCGGCCCTGCTGTACGCGGCCCGCGCGACCGGATCGCCTGCCCGCGCCATGTGCAGGGCGGCGGGCGGATCGAGCCGCGTGTGGTACTTCGCGTGGATCGCCGCCGCGATCGCGTCGTCCGAGGCGACCGACTCGACACACCCGATGTTTCCGCAGTGGCAGACCGGGCCGTCCGGCAGGATCGGCAGGTGGCCGAGTTCGCCCGCCACGCCGTGCGCGCCCTCCACCACCGCGTCGTTGACCACGATCCCGCAGCCGATACCCGCGCCCACCGTGACCAGCACGAAGCTGTGCGCGTCGACCCCGCCGCCGAACCACTGCTCGGCCACGGTCAGCGCGCGCACGTCGTTCTCCACCACGGTTTCCAGGCCGGTCGCCTGGGTGGCCAGCTGCGCGAGCGGCACCGCGTGCCAGTCGAGGAAGGGGGAGAAGCCGACCATGCCGGTCGCCGAGTCCACGTCGCCCGCGATCGAGATGGCCAGATGTCGGCAGCGCGCGCGGTAGTCCGTCGACTCGCCGAGCAGCTCGCCGACCAGCAGGCCGATCATGGTCACCACCTGCTCGACGCTATGCGACGCGAGCGGTTTGTGCTTGCTGACCAGCGCTTTCGCGCACAGATCGGTGACCGTGCCGATCAGCTCGGTCGCGGTGATCTTCACGCCGACGAAGAACGCGCGCTCGCCGCGCACGGCCAGCGGCGCGGCCGGGCGGCCGATGCCGTGTTGGGGTGTCTCGTCCTGCGCCTCGACCAGGTAGCCGGCGTCGAGCAGCGGCCGGACCGCCTTGGTCACCGCCGCCGAGGACAGCCCGGTCCGGCGCACCACCTCGACCCGCGAGGCAGGCCCGACCCGCAGCAGCGTGCTGAACACGAGCTGCGCCGCGGGCGAGGAGAAGATCACCGGCGCCTCCGACCGTTGAGGCATGCGGGCATGCTAGGCGAGCTATTTTCCTTCGTCAATAAAAGATAATTCCGCAGCTCATGGGCTTGACGTGCTCGCGGTCACGGAGTTAGGTACACAGCCATGTCGCAGCCAATCCAACGTCGGAGAGCTCGTCACCGGTTATCTGCCATCGTCGCGGCAGCTCTGGCCTTCGTCTCGATCGCGGGGGTGTCCACGATCCTCGCCCCGGCCGCAACGGCCGCACCGAACCAACAGCTCGCTGCCAAGCCGTACATGGGCTGGAGCAGCTGGAGCCTGCAATCGACCAGCTACCCGGGCGTGAACTCCCAGGGCAACTACAGCTACCTGACCGAGTCGGCCGTCCTGACACAAGCCGACGCGCTCGCGTCGAAACTGAAATCGCACGGCTACGACTACGTCAACATCGACGCAGGCTGGTGGATGGACTGGAACTGGACCCCCGGGTACGACCAGTACGCGCGCCAGACGCCGAACGCGGCCCGGTTCCCGGACGGCATTGCCTATGTGGCCAACTACGTCCACAAAGAGGGCCTGAAACTCGGCATCTACCTGCCGGTCGGCCTGGAGAAGCCCGCGTACAACAACGGGAACTCGCCGATCTACGGCGCGCCCGGCTGCACCACCAAGGACATCGTCTACTCGGACCTGCGCACCACCAACGGGTGGGACTCCTCCTACAAGATCGACTTCGACAACCCGTGCGCGCAGAAGTACGTCGACTCGATGGCCAACGAGCTGGCCGGCTGGGGCGTCGACTTCCTCAAGTTCGACGGCGTCGGCCCGGGTTCCTTCAAGACGCCGAGCGCCCAGTACAACAACGTGGCCGACGTGGCCGCGTGGCACAAGGCACTCCAGCAGACGCACCGGCCGATCCAGTTCGTGCTGTCCTGGTCGCTGGACCACGACTACGTCGCGGACTGGCAGGACTACTCCAACGGCGCGCGGATCGACACCGACGTCGAGTGCTACTGCAGCACGCTGGTCACCTGGAACAACTCGGTGAAGGTGCGCTGGGACGACGTGGTGCCGTGGATCGCGGACGCGCACCCCGGCTACTGGAACAACCTGGACTCGCTGGACGTCGGCAGCGGAGCCATGGACGGCATCACCAACGACGAGCGGCAGAGCTACATGACGCTGTGGGCGATCGAGTCCGCGCCGCTCTACACCGGTGATGATCTGACCAAACTGGACAGTTACGGGCTTTCCCTGCTGACCAACGACGAGGTCATCGCCATCGACCAGCAGGGCATTGCGGCCCGGCCGGTGCAGGCGCACACCCCGACCCAGGTCTGGTACACCAAGAACAAGGACGGCTCGTACACGGTCGCGCTGTTCAACATGACCGACAGCCCGGCGACGGTCACCGCGAACTTCTCCGACTTCGGCCTGTCCGGCAAGGCGTCGGTCCACAACGTCTGGACGCATCAGGACGCCGGCAGCTACACCGGCTCCTACAGTGCGCAGCTGCCCGCGCACGGCTCACAACTGTTGCACGTCAACAAACTCTGGTGGTCCTAGCCCGCCCAAGCTCGGCGGCGCCGACGGTCCGTACCCCGTCGGCGTCGCCGAAACCCAGGTCTAGTTTCGAGGGCCGGTCGAGGCCCGATTGCGCAAGGTCGGCGGCTTCAGAATCCGGCGCCTGCGCGGCTTTCCGTCGATGGCGGAGACCACCAACTGCGTCGCCGACCGGATGATGCTGTCCAGGTCCCAATCAACCGTGGTCAGCGCCGGGGTGAGCAGTCTGGACACCGGATGGTCGTCGTAGCCGACGATGGACAGCTCACCGGGAATGTCGAGAGCACGCTCGCGGGCGGCCGCGATACAGCCGTAGGCGATCGAGTCGGAGAGGCAGAACAGCGCGGTCGGCGGATCAGCGGCACCCAGCGCCGCCTCCGCGACCGCACTGGCCTCGCTCAGCGAGGTCGGCGAGGCCAGTACCTCGACGTCGAGCTTCAACCGGTCGGCCTCGGTCAGCACGTAGGTGTCCGCTGGGCGGTCGGGCGTGCTGGGGCGGGTCGTGGTGAGCACGGTGATCCGCCGATGACCGAGCCCGTGCAGGTGTTCCAGGGCGAGCGTGACGCCCGCGCGGTTGTCGAACAGCACCTCGCCCGCTGCCTTGGCATTGCTCAGCGAGTCGCCGATCGACACCACCGGCACCGACTCCGCGATGTCGCCCCACGCCTCGGCGGAGGGATCGAGCGGCGAGACGATCAGGCCGTCCACCCGCTGGTCACGCAGCTGCTTGGCGAGAATCAGCTCGCGCGCAGGGTCGCCGTCGGCGTCCAGGATCAGCGCGTAGAGGTCCTTGGTCTGCAACGCGCGTCCGGTGCCGAAGAACAGCTGCTGCTGCCACAGGTCCTCCAGCGAACCGGACAGCAGGCCGACCATGCTGGTGCGACCACTGGCCAGCGCGCGGGCGATCGGATCGGCCTCGTAGCCGAGTTCGGCAGCTGCCTTGCGCACGCGCTGTTCGGTCTCCTTGGAGACCTGAAGTCCCCGCAGGGCATAGGACACTGCGGCGGTCGATAGGCCGGTAGCCTCGGCGACCTCGCGCAGCGTCGCGCGTTTCCGGGACTCCGCCACACGTCAAGCCTAGCCAAGCCGTCCGACACTCGCCGCGTTGAGCTGGAAAACGCGCCGCGCGTTCATCGGATGATTCGTGCCGGTCGTTGAGCGGCAGGCCCCACAACCACGGGACCACACGTAGTCCGACAAAACCCAACTCGCGCACGGTCGTTGCCTTAAATATCCTATTATGTGCCCTATGATCGATATTCCGCTCTCCGTGCTCGACCTGCCCATGATCGAAGCACGCCGGAGCGCCCCGGAGATCCTCGCCGGTATGGCCGAGGTGCCGCGTCGGGTGGAGGAGCTGGGGTATCGACGGCTGTGGTACCCGGAACACCACGCCACCCAGGGCATCGCGGACTTCCCGCCGGCCGTGGTCGGCACGCACGCGGCCGCCCTCACCTCGACGATCCGGGTCGGCTCCGGTGGCGTGCTGGCGCCCAACCACGCGCCGCTGTCCGTCGCCGAACAGTTCGGCGCCCTGGCCGCGCTGCACCCCGGCCGGATCGACCTCGGGATCGGCCGCGGCCCCGGCACGCTCAACCAGGAGGCCAGCCGCGCGCTGCGCCGGGGCGCCGACCCCGCCACCGACGAGCAGTACGGCGACGACGTGGCCGAGATCCTGCGCCTGCTCGACGAGCGCGGTGTCGCCCCTGAGCCATGGCTGCTGGCGTCGAGTCCGGCGGGCGCTGCGCTCGCGGCACGGCTGGGACTGCCGCTGGCGTTCGCCTACCACCTCCGGCCGCAGCACACCGCCGAAGCCCTGGCAAACTACCGGGCCGGCTTCCGGCCCTCGCGCTGGGCGCAGGCACCGCGCGTGCTCCTCTCGGCGCGGGTCATCTGCGCGGAGACCGACGCCGAAGCGCAGCGACTGGCGCTGCCCTTCGAGGTCATGCTCAGCATCGCCCATGCCGACGGCCGGGAGATCCCCATGCCGACTCCGCGGGAGGCCGCGGCGCACGAGTTCACCGCCAAGCAACGAGAAGCCGTGGCCGGGTTCCGCGTCGGTCAGCTGACCGGCGACCCGGCGACCGTCACCACCGGACTCACCGAACTGGCGGCCCGCTTCGATGCCGACGAACTCATGCTGGTGACGCCGATCTTCGACGCGAAGGACCGGATCCGCTGCTTCGAGCTGGTGGCTAACGGGTCGTGACGTCCAGATCCTGGTAGTAGCCGAGGCGATTGCCCCACGGATCGGTGAAGTCGGTGTACGCGACCACACCGGGCAGGCTCGCCGGTTCGCTCGGCTCGACGCCCAGCGCGGTCCGGCTCCACGAGATCGCCGCGGCCAGGTCCTCGACCCGGAACCGGAGCCGGGTCGGCAGCGGCCGCACGTCGGCGGCGACCAACTGCACCCAGAACTCGGTTCCGTCGGCGATGCGCCACTCGAGGAAATCCTCCTCCGGCGCGAAATCCGGATCGCGGCCGAACAAGGTCGTGTAGAACTTCCGCCCCGCCCCGCGCTCACCGACATAGAGCTGCACGGTCATGCCCCCGAACCGCGGTTCGCCGGACATCGACATCAACCCCCTCCATCACCTCACTGCGCGATGATCACATCCAATGTCCGTGGCCCGTGCACGCCCTCGACCCGGTTGAACTCGATGTCCGAGGTTGCCGACGGCCCGCTGATGAAGGTGATCGGCCGATCCGGCCGGACGCGCGCGATCGCCTCCGGCACCGTACCCACGATCTGCTCGGCGCGGATGACGCACAAGTGGTAGTCGGGCAGCAAGGTCAGCGCGCGCCTGCCCTGCGCGGGCCCGGCGTCCAGAATGATCGTGCCGGTCTCGGCTATCGCCGCAGCGCAACCGGTCAGCACGCCGTCGCTGGCCGCCATGGTGTCGATGTCCAGTCCGGGCTTGTCCGGCAGCCACTCGATGCCCGCGATCCGCCATTCCTCCGGGAGGTCAGCGGGCGCGATCATGCGGCGCCTGCCGCGCGCGGCAAGCACTTCGGCGATCGTCGCCACGACATCCGTGCCGCGGTACACGGTGGCCTTGTAGTCGGCGATCCGCTCCTCGGCGAGATCGAGCAGGTCGCCGACGTCGCGGCTGGTCTCGTAGTCGCGCGGGATCTCGTGCTGCGCCGGCTTGTCGGCCAGCGCGTAGCGGATCTTGGCCAGAATGTCGGCGCGCGCGCCGTGCACCGACTCAGTCATGGGTTCGCCTCCACCAGGCGCGGAACGATTCGGCGGGAGGGGCCGGCAGGTCGCGCGACGCGGTCCACTTCGAACCCGGCCACGGCAACGACGAGATCCGCCCGTTGCGCGCCAGCAGCCGGGCCAGCGAGCCGGCGCGCTGCGCCGCCTCGTACCGCTTCGGGTCGCGCATCACCCAGGCCAGCGATGCCATCGCCAACGCCTCCGGCGTGCGTTTCCCCTTGGCCTTCACGACTTCCGCGCGCAGATGGGTGAGCACGTCCGGGATGTTGATCCGCACCGGGCACACCTCGTAGCACGCCCCGCACAGCGACGACGCGTACGGCAGCGACGCGACCTGCGGATCGTGCAGGTCCGACAGCTGCGGCGTGATGATGGCGCCGATCGGCCCCGGGTACACCGAGCCGTACGCCGCGCCGCCGGTGTGCTCGTAGACCGGACACACGTTCAGGCAGGCCGAACACCGGATGCAGCGCAACGCCTGCCGGCCGACCGAATCGGCCAGCGTCGCCGTGCGGCCGTTGTCCAGGAGGATCAGGTGGAACTCCTGCGGCCCGTCGCCCGGCGTGACCCCGCTCCAGATCGACGTGTACGGGTTCATCCGCTCCGCCGTCGACGAGCGCGGCAGCAGTTGCAGGAACACCTCCAGATCCCGCCAGGTCGGCAGGACCTTCTCGATGCCCATCACGGTGATCAGCGTCCGCGGCAGCGTCAGGCACATCCGGCCGTTGCCCTCGGACTCGACCACCACGATCGACCCGGTCTCGGCAACGCCGAAGTTCGCGCCGGAGATCGCCACCTTCGCGGAGAGGAACTTGCGCCGCAGGTGCAGCCGCGCGGCCTCGGCCAGTTCACGCGGCTCGTCGGAGAGATCCTTCGGCGCGTCCGGCATCTCCCGCCGGAAGATCTCCCTGATCTCCGCGCGGTTGCGGTGGATCGCCGGCACCAGGATGTGACTGGGCCGGTCGTGTCCGAGTTGGACGATCAACTCGGCGAGGTCGGTCTCGATGGCCTGCACGCCGCCTTCGGCCAATGCCTCGTTCAGGCCGATCTCAGCCGTCGCCATCGACTTGACCTTGACGACCTCGTCCGTGCCGGCCTGTCTGGCCAGCCGCAACACGATCGCGTTCGCCTCGGCCGCGTCCCGCGCCCAGTGCACGACGCCGCCGCGCGCGGTCACCGCCTGCTCCAACGCTTCGAGGTACGTGTCCAGGTTGGCCAGCACGTCGTTCTTGATGGCCTCGCCGGCCAGCCGCAGCCGCTCCCAGTCGTCGAGTTCCGCGACGACGTTCGCGCGCTTCTGCCGGATCGTGCCGGTCGCCTTGCGCAGGTTCGCGCGCAGCTGCCCGTCCGCCAGCGCGGTCCGCGCGGCCTTCGGGAAGGTCGGGGTGCCCAGCCAGGTCACCGGGTTGCGGGTCGCCAAGGCTCCTCCTCAGTGCTGGCCAGTACGTCGGCAAGGTGGACCGGGTACACGCCGGCCCGCAACCGGGACAGGCCGCCGCCGATGTGCATCAGGCAGGAGTTGTCGCCCGCGGTCAGCACGTCCGCGCCGGTGGTCGCGACCGCGCGCATCTTGTCGCCGAGCATCGCGGTCGAGGTGTCCGCGTTCTTGACCGCGAACGTGCCGCCGAAGCCGCAGCAGGACGTGGCCTCCGGCAGTTCGAGCAGGGTCAGGCCGCGCACCGCGCGCAACAGCGTCAGCGGTCGCTCGCCGACGCCGAGCACGCGCAGCGAGTGGCAGGTCGGGTGATAGGTGACCCGGTGCGGGAAGTAGGCGCCGACATCCTGTGTGCCGAGCACGTCCACGATGAACTCGGACAGCTCGTAGGTGGGCGGTGCGGGCGCCGAGGTGGGCAGCTTCGGGTAGACGTCGCGGACCATGGCCGCGCACGAACCGGACGGCGCGACGACCGCGTCAAACCCGGCAAACACCCGACCATAATTGGTCGCGAGATCGGCGGCTGCGTCGGCGTAGCCGGTGTTGAAATGCATCTGCCCGCAGCAGGTCTGCGCCATCGGAAACTCGACCGAACAGCCCAAACGCTCCAACAGGCGTACGACCGAGCGTCCGGTCGACGGGAAGAACGTGTCCGTGAGGCATGTTGCGAACAGGGCGACCCGCACCTGGCTACCTCCCCTGAGAACTCTTAGTCATCCGATGTCTCACCTTAGACGACCGTCGGAAATCGCTGGAGGCGCGCACCACGAGTTCCGGGGTGAACACCACGTGCTGGTGCTCGTGCGCCTCGTGCTCCCGGACCTCGGCGATCACCAGCTCAGCGGCCGTTCGCCCGATCAGCTGGCGCGGCTGGCGCACCGAGCTGAGCGGCACGGCGGCGGCCGCCGCGAAGTCGATGTCGTCGTAGCCGACGATCGCCACCTCCTCCGGCACCCGCACTCCCGCCCGCACCATCGACTGGAGCACGCCCAGCGCGAGCAGGTCGTTGGCGCAGAACAACGCGGTCGGCCTCGGCTTGCGCGCTAGGATCTGCTCGCCCGCGGCCAGCCCGGCCGCGACCGTGAACGCCGGCACCTCGACCACGCCCAGCGCATCGGCCCGGTGACCCGCCCCGGTCATCGCCTTGACCGCCCCGGCGTGCCGTTCGCGAGCCTGGTAGAGCCGGTTGACGTTGCCGTTGACCATCACGATGTCCTGGTGGCCCATCGCGAGCAGATGCTCCACGGCCAGAAAACCGCCCGTTCGGTCGTCGACCGACACCGAACAGGCGTCGGCGAGCTGCGCCGGATGGTCCAGCAGCACAACGGAAACGCCGCGCTCGCGCAGCCGATGCACCGGCGCAAGGGTCGGATCGGCGGGCGTGATCAGCACGCTGTGCACCCGCTGCTCGGCGAGCAGCTCCAGGTGCCGCGCCTCCTTCTGGATGGATTCGTCGGTGTTGCACAGGATCACCGCGTGCCCGGCCTCGGTCGCGGCCTCCTCGGCACCGCGTGCCACGTCGGTGAAGAACGGGTTGGACACGTCGAGCACGACCAGGCCGATCGCGCGCGCGGTGCCGGAGCGCAGCTGGCGGGCGGACTCGTTGCGCACGAAACCGAGCTGGCTGATCGCGGCGAGCACGCGTTCGCGCGTCGCCGTCGCCACCACGTCCGGCCGGTTGAGCACGTTGGACACGGTGCCGACGGAGACCCCGGCGAGGGTGGCGACCTCCCTGATGCTCACCGCTGCCGGCACGGTGCCTCCTCGCCCTGAAACGTGTCAGGTCACTCTAGAACACGAGGCGGTGCGATCAGGGGATGCGATGTTGCCGGAACGGCGTGAAAACGGTGTGAGCGCGGCTAGGATTTCGCCCGGTCACCCACAGAAAGGGCACTATCGCCATGCGCAAACGCCGGATCTTCAGCATCGCCGCCGCCGCGATCACCCTCGGCATCGTGTTCGCCGTGCCCGCGGGCGCCGCGAACAACACCGTCGGGCTCGGCAGCACCCAGCATCCGCAGGCCACTGCCGCCGACGCCGGCTCCTGCGTGTACAGCCCGATCAAGCCCGCCGACTCGTTCAAGGGCATTCCGCCGTTCAACCCCGTGTCAGCGGCCAAGCCGTTCCTGGTCAGGCTCTACACCACCCAGGGCGTGATCACCTTCCGCGCGTTGACCGACAAGGCGCCGTGCACCACGAACTCGTTCAAGTTCCTCGCCCAGCACGACTACTACAACCAGACCCACTGCCACCGGCTCACCACCGCCGGCATCTACGTGCTCCAGTGCGGTGACCCGACCGGCACCGGCAGCGGCGGCCCCGGCTACCAGTTCGAGGACGAGAACCTGACCGGCGCCACCTACCCGGCCGGCACCGTGGCCATGGCCAACGCGGGCCCGAACACCAACGGCTCGCAGTTCTTCTTCACCTGGAAGGACACCACCCTGCACCCGAACTACACGCCGTTCGGCGTCGTGGTCGGCGGCCTGGACGTGCTGCAGAGGATCGCCGCCGCCGGCGAGGACGACCAGAACGGTGCGGGCGACGGCTACCCGAACGTGTTCGTCAAGTTCCTGTACGTCCAGATCATCCCCGAGTGAGCCGGCGCTCCGGGGCGGCCGCCGCGTCGCCCCGGAGCACCCGACGGGCAAACCCGCAGGTGGTCGTGTGAGGCGGGCCGATAACATGCCGACTGGCGACAACCGCCCAGACCGGTCAACCTGAGGAGTCCGTCGTGTCCCAGCCGCCCCGTGCCGCCGCTGCCCCCGCCCCCCGCGTGGTGGTCGCCGCCGGCACTACCGCTGGTGCCGCGGTGCGGGAGGCCGGCCTGCCCGGCAAGGGCCCGGACGCGATCATCGTGGTCCGCGACCCGAGCGGCAAACTCCGCGACCTCGCCTGGACGCCCGAGGAGGACGTCGAGGTCGACGCGGTCGCGGCCGACACCGACGATGGCCGCAGCGTCATCCGGCACTCCACCGCGCACGTGCTCGCGCAGGCCGTCCAGCAGCAGTTCCCCGAGGCCAAGCTGGGCATCGGCCCGCCCATCACGGACGGCTTCTACTACGACTTCGACGTCGCCGAGCCGTTCACCCCGGATGATCTGGCCGCGCTGGAGAAGCGGATGAAGCAGATCATCAAGGGCTCCCAGCGCTTCTCCCGGCGCGTCTTCGACTCGGTCGAGGCAGCAAAGCAGGAGCTGGCGAACGAGCCGTACAAGCTGGAGCTTGTCGACCTCAAGTCCGATGTGGACGACAACGAGGTGATGGAGGTCGACACCACCGGCGAGCTGACCATCTACGACAACCTCGACCCGCGCTCCGGCGACCGCGTCTGGAGCGACCTGTGCCGGGGCCCGCACCTGCCGACCACCAAGCACATCCCGGCCTTCAAGCTGACCAGGGTCGCGGCCGCGTACTGGCGGGGAAGCGAGAAGAACCCGCAGTTGCAGCGCATCTACGGCACCGCCTGGGAGTCGCAGGAGGCGCTGGACGCGCACCTGGAGCTGCTGGCCGAGGCGGAGCGGCGCGACCACCGCAAGCTCGGCATCGAACTGGACCTGTTCAGCTTCCCGGACGAACTCGGCTCCGGCCTCGCCGTGTTCCACCCGAAGGGCGGCATCGTCCGGCGCGAGCTGGAGACCTACTCGCGGCAGCGGCACGAGGCCGCGAACTACGAGTTCGTGAACACGCCGCACATCAGCAAGGGTGGCCTGTTCCACACCTCCGGCCACCTGCCGCACTACGCGGACGCGATGTTCCCGCCGATGAAGCTTGAGGGCGACGAGTACTACCTCAAGGCCATGAACTGTCCGATGCACAACCTGATCTTCCGCTCGCGCGGCCGCTCCTACCGGGAGCTGCCGTTGCGGCTGTTCGAGTTCGGGTCGGTGTACCGGTACGAGAAGTCCGGTGTGGTGCACGGCCTGACCCGGGTGCGCGGCATGACGCAGGACGACTCGCACATCTACTGCACCAAGGAGCAGATGGCCGGCGAGCTGGGCAACCTGCTCACCTTCGTGCTCGATCTGCTGCGCGACTACGGCCTCGACGACTTCTACCTCGAACTGTCCACTCGCGACGACTCGCCGAAGTTCATCGGTGAGCCCGAGGAGTGGGCCGAGGCCACCGAGGCGTTGCGCTCGGCGGCCGAGGCGTCCGGCCTGGACCTCGTGCCCGACCCGGGCGGCGCCGCGTACTACGGTCCGAAGATCTCGGTGCAGGCCAAGGACGCGCTGGGCCGCTACTGGCAGATGTCCACCATTCAGGTGGACTTCCAGCAGCCCAAGCGGTTCCAGCTGGAGTACACGGCATCGGACGGCTCGCGGCAGACCCCGGTGATGATCCACCGCGCGCTGTTCGGCTCGATCGAGCGGTTCTTCGGCGTGCTCACCGAGCACTACGCGGGCGCGTTCCCGGCCTGGCTGGCGCCGGTGCAGGCGGTCGGCATCCCGATCGCGGACGAGCACGTCGCACACCTCGACAGGATCGCGGAGGCGTTGCGCGCCAAGGGGATCCGGGTCGAGGTGGACACCAGCGACGACCGGATGCAGAAGAAGATCCGCAACCACGTCACGCACAAGGTGCCATTCCTGCTGCTGGCCGGCGGCCAGGACGTGGAGGCGGGCGCGGTGTCGTTCCGGTTCCGCGACGGCTCCCAGATCAACGGCGTCCCGGTCGCTACCGCGGTCGAGCAACTGCACCGGTGGATCACGCAGCGGCGCAACACGGAGCCGACCGCCGAGTCGTTCCAGGCGCTCACCGCATGAGTGAGGCAGAGCCGCCGGAGCTCGTCCTGCAGGAGGGAGTCGGCGTCCCGGACGCGTTGCAGCGCCTGTGGACGCCGCACCGGATGGCCTACATCCGGCGCGAGTCCTCGCCCGCCGAGGATGACGAGCAGGGCTGTCCGTTCTGCCGGATGATCGCCAAGGACGACGAGGAGAACCTCATCGTCGCGCGCGGCGAGCTGGTCTTCGCGGTGCTCAATCTCTACCCGTACAACCCGGGCCACCTGATGGTCCTGCCGTACCGGCACGTCGCCGACTACACCGACCTGACGGCGCGGGAGACGGTCGAGGTCGCCGAGTTCACCCAGCAGGCGATGCGGGTGATCCGGCGCGTGTCCCGGCCGCACGGCTTCAACATCGGCATGAACCAGGGCGTGGTCGCGGGCGCCGGCATCGCCGCGCACCTGCACCAGCACGTGGTGCCGCGCTGGGGCGGGGACGCCAACTTCATGCCGGTCATCGGCCACACCAAGGTACTGCCCGAACTGCTCGGCGAGACCAAGGCGCTGCTCACCGCGGCCTGGACCGAAACCGCCTGATCAGGTGGTCTGCCCGGTTACCATCCCGGCATGGCGAGAACACCGGCCGTCGGCGGCAACGCGCTGATCGCGGCGATCATTGAGGGCGGCTTCGGCATCGGCTGGATCGAATGGGGCACGGCGAGCCTGAGCGCGACGGCGTGGACCGCGGTCCGCGTCCTCGGCGCGATCATCGGGTTGGTGATCATCGCGCGCGCCATCCGCCTGCGACGCGCGAACCCGGGACCGGCGGAACCGTCGATGTTCGCGGCGCGCGGCTATCGACTTGTGGTGGCCGCCGAGGTGATCGCGCTGGTCGCGGGCAGCATCGTGCTCATCGCGACGAACCTGGCCGAGTACCAGATCGGGTGGGTCGCCTTCGTGGTCGGCGTGCACTTCGTGGCCTTCGGCAAGCAGTTCGCGGCCCGGTACTACGTTCTCGGTGGCGCGCTGATCGTCGCCGCGATCGCCGGTCTGGTGGTGGGACTCGCCGGCGGCGGCGTCGCGGTCACGGCGGCGGTCACCGGCTTGGCCGCCGGTGTGTGCATGTTCGTCGCGGCGGTCCAATTGCTGTTGCGGCAGGGCGCGGTGCAGCCCGCCTAACGGAGGAACTCGGCGGTGGTGCCGGCGACCGGCATGGCCGGCAGACCGAGCTTGCGGTGGTCCCAGGACCGGATTCGATCCACGTCCACCCGCACCACGACGCGCTTGTTCATCAGCGCCTCGACGGCGGGGCGCTGGTCTTCGGTGTAGGGGCCGTAGTAGCGCTCCCACACGCTGATGCCGACGCGCAGGTTGGTGTCCGGGTCGTCCAGCAGGACACCGCGACCCTCCAGCGACACGCCGCGCAACTGGTCGTAAGTGCGACCGTCCTCGATCAGCACGGTGAGCCGGTCGTCGCGGCGCAGGTTGACCGCCTTCTGCGACTTGGCCTTGGTCTCGAAGCAGATCTGGCCGTCGACGACCGCGTACCACATGGCGACCAGGTGGGGGAGCCCGGACGGGCCGATCGTGCCCATGGTCGCGACGCGACTGTGCGCGATGAACTCGGCGATCTCCGCGTCGGTCATCACGATCCGCGCGCGCTGGTTGATGCCCACGCGCGTCACGCTACCTGCCGATGCCGCCCGGCCGGCCGGTGTGTCGACCGGCCGAGCGGGCTCGGCTCAACCGATGGGTGAATCAGGCGGCGCGCAGGACGCCTTCGACTTCCAGGTGCACGTCGAGCTTGTCGCTGACAACGGCGCCGCCGGTGCCCTCGATGGTCGCGGCGAAGCGGATGTCGAACTCCTTGCGGCTGATCGAGGTCTTCCCGGAGAAGCCGACGCGCTGGCCGCCGTTGCCGTCCGGGCCGAAGCCGACGACCTCCAGCTTCAGGCTGACCGGCTTGGTCACGCCGTGCAGGGTCAGGTCGCCGTCCAGTTCCCAGTCGTCGCCGTCGGCGCGCAGGCCGGTGGAGACGAAGGAGATGGTCGGGTAGTTCTCCACGTCCAGGAAGTCCGCGCTGCGGATGTGGTCGTCGCGCTGCGGCTGCTTGGTGTCGATCGAGGTGGCCTGGATGGTCGCGGTGACCTTCGACTCCAGCGGGTTCTCCGCGGTGACGATGGTGCCCTCGTAGTCGCCGAAGTGGCCGCGGACCTTGCTGACCAGCAGGTGGCGGGCGGTGATCGAGACGTCCGAGTGGATCGGGTCGATGTCCCAGGTGCCAACGACGTAGCCGGGGATGTTCACAGTTGGGGTGCTCATCTGAATCTCCTCCGTGGTTGAGCGTTCAACTACATGGTAGCAGAATCGGTTGAAAGCTCAATCAGGAGAGTACGCTTGTGTCATGAACGACGCGCGCTGGCTGAGCGAGCACGAGCAAGGCGTGTGGCGGCGCTTCCTCGCCGCCACCGGCCGGGTGAACGACGAGCTGGAGCGCCAGCTCCAGCGCGACTCGGGCCTGCCGCACGCCTACTACGAGGTGCTGGTCAGCCTGTCCGAGGCGCCGGACCGCACGCTGCGGATGAGCGAACTCGCCGAGCGGTCCCGTTCCTCGCGCAGCCGCATGTCGCACGCGGTCGCCCGGCTCGAACAGGCGGGACTCATCGAGCGCAAGGGCTGTCCCTCGGACAAGCGCGGCGCCTTCGCAGTGCTCACCGAGAAGGGCTACTCCGCGCTGGCCGACGCCGCGCCCGGCCACGTGAACGCGGTACGCGAGGTGCTGTTCGACACCCTCACCCCGAACCAGGTGCGGCAGCTCGGCGAGATCTGCTCGGCGATCATCGACGGCCGTCCCGCCGACGCCGAATAGGCGAGGAGATCAGCACAGGCGCGTCCTGTGTTCGGCTGATTCACCAGGGCCGTTACGCTGCCGGAGCCAGCATCACCGCCACCGGTAGGGCCCAGAGAAACCGCCAATGCTCAACATCCTCGCCCGCGCCTCCATCTCGCGCGTGACCGATCCCATCGGTGCGCTGCTGGTTCGCGCCGGTCTCACCCCGAACGCGATGACCGTCATCGGCACCGTCGGTTCGGTCGCCGCGGCCATCTGGTTCTTCCCGCACAACCAGCTGTTCTGGGGCACCATCGTCGTCTGGGCGTTCCTCATGTTCGACCTGCTCGACGGGTCGATGGCCAGGACGTCCGGCCGGGTCACCCGGTTCGGCACCGTGCTGGACGCGAGCTGCGACCGGATCGCCGACGGCGTGCTGTTCGCCTGCATCGCCTGGTGGTGCTTTGTCGTCGACCACGATTCGGTCACCGGCGCGGCCGCGCTGATCTGCCTGGTCAGCGCCCAGGTGATCTCCTACATCAAGGCCCGCGCCGAAGCCGCGGGCCTGCGCGCGGACGGCGGCCTGGTCGAGCGCGCCGAGCGGTTCATCATCGCCCTGGTCGGTACCGGCCTGCACGGTCTCGGAGTGCCTTACACGGTGCCCATCGCCCTGTGGCTACTGTGCGGGCTCGCCCTGATCACCGTTGCCCAGCGCCTGTGGGCCGTGTACCACTCAGCCAAGGACCTCGACGCCCAAGCCGACCAGGGGGTCAGCACCACATGAACCGACTGACTGAGCAGCTCGCCGGGCTCGGCTATCAGGCGGGTTGGCAGTTGGTCCGGCACCTGCCGGAGAGCGTGGCGAGCGGCCTGTTCGAGGCGGGCGCCGACCGCGCGGCCCGGCGCAACAAGGCAGGCGCTCGGCAGCTGCGCCGCAACCTGGCCAGGGTGGTGCCGCAGGCCGGCGAGGCCGAACTCGACGAGCTGACCCGCGACGCTTTGCGCTCCTACGCGCGCTACTGGTGCGAGGCGTTCCGGCTGCCCGCCGTGAACGTCGACACGCTGCTGTCCAAGGTCGAGCTCGCTGGCCGCGAATACCTCGACGCCGCCCTGGCCGAAGGCAACGGCGCGGTCGTCGCCCTCCCGCACACCGGCAACTTCGACGTGGTCGGCGTCTGGGCGGTGCGCCAGTACGGCGGGTTCAGCACGGTCGCGCAGCGGCTGCGACCGGAATCGCTCTACCGGCGCTTCGTCGCCTATCGCGAGTCGCTCGGCTTCGAGATCCTGCCGCTGACCGGCGGAGACACGTCGACCGGACGGACCCTGCTCGCTCGGCTGCGTGCCAACAAGATCGTCTGCCTGGTCAGCGAACGCGACATCAGCGACACCGGCGTGCCGGTCACCTTCTTCGGCGAGCAGACCACCATGCCGGCCGGCCCCGCGCGGCTGGCCGCGGTCACCGGCGCCGCGCTGCTGCCGCTCGGCGCCTGGTTCACCGACACCGGCTGGGGATTCCGGATCCACCCCCCGATCCGGGTCAGCGGCCGGGCCGGCGTCGCCGCCGCGACTCAGGCGCTTGCCGACGTGTTCGCGGGCGACATCGCCGCGCATCCGGCCGACTGGCACCTGATGCAACCGCTCTGGCCTGCTGATCTGCCCGCGTCCGCCGCGCCACCCGTGCTCGCCGCGCAGGAGTGACGGCGTGCGGATCGGCATCGTCTGCCCCTATTCGCTGGATGTGCCCGGGGGCGTCCAGTCGCACGTGATGGACCTGGCGCGCGCCCTGCGCGGCCTCGGCCACGAGGTCGACGTGCTCGCCCCGGCCGACGAGGAGACCGAGGTCCCGGAGTTCGTCACGCCCGCCGGTCGCGCGCTCGGCATCCCGTACAACGGCTCGGTCGCCCGGCTGTCCTTCGGCCCGGTGTCCTACGCGCGGGTCCGCCGCTGGATTCGCGAACACGACTTCGACGTGCTGCACCTGCACGAACCGATCGCGCCGAGCCTGGCCATGCTCGCACTGATGGTCGCGGACGGCCCGATCGTGGCGACCTTCCACACCGCGACCCGCCGCTCCCGCGCGCTGTCCGCGTTCCAACTGGTGCTGCAACCGTTCCTGGAGAAGGTGACCGCGCGGATCGCGGTGTCCGCGCTGGCCAGGCGGGTCCAGGTGCAGCACCTCGGCGGCGACGCGGTGGAGATCCCCAACGGCGTCGACGTCAGCTTCTACGCCGACCGCGAACCGTTGGACGGCTACCCGCGCGCGGGCGGCACGATCGGTTTCGTCGGGCGGTTCACCGAGTCGCGCAAGGGAATGCCGATCCTGCTCGCCGCGCTGCGCCGGATCATCCCCGACTTCCCGGACCTGCAACTGCTCGTCGTCGGGCGAGGCGACCGCGCCGAACTGAACCGGCTGGCCGGACCCGACCTGGCCGAGCGGATCGTGCTGCTGGGCCAGGCCGACGATGTGACCAAGGCGCGTGCCATGCGCAGCGTCGATGTGTACTGTGCGCCGAATACCGGCGGTGAGAGCTTTGGCATGATCCTCACCGAGGTCATGGCGGCCGGAACGCCGATCGTCGCCAGCGACATCGACGCGTTCCGCCGGGTACTCGACGACGGCAAGGCGGGCGTGCTCGCCGCCGTCAATGACGACGCGGCCCTGGCCAGGGCCATCGCCGACCTGCTCGGCGACCCGACTCGGCGCGCCGCGTTGGCCGAGACGGCCGGCAGGCGGGTCGCCGCGTTCGACTGGCCGGTGGTCGCGGGCGACGTGCTGCGGGTGTACGAGACGGCGATCGCGGCCACACCCGGCCACGTGCACGAGGCAGACGACAAGGGGAGATGATGACCGCCGGTCACGTCGCGACGCTGCTCGGGATCGTGCTGGTCCTCGCCCTGCTGCTCGGCCCCTACCTGCTGCGCACCGCGTCCCGGCTGGACCGGCTGCACGTGCGCACCGACGCCGCCTGGTCCGGCCTGGACGCCGCGCTGGCCAGACGCGCGGTGGTGACCAGGACGATCGCGGCCGCGGGCCCGATCGACGCGGCGGGCCCGATCGACACCGGGACGGCCAAGGCCCTGCGCGATGCCGCCGACCGCGCCGAACTCGCCGACCGGGGGGAACGCGAAGCCGCCGAGAACGAACTCTCCGCCCTGCTCGGTGCCCTCGACCCGAACGACCTCCCGGTCGGCCTCGCGGAGGAACTCGTCGAGGCCACCCATCGCGTGATGCTGGCCCGCCGCGTGCACAACGACGCGGTCCGCGACACCCGGGCACTGCGCGCCCGCCGCCTGGTCCGCTGGCTGCGGCTGGCCGGCACCGCGCCACACCCGAACTACTTCGAGATCGCCGAACCCGAACTCGACATGGCCGCGCTGAAGACGCCGCGCCGCCGCTCGGCCCGCGTCGTCCTGGTCGACGCGAAGGACAGGACGCTGCTGTTCCGCGGCCACGAGCGGATCACCCCGGAGCAGAGCTTCTGGTTCACGCCCGGCGGCGGCGTGGAGGAGGGCGAGGAACTGCGCGCGACGGCCATCCGCGAGGCGCACGAGGAAACCGGCCTGTGGCTGGCCGAGGACGACCTGCTCGGCCCGGTCTGGGTCCGTCGCATCACGACCACCCTCGAGGGCGAGCTGTGGCACGCCGAGGAATGGTTCTTCCTCGCCCGCCTCAACCGCCCGGTCGACGTCGACACCTCCGGTTTCACCCAGCTGGAACTCGACACCATCGAGGAACACCGCTGGTGGGACGTGCGCGAACTGGCCAGAACCACCGACGTGGTCTACCCGCCCGAGTTCGCCGCCCTGCTGCCTCCGCTGCTGGCCGGCCGCTGGGACGGCCGGGCCAAACCGATCAGCTGAGGCGGGAAATGACCATCAGGTTCGTCGCACGGGCCGCCGGTGTCGATGAGGAACCGGACTACGAGTACCTGTCGGCCGGAGTGTCGGAACACGCGGACGGCAGCGGCTTCGTGCTGATCTTCCAGTGTGCTCTGGACGAGCCCGACGAACAGGATGTCGCGCTCGGCATGGACAGCTACTGCCTGATCACCGCCGACGAGGGCACGGCCTACGGCTGCGTGACCGAGGTCGTGCTCACCAGCAGCCTGCTGCGCGTCGTGGTGCGGCCGGACGCACTGGAGTCCCTCGAACTCGACGACACCGAGATCGAGGCCACCTTGGATGTCGACCAGGATTCCCTCGACCGGCTCAGCGATGGCCTGCGACTCGTCCTGAACTACGGCAGGCCGAGTGCGCGGCCGGTGATCCGGCTCAGCTGACCTGACCGAACAGGTCCTCGACGCTCCGCGTGGTGTCCACTGTGTTCAGTGCGTCGACCAGCGTCTTCTCCTCCCAGCGGAAATGGGATTCCAGGATCGCGCTCAACCCGTCGATTTCGCGGCGCACCTCATCGACGGTCCCCGGCGTGACCTCGGCCAGCAGCTGGCCCAGCCGCCGCACGATGTCCGCGACCAGGCGGTGATCGTCGCTCAGCTCTCGCAGTACGGGCGCCAGTTCCGGTGCTTGTTCGGCGAGCGCGGGAAACGCGATCCCGTCCTCGCTGGTGTGATGGCTGGTCACGGCCGCGCAGAACGCGACGCAGTGCGCCGACAACGGCAGGAGATCGATGTCGTCGTGGTCGAGCTGGTCGTGAATCCGGGCCAGTTCGTCGCGCAGCCACTGGTGTACGCGCACCAGTTCACGGCCGACGGCCCGCGTCCGGTCGGATGAGTTGGGCATGATCGGCTCAGTCTAGTGAGCGCGGTCGAGCGTTCAGCTGAACTCGGGGATGATCGAGCTGCCGTAGGCGTTGAGGGTCTTCTCCTGTTCGTCGTGCATCAGGTACAGCGCGAACTGGTCGACGCCGATCTCGGCGAGTTCGCGCAGCCGCTCCCGGTGCGCGGATTCCGGGCCGAGCAGGCAGAACCGGTCGACGATGGCGTCCGGCACGAAGTCGGTCGACGGGTTGCCGGCGCGGCCGTGGTGGCTGTAGTCGTAGCCCTGCCGGCCGGCGATGTAGTCGGTCAGCGCGTGCGGGACGGAGCCATCGTTGCCGTAGCGGGAAACCAGGTCGGCGACGTGGTTGCCGACCATGACGCCGAACCAGCGCAGCTGGTCGCGCTGGTGCGCGAGATCAGCGCCGACGTAGGCCGGAGCGGCGACGCACATGGTCACCGCGTCGTCGGGTCGGCCGGCCGCGCGCGCCGCGTCGCGGACGGCGCCGATGGTCCAGCGGGCGATGTCCGGATCGGCGGTCTGCAGGATGAAGCCGTCCGCCTGCTCGCCGACCAGCTTCAACGCCTTCGGCCCGTAGGCCGCCATCCACATTTCCAGTTTGCCCTCGCGCACCCACGGAATCCGCACCGGCGCGTCGTGGATGGTGACCTCCTCGCCCTCGGCGAGGCCCTTGATCACCCGCATGGCCTCGGCCAGCGTGGCCAGGGTCGCGGGGGGCTGGCCGATCACCCGCCGGGCCGAGTCGCCGCGCCCGATGCCGCACACGGTGCGGTTGCCGAACATGTCGTTCAGCGTGGCGAACAGCGACGCGATCACCGACCAGTCCCGTGTGGACGGATTGGTGACCATCGGCCCGACGACCAGTTCCGAGGTCGCGGACAGGATCTGCGAATAGATGACGAACGGTTCCTGCCACAGCACGTGCGAGTCGAACGTCCAGCCGTAGCCGAACCCGTTGTCCTCAGCGGCCCGCATGGTGTCGACAACGGCCCAAGCTGGCGGATCGGTCTGCGTGACCACGCCGAAGTCCATGACCTTTGGCCTCTCAGTTCAGGTACTGGCTCAGTTCGCGGGAGAGGAACCTGCCGTGCCCCGCCCCGCCGTGGAAGCCGTCACCGTCGACAACGACACGACCCCGGGACAGCACGGTGTCGACCTTCCCGGTGATCTCCATGCCCTCGTACGCCGAGTAGTCCACGTTCATGTGGTGCGTGTGTACGGACAGCGTCTGCCGCGCCTTCGGGTCGTAGACCACGATGTCGGCGTCCGCGCCCGGCGCGATGACGCCCTTGCGCGGGTAAAGGCCGAACATCCGGGCAGGCGTGGTCGAGCAGGTCGCCACCCAGCGCGCCAGCGAGATCTCGCCGGCTACCACGCCCTGGTGCAGCAGGTCCATCCGGTGCTCGACGCCGGGAATGCCGTTCGGGATCTTGGTGAAGTCGCCCCGGCCGAGCTGCTTCTGGTCGTTGAAGCAGAACGGGCAGTGGTCGGTCGACACCACGGACAGGTCGTTCGTGCGCAGCCCCTGCCACAGCGACCCCTGGTGTTCCTTGGGACGCAGCGGGGGAGAGGCGACGTACTTGGCGCCCTCGAAGTCCGGCTTGGCCAGATCTTCGATGGACAGGTACAGGTACTGCGGACAGGTTTCGGCGAACACGTTCTGCCCGGTGTCGCGGGCCTGCGCGACCGCGGCCAGCGCCTGCGCCGCGGACAGGTGCACGATGTAGAGCGGCGCGCCGGTCACGCCGGCCAGCGCGATCGCCCGCGAGGTCGCCTCACCCTCCAGTTCGGGCGGCCGGGTCAGACCGTGTTGCACCGGATCGGTCAGGCCGTCGGCCAGCGCCTTGGCGGCGAGCTGGTCGATGGCGATGCCGTTCTCCGCGTGCATCATGATCAGCCCGCCGGTCTCCCGCGCCTTGCGCATGGCCAGCAGGATTTCGCCGTCGGTCGCGTAGAACACGCCCGGATAGGCCATGAACATCTTGAAGCTGTTCACGCCCGCGTCGATGCACGCCTCCATCTCCTTCAACGACGACTCGTTGACATCGGAGACGATCATGTGGAAGCCGTAGTCGATGGCGCTGTTGCCGTCCGCCTTGGTATGCCACTTGTCCAATGTGGACAACAACGAGGTGCCCTTGGCCTGCACCGCGAAGTCGATGATCGTGGTGGTGCCGCCCCAGGCGGCGGCGGTCGTGCCGGTTTCGAAGGTGTCGTGCGAGAAGGTGCCGCCGAAGGGCATCTCCATGTGCGTGTGCGCGTCGATGCCGCCGGGCAGCACGTACTTGCCGGTCGCGTCGATCACCTTCTCCGGCTGGCCGCCGAAGATGCCGGGCGCGAACACCGCGCCGATCCGCTCGCCGTCGACCACCACGTCGGCCGGGAACGCGCCGCTGGCGGTGACCACCGTGCCGCCGCTGATCAGGATGGTCATGGTCGCACCAGGGTCTCGTACGCGTCCGGGCGACGGTCGCGGTAGAACGCCCACAGTTCGCGCACCTCGGCCAGGGTGTCCATGTCCAGGTCGCGCACGACGACCTCGTCCTTGCTGTCCGATGCGGCCTCGCCGACCACCTGACCGCGCGGGTCGACGAAGTAGGACTGACCGTAGAAGTCGTTGTCGCCCAGCGGTTCCACGCCGACCCGGTTGATCGCGCCGACGAAGTACTCGTTGGCGACCGCGGCGGCGGGCTGCTCCAGCCGCCACAGGTACTGGGACAGGCCGCGAGAGGTCGCGGACGGGTTGAACACGATCTTCGCACCGGCCAGGCCGAGCGCGCGCCAGCCCTCCGGGAAGTGCCGGTCGTAGCAGATGTACACGCCGATCCGGCCCACCGCGGTGTCGAAGATCGGGTAGCCGCCGTTGCCGGGCCGGAAGTAGAACTTCTCCCAGAAGCCCTTCACCTGCGGAATGTGCTGCTTGCGGTACTTGCCGAGGTACTTGCCGTCCGCGTCGATCACGGCGGCCGTGTTGTACAGGACGCCCGGCTGCTCCTGCTCGTACATCGGCGCCACGATCACGATGCCGTGCTGCTTGGCGACCTCCTGCAGGAGTTTGGTGGTCGGGCCGTCCGGGATCGCCTCGGTGTAGGAGTAGTACTCGGTGTCCTGCACCTGGCAGAAGTACGGCCCGTAGAACAACTCCTGCAAGCAGACCACCTGGGCGCCCGCGGCCGCGGCCGCGCCGATCGCCTCGACCGACGCCGCGATCATGGAATCCTTGGTGCCCGTCCAAGCCTGCTGGACAAGGCCGGCCCTGACGATCTCCGCCACGCTCATCTCCTCTTTTCCGCTTGCGTCTTGTGCTGCTGAAAGCTTGCTCTCATCCCGACTGCTCAGCCAGTCGCGGACTGGGCGCTCGGCTCAGTCCCGGCATGGACAGCACCAGGAACACCAGGAAGCCGACGATGAGGCCGACCGCCCAGCTGTAGTCGTAGAGCGGCTGCAACGCCGGAATCAACCCGTTGCTCGGAAATGGTCCCTGTCCGGGCAGTGAATATGCCCCGCCGACGGCGAGCACCGCGCCGACCAGTGTCGCGACCACCGCTCGCCAGTTCCAGCCGCCGGTGAACCAGTACGGTCCGTTGCGCTGGTAGAGGCCGGCCAGGTCGATCTGCGTCCGGCTGCGCACCCAGTACCCGGCGATCAGCACACCCGCGACCGCGGCCAGCACACCGCCGTAGAAGTCCAGCCACACGTAGATGTAGAAGTGCGGGTCGGCGACCAGGCGCCAGGGCTGGATCAGGATGCCGATCACGCCGGTGACGATGCCGCCGGTCCGGAAGTTCACCAGTTTCGGCAGGATGTTGGAGAAGTCGTAGGACGGGCTGACCACGTTCGCCGCGATGTTGCAGGACATGGTGGCCAGGATGACGATGATCAGGCCGATCACCACCACGACCGGGCTGGAGAACTTCGCGGCCAGCTGCACCGGGTCCCAGATGGCCTGGTGGTAGATGATCACCGTGCCCGAGGTGACCATGATCGACACGATCGAGATGAACGACATCGTGGTCGGCAGGCCGAGCAGCTGACCGGCGACCTGCTTGCGCTGGCTGCCGCCGAAGCGGGTGAAGTCCGGCATGTTCAGCGACAGCGTCGCCCAGAACGCGATCATGCCCATCAGCGAGGGCGGGAACACCGTCCAGAACTTGCCGCCCCAGCCCAGCTTGGAGGGCTGCGACAGGATCGGCCCGACCCCGCCCGCCTTGATCAGGATCCACACCAGCAAGGCCGCGAACGCCACCGTGACCAGCGGCGCGGCCCAGTTCTCGAAGCGGCGCAACGCGTCGATGCCGCGCATGATGACCGCGATCTGGATGACCCAGAACAACGCGAAGGACAACCACATCGTCCACGGCTGCCCGGCCAGCACGCCCGCGTTCGTCCAGCCGTTGCCGGTCAGCTTGCCGATGATCACGAAGATCGCCTGGCCGCCGACCCAGGTCTGGATGCCGAACCAGCCACACGCGACCAGCGCGCGCAGGATGGCCGCGAAGTTCGCGCCGCGCACGCCGTAGAAGGCGCGCGCGAACACCGGGAACGGGATGCCGTACTTGGTGCCCGCGTGGCTGTTGAGCAGCATCGGGATCAGCACCAGCAGATTGGCCACGGTGATGGTCAGGAACGCCTGGAGCCAGTTCATGCCCAGCGCGACCAGCCCGGACGCGAGCAGGTAGGACGGGATGTTGTGCGCCATACCCATCCACAGCGCGGCGAAGTTGTAGGTGCTCCAGGTGCGTTTCTCGACCGGAACCGGGGCGAGTTCGGCGTTGGCGTAGGGGCTGTCGGCGATGGCGGCCGAATCGACCAGGTCGACCCGGCCGTCGGGTTGGGTGACCTGGGTCGCTGGGGCTGATGCGGAGGCGGTCGGTGGCACGGGTTACCCCCTGGGTCCGGAGGAGGGTCGACAGAATCGTCGTTGGGCCAGCACAGTCTCTTGGCCAGGTGTTACCGCCACGTCAAACCTGGGCCTGAGATCGGCCTGATCAGGGCGGCGGTTTCGCATCCTGCGAATAGTCGACGCATGTGTTGACCTACGGCAGCGTCAGAGTGTCCACCCTTCGCCCGTCGCGCGGACATCATGTTCAGTCCGGATCCAGCGCCAGCAGGGCGACGTGCAGGGACAGCATCGACTCCGGATCATCCAGCGACACGCCGAGCACCTGTTCCACTCGCGAGAGCTGTTGGTAGTAGGCGGTCCGGGACAGGTGCGCGGCCGAGGCCGCCGCCGACTTGTTGCCGCCCTGCTCGCAGAAGAACCGCAGGATCTCCACCAGCCTGCTGCCCGTCTTGGTGTCCCTGGCCAGCAACGGCCCCAGCTCGCGCTCGGCGAACGCGGCCAGCCGCTCGTCCTCGCGCAGCAGGTGCAACAGCCCGCGCAGCCGCACGTCGGCCAGCCGGTGATAGCCGCGTTCGCGCGCGGTCGCGTCCGCTGCGGCCGTCCGCAGCGCCGCCTGCGCGACGTGCGCTGCCTCGCTGAGCGTGCGTCGCGCGTCCATCAGGTTCGTCACCGTGGTGCCCACCGCGATCACCACCGGCAGCGCGCGCGGACTCGCCTGCGCGTCGTGCTGGATGCCCTGGGCGAGCCTGCGCAGCATGGTGTCCACGGTCCGCTGGCCGGCATGCCCGTCCAACGCGACCAGTGCGCGCACGCTGGTGTCGTCGATGACGCCGACCAGCGCGGACACCCGGACCCGCCGGGCGGCCAGCGCGACCGCCTCGGCCAGGTCGCGCAGGATCTCCTGGGTGGCCAGCGCGGGTGCCGGCATCGGCGCGGTGGTGCGGGGTCGAGCGGCAAGCCCGATTAACGTCTGCCCCTCCAACGCCACGCCGAGCGCGCCGGCGCGGGTCGGCAGATCGGCGGGCAGCGCGCCGGGCGCGAGGAGTTCGGTGAGCAGCGTGCGGTGCGTCTGGCGTTCCAGCGTTTCCCGATCCCTGGCCAGCAAGCGGTGCACGGCCAGCGCGGACGCGGCCCGTTCCACCACCACGACCTGCGGATGCGCCGGCTGTTCCGGGCAGACCAGCACCAGCCGTCCCCAGTCGTTGCCGCGCGCCCCGACCACCGTGACCAGCCAGCCCGCGTCCGCGTCGTAGCCGGTGCGCTCGGTCGGCGCGACCGCCCGGGAGCGGCTGCGCCAGTCGGCGAGCAACTCGCTCGGGTCGGTGCCGGCCGCGTCGTAGCCGAGCACGTCATGCGACAACGTCTCCAGCACGACCGGCAGCCGCGCGGTCCGCGCCACCTCGCGCAGCACCTCGGCCGGCTCGGCGCCGGAGACGGTGAGCGCGGTGAACGTCTCGTGCACCTGCTCGGCGGCGCGCAACTCGGCCAGCTGCGCGTCCCGGATCAGCGCGATGACCGCCTCGGTGACCGCGACGAACCGGGTCTCCTTCGACAGCGTGACCAGCGGCAGCGACCGCCGATCCGCCGCGCCGCGCAACGCGGCCGGCACCTCGTCGCTCCACCGCCGGACCAGCTCGACCACCAGCCCGGCCGCGCCCACCCCGGCCAGCTCGTCCACGTAGCGGGTCAGCGCCACCGGATCGTCCGGCAGCGCGATGCCGGTGGTCAGCACCAGTTCGCCGCCGTGCAGCAGGTGCGCGATGTCCGCGATCTCGGCGACGTGCACCCACCGCACCCGCCTGCCCACACCCGCCCCGCCCGCGACCAGCTCGGGCTTGCCCTGCCGGATCACGGGCAGGGTCAGCACGTCCGAGACGGTCGGATACATGTGCACAACGTAATGCCGCCCGGTGGATTCCGATACACATTGTCCGTCGCTGCGCGCCCACCGGGTCGGCACACTCGAAGGCATGACGCATGCCGACCGGAGGGGGTGGGCCCCCGTCAGGGGGTCGGCCATGACACTGCACGCGCGACACAAGGCGGTGCTGCCCAACTGGGTCAGCCTCTACTACGACTCGCCGATCGAGATCGTGCGCGGCGAGGGCAGGCGGGTCACCGACGGGGAGGGCCGGACCTACCTCGACTTCTTCGCCGGCATCCTGACCAACGCGGTCGGCTACGACATCGCCGAGATCAGCGACGCGATCCGCGCCCAGGTAGACAGCGGCATCCTGCACACCTCGACGCTGTACCTGATCCGCAACCAGGTCGAACTCGCCGAGCGGATCGCCAAGCTCTCCGGTATCCCGAACGCCAAGGTCTTCTTCACCAACTCGGGTACCGAGGCGAACGAGGCCGCGCTGATGCTCGCCACCCAGGCGCGGCGCAGCAACCAGGTGCTCGCGATGCGCAACTCCTACCACGGTCGCGGCTTCGGCACGGTCGCCATCACCGGCAACCGTGGCTGGTCGGCGTCGTCGCTGAGCCCGTTCAACGTCCACTACGTGCACGGCGGCTACCGCTTCCGCGACCCGTTCGGGCACCTCTCCGACGCCGAGTACATCGCCGCGTGCGTGGCCGATCTGCGCGATGTGCTCCAGACAATGACGGCCGGCGATGTCGCCTGTCTGATCGCCGAGCCGATCCAGGGCGTCGGCGGCTTCAACACCCCGCCGGACGGCCTGTTCGCCGCGTTCAAGGAAGTCCTCGACGAGTCCGGCATTCTGTTGATCTCCGACGAGGTGCAGACCGGCTGGGGCCGCACCGGCGAACACTTCTGGGGCATCCAGGCGCACGGCGTCGTGCCGGACGCGATGACCTTCGCCAAGGGCCTCGGCAACGGCCTGGCCATCGGCGGCCTGGTCGCGCGCGGCGACCTGATGGACGCCATCACCGCCAACTCGATCTCCACCTTCGGCGGCAACCCGGTGTCCACCGCGGGCGCGGTCGCCACCCTCGACTACATCCTCAGCCACGACCTCCAGGCCAACGCCGCCAAGCTCGGCACCCGCCTGCTCGCCGCGCTGCGCGCGCTCGCCGAGCAGTACCCGGTGGTCGGCGACGTGCGCGGCAAGGGCCTGATGATCGGCGTCGAACTGGTCAACCCGGACGGCACCCCCAACCCGACGGCGGCCGCGCTCGTGCTGAACAAGGCGCGCGAGAATGGACTCCTGATCGGCAAGGGCGGTCTGCACGGCAACGTGCTGCGGTTGGCTCCGCCGTTGACGTTGACCGAGGATGAGGCCGACGAGGCGCTGCAGAAACTGACCGAGGCGATAGCCACCGCGAACGTGGAGAGCTGACCTGATGACCAATCCCGCCCGGATCACCCACCGGATCGGCGGCAAGCCGTGGGCCGGCACCGCCGACCGCACCGGCAACGTGTACGACCCGGCGACCGGCGCGCTCACCGGCCTGCTCGACTACGCCACCGACGCGGTCGTCGACGAGGCCGTCGACGTGGCCGAATCGGCCTGGCAGAGCTGGCGCAACGCCTCGCTGGCCAGGCGCAGCACGGTGCTGTTCGCCTTCCGCGAGCTGCTCAACCAGCGCAAGGACGAACTGGCCGCCATCATCACCGCCGAACACGGCAAGGTCCTGGCCGACGCGGCGGGCGAGGTGGCGCGCGGCCTTGAGGCCGTCGAGTTCGCCTGCGGCATCCCGCAGTTGGTCAAGGGCGGCTTCAGCGAGAACGCGTCCACCTCGGTCGACGTGTACTCGATCCGCCAGTCGCTCGGCGTCGTCGGCGTGATCTCGCCGTTCAACTTCCCGGCCATGGTGCCGCTGTGGTTCGCGCCCAACGCGATCGCCTGCGGCAACGCGGTGATCCTCAAGCCCAGCGAGAAGGACCCGTCGGCGGCCAACTTCCTGGCCGAACTCTGGGCCGAGGCCGGCCTGCCGGACGGCGTTGTCAACGTCGTGCACGGCGACAAGGTCGCGGTCGACCGCATCCTGGCCCACCCGCGCATCAAGGCCGTGTCCTTCGTCGGCTCGACCCCGATCGCCCGCTACGTCTACAGCACCGGCACGGCCAACGGGAAGCGCGTGCAGGCGCTCGGCGGCGCCAAGAACCACATGGTCGTGCTGCCCGACGCCGACCTCGACGTCACCGCCGACGCCGCCGTGTCGGCCGGTTTCGGCTCGGCGGGCGAGCGGTGCATGGCGATCTCGGTCGTCGTCGCCGTCGACCCGGTCGCCGACGACCTGATCGAACGCATCAAGACCCGCATGGCCAACCTGCACATCGGCGACGGCCGCCGCGGCTGCGACATGGGCCCGCTGGTCACCTCGGCGCACCGGGACAAGGTTGTGTCCTATTTGGACGCAGGGGTCGCGGAGGGCGCGACCCTGGCCGTGGACGGCCGCGACCACGAGATCGACGGCGAACCCGGCGGCTTCTGGCTCGGCCCGACCCTGTTCGACAACGTCACGCCCGAGATGTCGGTGTACACCGACGAGATCTTCGGCCCGGTCCTCTCCGTCGTCCGGGTGGCCGGCTACGCCGACGCCGTACGCCTCATCAACGCGAACCCCTACGGCAACGGCACCGCCATCTTCACAGGCGACGGATCGGCGGCCCGTCGGTTCTCCAGCGAGATCGAGGTCGGCATGGTCGGTGTCAACGTGCCGATCCCGGTGCCGGTGTCCTACTACTCGTTCGGCGGTTGGAAGGACTCCCTGTTCGGCGACTCGCACGCCTACGGCCCGGACGGAATCCACTTCTTCACCAGGAACAAGGTCATCACCAGTCGCTGGCCCACCCGCCAGGTCGGCGCGACGTCCAAGGTGAACCTCGGTTTCCCCCAGAACGACTGATGGCCGCCGATTTTCTGGCGGCCTCGATCGAGGGTCGGCCGCGCCAGGCACGGGACCTGGTCGCGGCCGACCCGGCCATACCGACCCGCGACCTGCGCGCCGCGACGGTTCTCGGCGAGGCCGACATCGTCGCCTCGATGCTGGCCGCGAACCCCGAGGCCGCGGTCGCCATCGACGACGATCGCGGCTGGCCGCCGCTGCTCTATGCCTGCTACTCCCGCTGGCACCAGCTAGATCCGCAACGCGCGACCGGCCTCGCCGACGTGGTCCGCGCGCTCCTCGCCGCAGGCGCCAACCCGAACACCAACGACGGCGGCCGTCCGCGATTCCGCTCGGCGCTCAAGGGCGCGGTCGAGGTCGACAACCCGGCCGTCGTCGAAGTCCTGCTCGACGCGGGCGCCCACCCCGACCCCGGCCAGCCGATCGGCGAAGCAGCAGGCCGAGCCGACCACCGCTGCCTCGAACTCCTGCTTGCCCACCACGCCCGGGTCGCCGGCACCTGGGCCGTTGGCGCGGCCATCCACGCCGACGACCCCGGCGCGCTGCGCCTTCTCCTCAACGCCCTCACCTCGGACGAAGCCCGCGCCACCGCGACCGACGCCCTCCCCGAAGCCGCCACCCAGGCATCGCTTCCGGTCGTGATCGCGCTCCTCGACGCGGGCGCCGACCCGAGCGCCGCGCACGAGGACATCTCGGCGCACCGCCGCGCCATCCGCGCCGGCAAACCCGACATCGCCGACCGCCTCCGAGCCGCGGGCGCCCCCGACGACGCCACCGAAACCGACCGTTTCGTCGGCGCGGCGCTCGCCGGCGACCGGGCCACCGCAACCCGGCTCCGCGCCAACCTGACCGACCAGGATCAGTCCCTGATCGTCGATGCGGCAGGCGACCGTCCGGCCGAGACGATCGCGCTCATGCTCGACGTCGGCTTCGCACCCGGCGCGCGCAACGAACTCGGCGAGCAACCCCTGCACAACGCCGCCTACTGGGGCAACGCACCGGTCGTCCGGCTGCTTCTCGACGCGGGCGCGGAGGTCGACGCCCGCGACGCCCGCTTCGACGCCACCCCGTTGGCCTTCGCCACGGTCGGCAGCGGCGAACAAGCTGGGAAGCAGGGCGACTGGCCGGGAACCGTTCGGCTGCTGCTCGAAGCCGGCGCGTCCCGGCAGGACGTCTGGGTCAACGGAAAACCCCCGAGCGAGGAACTCGTCCCGCTCCTGCGCGACTACGGCATCGCCCCGGAAACCGACGACGTCGACGAACCGGCACCCGGCGACATCGGCACCGGGCCGATAGCCGACATCGCGCGGCAACTCAAAGCGGCGTACGAAAACCGCGACCTCGACCTGCTCGCCTCGCTCCTGCACCCCGACGTGCACTGGACCGGCTTGTGCACCAACAGCACGCAGGTCATCGACTGGTACCGCCGACTCCACGCCGAGGGTGCCGTGCCGACCGTGCTCGACCTGAAGGTCGACGGCGACACCGTCGTCATCGGACTCAGCGTGTCCCGTCCCGCCGAAGGCGCGCGGCCGGTACCGCAGCGGGTCAACCAGGTCTTCACCGTCGACAGTGGACAGATCGTCCGGATCGGCGGCCATCCCGCATGATCACCGACCTGATCACGGCCTTCTACGAACGGGCGTGGAACGCCTGGGACGACTCGGTCGTCGAGCGGATTCTCGCGCCCGAGTTCACCTTCCGCGGTTCGCTCGGCGACGAGGTGCGCGGCTGGTCGGGCTGGCGCGGCTATCGCGACCGCATCCGGGCCGGCGTGCCCGACTTCCACAACGAGATCGTCGACCTGGTGATGGCGCAGGACCGCGCGGCCGCCCGGCTGCGCTATCGCGGTCATCATCGCGGCCCGCTGCTCGGCGTCGCCGGCACCGGAAAGCCGATCGACTACGCGGGCGCCGCGTTCTTCACCGTTCGCGAGGGCCGGCTGACCGAAGCCTGGGTGCTCGGCGACCTGGAAGCGCTGCGCGCCCAACTCGGCTGATCAGACCGGTTCCAGCCGCTCGTGTGGCCGCCCGCGCCGACGCTGAGGTTTTCGTCGGCGCGGGCGGCATCGCCAGTTAGTAGGTGAGGGCCGTCGCGAGCTTGAGCAGTTCGGCCGCGCTGAGCGGCGTTTGCGGCCGGGTCGGTTGGGTGGGCGAATCCGACGTGATCGGGCCGGCCGTGAAGGGCAGGTTGGTGCACAGGATGTCGATGTATGTGCCGTCCGGCCGCAGCGCGCCCACCCGGACGTCGGTACCGGAGTTGGGGTAGCCACGCCCGGATTCTGCTGTGCTGACGATCGCCCTGGTGCCGTCCGGGAAGTCGGTCGTCTGGCACGCGCTGGGCGCTGCCTGGCAGACCGGGAGGTGTGCGGCCGTGGCGGCGCTGTTCTTGTGCATCACCTGGATGCTCACGGTGCCCCAGCCCTGTGTGTCGCTGAGCTTGACATCGAGCAGGTAGCTGCGGCCGGTGTACAACGGCGGGCCGATCGGTTTGCCCTGGCTGTCCTTGATGAGCGGCTGGCCGTCCGTCGAGAAGTCGTGCTCGGTGGTGGAGAACTCGAAGCCGAGCACCCTGCCGTCGACCGTGATCCGGTCGCGCGGGTCGGGCGAGATGGTCATCCCGGCGGGGATCACGTCGTTCTTGACCTTGTTCAGTTGCTGGTCCAGCGCCCTCGCCCGGTCGTCGATGATCGGCTGGTTGTTCGGCACCACTTTCGGACCGGGCGAGGTGGTCGGGCCGCCCTGCGCCGCTGACACCGGCGCATGGTCGCCCACCACCGTGATCACGCCGGCCAGCACGCCCACGACCGCGGCGGTGCCGAGCCAGGTCGCGGTGACCGCGCGGCGGCGCCGGATGTGGGTGCGGGAGGCGGCCACGATGTCGCCGATGTCCGGGGTGGGCATGTCCTCGGCGAGTACCGCGAGGCCGTGCGAAATGCGTTCGTCGTCCATCATCTTAGAAGCTCATCTCCTCGTTGAACTCGCCCGCGCCGAGTTCGGCCATGGACTTGCGGAGGGCGACGAGCCCTCGGGCGGTCTGGCTCTTGACGGTTCCCTCCGAACAGCCCAGCGCGGCCGCTGCCTCGGAAACCGAGAGCTGCGACCAGTAGCGCAGCACTACCGCGGCGCGCTGGCGGGCCGGCACCTCGGCCAGCGCCATGCGCAGCTGGTTCTTCAGATGGGTCGAGCGGATGGTGGCGGCCGGATCGGCCGAGGTGTCGGGTTGGTCGGGGATGGTGCCGTCCCGGACCTCCGAGCGGCGCCAGGGTTTTCGCCGTTCATTGAGCCAGCAGCGCAGCAGTACCTTCTGCGCGTAGCGCTCGGGCGCCTCCAATGGCCAGATCCTCGGCCAGGCGCGGTACATCCTGATCAGGCAGATCTGCACGAGGTCCTCGGCGAAATGCCGATCCCCGCACAACAGATATGCCAACCGCCCGAGACCGGTGGCGGCACCGGCGGCGAAACGCCGGAACGCCTCGTCGCTCTCGTCTGTGTTTCCCAGGCTCACACTATTGGACACACCGCGCCGATCGAGAGGGTTGCATCCGTTCGACTGTCTCGCCTTTCGTCTCGAAACTGTCTCATATCAGCGGCCTATTGAGACAGATGGCGATACAAGGTCGCGCGGGAGACGCCGATCGCGGCCGCGATCTCGTCGCCGGTGTGTCCGCCCTGCTCGTGCATGCGCCGGGCCAGATCGAGCTGTTCAGCGCCCAGCCGGCTCGGGCGGCCGGTCCGCCGCGGAGGGGAGGATGCCGGATCGGGCTCGCTGAACAGGCGGCGGACGCCGCGCAGCACCTCCTCTCGCAAGGCTTCGGCCGGCACTTCGGCGAGGATCATCACCGGGTCGCTGAGCATGGCGATGGCCTGCGCCGCCCGGACCTTCGCGGCCAGGTCCGGATCGGGGCCGGCGACGAGGTCGTTGGCCGTTTCGATCGCCGCCGCGAACCGGGGGAACACCGTGTCCTGCGACATCAGGGACAGGTCGTGCACGCTCATCCGCAGCGAGGCGCGGTGTGCGAGCAGCGCGTCGAGCATCCCCTCGATCGCCGCCCAGCGCACGGTCACCGGATCGGGCCCGGCGGCGCGGGCGCTGGTCAGGGCGGCATCGAGGTCGCGGAGCAGCGGTTGCGCGAGCGCGGCGAGGATCTCCGCCTTGGTCGGGAAGTGGTAGAGCACGGCGGCCTTGCTGACGCCGAGCAGACCGGCGATCTCGCGCAGCGATGTGCGCTGGAAGCCATACCGGCCGAACAGGTCGCGGGCGACCGCCAGGATCTCCGCCCTGGTGTCGCGCTGGCCACTCTCCGGCATGCGCCAACCCTACCAGTTGACTGACCAACGGTTAGCGTCGTACCGTGAAAGTGCTGACCGATGGTCAGTCATCAATCGGAACAGGGGGAAGTGTGATGGGACTGCGAAATCGACGGGTGCTGATCTCCGGCGCGAGCGTGGCCGGGCCGGTGCTCGCCTACTGGCTGCGCCGCTACGGGTTCGAGCCGACCGTGGTCGAGCTGGCGCCCGCGCTGCGCGACAGTGGCTACCCGATCGACGTGCGCGGCGACGCGGTCACCGTGGCCGAGCGGATGGGCGTGCTGGACCGGGTGCGCGCCGCAGGCCTGGACACCGCCGGAGTGTCCTTTGTGAACAAACGAGGCCGGATCAGCGGCTCGATCGACATGCGCGCGATCAGGAAGGCGACCGCCAGCACCGACATCGAGCTGTGCCGGGGCGAGTTGGTGCGCATCCTGTGTGACACCAACGCCGACGATGTCGAATACCGTTTCGGCGACCGGATCACCGCCCTGCACCAGGACGAGGGCGGCGTGCAGGTGGAGTTCGCGCACGGTGCGCCGCGCGAGTTCGACCTGGTGCTGGGCGCGGACGGCGTGCACTCCGGCGTGCGCGGGCTGGCCTTCGGTCCCGAGCAGGGATTCCTGCATTCCCTCGGCTGCTACTTCGGCGGGGCGGAGGTCGATCCGCGCTTCGGCGAGCCGGACCGCGTGGTCCTGCGCAGCGCACCGGACCGCGCGCTCGGCGTGTACCGCTTCCGCGACCGGGCCGCCGCGTTCTACATCTTCCGCAGCGAAACGCCGCTGGACCACGACTACCGCGATCCGATGGCGCCGCGCCGGATCTTCGCCGAACGGTTCACCGACGACTTCTGGCCGACCGGGTTGGTCGAGGCGGTCAGCGGCGCCGACGCGACCGACTTCGACTCGCTCAGCCAGATTCGCATGCCGGCCTGGTCGGCCGGGCGGGTCGCGCTGGCCGGCGACGCGGCGCACTGCCCGACGCTGGTCACCGGGGCGGGCACCAGTCTGGCCATGGTCGGCGCGTACCGGCTGGCCGGCGAACTGCACGCCGCAGCGGGCGACCACGAACGCGCATTCGCCGCGTACGAACGGCACTACCGGCCGCAGGTCACCAAGGCGCAGAGCGGCACCGCCCAGGGCATGAACATGTTCATGCCGGCGACCGAGGCCGCGATCTGGCGGCGCGACCAGCTCCTCCGGCTGGTCCCGCTGTCCGTGCTGATGGCCAGGATGACGCGCCGGTTCGCCCGGCAGGCTCCCGAGCTGCCGGACTACCCGGGCGCGGTCAGTGCCGTGCCTTCGCCTCCTCCTCCCGCACGTCTGCGGACAGGTGCTCGGGCATCGGGTCGTAGCGGACGAAGCGACGGCTGAACCCGCCCGAACCCGAGGTCATCGAGCGCAGGTCGATGGCGTAGCGGAGCAGTTCGCCCGCCGGCACGTCGGCCCGCACCACGGTGTGGCCCGGCTCGCCCGGTTCGGTGCCGAGCACCCGTCCGCGCCGGCCGGACAGGTCGCCGAGGACGGTGCCGAGGTGCTCGTCGGGCATGGTGATGGTGATCTCGTCCAACGGTTCGAGCAGCGTGATCCTGGCGCTCGACGCCGCCTCCTTGAGCGCGAGCGCGCCCGCGGTCTGGAACGCGGCGTCGGAGGAGTCGACGCTGTGCGCCTTGCCGTCGGTGAGCGTGACCCGCACGTCCACCACCGGATGACCGCTGTGCAACCCGGCCGCGAGCTGGGCGCGCACGCCCTTCTCCACGCTCGGGATGAACTGGTGCGGCACCGCACCGCCGACGGTCTTGTCGACGAACTCGAACCCGCCGCCGCGGGGGAGTGGTTCGACCGTGATGTCGCAGACCGCGAACTGGCCGTGCCCGCCGGACTGCTTGACGTGCCGGCCATGCCCGGATGCCGAGCCGCCGAAGGTCTCGCGCAGCGCGACCTTCACCGGTTCGGTGTCCACTTCGGCCCCGCCCGCCTTCAACCGGGCCAGCACCACGTCCGCGTGCGCCTCGCCCATGCACCACAGCACCAGCTGGTGGGTCTCCGGGTTGCGGTCCATCCGCAGCGTCGGATCGCTGGCGACCAGTCGAGCCAGGTTGCGGGCCAGGGTGTCCTCGTCGCTGCGGGTCCTGGCGACGACCGCGACCGGCAGCAGCGGCTCCGGCATCACCCACGGCGTCATCAACATCGGGTCCTCCGGCGCGGACACGGTGTCCCCGGTCTCGGCCGACCCGACCTTGGTCAACGCGCACAGATCGCCCGCGACGCAGTACGGCACCTCGCGCAGGTTCGCGCCGAGCGGCGAGTAGACGTGCGCGACGCGTTCGTCGTTGTCGTGGTCGGAATGGCCCCGGTCGGCGAGGCCGTGGCCGGACACGTGCACTGCGTGCTCCGGCCGCAGCGTCCCGGAGAACACCCGCACCAACGACACCCGGCCGACGTAGGAGTCGACCGCGGTGCGCACCACCTCGGCGGCCAGCGGACCGTCCGGGTTGGCGGTGATGTTCTTGTGCGGCTTGCCGTTCGGGTCGGTCACCGCCGGCAGCGGATGCTCCAGCGGCGAGGGGAATCCGCCGGTGAGTACCTCCAACAGCTCGGCGACGCCGAGCCCGGTCATCGCGGAGGCCGGGATGACCGGGTAGAACGAGCCGCGCACGACCGCCTTTTCCAGGTCGGCGATGAGGGTCGCGTTGTCGATGGGTTCGCCCGCGAGGTAACGGTCCATCAAGGACTCGTCCTCGCTCTCCGCGATGATGCCCTCGATGAGTTCGTTGCGGGCGTTGGTGATCCGCTCGCTCTCGGTGCTGTCCGGTTCGCTGACCTTCGGCGGATAGCCCTGGCCGTAGTCGAAGTAGCGCCCGGTGAGCAGGCCGATCAGGCCGGGGGAGCCGTCGGCCGGGGGTAGGTAGAGCGGCATGACGCCGTCGCCGAACGCGGCCTGGCAGGCGGCGAGTTCGCTGTCGAGGTCGGCGCGCGGATGGTCGAGTCGCCCGATCACCACGGCGCGCGGCATGTTGACCGAGGCGCACTCCTGCCAGAGCGTGATGGTCGCCGGGTCGACGCCTTCGGCCGCGCACACCACGAACAGCGCGGCGTCGGCGGCGCGCAGGCCCGCGCGCAGTTCACCGACGAAGTCGGCGTAACCGGGGGTGTCGATCAGATTGATCTTGATGCCGTTGTGCATCATCGGCGCGACCGCGAGGCCGACCGAGCGCTGCTGGCGCACGGCTGCCGGATCGTGGTCGCAGACCGTGCTGCCTTCGACGACCGAGCCCGCTCTCGGCAGCACGCCGGTCGCGGCGAGCAGGGCCTCGGTGAGGGTGGTCTTGCCCGATCCGGACGGGCCGACCAGGACGATGTTGCGTACCTTGGCCGGGTCGTCCACAGCGACCGCGACCCCGCTCTGGCCATTCACATGGCCGGCCTCCGCATTCTTCGAGCCCATCGCGTACCCACCTCCGGTGGAACGATTGAAATCGATTGTGTTCGATCTCACACCTGTTCGCCGACCTGGACAACCCTTAACGGCAAGCACCATCCAGGAGGACGAAGTGCCAACATCAGCCGAATCCGCTTTCCAGTTCGGGCATACCGCTACTGGCCAGCCACTACCGTGGGAATGGGCACGGACGCGCTTGGTAGCCGCGCGCAATTACTGGATCGCGACAGTGGGTCCGCGCGGACCGCATCTGCGGCCGTACTGGGGTGTCTGGCGTGGCGATGGCCTATGGTTCTCCACCGCCAACCGCACCGTCGCCAACGTCGAACACGACCCGCGCGTAACCGCACATCCCGAGCTCACCGGCCCTGTCGACGAAGCGCTCATCGTGGAGGGCGACCTGACCCGCGTGCGCGCGTTCGACCGGTTGGTGCCGGTGCTCGCCGACTACAACGCGAAATACGGCAGCGACGCCGAGCCGACCGAGGAAGGCGTGCGCGACTCCACCGGCGCGGCGGGCGCGATGCTGCTGCTGCGGCCCGAGGTCGTGCTCGGCTGGTCGACCGACGCACTCGACCGGGCGACCCGATGGCGGTGTGACGAAGAAGTGGCCTGGTGAAATCACCTGCCATTGGCCTGCACAAGCGGGCCACATCGGCCTTACATTGGTGTTGACACCGCCGTGAGCTGGGGATTTACCAGCTCCTGTGCATCAACCCGAGCATCCCCCGAGAGGCCGCCGTGAGTACCGCCGAATCCAGCCCGCAGGGCACCGTCTCCGAGCCGACCTCCGCTGTCGTCGGCACCGCCCGCGTGAAGCGGGGCATGGCCGAAATGCTCAAGGGCGGCGTGATCATGGACGTGGTCACCGCGGACCAGGCCAAGATCGCCGAGGACGCCGGCGCGGTCGCGGTCATGGCCCTGGAGCGGGTGCCCGCCGACATTCGCGCCCAGGGCGGCGTCGCCCGAATGAGCGACCCCGACCTGATCGACGGCATCATCGCCGCCGTGTCCATCCCGGTGATGGCCAAGGCCCGCATCGGCCACTTCGTCGAGGCCCAGGTGCTCCAGTCGCTCGGCGTCGACTATATCGACGAGTCCGAGGTGCTCACCCCCGCCGACTACGCGCACCACATCGACAAGTGGCAGTTCACCGTGCCCTTCGTGTGTGGCGCGACCAACCTTGGCGAGGCGCTGCGCCGGATCACCGAGGGCGCCGCGATGATCCGCTCCAAGGGTGAGGCCGGCACCGGCGACGTGTCCAACGCGACCACGCACATGCGCCAGATCCGCGGCGAACTGCGCAGGCTCGTCACGCTCTCCCCGGACGAGCTGTTCCTGGCCGCCAAGGAACTCCAGGCCCCGTACGAGCTGGTCAAGGAGGTCGCCGCCGCCGGCAAGCTGCCGGTCGTGCTGTTCACCGCGGGCGGCATCGCCACCCCCGCAGACGCCGCGATGATGATGCAGCTCGGCGCCGAGGGCGTGTTCGTCGGCTCCGGCATCTTCAAGTCCGGCAACCCGGCCAAGCGTGCCGAGGCCATCGTCAAGGCCACCACCTTCTACGACGACCCGGACGTGATCGCCAAGGTCTCGCGCGGCCTCGGCGAAGCCATGGTCGGCATCAACGTCGACGACATCCCCGAACCGCACCGCCTCGCCGAGCGCGGCTGGTAAATCGTCCTGATCGAATGGGCCGGGGATCGCTCCCCGGCCCATTCGTCTCAAGTGGACAACGGATACAGTTCGATCTTTGCGTTGTGCCCGTTGCTGTTCGCCAGGCGCTTGTCGCAGGTGATCAGCGGCGCGTCCAGCTGTTCGGCGAGCGCCACGTACAACGCATCCGCGCCACCGATGCTGTGCCGCATCCGCCAGGCATCCGCCAGCAGCGGCCGATGGCTGAACCGGACGATGGGCGAGTCCGCGACCCGGCGCATCGCCGCGCTCGCCTCGTCGTCGGTCAGCTCGTCGCGGGCGACGAACTTACGCAGCACGGTCAGGGCTTCGGCATCGATGACCTCCGGGGCACAGCCCGAGGTGAGGACCAGCCGTTTGACCAACAGCCGGTCCGCTTTCCGGCCGATCGGCGAGTCGACGCCGGTGATCACCTCGATCAACGCGGAGTTGTCGACGACAACGACCTCACTCACAGGTCGTCCTCCTCGTGGCGCTCGCGCAGAACCTGTTCCAGGGCCTCCCCGGACACGCCCCAGTCGCGGTCGGTCGCCCGCTCAAGCCACTCCGCCATGCTCGGCAGCTGGGCCAGCTGGTGCAGCTCGCGCCTGAGGTAGGCGGTCAGCGACAAGCCTTCGGCAGCGGCTTTCGCCGCCAGCCCTCGGTAGTCGTCCTCGTCGACGTCGCGAATCTGAATGATGCGGCCCATGTCCGCAGGATAGTCGTCGTGCATGCGATCTGCATGCGCGTAGTTGGTCATGCGCGCAAAGTAGTGACACGGTCGGACATTTCCGAGCGAAGGCTTCAGACGTGCCGTCGTGGTTTCTTGACCGCGCGTTCTCGTATCGCCTATTGTCTGCCTGGTGGGCAGGACCAAGGACTTCGACCCGGACACGACGCTCGTTGCCGCGATGGAACTGTTCTGGCGCAAGGGTTACGAAGCCACTTCCGTGCAGGACCTGGTCGACCATCTGGGTGTCGCGCGGGCCAGCCTCTACCACACCTTCGGCTCCAAGCACGACCTCTACCTGCGCGCGCTGGACCACTACACCGCGCAGGGTGCGGACGGCACGCTGACCTGGCTCGCCGAGCCGGGGCCGGTGCTGCCCGCGCTGCGCGCGGGATTTCGCGCGTTGGCGCAGGACTACGCTCGGGCGACCGAGCGCAACGGTTGCCTGGTCACGAACACCACGGTGGAGTTGGTGCCGGCCGATGAGTCGTGTACCCAGCGGGTCACGGTGGCCTACGACCAGATGGAGCGCGATCTCACCATCGCCCTGTTGCGCGCAGGCGCGCAGGGCGAACTCGCCCCGAACGCCGATCCTCGCGCGCTGGCCCGATTCCTGGTCACCTTCCTGCAGGGCGTGAAGGTGCTGGCCAAGCTGCCCGACCGGACGAGACTGGTCGACGCGATCGAGCAGGCACTGCGTCTGCTCGACTGAACCGGCGAGCCATCAGCGCTGCCTTTGCTGCCCAAATTCAAGAATGATCGTTCTCAAATCGGAGGCTCGGATGACCATGAACAGGCGTGCTGCCCTGCGCTTCGGCGCGGCCGGGGGTGCCGCGCTGATCGGCGCGGCCGCGTCGAACCCGGCGCTTGCCGCCGGGCCACCGCGGCCGGACGGACCGTTGTCCGACGCGGCCCTGGTCCGACTCTTACCCGGCGATTTCCGCAATGGCTTCGCCGCTGTCAACGGGACCACGCTGCACTACGTGGTCGGTGGCGAGGGCGCGCCGCTGGTGCTGTTGCCGGGTTGGCCGCAGACGTGGTGGCAGTTCCGGAAAATCATGCCGGAGCTCGCCAGACACTTCCGGGTCATCGCGGTTGATCTGCGCGGCATGAACTCCTCCGGCAAGCCGGCAGCTGGCTACGACAAGAAGACCATGGCCGAGGACATCTACCAACTGGTACGCCAACTGGGCTACAACACGGTCGACATCGCCGGGCACGACATCGGTTCGATGGTCGCGTTCAGCTTCGCCGCCAACCATCCTGATGCCGTTCGTCGACTGTCCATGTTGGACGTTGCGCACCCGGACCCGAGCCTCTACGAACTCACCCTGCTGCCCCGCCCCGGCGTGACCCCGTTCTTCCTGTGGTGGTTCGCGTTCAACCAGATGCGAGTGCTCCCGGAGCAACTGCTCACCGATCGGTTCCGGTACCTCACCGACTACCTCTGCGAGGTGATCCTGCTCAACCAGGCCGCCATCGACGATCACGCGCGCGCGGTCTACGCCAACGCCTACGGCAGTTCCGATGCGATCCGCGCCGGCAACGGCTGGTACCAGACCTTCGGCCAGGACATCGTCGACGGGCAGACCTACCCGGAATTGACCCTGCCGGTGCAGGCCATGTACGCGCAGGGCAACACCTCGCTGATCCAGTCGCTGGCCGGGCGGGCCGGCAATGTCGAACCGGTGCAGATCAACGACAGCGGGCACTACCTCGCCGAGGAACAACCCGAAGCTGTCGCCGCGGCGCTGACCCGCTTTTTCGCCAACTGACGTAGCTGGTCAGTCGTCGGCGATCAACGCTTCGAGATGTTCGCGGCAACAGGCGACGACGACGCGGCGCCGGTTGCCGCCGGAATCGTTGCGGGCAACGAGGGCGCGGTAGCGTTCCCTTGCCTGGATCGGTTTTCCGCAGTAACCGCAGACCTGATTTCCTGGGCTGTTCGCGTCCCGGTCATCGACAGCCATGGTTTCAGGCTTGCAGACCAAATGTGGCGAGAACACCGCCGACTCGCTGTGCGGCGGTGAGACTGCACGATCGGAGCAACGTCGAGCCGCGAACTGCTTGCGAGCGGTCAGATGTGCTGCATCACCATGGCGCCCGCGGTGTTCGGTTCGAGCGCCTCGAAGATGTGTGGGACGTCGCCCGGGTAGGCGATGTAGTCGCCGGGGCCGAGTTCGACCGGGACGTCGGAGGGGCCGAGCCGGGCGCGGCCCGAGCCGAGCCAGAAGTGTTCCATGGTGCCGGGCATGTGCGGGTCGGACCGGCGTACCGAGCCGGGTTCGGCGTGCAACGTGTAGATGTCGCGGCGGGCGCCGGGGGGCGATGAGGAGAGCAGGGTCGCGGCGTAGCTGGAGCGTTCGGAGTAGATGACCGTGCCCTCGCCGGCGCGCAGCACGGTGATGGTCGGTTTCGGCGGATCGACGAGCCTGCTGAACGGGATGCCGAGCGCGACGCTGATGGCCCACAGCGTTTCCACGCTCGGGTTGCCGGTCGCGCCCTCCAACTGTGACAGGGTCGACTTGGCGATGCTCGCGCGCTTGGCGACCTCGCTCAGCGACAGACCGAGGCGTTCGCGCTCGTTGCGCAGGGACGCCGCGATCTGCTCCAACGGTGCCTTGGCCGGTTGGTCGACCATGTCGTTCGCTCCAGACTTCGCTCGTTCGACTTGACGAACACGTCGTTCGTGTTCACCATAGTAGTCATGCGTTCGTTATGGCGAACGGTTGCGCTGGCTCCCGTTCGTGACATTGCTCTGGTCTGCCTCGCCGACGGCATTGTCGGCCTCTCCTTCGGCGCCATCTCGGTGGCCGGTGGCCTGCCCACCTGGGTCCCGGTCGTGATGTCGCTGGTGATCTTCGCGGGTGGCGCGCAGTTCAGCGCCGTCGCGGTCGTGCTGGCCGGCGGCGGGCCGGTCGCGGCAGTGGTCGCCGGGCTCGTGCTCAACGCGCGACTGCTGCCCTTCGGCTTCGCCGTCACGGACCTCCTACAGGGCTCCTGGTGGCGCAAGCTGACCGGCTCGCTGCTGATCATCGACGAATCCGTCGCATTCGCGCTGGCCCAGCGCGAACCGAAACGTCGCTCGGCCGCGTTCTGGACCACCGGGATCAGCCTCTACGTGATCTGGAACATCGCCGTGTTCGCCGGCACCTACGCCGGCCATGCGATCGGTGACACCAACGCGTTCGGGTTGGACGCGGCCTTCCCGGCCGTGCTGTTCGCACTGGTGCTGCCGATGCTGCGGACGAAGAGCACCGCCCGGCCCGCCGTCATCGGGTCGGTGCTCGCCTTGGCCGCGACGCCGTTCCTGCCGCCCGGCGTGCCGGTGCTGCTCGCTCTGCTCGGGCTGGTCACGGTGGGTAAGTCGGACCGGGCCGAGCCGAGGCAGGCGGTGGTCGCATGACCGTCGCGGCCATCCTCGTGCTGGCACTCGGCACCTACGCCTACCGGATCGTCGGACCGGTCCTCGGTGGGCGCCTGAAGCTTTCCGACCGGGTCCGCCGAATCCTCCTCGTCGCGGCAGCCGTTCTGCTGTTGGCTCTGGTCACGACCTCCGCGTTCACCCAGGGGCACGGTTTCGCGGGCTGGGCGCGGCCGGCCGGGATCGGGGTCGGCGCGGTGCTCGCGGTGCGCAGGGCGCCGTTCGTGCTCGTGGTCATCGCCGCCGCCGCGACCACGGCGTTGCTCCGTCTGGCAGGCGTGCCCTGATCCCTCTGGTCGTCGCCTACCCGTTACCATCCGCAGTCGAGCCGCGGAGGCGGATTGGGTTGTTGGCCGGGATTGGTGGGTAATGCCGACCGGGTACGGCCCTTGTGGGGATCAGGCACGACTTAAGGAGCTTCATGTCGCACGTCTCGGAGCCGACGGAGGAGGGTTCGGGCGCGCCTCGGCCGACCCTTGAGGAGTCGGCGATGTACGTCTCGCGCACCGATCTGGTCGCGATCGAGGACGACGGCTACAAGAGCAGTCTGAAGAACCGGCACATCCAGATGATCGCGATGGGCGGCGCGATCGGTACCGGGCTTTTCCTCGGCGCGGGGTCACGCCTGCACAGCGCGGGTCCGTCGCTGGCGATCGTCTACGCGATCTCCGGTATTTTCGCGTTTCTCGTCGTGCGGGCCATGGGTGAGCTGGTCATGCACCGGCCGACGTCCGGCTCGTTCGTCTCGTACTCGCGCGAGTTCTACGGCGAGAAGGCCGCGTTCGCGGCCGGTTGGCTCTATTTCCTCAACTGGGCCACCAGCGGTATCGCCGACGTCACCGCGGCCGCGATCTACGTGCAGTTCTTCGCGCCGAACCTGCCGCAGTGGATTCCCGCGCTGATCGCGTTGGCCGTGGTGCTCACGATCAACCTGGTCTCGGTGAAGCTGTTCGGCGAGATGGAGTTCTGGTTCGCCGCGATCAAGGTCGCCGCGATCGTGATCTTCATGGTCATCGCCATCGTGGTACTGATCAGCCGGCACCCGGTCGCCGGCCACGCGACCGGTCCGCAGCTCATCTTCGCCAACGGCGGGTTCTTCCCGCACGGCGCGCTCGCCGCGCTGCTCATCCTGCAGGGCATCGTGTTCGCCTACGCCGGCATCGAAATGGTCGGCGTGACCGCGGGCGAGGCCGCCGAGCCGCGCAAGGTCATTCCCAGGGCGGTCAACGCGGTCGGCTGGCGGATCGCGATCTTCTACGTCGGCTCGATCCTGCTGCTGGTCATGCTGCTGCCCTGGGGTCAGTACCAGAGTGGACAGAGCCCGTTCGTGACCTTCCTGACCAAGTTGGGCGTGCCGGGCGCGGGCGGGGTCATGGACATCGTCATCCTCACCGCCGCACTGTCCAGTGTGAACTCCGGCCTCTATTCGACCGGTCGCATTCTGCGTTCGCTGTCGGTCAACGGCGCGGCGCCGAAGTTCACCGGAAGGATCGGCAGGAACGGTGTGCCGTATACGGGCGTACTGCTGACCGCGGGAATCTATCTGCTCGGCATTTTGTTGGACGTGTTCGTCAAGGGCCAGGCATTCGAGATCGCGCTGAACTTCTCCGCGCTGGGCATCATCGGCATGTGGATCATGATCATGGTAGCCAACCTGGGTCTCCAGCGGCGCGCCAAGGAAGGGCTCGCGGTCCGGCCGAAGTTTCGGCTGCCGGGTGCGCCCTACACCAACTACCTGACCATCGTGTTCCTGGTCGCGGTGTTCGGACTGAGCTGGTTCGACGACCCGGCCGGCCGGATCATGATCATCGGCTCACCCGGTATCGCGATCCTGATGGTCATCGGCTGGTTCGCGGTGCGCAAGCGGGTCGGCGAGGTGAAGCGGCGGCCGATGCCGGGCCAGGGCATCAAGACCGGCTGACCAGCACGTGTGCGAGCGCGGCACGCGGTCCCGACATGACCGCGTGCCGTGCCATTGCGTACTGTTGAGGGGTTGGTTGAGTAGGAGGAGTTCTCGGTGGCTGCACCGTTGATCGGCGTGTTGGCCCTGCAAGGTGACGTGCGTGAGCACCTCGCCGCGCTGCGGGCTGCCGGCGCCGACGCGATCGCGGTGCGCAGGCCGGAGGAACTGGCCGGCGTGCACGGGCTGGTCCTGCCGGGCGGCGAGTCGACCACGATGAGCCGGCTGCTGGAGACCTTCGAACTGCTCGACCCGCTGCGCGCCCGACTCACCGAGGGCATGCCCGCCTACGGCTCGTGCGCCGGCATGATCCTGCTGGCCAAGGAGCTTCGCGACGGTCGGCCCGACCAGCAGCAGCTCGGCGCGCTGGACGTGGTGGTGCGCCGCAACGCGTTCGGCCGCCAGGTCGACTCGTTCGAGGCGGATCTGGACATCACCGACGTGCCCGGCGGACCGGTGCACGCGGTGTTCATCAGGGCGCCGTGGGTCGAATCCGCCGCCGACCATGTGGAAGTGCTGGCCAGCGTGCCCGACTCGACGGACGCCGGCGCGGCCACCGGTAAGATCGTCGCGGTTCGCCAGGGGCGCGTGCTCGCGACGGCGTTCCATCCAGAACTCACCGGCGACGGTCGAGTACATGAGTTGTTCGTGCGGACCGTACGAGATTGAGTTGTTCGGCGCACATGACGAGGAGGAAAGATGAGCGGCCACTCTAAATGGGCCACAACCAAGCACAAGAAGGCCGCCATCGATGCGAAGCGCGGCAAGCTGTTCGCCAAGCTGATCAAGAACATCGAGGTGGCCGCGCGGACCGGCGGCGGCGACCCGGACGGCAACCCCACGCTGTTCGACGCCATGCTCAAGGCGCGGAAGAACTCGGTGCCCTCGGACAACGTCGAGCGCGCGCGCAAGCGTGGCGCCGGTGAGGAAGCGGGCGGCGCCGACTGGCAGACGATCATGTACGAGGGCTACGGCCCCAACGGCGTGGCCGTCCTGATCGAGTGCCTCACCGACAACCGCAACCGCGCCGCCGGCGACGTGCGCACGGCCATGACCCGCAACGGCGGCTCCATGGCCGACCCGGGCTCGGTCGCGTACCTGTTCAACCGCAAGGGCGTCGTGACGCTGGCCAAGAACGGCCTCTCCGAGGACGACGTGCTGATGGCCGTGCTGGGCGCGGGTGCCGAGGAGGTCAACGACCTCGACGAGTCCTTCGAGGTCGTCTCCGAGCCGCAGGACCTGCTCGCGGTGCGCAAGGCGCTGCAGGACGCGGGCTACGACTACGACTCGGCCGACGTCGCCTTCGTCTCCTCGATGACCGTTTCACTCGATGAGGACGGCGCGCGCAAGGTGTTTCGCCTGATCGATGCGCTGGAAGACTGCGATGATGTGCAGAACGTCTTCACCAACATCGACGTGAGTGACGAAGTCATGGCGGCGCTCGACTGAACCGCGGTTCGGGTGACGCCGGGACAGGGGAGAGACACCGGCGTGCACCCGATCAACCCGACTGTGGATTCCGCGCCCGTTTCCGTGCTGACGGAGCGGGCGCGGAGACCTCTCTGGGTGCTGATCGGGGTCAGCCTGTGGCGCGCGTTGATCGTCACGTTCGCCCTGATCGGCTTCACCTCGGTGCCCAACGGCGGCGGGTTCGGCGGCACCGCGCACATCGACAACTTCGCCTATCTCACCCAACAGGGCAGTTTCTCGACCGCGCTGGTCTACTTCGGCCTGCTGGTCTACCCGATCTTCACCGGCGGCCGCAGCCACGAACCGCGCCTGCCCTGGCTGCGCGGCGCGCTGACCGTGGTGATGACACTGATCTGCATCACCTACATGACCATGCTGGGCGGGTCGCTGTCGGACACCGCCGACCAGTTCGAGCACCTGCTCACGCCGATCACGGTGATCGTGGACTGGATCGTGGTCGGCCGGGCGCCCGCCGCGGCGCGCTGGTGGTTCCCGCTGACCTGGCTGGCCTTCCCACTGGCCTACCTGGTCTTCTACCTGGTCTACGTCGGCGAGGGCCGGCCGCTCTATCCGTTCCTGCGGCCGGGTTCGGAACGCTTCCTGATCGTGGTGCTCGGCTTCCTGCTCGGCGTGCTGGGCATCGGCTACCTGTTGTTCGGCATCGCCAAGCTGCGCGGCTCGTTGTCCCGCGTGTCGAACGAGACCCTGACGCGGATATAACAGTTCGATGACGCAGAATGGGCGCCGTGCCGACCACGGACGTCCCCGCCGAATACGAGAACTTACGCACCTGGCTGCTGGCGCAGGCCGAGGAACACGGCAATGCCGTTGTCCAGGTCGCCGAGGACGGTGACCTGGCGCCGTACGCGTTCACGGTCGGCGCCTGGCGGCGTTTCGGCGTGGCCGAGGCGGTCGTCGTCGGCATGCCGGCCGAGATGTCCGAGGTGCTGCTGCGGGCGTACGTGTCGAGGTCGCGGGAGGGCGTCCGGTTTCGGCCCGGCACCCTCTACGACGGCTTCTTCCAGGGCGTGGACGTCGCGTTCGAGCAGGTCGCCAAGGGCTGGTACCCGGAGTTCCTGGGCAGCGCGTTCCTGTTGTACGCCAAGGGCGACTTCCCGGCCCTGCAGATCATCGTGCCCACCCCCGACGGCTACTGGCCGTGGGAGGCCGACGCGCCGTCGGGGTTCGCGCGGTGGCAGCAGATCCTGACCGAGAGCGGCGTGCCGGAGAGCTGGACGCCCGGCGTGGACGGCCCGTGAGCGTGGCGTTGCGCGTCGGCCCGGTCTGCCCGGACGATGCCGGCGAGCTGTTCACCGTGCAGCGCGCCGCATATGTCACCGAGGCGCAGCGGTACGGCACGGTGCGGATTCCGCCGATGGCCGAGACGCTGGCCGAGGTCGAGAAGGAGATCGCCGACCCGCGCGTGCTGGTGCACGGCGCCTGGCTGGGCACCAGGCTGGTCGGTTCGGTGCGTGGCCGGATCGCCGGCTCGCTCATGGAGGTCGCCCGGTTCTCGGTCGCGCCGGACCTGCAGGGCAGGGGAGTCGGTCGCGCTCTGCTGACCGGCATCGAGGCGGCCACGCCGGCAGAGGTCGAGACGTTGTGGCTGGTCACCGGCGCGCTCAGCAGCGGCAACATCCGCTTCTACCAGCGCGCCGGCTATCGGCGGACCGGGACGTCGACGGACGCGGTCGGCGTCGAGATCGTCCGGTTCGAGAAGGCCGCGCACCAGCTCCAAGATTAAATTGAGCGTTCAACAATAGACGGGTAACCTGGTGGGACCGCCCAGTCAGAGGAGCCCGCCGTGCCGGTCCAGCGCCTGAACCATGCCGTGCTGTATGTCCGCGATGTCGCGCGCAGTGTCGAGTTCTACTCGCAGGCGCTCGGTTTCCACCCGGTCAAGGGCCTCCCGCAGATGCGCGGCGCGGCCTTCCTCCAGGCGGCCGGTTCCACCAACGACCACGACCTCGGCCTGTTCGAGATCGGCGCGGACGCCGGTCCCTCCGGCGCGGGCCGCACCACCGTCGGCCTCTACCACCTCGCCTGGGAGGTCGACACGCTCGCCGAACTGGCCCGGATCGCCGACAAGCTCAGCGACCTCGGTGCCCTGGCCGGCGCCTCCGACCACGCGACCACCAAGGCGCTCTACGGCAAGGACCCGGACGGCATCGAGTTCGAGGTGTCCTGGCTGGTGCCCGCGCGGCTGATCACCGAGGAGACCCTGGCCGGCCGGTCCGGCATCGGGCCCCTGGACATCGCCGCGGAACAGCTCCGCTACGGTGCGGAAACCCGAGGCGGCGTCGGCGTGTCAAGCCCTGCCTGAGAAGCCAACCACTAAGGTTTCGAACGGGTGTTCGTTCGAAACGACAGGTGGTGCGCGTGCGGGTCCTCGGCGTCGACCCCGGGCTGACCCGGTGCGGTCTCGGCGTTGTCGACGGCGACACCGGCCGCACGGTGCGCTGCGTCGCGGTCGGCGTGGTGCGCACCCCGGTCGACGACGACCTCGCGCACCGCCTGCTCGGCGTCGCCGACGAGGTCGAACGCTGGTTCGACCGCTACCAGCCGGACGTGGTCGCCATCGAGCGGGTGTTCAGCCAGCACAACGTGCGCACGGCCATGGGCACCGCGCAGATCGGCGGCGTCGTCGCACTGCTCGCGGCGCGTCGTGACCTGCCGGTCATGTTCCACACGCCCAGCGAGGTCAAGGCCGCCGTCACCGGATCGGGCCGAGCCGACAAGGCGCAGGTCACGACCATGGTCACCCGCGTGCTCAAGCTCGCAGAGGCCCCCAAGCCCGCCGATGCCGCCGACGCGCTCGCCATCGCCATCTGCCACGTCTGGCGCGCGCCGATGCGCGAGCGGCTGGCACAGGCCGAGGCCAGGGCCGCCGAACTCACCAGGGCGCATCGCACCAGACTCACCGCGGCCAGCAGAACAGCGAAAGGGACCGGCACGTGATCTCCTCGGTACGTGGACAGGTGGTGGAGATCGGTCTCGACCATGCGGTGATCGAGGTCGGCGGGGTGGGGCTCGCGGTGCGCGCGACCCCGACCACGCTGGCCGGACTGCGCAGGGGCGACGAGGCGCGGCTGGCCACCATGCTGGTGGTGCGCGAGGACTCGCTGACCCTGTTCGGCTTCGGCACCAGCGCGGCGCGCGAGCTGTTCGAGTTGCTGCTCACGGTGTCCGGCATCGGCCCTCGGCTTGCCCTGGCCACGTTGGCCGTGCTCGAACCGGACGCGCTGCGCGCCGCGCTGGCCGACGGCAACATCACCGCCCTCACCCAGGTGCCCGGCATCGGCCGCAAGGGCGCCGAACGGCTGATCATCGAACTGCGCGACAAGGTCGGCCAACTCCCCGGCGCGGCAGGCCACGCCGAGACCGGACCTACCAACGGCGCGGTGCGCGGCGCCGTGGTCGAGGCGCTGCTCGGGCTCGGCTTCGCGGCCAAGCAGGCCGAGGGCGCGGTGGACGCGATCCTGGCTGAGCACGGCGGCGGCGACACGTCCACCGTGCTGCGCCAGGCGCTGAGCGCTCTGGGCCGCAAGCGATGACCAGCTCCGAGTTCCACGAATTCGAGGAATTCGAGGAATTCGAATCCGTGGAGATGTCGCCGGAAATGAAGGCGGCGGATAACGATGTCGAATCAACTCTGCGTCCGCACAGTCTCGACGAGTTCGTCGGCCAGACCCGGGTCCGCGAACAGCTCTCGCTCGTGCTCGAAGGCGCGAAACGGCGCGGCGCGGCCCCCGACCACGTCCTGCTGTCCGGCCCGCCCGGCCTGGGCAAGACGAGCCTTTCCATGATCATCGCGACCGAGTTGGGCAGCGCCCTGCGGATCACCTCCGGCCCGGCCCTTGAGCGCGCGGGCGACCTGGCCGCGATGCTGTCCAACCTGGTCGAGGGCGACGTCCTGTTCATCGACGAGATCCACCGCATCGCCCGGCCCGCCGAGGAAATGCTCTACCTCGCGATGGAGGACTTCCGGGTCGACGTGGTCGTCGGCAAGGGGCCCGGCGCGACCAGCATCCCGCTGGAGATCGCGCCGTTCACGCTGGTCGGGGCCACGACCCGGTCCGGATCGCTGACCGGTCCGCTGCGCGACCGGTTCGGCTTCACCGCGCACATGGAGTTCTACACGCCCGGCGAACTCGAGCAGATCCTGCGCCGCTCCGCGACCATTCTCGGCGTCGACCTGCACCCGGACGGCGCCGCCGAGATCGCCGGCCGCTCGCGCGGCACGCCCCGGATCGCCAACCGGCTGCTGCGCCGGGTCCGCGACTTCGCCGAGGTACGCGCCGACGGCGCGGTGACCAGGGAGGTCGCCAAGGCCGCCCTGCTCGTCTACGACGTGGACCGGCTCGGCCTCGACCGGCTGGACCGCGCGGTGCTGAACGCGCTGGTCAAGTCGTTCGGCGGGGGACCGGTCGGGATCTCCACGCTGGCCGTCGCGGTGGGTGAGGAGTCCACCACCGTCGAGGAGGTCTGCGAGCCGTATCTGGTGCGCGCCGGCATGCTCGCCCGTACCCCACGCGGCCGGGTCGCGACCACGCTGGCCTGGTCACACCTGGGCCTGCCGGCACCCCCGGATGCGGTCGGGGAGGCGACAGCGTCCCGGTCCGACGGGTAGCCTGTGCGAATCCAAGGTTGCCCACCTGGCACACTCGGTATTGGCGTCGCCAACAACACACCATGACGTAGGCACGGTGGCGTCACATGAACGGAGAAATATGTCCGCCTATCTGATCCCCGTGCTGCTGGTCGTGCTCGTCGGGTTCATGTTCTTCGGCACCCGCAAGCAGAAGCGAGCCATGCAACAGCAGCAGGACATGCAGAAGTCCCTGAGCTTCGGCGATCGCGTGATGACCACCTCGGGTCTGTACGGGACGATCGTGACCACCTCGGACGACACCGTGGAGCTCGAGATCGCCGAGGGCCTCGTGACCACCTGGCTGCGCCAGGCCGTCCGCGAGAAGGTCGTGGACTCCACTGTGCCCGAGCTGGCCGATGACGACGTCGAGACCGTCGACGACGAGGTCGCCGACTACGAGGACGTCGAGGCCGAGCACACCGAGGCTGTCGACGAGACCGAAGGCGCCGAGGAGCACGAGGACTCCGAGAAGGAGACCGCCGAGGTCGCCCAGCCGCTGGAGAACAGCGGCAAGAAGTCCAGCTGAGCCAGGCGTACCCCTCGGGATGGGCCGGACGGGCTCATCCCGAGGAGGTGACGCTGGTCTCACACTGCTGGGGTACGCTCCATAGACGCCTCACCCGGTGTAGCGGGTGGGGCGTAACCGCGTGACCAGATCACTTGAAACAGCATGCCAGCGGCCTCTCCCGAGGATCCTGGTCACAACATCGATGTTGAGGAGACGCAAGCGCCGTGGCATCCTCCGCCGGGCAGATCCGCCCAGGTCGCTACCTGTGGGTGTTCGCCCTGATCGTGGTCATCCTCTATGCCCTCGTGTTCGGTACCGGTGATCACAAGGCCAGTCCGCAACTGGGCATCGATCTCAAGGGTGGTACCACGGTCACGCTGACCGCCCGCACGGTCAACGGCGCGGCCCCCGACCAGGCATCGCTGAACCAGGCGCTGGAGGTCATCCAGGCCCGCGTCAACGGCGGCGGCGTCAACGGCGCCCAGGTCAACCTCAGCGGCTCGAACATCATCATCACCATCCCCGGTGACCAGGGTTCGCTGGCCAAGCAGCTCGGCGAGACCGCGCACCTGATGTTCCGCCCGGTGGTGCAGCAGGTCGCCGCGAGCCAGACCCAGACCCCGGCCACCAGCACGACGCCGACCCCGTCCGGCACGACGCCGACCAGCGGCGCTCCGACCAGCTCCGGCAGCACCGGCACGGTCAAGCCGTCCACCACGACGACGGCCAAGCCGCCGACCTCCAGCGGCGGCACCACGCCGCAGGCCTACGTCGGCCCGGCCGCCAAGGCCGCGACCCCGTCGAGCAACCCGGCCCCGCCGACCACGACCGCTGCCGCCCCGCCGTCGACCCCCAACGGGAACGTCAACCAGCAGGAAGCCGCGCAGATCGCGCAGGCCAAGGCGGTCCGGCAGACCACCAACACCACCGCTCAGCAGGCCGCGCTCAACGCGCTCAAGTGCGGGCCGGGCGTCAAGGACCCGCTGATCGGCAACGACGACCCCAAGCTCCCGCTGGTCACCTGCGACCAGGCGAACCCGGTCAAGTACATCCTCGGCCCGGAGTTGCTGGACGGCCGGCAGATCACCAGCGCCACCTCGGGCCAGAACCCGAACGGCGTGGACTACGTCGTCAACCTGACCTTCAACAGCGCGGGCTCCAAGACCTGGGCCGACTACACCGCGGCGCACGTCAACACCTCGGTCGCGGTCGTGCTGGACACCCAGGTGGTCTCCGCCGAGAACATCCAGGAAGCCATTCCGGGCGGCAACACGCAGATCAGCGGCAACTTCACCCAGCAGCAGGCGCAGCAGTTGGCCCAGGTGCTGAAGTTCGGTTCGCTGCCACTGTCCTTCGAGACGTCCAACGCGCAGACCGTGTCCGCGACGCTGGGCCTGAGCTCGCTGCAGGCCGGCCTGATCGCGGGCGGCATCGGCCTGCTGCTGGTCATCGTCTACTGCTTGTTCTACTACCGGGCGCTGGGCCTGCTGACGGTCATCTCGCTGGGCTTCTCCGGCATCACCATCTACGCGGTGCTGGTCCTGCTCGGCCGTTGGATCGGGTACACCCTGGACCTGTCCGGTATCGCCGGTTTCATCATATCGATCGGTATCACCGCGGACTCGTTCGTGGTGTTCTTCGAACGACTCAAAGACGAAGTGCGCGAGGGCCGAACATTCCGGTCCGCGGTACCGAGGGCCTGGGTGCGCGCGCGACGCACCATCCTCGCCTCGGACGCGGTCAGCTTCCTCGCCGCGATCGTCCTCTACATCGTCGCGGTTGCCGAAGTACAGGGCTTCGCCTTCACCCTGGGCCTCTCGACCATCCTCGACCTGCTGATCGTGTTCCTGGTGACGCACCCGCTCGTGGTGTTCGCTTCGCGGTCGAAGCTGCTGTCCAAGCCGAGCATGTCGGGCCTCGGCGCCGTGCAACGCGCGGGCGTCGAGATGCGGGCCGCCGCCGCGGCCGCCCCCGTTGCCACGTCCAGCGCGAAGGAGTCCTGAGATGTCGACCCCGACTCCAGCAGTTCCCAAGCAGGGCCTTTTCCACCGGCTCTACACCGGAACCGGCGCGTTCGACCTGGTCGGCAAGCGCAAGCGGTTCTACATCTTCTTCGGCGCGCTCATGCTCGTCTGCATCCTCGGCATGGTGGTGCGCGGCTTCCAGTTCACCATCGACTTCGTCGGCGGCACGCAGATCTCCATGCCGGTCGCCAGCTCGCACGGCCCGATCAACGTCAGCGACGTGAAGGCCACGTTCAACCAGACGCTCGGCCAGCAGCCGACCTCGGTGGTGACGGTCGGCAACGGCGCCAACGCGAGCATCCAGATCCAGTCCAACACCCTGACCACCGTGCAGACGAACAACGTGGAAGCCGCGCTGTTCAACCAGTTCCACCCGATCGGCACGAACGGCCAGAGCAGCCTCCAGGTGATCAGCGACTCCTCGGTCAGCGGCACCTGGGGTTCGCAGATCTCCACCCAGGCGCTCTACGGCCTGATCGTGTTCCTGATCCTGGTCGCGGTGTTCCTGGCGATCTACTTCGAACGAAGTATCGCGATCGCCGCGATCATCGCGCTGGCCAACGACCTGGTCGTCACGGCGGGCGTGTACGCGTGGGTGGGCTTCACGGTCAGCCCGGCCACCATCATCGGTGGCCTGACCATCCTCGGTTTCTCGCTGTACGACGCGGTGGTGGTCTTCGACAAGGTCAGGGAGAACACCCGTGGCCTGCTCGGCCTGACCAGGCAGACCTACGGCGAGGCCGCGAACCTGGCGCTGAACCAGACCCTGATGCGCTCGATCAACACCTCGCTGATCGCGCTGCTGCCGGTGCTCGGCCTGCTGGTCATCGGCGTCGGCGTGCTCGGTGTCGGTGAGCTGAACGACCTCGCCCTGGTGCAGTTGATCGGTATGTTGACCGGTGCCGCGTCCTCGCTGTTGCTGGCCACGCCTCTCGCGGTCGACTTCAAGATGCGCGACGCGAAGTACCGCGCGCAGGCCAAGCGGGTCATGGCGCGCCGGGACAACCTGCGCCGCAAGGCGCAGGAGCGGGCCGCGGCAGGTCTGCCGGAGCCGGAGGCGGGTGCCAACCCGGCCCCCGACGATGACGACGCGCTGGACGCCGAACTGCGCAAGGAGCGGGCGTACGCGGCCGCGTCGAGCACGCCGTCCCGCACGCCCAAGCGCACCCAGGCCAACCGCACCGGTCGCCCGACCGGCAAGGCCAAGCGTCGCCGCTGAGATGGCACCGACCCACGAGTTGGAGCTCTCCGCCGCGCTCGCCCTGGTTCGGGAGGTCCCGGACTTTCCCGAACCGGGCGTGCTGTTCCGTGATCTCGGGCCCGTCTTCGCCGACGGGCCCGCGTTCCGCGCGCTGACCGACGGCCTGGCCGCCACCCTCGACCCCGCGACCGACGTACTGGTCGCCATCGAGGCTCGCGGCTTCCTGCTCGGCGCCGCGCTCGGCTACGCCACCGGCCTCGGTGTCGTCCCGGTACGCAAACCCGGCAAAACCCCGGTTGTCGCGGATCGCGTCTCCTACGACCTCGAATACGGCAGTGCCACGCTCGAACTCCCGGCCGGCCTGATCCGCCCGGGCCAGCGCGTCACCCTGGTGGACGACGTGCTGGCCACCGGCGGTACGGCCGCGGCCACCGCGGAGCTCGTCGAACGGGCTCAGGCCGAGGTCGTCGGCGTATCGCTGGTCATCGAGCTGGCTGCGCTGGGCGGTCGGGCGCGACTGGCCGGACGGAATATCCAGGCGCTGCTCACCGTCTAATCCGTCACGGTTGACCTGGTCACCAGGCCCGCCGGGGTTGGATCGGTCGATCGGGAGCTATTCTCGGGTACCAGCCCGAGGACGCTAGGAGCGTGGGTGAGTCAGGACATTGACGCGAGCGTGCCCGCGCAAGCCCCGGACGCGGCTCGGCCGCCGTCGGCGACGCGCAGGGTTCGCGCCCGGCTCGCGCGGCGTATCACCGCGCAGCGCGCCGCGTTGGTGAAGCAGGTCCTCGAACCCCTCGCCGCCGTCCACCGCGAGCTGCACCCCCAGGCCGACCTGGCACTTCTGCAACGCGCCTACGACGTCGCGGAGGAGAAGCACCGCGGCCAGCGCCGCAAGTCCGGCGACCCCTACATCACCCACCCGCTCGCCGTGGCGACCATCCTCGCCGATCTCGGCATGGACACCACGACGCTGGTCGCCGCGCTGCTGCACGACACGGTCGAGGACACCGACTACTCGTTGGAGCGGCTGCGCGAGGACTTCGGCGAGGTCGTGGCCAGGCTGGTGGACGGCGTCACCAAGCTGGACAAGGTCAAGTTCGGGGTCGCGGCCGAGGCCGAGACCATCCGCAAGATGGTCATCGCGATGGCCCGCGACCCGCGCGTGCTGGTCATCAAGCTGGCCGACCGGCTGCACAACATGCGCACCATGCGCTTCCTGCCGCCGGAGAAGCAGGCGCGCAAGGCCAAGGAGACCCTGGAGGTCCTGGCCCCGCTCGCGCACCGGCTCGGCATGGCCACGGTCAAGTGGGAGCTGGAGGATCTGGCCTTCGCCATCCTGCAGCCCAAGAAGTACGACGAGATCGTGCGCCTGGTCGCCAATCGCGCCCCGTCCCGCGAGACCTACCTGCTCAAGGTCGTCGAGGAGCTGTCCGAGCAGCTGAGCACCGCGCGGATCGAGGCGAAGGTCGAGGGCAGGCCCAAGCACTACTACTCGATCCACCAGAAGATGATCGTCCGCGGCCGCGACTTCGACGACATCCACGACCTGGTCGGCGTGCGGATCCTGGTCAACGACGTGCGCGACTGCTACGCGGCGATGGGCGTGGTGCACGCGCTGTTCCAGCCGATGCCCGGCCGGTTCAAGGACTACGTTGCCCAGCCGCGCTTCGGCGTCTACCAGTCGCTGCACACCACGGTGATCGGCCCGGACGGCAAACCGCTGGAGGTGCAGATCCGCACCCTCGACATGCACCGCACCGCCGAGTACGGCATCGCCGCGCACTGGCGGTACAAGGAGACCAGGGGCAGCCACAAGGGCACCGCGGTCGACGTCGACGAGGTGGCGTGGATGCGCCAACTCCTCGACTGGCAGCGGGAGGCCGCGGACCCAGGTGAGTTCCTGGAGTCGCTGCGCTACGAGCTGAACACCCGCGAGATCTTCGTGTTCACCCCCAAGGGCGACGTGCGCACCCTGCCGGCCGGCTCGACCCCGGTCGACTTCGCCTACGAGGTGCACACCGAGGTCGGTCACGCCTGCATCGGCGCTCGGGTGAACAACCGACTGGTCGCGCTGGAACGCAAGCTGGAGAACGGCGACGTCGTCGAGATCTTCACCTCCAAGGCGGAGGGCGCGGGCCCGAGTCGCGACTGGCTGTCCTTCGTCGCCTCGCCGAGGGCGAAGACCAAGATCAAGCAGTGGTTCGCGCAGGAGCGGCGCGAGGAGGCCATCGAGTCCGGTCAGGACGCGATCGCCAAGGAGGTCCGCCGGGTCGGCCTGCCCATGCAGCGGCTGGTCTCCATCGACTCGATGACCGCCCTGGCCCGCGAACTGCGCTACCGCGACGTCAGCGCCCTCTACGCGGCCATCGGCGAGGGTCAGGTCTCCGCGCGGCACGTGGTGCAGCGCCTGGTCGCGCAGCTCGGCGGCGTCGAGCACGCCGAGGAGGAACTGGCCGAACGCTCCACGCCCTCCACGATCACCCGGCGTCGAGGCTCCGGCGACGCGGGCGTGGTGGTGAAGGGTGCCAGCGATGTCTGGGTCAAGCTGGCCAAGTGCTGCACCCCGGTGCCCGGCGACCAGATCCTCGGCTTCGTCACCAGGGGCGGCGGCGTCAGCGTGCACCGGCAGGACTGCACCAACGGCGGCGACCTGCAGAAGGCGCCGGAGCGGCTGGTCGACGTGGAATGGGCGCCGTCGGCGTCGTCGTTGTTTCTCGTCGCCATCCAGGTCGAGGCGCTCGACCGGCACCGGCTCCTCTCGGACGTGACCAAGGTGCTGGCCGACGAGAAGGTCAATATCCTCTCCGCGTCGGTCACCACGTCCGGTGACCGGGTCGCGGTGAGCCGGTTCTCCTTCGAGATGGGCGACCCGAAGCATCTGGGCCACGTGCTCAAGGCCGTGCGGGGCATCGAGGGCGTCTACGACGTCTACCGCGTCTTCCAGTCCTAGCCGGCCACAACGGCTTTCGTGATGGTGACCGGCAGGTTCGGCCTGCCGTCCGTCGGGCTCTGCGCCGCGGTGACCCCTCCTGCCGCGATCTTGTCCAATGTGGACAGTCCGGCCCCGGAAACCGTGCCGAACACCGCGTAGGACGGCGACAGCTCGGAATCCCCGTACACCAGGAAGAACTGGCTGCCGCCGCTGTGCGGCTGACCGGTGTTGGCCATCGCGACCGTCCCGGTCGGATAGATCACCGAACCGACCGGCACGCCGGGCGCCGGGGTCAGATCGGTCGGATTCTCGTCCGGGATCGTGTAACCCGGGCCGCCCGAGCCGAGCCCGGTCGGATCACCGCACTGCAACACCTTCAGCACGGCGTCCGTGGTGAGCCGGTGGCACGGCGTTGCGTCGTAGAACGTCCGCTGGGCCAGGAACACGAAGCTCTGCACCGTGCACGGCGCCTGCGCCCGGTTCAGCGTCAGCGGAATCGGGCCCTGCGAGGTCTGCAACGTCACGACGACCGTGCCCGCCCTCGGCGTCGGGCTCGGATCGGCCGGCAACCCGAACCCCTTACTCGGCGGCGCGGGATCGCCCGGCAGGTAGTGGCAGGGCCCAGCGCTCGCCGCGGCCTGCGCCGAGGACGGCAGTGCGGCGGCGGTCGGCAGCCCGATCACGGTCGTCGTGCAGCCGGCACACAACACGACGACAAGAGCGGCCACCGGCCGGAATCGACCGATGACCGCCCTCACACGTCGCACCGCAGAAGTGTGCCTCAGCCGGCCACGACCGCCTTGGTGATGGTCACCGGCAGCTTCGGCTTGCCGTCCGTCGGGGTCGGCTGGCCGGTCTGCGGGTCGGTGCCCGGGACGATGCCGCCTGCCGCGATCTTGGCCAGCGTGGTCAGGCCGGTCGAGTTGACCGTGCCGAAGATGGTGTAGTCCGGCGGCAGCTGCGAGTCGCCATACACCAGGAAGAACTGGCTGCCGCCCGTGTGCGGCTGGCTGGTGTTGGCCATCGCCACGGTGCCGGCCGGGTAGATCGCGGCGGCCTCCTGGCCCTGCGGCACCGGGGCGGTGGTCGGCGCGAGCTTGAGCGACTTCGGCTTCTCGTCCGGGATGGTGTACCCGGGGCCGCCCTGACCGGTGCCGGTCGGGTCGCCGCACTGCAGCACCTTCAGCCCCGGGTCCGAGGTGAGCCGGTGGCACGGGGTGTTGTCGAAGAAGGTCTTCTGCGCCAGGAACGCGAAGCTCTGCACCGTGCACGGCGCCTCGGGCTTGTTCAGGATCAGCGGGATGTCACCCTGAGTGGTCTGCAGCGTGACCGTGACCGCGCCGGTGGTCGGCGTCGGGTTCGGGTCGTTCGGCAGGCCCTCGTCCTTGCCCTTCGGCGCCGGCTGCGTGGGCGTGGACGTGTACTTGCACGGGCCGCCGGTGGTCTTGGCGGGCGGCGTGGTGGTGGTCGGCGTCGTGGCCGCCTGCGACGAGCCGTGGTTGCTGCTCAGGTAGATGATCCCGAACACGAGCAGGAGCACCACGATCACGGCGATACCCGAGCCCAACGCCAACCGCCGCCTGCGACGCTTTGCCCGTTCGACGCGGCGCGCCAGCTGGCGTTCCAGCTTGCGCTTAGCGGCCTGACGGCGCTGCTCGTTGCTCGGCACCGTTCTCCCTCCCCAGGGATCTCACGAGGTCGTCAGATGTAATTCGATAGCGTGACGACGCAGTTTAGGGCGACCGTATGTGAGGAGAGTGTGGCGGGCCGGTCCGGCTACGCTGTGCACACCCTAAGTTTCGCCCCAGCCGTGCGTTCGGAGGTTGTTTCGTGCTGGTTGTCGGTTTTCCGACAGGTGCGTTCCAAGCGAACTGTTACCTGCTCGCGACCGGTGAGGGCGAGCCGTGCGTCATCGTCGATCCCGGTCAGGACGCTGTCGAACCGATCGCCGATGCGCTGCGCGAATACCGGCTCAGCCCGGTCGCCGCGCTGCTCACGCACGGCCACTTCGATCACTGCTTCTCGGTCGCGCCGATCTGCGACGGCAACGACATCCCCGCCTGGGTCCACCCGGACGACCGGACGATGCTCAGCGACCCGTTACGCGGCATCAGCGAGAGCGCGCTGGCTCTGTTCGGCGGCAAACTGGAGATGCGCGAACCCACCGAGGTCCGCGAGCTGACCGACGGCGCCGAGCTCGACCTCGCCGGCCTGAGCCTGTCCGTCGACCACAGTCCGGGCCATACGGGCGGGTCGGTGCTGTTCCGGACCGCGACCGAGGAGGGTGGCCAGCTGCTGCTCGCCGGGGACACCCTCTTCGCCGGTTCGATCGGACGCACCGACCTGCCTGGCGGCGACCCGCGTCAGATGCAGCAGTCCCTGCGTGAGCGCATCCTCACCCTGGACGACGACACGGTGGTCCTGCCCGGCCACGGCCAGACCACGACCATCGGCCGGGAGCGCGTGAGCAACCCGTTCCTGCTCGAACTGGGCTCGACGCCCTCCGGCCCGCACCGAGGACTGTGAACCGCACACCATGAGCACCTTCTCCGCGCCCAAGGGCGTACTCGAGTACTACCCGCCCGTCTCCGCCGCGTTCCTCGCCGTCCGCGAGACGCTGATGGAACAGAGCCGCCGCGCCGGCTACGGCTACATCGAACTGCCGATCTTCGAGGACACCGGCCTGTTCACGCGCGGTGTCGGCGAGTCGACCGACGTGGTCACCAAGGAGATGTACACCTTCACCGACCGCGGCGACCGCTCGCTCACCCTGCGCCCGGAAGGCACCGCGGGCGTGATCCGGTCGATCATCGAACACGGCATGGACCGTGGCCAGCTCCCGGTCAAACTCGCCTACATGGGCCCGTTCTTCCGCTACGAACGCCCGCAGGCCGGTCGCTACCGCCAGTTCAACTCCTTCGGCGTCGAAGCCGTCGGCGTCGACGATCCCGCGCTGGACGCCGAGGTCATCTCGATCGCCGACGCCGGCTACCGGGCCGTCGGCCTGTCCGGCTACCGGCTGGAGCTGACCTCCCTCGGCGACGCCACCTGCCGCCCGCCCTACCGCGCCAAGCTGGTCGAGTTTCTGGCCAACCTGCCGCTCGACGAGGACACCCGGCGCCGCGCCGAGATCAACCCGCTGCGCGTGCTCGACGACAAGCGCCCCGAGGTGCGCGAGCTGCTCGCCGACGCGCCGCTGATGGTCGACAACCTCTGCGACGGCTGCCGCGAGCACTACGACGCGGTCAAGGCGTACCTGACCGAACTGGGCGTCAAGTTCACCGAGAACCCCAGGATGGTCCGCGGCCTGGACTACTACACCAAGACCACGTTCGAGTTCGTGCACGACGGACTCGGCGCCCAGTCCGGCATCGGCGGCGGCGGCCGCTACGACGGCCTGATGGCCGAACTCGGCGGCCAGGAGCTGTCCGGCGTCGGCTTCGGTCTGGGCGTGGACCGGATCGTGCTGGCCTGCCAGGCCGAGGACGTGCAGATCGGCGACACCGCCCGCTGCGACGTCTACTGCGTCCCGCTCGGCGACGCCGCCAAGGCCAGACTCGTCGCCGTCGCGGGCGAACTGCGCGCCGTGGGCGTCCGGGTGGACCTGGCCTACGGCGGCAAGGGTCTCAAAGGCGCCATGAAGGGCGCGGATCGCTCCGGTGCGCGCCTGGCCATCGTGCTCGGCGAACGCGACATCGCCGAGGGCAGCGCGCAGCTCAAGAACCTCGCCAGCGGCGAGCAGCACGCGGTCGCGCTGGCCGATCTCATCGAGGCGGTAAGGGGAGAGCTGCGGGGATGAGCCCGTCGTCGGGGGAGGAGCGGCTCTCGCTGGACCTGGTACCCACCTCGGTCCTGCGCCGCAGGGGCACCGTGGTGGCGATCGCGGTCATCGTGTTCGCCGCCGCGGTCGGCGGCCTGATCGGGTTGGTCGCCGGCAGGCTCGGCGGCCTGATCGCCGCCGCCGTCGTCGGCCTGCCCATGCTCTACGTCGCGTTCAGCGAGTCGCGCCGGACCAGCTGGCTGCGCGAAGGTGTGGTGCACGTGCGCGGCCTGCGCGCTCGCTCCGTCGACCTGCGCCGGCTCGAACGCATCGAGCTGCTCATCGCCGACGTGCGCGGCAAACGCGTGGTGATGTTCGTGATCAGCGGCGGCCCCAAGGGCCAGCGGGTCAATCTCGCGGTCGCGAACTACACCATCAACGCGGGCCTGGAACTCGACATCGTCGTCCTGCGCAAACTCGCCGACGCCCTGGCAGGCGGCGAAACCGCGCACGGCCTCGTCTTCGCCGAACTCCTGGTAGCCCAACTCCGCGCCGTCGCCCGCGACCTGCCCATGCCGGCAAGGCCGCTGTACCGCCTGGCCTCCCTCGCCGTAGCCGGCAAACTGGCGCAGCGCATGCATCCGGACGCGATCACCCAGTTCGTGGCCACCCTGGACTGATCCGCCCGAACCCTGGACTGATCCGCCCGAAGCGACCCGCCCTGACCCGGCATAATCCGCCCCATGAGCCTCCCGCCGGACGGTAGCCACCCATACCCGCCCCGACCCGGCTACCCGCCCGCCCCGGCGTATCAACCCCGGCTCGCCGTCCCAACCCGGCTACCGGCCCACCCCGCCGTATCAGCCCACCCCGCCGTATCAGCCCGGCCCGGCTTACGCACAACCCGCCCGGCCCGCATACCCGACGCCCCCGGCCCAACAATCCAACCCACCATCGCCCCCGACCATCGCGCACGGCTCGGCTCGCGACCCCCGCTATCCGTCCCCGCGAGCGCTGCGCCGCACCTTCGGCTTCACCGTCGACCTGGTGCTGCACCTCGGTTGCACGGTGGGCGCATTCTTCGGCGCCGAGCGCGTGCCGTCGTTGGCGCACCTGCCGACCGTGTGGGCCATCCTGGCCTGGTTCGTGGTGTCGTTCCTGCACCGCGTGCTGATCCAGTGGGCCACGCAGGCCAGCCTGGGCAAGGCCCTGTTCGGCCTGCGCCTGGTCCGCCCGCTCGACGGCGGCAACGTCGGGTTCCGCATGCTGGCCAAGGCATGGCTGGTCAGCATCTGGGCCACCATCGAGGTCCTCGGCAGCATCTCCGGATCCGGGGGCGGCGACGTCGACGAGAACACGTTCATGTTGCCCGTCGCCCGCCGCCGCGACGTACGCGCCCTGCGCAGGCGCTGAGCTACTTCCCGGCTACTTCCCGCCGAACATGTTCTGCGCGTCCTCGACCTGGTCCGCGGGTGGCGCCGTGACGTTCACCGGCGTGCCGAAGTCGGACAGTTTCATGGTCATCGACATGGTGACCGAGCCCGAACCCGGACCGCTGGACTGGCCGGTGACCGCGCCGATGTCCATGCTCTGCTGGAAGCTCACCTGCCGAAGCAGGTTCTGCCCGTCCACCCACAGCTGCACGGGCACCGGCCCGTTGCCGAGCAGTTTCTGCATCTGGGCGACCTGGTCCGCGCTCAGGTTCTCGTTCTTGGCCAGCTCGGCGACGGTCAGCTGCGCGGTGTAGTGCGTGGTCGGCGTGCCGTCGATGGTCGCGGGACCGTCGACGGTGATGTTGCTCCCCATGCCCCGCAGGTAGCTCAGGACCTGCGACGGATCGGTCGTCGTGCTGGTCAACCCGCCCAGCGAGCCCATTCCGCCGGCCGGGAGTTGGCTCGGGTCGACCTTGACCCACGGCTTGCCGCCCGCCATGGCCAGCAGGTTGGCGGGCAGGTGCAGGTACTGGACACCGTCGATGTAGCGGGTCTCCACGTCCATGCCCATCATGTTCGTTGTCAGGTCGCCGGTCTTGTGCGCGAAGTCCATCACGCCGTTGCCGGAAACGTTGAAGCTCATCCCCTTCAACTGCTGTCCGACCACGCTCATGGTCATGGCGATCTTGGCGGTGCCCGCCGATGTCGTCGACGTGTACGCGGTCTCGATCGCGTTGACCGGCGCCGTCGTACCGGACGAGGCCGACTGACTGGCTGTCGTCGACGTCGCTGCCGGTGCACCGGAGATGCCCGTCGTGCCGCACGCCGCGACCGCGACGCTCGCCGCGGCGACCGCGGCGCAGAGGCCGATCCGTACCGGACGCACTTTCTGCCTCCCTGGAGTTGGTGTACTTCCATAGTGACGCGCGAGGCGGGGGTTTGGTTGGTACGTCTGGCCGTTACACCAACGAGTGATCATCCCGGTCAAGAGCCCCAAGGCGTTTGCACCCTACTCGAACATGTGTTCGAATACCTGTCATGCGATGGGACAGCCAGCGAGTCGACGGTGCGGATCAGGCCACCCTGCCGGGGGTGGGCGAGTTCGTTCGTACGGTGCGCACACCAGAGTTCAACGGCCTGGTCTTTCACGAAGTCCGGGCACGCTCGGTGCTGAACAAGGTGCCGGGCAGATCGAACATGCCCTTCCAGTGGACCGTCAATCCCTACCGGGGCTGCTCGCACGCCTGCCGCTACTGCTTCGCCCGTAACACCCACACCTATCTCGACTTCGACGCCGGCCGCGATTTCGACACCCAGGTCATCGTCAAGGTCAACGCGGCGGAGCGCCTTGCCGCGCAACTGAAATCGCCCACCTGGCAGCGTGATCACGTTGCCATGGGCACCAATACCGATCCCTACCAGCGGGCCGAGGGGCGCTACGCGTTGATGCCGGGCATCGTGTCCGCGCTCGGCCGGTCCGGCACGCCGTTCTCCATCCTCACCAAGGGAACCGTGCTGTCGCGGGACCTCGCTTTGCTGGCCGCCATCGGCAAGGACGTCTCGGTCGGTCTCGGCGTGTCGATCGCGTTGATCGACCGCGATCTGCAACGCGAGGTCGAGCCGGGCACACCCAGCCCGCAGGCCAGGCTGGAACTGGTGCGCCGGGTGCGTGAGGCCGGCCTGCCCTGCGGAGTGTTCGTCGCGCCGGTATTACCCGGCCTCACCGATTCGGTCGCCCAGCTCGACCAATTGCTCGCCGCCATCGCCGATGCCGGTGCCACCGGGGTCACCGTGTTGCCACTGCACCTGCGGCCGGGCACGCGGGAATGGTTCGCGCAATGGCTGTGCAGCACGCATCCCGAGCTGGTGACCACGTATCGGGAGCTGTACGGCAAGGGCAGCTATGTCGATCGCGGCTATCGCAGGTTACTCGCGGCGCGCGTCGGCCCGCTCGTGCGTCGGCACGGGCTGGACCGCAGGATCAATCGCGAGGCCACCCAGGCGGAGTCCACCGCCGACGCGGAGACGGCCTGGCCGAGCGGCAGCCTGCCCGACGTCGCGCCGCAGGATGCAACTGTCCACGAGGAACAGCTCACCCTGCTCTGATTGGGCCACAAGCTAACGAGGTGGCAGCCTCACCCGGTAACCGACGGTTTGGTGCTGGCCGATGTGGTGGCGGGTGCAGACAGCCCATACGGCGGCTCCCAAGGAGCTACGACATCAGCGGGCGACCACACCCATTGTCAACCCGGAACGACCTTCCGGCAGGAAGATCATGGACTAACGAGGTGGCACCGCGAGCTGGTCCGGCCGGACGATCTGGTCGGGCAGCCGCGATGCCAACGCCAGCAAGGTGGCGGCGGAGAACCCGGCGCCGATCGCCACCACCAACCATGGCAACCACCCGGCAACGGCGAACAGCGCCACGATCGCGGGCGCCACCACACCCGGAACCGTGTACGCGTACTGAAAGGAAGCCAGATAACGACCGCGCACCGAAGCGGGCGCCAGCTCCACTGCTATGGCGTTCGCCCTCGGCCCGAACAGCAACCCGCCCACGGCCAGCAACACCGTGGCCGCACACAACTCAGGAGGTCGCCATTGCACCGGTAGCGCCAACGCGGCCGTGCTCGCCGCACACCACAACATCACCAGAACTCCGCCCAGCGCCATGGCGGCGGGGCGGGAGAGCCGAGCGGTCAGCCGGAGAGCGGCCGTGCCACCGAGGCTGGTGACCACCGTGCCCACGGTGATCATCGCGCCCGGCAGCCACGGTTGCGCCTGGAGCTGATCGATGACATAGACCGAGACTCCGCTGAGCAGGAAGTCCGTTGCCAGCGCGACGGTCGCGGTCGCCGCCATCAACGCCAGCAGCCGCTTGTCCGTCCACACTCGACTCTTCCCGACCGGCGCGACCGAATCCGGATCGGCCTGCGTCGTGTCCCTGGTGCGCACGAAAACGGAGAGCACGACCGCGCACAACAGAAAACTGAGCGCATCGGCACCGACCGCGATCCGTGGTCCGCTCGGCCCGGCAACGGCCAGCAGCACGCCCATGATCAGTCCGCCCAGCCCGAAACATCCCGAGCGGACCATGCCGACCACCGCGAACGCCCGGTCCTTCGGACCGACGGCCGTCACGTCGGAGATCAGGGCCATCAACGAGCTGTAGAACAGTTGCTGGCCCGCGGCGAGCAGCAGCGCGCCCACCACGACGAGGCCGATGCCTCGGGCGAACAGGTAGGCGAGCGCGCCGAACGCCTGGACGAGCTGTGCCACGATCACCACGAGGCGCGGCCCGACCCGGTCGACCAGCGGTCCGGCCAACGGCGGGACCAGCAACCCGACGACCGTGCCCACGGTGACCACCGGTCCGGCCACGGCCAGTGGCACGCCTGCCGTGGTGGTGGCGAACACCAGCACGATCGGCAGGAACATGCCGGACCCGAGGTTGTCCGCGCCGAGGGCGACCAGCAGCGCCATCAGATCAGGCTGGGCCAGCAGGTCAGGCCGGTTCCTGGGCACGCCCTCACATTATCGAGGGTTGACGCGGCTGATCAGGTCGACGAGCCCTTCGGCGCAGGAAACCCCTAGACCGGTGACGGCATCCGGCCGCGAACTCGGGCCGCGCGCGATCACCGTGAACCTGGCCAACCCCGGCCCACCGACACCGAACTCAACCCGGCCAACGGCCCGTATGGCGACGTCATCAGGAGCCATACCGCGCTCGGCCGGTTCGCGACACCCGCCGAGATCGCCGGCCGAGATCGCCGGCGCGGTCGCGTTTCTCGCCGACCCGGACGCCACCTCGATCACCGGAACGAGTGTCACCATGGACGGAGGCTTCACCAACTAAAAATCAGTCTTGACTGTTTGTTGACGCTCGGCCAGACTCGGACCGTGGTCGTACCGACACGCCAAAGCCAGGCCGACCGGAGCAGGGAAACGCGGCGCAAGCTCATGGAAGCGACCGTGGACTGCCTGGTCGAGTTGGGCTGGTCGGACACAACGACGGTCGTGGTCGCCGAGCGGGCCGGGGTGTCGCGCGGCGCACAACTGCACCACTTCCGCACCAGGGGCGAACTGGTCGCCGCCGCCGTCGAGTACATCGGCACGCAGCGCGCGCAGGACATGTTGACCAGGGCGGACGACCTGCGTGACACCCCGGACCGCACCACGGCCGTCGTCGAATTCATCACCGATTTTTTCGTCGGCAACCTGTTCACCGCGGCTCTGGAACTGTGGGTCGCGGCCCGCACCGATCCGGAACTCAAGGAACGCGTCGTCCCGCTGGAGGCCCGGCTCGGTCGCGATTGCCATCGCATCGCGGTCCGCCTGCTCGACGCGGACGAGAGCAAGCCCGGTGTGCGCGAGGCCGTGCAGGCCACCCTCGACCTGGCGCGCGGCCTCGCCCTCGCCGATCAGCTTACCGACGACGGCCCGCGCCGTCGCCGGATCGTCCGCCAGTGGTCCCGGATGCTGACCGCCGCGCTGCGAACGGAGACATCATGACCGACCCGCAGGCCCTGTTCGCCGATCTCGCCGCGGAAGGCGCCGACCTGGACGCCCTGGTCGCGGACCTGCCCGCGGAAATGTGGGGGAGGCCGACCCCGGCGCCCGGCTGGACGGTCGCCCACCAGATCGCGCACCTCGCCTGGACCGACGGCGTCGCCATCCTGGCCGCGACCGACGCCGACGAGTTCGCCGCGAGCCTCAAGGCCGCCCTCGCCGCCCCGACATCCTTTGTGGACGACGCGGCCGCCGAGGGTGCCCAACTCCCGCCCGCCGACCTCCTCGCGAAATGGCGCGCTGGCCGCACGGCCATGGTCGAGGCTCTGACCGCCGTCCCGCCCGGTGAGAAACTCCCCTGGTTCGGCCCACCGATGAGCACCGCGTCGATGGCGACCGCGCGAATCATGGAAACCTGGGCGCACGGCCAGGACATTGTGGACGGTCTCGGTCGCACCAGGCAGCCGACCGCGCGGCTGCGCCACGTCGCGCACATCGGCGCGCGCACGGTCGGATTCGCGTTCACCGTGCACACCCTGCCCGTGCCCACCGAGCCGTTCCGCGTCGAGCTGGCCGGTCCGAACGGCGAGACGTGGACCTGGGGCGAGCCCGACGCCGCCAACCGCGTGACCGGCGCGGCCCTCGACTTCTGCCTCCTGGTCACCCAACGCCGTCACCTCGACGACCTGAACCTCAACCTGACCGGCGACCAGGCGCAGCAGTGGGCGCCGATCGCCCAAGCGTTCGCCGGCCTGCCTGGCGAGGGTCGAAAGGCGGGCCAGTTCGCATGACCGCGCCGCTTCGCATCGGCAACGCCTCCGGCTTCTACGGCGACCGCTTCGCCGCCATGCGCGAAATGCTCATCGACGGCCCGCTGGACGTGTTGACCGGCGACTACCTCGCCGAGCTGACGATGCTCATCCTCGGCCGGCAACGCATGAAGGACCCGAACGGCGGCTACGCCCGAACCTTCCTGCACCAGTTGGAAGAATGCCTCGGTCTGGCGATCGAACGCGGAGTCCGGATCGTCAGCAACGCGGGCGGCCTGAACCCGGTCGGCCTCGCCGAAGCCATCAGCACCCTCGCCGACCGACTGGGCATCACCGTGAACGTCGCCCACGTCACCGGCGACGACCTGCTCCCGCGCGCCGACGAACTCGGCCTGTCCGGCGCGCTCACCGCCAACGCCTACCTCGGCGGCTGGGGCATCGCCGAATGCCTGCGTGCCGGCGCGGACGTGGTCGTCACCGGCCGCGTCACCGACGCCTCGCTGGTGGTCGGCCCGGCCGCCGCGCACTTCGGCTGGTCGCGCACGGACTATGACGCGCTCGCCGGCGCCACCGTCGCCGGGCACGTGATCGAATGCGGCGCGCAGGCGACCGGTGGCAACTACGCGTTCTTCACCGAGATCGCGGACCTCTCCCACGCCGGTTTCCCGATCGCGGAAATCAACGCGGACGGTTCGGCCGTGATCACCAAGCATCCCGGCACCGGCGGCGCGGTCACCGTCGAGACGGTCACCGCGCAGCTCCTCTACGAGATCGGCGCCCCTGACTACCTCGGCCCCGACGTGACGACTCACTTCGACACGATCCAACTGGCCGACGCCGGCGCCGATCGGGTGCGGATCAGCGGCGTACGCGGCCAGGCGCCGCCGTCCACCGCGAAGGTGTGCGTGAACACGCTCGCCGGGTTCCGCAACAGCGCCACGTTCGTCCTATGCGGACTGGACATCGACGCGAAGGCCGATCTCGCCCGGCGCCAACTCGAAGCCGAGGTCGGCCCGGACGGCATCACCTGGACGCTGGCCCGCACCGACCACGCGGACGCCGACACCGAGGAGGCCGCGAGCGCGCTGCTGCACGCGACCATCAAGGCCGATGACCCGAAACGGGTGAAGGGTTTCTCGCGCGCCTGCGTCGAACTGGCGCTCGCGTCCTACGCCGGCTTCACCCTCACCGCACCCCCGTCCGACGGCACCCCGGTAGGGGTCTACCGTCCCGCATTCGTCCCCCAGTCCGAAGTCCCGCACACCGCGGTCCTCCCCGACGGCACCACAACCACCATCGCACCCCCAACCACCTTCGCCGCACTCCGCGAGACCTACCCGGTCAACGCCGAGCCCATCGCCTCCGGCGCAACGTACCGCGCCCCACTGGGCACCGTCGTCGGCGCGCGCTCCGGTGACAAGGGCGGCGACGCCAACCTCGGCGTCTGGGCCCGCACCGAAGCCGGTTTCCGTTGGTTGGCCGGCGAACTCACCACCGACCGACTCCGCGACCTGCTGCCCGAAACCCGCGACCTGACCGTCGACCGATACGAGTTGCCCAACCTGCGCGCGGTGAATTTCGTCGTGCACGGCCTGCTCGGCGTCGGCGTCGCCGCGTCGACCCGATTCGATCCGCAGGCGAAAGCGCTCGGCGAATGGCTGCGCAGCCGCGTCGTCGACATCCCGGAGGCGCTCCGATGACCAACGCCCATACCACATTTCCCGCAACCCCAACGAATCCATCCACACCCCCGCCAACCATCCACAGCTCGACCCCAACCCCCCACCCCACCCCAATTCCGCGACTAGACTGGCCCCGGGGCCGCCCCCCGGAGAGGGTGGGGGCTGTTTGTTGGGGTTTTGAAAAGCATTCGGGTTTTTGCCGTGGGTGAGCGGTGGTGGGAGACCGCGGAGCGGCGCGCGTTGCGGGATGTGGTTCGGCGGTTCGTCGTCGATCAGGTGCTCGACAACCTGGACGGCTGGGAGCGCGCGGGCGAGTTGCCGCGGGAGTTGCACAAGACCGCGGCCGGCATCGGGCTGCTGGGCATCGGGTTCGACGAGTCGGTCGGCGGCAGCGGCGGGGATCTGCTCGACACGATCGTCGCGACCGAGGAGCTGATCCAGGCGGGCGGCTCGTCCGGGCTGGTCGCGAGTCTGCTCACGCATGGGATCGCGTTGCCGCACATCGTGTCCGTCGGCAATGTCGACCTGATCGATCGGTTCGTGCGGCCGACGCTGGCCGGTGAGTTGATCGGGTCGCTCGCCGTGACCGAGCCGGGTGGCGGGTCGGACGTGGCTGCTGTCACGACGAAGGCCGTTCGGGATGGCGACCACTACGTCGTGAACGGCTCGAAGACCTTTATCACGTCCGGGTGGCGTGCGGACTTCGTCACGACGGTGGTGCGCACGGGCGGGCCTGGACACGACGGGATCAGCTTGCTGGTCGTCGAGCGTGACACGCCGGGGTTCACCCGGACGCGCAAGCTGGACAAGATGGGGTGGCACTGCTCGGACACCGCCGAGCTTGCCTTCGTTGACGCTCGGGTGCCGGCGGCGAACCTGGTCGGCGCGGAGAACGGCGGGTTCGTGCTGCTGATGCAGCAGTTCCAGCTGGAACGGATCAACCTGGCTGTGCACGCGTACGCGATCGCGCAGCGGTGTCTTGATCTCGCCACCGAATGGGCGCGCGAGCGAAACACGTTTGGTCGCCCACTGTTGTCGCGACAACTAATACGGCATCGACTTGTTGAGATGACTCAGCAGATCGAACTCGCGCGCACCTACACGCGCGACGTCGCCGAGCGGATCGCGGCGGGCGAGGAAGTTGTCGCTCAGGTGTGCATGGCGAAGAACGCGGCCGTGGCCGCGTGCTCGTTCGTGGTGGACGCGGCCGTGCAGATCTTCGGCGGGATGGGTTACATGCGCGAGTCCGAGGTGGAACGGCACTATCGGGACGCGCGCATTCTTGGCATCGGCGGCGGGGCGAGCGAGGTTCTTGCCGAGTTGGCCGCGCGACGATTGGGGCTGCACTGATGACAACGTTGACCTCGACCGTGGATGTCAGCTCCGCGGCGTACCGGGACAACCGGGAGGCCATGCTCGGGAAGCTGGACACGCTCGCGACCGAGCACGCCAAGGCGCTGGCGGGCGGCGGGCCGAAATATGTCGACCGGCATCACCAGCGCGGCAAGCTGCTCGCGCGGGAACGGATCGAGCTGCTGCTTGATCCGGACAGCGCGTTTCTCGAGCTGTCGCCGCTGGCCGCGTGGGGGACCGAGTTTCCGGTCGGCGCGAGTGTCGTCGTGGGTATCGGGGTGATCGAGGGGGTCGAGTGCCTCGTCGTCGCCAACGACCCGACGGTGCGCGGTGGGGCCAGCAATCCGTGGACGCTGCGCAAGAGCTTCCGGGCCAGTGAGATCGCCGCGCAGAATCGGCTGCCGCTGGTCCAACTCGTCGAGTCGGGCGGGGCGGACCTCAATTCGCAGGGCGAGATCTTCATTCCTGGTGGGCGGATGTTCCGCGATCTCACACGGGCATCGGCCCGGCGAGTGCCGACCGTGGCCGTGGTTTTCGGCAACTCGACGGCGGGCGGAGCCTATCTGCCGGGTATGTCGGATCACGCGGTGATGGTCAAGGAGCGCGCCAAGGTTTTCCTCGCCGGGCCGCCGCTGGTCAAGATGGCGACGGGCGAGGACGCGGACGACGAGGAACTGGGCGGTGCGGAGATGCACGCGCGCACTTCCGGTCTGGCGGACTACCTGGCCGAGGACGAGGCGGACGCGCTGCGCATCACGCGGCGGATCGTGGCCAACCTGAACTGGCACAAGGAAGGGCCGGCTCCGGAGGCGGCTTACGAGGAGCCGCGGTTCGACGCCGAGGAACTGCTCGGGCTGGTGCCGACCGACCTGAAGGTGCCGTTCGACCCTCGGCAGGTGATCGCGCGACTCGTGGACGGGTCGGTGTTCGACGAGTTCAAGCCGCGGTACGGCGCTAGCCTGGTGACCGGTTGGGCGAGCATTCACGGCTACCGACTCGGGATTCTGGCCAACGAGCGCGGCGTGCTGTTCAGCGAGGAGGCGCAGAAGGCGGCGCAGTTCATCCAGCTCGCCAACCAGCGCGACATTCCACTGCTGTTCCTGCAGAACACCACCGGTTACATGGTCGGCAAGGACTACGAGCGGGCCGGCATCATCAAGCACGGATCGATGATGATCAACGCCGTATCGAACAGCCAGGTGCCGCACCTGACCGTCGTCATGGGCGCCTCGTACGGCGCGGGCAACTACGGCATGTGCGGACGCGCCTATGATCCGCGCTTCCTGTTCACCTGGCCGAACGCGCGATCGGCCGTCATGGGACCGCAACAGCTGGCCGGTGTGCTGTCCATTGTGGCCAGGCAGGCGGCGGCCGCGCGCGGGCAGGACTACGACGAGGCTGGCGATGTGGCGATGCGGCAGATGGTCGAGTCGACCGTCGAGGCGCAGTCCGAGGCGGCCTACCTGTCGGGGCGCATCTACGACGACGGGGTCATCGACCCGAGGGACACCAGGACCGTTCTCGGGATCTGTCTTTCCGCGGTGCACACGGCGCCGGTACGTGGTGCCGAGGGCTTCGGCGTCTTCCGGATGTGAAAGGAAATACAGCGGCGTGATCAGCACACTTCTGGTGGCCAACCGGGGCGAGATCGCCCGGCGGGTCTTCCGCACCTGCCGCGATGTCGGCGTGTCGCCGGTCGCGGTGTTCGCCGACCCGGACGCGCGGCTGCCGTTCGTCGGTGAGGCGGACGCGGCGGTGCGGCTGCCGGGCAACACTCCGGCCGAGACCTACCTGCGCGTCGACGCGATCATTGAGGCCGCGCGGCGGCTCGGCGCGGACGCCGTTCATCCCGGTTACGGCTTTCTTTCCGAGAACGCGGACTTCGCGCGTGCGGTGCTCGCGGCCGGGTTGACGTGGGTGGGGCCGACGCCCGCCGCGATCGACGCGATGGGCTCGAAGATCGCGGCCAAGAAGCTGATGGCCGAGGCGGGCGTACCGGTGTTGCCGGAGCTGGATCCCGGTTCGGTTACCGAGGCTGACCTGCCGATCCTGGTCAAGGCGTCGGCCGGCGGTGGTGGGCGCGGGATGCGGGTGGTGCGCGAACTCGGACAACTCGCCGACGCGCTCGCGCTCGCGCGGCAGGAAGCCGAGTCGGCTTTCGGGGACGGGACGGTGTTCTGCGAGCCGTTGTTGGAACGGGCGCGGCATATCGAGGTGCAGATTCTGGCCGATCAGCACGGCACGGTGTGGGCGTTGGGGGAGCGGGAGTGCTCGATCCAGCGACGCCACCAGAAGATCATCGAGGAGACGCCGAGTCCGGCGGTCGACGCGGAGATTCGCGGTCGGCTGTTCGCGGCCGCGCTGGCCGCGGCCAAGGCGATCGGGTACGTGGGCGCGGGCACGGTGGAGTTCATGTTGGCCGCGAACGGGGAGTTCCACTTCCTGGAGGTCAACACGCGGTTGCAGGTCGAGCATCCGGTCACCGAGTGCGTGTACGGGCTGGATCTGGTGGCCTGCCAGCTGGCGATCGCCGAGGGGGCACGACTGCCGGAGGCGCCGCCGGAACCGCGCGGGCACGCGATCGAGGTCCGGTTGTACGCGGAGGATCCGGCGCAGGACTGGCGACCGCAGAGCGGAGCGGTGCTCCGGTTCGAGATGCCGAACGTGGCCGCCGAGTTCGCCGTGCCCAGGGAGTACGGCCTGCGGCTGGACAGCGGCATCGTGGGCGGATCCGAGGTGAGCACGTTCTACGACCCGATGCTGGCGAAGGTGATCAGTTGGGCGCCGGAGCGCCGCTCGGCCGCCCGTCGGCTGGCGGCCGCGTTGCACGACACGCGGTTGCACGGGCTGACCACCAACCGGGAGCTGTTGGTCAACGTGTTGCGGCACGAGGACTTTCTGGCCGGCGACACTGATACGGATTTCCTTAGCCGACATGGCGTTGCGGGGCTCGCAGTTGGGGCGGACGAGTCGGCGGTCAGGGCTTCCGCGTTGGCGGCGGCGTTGGCGACGGCCAGTGCGCGGGTGTCGAGGGCAAAGGTGCAGCGTGGGATTCCGGCCGGGTGGCGCAATCTGCGCTCGCAGCCGCAGCGAATCGCGTTCGAGGCAGGTGGCGAGCGGATCGATGTCGACTACGAGGTCGGTCGGGGTGGGCTGGTCACTTCGTTGCTGGCGAACGTGGCGCTGGTCGACAGCGCGCCGGATGCGGTGACACTGGACATCGACGGGACTTGGCGCACCTTCGAGGTGCGGGTCTACGACCGACGGGTCGAAGTGGACTCGGCGCTCGGCGCGGTGTCGTTGGCCGTGATTCCGCGCTTCGCCGACCCGACCGAGCAGGTCGCGGAGGGTGCCACGGTCGCGCCGATGCCGGGCACGGTGGTGCGGCTCGCGGTCGAGGCCGGTCAGCAGGTCGAGGCGGGCGCGGAGCTGCTGGTGCTGGAGGCGATGAAGATGCAGCACCGGGTGGTCGCCGCGAACAGCGGCACGGTCGCCGAACTCAGGGTCGTTGTGGGACAACAGGTTGACGCGGGAGCCGTGCTCGCGGTCATCGAAGCCGAGGAGGAGACATCATGATCGCGTTCAGCGAGAGCGAGGAGCGCGTCGCGCTGCGCGCGGCGGTCCGGGAACTGGCCAACAAGTATGGCCGCGACTACTTCGCGGCGAAGGCCCGCGCCGGCGAGAAGACCACCGAGATGTGGGCCGAGGCCGGCAAGCTCGGGTATCTCGGCGTGGCCGTGCCGGAGGAGTTCGGCGGCGGGGGCGGCGGCATCGGGGATCTGGCCGCGGTGTGTGAGGAGTTCGCGGCGGCCGGCGCGCCCATGTTGTTGATGGTGGTCTCGCCGGCTATCTGCGCGACGGTGATCGCGCGGTTCGGCACCGAGGCGCAGAAGACGCGCTGGCTGCCCGGATTCGCCGATGGCACCACCAAGATGGCCTTCGCGATCACCGAGCCGGATGCCGGTTCGAACTCGCACAGGCTGGCGACCTCGATCCGCAGGGACGGGGACGACTGGGTGCTCTCGGGCGGGAAGTACTTCATTTCCGGCGTCGACGAGGCGGAAGCGGTGCTGGTGGTCGCGCGGCACGTGGACGAGAGCGGACAACGGCTGCTGCCATCGCTGATGATCGTGCCGACCGCCACGCCCGGCTTCACCTACCAGCCGATCGAGATGGACATCATCTCGCCGGAGAAGCAGTTCACCCTGTTCTTCGACGACGTGCGGTTGCCGGCCGAGGCCCTGGTCGGGTCGACCGACGCGGGCCTGGCACAGGTGTTCGCCGGGCTGAACCCGGAGCGGATCATGGCCGCGTCCTTCTCCACCGGCATCGCTCGGTTCGCCATGGACCGCGCTACCGACTACGCGCGCAACCGGCAGGTCTGGGACACGCCGATCGGCGCGCATCAGGGCCTCGCGCACCCGCTGGCGCAGTGCGCGATCCAGATCGAGCTGGCCCGGCTGATGACGCAGAAGGCCGCGGCCCTCTACGACGCCGGGTTGGACAAGGAGTCGGGCGAGGCCGCGAACATGGCCAAGTACGCGGGCGCGGAGGCGGCGGCGGCAACGGTCGACCAGGCGATCCAGGTGCACGGCGGCAACGGGCTGGCGTCCGAGTACGGGCTGGGCGCGCTGCTGGCCGCGTCGCGGGTCGGCCGGATCGCGCCGGTCAGCAAGGAGATGATCTTGAACTATGTCGCCCAGCACACCCTCAGGCTGCCCAGGTCGTACTGAATTAGCATTCGTCGGGTGGCGGAGGAACGCGAAGAACTGACCTGGGACCTGTTCGGACGGGCGAGTCGGGAGCTGGCCGAGCAGGTCGCGGACGACGGGTTCGAACCCGACCTGCTGTTGTCGATTGCGCGGGGCGGGCTGTTCGTCGCGGGTGCGCTCGGCTACGCACTGGATGTGAAGAATCTTCACGTCATGAACGTGGAGTTCTACACGGGTGTCGACAAGCGGCTCGACCTGCCGGTGATGCTCCCGCCGGTGCCCAACGCGGTCGACCTGGCCGGCGCCAAGGTGCTCGTCTGCGACGACGTCGCGGACACCGGAGCCACGCTCAAGCTGGTCCGCGACTTCTGCGTGGACCACGTCGCGGACGTGCGCTGCGCGGTGATCTACCAGAAGCCGCACTCGGAGATCTCCTGCGAGTACATCTGGCGCAGGACCGGCCGGTGGATCAATTTCCCCTGGTCGGTGTTGCCGCCGGTGGTTCGGCGGGCCGGCCAGGTGCTGGACGCCTGAGCCGGAAACCCGCTGGCCAAGGACCCGGGGTGATTCGTTAATCTGAGTACTCCAGTCAGCGAACCCCTCGATAGGAGCGCATTGCCGTGATGCGGACGCACGAGGCCGGGACACTCCGGGCCTCCCATGCCGGGCAGACCGTCACCCTCACCGGGTGGGTAGCTCGTCGGCGCGATCACGGCGGGGTCATCTTCATCGATCTCCGGGACTCCTCCGGCACCGCGCAGGTGGTGTTCCGCGAGGGCGAGATGGCCGAGCGGGCGCACCGGCTGCGCGCCGAGTTCTGCCTGAAGATCACCGGTGAGGTCATCATCCGGCCCGAGGGCAACGAGAACCCGGAGATCCCGACCGGCGCGATCGAGGTCACCGTGACCGAACTCGACGTGCTCAGCGAGTCCGCGCCGCTGCCCTTCCCGCTGGACGAGCACATCGAGGTGGGCGACGAGGTGCGCCTGCGTCACCGCTATCTCGACCTGCGCCGCAGCGGCCCCGCGCACAACATGCGGCTGCGCAGCGAGGCCAACCGGATCGCCCGCGACGTGCTGCACCAGCACCGCTTCGTCGAGGTCGAGACGCCGACGATGACCAGGTCCACTCCGGAGGGTGCGCGCGACTTCCTGGTGCCGGCCCGCCTGCGTCCGGGTTCCTGGTACGCGTTGCCGCAGTCGCCGCAGCTGTTCAAGCAGCTGCTGATGGTCGGCGGGATCGAGCGCTACTACCAGATCGCCCGCTGCTACCGGGACGAGGACTTCCGCGCCGACCGCCAGCCCGAGTTCACCCAGCTCGACATCGAGATGAGCTTCGTGGACCAGGACGACGTGATCGCGCTGGGCGAGCAGATCGTCTCGGCGCTGTGGCGCGACCTGGCCGACTACGAGATCCCGTTGCCGATCCAGCGGATGACCTACGCGGACGCGATGGCCCGCTACGGCACGGACAAGCCGGACCTGCGCTTCGGCCTGGAGCTCACCGAGCTGACCGAGTACTTCGCCACCACGCCGTTCCGCGTGTTCCAGGCGCCCTATGTGGGTTGCGTGGTCATGCCGGGCGGGGCCGACCAGCCGCGACGCACCCTGGACGCGTGGCAGGACTGGGCGAAACAGCGCGGCGCCAAGGGTTTGGCGTATGTGCTGGTGGGCGAGGACGGCACGCTCGGCGGCCCGGTCGCCAAGAACCTGTCCGAGGCCGAACGGGAGGGACTGGCCAAGGCGGCCGGCGCCGAACCGGGCGACTGCATCTTCTTCGCCGCGGACCAGCCCTCGGCCGCGCGGGCGCTGCTGGGTGCCTGCCGGCTGGAGATCGGCAGGCGGCAGGGCCTGATCGACGAGTCGGCCTGGTCGTTCGTGTGGGTGGTGGACGCGCCGCTGTTCGAACTGGCCTCGGAGGCGACCGCGAGCGGTGACGTCGCGGTCGGCTCGGGTCGCTGGACCGCGGTGCACCACGCGTTCACCTCGCCGACTCCCGAGTGGATCGACCGGTTCGAGGAGGACCCGGGCAGCGCCCTGGCCTACGCCTACGACATCGTCTGCAACGGCAACGAGATCGGTGGCGGCTCGATTCGTATCCATCGCGCCGATGTGCAGAGGCGGGTGTTCGAACTGATGGGGCTTTCCGAGGAGGAGGCCAACGAGAAGTTCGGGTTCCTGCTTGAGGCGTTCGCCTACGGCCCGCCGCCGCACGGCGGCATCGCGATCGGCTGGGACCGCACGGTCGGCCTGCTCGCGGGCGAGTCCTCGATCCGCGAGGTGATCGCGTTCCCGAAGACCAGTGGCGGGTTCGACCCGCTGACCGGCGCGCCGACGCCGATTACTCCGTTGCAGCGTAAGGAAGCCGGGGTCGACGCGAAGCCGCCGGCCAAGCCAGAGGCCAAAGCGGACTCCTGAGCCGCGTGGACTGAATCGTCATATCGAGGGCCGATGGCACCGGATCGCATGATCCGGATGCC
>DASZJG010000057.1:0-181174 GCA_035948315.1 Pseudonocardiaceae bacterium | reverse complement strand
CGCCCCGCCTTTCGCTGTGTCGATGACTGTCGATGGTGGGGTAAACCCCACCGGGCAGAGGGGAGCAGCCCTGCTGTCCGGTTCGGACCAGGTCGCGAAGACTCGATTTCGTGCCGCTCACAGTGGAAAAGGGCAGTGACTTCGCCCGACTGCGCAAGCTGATCACCGACGCCGGGCTGCTCGACCGGCGACCCGGCTACTACACCGCGCGGATCGGCCTGGTGGCCACGGCCTTCGTGGCCGGCTGGACAACGCTGTTCGTGGCAGGCGATTCCTGGTGGCAGCTGCTCACCGCCGCCTTCCTCGCCGTGGTGTCCGTGCAGATCGCGCTGGTCGCCCACGATCTCGCGCACCGCCAGGTGTTCCGCACCCGAGGGCCCAGCGAGATCGCCGGCCTGCTCGCCGGCAACCTGGGCATCGGCATGTCCTACGGCTGGTGGATGGACAAACACACCCGCCACCACGCCAACCCGAATCATGAGGATCTCGACCCGGACGTCATTCCGGACATCCTGGTCTGGTCGACGCAGCAGGCGCGGGCGAGCCGGGGCATCGCGCGGTTGATCGGGCGCTGGCAGGCGTTCCTGTTCTTCCCGCTGCTCACCCTGGAGGGCGTGAACCTGCACGTGTCCAGCGTGCGCGCGCTGCGCAGGCCGGCGCTGCGGCACCGGGGGATCGAGGCGGCCCTGCTGGCCATCCACTTCCTCGCGTTCGTCACCGTGCCGTTCCTGGCCCTCTCGCCGGGCAAGGCCGTGCTGTTCCTTGTCGTGCACCAGGTGCTGTTCGGCATGTACCTCGGCAGCACGTTCGCGCCGAACCACAAGGGCATGCCGACGTTGCGCGGCGAGGTCGGGCTGGACTTCCTGCGCCGCCAGGTGCTCACCTCCCGCGACATCCGCGGCAGCGTACTGGTGGACGTGGCGCTGGGCGGGTTGAACCACCAGATCGAGCACCACCTGTTCCCGAACATGCCCACGCCCAACCTGCGCAGGGCCGTCCCGATCGTGCGCGACTACTGCGCGGAGATCGGCGTCAGCTACGAGGAGACCGGCCTGATCGACTCCTATATCCGCGCATTGCGGCATCTGCACCGGGTCGGGGCGCCGATCCGGCGTGCATAAGGGTTTCATTTCGCTGCTCGGGGGGATATGGTCAGCCGAGGCTTGCACATTCTTTGGGGGAACAGTGCACGAGGTCGGCTCGCCGACCGAGGCCAATACCGTGCTGGTCAACGGTTTGGCTCGGCTCGGCTGGTCGCCCGATCGGCTCGCCAGGGAAATCAACCGGGTGTGCGGACCGGGCACGATCAGCAAGAAAGCGCCCTATCACTGGATTCGTGGGGTGAAACCGAGGGCACCGCTGCGTTCGGTGGTGGCCGTGATCCTCTCCGAACAGCTCGGCGAGACGATCGAGGTCGGCGACCTGTGGCCGCGATCCGGCGTGCGGGTGGTCTGGAACTCGGCCGACGGACCGTCCACGAGCTGGTCCGGCGATGTCGTCGTGGCCGCGATCGACTGGCTGGTCAAGCCGGTGCGTCGGCCGACGCCGCGCTCCGAGGGTCTGCCGGTGGACCCGGAAACCGTTGCCACGCTGGGCAATCGGGTCGATCAGCTGCGCGGCCTCGACGAACGCGGCGGCGGCAGGCTGGTCGCGGAATGGGGCGTCCACGATCTGAAATGGGCGCAGCGTCTTGCCGCGAAAGGCAGCTATGACACGGAAACCGCGATCAGTCTCAACAGGGTGATCGCGGAACTCGCCCAACTGGTGGGATGGCTGTGCGCGGACGCGAACCAGCGGGACAACGCGCGCCGGTATCTGATGATCGGGCTCGGCGCCGCGGCCAGGGCGGGTGACCGCGCGCTCGGCGGTTTCATCGTGTCCTGCCTGAGTTGGCTGTGCGCCTGGTCCGGCGAGTTGGACAAGGCCGACCACCTGATCGGCATAGCCCGCAAGGGATCCGCGGGCCTGCCGCCGAGTCCCGGCCTGGCGCTGGTGGCGAGCAGACAGGCTCGGGTGCACGCGCTGCGCGGCGAACCGCGCCAGTGTCGGTCCCGGGTGGACGAGGCGGCGCGGTTGTTGGCCGTGTCGGTGCCGGCTTCGGTGACACCGTGGAATTCCTGGGTGAACGACGCGGTGCTGCTCGGCGACGCCGGCCGGGACTGGCTGGATCTCGGCCTGCCGGCCGAAGCCGAACGCGATCTGTCCATGGCGATCGACGGTCTCGGCCAGACACTCCCGGTGCTCCGCGCCGTGCACCTGGCCTCGTTGGCGGAGGCCCGCAGGCGGCTCGGCCGGATCGGCGACGCGGTCGACGCGGCGCTGGATGCGTTGGCACTGGCCAGGAATCACGAATCGGCCCGGAGCCGGAGCAGCCTGGCGAGATTGCACGCCACGTTCGCGGAATCGTCCGGTTCGGCGGCGCGGGAAGCGGTCGCGCGCATCGGCGACTGGCTCGCATCCTCGGGCTGAAGCCGGGCGGTCAGAGTGTGACCGCCGCGTCGGCGGCGAGCCAGAACAGCGCCTCCCGCGCGGAGTGCGCAGTCGTCCAGCCGCGATGGTCCCAGGTCTCGCCGGCCAGCGAGTCGCCGGCGAGCAGCAGTTGGCCGAGGCTGATGCCGCGATACCGGGCCACCGCGAACAACGCGGACGCCTCCATGTCCACCGCGACGCAGCCCTCCTCGACGCGTTGCCGCGCCTTGTTCCGCGTCTCGCGGTAGATCGCGTCGGTGGTCCACGCCCTGCCGACGAGGTGCGCGACATCGTGCCTGGTCAGGGTTTCCACCAGGGTCGCGGTCGCATGCGGGTCGGCCTCGATCACCCTGGCCGGCGGCAGATAGTGGTAGGAGGTGCCTTCGTCGCGCACGGCGCTGTCCACGATGATCGCGTGACCCAGCGTCAACTCGGGCACGAGCGCGCCTGCCGCGCCGCAGGCGATCACCCGCCGCACGCCGAACGCGATGACCTCCTCCAGGAACGCGACCGCGAGCGGTGCGCCGACGCCCGGTTGGAGCACGGCCAGTCGCTGCCCGTCGTGCTCGATCGCCCAGACCGGGTTCGGCCCGATCTCGCTGCGCAGCGTCGCGACCTGCTTCGCATCCGGCCGCTGCGCGAGTTGAGTGATGATCTCGGGGAAGAAGCACAGCACGGCCGCGGTCGGGATGTCGCGGGCCCGGTAGATCTCGCTCGGCTCCAGGATGCCGACCGACTCGAAGTCGCCGTCCAGCAGCGGCACATCCTCCATGCCCATGATCCTATGTGGTTGACATGCGGAACCATGGTTCCGTATCGTAGGGAATCGGAACCACGACTCCGATTCTTTCAGGGGATTCAGCCATGGCCACACCCATCGAGGTCTTCCACCAGCTGCTGTCCGGCATCACCGAGGGCCGCTTCGCCGAACTCGCCGACCTCTACGCCGAGGACGCCGTCGTCGAGCAGCCCTTCGCGCTGCCCGAACCGATGCGGCTGGTCGGCCGGGAGGCGCTGCGCGCGCACTTCACGACGCCCGGCGTTGGTGGCATCACACTGGTCGCGAGCAATGTCGTCGTCCGGCGGACCGACGATCCGGAAGTTGTTGTGGCGGAATGGGATTACACGGTCAACGGCGCGGGAAAGCTGGCCAACGTGCAGATCATGCGGGTGCGCGACGGGCTGATCGTCGAAACCCGCGACTACCACAACCACGCGGCGATCGGGTCACTGGCGAGCGCGGCGGCCAGCGCCGGATAGCCGCTGTAGCAACAGAACCGCGATCGCGCCGAGCCCGACCAGACCCAGCGCCATCCGCGCGCTGGGCAACGGCCTCGGCTCCGGCACCACGACGACCGGTTCGGCGGCCGGGCGCGGCCGGGGCTGCGCGGTGGCGGTCCACGCGGCGGCGAGGATCAGCACCCGCGACACCAGGTAGACGAAAACCAGCAGACCGACGAGCGAGCCGAAGGTGACCCCGGTCGGCGAGCGGCCCAGCGCCTCCAGGTACAGGTTCGCGACCCGCTTGAGAATCTCGAACGCGACCGCCGCACCGGCCGCGCCACGCACCGCGAAGCGCATCGGCACCGGCTCGCGCGGCAGCTTGGCCAGCACCCAGCAGAACACCAGCCAGTCCGCGACCAGCGCCAGCACCACCGACGTTACCTGCAGTCCGACGTTCGCCCAACCGAACCGCGACCAGCCGAGCAGACGCAGCAGCCAACCGCCGAGCGCCGAGCCGGACTCGGTCAGGGCGAACGAGATCACGATCGCGATGCCGAGACTGCCCAACGCGAGCAGGTCGCGGACGATCGTGCGCAGCAGCGGCAGATCCGGTTTGCGCTGGTCCCACATGCCGGTGAGCGCGTCACGCAGCGCGTTCATCCAGTTCCAGCCCGAGTAGAGACCGACGACCAGACCGAGGATGCCCAGCCGAACCCGGTGGTCGATCACGTTGTCCACCAACGTGTCCGACAGCTGCCACAGCGCCCCGGGGGCGATGCCGTGCAAGCCGTTGTGCAGCTGGCCGAGCAGCAGCGGGTTGCTGCCGAGAACGAAACCGGCGGCGGCGAGCAGGACCATCAGCAGCGGAATCAGCGACAGCACGCTGAAATACGTGATGGACGCGGCGAAGTGGTAGCCGTGGTTGTTCACGTACCTGTCGATCATCCTGGCCAGATGATCGAACCACCCGTACCGCTCGCGCCAGGCCCGCATTCGGCCCGCGAGGCGCCCATTTCCGCTGGTCGTCACCTCATATGTTTACCCGTTGATCACCGCTGCGACACCTCGGGCTGCCAGCTGGTGAATATGTATCACAGTAGTTTCAGTGCTGAGTGAAATTGATCGCTTTTTATGTCACTAAACGAAAAAGGCCCTGGTGCCGCAGCCCACCCTGCGAGCACCAGGCCCCCCGTTATTTCGAACGTGGTTTCAGTCGTCGTTCTCGGGCTTGGCGTGATCCGCGACACCCGGCGTCGGATCCCGGTTGAGGTCGATCAACGGGTCCGGACCACTGCCTTCCTTGCGCGCATGGCGCCCGGAGGGCTGCGCGTCGACGTCTTCGTCTTGTTCCTGTGGCACGAGCGAATCCCCTCTTGATGTGAACGGCCACAGTTTACGACCACCCGGATCGGACGATTGGGCCGGTAGGGACAGTGCAATCTCGACAGCAGTCTCGACCGCGCCGTGCACCGCCTGGCAAAGCGTTGCGATTCAACGCCTTCCGTGGCCGATCGCGAAAATCGCCACCGCCGGACTAGGTTTGACGCCATGAGCGATCTGTTGCCCGCGTTGCGTGGCGTGTTCGGTGACCCGGCCGATCTGGTGTGGGTCGACGGCGTGTCGTTGTCCGCGTCCGGACTGCTCGGCGCGGCGACCGCGGTCGCGGACCGGATCGCCGGCGCGCCAGTGGTGGCGCTTTCCGCGACCGCGAGTATCGGCACGGTGGTCGGGGTGGTCGGCGCGTTGTTGGCGGGCGTGCCTGTGGTGCCGATGCCGCCGGATTCCGGGCCGGCCGAACGCCGTCATCTGCTCACCGATTCGGGTGCGCGACTGGTGCTGGACGCGGACGGTGGCTTTCCGGCCGACGACGGCGTCACCGTGGTGCCGATCGACATCACCGCGCGTTCGTCGACCTCATATCCGGAGCCCGCGGACGGCGACGTCGCGCTGATCCTCTACACGAGTGGCACGACGGGTGCGCCGAAGGGCGTTCGGCTCAGTCGCGCGGCCATCGCGGCGGGCCTGGACGCGGTGGCGGACGCCTGGTCGTGGACGCCGGATGACGTGCTGGCGCACGGTTTGCCGCTGTTCCACGTGCACGGCCTGGTGTTGGGCGTGCTGGGTCCGTTGCGGGCCGGATCGCGGTTGGTGCATACCCGGCGGCCGACGCCGGAGGGGTATGCGGCGGCGGGCGGGACGCTGTATTTCGGTGTTCCCACGGTGTGGTCGCGGGTGGTCGCCGACGAGTCGGCGGCGCGCGCGTTGGCCGGGGCGCGGCTGCTGGTGTCGGGCAGCGCGGGGTTGCCGGTGCCGGTGTTCGAGCGGTTGGCCGAGTTGACCGGGCAGCCGCCGGTGGAGCGCTACGGCATGACCGAGACGCTGATCACGGTGAGCAGTAGGGCGGACGGCGAGCGCAGGGCGGGTCAGGTCGGGTTGCCGGTGCGTGGGGTCCGGACCCGGTTGGTGGGGGAGGACGGCGCGGTGCTGACCGAGCCGGATGTTGTGGGCGAGCTTCAGGTGTCCGGTCCGACGTTGTTCGTGGACTACCTGGGCAAGCCGGACGCGACTGAGGCGACGCGCACGGACGATGGCTGGTTCCGGACCGGGGACGTGGCCAGGATCGGGGCGGACGGCTGGCATCGGATCGTCGGCCGGGCGTCGACGGATCTGATCAAGAGCGGCGGTTACCGGATCGGCGCGGGCGAGGTGGAGGACGTGCTGCTGGGGCATCCGGCGGTGCGGGAGGCGGCGGTGATCGGCACGCCGCATCCGGATCTCGGTCAGCAGGTGACCGCGTTCGTGGTGGCGGACGGGGTGAGTGGCGCGGAGTTGGCCGAGTTCGTGGCCGTCGAGCTGTCGATTCACAAGCGGCCGAGGCAGGTGCATCTGGTGGACGCGTTGCCGCGCAACGCCATGGGCAAGGTGCAGAAAAAGCTGCTGCCCGGGTCGTGATGACCCGGACAGCAGCTACTTTCGCGGGAGGCGGAAGCTTTGTCAGACGCCGCTGATCTCCTCGATCAGTCGGTCGACGTCGAAGTAGGCGCTCTCGGTGCCGGCGGGCACGAGTTCGAGCGTGGTGTGCAGGAATTCCTCGGTGGCGTCGCGGCCGAGTTCGAATACGGCGTTGCCGCTGGGCGAGGAGATTTCCAGGAGCAGCAGTTCGTCGTCCTCGTCGTCGGGCCGGAAGCGGACGTCGCCGTAGCCTGCGGGTGCGTCGATGCCGGCGATCAGCAGGTCGCGGGCGAAGACCCATTCGATCCACTGGCCGCGCTCGGTGCAGAAGGCGACGGTGACCGCGAACGGCTCGTCATCGCGGTAGGCCCAGCGGGTCTGGACCGGCTCGGTGGCGCCCTGCAGGGCAGCGACCTGCTCGTGGTGGATGGTGTTGGTGGTCATTGCTCACCCCTCCTGTCGTTCGCGGTGTCGACGATGAGACGCGGGGTGTTAGGCGGTTCTGACGCTATAAGGGCTCAACTCGCCCGATCGTGCTAAGCGTTACCGGTTGGGTGTCATCCCTTCTGGCGACAAACCCAGCTGGTCACGGCCTATTTCGGTGAGGTCGGCCACAGTCGCGCGGCCTTCGAAGGTCGTTTCGTAATCCTCGGGCGCGAAGTCGGGCGGGCTGCCGCCGCGCAGAAACGCCGCCTGCTGACGTGCCGCGTAGGCGGCGTTCTTGGCGCAGTGCGGCGCCGATGCGATGTACATCACGTTTCCCCAGCGCTGCATGCCGGCGACGTCGCCGACGGAGTGGATGAGGTCGCAGTGCCACCAGACGCTGTCGCCCGGCAGCATCGTCGGGATCGGGGTGAGCGCGGGCAGCAGCGTCGAATGCCACTGTTCGGTGATGGGCAGCGCCCGACCGATCTCCGCGCCGCACAGTTCGTCGTCGGGCACGTCGTCGAGGAGCGGACGTACTAGTAGGTACACCGCCGCGTTCGCGATGGGCACGAGGTGCAGCACGCCGTCGTTCGGGCGCATCTCGCTCAGCGCGGTCCAGCCCTGGAAGGTGCGGAACACGCTGCACATCTGGGTCGATTCGTATTCCTCGACCTCGGTGCGGTGCGCGGCGTCCCACGGGTCGTAGGCGCGCCAGTCGCCGTCCAGCACGTGCCGGAAGACGTCCTGGTAGGCGGGCACGAGCCAGCGTTCGACGGAGCCGGAGTCGATGTGCGGGGACAGGCCGAAGGAGGAGTCGCCGGGTTCGCGGCGGCGGATGCGGTCGGCGTAGGCGGTGTCGCGGCTGGGATCGAACCAGGTTCGGCCCTCGCTCTCGTTGCGCCACAACGAGTTCAGGAAGGTGCGGGTGTTCGCCATGTGTTCGTGCTGGCGGGCCTGGATCTGCGGTTTGGACCAGTAGACCGGGTAGATCTGCGGCCTGCTTGAGGACAGGGTGCCGAAGAAGGAGTCGACCGGGCCGCGGTAGTTCTCGGTGAAGTGGTTGTCGGCGAGGTAGTCGCCGAGTTCGGTGTTCCAGTTCTCGGCGGTCTGTCGAGGGAAGGTCTGGCGGACGATCGCGCAGCCGCGTCGGCGGATGGCCGCGCGGGTTTCCTCGGGCACGGTGCCGGTGGCGATGTCGGCGTAGGCGAGGACCGGGATGACGTCCTCGCCTGCTTCGCGTGCGGCGCGGATCTGTTCGGCCTCGGCGCGCATCGTTTTCTCGATGTCCGCGAACACGGCGGCGACGTCGCCTATCCGGGCGCGGAGTTGGCGTTTCGTCTCCCGGATCGCCGCGCCGACGTCGCTGGGTGCCGTGATGCTCACCTGCGGAACTGTCATGGTGCCGCCTTTCAACCAATGGGTTAGGAAGGAGCCCGGACCAACTATGCTCGCTAAGGTAACCCGGGACGGGTCGGCAGGGACAGTGTTTTTTGGAGACGGTTTTTTGGAGACGGGATGAGTTCGCCCGCACTGCCGAGCATGGGACTGCTGCGCGAGCTGACCGACCAGATCGTGCTGGACACCGTGTTCGCGCACGCGCCCATCACCAGGGCCGAGGTCGCGCAGCGCACCGGCATCTCCAAGACGACCGTGTCCGAGGCGGTGCGCAGGCTGGAACAGGTCGGTTTGCTCACCGAGGCGGGCGCGCAGCGTGGCAGGCCGGGCCGGGTCGGCACCTACTACCGGGTCGCGGCGGATGCCGGGTTCGTGCTGGCCGTCGAACTCAACCAGGCGGGAGTGCGGGTGTGCGCGGCTGACCTGCTCGGCACCTCGTTCCGGGAAACCGCGCAGCCGCCGGTCGAGGTGCGCGAACCGGAGCGGGTCGCGGCGCAGCTGCGGGCCGCGGTGGCCGAGGCGATCGACGCGGGTCGCGCCGATCACCAACGCCTGCTCGCGGTCGGCGTCTCGGTCGCCAAACCGGTCGATCCGGTCACCAAGCGGGTGATCGACCTGGTCGACACGCCCTACCCGGAGGGCCAGATCCAGCCGGGTGACGTGCTCGGCGACCTGCTGGGCGACGTGCCGCTGCTGGTGGACAACGACGTGAACCTGGCCGCGATCGCGGAACGCTGGCACGGCGCGGCGCGCGAGGTGACCAGCTTCGCCTACGTCTATCTCGGCGCCGGGATGGGCCTCGGCCTGGTGATCGACGACAAGCTGATCCGCGGCGCACGCGGAGTGGCAGGCGAGATCGGCTATCTGAGCGTCTCGTCGACCAAGGCGGGGCCTGGCCGGCACACCTTCGCCCGCGCGGTCGCCGCGGGCGGGTTCGGCCCGGCTGATCTGAACGCGGCCGTCCCGCAGGACACCGTGACGGTGGCCAGGCAGGTGCTGGATCTGGCGGAGCGTGGCGACGAGCGGGCGCGGGCGATCGTCGAGGACGAGGCGCGCACCATCGGTGAGGCCGTCGCCGCGGTGTGCGCGGTGGTCGATCCCGAGCTGGTGATCCTCGGCGGCCCGATCGGCGCGCATCCGGGCATGCTCGAACCGATCCGCGCGACCGTGGCCGAACTCGCGCCGCTGCCGCCTCCGGTCCGCACCGGCGCGCTCGGCGAGGGCGCGGCGTTGCAGGGCGCGCTGGTGTTGGCGTTGCAGCAGGGCCGGGCCGATCTGGCCGAGCCGAAAGTGGCTTCTGCGCGGTGATCCGTTGGCGGTACGGTCGCCGAATGGACGCCGCAGCCCTGGTCCGTGTGTTGGCCGAACCCGTCCGGATGAAGGTGTTCGCGGCTGCCGTGCTCGGCGCCGACAGCACCGCCTACGCGGCGGAACTGGCCGGTATCACCGTGCGCGAGGCCGCCGCTGCCGTGCATCGGCTGGCCGAGGCGGGCGTCGCGGAGATCGTGGGGGAGCGGTTGGTCGCGCGGACCGAGGTGTTCGCCGAACTCGCCCGCCAGAGCGCAGCGCCGCGTCCGGTGGAGGATCACGGCTACACCGATCCGAAGGTGGCCTCGGCGGTCGGCACGTTCGTCCGGGACGGCCGGCTGGTCGGCCTGCCGGCGCAGCGCGGGCGCAGGCTGCATGTGCTGGAGCACCTTGCCCAGTCGTTCGAACCGGGCGTGGACTATCCGGAAACCCGGGTGAACGAGATCCTTGCCGGCCTGGCGGAGGGCGGTTCGGTCGATCACGTGACCCTGCGCAGGTATCTGGTGGACGAGGAACTGCTGCGGCGCAGCGACGGTGTCTACCGGCGCAGCGGCGGCCCGGTCGACGTCTGACGTCAGGAGTCGAGGTTGGCCAGCATGCGTTCGAAGTAGCAGGCGAGCTGCGCGCGTTCCCGCGGTGAGAAACCGGCCAGCAGGCGCGCGTCGCGGTCGCGGAAGTCGCGTTCGATCGGTTCGCGGAGTTCGCGGCCGCGCTCGGTGAGGTAGATGCGGATCAGCCTGCCGTCCCGGTCGTCCCGGCGCCGCACGACCAGTCCGCTCTCCTCCATGCGCTGGGCCATCCGCACCGCGGTCGGGCCGGTGATGCCGAGCCGGGCCGCTGCCTGGCCGGGCGTGAGGCCGTCGGTCTGCCACAGCTGTTCCAGCATCAGGTTCTGGCCCAGGCGCACGCCGTAGGGGTCGAGCAGCCCGGTGCCGACCACGCGCATCCGCTTCGCGATGCTGCTGAACAGCTTGATCAGCAGGGCATCCTGCACTTCTTCCACATGGTCCTCCTATTCGGCATCACCGTAACCTCCGCCGCGATTACCATGAACTCCAGCGCTCTACAGCGAGATCAGGAGAGCACGGTTGCCGGAACTCGGACTGCGCGACACCAACGGCATCCTGCGCCAGCCGTGGATTCGGCCGGCGCGGACCTCCGCCGGGCTCGGCTGGTCCGGTCTGTACGTGTCGACCCAGCGCGAGGCGCCCTACCGGGCGAGTTTCGATCCGGCCCGGACACATCTGCTGATCCTGCACCTCAACGGTCCGGTGACCGTCCGCAGAGGACACGGCGGGCTCACCTCGTCCTGCCGGATCCCGGCCGGCGGCCTGTTCCTGCACCCGGCCGGTAGTGACCTGACCGTCGAACTCGGCGGCGTGCTGGACACCGTGCACGTCTACCTGGACGACGACACCCTCCAGGAAGCGGCCGGCACGGATCGCCCGGTGCGGCTGGCCGAGGAGTTCGGCGTCGCCGACCCGCTGCTCGAACAGCTCACCCTCGCCCTGGACGGGGTGCTGCGCGACCGGCAGCCCGGCGCCCGCACCTACGTCGACCACGTCGGCGGCCTGCTCGCCGCGCACCTCGCGCACCGGCACGGCGTCCACGTGCCCGAACCACCCCGGTCCGGGCTCGGCGCCCGCGAACTCGACGCGGTGCGCGAACTGATGCGGGCCCGGCTGGCCGAACCGTTGAGCCTGGCCGAACTCGCCGCCGCGGCCGGGTTGAGCGTGAGCCAGTTCGCCCGGCTGTTCAAGATCAGTACCGGCACAGCGCCGCATCAGTACCTGCTCAGCCTGCGCGTGGACGCCGCGGTCCGGCTGCTGCGCGCCAGTGCGCGGCCGATCGCGGACATCGCGGCCAGCTGCGGATTCTCGCACCAGGAACACCTCACCCGGGTGCTGCGCGCCCGCCTCGGCACCACTCCCGCCGCGCTGCGCCGCGCGGGCTGACCACTCGGGCGGTGCGCGTTTCGTGCAGGCGGACGCCGCGCACGTGCAGGAGGATCGAGCCGTCGGGCACCGACACTGAACGGTCAACGGGTCCCTATGTGCACAGGGGTGCGACGCGATGGAGAGCTTCGAGTACTCGGCCGGCCGGGCCAGGGTGATCTTCGGCAGCGGGACGGTGGCGCGGCTGCGCGAGGAGGTGACGCTGCTCAACGCGCGCCGGGTGCTGCTGATCGCCGGGCCCGCCGTGTCCGCGGCCGCGCAGCAGGCTCATGCGGCGCTCGGTGAGCTGCTGGCCGGCCACTTCGACGCGCCCGCCATGCACACCCCGGTCGAGGTGACCGAGAAGGCGCTGCGGCTGCTGACCGATGTCGACGCGGACTGCCTGGTCGCGATCGGCGGCGGTTCGACGGTCGGGCTGAGCAAGGCGCTCGCGCTGCGCACCGAACTGCCCCAGGTCGTGCTGCCCACCACCTACGCGGGCTCCGAGGTCACCTCGGTGCTCGGCCAGACCGAGGACGGCCTCAAGACCACCCTCACGTCGCCCGCCGTGCTGCCGGACACGGTCATCTACGACGTCGAGCTGAGCAGGTACCTGCCGCTGGACACGTCGGTCACCAGCGGGATCAACGCGCTCGCGCACGCGGTCGAGGCGCTCTACTCGACGCAGGCCAACCCGGTCACCGACCTGCTCGCGCTGGACGCGATCAGGCGCATCGCCGCCGCGCTGCCGGCCATCGTGCGGCAGCCGACCGACGCGGACGCGCGGGCCGAACTGCTGCACGGCGCGTGGCTGGCCGGCACCTGCCTGGGCAGCGTCGGCATGGCGTTGCAGCACAAGCTCGCGCACACCGTCGGCGGCTCGTTCGCACTGCCGCACGCGGCGACGCATACCGTGCTGCTGCCGCACACCATGGCCTACAACGCTGCTGCCGCACCGGAAGCCATGCGCCGCATCGCCGACGCGCTGGGCGTGCCGGACGCACCGGCCGGCGTGTTCGACCTGATCGCGTCGCTGCCCGCGCCGACCTCGCTGCGCGCGCTCGGTCTGCCCGAGCGGGAACTGCCCAGGGTCGCCGCGCTCGCCTCGGCGCGGCCCTACCCGAACCCGCGCGAGGTCACCGAGGCCGGCCTGGCCGACCTGCTCCGCGCCGCCTGGCACGGCGAGCGCCTGGCCGCCGCGCGCCTGCCCGTGCCGGACCTGACCTGGCTGACCGACGAGGTCCTGGCCAGCTTCGCGCACACGCCCGACCCGCGCGTGCGAGCGCTGCTCGGCAACCTGGTCCGCACCCTGCACGGCTACGCGATCGACAACGACCTCACCGAGCCGGAATGGGCCTATGCCATCGACTTCCTCACCAGGACCGGCCAGATCGCCACGCCGACCCGGCAGGAATTCGTGCTGCTCTCCGACACGCTCGGCGTGTCCAGCGTGGTCGACGCGCTGACCAACTCGCGCACCCCGGACACCACCCCCTCCGCCGTGCTGGGACCGTTCTATGTGGAGGGTCCGCCGAGCACGGAACTCGGCGCGGACATCGCGGGCGGCCTCACCGGCACGCCGCTGTACGTGACCGCGCGCATCGCCGACCCGGACGGCAATCCGCTGCCCGGCACCGTCGTCGACGTATGGCAGTCCAATGAGGACGGTTTCTACGACGTGCAGCTGCCCGACCTGGACGGCCCGGTGCTGCGCGCCCGGTTCACCGCGGACGACGACGGCGCGCTGCGGTTCTGGTCGATCCTGCCCTCCGCCTACCCGATCCCGGCCGACGGCCCGGTCGGCCAGATGCTCGACGCGGTCGGCCGGCATCCCTACCGCGCGCCGCACGTGCACTTCATGATCATGGCGCCCGGCTACCAGAAGCTGATCACCCAGCTGTTCGTGGCGGGCGGCGACTACCTCGACTCGGACACCGTGTTCGGCGTCAAGGACGGCCTGATCGTCGAATTCGAGCCGCACACCGGCCCGACCCCGGACGGTCGCGCGGTCGACGGCGAGTGGCGCTCGCTCGATTTCACCTTCCACATCGCCCCGGTCCGGGAGACGCCATGAACGTCGACACCGATGTGCTGGTCGTCGGCAGCGGCCCGGCAGGCGGCGCGGCCGCGCTGACCCTGGCCACCTACGGCGTGCCGACGATCCTGGTCACCAAGTACGGCTGGGTCGCGAACACGCCCCGCTCGCACATCACCAACCAGCGCACGCTGGAGGTCCTGCGCGATCTCGGCGTCGAGGAGGCGGCGCTGGCCGACGGCACCCCGCAGCACCTGATGGGCGACACCGTGCTGTGCACCGGACTCGTCGGCGAGGAGATCGGCCGGATCAGGACCTGGGGGACCGGCCCGGCGTCGCTGTCCGAGTACGCGAGCGCCAGCCCGTGCGGCATGATCGACCTGCCGCAGACCTACCTGGAACCGATCCTGCTGTCCAACGCGGCCAAGCGCGGCGCCAAGATCCGGCTGGACACCGAGTTCTGCTCGCTCGCGCAGGACGAGGACGGCGTGACCGCGCGCGTGCTCGACCGGGTGCGCGGCGAGGGGTACACCATCCGCGCCCGCTACCTGATCGGCGCGGACGGCGGTCGCAGCCTGGTCGCCGAGCAGATCGGCCTGCCGATCGCCGGGCAGAGCGGCAAGGCCGGCAGCATGAACATCGTCTTCGAGGCCGACCTGTCCGCCTATGTCGCGCATCGGCCCAGCGTCCTGTACTGGGTGATGCGGCCCGGCGCGGAGACCGGCGGCATCGGCATGGGCCTGGTGCGGATGGTGCGGCCGTGGCACGAATGGCTGCTCACCTGGGGTTACGACATCGACGCGCCGCCGCCGGAGGTCGACGACGCGGCGGCCACCGAGATCGTCCGCGACCTGCTCGGCGTCGCCGACATCCCGGTCCGCATCACCTCGACCTCGCTGTGGACGGTCAACCACAGCTACGCGACCCGGTATTCGGCCGGTCGCGTGTTCTGCGCTGGCGACGCCGTGCACCGGCATCCGCCGACCAACGGCCTCGGCTCCAACACGTCCATCCAGGACTCCTACAACCTGGCCTGGAAACTCGCCCTGGTGCTGCGTGGACAGGCCGGCGCGGCCCTGCTGGACAGCTACTCGGCGGAACGCGCGCCGATCGGCAAACAGGTCGTCGACCGGGCCAATCTCAGCCGCGACCAGTTCGGCCCGATCTTCGAGGCGCTGGGCATCGCGGGCGGTGGCGACGACGAGGGCATCACCGCCGGTCTCGCCGCCTGCCGGGCACCGAACGCGGAGGGCACGAAGCGGCGCGACGCGCTGGAAGCCGCGATCCAGCTGAAGAACTACGAATTCAACGCGCACGGTGTCGAGTTGAATCAGCGCTACGTCTCCGGTGCCGTGCTCGACGACGGCAGCCCGGCGGAACAATGGCCGCGCGACCGCGAACTGTTCCACCGGCCGACCACCCGCCCCGGCGCGAAACTGCCGCACGCCTGGCTCGTCGACGACAACGGCCAACGAATGTCCACATTGGATCTCGTCGGCCATGGTTCGTTCACCGTCGTCACCGGAATCGCCGGGCTGGTCTGGGTCGAGGCGGCCGAGAAATGCGCGGCCGAGTTCGGCATCCCGCTACCCGTCGTGCGCATCGGCGCGGAAAACGCGCGGGACGCCTACGGCGAATGGCGTAGGGTCGGCGAACTCGACGAGGAAGGCGCACTGCTCATTCGCCCGGACGGCTACATCGCATTTCGTCAACGGAGCGTAGTCGATTCAGCTGGTGCGCTGGAAAAACTGCGATCCGCCCTGGCCAGCGTGCTGGCGCGAGACGAAAAATAGTCACAAAAATCCTACTTGCGCCATCAACTATCCTGTTCTTTCGGGCGAGTTGAGGAGTGGGGCGGGATGGGTTTCTCGATAGCACCGGCGCCGACCGGATTGACAACGGACACGGATCTGCGCAGAGCCGAAGACCGGATGCACACGAAGTGGTCCTGGCTCGATTCGCACCACTCGTTCTCGTTCGGTCGGCATTTCGATCCGTCGAACACGCACTTCGGTTTGCTGCTCGTGTCCAACGACGACGTCGTCGACCCCGGCGCCGGTTTCGAGACGCATCCGCACGAGGACATGGAAATCGTCACCTGGGTGTTGCAGGGGCAACTCGTGCACCAGGATTCCGAGGGCAACTCGGATGTGATCTATCCCGGTCTCGCGCAGCGGATGAGCGCGGGAACCGGAATTCTGCATTCCGAGAAGAACGACGCCTGGCGGCTCACCGGTCAGGCCGAACACGCCGATCCGGTGCATTTCATCCAGATGTGGGTGGTGCCCGACGAGCCCGGCATCCGGCCCGGCTACGAACAGCTCGAGATCGACGACGAGCTGCTGCGCGGCGGCCTCGTCCCGGTCGCCTCCGGCATGCCGCGCGACAAGGGCCACAGCGCGATCCGCATCAAGCAGCGCGACGCCGCCCTGTTCGCGGCCCGGCTGGCCACCGGCGGCAGCGTCGAACTGCCGGACGCGCCGTTCGTGCACCTGTTCGTCGCCCGCGGCACCGTGCGTCTGGAGGGCGCCGGCCTGCTCGGCACGGGCGACGCGGCCCGGCTCACCGCCGCCGAGGGACAGCGGGTGACCGCGGTCGAACCCGCCGAGATCCTGGTCTGGGAGATGCACGCCCGCATCGACCCGCGCTGACTTTTCCCTACTTAAGCAGGCTCTGCTCCCGCGCACGCTCCGACTAGCGTCCGGGCATGCCAAGAAGAACCCTGCTCGTCAGCGCGCTCCTCGGCGCCTGCACAGCGTCCCTGCTCGTCGCCGGACTCACCCCGGCCCTGGCCGCGCCCCGGTTACCCGGGCCGGCCAAACACCACGTGTTCTCGGCCGACGCCACCAAGGTCGGCGCGTCGGCCGACCCGGTGCAGCGGGCCAAGGCCATGGAGGCGCTCACCGCGACCCAGTTCCCGCGCGCCAACGCCTATGGCGCGCCGACCCTGTGGAACGAGGGCGACACCGGCCAGGGCACGTCGATCGCGACCGTGGTGTCCTTCGGGGACCCGAACATCGACGCGGTGATGGCCCAGTACGACCAGGACAACGGCTTACCCCCGGTCCAGGTCACCCAGCTCCAGCCGGCCGGCGCGGTGCCCACCTGCGACTCGCTGAAGAACACCAATCCGACGACCTATCAGGACTGTCTCGGTTGGCGCGGCGAGGTCGACCTCGACGTCGAGTCCATGCACGAGATCGCGCCCTCCGCGCACATCCTGGTGGTGGCCACCCCGGTCGACGAGACCGAGGGCATGACCGGCTTCCCCGAGATGATGACCGCCATCGACTACCTCCGGGTGCACAAGCTGGTCAACGGCATCTACCTGGCCACCTACACCGCCGAGGGCGACTTCTCATCGCCGCAGGAGATCACCCAGGATCTCGACCCGACCTTCCAGCGCGCGGACAAGGCCGGCATCTCGCTGGTGATGGCCTCCGGCGACCGGGGCCCGACCGTGCAGGAACTCGACGGCACGACCGACTACCCGTACCGCATGCCGACCTGGCCGGGCAGCGACCCGTACGCGACCAGCGTCGGCGGCACCCAGTTCTACGGCGAGTCGCAGGGCGCCCCGTACCCCGCCTCGCCCGCGGCTCGGTTGCAGCACCCGGACAGCCTGTGGAACTCCAACGACGGCTACGCGTCCAGTTCCGGCGTCTCCGGCATCTATCAGCGGCCGAGCTGGCAGAACGGGGTCAAGCAGATCACCGGCAGCGGCATGCGCGCCTACCCGGACATCGCCATGCACGGCACGTCCGGCACGTCCGAGGCCGCGCCGCTGTTCCTCGGCGTGCTCGCGCTCGCGGTCGAAATGAACCACGGCCACAACCTCGGCCTGGTCAACTCCGCGATCTACCGGACGCTCGGCCCGGCCGGTCTCAAGGACGGCGTGCAGGACGTCACCACCGGCAACAACACGCCGCCCAGCGGCACCGTCCCCGGCTACGCGGCTGGTCCCGGCTACGACATCGCCTCCGGCTGGGGCACCGTGGGCGACATCTCGGTGTTCGTCCCCGCCCTGGTCAAGGCGGTGAACTGAAGCGGCATGATTGACTGGCGGCCGTGACCGTCGTGATCGATCCGGCCGACTTCGCCCGTGCCGACCTGCGCGATTTCCTCCGGGCGCACCTGGATGACATGGAGCCGACCGCCCCGCCGGAGAGCCGGCACGCGCTGGACCTGAGTGGTCTGCGCGCGCCCGGCATCCGGATGTGGGTGGCTCGGCTCGATGACGCGCTGGTCGGCACGGTCGCGCTGAAAAGCCTCACCCGCAACCACGACGAGTTGAAGAGCATGCGCACCGACCCGGCCGTGCGCGGCAACGGCGTCGCCTCGGCCCTGCTCGAACACGCCCTCGCCGACGCACGGGCGCGCGGCGTGACACAGGTGTCGCTGGAAACGGGCAGCATGGCGTTCTTCGAACCGGCCCGCGCCCTGTACCGCAAGTACGGCTTCACCGACTGCGGCCCGTTCGGCGGATACGTCGCCGACCCGAACAGCACGTTCATGACTGTTGAGCTGGCTTGCGACACCCGGACTGTCCAATGCGGACATCGCGAACCTGCTGACCGAGACCGCGTGTAACACGCGGCCTGATCGCCGGCCCAGATGTCGCGAACTGAACACAAACCACCAAAGTCAGGCCGGAATCACCACGATCGGTCGTTCTGCCTGGCACACTTGACAATTGTGATGCCCGAGTCGAGATGGACCACGCGCGCGCTGCGCAAGTACAACCGCGCTGCCGCGCTGTCCCGGCTGTACGAGCAGGGCTCGGCCAGTCGGCAGGAACTGGCCGAACTCACCGGGCTGAGCTCGGCGACGGTGACCAATGTGGTCACCGAGTTGCTCGCGGACGGGCTCGTCGTCGAGGCGGGCTCGGTCAGCTCGGCCGGTGGCCGGCCGCGCGGCATCCTGCGGGTGGCCACCGAGAACCTGCGTTTCGCCGGGGTCGACGTCGGCGAGACCGAGATCAGGGTCGGCCTGTTCGACGGCGCGCTCAACCCCTTGCGGATGACCAGCCGCACCCCGGGCGACAACCTCGCGCCCGGTCACATCGTCGCTCTGGTGACCGACGCGATCGCCGAGGTCACGGCCAAGGGCGACGGCGTGCCGCTGCTCGGCGTCGGGGTCGGTGTGCCGGGCGCGGTGGATGAGCGCGAGACCGACGACGGCCTGGTCTACGCGCCCACGCTCGGCTGGGACGCGGTCCCGTTCGGCGGCATGGTCGCGGCCGGCGCGCACGCCCCGGTGCACCTGGAGAACTGCGCGACCGCGCTCGGTCAGGCCGAGATGTGGTTCGGTGCGGGTCGAGGCGCCGACCGCGCCGTGGTGACGCTGCTCGGCATCGGTATCGGTGCCGCGCTGATGACCAGCGACTCCTCGCCGCGCGGCGGCTCCGGCCTGACCAGCGAGTGGGGGCACACCGTCGTCGACCTGGACGGCAGGCCGTGCCGCTGCGGCTCGACCGGCTGCCTGGAAGCCTATGTCGGCGCGGAGGCCGTGCTCGCGCGCTACCGCGATTCGGGCGGTGACGGCGCGGTCGGCAGGCTCGGGCCGCAGGAGGCGCTGCGTGCGCTGGTTGCCCGCGCGGACGCCGATGACGTGGCCCGCGACGTGCTGGACCAGACCGCCAAGGTGCTCGGTGTCGGGGTCGGGAACCTGATCAACCTGCTCGCGCCGGACCGGGTGGTCATTGCCGGCTGGGCCGGTCTTGTGCTCGGCCCGCGCATCCTGCCGCAGGTACGCGAGGTTGCCAGGCGGCACGCGCTGCCGCACGCCTATGGCGCGGTCACCATCGGCCTCGGCGAGTCCGGCTCGGACGCGGTCGCCCGGGGCGCGGCCAGCCTGCCGATGCTCGCGCTGCTGCGCAGCGGCTCGCTGCCGGCCGACCCCGCGGTGGAGGCGGGCTGAGTTAATAACTGGCCATTGACGGCATGTGACGTGCGTCCTAACCTTTGACTTGTTTTAAGTCAAAAACGAAGGGGCGACGGGTGGGCCAGCTCTACATCGACGGGCAGTTCGGACCGGCGGCCGACGGCGCGAGCGGCGAGGTCACCGAGAAGGCCACCGGCAACGTCATCGGCTCCTACGCGCGGGCGCGCGCCGTCGACGTGGATCGCGCGGTCGCCGCCGCACGTCGCGCCCAGCCCGGTTGGGCCGCACTGTCCGCGCCGGACCGGTCCGCCCGGTTGCGCCGCTTCGCCGAGATCCTGGAGACGCGGTTCGACGAACTCGTCGAGCAGAGCATGCGCGAAACCGGCGGCGTGCGCGCCAAGGCGCAGGACGAGGTCGGCACCAGCATCCGGCAGCTGCACATCTCGGCGGTGCAGGTCGGCGAGAACGCGGGCGACATCCTGCCGCCGTACAAGGCCGACAAGCTCTCGCTGTCCCGCGCGGTGCCGCTGGGCGTGCTCGGCGTGATCACGCCGTGGAACTACCCGATGAACCTGGCCATGCGCGCGGTCGCGCCCGGCCTCGCCTTCGGCAACACGATCGTGCTCAAACCCGCCGAACTCACCCCGATCATCGGCGGCCAGGTGCTCGCCGAGGCCGCGCACGAAGCCAGCTTCCCGCCGGGCGTCTTCAACGTGGTCACCGGCGACGGCGTGCCCGCGGGCAAGGCGCTCGCCGAACATCCCGGCCTGGATCTGGTGCACTTCACCGGTTCCCGCGAGGTCGGCCTCGCCATCGCCGCGCACGCCGCGAAAACCCTCCAGCCGGTGGCCGTCGAACTCGGCGGCAACAACGCGTTCCTGGTGCTGGAGGACGCCGACATCGATCTCGCCGCGTCCTGCGCCATGATCGCTGCGCTGGAATTCCAGGGCCAGACCTGCATCAGCGCGAGCCGGCATATCGTGCACCGCGACGTCGCCGAACCCTACGTCGCCGCGCTGGTCGAGCGAATCGCGGCGCTGCGCGTCGGCGACCCGATGACCGACGCGGTCGAACAGGGCCCGCTGATCAGCGAGATCCAGCGCGACCGGCTGCACAAGACGATCGTCGAACCGTCCATCGCCAAGGGCGCCGAGGTGGTCGTCGGCGGCACCTACGACGGCCTGTTCTACCGGCCGACGGTGCTCACCGACGTCCGGCCGGACATGCCCGCGTTCACCGACGAGATCTTCGGGCCGGTGCTGCCGGTGACCGTGGTGGACAGCGAGGACGAGGCCGTCGAGCTGATCAACGGCTACCCGATGCTGATGAACTCCGTCTTCACCCGCGACCTGATCCGCGGCCTTGCCGTCGCGGAACGGTTGCAGGCCGGCGAGGTGCACGTGAACGACGCGCACGCACGGCACGGCGCGGAGAACCAGATGCCCGGCTTCACCAAACGGCAGTGGATCGGTGTCCAACGTGGACCGTTGACGCTGCCGGAGTGGACCCGGAGGCACCAGGCATGAGTTCGGCGCTGGTGGTGCGCGGCGGCTGGGAGGGGCACCGTCCGGTCGAGACGACCGAACTGTTCCTGCCCGGCCTGCGCAAGGCCGGGTTCGACCTCACCATCAGCGACGATCTCGCCGTCTACGAGGGCGACCTGACGAGTTTCGACCTGATCGTGCAGTGCTGGTCGATCGGTGAACTCACCGAACGCCAGTGCACCGGCCTGGTCGACGCGGTCCGGTCGGGTGTCGGCTTCGCGGGCTGGCACGGCGGGATCCTGGGCACGTTCGTGGCCAGCCGCGACTATCTGCGGATGATCGGCGGCCAGTTCCTCTGGCACCAACCGGAGTTCATCGACTACCGGGTGAGCGTCCGCGCGGACCGCGCCGACCATCCGATCATGGCCGGCATCACCGAGTTCGCAGTGCACACCGAGCAGTACTGGGTGATCAGCGACGCGCACAACGACGTCCTGGCCACCACCGTCGTGCGCCCCGAACCGGGGGAGGAGTTCGCCGAACCGGTGACCATGCCGGTGGTGTGGACGCGGAAGTGGGGCGCTGGCAAGGTGTTCGTCTCCGCGATCGGTCACCGCCCGCTCGACCTCGAACAACCCGAGGTCGCCGACCTCACCCTGCGCGGCCTGACCTGGGCGGCCCGCCGATGAGGGCAGTCCTGGCCATGGCGCCACACCTTCCGCCGTTGCTGTTCGGCCCGGCCGAGCGGGAGGCACTGCGCGACGTGGTCGACTTCGACATCGTGCTCACCGAATTCGGCTCGGCATCGGCGAAAGCCGTGCTCGCCGACGCGGACGTGCTGATCACCGGCTGGGAGTGCCCGCCCATCGACGTGGCCGCGACACCCAGACTGCGCGCGGTCGTGCACGCCGCCGGTTCGGTCAAGGCACATGTCGGGCCCGCCGTGTTCGAGCGCGGCATCGTGGTGTCCTCGGCCGCGTGGGCGAACGCGCTGCCGGTCGCCGAGTACACCGTCGCGATGGTCCTGCTGGCCGGCAAGGACGTCTTCGCCATCGCCCGCCGCTACCGCGACTCCCGCGCCCGGATCGACCTGGTCACCGACTACCCGGCCATCGGCAACTACGGCCGCACCGTCGGCATTCTCGGCGCTTCGCTGGTCGGCCGGGCCGTGCTGCGCCTGCTTGCCCCGTTCGACCTCGACCTGCTCGTGCACGACCCGTACCTGTCCATTGAGGATGCCCACGAACTCGGCGCCGAACTCGTCGGCCTCGACGAACTGTGCCGCCGCTCCCAGGTGCTCAGCATCCACGCGCCGGCACTGCCCGAGACACGCGGGATCCTCGGCGTCGCGCGCCTGGCATTGTTGCCCGACGGCGCCACTCTGATCAATACCGCGCGCGGCAGCCTGGTCGATCAGCAAGCCTTGGAAAATGAATTGCGCACCGGCCGAATTGCGGCCGTTCTCGATGTCACCGAACCGGAGGTATTACCCGCCGGGTCCGCTTTGTGGGACCTGTCCAATCTCTTCCTCACCCCGCATCTCGCCGGCTCGGTCGGCACCGAACTGCGGCGGATCGGAGCCTCTGCCGCCGCCGAGGTGTCGAGGATCGTCGCTGGTCAACCGCTACGACACGAGGTGCGGGCCGCCGCGCTGGCCGCGCTCGCGTAATTGTGCGCCATTCGCGACGCACCGCGCTGCGTCGCGAATAGTCATGCGCGCGACTATCCTTCGTTTCACAAATGTTGCGCCAATCTTTCCGGCAGCCTTGTTTCAGTGGTGTGGGACACGTAGCATTCGACTTCAACTTGGGAAACCGCTTTCCAAAGAAAGGGGAGCACGTGCGCTCCAGAATTGCCGCGGGAGCAGGTATCGCGCTGGTGAGCGCGCTGCTCGTCGCCGGATGCAGTGGAACGAGCGGGGGATCAGGCGGCTCGGGCGGCTCCGCGTCCGGCCCGGTGCACCTCACCCTCTGGGACTGGGATCCCAACATGAACAAGGTGGTGGCGCTGTGGAACAAGAGCCACCCGGACATCCAGGTGAACATGAGCAACCCGGCCGGCGGCGACCAGTTGGTCAGCAAGCTCATCACCGACCATGCCGCGCACAACGACCCCGACCTGACCAAGGTCGAGTACCAGAGCCTGCCCGCGCTGGTCTCCGGCGGCGTGGTCGCGGACATCACCCAGTACACGACCGACACCGTCAAGGACTACGACGCGACAACGCTGTCCCAGGTGAAGTTCCAGGGCAAGGTCTACGGCGTGCCGCAGGACTTCGCGCCGCTGATGCTCTACTACCGCACCGACATCTTCAGCTCCTACGGTCTTGCCGTGCCGACCACCTGGGCGCAGTACGCGAGTGAAGCGGCCACCCTGCACCAGAAGGCGCCCGGCGTCTACATGACCAACTTCGACGCCGCCGATCCCGGCTGGTTCTCCGGCCTGGCCCAGCAGGCGGGCGCGAACTGGTGGACGTCGTCGGGCAACACCTGGAAGGTGGCCATCAACGACGCCCCGTCCAAGCAGGTCGCCGACTACTGGCAGCAACTCGTCCAGGCCGGCAGTGTGGCCACCGGGCCCTCGTTCTCGCCGCAGTGGAACAAGCAGATGAACACCGGCGCGCTCGCGACCTGGATCTCCGGTGCCTGGGCACCCGCGCAGATCGGCGGCATCGCCCCGGCCACCAAGGGCAAGTGGGCGGTCGCGCCGCTGCCGCAGTGGAGCGCAGGCCAGAACAGCACCGGCATCTGGGGCGGCGCCGCGACCACGGTGACCACCGACTCCCAGCATCCGCAGCAGGCGGCGGAGTTCGCGTCCTGGCTCAACACCAACGCGGACGCCCTCACCTCGCAGGTGAACAACATCAACATCTATCCGGCCGCGACCTCCGGCCGCAGCCTGCCGGTGCTGGCCACGGCGCCGCCGTTCTTCCCCAACCAGGCCAACTTCTACGACCTGGTCAAGCAGTCCGCGCCGCACGCCCGTACCTTCCAGATCTGGGGCCCGGACGTGACGGTCACCTTCGCCAGCTACACCGACTCCTTCGACGCGGCGCTACAGTCCGGCTCGTCGTTCGACAACGCGTTGACCAGCATGCAGAACGCGACCGTCGCTGATATGAAGAAGACCGGTTTCACGGTCTCCTCGTGAGGCACGACCGGCGCACGGTGGACGGAGCCTCGCCCGTCCACCGTGCGCTCTCCACCGAGAGGACTGAGAGGACAGGCGGATGAGCAGCGAGACGCTGACCCGGCTCGCCGACCCACCCGGCACCGGCCAGGTCCGGGCGGCCCGGCGCGGACCGAGCGGTCATCGCGGGTTTCCTTATCTACTGGTGCTTCCCGCGGTCGCGCTGCTCGTGCTGTTCGTCATCGCACCCGGCATCTACGCGCTGATCCTGAGCTTCCAGACCCGGCACGTCAGCGGCGGACTGCTCGGCACCACCAGCGAGACGGTGTTCGCGGGCGTGGATAACTACCGCAACGCGCTCGGCGACGGCACGCTCTGGTCAAGCCTGCTGCACATGCTGCTGATGGCGGCCATCACCATCCCGTTCACCATCGGCTTCGCGCTGCTGTTCGCGCTGTGCCTGGACGCGCTGCGCGCCCGGCTGACCCGCTTCGCGCGGCTGTCCATCTTCCTGCCCTACGCGGTGCCCGGCGTGATCGCGACCCTGCTCTGGGGCTTTCTCTACCTGCCGGCGACCAGCCCGATCGGTGGCAACCACATCAACTTCTTCGGCCAGGTCGCGGTGTTCTTCTCGGTCGGCAACGTGGTGCTGTGGGGGGCGGTCGGCTTCAACATGGTCGTCATGTTCACCGCGCTGCGCGCGCTGCCGCGCGACATCTACGACGCCGCCAAGATCGACGGCTGCACCGAGTGGCAGATCGCGGTGCACGTGAAGATCCCGCTGCTGCGGCCGGCCATCCTGATGTGCAGCCTGTTCACCGTGCTCGCGGCCCTCCAGCTCTACAACGAGCCGAACACGTTGCGTCCCCTGGCCAACGCCATCTCCACCACCTGGGTGCCGCTGATGAAGATCTACACCGACGCGTTCGTCAACTCCGACATCAACCTCGCGGCCGCCACCTCCGTGCTGTACGCGGTCGCGGTGCTGATCATCTCGGTGATCGCCTCCCGCCTGGTCGCCCGGCGCGCCTCGGGGTGGTCGCGATGACCACGATCGCGCTTGCCCCGCAGCGAAAGCGCACCGGCTGGCTGCCCACCGGGATCCTCGTGCTCGGCGCGGTGTACTGCCTGTTCCCGGTGCTGTGGATCCTGATCGCGTCCACCAAGTCGCGCGGCGAACTGTTCGCCACCAGCACCTACGTGCCCGATCTTGGCCTGGGCATCGTGCGCAACATCGGCGACCTGTCCAGCTACTCCGGCGGCATCTTCTGGCAGTGGATGCTCAACAGCGTGATCTACGCGCTGATCGGCGGCGTGCTCGCCTCGGCCGTGTCCGCGTGCTGCGGCTACGCGCTGGCGAAGTACCGCTTCCGCGGCGCGGGCGCGCTGTTCAACGTCATCCTGGCCGGCGTGCTGCTGCCGCCCATCGTGCTGGCCATCCCGCAGTACCTGCTGCTGTCCAAAGTGGGCCTCGCGGACAGCTACGCGGCCGTCATCCTGCCGCAGTTGTTCAACCCCTACGGCATCTACCTCGCGCGCATCTACGCGAACGCCTCCGTGCCCGACGAACTCCTCGAAGCCGGCAGGCTGGACGGCGCGGGCGAGGGCACGCTGTTCCTGTCCGTCGGCCTGCGGCTGATGGGGCCCGGCCTGGTCACCATCTTCCTGTTGCAGTTCATCGCGATCTGGAACAACTTCCTGCTGCCCTTCGTGATGCTCTCGTCCGACTCGAAGTTCCCGCTGACCGTCGGCCTGTACAGCCTGTTGCAGCACGGCGCGGACGAGGCGTCGCTGTACTCGCTGGTCATCGTCGGCACGCTGCTCGCGGTGCTGCCGGTGATCGTGCTGTTCCTGAGCCTGCAGAAGTACTGGAAGGTCGACCTCGTCAGCGGTGCGGTGAAATGACAGAGCCGGCCTCCCGACGGGGAGGCCGGCTTCGTCATGCGATTACGGCAGCGTCCACTGCTGGTTCGCGCCGCCCGCGCAGGCCCAGATCTGCGACTGGGTACCCGGGGTGGTCGAGAAGTTGGTGTCGTCGAGGCACTTGCCCGAGTTGGCGTTCACCAGCTCGCCGTTGGACTGCGCCTGCCACTGCTGCGCGCCCGTGCCGTTGCAGGTGTAGAGCTGCACCAGCGTGCCGTTGGCCGTACCGGCGCCGGTCACGTCCAGGCACTTGCCCAGCACGTTGAGCGTGCCGTTGGAGTTGACCGTCCAGCTCTGGGCGTTGGTGCCGTTGCAGGTGTAGATCTGCACCGGGGTGCCGTCGGCGCTGCTGGCGCCGCGCACGTCGAGACACAGGCCGCTGCCCTCGTGCGAGGTGATCGGGCCGGAGCCGGGCGGTGGGGGCGGATTTCCGCCGTTGCCACCGCCGTAGTTCTCGATCACGTGGGTGTAGGCCCAGTTCGCCTGGCCGGTGGTGCCACTGTTGTCGCGGCCCATCTCCCAGAAGGACATGTAGCCGATGCCGTGCTGGGTCGCGAAGCTCTCCACGTTGTTCGCGTCGGCGAGGGTGTAGGTCTCACCCGGGCTGTCGTTCGGACCGATGTCCGGGGTGAGGCCGATCCGGTTCCACGAGCTGCTGACCCCGAACAGGGTGTTCAGCTGCTGCTCGGTGCCGGTCGCCGCGGACTCGGCCGCGTTGCCCATCTCCACACCGGACGGGCCGTAGTCCATCACCATGATGTTGACCGCGGAGATGTAGACGCCCGCGTTCACCGCGTACTGCGCGACCTCGTACTGGCTGCCCGAACCGGTCGGCAGACCGCTCTCGCTCACGCCGAGGGTGTAGGTGACGGCGACCGGGTGTCCGATCGAGGACTCGTAGGACTGCGTCTGCGCGACGGCCTGAGCTAGGCGCTGCTCCCGCGCCTGGTCGCCGTAGCCCTGCTCGATGTCGAAGTCGATCTGGCTGGTGCCGGTGCCGGCGATCACGTTCTCGTACTGCTGGGCCAGGCTGTTCGCGTCGGTGCAGTTCTGGTCCAGGTAGGTGCCGGCCGCGCCGCCGAAGGAGATGGACACGTTGCCGCCGACCGCGCGCAGCGCGTTGATCTCCTGCTCGACCGAGTCGGGCGAGTTCGGGTTCGCGCTGACCGTGTTGTCACCGTTCCAACTCGCCTGACAACCGTTGCCCGCCAACACGAACGCGATGGTGAAGTTCTTCTCGCCGGAGGACGTCGCGTAGTTGGCCAGGTTGGTGCCGGTGTCGGTGTAGGCGTAGGGCGCCGACGGGAAGATCGCGGGAACCGCGGCAGCGGCCGCCGCCGATGTGCCGGTACCCAGCGCCGCCGCCATCGGAATGGCCAGTGCCGCACCAGCGGCAAGGCCGAATAACCGGGTTCTTCTTTTCACAGGGGGTCGCTCCTTCGTTCTTCGTTACGGGAATACCGGTGGCTCAGGTGGTTCCGTGGCCGCCGCCTGGAGGCGGATCGAATCGTGACGACGGCCACGGAACCGGTGGGCGAGATCGGCCCTACGGGATGGTCCACTGCTGGTTGGCGCCGCCGCCGCAGGCCCAGATCTGCACCTGGGTACCCGGCGTTGTCGAGAAGCCGGTGTCGTCGAGGCACTTGCCTGAGTTCGTGTTCACCAGCTCCCCGTTCGATTGCGCCTGCCACTGTTGCGCGCTGGTGCCGTTGCAGTCGTAGAGGTCGACCAGCGTGCCGTTGGCGGTACCCGCGCCGGTCACGTCGAGACACTTGCCGAGCACGGTCAGGGTGCCGTTGGAGTTGACCGTCCAGCTCTGCGCGCTGCTGCCGTTGCAGGTGTAGATCTGGATCGGGTTGCCGTTCGCCGTGCTCGCGCTGCGGTCGTCGAGGCAGAGGTTGCTGCCCTCGTGCGAGGTGACCGGGCCGGTCGAGCCGCCGTTGCCGCCACCGGTTCCCGGCGAGCCGGACCACGTGAACGTGGCCGAGGTCGCGGCGGGCAGGTCGTAGGTGAAGGACTCGTTGCCCCAGTTGACGGTCGTCTGCTGGTCGCTGCCGGTGCCGTTGTAGGCCACGACCGCCTTGGAACCGTCCGGGTTGATCCAGGCGACGTCCTGCACGTTGCTGGTCTCGTTGGAGTCGATCCGGTACGCGCCCGGCTTCACGAACTTGGTCAGCTGACCCATGTCGTAGTACTCGACGGTGTAGTCGACCTGGCCGCTGCCGTCGTCGTGCACGGTGATCAGGCCGGTGCAGGTGCCGCAACCGCCGTTGTGCGGGCCCATGTTCTGGTCGACGCCGAGGCTCCACTTCACCACCGACTGCCCGTAGTTGCGGGTGTAGTCGATGATGTTGTTCATGTCCTCGTTCTGCTGGTTGGAGATCCAGGTGCCGCCGGAGTGCTCGGTGTCGAACTGACCGATGTTCGGGTACTGGTTGTGCACCGTGGTCTGCTCGCCCGCGCTGCCCTCGTCATAGCCGTGCCAGGCGACACCGCCGAAGTTCGGGTCGTTGCGCACCGTCGCGTCGTCCACTTCCTGCTGGCCGTAGCCCGCGTAGGAACTCCAGTTCCAGTCCAGCGCGAGCACCTTCGCGGACAGTCCCGCCGAGTGCAGGGCCGGCAGCAGGTCGGTGACGCCGAAGTAGTCCAGGCCGTTGGCGTTCCAGTTCATCGTCGGATAGGTCGAACCGTCGCAGCAGCCCGGCTCGTTCTGCTCGGACACGTAGTCGACGTGCACGCCCTGGTTCTGGTAGGCCTGAATGGTCTTGACGAAGTACTGGGCGTAGGCCGCGTAGTACTGCGACTGCAGGTAGCTGTGGCTGGTGAAGTTGTCGTCGGACTTCATCCAGGCCGGCGCGCTCCACGGCACGATCATCAGCTTCAGGTTCGGGTTGAGCTGCTCGGCCTGCTTGGTCAGCGGCAGGATGTCGGTCTGGTCGTGGCTGATGGAGAAGTTCGACAGGTTCGGGTCGGTCTGGCCGGCCGGCATGTCGTCGTAGGAGTAGTTGCCTCTGGCCAGGTCCGAGGCGCCCATCGGGTTGCGCAGGAAGTCAAGGCCGATGCCGCTGTTCGGATCGAACAGGTTGGACATCACCTGGTCCTTGGTGCTCGACGAGATCGAGTTCGACGAGCCGAGCAGGTAGGCCGCGGTGTCCGTCATGGACGCACCGGCTCCGACGAACTGCTGGTATTTGGTGTTCTCGTTGACCGTGATGGTATTGGCGCTGCTGCCGGTGCCCGAGGAAAAGGAGACCGGGCTCTGCTGTTGCAGGCCGCGGGTGACGCTGCGGCCTGCCGAGTCGTTGGTGGTGGTGAGCCAGATGTTCACGGTCTCGTTCGCCGCATGGGCCGGTGCGGCCATGCTGAGCCCGGTGACCACCAGTACGGCGCCGAACGTGGCCGAGGCCAGCGCACGCAGGCGGGATAAATTGGTCATCGTTGACATTGCCCTTCCCGGTTCGACATCACCTTCGAGTGCGCTGAACTACGACCGGACAACCCATTGGGCCGTTCGGACTTATTCGTGAACTCGCGTTTTTTGACTGTTAATGCAATACGGGATTGAGTTGTCTGGACCACTCTTTCTTTTCTGTTGTGGTTTAACACGTAAATTATGGGAGCGTCAAGAGTTGTGGAGCTTTCTGGCAGGCTGGAGTCGCTCAGGGTGGTCCAGACCAGGGGTGGCTGTTACCGACCGCAGCCGACATCATGGACGGGTTCGCCGGGAATGCCGGCGGTTCAGGGAGGAGCGTCATGACCAAGCCCGTCGGCAGGACGGTCCGCGACCTGCGCAGGGCGAACCGGTCGGCGCTGCTCTCCCGGCTGTACTTCGACGGCCCGCTCTCCCGCCAGGAGCTGATCACCACCGTCGGGCTCAGCGCGGCCAGCGTCAGCAAGCTCATCGCCGACCTGGTCGCGGAGGAGCTGGTGGTGGAGGCCGGCTCGGTCGGCTCGGACGGCGGCAGGCCGCGCACGCTGCTGCGGGTCAACCACGGCGCGTACGCGGTGATCGGCGTCGACGTCGGCGAGACCCGGGTCCGGGTCGAGCTGTTCGATCTCGGCCTCAACGAGCGGGCCCGCGCCGAGTTCCCGGTCGGGCCGGGCGACTGCGACCCCGAGCACATCGTCGACCGGATCAGGGCCGGCCTGCACATGGTGATTTCCAGCGGAGGCTTCGAGCCCGACCGCATCCTCGGCATCGGGGTCGGCGTGCCCGGCCTGGTCCGCCGCGAGCCGCCCGCGTTGGTCGACGCGCAGACCCTGGGCTGGGTCGCGGTGCCGCTGCAGGACATGCTCGCCGAGATCACCGACCTGCCGGTGTTCATCGACAACGGCGCGACCACGATGGGCCAGGCCGAGATGTGGTTCGGCGCGGGCCGCGGCTCGGGCGCCACCGCGATCGTGCTGATCGGGTCCGGCGTCGGCGCGGCCATCGTCGTCGGGGGCACCGCGTACCGGGGCTTTTCCAGCAGCGCGGGGGAGTGGGGGCACACCACGGTCGCTGTGTCCGGCCGGCGCTGCCGCTGCGGCGCGCTCGGCTGCATCGAGGCGTACATCGGCGCGGGCGCGGTCATCGACCGGTATGCGGAGCAACTGCTGCCCGAGGAGCGACCGCTCGCCGAGGACCACGAGATCGCGCTCGGCCAGATCATGGACGCGGCCAACTCAGTCGCCGACGACCACGCTGCCGACGCGGCCAGGACCGTGCTCGCGGAGACGGCCACGTATCTGGGCATCGGCATCGCCAATCTCATCAACCTGCTGAACCCGGAACGGGTTCTGCTCGGCGGCTGGGCCGGACTCCTGCTCGGCCAGCGGATGCTGGGCACGATCAAGGAGGTCGCCGGCGGCAACGCGCTGCGCTACCCCTTCGGGCAGACCCGCATCGACCTCTGTCAACTGGGCGCCCATGCCGTCGCCCGCGGCGCCGCGACCCTGCCGGTCGCCGAGTTCATCGCCGAGAGCGGTCGGCCCCTGCGCGGTGCGAGTGTGCGCACCGCGCAGGAGCTGACCAGTTGATCTGGGAGTCGTGCCGATCGAGTAAGCGTTTTCCCTGTTGCCACGAATGGTTGCGGGTCATTCGTGGCCGGGCCACAGGAATGGTGCTTTACGGGAGCGTCCACGCCTGGTTCGCGTTACCCGAACAATCCCAGATCTGTAATTGGGTTCCTGGTGTCGTGGAGTAATTCGTGTCGTCAAGACACTTGTTCGACTGTGGGTTGTAGAGGGAGCCGTTGGACTGGGATTCCCAGACCTGGGCGCCGGTTCCGTTGCAGTCATACAGATCGACCAGTGTGCCGTTCGCCGTGCCGCCGCCGACGATGTCGACGCACTTGCCGAGGATCTGCAGCAGACTGCCCGCCTGCACGACCGACACCTGCTGTGCGGTGGTGCCGTTGCAGGTGTAGATCTGGATCGGGTTGCCGTTGGCGGTGCTCGCCGAGCGGTCGTCCAGGCACAGGTTGCTGCCCTCGTGTGACACGACCGGACCGGCGCCAGGAGGTGGGTTGCCGCCACCACCGCTGGTCGAGTACGCCGCCACGTAGGCGATGCTCATCGTGCCACCGGAGGAGGTGCCGCCGTTGGGCGATGAACAGCCGCACACGCCGTTCGGGTAGGCGCCGCCCATGGCCAGGTCGTAGATGATGTCCATGCTGTGGTCGTAGGCCTGCTGCCAGGTCGACGTGCCCACCTGCGACTCGCTGACGCTGAAGTAGGAATTGCCGTCCAGGTAGAAGGTGATCGACTCGTTGGACGTGTTGGTGCGGTTCAGGATCATGCTGTACGTGTGGTAGCCGCTCTGGCAGCCGCCGCAGGCACGCAGCCCGCTGCCGATGCCGTTGCCCTCGTTGCACGGGCCGCCCGGATCCGTTCCACAGTGGATGGTGCCGGACACCTCGGAGAGCGCGTTGACGTCCTCCATGATGTCGATCTCACCGTTCTCCGGCCACTGTCCCGGCCCGAGCATCCAGAACGCGGGCCAGTAACCGAGACCGTTGCCCGGGTTGGGCTGCTGGATCGACGAGGTGACCTCCAGTTCACCGCCGGCGGGTGCGCTGACGATGTCGCCGGTGTGGATCCGGCCGGACGTCCAGTTGCCCCCGTTGTTCAGCGCGGTGATGTTCAGGTTGCCGTTGCCGTCCAGGTGGGTGTTCGCGGTGGACGTCGTCATCGTCTCGATCTCACCGGTGCCGAAGCCGGTTCCGGTGTCATAGCTCCAGTTCCCGTCCGGCGCGCTGCCGGCGGAACCGTTGAAGTCGTCACTGAACACAGTGGACCAACCGGACGGCGGGCCCGGCACGGCGGTCGGTGCCGCGGTCGAGTGGGTCACGCCGACCATGGCAGGTGTGCTCGCCGCCGCCACGGCGTGCGGCGCGGTCGCCGTGCTCAGCGCCGCGACCAGGCCGAGCGGTGCGACCACCGCGAACGCCGCCGCCACGACTCTGCGACCTCTTCGGACCTTTCGGTTGGAGATCACGCGATTGGAAATGACGCGATTGGAGATGACGCGGCCGTCCTCGACCTGGTTGGAAATGACCCTGCCGGGCGATAATTCGCCAGGTTCGGCCGCCCTGTCGGGGCTGCTTCGTCGGGATCCGAACATTGCCACCCTGCCTCCGAAATCGACATCCGCGCGCACGGCGCGGTTCCAGTACGGATGGTGGGCGCGGCGGGCCGCGCCCAGCGCAGTCGCCCGATCGGTCAGTGCCGGCGCCCGCGCAGCCGAAGTCGGCGGTTGTCGCCGCTGACAACCGAGCAGTCGGATCGCGGCCGGGTTTACGGGTCCGGTCGGCAATCCAGTGTGTCGCAACGCTTCCGAGAGTTCATGGGTCGTTGGGATCGGGTGTCGGACGCGTCACCCAGAGTATGTTGTCGGGCACAACAAACGTCAAGGGATCGGACCATGATTCCTTGAGAATTGGTCCAGACCGGGCTGCCCACGACCGGAAAGCGAAGAATGGCGCACCTGAACACAGGGCCGAACACAGACGTGCCGCCGGTGCTGGCCTGGTGCGAGGCCAGCACCGACGGCACGAGATCGTGGTGCTCTACAACGAAGAAGTCAGTAGAGAGTCGCGAGATCGACGGCGTTCGCCATCGCCCGGTAGCCGGCCGCGTTCGGATGCAGGTGGTCGCCCGAGTCGTACTGCGCCTGCATGGCCACTGGATCGCCAGGATCGCGAATCACCGCGTCGAAGTCAACTGTCGCATCGAAAACGCCACCGTTGGCGCGAATGAAGTTATTAACAGATTCACGCCAGGTCTCCGCCTGTGGCGTGTATTCCGACCATCCCTTGAACGGTGTGATCGTCGCGACCACGATCGTCAACCCGTACGCGTGCGCCGTCGCCGCGAACCGCGTGAGGCCGGCGATCACCTGATCCGCCGACGTGCCCGCCTTCACGTCGTTGATCCCCTCCAGCACGAGCACGCTGCGCACCCCGCTCTGGCTGATCATGTCGCGGTCCAGCCGGGACACCCCGCTGATGCCACCGTTCCCGGTCCCGTACACGCCGGTGAAGTGGTCGTTGACCACCATGTTCGCGCTGATGCCCTCATCGACGACGCCCAGCGGCGCGGTGCCCTGCTGCGCCAGCAGTCGTCGAGCCAGGTCGTTGGGCCACCGGTCGTTCGCGTCGACGTCCGACCCGTACCCGTCGGTGATCGAGTCGCCGAACGCGACCACCGCGCCCGCCGGCCGCGCGGGCACCACGTCGATCCCGGACAGGACGGTCCAGAACCCGAAGTCGTTGGACACCGGGAAGTTGCTCGTGTCCGCCGTCCGGTCACCCGCGTTGTCCGCGCTGGAGTACATGTCCTGCATGCCGAGGCTGTGCTGGGCGGCGAGTTGGACGGTGCCCGGGAACCACAGGCTCACCAACAGGTTGGTGTCGGCCGGGACGGTGAACGGCAGCGGATCGCTGATCGCCTGCCCGCCACCCGGCATCGTCACCTGTCGCCGTCCGCCGAAGGTCAACGTAACGGGAGGCTTGGCCGCGACCGAGGTCGACTTCTGCTCCGCGATCGTCACATGGCCGACCGTCAGCGGCGTGTTGACGAAGTCGTTGTCCAGTCGGATCCGTACCTGCCCGCCGCCGACGCTGGTGTGCTCGACCATGCGCAATGTCCGGTTCGTCCACGGTCCCGGCACGATCCCGTCGTCCAGCGCGGCTGACCAGGTCCCGACCCACGGGCCCGACGCGGGTCGCACCGCGAGCGCGAACACGTGCAGCAGCGCCGATCCGAGGGTCGTCCCGACGGTCGGCAGCGTCACCGACCTCAGCCCGGCGCCCGCCTTCAGCGGCACCGACACCGGGTAGAACTTAGTGCCCACCGCGCCCGGCCCGCCCGGCGTGTTCCAGTGCGGGAGCAGCAGGGTCATCGTGTCGGTCGGCCCGCCGACCCAGTCCGGCGCGGACAGTGTGTAGCTCTGCGTCGAACCGTCCGCATAGGTGATCGTCCCGCTGCCGCCTGCCGGCCCGTTCGTGCTGGTGATCAGAAACGACAGCGCCGACCCGCTCCCGTTCACCGCGATCTGCTGACCGTCGGCGAGCACGTTGTCCGGCTGTCCCGCCGGCACGTTCGGCAGCGTGAACCGCGCGCCGTCGACCGTGACCGCGTTGCCCGGCTCCCACCCGGCCGCGTCCAGATCCTCCGCGGTGAAACTGTGGCCGGTCCCGTCGATGTTCGCCGCGCCCGGCGTCGACGACGAGCTGATGGCCACATTGTCGAAAGCCGCCGCCAACCCCGCCGCATGCCCGGCCCGCGCCGCCGAGGCCGGCACGACCACGCCCAATGTCAACCCGACAGCCACACCGAGCACGCATAAAACGCCGCTTCTCGAACGAATACTCGAGCCAATAGAAGAAGGTGTCACCGTTGTCGCCTTTCCTATCCGTGGTAAATGTCGAATCGGAAAAACCCCAGTGGAATCGACAAACGCTGGCCAGAGACCTATGACAACGTTGTCATATCAACGGAGAATAACAGCGTGTGCAGGGCCCGGTCAATTTCCTGTCCGGTCGGGACAAACAATGAATCGACCGTGCGCGCAGCCACTATGCTGCGCTAACTTGGCCGGTGTGACGATGCTGCCCTGGTCGACCGAACTGGCCGGCCGACTCGACGAACTCACCATCGACTCCCAGCTGCTCGCCGACAACCCCCTCGGCGACCCGGCCAGCAGGCCGTTGTGGGTGTACGTGCCGCCGGGCTACGACGACGAACCCGACCGCCGCTACCCGAGCATCTACGTGATCCAGGGCTACACCGGCCATCTTCAGATGTGGCGCAACCGCAGGCCCTACCGCCAGCCGTTCGTCGAAACCGCCGACCAGGTCTTCGCCACCGGCGCCGCGCCCGGCGCCATCGTCGTCTACGTCGACGCCTGGACCCGCTACGGCGGCAGCCAGTTCGTCGACTCGCCCGCCATCGGCCGCTACCACTCCTACCTCTGCGACGAGGTCGTCGCGCATGTCGACGCGCGCTACCGCACCATTCCCGACGCCGCGCACCGCGCGATCACCGGCAAGTCCAGCGGCGGCTTCGGCGCCATGATCACCCCGATGCTGCGGCCTGACCTGTTCGGCGCCTTCGCCACCCACGCGGGCGACGCGCTCTATGAGTACTGCTACCTGCCCACCTTCCGCGACGTGGTTCGGCACCTGCGCGGCTACGACGGCGACATCCAGCGCTGGTGGGCCGATTTCCAGTCCAGGATCGCCTTCACCAAGCGGGAGGACGCCGACCTGCTGATCACCCTCGGCTGCGCGGCCGCGTTCTCGCCCACTCCCGACGGCCAGGTCGAACTTCCCTTCGACGCGGTGTCCGGCGCGCTCAAACCGGACGCCTGGCAACGCTGGCTCGACTGGGACCCGGTCCGGATGGCGCCGAAGTACGCGGACGCGCTCCGCGCCCAGCGCGCGATCTGGATCGACGCCGGCACTCGCGACGAGGCATCGCTGGACCTCGGCGCCAGCGCGTTCCGCCAGGCACTGGCCGACATCGGCGTCGCCGACGACGTGATCCACTTCGAGCACTTCGACGCGGGCCACGCCGACATCGACTACCGCTATCCGCTCTCCCTCGCCTGGCTGGCCACCCGCCTCGCCTGATCCCGCGCCGTCCCATTCGACCCCATACGATCCGCGGGTGGCTCCCACCGCACCAACCGATTCGGGACCGACCAGCGGACTGCCGGCGGCCAGGCTCCCGCTCGCGCTGCGCACCAGCGTCGGCCTCGCCGTCATCGGCGTGAGCGCGAGCGTCTGCGGCGCGACCGTGGTCAGCATCGTCCTGGTGCTCTCCGGCGCGCCGGCCACCGCCGGTCGGCCCGGCCTGGTGCTCGGCATCGCCGCGGGCGGCTACGTGATCCTCTCCGCCGCGGCCGGCACCGCCTGGGCGGTCTGGCTGCAACGCCGCGCCGTGCACTGGCTGGTCGTCCGGCGCGCGCCGACCGTCGCCGAGGCCCACCACGCCCTGCGCCTCCCGGCCGACTTCGCCCGCGCGACCGGCGCGCTCTGGCTGATCGCCTGCGTCCTGCTCGGCGGCCTCGCGGCGCTGCTCGTGCCCGGCTGGCGGGCGCTCGACTTCGGCCTGGCCATCGCGCTCGGCGGCATCGCCACCACGGCCATCGGCTTCCTGGTCAGCGAACGCGTGGTCCGCCCCGTGCACGCGGCCATGCTGCACATCGTCCCGCCAGGCAGCGCGGGCTCGGCCACCGTCCGCACCCGCTTGGTGCTCACCTGGCTGGTCGCCAGCGGCCTCCCGCTGCTCGCCGTCCTGCTGGTCCTCGCCCTGCCCAGGGTGAACTCGGCCGAACCCACCGTCAGCCTGATCTTCCTGGCCGGCATCGGTCTGGTCGTCGGCGCGTTCGCCACCGTCGTGTTCGCCCGCTCGGTCACCGCGCCGCTGCGCGGCATGCGCACCGCGCTCGACCTGGTCGCGCGCGGCCGCACCGACGTGCGGGTGTCGGTCGAGGACAGCAGCGAGATCGGCCTGTTGCAGCGCTCGGTCAACGACATGGTGACCGGCCTGCGCGAACAGGAGCGCCTGCGGGACCTGTTCGGCCGGCACGTCGGCACCGACGTCGCCGCCGAAGCCCTCGAACACGGCGCCCGACTGGCCGGCGACGTCCGCCAGGCCACCGCCCTGTTCGTCGACGTCGTCGACTCCACCGCGCTGGCCTACCGCATCCCGCCCGAGGAGTTCGTCGCCAAGCTCAACCGCTTCTTCGCGGCCGTCGTCGACGCGGTCGGCGCGCACGGCGGACTGGTCAACAAGTTCCAGGGCGACGCCGCACTCTGCATCTTCGGCGCCCCCAACCCGTTGCCCGACGCCGAAACCGCCGCACTGGCCGCCGCACGCGAGATCCGCGACGCCGTCCGCCGCACCGGCGAACTCGACCTCGGCATCGGCGTGGCCTCCGGCCGCGTCTTCGCCGGCCGACTGGGTGCCCGGGAACGCCTGGAGTACACGGTGATCGGCGACGCGGTCAACGAGGCCGCCCGCCTGACCGAGAAAGCCAAACAGGTCCGCGGGCGCATCCTCGCCAGCGACGCCGTGGTGTCCGCCTGCACCGCGCAGGAGCGCGCCGACTGGGAGCCCTACCGATCGCTGCGCCTGCGCGGCCGCGACGAACGCACCCAGACCTGGACCGCCCGCCCGGCCACGATGGCCCCGCATGCCCAGCTGGAGACCCCGCCGCGCCCCGCGTGAGCCACATCAAGTTGCCGGATCGCATCGCGTACGCCACTATCAAGCGTGTGCAAATACCTACCATCACACTCAACAACGGGGTGGTGATGCCGCAGCTGGGCTTTGGCGTGTTCCAGGTCCCGGACGCGGAGACCACCGCCGCCGTCGGCGCGGCGCTGAGCGCCGGCTACCGCAGCATCGACACGGCAGCCGTGTACCGCAACGAGAAGGGCGTCGGCATCGCGCTCGCCGAGTCCGGCATCCAGCGCGACGAGCTGTTCATCACCACCAAACTGTGGAACGCCGACCAGGGCTACGACGAGACCCTGCGCGCGTTCGACCGCAGCCTCGGCGCGCTCGGCCTGGACACCGTCGACCTGTACCTGATCCACTGGCCCACCCCGGCCAGGGACAGGTACCTGGACACCTGGCGCGCGTTCGAGACCATTCGCGCGCAGGGCCGGGCCCGCGCGATCGGCGTGTCCAACTTCCAGCCCGAGCACCTGCGCCGGCTGATCGACAACACCGACGTGGTCCCCGCGCTGAACCAGATCGAGCTGCATCCGTTCCTGGTCCAGGAAGAACTGCGCGCCTTCGACGCCGAACACGGCATCGCGACCGAGGCGTGGAGCCCGTTGGCCAAGGGCGGCGAACTGCTCGGCAACCCGACCGTCACCACCATCGCCGACCGACTGGGCCGCACGCCCGCACAGGTGGTGCTGCGCTGGCACCTCCAGCTGGGCAACGTGGTCATCCCGAAGTCGGTCACGCCGTCGCGGATCGCCGAGAACCTCAACGTCTTCGGCTTCGAACTGACCGCCGACGACGTCGCCGCCCTGACCGCGCTCGACAAGGGCCTGCGCACCGGCCCGGATCCCGACACCTTCAACTAATCAGCGGACGGGCCGGCGCGCTGCCACGCCGCGATCGCGGCCGCGTCGCCCGGCTCCGCCGACCGGATCAGCACACCACCCGATAGTGCGTGGTCAGCCCATGTTCGTCGTCGAGCACGTGGTACGCGATCCCCGGCGGCTGCCGCCGATCGACGATGTCGCCGTGCTCCCACGGCATCACCAGCGTCGACACCACGCCGGGCGCGACCAGCAACGGCAACCCGGCGAACATGCTCGCGGCGGCCGTGTGCGCGTGCCCGGTCAGCACCGCGACCACCTGCGGATGCCGACCGATCACCTCGGCGAGCCGCGCCTGCTCCGTCAACAGCATCGAATCCAGATACGGCTGATGCATCCGCACCGGCGGATGATGAAAACACACGAACGCCGGCGTGTCCGCGGGCGTATCCCGCAACACCCCATCCAGCCAGTCGAGCGTGTCCTCGGTGAGCACACCCCCGTCCTCGCCCGGAATCGTCGAGTCGCACATCGCGAACGTCGCGCCAGGCAACCGATGCACCCGATTGATCGGTTCGTCCGACGCCGCTTCCTTGTTCAGCCCAACCCGATAGTTGGCCCGTACGTCGTGATTGCCCGGACAGTGCAACACCGGCCGCGCCGAAGTAAGGATCTTCGCCGCCTGCTCGTACTCCTCGACCAGCCCATGATCGGCGATGTCGCCCGTCACCAGGATCGCGTCGAGTTCGCCCGGCAGGTCGTTGAGATGGTTCATCACCCGAGTAGCGCGCTCGACGCTGTGCTCTGAGCCGTCGATGTGCAGATCGCTGATCTGCGCGAAGATCATCATTCGACGCCGCTCGCCAGTTCCGCGGCCACCGTCCGCCATACGGTCAGCGCGTCGGTGATCTGCTGTCGGCCGATGTTCACGTGAGTGAGCATGCGCAGCTTCCCGCCGACCGTGGTGACCAGCAAACCGTTGGCGGCCAACCGTTGCACCCATTCCTTCATGCCGTGGCCGTGCCGCGCGACGTCGACGAACAGGATGTTGGTCGGCACCTTGGCCGGATCGATGCTGCCCGGCAGGATCTCGGCGACGCCCTCGGCGAGCCTGCGCGCGTTCAGATGATCCTCGGCCAGCCGGCCAGGACCCTCCCGCAGCGCGACGATCCCGGCCGCCGCCATGATCCCCGCCTGCCGCCACGCGCCGCCGAAGAGGATCTTGCGCCGGCGAACCTCGGTGATGAAGTCGTTGTCGCCGACCAGCATGGAGCCGATCGGCGCGCCGAGTCCCTTGGAGAGACAGAACATCATGGCGCTCGTCTCCGCGGCGTAGTCGGCAACGCTCGCGCCGGTGACCGCACACGCGTTGAAGATCCGCGCGCCGTCGAGGTAGAGCGGAAGGTCGTGATCGGCGCAGATCTTGGCGATCGCGCGAACCTCCTCCACCGGCAGTACGGACCCGCCGCCCACCTGGTGCGTGTTCTCCAACGCGACCAGGTCCACGACTTCGACGTTGTACAGATCCGGTTCGAGCGCCCCGGCGATCTGGTCGGCGTTGACCAGCCCGTCCTCCGCGCCGGTCACCGAATGAAACGAGATCCCCGACAGCGCGGCCGACGACGCGGCCTCGGTCTCGCCGATATGCGCGGTGGACTCGCAGATCACCGAGTGTCCTGTTCGGGCGAAGATGCTCAGCGCGATCTGGTTGCACATGGTGCCGGTCGGCAGGTAGGCGGCAGCGGGTTTGCCGGTCAGTTCGGCGGCGAGATCATGTAGTCGGTTCACGGTCGGATCGTCGCCGTACCAGTCGTCGCCGACCTCGGCGGTCGCCATCGCGTGTCGCATGGCTGCCGACGGTCTGCTCACCGTGTCCGATCGAAGATCGACGGGTGCGTCCATCACCGACGTTGCTCCCTCCGCGGGTTTTGTTGCCCGTGTCGCGTTCGTGGCCTGTGTCGCGTTCATGGTAAAGATCAGCAGGACTTTCGTTCGTCGCCCGAACCAGTTATTTAACCGGATATCAAGGAGTTGCCAAGGGCCACTTCGGACCAATTGGCCCGGGTCGGCGGCCTTGGTGTACTCCGGTCGAGTGATCTTGCGTTAAGTAGCTGCCCGAAATGCCCGATCGGCTGGGCTGAGGGTTGGATGCGCGCCGTCCCGCAACATCCTGGGCGCGAACGCCATTCGGCCGAACACTCGCCCGGCGAACGCTGTCCCCAACCAGTGAACAGTGTTTCCCACGAACGAGGTTCGGCCGATGTGCGACAGCCAGACCGATCAGTGTTCGGCGCGGCGGTCGAACAGCTTTCGCGCCGCGAGATAGCCGAACACCGCCAGCGCCACGCACCAGGCGACCGCCATGATCCACTCGTTGCCGACCTGCGTGCCCAGCATCAGACCGCGCAGCGTCTCCGTGATCGGCGTGAACGGCTGGTACTCGGCGAACTGCCGCAGCCCTGGGCTCATCGAGGCGGCCGGCACGAATCCGCTGCCCAGGAAGGGCAGCAGGACCAGCGGCATCGGCAGGTTGCTCGCGCTCTCCGGTGCCTTGGCGAACAGGCCCATGGCCATCGCAACCCAGGTCATCGCGATGGCGAGCAGGGCGAGTATGCCGATGGCGCCGAGCCATTCGAGCAGGCCGGCGTGCGGCCGGAAGCCGATGGCCACCGCGACCCCGAGCAGAACACCCATGCTCGCCAGGGTTTGGATCACGGCTGCGATGACGTGTCCGCTGAGCAGTGCGAACCGCGAGATCGACATGGTGCGGAAGCGATCGACGATGCCCTCGGTCATGTCCGTGCACACCGACACGGCGGTGCTTACCATGCTCGTCGTGCCGGTCATGATCAACATTCCGGGCGCCAGGTAGTTGATGTAGCTTCCGCCGCCGATACCGGCGCCGAGCGTGCCGCCGAACGCATAGGTGAACAGCAGCAGGAACAACAGCGGCATCAGCAGGGTGCTGAGGGACAGGCCCGGGTAGCGCAACGCGTGCAACAGGTTGCGGCGCAGCAGCGTGCGGGAGTCGGTGAAGGCGAAGGTAGCGGCGCTCATCGGACTGCTCCGGTTTCCATGGCGGGGACGGCGGGGGAGTGGGTGGGGCGTTCGGTCAGGGCGAGGAACACGTCGTCGAGGTCGGGGGTGTGCACGGTGAGTTCGGCCGGTTCGAGGCGCACCTGGTCGAGTCGGTCGAGCAGGAAGCGCAGCGACTTGACGCCGCCGTCACTGGCCACCTGGAGGGTCAACTCATCGTCGTCGCGCTTGGTCTCACCCAGGGCGTGCGCGGCAACGTCGAGTTCGGCGGCGTCGGCGAAGCGCAGGCTGACGTGTCCACCGGGAATCAGTTGCTTGAGTTCGGCCGACGTGCCCTCGGCGACGAGCTTGCCGCGATCGAGCACGGCGATCCGGTCGGCGAGTTGGTCGGCCTCGTCCAGGTACTGGGTGGTCAGGAAGATCGTGACGCCATCCTGTTCGACCAGGTCGTGGATGATCTCCCACATGGTGCGCCTGCTGCGCGGGTCGAGGCCGGTGGTCGGCTCGTCCAGGAAGATGATCCGCGGCCTGCCGACCAGTGTCATGGCCAGATCCAGCCTGCGCCGCATGCCGCCGGAATAGGTCGCCAACGGCTTCTTCGTGGCCTCGACCAAATCGAATTTCTCCAGCAGTTCCATCGCTCGACGCCGCGATTCGCGTTTGCCGAGATGATGGAGATCGCCCATCAGCGCCAGGTTTTCGAATCCGGTCAGCAATCCGTCCACGGCGGAGAACTGGCCGGTGACACCGATGGCGGACCGCACCGCGTCCGGCTCCTTGGCCAGGTCGTTGCCGGCGATCCAGGCACTGCCGGCGTCCGGTTTGATCAGCGTGGACAGGATTCGCACGGTCGTCGTCTTCCCGGCCCCGTTCGGGCCGAGCAGCGAGAAGACGGTGCCCTCCTTGATATCGAGATCGATTCCATCGAGCACGACCTTGTCCTTGTACGATTTCCGCAATCCGGTTACCGTGATAGCGGAAGACGGCATACTCATCCCGTTCATTCCTTTCGAAATCATTCCGAAAAAGCTCGAAAAATGGCGCGTCTCACCGCAAGGCAAACAACTCGCCCGAAGATTTTTTAAATTCGCGAGAGAGCAGCCCCCACCCTCCCTAAAGGGGGGCGGGCCCAAGGCCCCGCTCGTTCAGTGTAGTGGCGGGGGGCTGCGGGGCCGGTTCCGCGGAGGCGCTTGTGGACAGTTGGCGCGGGTGTGGACAACCTCGGCTATCCGTTTTGTGTCAACGAGATTGTGTGTTATGGGGGGTCAGGCGACAGTGGTGGCGCGGCGAATGATGATGTTGCCGAAGGAGTTGCGGGCGTAGACCTCGACCTTGTCGCTGGCCTCGTCGGGCCGCTCGACCGTCTCCATCAGGTTCTGCACCGAGCCGTGCTTCGTGCTGACGTCCAGCCACGCCGCGCTGCCCTCGCGAATACCCACTTCGACCTCGCCGATCGAGGTCTCCAGGCGCAGCGAGCCACGTACCGCGTCGCCGACGCGGATGTTGCCGTTGGCGGTCTTCGCGGTGACGGTCGCGGCCGGCTCCTCGACCGTGATGTTGCCGTTGGCCGAGTTGATCTGCAGGTCGCCGGTCGCCGTCCGGACCCAGCTGTCTCCGTTGGAGTTCTTGATGATCGCGGGACCGTCGATCTCGCGGATGCGCACGATGCCCGTCCCGGTCCTGATGTTCGTCCGGGACACGCCGTGATCGACGGTGACGTTGCCGCCGGAGGTGCGCAGTTCGAGCGGGCCTGCCTTGTCGACCTGGAGGTCGCCGGTGGATGTCCGCAGGTCGCACCGGCCGAGTTCGCCGGTGCAGAGGAACCGGCAGACGCTCGCGTTGCCGTGCACCTGCGAACCGGTCGGCAGTTCGATCACCACGTCGATCGACGCCTTGCCGCCGAAGGGCGTGTACAACCGCCAGTCCTTGGGCGCCTTGACGGTCAGGCTGCCGGCCGCGAAGTCGACCACGGTCTCCTGCGCGGCGCGCACATCATCCATTGTGGACTCGTCGGACGGGCGGACCTCGACGACGGTGTCGGCGCGGTCGGAGGCGATGATCTTGACGTCGCCGAGGACGATCTCGACCGTTGCGGAAATCGGTCCGGGTGTCTGGAAAGTAGGCATGGCTGTCCCCTTGAAGGTGGGTGGTGGCGGGTCTAGCGGACCCAGCCGGTGATGTGTTGGGCGCCGACGGTGGCCCGGTTGGGCTCGGCTCGGCGGGTGGTGCCGCTGTCGAGAGCGGCTGCCGCGGCGCGGACCAGCCAGACGTTGGCGGAGATCTTCTCGTTGGCCGCGGCCTCTTCGATGCGCGCCTTCAACTGCTCGGGCAGGCGCACGTTGATCCGGGCCATCGCGCCGTCGTCGGCGTCGAGGACGGGCGGCGGGGTCATGCCGGCGGCAGGCTGGGCCGCACCGGCGAAGGACTCGTCGGTGGGCGGTGGCGTGACGATGAAGCCGGGCTCACGGCCGCGCAGCCGCAGCTCGACCGAACCGGGCGCGAGATCGGTGGTGATCTCGTCGGCAGCGGCGGAGAGGGCTTCCAACAGTGTCAGCCGCACGGCCGAGTCGAGCGGTGCGGTGAGGCGCTCGGCGAGTGCGCGGGCGTCCTCGCCGCCCGCCTCTGCGGCCACCGCAAGCTCGTTGCGGAGATTGGTGACGTACGGCGTGAGGTCCATGGCACAAATATGGCACATGGATGGCACGCACGCAAGTTGTCGTGATGCCAGGTGGCACATTCGCAGGTCAGGGGCGAGGGTGGGGACGGCGACGGGCCCGTGAGCGGATGGCTCACGGGCCCGTCTGTTACTTCATCCGCGCCCCGGGATCAGCCGATGGCGAAGAAGGCACCCACCGGGATCAGCCGATGCCGAAGGCGAAGACGTGCAGCTGGCCCTGGTCGATGGAAGTCGGCAGGGTGATGCCGCTGACGGTCTTGCCCGCGGTCAGCGCGGCGTCCGCGGCGAACACGTAGGTCTTGATCTGCTGTGCGGTACCGCCGGACGTGCTGTCCCGGTACGACGTGGTGGCCGCGGTGATGTTGCCGAACGCGGGCGGGAACGCGCTCGCGCCCAGGGTCCAGTCGCTCAGACCGAAGGTGATCGTCTGCGACGTGCCATCCGTGAAGTGGACGACGAACGCGCCCTGTGAACCCGGGTCGGCGTTGGTGGCGCTGCCCAGGATGCCGATCTTCGCCGCGCCCGCCGCGCCACTGAGCGCGATGGTCTGGCCGCCGGCCTCGATGTTGTCGAGGGCGCCCGGCTGCTGGTTCGGCCAGGTGTAGTTCACGCCGTCCTCGGTGACGGTCGCGCCCGGCGTGAGGCCCTGGGCGGCGAGCTGCTGGGCGGAGTAGGCCCAGCCGTCACCGTCGTAGTTCGCCGCGCTGGAGGTGCCGTCGCTGACGACACCGGCGTCGTTGAAGTACGGCCACAGCGAACCCGGCTTGGCCACGTCGACCTCGATCATGGTGCTGGGCAGGGCCGCCCCGGTCGAGGAGGTCAGCGCGAAGGTCACCAGGTAGCGACCCTCGGTGCTGGGCGCGGTCACCGCGACCGCCTGGCCGGCGTCCGCGTTCGCCGGCACCGAGACGGTGCCGTTGTTCGGGCCGACGGTCAGGCCGCTGGTCGCGGTCGCCTTCCAGGTGACGCTCTGCGCGGCGTTGGACATGCTGCGCACGCCGAGGTTGATGGTCGCGCTCGCACCGGGCGCCACGATGACCTGGCCTGCCGAGCTACCACCGGAGGTGGTGTAGCCGAGCGCGGGGACCAGGTTGGTGGCGTCCGAGGGCGGGGCGGCCGAGGGTGCGCTGGCCCAACTGGTGTTCGCGGTGGTGCCCAGGGTGAAGTCGAGGGTGCCACCGTTGGCCAGGTCGGCGGGCGGCAGGTACGCGTTGTTCCACGCCTTGCCGTTGTTGTTCAGGCTCTGCACGTACGGCGCGTTCGGCGCCGCGGTGGGAGCGTTGATCGTCAGCGACTTGCCGTTGGGCAGGTGGATCAGGGTGTTGTTGAACACCGGGCTGCCCAGCGCCAGCGTGGCGGTGCCCGGGGTCTCCGGGTACATGCCCACCGCGGACCAGACGTACCAGGCGCTCATCTCGCCGAGGTCGTCGTTGCCGAGGAAGCCGTTCGGCGCGTTCGTCCAGACCTGTTGCTGGATCTCGCGAATCACGTTCTGCGTCTTGTACGGGGCGCCGACGTAGTCGTACTCCCACGGGATCTCGACGCTCGGCTCGTTGGACAGGTCCGCGTTCGCCGAACCGGGGTTGCTGAAGTTCTGGTTCAGGGTGTCCAGCCTGCTCTGCCAGGCCGCGTTGCCACCGGCCGCCTTGGCAAGGCCCTGGATGTCCCAGTTGATCATCGGCGTGTACTGGGCGCCGTCGGCCTCGACGAAACCGTTGCCACTGGAGGGGGTGAAGCCCGGCTCGAACTGGCCGTTGAGGTACTTCGGCTCCAGGTAGCCACTGCCCGGGTTGAACACGTTCACCCAGTTCTGCGACCGTGCGGCGAACGTCGCCGCGTCGGTCTTGTCACCGAGGGCCGCCGCGAAGGTCGAGATCGCGTGGTCCGCGGTGTCGTACTCCTGCTGGGTGGAGACCGGACCGTAGAAGTTGCAGCAGCCGTACGTGCCGTCCATCGGCAGGTAGCCCATGGACTCGTCGTAGTTGTAGCCCGGACGGATGCCGCTGGACGGGTTGGCCTCGGCGAGCATCGCCTGCAACGCGGTCTTGGTGTCGAAGTTTCGGGCACCGAAGGCGTACGCGTCCGCGATGATGCCGTCGGACGGGTCGCCGACCATCACGTAGCTCTCCCCGTTGTTCAACGACCACTTCGGCAGCTGACCGCTCTGCTCGTAGTCGTTGATCATCGAGGTGACCGAGTCGGAGGTCTGCTGCGGCGCGACGATCGCGGCGAGCTGGACCTGGGACCGGTAGATGTCCCAACCCGAGTAGTTGGCGTACTGCACGTGGCCTGGGGCGACCTGGTGCACCTGGTCGTCGAAGCCCATGTATTCGCCGTTGCTGTCACTGAACACGTTCGGGTGCAGCAGGGCGTGGTACATGGCGGTGTAGAAGACGGTCTGCTGGGTGGTGCTGCCACCGCCGACCTGGATCTTGTTCAGGGTCGCGTTCCATGCGTTGTGCGCGTTGGTCTTGACCTGGTTGAAGTTCCAGCCGGCGTCCTCGGCCTTGATGTTGCCCGCGGCGTTGGTGGTGCTCACGTAGGAGACGCCGACCTTGGCCTGGACGGTCTGGTTCGTCGTGGTGTCGAAGGTGACGTAGGCACCGTCCGCACCGGCCACCGGCGGGGTGATCAGCGGCGCCGACTTGCCCTTGGGCTGCGGGGTCGCACCGTGCACGGCCGGGGTCTGGGTGCTGGTCCTGCTGTGCGTGTCCTTCGACGGGCTCTGCGACGTCTTCGGCGCGGTCGCGGTGTCGGTCATGCTCTGCGAACCCGCGCTGACCTGCGAGTTCTTCCAGGTTCCGTTCGCGGTGAACGACTGGTTGAACTGCACGTCGAAGTACAACGTGTACTGGTCGCTGGCGCCGCAGAAGTTGCCGCTGGTGACCCAGCCGGCCACTTCCTTGTTGTTCATCACCTGGAAGTGGGTGGCGCTGTCGCCGGTGGCCCCGTCCGAGAGCTTGAACAGCAGGTTCGAGCTGGTACCGGCGGGGAAGGTGAACTGCCCCATGCCGGAGCGGAGGGTGGTGCTCAGCTGGGTGGTGATGCCGTTGCCGGCGAGGCTGTAGTAGCCGGCGGAGGCGGATTCCTTGGTGTGGTCCAGCGGCAGTGTCGCCGAGCCGGGGCTGGTGCCGACCGCGCCGGTGGTGGGCAGGATCGGGATGTCGCCCGCGGCCGGGCAACCCGGACCGGAGAGGTGGGTGAGGCTGAAGCCGGTGACGGACTTGTCGTTGTACTCGTACCCGCCGCCATCGGGCCGGCTGGGCGTGTCCGGTCCCCATTGGACCATGCCGAACGGCGTGTCCGCGGCAGGGAAGTCGTCGACGGCGTTCGAGGTGCCGATGAACGGATTCACCAGCGAGGCGGGGTCCTGGACATAGGTCGCGGGAGCGGCGGAAGCCACCCCCGGCACTAATAAGGCCCCGATCGTGCCGGTGGCAGCCACCAGCGATACGACGAGTGGTCTGAATCGTGCCATCAATACCTCCGAAGGAGTTCTCGCCGCGCGGCGAGAGGGGAAACCTGGCCACGGGAGCGGGCGCCACTGTCCGGGCAGGACGAAACGCCCCGAATTCGCTCGCCGTGGCCGATGTGCCAGCGGTGGGACGCCGGGGTCGAGAGGGTGGAGCGGGGGAATAAGTCGGTGGCCGCGGGCTGACCGGAGGGGGTCGGCGCAGACGCAGTGTTCACCGCGGTCGGCCTTTCTCTCGGGGACCGGGCGCACCACGACAGCGTTGTCAACAGCGCGAAGCGCGCCACAGCTCCAGGCCACATCCGTGGGTGATGTTCCTGGCCGACCGAGATGACAACGTTGTCACGGCTGGTACCCCTATAGACAAATACAGGGAAAGCTCGTAGTCAAGACGCCGGATGGTGCCAAATGTTGACAAGAAGTCCAGCCGAAAGTAGGTGGTGTGAAAGGGATCGGAGTGCATGTGCGGACGCGCGGGCATGGGTGTCGATCACCCGCACGTCTGTCCGATGTGGACCTCCGGTCAGCGCCAGCTGAAGAAGTTCCGGCGCGGGCCGCGGATCTCCAGCGAGCCCCAACTCAGCGAACCGGTGATGACGAAGTGCGGTTTGCCCATCGGCTCGCGATACCTGCGGTGATCTTCGACGCTGCCCGCGACGACGTCCACGTCGTCCATGGACGCGCTCGCGCCCTCCGGCAGCCGAATTTCCACCGATCCGCCCTTGACATCGATTTCGACGTCGACGACGGGATGATCGATCCGTGCCTCGGTGAAGTCCAGTTCGGTCGATCCGAGCCGGCTGCGCAGCCGCAGCGTCCTCGGTACCACCCAGTAACCCTTGCGCGTCACCGAACCGAGCGTGGCGCCCAGCGCCATGACATCGTTGGCGGCGATCGGACTGGGCAGCGCGGAGCCCGAGTAGGCGACCCGCGCGTTGGGCAGATCGGCGGTGAGCGGCTCGATCTCGCCCCGCGTCTTCGCGTTCAGCGCCCGGTCGGAGCGTTGCGCCAGCTCGTCGGCGGTGAGCATGCCCTGTGCCATCGCGTTCTGCAGGTGTTGCAGGACCTGTTCGCGGTCGGCATGGGAGATGCGCAGCCGCCTGCTCGGGTCCTCGTCGCTCACGCCGCCAAGTTATCCCGTTCGCGCACCGTCAGCTCAACCGGCGGGACGCGGACACCGAGTACGCGTGCGGACGGAAGGCCAGCACCGGGTCGTCGGACATCTCCACGCCGGGCGCGACGTTCGCCGGGTCGAACACGGATCGCTCCCAGTCCTCGGCCTTGGGGGAGCGGCGCAGGACCTCGAAGGTGCCGGCCGGGATCAGCTTGCGGTGTGCGGGCCAGGCCACCGAGGGGTCGTTGGTCGGGTCGTCCGGTTCGGCCAACTGGAAGACCAGCGTGAAGGCGACCGGGCCTGCGGCGAGCCGGTCGTCGAGTTCGCCGAGCAGGAAGTCCGGCTTGAGGGATTTCGCGTGCTCGGGGACCAGGTCGACCTCGCCGAGGGTGGGGACAAGGCGGTAGCGGAACGGCAGGCGGTTGCCCTCCGCGTCGACGAGCACGAACGCGTGCAGGCCGTCGTAGCGGGTGGTGGCGAAGCTGGCCGGGCCCTGTCGCGCGATGAACGCCTTGAGACCGGCGTGGCTCTCCGGGTGCTTGGCCAGGATGCCGGCGAACTGGCCGGCTGCGGCCAGCTTGCCCTTGGCGCGCTCGGTGAAGCTGCCCTCGGCCTGGGCGTGGGCGAGCGCCTCGACCAGTTCGACGAAGCCTTCCGGGTTCTTGCTCGGGAAGACCCGGAAGTTCGCGGCGACCAGGTCGGCGACCGGATTGCCCTCGCGCAGGAACTTCACGGCCATGCCGCGCACGCCGCGCTCGCGGTCGTCGGCGTCGATCTGCGGGGCGCCGTTGGAGAAGCGGATGACCGCGTCGCCTTCGGTGGTCAGGTGGCCGGCCACGGTCAGGCCCTTGATCTGGGCCGAGGGGACGAACCGCGCCTCGAACGTGGAGCCGCGCGCGTGCAGCCTGCGGTCCTGCGGCCGGGGGTGGCCTGCCGCCTCGATCCGGTCGATGGCCGCCTCGGCGGTCATGCCGTCCGCCGTGACGCCCGCGTCGCTGGTGTGCTCGGTCATGTGCCTTATGCTGCCGCCTCGCGGCGGGCCGCGCGATCTTGACGTCGGAATGGATTCCGGGCGTTCGCGCGTTGGAGTGAAGAAGGACGAGTGCAAGACAGCTGGGAGGCCGTCGTGGAGTTGGGACCGGAAAGCCTGTACGAGGTCGATTCCGATCTCCCTGACCTGCGCGGAGCTGTGCTTCTGCAGCAGCTCGACGGCTTCATGGACGCTGGTTCGGCCGGCAAGACGCTGACCGAGCACCTGCTGAACACGCTCGAGCACCGGGTGGTCGGGCGGTTCGACGTGGACCGGTTGATCGACTACCGCTCGCGCCGGCCGATCATGACCTTCGTCACAGACCACTGGGCCAGCTACGACCCGCCCGAGCTGGTCGTGCACCTGGTGCAGGACGCGAACGGCACCGACTTCCTGCTGCTCACCGGCCTGGAGCCGGATCATGAGTGGGAGCGGTTCTCGGCGGCCGTCCAGCAGCTGGTGGAGAAGTGGGAGCTGCGGTTGACCGTGGCCTACCACGGCATTCCGATGGGTGCCCCGCACACCCGGCCGCTGGGCGTGACCGCGCACGGCAGCCGCACCGAACTGCTCGCCGGCCACCAGCCGCTGTTCAACCGCATCCAGGTGCCGGCCAGCGTCAGCGCGCTGCTGGAGTACCGGCTGACCGAGGCCGGTCACGACGCGCTCGGCTTCGCCGCGCACGTGCCGCACTACCTGGCCAACGCGACCTACCAGGCGGCGGCGTTGACGCTGCTCAACTCGGTCGCCCAGGCGACGCAGCTCTCGCTGCCGGAGGACGCGCTGCGCGAGGCGGCCCGTCGGACCGACGCGGAGATCAACAAGCAGGTCGAGGACTCGGCCGAGGTCGCCGAGGTGGTGCGCGGGCTCGAACGGCAGTACGACACGTTCGCCGAGGCGTCCGGCAGGCAGAGCCTGCTCATCGACGACCAGGGCATCCCGACCGCGGACGAGCTGGGCAGCGAGTTCGAGCGGTTCCTGGCCGAGCAGGGCAACCCGGATTCCCGCGACTAGATCGTCGGGGTGGCCAACTAGGCTGGTCAGCAACCTCTCGACAGAGATGAGCTGACCTTGTTGGTGTTGCACGGGCTTGCCGCCCTGTCCGGCGAGTTCGTGCTCTGGGCCGAGGACGCGGACGCACCGGCCAGGTTGGCCCGTCCGCTGCGCGGGAACGCGGCCAGGCCGCATCCGTTCGCGGCATCGGCCCAGGTGCTCGGGCGCCTGTTGGGAGCTGAGGCTGCCCCGACCGAGATCCTGTTGCCGTCCTATTCCTCCGGTCCGCTCGCGTCGCCGGAACTGGTGCGCGACCCGTTGGCGGCGGGCGCGCCGCAGCGTGGCGCGGTGACGATCCGGGCGTGGCTGGTGCCGGCGGTGCGGTTGAGTGCGCGGGCGCTGCTGGGCGCGGAGCTTGCCGAGCTGCCGGACACGCGGCTGGGGGCCGCGAGCCGATATCTGCTGAGCCTGGCCGAGTTGGCCAGGGAGTTGGTCGACGCGGGACGGGTGCTGCCCGGGGTGGTGACCTCGCCGGGGGAGCGGCCGCAGGCGCGCTGGCGGCCCGCACTGTCCGGAATGGACGCAGTGCGGCTGGACGCGGCCCGCCAGGCCATGCCGCCCGCGTTCCGCGCGCTGGCCAGTCAGCCCGGCGCGAAGGTCGGCACTGCGCCGCCGTTGCTGTTGCGCACCACGTTGAACGCGCTGGTCGACGCGGAGGTGCGCGGTCGGTCGGACCGCCCGTTGGTCACCGAGGTGACCGACGCGAGCAGCGCGTGGCTGGCCGCATTGACCGGCGATGCCGAGTTCGACGCGGACGAACAGGCCGTGCGCGCGCTGGCCGAGATGCTCGCCCACTGGCAGGACAGCGCGACCCAGCACGGTCCGGTACGCACCGGGTTCCGGCTGCTCGCCCCGGACCAGACCGCCGACGCGCCGCACGACCCGGAGCAGGACTGGCGGCTCCAGTTCGTGCTCCAGGCGGTCGACGAGCCGAGCATGCTGGTCTCCGCCAAGCAGGTCTGGCGCTCCGCCGACCATGTGTTGCGCCGCTGGGTGGACGAACCGCAGGAGGTGCTGCTCACCGGGCTCGGCAAGGCGAGCAGGCTGTTCCCCGCGCTGGAGACCGCGCTGCGCGGCGCCCGGCCCGCCGAACTCGAACTCGACGTCGAGGGTGCCTACGACTTCCTGACCAGCGCGGCCGATCTCGATGCCGCCGGCTTCGGCGTGTTCCTGCCGGCCGCGTGGCGCAAGCCGGGGGAGTTGAGCCTCAAGCTCAACGTGACCAGCGCGGGCACGTCCGGGGTGGTGAGCCGCAACGACGGCGCGGGTCTGAAGATGCTCGTCGACTACCGCTGGGACCTCGCCCTTGGTGACACCCAGCTGACCAAGACCGAACTGGACTCGCTGGCCGCGGCCAAGGTGCCGCTGGTGAACATCCGCGGCCAGTGGGTGCACGTCGACCAGCGGCGACTGGCCGCGGGTCTCGCGTTCCTAAACAAGTCGGGTAGCGGGCAGATGTCCGCTGACGAGGCGTTGCGCCAAGCGGCCTCCTATGGCGAGGCCGAGTCGCTGCCGATGCCGGTCAGCGGGGTCGGTGGCAGTGGGTGGCTGGCCGACCTGCTCACCGGCGGCACCGAGGCGAACCTGGAACCGGTGTCGCCGCCGCCCGGGTTCCGTGCCGAACTGCGGCCCTACCAGCGGCGCGGCCTCGCCTGGCTCGCCTTCCTGGACCGGCTCGGACTCGGCGGCTGTCTCGCCGACGACATGGGGCTGGGCAAGACCGTGCAGCTGTTGGCGTTGGAGGCGTTGCGCCGCGCGGACGGCACCCGGCCGCCGACGCTGCTGGTCTGCCCGATGTCGCTGGTGGGCAACTGGCAGCGGGAGACCGCGAAGTTCGCGCCGAACCTGTCCGTGCACGTGCACCACGGCGCGGACCGGTTGGCCGGCGACGAGCTGATCGCGCGGGCCGCCGATCACGACCTGGTGCTCACCACCTATGCGGTGCTCGCCCGCGACCGGGCCGACCTCGGCGCGATCACCTGGGACCGGATCGTGCTGGACGAGGCGCAGAACGTGAAGAACGCGGCGTCGCGGCAGGCCAAGGCGACGCGCGGGCTGCCGGCGCGGCACCGGATCGCGCTCACCGGCACGCCGGTGGAGAACCGGCTCGCCGAGCTGTGGTCCATTATGGACTTCGCCAATCCCGGAATGCTGGGCAGCATCAGCACGTTCCGCGCGCGGTTCGCCGTTCCGGTGGAGCGCTACGGCGACGTGGAGGCCGCGAGCAGGCTGCGCCGGATCACCGCGCCGTTCGTGCTGCGCAGGCTCAAGACCGACCCGAAGATCATCGACGATCTGCCGGACAAGATCGAGATGAAGCAGCTGTGCAACCTCACCGCCGAGCAGGCATCGCTGTACCAGGCCGTGGTGGACGACATGCTGGCCAAGATCGACAACAGCGAGGGCATCGAGCGCAAGGGTCTGGTGCTGGCGACCATGTCCAAGCTCAAGCAGGTGTGCAACCACCCGGCTCAGTTCCTCCGCGACGGCAGCCGGATCGCCGGCCGCTCCGGCAAACTCGCGCGGCTGGAGGAGATCGTCGAGGCCGCGCTGGCCGACGGCGACAAGATCCTCGCGTTCACCCAGTTCGCCGAGTTCGGCGCCCTGCTCATGCCGCATCTGAGCGCCCGTTTCGACACCGAGGTGCTGTTCCTGCACGGCGGCAGCGGCAAACGCGCGCGCGATGAGATGGTCACCCGATTCCAGTCGGCTGACGGGCCGTCGATCTTCCTGCTCTCGCTCAAGGCGGGCGGCACCGGCCTCACGCTCACGGCAGCGAATCATGTCGTGCATCTGGATCGCTGGTGGAATCCGGCGGTCGAGGACCAGGCGACCGACCGGGCGTTCCGGATCGGGCAGCAGCGCAATGTGCAGGTGCGCAAGTTCGTCTGCATCGGCACGCTGGAAGAGAAGATCGACGCGATGATCGAGGAGAAGAAGGCGCTGGCCAACATGGTGGTCGGCGCGGGCGAGAACTGGCTGACCGAACTGTCCGACGGTGAACTGCGCGAACTCGTGCGCCTGTCCGAGGACGCCGTCGGTGACTGAGCCTCGGAAGGTGCCCCGGGAGGCGTGGTCGAGTGGACCGCGCAAGGTGGACGGCGGCATCAAGGCACGCAGCAGGCGTGGCGAGATCGGTCAGAGTTGGTGGTCGCGCCGGTTCCTGGAGGTGTTGGAGTCCTTCGGGATGGGCGGGCGGCTGCTGCGCGGCAAGAACTACGCGCGCGCCGGCCAGGTGCTGACCATGAACCTGTCCACCAGCCTGGTTGTGGCGCAGGTGCAGGGATCGCGGCCGGAGCCGTACCGGGTGCGGATCGCGGTCAAGGTCTTCGCCGACCGCGAGTGGCTGCGCATCGAGGAAGCCCTTGCCCGGCAGGCACTGTTCGCGGCGAAACTGCTCGCCGGCGAGATGCCGCCCGACATCGAGGACCTGTTCCGCGAACTGGGACTGGAACTGTTCCCGGAGACGCTGCGCGAACTGTCCATGGACTGCTCGTGCCCGGACTGGGAGGTGCCGTGCAAACACCTCGCCGCCACCTGCTACCTGCTCGCCGAGTCCTTCGACGCGGACCCGTTCGAGATCCTGGCCTGGCGCGGACGCAGCCGAGTCGAACTGCTCGATCGGCTCCGCAGGCTGCGCGACGATGGTCACCGGCCGGCCGATCCGGTCCAGGCCGAACCGGACACGGCGCGGCTGGAGGACGCCATTGCCGAGTTCTGGCTGCCCGGTCCGCAACCCGACCAGCCGCCCGCCGAGCCGCCGAGCCTGCGGCCGGACGCGTTGCTCGATCAACTCGACCCGATCGGCATCACGATCGGCGGGCGTGCGCTCGTCGACGTGCTCCGACCGGCTTACCAGGCCCTGAACAGGGAAAACGTGGATTCCGCTGGCAGTGGAGTAACGGGTTGAACACGCACCGGCCGCCCGGGTAAACGCGCAACAGACGCCCCGTAGGCTATGCAGGAACATGAGCGGCCGTGGGTCGCGGTGATCGTCGGCATGTGCGGCCGGCTGGTGAGAGGGACGAAGCGGCGATGGCGAAGAGTGGGTCGAGGCAGCCTGGCAAGCAGGGCGGGTCGGCCGGAAAGAAGCCAGGCGGTGCCGGCAACCGGCCCGGTCAGGCCGGGAACCGCAAGAACACCGGCAAGTCCTCGGCGGCGTCGGCGCAGCGTGCGATCAAGGGCGCCCGGCAGACGTCGGTCCTGAAAGGCGTCGTGCTGCCCGCGGCCATCGTGGTGATCGTGGCCGCCGCGGTCGTGGTCGGCATCGTGCTCTCGCGCGGCAGCAACAGCAACGCCAACGCGACCCAACCGACCCAACAGGACAGCAGCTCCGCGCTGCTGGCTCGCACCAGCACGGGCCTCACCGGCCAGACCGTGGACGGCATCTCCAGCAACAGCAATGAGCAGCTGGTCTTCCACATCCACGCGCACCTGGCCATCTACGTCAACGGCGAGCAGAAGCTGGTCCCGTACGGCATCGGCATCGTGCCGCCCTACCAGTTGCAGCAGATCCCGGCCGGCAACCCGGCCGCAGGCTCCGAGTTCGTGGGCGGCGGCAGCAAGTTCTACTGGCTGCACACGCACGACGAGACCGGCGTGATCCACATCGAGTCGCCCAAGCAGGAAACGTTCACCCTCGGCCAGTTCTTCGACGAGTGGGGCCAGCAGCTCGGCCCGAACCAGGTCGGATCGAGCAGCGGCAAGGTGATCGCCTACGTCAACGGCAAGGTGTTCACCGGCAACCCGAGGGACATTCCGCTGACCGCGCACAACGTCATCCAGCTCGACCTGGGCAAGGACGTCGCGCCGGCTCCCTTCACCTTCCCGGACGGCGAATGAGCGAGACACCAGAGACCACCACCAGCGAGGAGCAGCCGCCGCGCCGATCCGGCCTGTTCATCCAGCAGGGCTCGGACGGGCCGCGCTGGCGTCGTCCGGTGCTGTTCGCGATCGGCGCGATCGTGATCATCGCGGCCGCCGCCGTCACCTGGGTGGCCACCAGCCCGGATCTGCCGCCTGCCGCGATCACCGTGACCAAGGTGTACGCGCCGCCGGTCAACGGTGACACCGCGGACGTCTACTTCACGCTGAGCAACAGCGGTGCCGGGCCGGACACGCTCGCGAGCGCGGCCGCCGAATACCAGACGGGCTCGGCCGCGAAGAGCGTCACGCTGTGCTCGGCCGACCCGTGCACGGGCGCCGCCACCATCGACATCGCCTCGACCAGCACCACGCTGTTCGCGCCGGGCGGCCCGCACATCGAGGTGACCGGGCTCGGCGCGCTGCGCAAGGGCCACCAGCCGCTCCAGTTGACACTGACCTTCAAGCGGTCCGGCACGCTGCACATCCTCGCGCCGGTCGGCACCGCCGCCGACCTGAGCATGATGGACGTGATGACCTACGGCTTCATGGGTCAGTCCACGCCCGGCGACGGCATGGACATGTCCGGCTCCGGCGGCAGCACCGGGACGCCGTCGACCGGCATGGGCGACATGCCCGGCATGACGATGCCGATGGGCGGCAACTAGTCCGGTCGGACGCGGAGGCCGTCGAACGCGACCGCGACGATGGTTTCCGCGATGTCCAGGCCGGTCGTGCCGCGTTCGCGCGGGCGGTACCACTCGATCAGCGAGTTGACCATGCCGAACAGCAGCCTGCTGGTGGTCGCCGGGTCGATGTCCGCGCGCAGGTCGCCCTCGTCGCGTGCCCTGGTGACCAGGTCGGTCACCAGACGGTCGAAGTCGCGGCGCCGGGCCAGCGCCGCGCGTTCGACCTTGGTGTTGCCGCGCACCCGCAGTAACAGCGTGACGAACGGCAGTTCGCGCACGAGCAGGTTGACGCTCCCGCGCACCAGGTCCTCCAACTGACCGATCGCCCTGCCGTCGCGCTCGCGGACCTGCGCCGCGACCGCGAACAGGCCGTCCAGCGCGCGGTCCACGGCGAGCCGCAGCAGTTCCTCCTTGCTGGGCACGTGGTAGTAGATCGCGGACTTGGTGATGCCCAGCTTGCGGGACAGGTCCTCCATGCTCGTGCCGTCATAGCCGCGCTCGTTGAACAGCCGCACCGCCACGTTCAGCAGCGTCTCCAGGTCGTAGCCTGGCCTGCCGCGCCGGGCCTGGCGCGGTGCCGGGGTCGCGTTCATTCGGCGTCACGCCTGTCCAGGACCCGTTGTAGCTTGCCGACCGAGCGCTGCAACGTGTCCGGGTCGAGCACGCTGACCTCGATGCTCACGCCGACGCCGTCCTTGACCGCGCCGGCCAGTTCGCCTGCGGCGTCGATCCGGCGCTGCGCCGAGGTTTCCGCGCGCGCCTCCACCTGCACGGTCAACTGGTCCATCCGGTCCTTTTTGGACAAAACGAGCTGGAAGTGCGCGGCGAGGCCCTCGGTGCGCAGCACGATCTCCTCGATCTGGGTGGGGAACAGGTTCACTCCGCGCAGGATGATCATGTCGTCGCTGCGGCCGGTCACCTTGGCCATCCGGCGCATCATCGGCCGCGCCGTGCCGGGCATCAGGCTGGTCAGGTCGCGCGTTCGGTAACGGATGACCGGCATGGCCTGCTTGGTCAGCGAGGTGAACAGCAGTTCGCCGGTCTCGCCCTCGGCCAGCACGGTGTCCTCGATCGGGTCGATCACCTCGGGATAGAAGTGGTCCTCCCAGATGTGCAGGCCGTCCTTGGTGTCCACGCACTCCTGCGCGACGCCCGGTCCCATCACCTCGGACAGGCCGTAGATGTCCACCGCATCGAGGTCCAGCCGCTGCTCGATCTCCTGGCGCATCTGCTCGGTCCACGGTTCGGCGCCCAGGATGGCCACCCGCAGCGAGGACGCGCGCGGGTCGAGGCCGGCGCGCTCGAACTCGTCGATCAGGGTGAGCAGGTAGGACGGGGTCACCATGATGACGTCGGGCCGGAAGTCGTTGATGATCTGCACCTGCCGCGCGGTCATGCCGCCCGAGGCCGGGATCACCGTGCAGCCCAGCTTCTCCGCGCCGTAGTGTGCGCCGAGCCCGCCGGTGAACAGGCCGTAGCCGTATGCGACGTGCACCTTGTCGCCCGGTCGCCCGCCTGCCGCGCGGATCGAGCGGGCCACCACGCCCGCCCAGGTGTCGATGTCGGTCTCGGTGTAGCCGACCACGGTCGGTTTGCCCGTTGTGCCGCTGGACGCGTGGATGCGGCGAAGTTCCGACTGCGGCACCGCGAACATGCCGAACGGGTAGTTGTCCCGCAGGTCGTGTTTTGTGGTGAACGGGAACTTCGCGAGGTCCTCCAGGCTTGCGCAGTCCTCCGGACGCACGCCGGCCGCGTCGAACGTCCTGGTGTAGAACGGCACGTTGGCGTACGCGTGCCGCAGTGTCCATTGCAGACGTTTGAGCTGCAGGGCGCGCAGTTCGTCGATGCTCATGCGTTCACTGGGGTCCAGCTCGGATCTCATCTCGCAACCTCTCGGGAACGACCACGGAATTCCGCGATCACGGTGCGCCCGTCGGGGTCGTCCCGGTGCACGGTGACGTCGTAGATGCCGTTGCGGCCGTTGCGGGTCCTCGCCTCGGCGGTGGCAACGAGCAGGTCGTCCAGTCGGCCCGCGGTCACGAAGGAGATCTCCGCTCCGGCCGCGACGGTCACCGGGCCGTAGCTGTTGCAGGCACAGGCGAACGCGCTGTCGGCGAGCAGGAAGATGTAGCCGCCGTGGGCGATGTCGTGGCCGTTGACCATGTCCGCGCGCACGCGCATGCTGAGCACGGCCCTGCCGTCGCCGATCTCGACCACGTCGATGCCGAGCGACTGTGAGGCCCGATCTGCGGACAGCATCGCCTGGACCGCGTCGTGTGACACCCGGCTCTCCTGCCTTGCTAACTGACCGAATGGACGGTTAATAATGTAACCGCCGGATGGTGTCAAGGGAAGGATGCTCGATGACCGAGAACATCCCCAGCAAGCTCGGCGTGATCGGCGGCGGCCGGATGGGCGCCGGGATCGCCCAGGTCTTCGCCGCGGCAGGCGCCGAGGTCGTGGTCGCGGAGAGCGACGCGGATGCGGCCAAAGCCGCGGGGGAGCGGATCGCGGCGGGGCTGCGCAAGGCGGTCGAACTCGGCAAACTCGACGACGCGGACAAGGCGTTCGCCCGCGTCTCGCTCGTCACCGCGCCGACCGCGCTCCCGGCCGACGCCGAGGTGGTCATCGAGGCCGTGCCGGAGATCCCCGCGCTCAAGACCGAGATCCTGGCCACCGTCGAGGGCGTGCTCAACCCGGACGCCGTGCTCGCGAGCAACACCTCCTCGCTGTCCATCACCGAATTGTCCTCGGTGCTGCGCCGCCCGGAACGGTTTCTGGGCATGCATTTCTTCAACCCGGTGCCGGCGTCCAAGCTCGTCGAGATCGTGCGGACCGAGGCGACCGCGGCAGCCGTGCGGGACAGCGCGGTGCGCTGGGTGCGCGCGATCGGCAAGACCGACGTGGTGGTCAACGACTCACCGGGCTTCGCGACCAGCAGGCTCGGCGTGCTGCTCGGCCTTGAGGCGATCCGCATGCTGGAGGAGGGCGTGACCGACGCCGTGGGCATCGACACCGCGATGGAACTGGGCTATCGGCACCCGATGGGCCCGCTGCGCTCCACCGACCTGGTCGGTCTCGACGTGCGGCTGGCGGTCGCCGAGTACCTCACCTCGACCCTCGGCGACCGGTTCACCCCGCCGCGACTCCTGCGCGAGAAGGTCGCGCGCGGCGAACTCGGCCGGAAGACCGGTCGTGGCTTCTTTGAATGGACAGAGCTATGAATGGGACTGAGCCAGGACTATCCTTACTTACTGAACGGACGGTTGGTTAATAGCTCTGGAGGCGAACCGGATGGCTTTGTTGCGCAGTTATGTGGCAGGCGACTGGCACACCGCGCCGGACGAGGGCACACCACTGCACGACGCGACCACCGGCGAGGAGGTCGCCCGGATCTCCTCGACCGGCATCGACATGGCGGGCGCGCTGGCCTACGGCCGCACCGTCGGCGGGCCCGCGCTGCGCGCGCTGACCTTCCACCAGCGGGCCGCGCTGCTCAAGGCGCTCGCCTCGTACCTGCGCGAACACCGCGAGGAGCTGTACGCGCTGTCGGCGCGCACCGGCGCGAACCTCGGTGACTCGAAGTTCGACATCGATGGCGGCATCGGCGTGCTGTTCACCTACTCCAGCAAGGGCCGCCGCGAACTGCCCAACGACACCGTCTACGTGGACGGGGCGGTCGAGCCGCTGAGCAAGGGCGGCACGTTCGTCGGCCAGCACATCGCCACGCCGCTGCGCGGGGTCGCGATCCAGATCAACGCGTTCAACTTCCCGGTCTGGGGGCCGCTGGAGAAGTTCGCGCCCGCGTTCGTCGCAGGTGTGCCGAGCCTGATCAAGCCGGCCAGCCAGACCGCCTATCTCACCGCGCGGCTGGTCGAGCTGATCCTGGAATCCAGGCTGCTGCCCGAGGGGTCGCTCCAGTTCATCGCCGGCAGCGTCGGTGACCTGCTCGACCACGTCACCGAACAGGACCTCGTCTCGTTCACCGGCTCCGCGTCGACCGCGAACAAGCTGCGCGCGCACCCCGCGGTCGTCCGCAACTCGGTCCGGTTCAACGCCGAGGCCGACTCGCTGAACTGCTCGATCCTCGGTCCCGACGCGAAGCCGGGCAGCACCGAGTTCGATCTCTACGTCAAGCAGCTCGTCAACGAGATGACCGTGAAGGCAGGCCAGAAGTGTACGGCGATCCGCCGCGCGTTCGTGCCCGCCGAGCAGATCGACGCGGTCGCCGCCGCGGCGAGCGAGCGGCTGGCCAAGGTCACCGTCGGCAACCCGACCGGTGAGGCGCGGATGGGCGCACTGGCCAGCCTGGAACAGCGGGAAGAGGTGCGCCGTTCGCTCAAGTCGCTGATGTCGGTCGCGACGGTCGTCTACGGCGACCCCGAGCACGTCGACGTGCTCGGCGCGGACGCCGAGCGCGGCGCGTTCATCTCACCGGTGCTGCTGCGCTGCGACGACGTCGAACGCCCCGAACCGCACGAGGTCGAGGCGTTCGGCCCGGTCAGCACGCTGCTGCCGTACACGTCGACCGAGCAGGTCATCGAACTCGCCGCACGCGGCAAGGGCAGCCTGGCCGGGTCGGTCGTCACCGGTGACGCCGATTTCGCGCGTGAGGTCGTGCTCGGCGTCGCGCCCTGGCACGGCCGACTGCTCGTGCTCGACGCGACCGACGCCAAGGAGTCGACCGGCCACGGTTCGCCGCTGCCCGCGCTCGTGCACGGCGGCCCCGGCCGGGCCGGCGGCGGCGAGGAGATGGGCGGCATTCACGGCGTGCTGCACCACATGCAGCGCACCGCGGTGCAGGCGAGCCCCGCCGTGCTCAGCAAGGTCACCGGTCGCTGGGTGGCCGGCGCCGAGCGCGCCGAAGGCATGCACCCGTTCCGCAAGTCGTTGGCGGAACTGCGGATCGGCGACTCGGTGGTGGCCGGGCCACGCGTTGTCACCCAGGCCGACATCGACCACTTCGCCGAGTTCACCGGCGACACCTTCTACGCGCACACCGACGAAGCCGCGGCCAAGGCGAACCCGCTGTTCGGCGGCATCGTCGCGCACGGCTACCTGGTCGTGTCGTTCGCGGCGGGCCTGTTCGTCTCGCCCGAGCCCGGCCCGGTGCTGGCCAACTACGGCCTGGAGAACCTGCGCTTCCTCACCCCGGTCTACCCCGGTGACGAACTCACCGTGACGCTGACCGCCAAGCAGATCACCCCGCGCGAGAACGCCGACTACGGCGAGGTCCGCTGGGACGCCGATGTGACCAAACAGGACGGTTCATCGGCCGCGAAGTACGACGTGCTGACCCTGGTGGCGAAGTCATGACAACCGTGGAAGAGCCCTTGCTCGCGCATTTCGAGCACACCATCGAGCGCGACCAGCGCATCGAACCGCGCGACTGGCTGCCCGACGGCTACCGCAAGACGATGATCCGGCAGATCGCGCAGCACGCGCACTCCGAGATCATCGGCATGCAGCCGGAAGGCAACTGGATCACCCGCGCGCCCTCGTTGCGCCGCAAGGCGATCCTGCTCGCCAAGGTGCAGGACGAGGCAGGCCACGGCCTCTACCTGTACTCGGCGGCGGAGACGCTCGGCGCGGACCGGGCCGACCTGACCGACAAGCTGATCAACGGCCGGCAGAAGTACTCGTCGATCTTCAATTATCCGACGCTGAGCTTCGCCGACGTCGGCGTGGTCGGCTGGCTGGTGGACGGCGCGGCCATCTGCAACCAGGTGCCGCTGTGCCGCAGCTCGTACGGGCCCTACGCGCGCGCCATGATCCGCATCTGCAAGGAGGAGTCCTTCCACCAGCGGCAGGGCTTCGAACTGCTGATGACCATGATGCGCGGCACCGACGCGCAGCGGCAGATGGTGCAGGAGGCGACCAACCGCTGGTGGTGGCCGTCGCTGATGATGTTCGGCCCGCCCGACGCGGAATCGCCGAACACCGAGCAGTCCATGGCCTGGAAGGTCAAGCGGCACACCAACGACGAGCTGCGCCAACGCTACGTGGACATGTCCGTGCCGCAGGCCGAGGCGCTCGGCGTGACCTTCCCCGACCCGGACCTGAAGTGGAACGCGGAGCGCGGGCACTACGACTTCGGGCCGATCGACTGGGACGAGTTCAAGAACGTGTTGCGCGGCAACGGACCGTGCAACGCGCAGCGGATCGCGCAGCGCCGCAAGGCATCGGAAGAAGGCGCGTGGGTGCGCGAGGCGGCGGCGGCACACGCGGCGAAGAAGGCGGGTTCGGCATGAGCGAGATCAAGCACGACTGGCCGCTGTACGAGGTGTTCGTGCGCGGCAAGCGCGGCCTCAACCACGTGCACGTCGGGTCGCTGCACGCGGCCGACGACGAGATGGCCCTCCGCAACGCCCGCGACCTCTACACCAGGCGCAACGAGGGCGTGAGCATCTGGGTGGTGCGCGCGAGCGAGATCGCCGCGTCAAGCCCGGACGAGAAGGACCCGTTCTTCGCGCCCAGCGGCGACAAGGTCTACCGGCACCCGACCTTCTACACCATTCCCGACAACGTTCCGCACATGTGAGGCGTGCTCCGATGTCCTTCGACAACGCCTACGAGGCGCTCGGCGAGTACAGCGACGACACCCGGTGGGCGTTCGGCACCGGGTTCGCCGAGCCGCTGGCCGGCGTCGACACCAGCCTTCCGTCCGGTGTGGATGGTGAGCTGCTCGCCCAGTACTGCCTGATGCTCGGCGACGACGCGCTGATCATGTCGCACCGGTTGCAGGAGTGGGTGACCAACGCGCCGGAGCTGGAGGACGAGGTCGCGCTGGCCAACATCGGCCTCGACCTGATCGGCCAGGCCCGGCTGCTCTACGCGCGCGCCGGCAAGGCGGACGGCACCGACCGGGGCGAGGACCGGTACGCGTTCTTCCGCGACGAGGCCGAGTTCCGCAACGTGCGCCTGGTCGAGACGCCCAACGGCGACTTCGCGTACTCGATGGCGCGCCTGCTGGTCTTCGCCACCTGGCGGCTCGCGCTGCTGCACCGGCTCACCGCCTCGGCTGACCAGGTGTTGGCGGCGATCGCGGCCAAGGGTGTCAAGGAAGTCACCTACCACCGCGACTACGCGGCCAACTGGGTCGTTCGGCTCGGCGACGGGACTGAGCGCTCGCACGAGCGCATGCAGTCCGGTTTGGACAGTGTATGGCCGTTGGTCGGCGAACTGTTCGTGCCACATTCGATCGAGACCCGGTTGTCCGGTGTCGCCGTTGATCCGGCCGCGTTGCTGGCCGAGTTCGACGAGGTGCTCACCCAGGTCATCGACACGGCGACACTGCGCCGGCCGCAGGCCGCGCCGCTCGGCGGCGTTTCCGGGCGGATGGGCCGGGACGGCGTGCACACCGAGGCGTTCGGCTTCGTCATCGCGGAACTGCAGAGCGTCGCGCGGGCCCATCCGGAGGCGACATGGTGAGTGCGCGCGCCATCGCCGAGACCGTCACCGATCCCGAGCTGCCGATGCTCACCCTCGCCGATCTCGGCGTGCTCCGCGACGTGTCCGAATCGGACGGACGGGTCGCGGTGACCATCACCCCGACCTACACCGGCTGCCCCGCCATGGACACCATGCGGGACGATCTGGAACACGCGCTGCGCGAGGCCGGCTACGCCGAGATCGACATCAGCGTCACGTTGAGCCCGGCCTGGAGCAGCGACTGGATCAGCGCCGAGGGGCTGCGCAAACTTGCCGATGCCGGCATCGCGCCGCCCGCCCGCGCACCCCTCGCCGCGTCGGGCCCGATTCCGTTGAGCCTCGGGCCGTCCGTGCGGCGGGTGCGCTGTCCGCACTGCGCGTCGGCCAACACCGAAGAGGTGTCCCGATTCGGCGCGACCGCCTGCCGCGCCCTGTTCCGCTGTCTGGATTGCCAGGAACCTTTCGAACACGTCAAGGAGATCTGAGTGACCGCGAGCCTCGCCACCCGCCGCCGCACGGATTTCCACCCGCTGACCGTGGCGGAGGTCAGCCCGTTGTGCGACGACGCGGTCGCCGTCACCTTCGACGTGCCGCCCGGCCTCGCCGCCGACTACGACTTCCGGCCCGGCCAGTCGCTCACGCTGCGCAGGATGGTCGACGGGCGGGAGGAGCGCCGCTCGTACTCGATCTGCGCGCCGGCCGGTGCCAAGCCGCGCATCGGCGTGCGCGAGGTGCCGGACGGGCTGTTCTCGACCTGGCTGGTGCACGACGTGCGGCCCGGCGACCGGATCGAGGTGGCCACACCGACCGGCAACTTCACCCCGGATCTGTCCGAGCCCGGACACCACGTGCTGATCGCGGCCGGCTCGGGCATCACGCCGGTGCTCTCGATCCTGTCCTCGGTGCTCGCTGATCCGGCGAGCGCGGCGACCGTCCTGTACGGCAACCGGCGCACGAACACGGTGATGTTCGCCGACGAGTTGGCCGATCTGAAGGACCGCTGGCCCGCGCGGCTGGACCTGGTGCACGTGCTGTCCCGCGAACCGCGCGAGGCCGACCTGTTCACCGGACGCCTCGACACCGAGAAGCTCACCCGCCTGCTCGACGTGCTCGTCGACCCGGACTCGGTCGACCACTGGTGGCTGTGCGGGCCGTTCGGCATGGTCACCGAGGCCAAGGCGCTGCTCGAATCGCTCGGCGTCCCCGCGCAGCGGGTGCACCAGGAGCTGTTCTACGTCGACGACGTGCCACCCGAACCCGTCCGGCACGAGGAACCCGGCGTCGCAGGCGCCAGCTCCGAGGTGACCGTGCTGCTCGACGGCCGCGGCACCACCACCAGCATCCCGCGCGCGGACCGCATCCTGGACGGCGCCCAGCGCGCCCGGCCGGACCTGCCGTTCGCGTGCAAGGGCGGGGTGTGCGGCACGTGCCGGGCGAAGGTGGTGGACGGCGAGGTGAACATGCTGCGCAATTTCGCCCTGGAACCGGCCGAAATCGCGGCCGGCTTCGTGCTCACCTGCCAGTCCGTGCCGGTGTCGGAGCAGATCACCGTCGACTTCGACGCCTGACGTAGGTTGATCGCCGATTGGTTTGGCATCCTGGGCAAGGGGTGCGGCGAACAGGGGTGTGGATGAGTGCGGCGGAAGGCAAGCCCAACATCGGCCGGCTCGGCGTCGGACTGGCCGCGATCGGCCGACCCGCCTACATCAACCTCGGCCGCGCCGACGAACTCGGCCCCCATCGCAGCGTCGACGAGTTGCGTGCGGTCAGCTGGGCCGTGCTCGACGAGGCATACGCGGCCGGTATCCGCTGGGTCGACGTGGCACGCTCGTACGGCCGCGCCGAGGAGTTCCTCGCCGGTTGGCTCACCGACCGCCGGCACGGCGACGTGGTGGTGTCCAGCAAGTGGGGCTACGCCTACGTCGGTGACTGGCGGCTGGACGCGCCCGTGCACGAGGTGAAAGAGCACTCGCTGGCCCGCTTCACCGCGCAGCTGGCGGAAACCCGCGCGCTGCTCGGCAACCGGCTCGGCCTCTACCAGGTGCACTCGCTCACCGCGGACAGCCCGCTGTTCGGTGACCGCGAACTCCAGGAGGCGCTGGCCCGGCTCTGCGCGCACGGCGTCCGCGTCGGCTTCTCCACCTCGGGACCGGCCCAGGCCGACACCGTGCGCCGGGCGCTGGAGCTGACCGCGCAGGGCCAGCCGGTGTTCACCGCCGTTCAGTCGACCTGGAACCTGCTGGAGACCTCGGTCGGCAACGCGCTGGCCCAGGCACACGCGAGCGGCGCCCTGGTGATGATCAAGGAAGCCATGGCCAACGGCAGGCTCGCCGTGCGGCCGCCGGAAACCGTGACCAAGATCGCCGCGCGCCACCAGGTCGGCCCGGACGCGATCGCGCTGGCCGCCGCGCTCGCCCAACCCTGGGGCGACATCGTGCTGCTCGGTTCGGCGGGCGTCGACCAGCTGGCCAGCAATCTCGCCGCCTCGAACGTCCTACTCGAACCGGCCGAACTGGACGAGCTGGCGACGCTCGCCGAACCACCCGCCGCCTACTGGGCCGAACGCGCCGCGCTGCCCTGGACCTGATCACGCGGTTCCTCGACGGCTTCGACGCACAGGTCGACAGTCATCGTTCTGGACTGTCGGACGGTCGCATAGACGCTGCCGCCGCGTTCGGTGAGCCGGGCGCTGATCGCGTCCCGTTCGTCGACGAGCGCGTTGAGCGCGCGGCCGTGTTCGTCGGCGTGCTTGGCGTAGGCGGCCCTGCTGGCGACCAGCCAGTTCACCACGTCCTGCGGTTCCGGCAGCACCGCGTTCGGTATGCCATCCAGTCGTTTCGCCCGGCCTGCCGCGCGGCGGTATGGGTCGGTCAGGGCGTGTTCTTCGACGTAGGCCAGCCAGATGGTGCTGGTCACGGTATCGGGTCTCCGTTCTGGTCGGTGATGGCGCGCAGTTCGCCGGTCGGCAGCCGGTAGGGCGAGGGCGCGGGCAGTGGGCGGATCGGCATCCGGGTGAGCGCGAACACCGCGGCCAGCGCGCCGTCCGCGTCGCCGGAGTAGGTCCACAGCGCCTCGGCCGGGTCGGGCGGGATTCGGTCGTTGTCGAACATGGTTCGATAGGCGACCGCGGTGCGTGCGTCGTGGATGATCACCACGTCGGTGAAGAAGTGCCGGTGGCAGACCGCGATCAGCGGCGGCGGCGGAGCGTCGCCGACCTGGTAGACGGCCCAGCCGTGGGCCGAGGCGAGCTGGTCCAGCCAGCTGTTCGGTTCGTCGTCGGGCATGTGTGTCGTCGGTTCCACGTTTCGATGGGATGGGCCGCGGTGGGGCAGGGGTGGAGGAAGAGCACCGGGGCGGTGAACGGGGGAGTTTTACCGGTGCCGACCTGCCCCACCGCGGGGCTTGGGGATCAGCGGTTTTCTTCGAACGTGCTTTGTTCGTCGGGCTCGTCCGAATCCGGTTCGGGCGCGGGTTCGGGGTCGGCGCAGTGCACGTTGGCCCTGGCCAGCAACCGCCGGCAGCCCAACCGTGTCGCGCGCACCTTGCGCCGTTGCTCGCGGTAGATGAGCACAACGGGGAATGCCAAACCGATGCTCATCAGCACGGTCGTCGGCACCGTCCAGTCGGTCATGGCGATGAAGCTAGGCATTGCAGGTTTCGCCAGCGCGTCCCATTCGAGTGAATTACCGGATGAGGGTCGAGAAAACGGCTGACTATCGTGTCCCACATGGCTGTGGGAACGACGCGAGGCAAGCGCAGGCTGGGCCGATACATCAGGCCGATCCGGGAGCGCAGCGGTCTGAACGCGGAACAGGTGGCGACCAAGGCACAGTGTTCCCGGCAGACGGTATCGAGGTTGGAAGCGGGTGATCACCTGCCTCGGCTGGCGTTGTTCCGCAAGTTGTTGTCCGCGATCGGCGCGACAAAGGAAGAACGCGCGCAGGCGCTGCAACTGTGGGAGGTCGCCGACGCGTCCTCCGTGGAGCACGCTGCACATCTGTCCGCGAACTACCAGCGCTTCCGACTGGACGAGAACGAAGCCGACTTGGAGCGCACGCTCGACACGGTGATCATCCCGGGTTTGCTGCAAACTCCGGAATACGCGACCGCGATATCGAACGGCGCGAAGCGAATGCTCACGACCGAGCGCTGGGAGCGGCTGGCGGCGAGCGAACGGCGAAATCGACAGAGCTTGTTGACTCGCCAACGAAGCCCCCTGGAATTGCACGCGCTCGTCGACGAGGCGGCGCTGCGCAGAATGATCGGTGGCGTCGAGGTTATGCGCGCGCAGCTCGACCACCTGCTGACGGCTGCGACCTGGCACAATGTCGAGATCCAGGTGCTGCCATTTGATGTCGGATCCTACGGACCGCTGTCCGGACCAATGATGCTGCTCCACTTCCCAGAGGAAGATGACTCTGATTCGGCGTATGTGGAGAGCATTCTGGGCGTCGAAATTGTTGCAGAATCGAGTGACGTGGCCGCGCTGATTGAAGTGTGGAACGGCATCGCGACTGCGGCTCTGTCGCCCAAACGGTCGATGGAGATCATCAAGGCAGCAAGGGAATCACTGAGAAATCATGGACCGCGAACGAGAGTGGCGAAAAAGTCTCCGTAGCAATGCTCAGAGCTTCTGCGTCGAGTTATCCGTGGCTTCGACGTGGACCGGTGTGCGCGACACCAAGAATCGAGAAGCGGGATCGCTGACCTTCAGCTCCGTCACCTGGGCGGCATTCCTGGAATCGATCAAGACCACCTGAGCTGTGCAGCGACATCCGGGCAGGTCACAATGCCTGGGTGCGGACCCTGCTCATCGACAATCATGACTCCTACACGTTCAACCTGTACCAGTTGATCGCGCGGGTGAACGGTGCCGCACCGACCGTGATCCCCAACGACGTCGACTCGACCGGTCTGGACCTCGCCGGGTTCGACAACATCGTGATATCGCCGGGACCGGGACATCCGGCCCGCCCCGAGGATTTCGGAATCTGCGCCGATGTGATCGCCGCCACTGAAATCCCGTTGCTCGGCATCTGTCTCGGTCATCAAGGCATCGTCGCCGCGGAAGGTGGCCAGGTCGCGCGGGCACCCGCCGCCCGACACGGCCACCTGACCACGGTGCGGCACGATGGCTCGGACCTGTTCGCCGGCCTGCCGGCGACCTTCACCGCCGTGCGCTACCACTCCTTGTGCGCCGCGCAACCGCTCCCGGCGACCCTGGTGGCGACCGCGTGGGCAGAGGACGGCGTGATCATGGCGCTGCGGCACCGCGCGCGGCCGCTGTGGGGACTGCAGTTCCATCCGGAGTCAGTGGCGGGCGAGTTCGGCGCCGAGTTGCTGACCCGGTTCCGCGACCTGACCCCGACCGATCGTCCGCCGGCCGGCGATCCGATCACCGTCACGCGTCCGGCGCCCTCCGGTGCGCGACTGGCGGTGCGCGCGCTGGATCACGCGGTGGATCCGGAGGCCGCGTTCAGCGCCTTGTTCGGCACCGCATCGCACGCTTTCTGGCTGGACAGCTCCGGCCTGACGCGGTTCTCCCATCTGGGCGCGGACACCGGACCACGGGGCGAACTGGTCACCTATCGGGTCGGCGACGGCCAGGTCACCGTCGAATCGGCGGACGGGGGAGTGCGCGCGGTCGCCGGCACCGCCTTCGACTACCTGGACGCGCTCCTGGACCAGCGGCACGTCGAGCCGCCCGCCGGCCTGCCATTCGATCCGGCGTGCGGCTATGTCGGCTACTTCGGCTACGAGTTGAAGGCCGATTGTGGTGGCCGCAACAAACACCATTCGTCCGCGCCGGACGCGCAGTGGATCTTCGCCGACCGCACCGTGACCGTCGACCACGAGGCGGGCCGCACGTTCGTCGTCGGCTACGAGGACGACGAGTGGCTGGACGTGGCCCTTGCGGCGCTGGCAAACCTACCGGCAGGCCAACCGGTTGGCGTGGCACCGGCCGAGTCCGTCGAGGTCGAGCCGTGGCTGGTGCGGGACCGCGCGCGATACCTGGCCGATGTCGCCGAGTGCCAGGAGAAGCTGCACGCGGGCGAGAGCTACGAGCTGTGCCTGACCAACACGGCCCGGCTGCCCGCGCGGGGCGAGGACGCCTTCGCGGTCTACCAGCGGCTGCGCCGCGCCAATCCCGCGCCCTACGGGGCGTACCTGCGCTTTCCGGACGTCGAGGTGGCCTGCTCGTCGCCGGAACGGTTCCTGCGCGTCGACCGGGACCGCCTGGTGGAGACCAAACCGATCAAGGGCACCATTCGACGCGGCGCGACCCCGGCGGAAGACGCGCGGCTGAGGATGGAACTCCTTGGATGCCGCAAGAACTTCGCGGAGAACCTGATGATTCTCGACCTGCTGCGCAACGATCTCGGCCGGGTGTGCGAGGTCGGCTCGGTGACCGTGCCCAGCATGATGGTGGCCGAGACCTACGCCACGGTGCACCAGTTGGTGTCCACCGTGCACGGCAGGCTGCGGCCCGGGGTGAGCGTGCTGGACTGCGTGCGCGCCTGCTTCCCCGGCGGCTCGATGACCGGCGCGCCGAAACCGCGCAGCATGGAAATCCTGGACACCCTGGAGACGGCCGCGCGCGGCGTGTACTCGGGTTCGCTCGGCGTGCTCGGGGTGACCGGCACGGCCGACCTGAACATCGTCATCCGGACCGCGGTACGCATCGAGGACGAATGGCACATCGGGGCGGGCGGGGCGATCGTGCTCGATTCAGATCCGGCGGACGAATACGCGGAAATGCTGCTCAAGGCAACGGCGGCCGTCCGTGCGGTGGCCTCCGGGTTGCCGGCGAACGACGTAGGTGGCCACGCGATTGCCGACGGCTTACGTGGCAACGAACTACCGGACGAAACCGACGACAACACAGCGTGCCGAGGCTAGTTTTCGGTTCGTGGGGGCGGGAAACCGCGCCCACCGATGACTGGCACCTCCGCCCTAGGATGGCACTGTGGACGATGTCGCGCCGGTAGTGGGTTCCGACCCGAAGCGGCTGTTGTTCCTGTTCTCGGACACCGGAGGCGGGCACCGTGCTGCGGCGAGAGCCCTGGCGCAGACCCTGGAGCAGTGGTATCCGGGCGAGTTCGAGCCGGTGCTGTGCGATCCGCTCGGCGGACCGGGTTCGGCCTGGCTGCTGCGTCGCATCAGCGGCCTGTACGGCCTGTCCATCCGCTTCGCGCCCTGGGTCTGGGGCAGCATCTACTACACCTCGGACTGGCGCGGCGGCGTGCGGTTCCTCCGCTCGACCCTGCTCACCCTCGCGCACCGACCGGTCGCGGACGCGGTCGCCGCGCAGCGGCCGGTGGCCATCGTCAACCTGCACCCGCTGACCGGTTCGGCCGCGGTGCGGGCGCGCGAGCGGGCCTGCCGGGAGACGCCGCTGCTGACGGTGGTCACCGACCTGGTCAACCCGCACTCGTCGTGGCACGACCGCAAGGCCGACCGGATCGTGGTGCCGCCGACCGCGGTCGGCTGGGCGCGTCGGCCCAAGCGACTCGGCCCGGACCGTCGGGTGGAGATCGGCCTGCCGGTGTCGCCGCCGTTCGCCAATGGTGTGCTGCGCGGCGAGGATCGGGCGGCGCTGCGGCGCAGGCTCGGCATCGACGAAGACCGGTTCACCGTGCTGTTGACCGGAGGCGGCGAGGGCGCGGGCGGGATCGCGCGACGCGCCAAGGCGATCCTGCGCCGCTTCGACGACGTCGCCGTGGTCGCCATCTGCGGGCGCAACCGACGCCTGCGGGAGGCCCTGCACGAACTGCGCGCGGAATACCCGGACCGGTTGACGGTCAACGGGTTCGTGGACAACATGGCCGACTGGCTGCGCAGCGCCGATGTGCTGGTGAGCAAGGCCGGGCCGGGCACGATCGCCGAGGCGACCTGTTGCGGCGTGCCGCTGATGCTCACCTCGCACGTGCCAGGACAGGAGCGCGGCAACACCGAGTTCGTCGTCGACGCGGGCGCCGGCCGGCACACGCCGAGCGTGCGAAGCCTGTTGCGCACCCTGGGCGAACTGCGCGACGACCCGTCCACTGTGGATGACATGGCGCTGGCCTCCGCGCGGCTCGGCAGGCCGGAGGCCGCTCGGGAGATCGTCGATCTGCTCGCCGGTCTGCTCGGCGTCACCGCACGACCCCTCACCCCGCGCGAACTCGCCGCGCTCGGGGGCGGAAGTGACCGCGTCGCCTGACGGCGGACACGACAACGCCGCCGGGTGATCCGCACCCGGCGGCGTCGCGTTAGGACTCGCTGAGACTCAGCCCGCGGCTTGGGTACCGCAGTTGCCGCAGAACCGCGCGCCCGGTGCCAGTTCGTTGCCGCAGTTGGTGCAGTGCGGCGCGGCCGCGACGGCGGTGCCGCAGTTCATGCAGAACTTCGCTCCCGGCTGGACCGGAGTCTGGCAGGACGCACACGGCGCACCGGCGGGCGCCTGCTGCTGCGGCTGCGGACCGGTCTGCGGCTGTTGTGGCTGCTGGCCCTGGCCGGGCGGGAGCTGCTGCGGGCCGGTCTGGGGCTGACCGGCGGGCGTCGGGCCGACGTAGCCACCTTGCTGGCCGCCACCGGCGAAACCCTGCGCAGGCGGGGGAGTGGGCGGCAGCGCGCCCTGCTGGACGGCCTGGCCGCCCATGCCGAGACCGGCCGCGAGGAAGGCGCCGCCGACTGCGTTGCCGCCCTGCGCCATGCCCTGGCCCGCGCCCAGCGCCATCTCGCCCGCCGCGTACTGGTTGAAGCCACCGGCCAGGCGCGAGTAACTGGTGTCCTTGGCCAGCGTCTTGAGCTGCTGGGCGTCCTCCGGGGCGAGGTTGATGTCGAAGTTGCCCATCCGGGTCATGGCCACGCCGTAGGCGGCGAGCTGTTCGTTGGCCTTGTTGATGACCGTCTGCTCGATCTCCGGCGAGTACGCGGACAGACCCAGGATCGGCCAGCCGTTGCGGACGATCTGGTTGGTCACGTCCGAACGCATCACCTTGAGCAACTGGTCGCTCACCCAGTCGGACACCTTCTTGTTGTCGGTGACGTCGACCGTGGACACCAGGTTGGTGATCAACCGGATCGGGTCGGACACGCGCAGCGCGTAGTCGCCGAACACCCGCAGCGTCACGATCAGGCCGGTCGCCCGGTCCTGCACGTCGTCGATGCGGCCGCCGAAGGTGAAACCGGTGAACTCGCGACTGTGCACGAAGTACAGCTCGGCGCGGTAGGCGTTGCCACCGGAGAGGGTGTCGATGAGCGCGCCGAGACCGGGCAGCTCGTTCGCGTCGATCGCGTGCCGACCGGGGCCCATGGTCTGCACGACCTGGCCGGTGTTGACGAACAGCGCGACCTCGTCGGCATTGACGATCGCGTGGGTGAATCGCCGGATGCTCACGTCCGGCCACTTGAACACCAACTGACCCTTGCGGTCGTCAGGAACCGCGATGAATTCCCGCCCGAACAGTGCCACGCCATGCCTCCACGACAACCGATCACTGGAAACGCAACCCTACAGCCACCCCGAACCGCGCGCGGCAAAGCCGCACGTACTGCTAACTTCTACCCGATCCAGACGGGCTGTGGGGGCTCGACAGGCGAAATGGAGAGAACAACGGTGGACCGGATCGAGTGTCAGTGGTGCAGGTCGCAGAACCCGCCGGGCACCGTCAGCTGTCTCACCTGTGGTGCGCCGCAGGACGAACGCAACAAGGTTTCCGACTCGGGCTGGCGTGAGGCGCCCCGGCTCCGCGACATGACCGAGTTCCGGTTCTCCAACAGCACCTGCCAGGTCGAGGGCGAACTCGTGCCCGTCGCCGAGATCAACCTCGGCCCTGGCGACGCGGTGTTCTTCGAGCACCACGTGATGCTGTGGAAGGACGAGGGCGCGCCGATCTCCGCGCTGAACACCGGCGGCGGCATGCGCCGTTCGTTCGGCGGCATGCCGCACATCGTCACCGTCGGTCAGGGACCGGGCCGGATCGCGTTCTCCCGGGACGCGCCCGGTGAGCTGGTCGTGCTGCCGCTGCACCCCGGCATGGAGCTGGACGTGCGCGAGCACGCGTTCCTGGTCGCGTCCGGCAGCATCAGCTACTCGTTCGTGCGGATCAAGGGCCTGGCCAACATCCTGCACGGCGGCAGTGGCATGTACATGGACCGGTTCATCACCCAGGGCATGCCCGGCCTGTTGCTGCTGCACGGCTACGGCAACGTGTTCGAGCGGCTGCTGCGGCCGGGCGAGAAGATCCTCGTCGAGCCCGGCGCCTACCTGTACAAGGACTCGACCGTGGGCATGCAGGCGATCAAGACGCCGCTCAAGACCGGTCTGCTCAGCCGAGGCATGTTCCTCGCCGAGATGACTGGCCCCGGCCGGGTCGGCATCCAGTCCATGTACGTGCACCACCACTCCGAGTGAGGCGGGACGATCATGACCTCACCCGGTAGCTACATCTGTCGGTACTGCCGGCAGAACAGCGATCCGACGCAGACCGCGTGCGTGCGCTGCGGCGCCCCGATCGACGTGCGTGCCTCGGTCAGTGAGTCCGGCTGGCAGAAGCAGCCCGCGGTCAAGGACATGGCGCGCGTCCAGTTCGGCCAGTCCTACTGCCAGATCGAGGGCTTCCAGGTCCCGGTCGCGGACTTCACGCTCGCGCAGCACGACTCGATCTACTTCTCCCACCACAACCTGCTGTGGTGCGACGCGAACGCGCAACTGTCCAACATGAGCCTGGCGGGCGGCTGGAGCCGGGTCATGGCGGGCCTGCCACTGATCATGGTGGAGGGTCGCGGGCCTGGCCACATCGCGCTGTCCGACAACCACGCGGGCGACATCGTCACGCTGCCGCTGCAGAACGGCCAGTCGATCTGGGTGCGCGAACACCGCTTCCTGGTCGCCACCGGCCAGATCAAGTACAGCTGGCAGCGTTCGGGCGTCTGGTTCGTCACCGGTTCCGGTGACGACCGCGAGACGCACTACCCGCTGGGCATGTTCGGCGACATCTTCACCGCACCCGCACAGCCCGGCCTGTTGCTGCTGCACTCGCCGGGCAACACGTTCGTGCGCGACCTCGCCCCGAACGAGACGCTGCTGATCCAGCCGAGCGCGCTGCTCTACCGGGACACCTCGGTGCAGATGCACCTGCACCTGGAGTATCCGAAGTCGCCCGGGTTCGGCTTCCTCCGCTCGTTCAGCTACCGCACGGTGTGGCTGCGGCTGGTCGGGCCGGGCCGGGTCGCCGTGCAGTCGGTCTTCCAGCGCCCGGAGAAGTCCCAGCGGATCACCGCGCACTCGTACGCTACGACTCGCTCGTGGTAGTGGTTTCGTTCGGATCCGGGGTGGGCCCGTCCAGTTCGCTGGGCGGGCTCAGCTCGTCGGACAGCGAACGCAGCGTGTCGGCGGCCAGTTCGTCGCGGACCGCGCCGGCGACCAGCCTGGCCACGGTGCCGTCCGCGTAGGCGGCGTCGTTCTCGGCGGCCTCCTGGGCCAGCTGTTGCTGGATGCCGTCCAGCCGCTCCGCGTACACGGCGAGGCCGGCGACCCGGTCCACCAGTCGATGCCAGCCCTGCTCGATCGCGACCGCGCGCTGGTCACCGGGAACCCGAACACCCGACGCGAGCTGCGCGCGCAGCGTGGCCAGGCCCATCGCCTGCTCGTCGACCTGGTCCAGTTCGTAGGCCAGGTTGAGCTGGCTGCGGTGCGCGGCGAGGTGTCCGGAGGACCAGGCCGGGCTGGCCACGATCCGTTCGACCAGGTCCCGGGCGACGATCACCAGCCTGCGCTCGATCGAGCCGGACAGCGGCCCGATCCAGTTCTGCCTGCTCTGCCAGCGCTTGGTCTGGTGCAGCGCGTGCCGGTCCTCGTGGGTCAGCCGCAGCGGGTCGCGGTTGGCATACAACGAGATCGGGACCGCCGACGCCACCCCGAAGACCAACCCGGCCAGCCCCACGATCATCATGATCAACGCGACAAGGCCACCGCCCAGCGCGAGACTGACCCCGTCCACCGCCAGCAGGATCGTGCCGAGCAGCGCGACCAGCCCGGACAGCACGCCACCGCGCACGGCGGCCTGCTTGCGCGGATAGTCCAGACCCTCCGGCGTGCTGCCGGCCCGCACCCGCGCGTCGATCTTGCCGGCCAGTTCGGCCGGTGGCTCGCACAGCCGCTGCTGGCTGTTCAGCGAGGTCGGCCGCAGACCGGGGCCGCCGTACTGGCCCAGCTTGTCCACCTGGGCGAGCACCCATGCCCGCGCCTCGCCCAGCTCGTCCTGCCCCCGACCATCCGCCACGTAATCGATGTTCCTCCCCGACAACCCACCTCGCCACCACGTACGTCAATCGCCCAGTTTGTCCCGCCAGTCCACCCAGGCGCGCACCCTGGACAGGTCGAAGTCGGGGCCGCTGGTGCCGATGGTGAACATGGTGATGCCCTTGTCCAACAGTGCGGGCCCGTTCACCTCGGGTTCGTCGCCGACACCGACGGACAGCTCGATCTCGCCCGGGTCGCGGCCCACGTCGGCGCAGTGCTGCGCCAGCACCTGCTTCTTGCGGTCGAAGTCGTCGCCGCGGGAGAACGAGTGCCAGATGTCCGCGTGCTGAGCGACCAGCCGCAGCGTCTTCTTTTCTCCGCCACCGCCGATCAGCACCGGGATCTTGCGGGTGGGCACCGGGTTCAGCTTGCCCCAGCGCGCCTCGATCCTCGGCATGGCCTCGGCGAGATCGTCCAGCCTGCTGCCGGCAGTGCCGAACTCGTAGCCGTACTCGGTGTAGTCCAGTTCCTTCCAGCCCGAACCGATGCCCAGGATCAGCCTGCCGTCGCTGATGTGGTCGACGGTGCGGGCCATGTCCGCGAGCAGTTCCGGGTTGCGGTAGCTGTTGCAGGTCACCAGCGCGCCCAACTGGACCCGGGAGGTCTGCTCGGCCCAGGCGCCCAGCATGGTCCAGCATTCGAAGTGCTTGCCGTACTTCTCGCCGGAGAGCGGGAAGAAGTGGTCCCAGTTGAAGATGATGTCCACGCCGATGTCCTCGGCTTCGGCCGCCGCGCGCCGGATGGCTGAGTAGTCACCGTGCTGCTGGGCGATCTGCACACCGATCCGGACCGGACGTGAGTTCGGGTTAGCCATGATCGCCAGCCTAACCCGGTTCAGCCGAAGGACACGAGTGCTCCGCGTTCCTCGAAGACCATGCCCGCCGCCCAGGCGATCTCCCAGCGGTTCCCCTCCGGGTCGGCGATGTAGGCGGACCGGCCGCCCCAGAACCGGTCGGTCGGCTCAGCGACCACGCGCGCACCGGCGCGCACGGCCACCGCGTACGCTTCGTCGACGCCCTCCCTGGTGTCCACATTGCAGCCCAGCGTGATGCCCGGCCAGCCGCTCGGTTCGGCGTCGGTCGGCGCGGCCTCCTCGGCGAGCTTGTCCAGCGGGTACAGGCCGAGCAGGACGCCACCGAGGAGGAACGTGGCGTAGCCGTCGTCGCTGCTGGCCTGCTCGGCCCAGCCGAGCCCGCGGTAGAACCGGCGCAGGGCGGGCAGGTCGCGGGCGCCGATGGTGACAATGGACAGGCGAGCTGGAATCGTCATGTCCGAAGTGTGGCGCGTGGCACCGACAATCGCCGATCTGGCAGGCTTGTCGCATGGGTTTGTTCACGGTGGCGGAGGCCCGCGCGGAGCTGCGCAACCTGCGTCCGGTGCTGGCGGAGTTGGTCGCGCTGCGCGCGGACGCCGCGGAACTCGCCGCGTCGCTGACCGTCGGCGGTTCGCCGAGCGGGCTCGGTGGCCTGCCCGAACTCAAGGCCGCGCAGGCCAGACTCGACGAGCTGATGACCATCGTGCAGCAGACCGGCGCCGAGCTGAAGGGCTTCGCCCCGCTGCTGGTGGACTTCCCGGCCGAGCTGGACGGGGTCGACGTGCTGCTGTGCTGGCTGGAGGGCGACGCCGACCTCGTCTGGTACCACCGCGTGGAACACGGCTTCGCCGGACGCCGCCCCCTTCCCGTCGAAGCTCAGTAGACCCGGTTCGCCGCGAGGTCGAACAGCCGGTCCAGCACGCGCTCGCCGGACATGCGCAGGCCGCCGTGCTCGAACTCGTTGGTGATCCACGGCCGCAGGCCGCGCACGACCGAGGCCGTCCGCATGGAGAACGTGCTCTCCACGTACAGGTCGTCCCAGTAGACCGCGGCCGCGGCCGGAACCTCGTTGTGCGCCAACACCTCCGCGTCGTAGAGCGTCGGCCACTCGTACTTGGCGAGGAGGTCCGCGGCCTCGCGCAGCGGCGCGAGCGCACCGAAGTCCTCGCCCATCCACGGAAAAACGTGTTCGCCGGTGAACAGGGTCGGATCCTCAGCGTACTCCGCCGGCATGACCCGGTCCGCGGACCAGTTGGTGGCGAAGCCGTCGGAGTAGCTGGACTCGTGCAGGATCCAGTAGATCGGGTCGCGTCCGAACGACATGATCAGCTTGCCGACGTCGGCGCGGAACGCAGGCGAGTCGGGGGCCAGTTCGAGCAGGTAGTGCAGGTGCTCCATGCCGTCGGTGGAACCGAGCACGTTGCCGGCCATGCGCAGCCGCCGGGCGGTGAGCCGGTCGCCGTCGGCGAGGATGATCTCCTCGTTGTCGACCCGCTCGCACAGCGCGCGCATCCGCTCCTTGTCCTGCGGGTAGCGCTCGTAGTAGCGCCGGTTGCGGGCCAGCATGCGGGTGTACGTGGCGGTGTAGATCTCGTCCGGGTGCATGCCGATCGGCGGCAGGCCGCCGGTGAAGAACGCGGCGCTCAGGCTCTGCGGCGCCACGGAAAGGTAGTGCGTCGTGCAGAAGCCGCCGAAGGACTGGCCGAGTACGGCCCAGGTGTCCACGTTCAGCTCGCGCCGGATCCATTCCAGGTCGGCGACGATCGAGTCGGCGCGGAAGTGGGTGAGGTAGTCGGCCTGCTGCTGCGGGGTCAGGCCGGGCAGCGTGCCGACCGGGGTGGAGCGGCCGGTGCCGCGCTGGTCGAGGAACAGCACCCGGTAGTCGCGCAGCGCCCGGTCGAGGAAGGCGGGCGAGGTCGGGTTGCGGGTGGGGCGCGGCGACTCGAAGCCGGGACCGCCGGCGAGGAAGACCAGGAACGGCCGGTCCCGGCCATCCGGATCGGCGACCTCCCTGGCGAACACGGTGATCCGCGCGCCGTCGGGTCGGGCGTGATCCAGCGGGATCTGGAACTCGTGCTCGACAAGGACAAGGCCATAGGTGTGGACTGTGCTGGTCATACTGGCCATGCTGCCCAACATCTCCAGGGGTGGCCACCCAATAAGGGTGATGTCGTTTTTTCGCCAGTCAGCGGCGGTCGAAACGGGCATGCTGGACGAGTGCATGAGGACTTCGACAGCTGTGTCCGGGCGGTGCAGGCCAAGGATGCCCGCTTCGACGGGTGGTTCTTCACCGCGGTGACGACGACCGGCATCTACTGCCGGCCGAGTTGTCCGGTGGTGCCGCCGAAGGAACGGCACATGCGGTTCTACCCGAGTGCGGCCGCCGCGCAGCAGGCGGGTTACCGGGCGTGCAAGCGATGCCGGCCGGACGCGAGCCCCGGCTCTCCACTGTGGAATGAACGTGCCGACCTGGTGGCTCGCGCCATGCGACTCATCGCGGACGGCGTCGTCGACCGCGACGGCGTGCCCGGCCTGGCGCGGCAACTCGGCTACAGCGTCCGACAGGTCGAACGCCATCTCATCGCCGAACTCGGCGCCGGACCGCTCGCGCTGGCCAGGGCGCAACGCGCGCAGACCGCGCGGGTACTGATCGAGACCAGCGCGCTGCCCATGGGCGAGGTCGCGCTCGCGTCCGGTTTCGACAGCATCCGCACCTTCAACGAGACGGTGCGCGCGGTGTTCGCGTTGACCCCGTCCGAGCTGCGCCGGCGCGCGCTGCGCGGCAAGACGGTCGTCGCCAACGGGGGTCTGTCGCTGCGGCTGCCGTTCCGCGCGCCGCTGTGCCCGGACAACCTGTTCGGCCACCTCGCCGCGACCGCGGTGCCCGGCGTCGAGGAGTGGCGCGACGGCGCGTACCGGCGCACGCTCGCCCTGCCGCACGGACACGGCATCGTCTCGCTGCGGCCGTTGCCCGACCACATCGGCTGCCAGCTGATGCTGACCGACCTGCGCGATCTGACCATCGCGATCAGCCGCTGCCGTCGGCTGCTGGACCTCGATGCAGACCCGGTCGCCGTGGACGACCTGCTGCGCACCGACGAGAAGCTGGCGCCGCTGGTGGCCAAGGCGCCGGGCAGGCGGGTGCCGCGCACCGTCGACCCGGACGAGTTCGCCGTGCGCGCCGTGCTCGGCCAGCAGGTGTCCACGGCCGCCGCGCGCACCCACGCCCACCGCCTCGTGCTGGCGCACGGCGACCCGATCGACGACCCGACCGGCGGCCTCACCCACCTGTTCCCGACGCCGGCCGCACTGGCCGACATCGACCCGGAGACGCTGGCCTTCCCCAAGTCCCGCCGCGTCACGCTGACCTCGCTGGTCGCCGCGCTCACCAACGGCGGCCTGGATCTCGGCGTCGGCAGCGACTGGCCGCAGGTACGCGCGAAACTCGCTGAGCTGCCTGGGTTCGGGCCGTGGACGATCGAGACGATCGCCATGCGCGCGCTCGGCGACCCGGACGCGTTCACCCCGACCGATCTCGGCATCCGCAACGCGGCCGCCGACCTGGACCTGCCCAGCACCCCGGCGGCGCTGACCAGACACTCGCGCGCCTGGCGGCCATGGCGCGCGTACGCGGTGCAGTACCTCTGGGCGACCGGCGATCATGCGATCAACCGGCTGCCCGTCGACAAAGGAGCAGCATGACCACCACGCACTGCGTGATCGACAGCCCGTTCGGCGCCCTGACGCTGGTCGCCGACGACGGCGCGCTGGCCGGGCTCTACATGGACCAGCAGCGGCACCGCCCGCCCGAGGAGGTCTTCGGCGAGCGCCAGGACGCCGACGAGGAACCGTTCGAGCAGGTCCGCGCCCAACTGGCGGAGTACTTCGCGGGCGAGCGCACCGAGTTCGACCTGCCGCTGGCCATGGCCGGCACGGCGTTCCAGCGCACGGTGTGGTCCGAACTGCGCCGGATCCCGTTCGGCGAAACGATTTCCTACGGCCAGCTCGCCGACCGGATCGGCAACCCCAACGCGTCCCGCGCGGTCGGCCTGGCCAACGGGCGCAACCCGGTCGGCATCATCGTGCCCTGCCACCGGGTGGTCGGCTCGAACGGCGACCTCACCGGCTACGGCGGCGGCATCGAGCGCAAGCGCGCGCTGCTGGCCTTCGAAAAGGGAACCGGTCAGCTGGCACTGTTGTAGGCACGAGGCTGGGAGTCCCGCTCCGACAGCGCGTGCAGCAGGGTCGGCAGCACGCGCCCGGCGAGCAGATCCGGTTCCGTCGCGTCCGGACGGCTGCCGTGTCGAAGGGACAGTCCGGTGTAGACCGCGATCACCAGTCGCGCCAACTCGTCGACCTCGATACTGGATCGTCGACCTGCCGCGCGCAGCGCGCGATCGAGCAGCGCGGCGATGTGCTCGCGCAGCCGCAGTTCGTGCGCGAGCATTTCCTGCGCCGCGTCCGGGTGCCGCATGGCGAACAGTCGGAACTCCAGGCTGACCAGCATCCAGCCGTCCGGGTCCTGCTGCGTGTCCACCGCCTCGCGGAGCAGTTCGTCCAACAGTTCCGGCCGGCTCTCGACCCGGTCGGTCAACTCCTCGAAATGCGCGAGCACGGCGTTGGACCGCTCCCGCAGCAACGCGAAGAACAGCTCCTGCTTGCTGGCGAAGTTTCCGTAGAAAGCGCCCGTGGTCAGGCCGGCGCGCTCGCAGATGTAGCCGATGGAGGCGCCGTCGAAGCCGCGCTCGGCAAAGGCGTGCAGCGCGCCGTCCAGGAGTGCGGCCACCGTCTGCGGCCTGCGCTTGGTCGGCGACTTGGGCATGATCATCACCTCGGCAACGTTGCGTCGATCACCCGATGATAGCGTTCCCTATCGGATAGGGAATACTATTCGATGAGAGCGGCACCGGTGTTCGGGCTACGGTCCGTGCGCCGGAAGTGATGGGGCACGGGAACGCGGGGTTAACCGATGACGGCGGCGACAACACGCCAGGATCTGCCGCAGACGGCCGAACCGGTCGTCCAGGCGCGGCAGCTGAGCCTGCGCACGAAACGTGGCTGGGTGTTCAAGGACGTCGATCTCGACCTGGCCGACGGTGACCTGGTCGCGGTGACCGGGCCTGCAGGCAGCGGGCGCAGCATGCTGCTGCTCACCCTGACCGGCCGGGCCAGGCCGAGCGCGGGCACGCTGTCGGTGGCGGGCAGTCAGCGCCGGGCCAAGATCCGCCAAGTGACCTCGGTGGCCCGGATCACCGGCGCCGTCGAACTCGAGGAGGAGCTGCGGGTCGGCGATCTCGTGCGCGAGACGCGACTGCTCAGCAAGCGCGAGATCGACTACCGGCACGCCGCCGAACTCGTCGGCTTCGCCGTGGACAGCGCCACCCTGGTGGGTGATCTCGCGCCGGACGAGGCCACCTTGTTCGCGGTCGCGCTCGCGCTCACCCCCCGGCCCTGCCTGGTCGTGGTCGACGATGTGGACGCCGCGGTGACCGCCGAGCAGCAGCGCCGGATCTGGGCCGCGCTCGCGAACGTCGCGCGGTCCGGGATCGCGGTGGCGGCCAGCGCGGTCGAACCCGACCTCGCCACTGCGGCCGGTGCCCGCGTGCTGCCCCTGCCGGTGCACGGCGAATACAACGAGATCCCCAGCGAGATCCCCAGCGATGGCCAGGAGGACGGTTCCGATGCGACCGATTAGGTTGGCGCTGCTGGAGATCAAGCGGTTCCACAAGCCGCTGCAGATCCTCGCCCTGCTGTTCATCGTGCTGGTGCCGCTGCTCTACGGCGGCCTGTACCTGTGGTCCAACTGGGACCCGTACGGCCGGTTCAGCCAGATCCCGGTCGCGGTCGTCAACGACGACCAGCCGGTGACGGTGAACAACCAGAAGATCAACGCAGGCCAGCTGTTCGTGAACGAACTGAAGTCGGACAAGATCTTCGACTGGCACTTCGTCAGCGACGAGCAGGCGCGCCAGGGCCTCAACGACACCGACTACTACTTCGCGATCTCGGTGCCGCACGACTTCTCCGCCAAACTGGCCAGCGGCGCGACCGGCACGCCGCAGCGCGCCGGCATGCTGATCACGCTGGACGACTCCAACGGCTACATCGTCGGCAAGATGGCCGAAACCGCGCAGTCGGAGTTGCAGAACAAGATCAGCGCGGCCGCGGTGAGCGCGTATTTCGAATCGGTTTTCGGGAACCTGCAAACACTTCACGACGGCATCACCCAGGCCGCGACCGGTGCGGGCCAGTTGCGCGACGGGCTGAACCAGGCCGCCACCGGCAGTTCCAGCCTGGCCAGTGGCATCGGTCAGCTCAAGACCGGTGCCGATCAACTCGCGCCGGGCGCGCAGCAGGTCTCCGACGGCGTCAACCAGATCGCCGGCATCGTGGTGCCGGCGGCGAACAAGATCGCCGCCGCGATTCCGGGCGTGACGAGCACCGCGTCCTCCGCCGCGAACACCGCCGCCTCGCTGGCGACCGGCGCCGCTCAGGTGACCGGCGTGATCTCCGGTGGCGCCAACACGATCCAGGGCAGGCTGACCCAGCTCGGCCAGGACAACCCGACGCTGCAGAACGATCCGAACTACCAGGCGCTGGTCCAACTGGCGAACCAGGCGGCGACCGGCGCGAGCCAGGTGAACACCGACGCCGACAACGTCCGCGACACCACCGCGCAGGTCGCGGCGGCGGCCAAGACCCTGGCCGCCGATGCGCCGCAGTTGCAGGCGGAGGTGAGTGGCGCGGCGTCGCAGGTGCAGCAGTTGGCCAACGGCGCCAAGCAGGTCGCGTCCGGCGCGGCGCAGCTGGACACCGGCCTCGGCACCGCGTCGACCGGTGCGACCCAGCTCAACTCCGGCATCACCCAGCTACAGGCCGGCGCGAACAAACTGGCCAGCGGCCTGAACAGCGCGGAGGGCCAACTGCCGGTGCTCTCGCCGGACCAGCAGAAGGACAACGCGAACACGCTCGCCTCGCCGGTCGACATCAAGCTCACCAACCTGCACCCGGCCGCGACCTACGGTGTCGGCCTGACCCCGTTCTTCTTCTCGATCGCGCTGTTCGTCTTCGGCATCACCGCGTTCCTGATCCTGCGGCCGTTCTCGGCCCGCGCCATGGCCAGCCGGGCCAGCAACGTGCTGGTCGCGGTGTCCGGCTGGCTGCCGGCGGCGGCCTGCTGCATCACCGCCGGCATCCTGTTGTACCTGGTGGTGGACTTCTCGCTGGGGCTCAATCCGGTCCATCCATGGCAGACGATCGGCCTGCTGATACTCGCCGCGGCCGCGTTCACCGCGATCGCGCACCTGTTCCGAACGTGGCTCGGAGGTGTGGCCAGCGCGGTGATCCTGATCCTGCTGTTGTTGCAGCTCACCACCTGCGGTGGCACGTATCCGTACGAAACCCTGCCGCTGCCCTTCAAGGTGCTGCATCCGCTGCTGCCGATGAGTTACCTGGTCGACGCGCTGCGGGTGACCACGGTCGGCGGCAACGGCGCCCACCTGCTGCGCGACACGCTGGTGCTGGCCGGCTTCCTGCTCGCGGCGCTGGTGCTCACCACGGTCGTGGTGGCGGGCAAGCGGGAGTGGCGGATCAACAAGATCAAACCTGACCTGAGCATTTGAATCTTGACCTGGTGGTTGCTCTCAGGCCACCGCTGCTCAGCCCTCATGCCATGTTCGACCGGGATCATCCAACGCGTGCTGATGGACAGGACAGCTCGTGCGGGTTCGTCCAGGACGGTGGGCACCCTCGTCGTCCTCGGCGACTCGGTAGGTGTTGGACTAGGCGACCCGGTTCCGGATCGCGGGTGGCGGGGATTCGCTCCGCTGCTCGCCGAGGCACTCGCCCCGGCTCGGTTGATCAACCTCTCCGTCAACGGCGCACGGCTCGGCTCCGTGCGTCGTGACCAACTCCCCGCCGCATTGCGGTCCCGACCGGACGTCGCGATCGTGGTCGCGGGAATGAACGACACCATGCGGTCGGACTTCGACCCGAACCGGCTGCACGCGGACCTGGACAAGATCGTGTCGAGCCTGACCCAGGCAGGCGCGGTGGTGCTGACCATCCGCTATCACGACCACGGCAGGGTGTTCCGGCTGCCCGGCGCGCTGCACCGCATCCTGCTGGCGCGGATCAGCGAGCTGAACTCGGTGTTCGACGTGGTCGCCCGGCGGCACAGTACCGGCGTCGTCGACCTGGCCCAGGAGCCCGGCATCTACCACAAGAGCGCCTGGGCGGTGGACCGGCTGCACCCCTCCGAACTGGGGCACCGCATCCTCGCCAGGGCGTTCGCCCAGCGCGTCGCCGAGGCCGGCATGGTGGCGGAGGAGGTGTCACTGGCCTGCTCGGGCGGGCTGGAGGTGACCAGGACACAGCGCGTTGCCTGGCTGATCGTCAAGGGCGTCCCGTGGCTGCTCCGGCGCGGCACCGACCTGGTGCCGCACCTGGCCGCGACCATGCTGCGGGCCGCGTTCGCCGAGCAGATCGCGGCGGGTCGGGCCCTGCTGGACGAGGAACCCGAACCCGCCGAGATCATGACCGAACAGATCTGACCCGCTCAGCTCGCGCGCAGGCGGGCCAGGCGGGTAGCGCTCGGCCAGCGCACGTCGTAGACCCAGCCGGCCTTCTCCAGCAGCCAGATCACCCGCGCGGAGATGTCGATCTGACCGCGCTGGACCCCGTGCCGGGCGCAGGTCGGGTCGGCGTGGTGCAGGTTGTGCCAGGACTCGCCGCAGGACAGGATAGCCAGCGGCCAGAAGTTCGCGGCCTTGTCCCGCGAGTTGAAGGGCCGCTCGCCGAGCATGTGGCAGATCGAGTTGGTCGACCAGGTCACGTGATGCACGGCGGCGATGCGGACCAGACTGGCCCAGAAGAACGCGGTGAACGCGCCCCACCAGGACCAGGTGACCAGACCGCCGATGGCGGCGGGCAGGAACAGCGAGACGATCGTGGTCAGCCAGAACAGCTTGCTCACCCGGACGATGTCCTTGTCGGCCAACAGGTCCGGCGCGAAACGCTGCTTGTTGGTGTAGTCGCGGTCGAACACCCAGCCCATGTGCGCGTGCCAGAAACCCTTGGCGATCGCCAGCGGCGAGGTGCCGAACAGCCACGGCGAGTGCGGGTCGCCGTCCCGGTCGGAGAAGGCGTGGTGCCTGCGGTGGTCGGCGACCCAGATGATCACCGGGCCCTGCACGCCCATGCCGCCGGCCACCGCGAGCGCGATGCGCAGCCAGCGCTTGGCCTTGAACGAGCCGTGCGTGAAGTGGCGGTGGTAGCCGACGGTCACGCCGAGGATGGTGAAGTAGAAGAAGAACACGCTCAGCGCGACGTCCAGCCAGGTCAGGCCCCAGCCCCAGGCGAAGGGGATGGCCGCGATCAGGGCCAGCATCGGCACCGCGACGAACCCGTACACCGCGACCTGGGCCCAGAGGTGGCGCCGGCCGCTCATCATCGGTTTCGGACCGGCCGATTGGCCCTCGGAGACCCGATCGAGGGTGCTCGTCATCTGATACCTCACCGTCTCCATAGCACTTAGGGGGACCTAACCTACGTCACCGTAACCCACGCCAGAGTAAGTTGAAACTGCCCGGTTGTGCCAGATCCAACCGGTCGACATCACGCTTCGATGACGCCAAAACCTGCGGTCAACAGGTATTCGAGGCCGATCCGCGCGGGGACCGGTATGACGGCCGAGAAGCTCGCATGACACCATGGGAGTCGCGCGGAACACAGCGCAAAGGCAAGAGCCAGCCGGTTGGAGCTGACGTCAGCCGGCAGATCCGCCATAGTGTAAAGGCAGCACCTCAGATTTTGGTTCTGATGGTCCAGGTTCGAATCCTGGTGGCGGAGCAAGCAAGTGGTGCCGCATCCGTCGTGCCCGGCCCGCGCCGAGCAGGCGGACCGACACGGACGGAGGTGGCCAACTGCCCGACAACACGGCCACTCCACCTGCGCCGACCAAGCCCTCCTTCAGCGACATCTCCGAAGCCTGGCTGCTCGGCCGCGGCCGAGAACTGATCTCGATCGCCCAGTTCAGCGATGTCACCGAACAGCTGCGCATCGTCGACGAACTGGACAACCTGCTCACCGAGACACAGCGGCGGGCCGAACCGGTCGCGGTCGGCCAGATGCTCCGGTTCGCGATCACCGCCCGCATGCTGACCTCGTCGATCTCCAACGAGCTTGTCGACCCGCTGCTGGACGAGTTGCTCGAACACGCCCGTCGGCACGGCCTGACGCTGCTGGAGGCCAACGCGTTCGCGCTGCGCGCCAAGCGCGCCGTACGCAGCGGCGCCAACGAGATCGCGGTCGAGGACCTCGCGGTCGCGCTGGCCATGCTCGACTCCGAGCCGATCGCCAGCGGCAGCGCGCCAGCCGAGCAGCCGACCAACCAACAGCGCCAGCACATCGAGGGCCTGCTCTCCGCGGTACTCGTCGACACCACGCTCGCCCTGACCGACCTGGGCATGTTCGAGGTCGCGGACGAGGTGACCGCGCGCGCCAACACCACCATCGCCACCTGGGGCCCGCACGAGATCGCGGTGAACCTGTGCAACCGGGTCCGGCTGTGGCTGGGTTGGGCGCTGCAACAGGAACGGCTCGGCAACAACCGGCAGGCCGCCAAGCGCTTCCGCACCGCGGCGCAGATGGCCGAGGCCGCCGAGGTGCCCTTCCGCGATTCGCTGTTCCCGCTGGACAAGACCAGGCCCGCCGCCGACCAGGTGACCATGCTGGGCGCGGCGCACGCGCTGGCCAAGCCCGGTGGCGAGCACATCGAACGGCTCGAGTCGCTGTTGCACACCAACAACGCCAACTCCGACCTGGCGATCGTGGCCATCGCGCTGGCCCGCTGCTACGCGGCCGCCGACGACGTGCCCGAGGCCATCGCCATCCTCACCGAGATGCGCCAGCATCTCGCCGACGACACGTCCGAGTCGGTGCAGCGCCTGTCGATCATCCGCGAGATCGCCCGGCTCTGTTCGGCGACCGACGACACCGCGACCGAGTCCACCGGTACCAGCACCGACGGCCTGCGGCGCATCGTCGCCCTTGAGGCGTACGCGGACGAGCTGGAGAAGGAACTCTGGGCCAGCCGCACCTCCCGCCAGGCCACCGTGAAGGCCCGCCGCGAGCACGTCCGGCTCACCCGCGAGCACGGCGCCATCTCGATCAAGGCCATGGAGGATCCGCTCACCGGCCTGGCCAACCGGCGCGCGCTCGACGAACGGCTCGCCGAGCTGACCGCGCAGCAGGGCAGCCAGGTGGTGTCCATCGCCCTGGTCGACCTCGACGGGTTCAAGGGCGTCAACGACCGGTCCTCGCACGCCGAGGGCGACGACGTGCTGCGCGTGGTCGCCGGCACGCTGCGTAACACCCTGCGCGGCGGCGACCTGGTCGCCCGCTACGGCGGTGACGAGTTCGTCGCGCTGCTCCCCGGCGCGCCGCTGTCCGCGGCCGAGGCCGCCCTCAACCGCGCCGCCAAGGCGGTCGCCAATCTGCCGACCGACCTCTCGCACGGTGTGACGTTGTCCGTCGGGGTGGTCTCGCTGCGCCCGCAGGAGTCCGCGGCAGGCGTCCTCGCCCGCGCCGACCACGCCATGTACCAGGCAAAACGTGCCGGCGGGAACGCCGTCGCGGCGGTGTCCGGCGGGCCGGCGACCGAGTCGGACGAGCAGTCGGACGAGGCCACCGGGACCGGGGCGGCCTGGGCTCCTCCGGAGGCCCCGTAGGATCGGGGCACACCCCAGCGACGACCCGTGTCGTAGCGGCATGCCGTTCGGGGCGTGCGTGAGCCGGCGAACACGGTCGGTGACCGCAACATCAGCGACCACCCGACCGACGTACGAGCACGAGCAGCCACACAGCTTCACGTCACGCAATCCCACGACGGCGAGGGAGAGCCTCGAATGCCCGAGGGCGTTACCGGAGGAATGACCGCATCGGCCCCTGGATCAGCGCCGGAGGGCGCCGGTCCGATCACCGCGATCGTGCTCGCGGCGGGCGAAGGCACCAGGATGCGATCCGCCACCCCGAAGGTGCTGCACCGGATCGCCGGTCGCACCCTGGTCGAGCACGCGGTCCGCGCCGCGGCAGGACTCGGCCCACAACACCTGGTCACCGTGGTCGGCCACGGCCGCGAGGCCGTCACCGACCACCTCAAAACCGTCGGCGAGGCACTCGGTCGCGAGATCGTCGTCGCCGTCCAGGAGCAGCAGCAGGGCACCGGCCACGCGGTCGCCTGCGGCCTCGGCGAACTGCCCGCGGACCTGGCCGGCACCGTGGTCGTCTCCTACGGCGACGCCCCGCTGCTCACCGAGCAGACCCTGCACGACCTCGTCGCCGAGCACCTCGCCAGCGGCCAGGCCGTGACCGTGCTCACCGCGATCGTGCCCGACCCGAACGGCTACGGCCGCATCATCCGCGACGCCGACGGCGCGGTTACCGCGATCGTCGAACAGCGCGACGCCACCGACGAGCAGCGCGGCATCCACGAGATCAACTCCGGCATCTACGCCTTCGACGCGCGGGTGCTGATCGACGCGCTCGGCCGGCTCGGCACCGACAACGCGCAGGGTGAGCTGTATCTCACCGACGTGCTCGGCATCGCACGTGCCGCCGGTCACCGCGCGGGGGCGCTGGTCACCGACGACGTGTGGCAGGTGGAGGGCGTCAACGACCGCGTCCAGTTGGCCAACCTCGGCGCCGAACTGAACCGCAGGCTGGTCCGCGCCTGGCAGCGGGCCGGCGTCACCATGCTCGACCCGGCCACGGTCTGGCTGGACATGGACGTCGAGCTGGCCAGGGACGTGACCGTCGAGCCGAACACCCAGCTGCGCGGCCACACCACGGTCGGCGAGGGCGCCACTGTCGGTCCGGACACCACGCTCACCGACGTGATCGTCGGCGAGGGCGCGAGCGTGATCCGCACGCACGGCAGCAGCGCCGAGATCGGCCCGAACGCCAGCGTCGGCCCCTTCGCCTATCTGCGGCCCGGTGCCCAGCTCGGCGAGAAGGGCAAGATCGGCACGTTCGTCGAGGTCAAGAACTCCCAGATCGGGCGGGGTACCAAGGTGCCGCACCTGAGTTACGTTGGGGACGCGACCATCGGCGAGTACAGCAACATCGGTGCGGCGAGCGTGTTCGTCAACTACGACGGCGTCAACAAGCACCGCACCGTCGTCGGATCGCATGTGCGTATGGGCTCGGACAACATGTACGTCGCGCCGGTGACCATCGGCGACGGCGCGGCGAGTGGCGCGGGTGCCGTGATCCGGCGCAACGTGCCGCCCGGGGCCCTGGCCGTGTCCGGCGGCCCTCAGCGCAACCTGGAAGGCTGGGTGCTCAGCAAGCGAGCCGGCACCCCGGCGGCGCAAGCAGCGCAAACCGCCCTCGACGCCCTCAAGGCGGCAGAAGACGGTCAAGTGCAGGACAACCAAGAGGACTGACTACCGCGATGAGTCCGAAATCCGGAGTTCCGAAGAAGAGCTTGATGTTCTTCGCCGGCCGTGCCCACCACGAGCTGGCCGACGAGGTCGCCAAGCATCTCAACGTGACGATCACGCCGCAGTCGGCATACGACTTCGCCAACGGGGAGATCTTCGTCCGGTTCGAGGAATCGGTGCGGGGCAGCGACGCGTTCGTCATCCAGAGCCACTGCGCGCCCATCAACAAGTGGGTGATGGAACAGCTGATCATGGTCGACGCGCTCAAGCGCGCCAGCGCCAAGCGGATCACCGCGATCATGCCGTTCTACCCGTACGCGCGGCAGGACAAGAAGCACAAGGGCCGGGAGCCGATCTCCGCCCGGCTGATCGCCGACCTGTTCAAGACCGCGGGCGCCGACCGGATCATGACCGTCGACCTGCACACCGCGCAGATCATGGGCTTCTTCGACGGTCCGGTCGACCACCTGCTCGCCCAGACCCTGCTGGCCGACCACGTCGCCGCGACCTACCTGGACGAGCCGATCACCGTGGTCTCCCCCGACGCGGGCCGCACCAAGCTCGCCGAGAAGTGGGCCGACCAGCTCGGCGGCGCGCCCATCGCGTTCATCCACAAGACCCGCGACCCGCTCAAGCCCAACGAGGTCGTCGCCAACCGGGTGGTCGGCGAGATCAAGGGCAGGCTGTGCGTGGTCATCGACGACATGGTCGACACCGGCGGCACCATTTCCAAGGCCGTCGGCCAGCTGCTCGCCGCGGGCGCGTCGGACGTGGTGATCGCGGCCACGCACGGCGTGCTGTCCGGCAACGCGCCGCAACGCCTGGCCGAGTGCGGGGCGCGCGAAGTGATCTTCACCAACACGCTGCCGATCGAGGACGAGAAACGCTTCCCGGGCATGACCGTGCTCTCGATCGCCCCACTGCTGGCCAGGGCCATCCAGGAAGTGTTCGAGGACGGGTCGGTCACCAGCCTGTTCAACGGGAACGCCTGAGTATTTCGCCGACCCCCGTTCGGCGTTGCCGACACAGGCGGCCTACACTGTCAGGGTTGCCTCGGCGAGGGCGGGCCTTTTCGGCCTGGCGTGATCGACGCGGCGGTTGGTCTTGCAGCCTGCCGTCATGTCCGATGGTCGCGCGAGCCGCCGCCGGAGGCGACCGCCCTCGTTGTATCTGTGCTTGTGATTGACCGCCGTCCGTTTCTCTTCGTTCAAGGAGTACCCCGCCGTGTCCGAGGTCCGTCTCGCTGCCGAGCCGCGAACCGAGTTCGGTAAGGGCGCTGCCCGCCGTACCCGTCGCGCCGGCAAGATCCCCGCGGTGCTCTACGGCCACGGTTCCGACCCGAAGCACCTGGCCCTGCCGGCGCTTGAGTTCGCCCGTGTGGTCCGTGAGCACGGCCAGAACGCCGTCCTGACTCTCGACATCGATGCATCCGGCACCGAGCTGGCGCTGACCAAGACGGTCACCACGCATCCGATCAAGAACTACATCGAGCACGTCGACCTGCTGCTGGTCCAGCGTGGCGAGAAGGTCACCGTCGACATCCCGGTCGTGCTGACCGGCGACGCGGCCAACGGCACCCTGGTCAACCAGGAGGCCACGACCATCACCGTCGAGGCCGAGGCGCTGCACATTCCGGAAGAAGTCCAGGTCTCGATCGAGGGCGTCGCAGCCGGCACCCAGATCACCGCCGCGCAGCTCGTCCTGCCGCAGGGCGTCGACCTCGCGGTCGACCCGGAGACCCTGGTCGTCAACATCATCCTCGCACCGACCGCCGCCCAGCTCGACGCGAGCGAGGGCGACGGCGCCGCCGAGGGCGAAGCCGAGGCCAGCGACGAAAGCTGACCCGCTCCCGGGTCGTTCGAGTCCGTCCGAAACCCGCCGGCATGACACCATGTCCGGCGGGTTTCGCCATGAACAAGGTGATCGACAATGGCTGAGGATGAGCTGTTCCTGGTGGTCGGCCTCGGCAACCCCGGCCCCACCTACGCCCACAACCGCCACAACATCGGCTTCGGCGTCGTCGAGGAACTCGCCGCCCGCGTCGGCGGCAGGTTCAAGGCGCACAAGACCAACGCCGAACTCGTCGAGGGCAGGCTCGCCGGCCAACGCGTCGCGCTCGCCAAGCCCCGCACCTACATGAACCTCTCCGGCGGCCCCGTCGCCGGCCTCGTCCGCTTCTTCAAGCTGAGCCCCGCGTCCGTCATCGTCGTGCACGACGAACTCGACATCCCGTTCGACACCCTGCGCCTCAAACTCGGCGGCGGCGACAACGGACACAACGGACTCCGCTCGATCACGAAGTCCCTCGGCACCAAGGACTACCACCGCGTCCGCGTCGGCATCGGCCGCCCACCCGGCCGCATGGACCCCGCCGACTTCGTGCTCAAGGACTTCTCCTCGACCGAACGCAAAGACCTCCCCCTCCTCGTCGACCGCGCCGCCGACGCCGTGGAAGCCCTGATCAAAACCGGCCTTGAAGCCGCCCGGAACACCTTCCACGCTGGCTGAGTCGCCCCGTTTCGGTGCACTGGAGGTAGCGTGATCTTTGCACCAGAGGTAGCGTTGGATGTGCACCAGAAGTAGCGTGATCTTTGCACCAGAGGTAGCGTAGTCGCCATGGCGGACTATCTTCCACGTATCGTCGACACCGAACTTGACGACCTGATGCAGGGACTACCGGCAATCAGTCTGGAAGGTCCGAAAGGGGTCGGCAAAACAGCCACTGCGCAACGTCGGGCCCGTACCGTCATCGCACTTGACCGCCCGGCCGCACGCAGCCTGCTAGCCGCGGATCCGGAAAGACTTGACAGTTCACCCACGCCAATCCTGATCGATGAATGGCAACGTGACCCGGTTGCTTGGGACCTGGTTCGGCGCAGCGTCGATCGCGACTCCAGTGCAGGCCGATTTCTGCTGACCGGCAGCGCGACCCCAGTCGTAGCACCCACCCACTCAGGAGCCGGGCGAATTGTCCGCATGCGAATGCGCCCAATGACGCTGGCCGAACGCGGGTTGGCAGAGACCACCGTCCGGCTTGGTGACCTGCTCAGCGGCGAACGTTCGCACATCACCGGCGATACCGAAGTCGGCTTGCGGACGTACACCGACGAAATTCTGCGATCTGGATTTCCTGCCATTCACAGGCTGCCGCAGCACATTGGCAGTATTCAGCTCGACGGCTACCTTGATCGCATTGTCGAGCACGACTTCCCAGAACAAGGTCACCTCGTCCGCCGTCCAGCGACGCTACGGGCCTGGCTCGCCGCTTATGCCGCAGCTACAGCGACTACCGCCAGCTACACCACCATTCTCGATGCGGCAACCCCTGGCGACGCAGACAAGCCGGCCAAAACCACAACCATCGCCTATCGAGATGTACTGAGCCAGATCTGGCTTTTGGATCCGGTCCCAGGTTGGGTGCCGACTCGCAATCCACTTGTTCGGCTCGCACAAGTTCCCAAACACCATCTGGCCGATCCTGCCCTCGCCGCGCGCTTGGTCGGCGCGAACGAGAAGTCGCTCCTGGCCGGCGAGACCATCGGTCCGACGGTCCCCCGTGATGGCACCATGCTCGGAGCTCTGTTCGAATCACTGGTCGCTTTGAATCTTCGGGTTTATGCGCAGGCGAACTACGCAAGCGTGCACCACCTGCGAACGCACGACGGTCGCCACGAGGTCGACTTCATCGTCCAGCGCGACGACCACAAAGTCGTCGCACTGGAAGTCAAGCTCGCCGGCAGCGTTGGCGACGACGATGTCGTTCACCTGCGCTGGCTGCGCGATCAACTCGGAGACGACCTGCTGGATGCCGCCGTCATCACCACAGGTCCGTATGCCTACCGGCGTCAGGACGGCATCGCGGTCATTCCCGCCAGTCTCCTCGGGCCCTGAAGCGGGAACAGATGTACACAGCAATGCCACTGCTGGCTACATCTGTTCCCGGTAATGGGCGGCGATGTCGTCACTGGTGGTGAGCCAGGCGTCGGGTTGGGCGGCCAGGAAGGCCAATGCCTGGTCGAGGTACTTGTGGCGGAACGGCTGGCCGATGACGAACGGATGCAGGGCCAGAGCGAGGACGCGGCCACCGGCAGGCAAGGCGGCGTCGGCGCTGAGTTGTTCGTACTGGTCGCGGACCATCTGGACGAAGTCGGGACCGGTGAGGCCGTTGTTGAACAGCAGCAGGTCGTTGAGTTCGACCGAGTACGGGACGCTGATCATGCCGGGCACGTTGAGGCGGAACGGCTGGTCGTCGGCGGTCCAGTCGAGGACGTAGCTCAGGCCGAGTTCGGCGAGCAGTTGCGCGGTGTTGAGGGTTTCGGTGAGGCCGGGGCCCATCCAGCCGTGCGGACGTTGGCCGGTGGCGGCGGTGATCGTGTCGACGATGTCGGTGAGGGTGCGGCGTTCTTCGTCCGGTGCCAGCTCGGTGTGCAGGGTCGAGTTGGTTGTGCCGTGCGCGAGCCAGGCCCAGTCTCGGTCGATGCCTGCCCTGATGATCTGCGGGTACTGCTCGGCGACCATCGAGTTGAGTAGGACGCTGGCGCGCAGGCCGTGCCGGTCGAGGCTGGCCATGGTGCGCCAGATGCCGACGCGGGCACCGTAGTCGCGCCAGCCGTGGTTGAGCGGGTCGGGGACGAGGTCGGCGGTGCCGGGCCAGATGCTGGTCGAAGGCCGGCCGAACAGGAAGTGTTCGACGTTGAGGCCGACGTACACGGCGACGCGCGCACCGTTCGGCCATTCGACGGGTTCGCGTTCGGTGATGGGGCTGTAGTCGTACAACGGGTTCGTCATGCTGCCACGGTAGAATCTGACATTGATGTCAGGTTCAAGTCCGGGAGGCAACGGGATGCGGATCGGTGAGCTGGCCCGGCGGACCGGGGTCAGCGAGCGGTCGCTGCGGTACTACGAGCAGCAGGGGCTGTTGGCCGCGGAGCGGACGCCGGGCGGGCAGCGGGACTATCCGGCGCAGGCCGTCGACCGGGTCATCCGGATCCAGGAACTGTTCGCGGCCGGGCTGCACAGCCGCAAGATCGCCCGGCTGTTGCCGTGCATGCGCGACAGCGACGGCGGGCCCTCGCGCATCGCCACGCCGGAGCTGGTGGACGAGCTGAAGGCCGAGCGGGCGCGGATCGAGAACATGATGGTCGAGCTGGCGAATTCGCGGGACGTGCTGGACGACGTGATCCGGGCGGCAGCGGAAGGCTAGTCGCCGGCCGGGACCGGGGTCGCGGTGATGCCGTTGACGTTCTCCGGGAAGTGGCAGGCGACCTTGTGGCCGGGCGCGAGGTCCTGCAGCGGCGGTTCCTGGCTGCGGCAGATGTCCTTGGCCTTCCAGCATCGCGTGTTGAACCGGCAGGCGGGCGGCGGGTTGAGCGGGCTGGGGACGTCGCCGGTGAGGCGGATGCGGGTGCGCTGGCTGCGCTTGCTCGGGTCGGGCACGGGCACGGCCGACATCAGCGCGACGGTGTACGGGTGCATCGGCCGGGTGTAGATGTCGGCCTGCTCGCCGATCTCGACGATCTTGCCCAGGTACATCACGGCGACGCGGTCGGAGACGTGGCGGACGATCGACAGGTCGTGCGCGATCATCACGTACGTCAGGTCCAGCTCGTGCTGCAGGTCCTCCAGCAGGTTGATCACCTGCGCCTGGATCGACACGTCGAGCGCCGAGACCGGCTCGTCGGCGACGATCAGCTTGGGGCGCAGGGCCAGGGTGCGCGCGATGCCGATGCGCTGGCGCTGGCCGCCGGAGAACTCGTACGGGTACCGGTTGTAGTGCTCGGGGTTGAGGCCGACGAGCTTGAGCAGGTCCTGCACGGCCCGCTTGACGCCGTGCTCGGTCTGCACGTTCTGCAACCGGAACGGGGCGCCGACGATCGAGCCGACCGTGTGCCTCGGGTTCAGCGAGGAGTACGGGTCCTGGAAGATCATCTGGATGTCCCTGCGCAGCGGTCGCATCCGACCGTTGGACAGGTGGGTGATGTCGCGGCCGTCGAAGTCGATGCGGCCGGCCGTCGGCTCGATGAGCCGGGTGAGCATGCGGCCGGTCGTCGTCTTGCCGCAACCGGATTCGCCGACCAGGGACAGGGTTTCGCCCCGGCGCACCGAGAAGTCCAGCCCGTCGACCGCCTTGACCGCGCCGGTCGCGCGCTGGAGCAGGCCCTTGCGCACCGGGAAGTGCTTCTGCAGCCCGGACACGGTCAGCAGGTCGTCGCCGCGGGGGGTGGTCGCGGCGCTTGCTCGGCTCTGCGCGGTAGTCACGATGCGGGTCCTTCGTGGAATCGGTGCAGCGGTGCGTCGGGCGAAGTCACAGGTTCGGGCTGATTTCTTCGTCCCAGATGCGTTGCCGTTGTTGGGCGGAGAGGTGGCAGGCGATCCGGTGCCCACCGCCGACGTCGCGGAATTCCGGCCGCTCCGTCGTGCATGCGTTGTCGCTGACCAGCGACGGGTAGCCGCACCGCGGGTTGAACGGGCAGCCGCTGGGCACGTTGATCAGGCTGGGCGGGGTGCCCTTGATCGGCATCAGCCGGTCGGCGCGGTCGCGGTCCAGGCGCGGCATGGAACCGAGCAGACCCCAGGTGTAGGGGTGTTCCGGCTGGCTGAACACCTGCTCGGCGCTGGCGTACTCGATCGAGCGACCCGCGTACATGACCATGATCTCGTCGGCGAGTTCGGCGACGACGCCGAGGTCGTGGGTGATGATGATGACCGCGGAGTTGAACTCCTGCTGTAGATCCAGGATCAGGTCCAGGATCTGCGCCTGCACGGTGACGTCGAGCGCGGTGGTCGGCTCGTCGGCGATGAGCAGTTCCGGGTCGCAGGACAGCGCCATGGCGATCATGGCGCGCTGCCGCATGCCGCCGGAGAACTGGTGCGGGTAATCGTCCACACGCGACTGCGGCTGCGGGATGCCGACCCTGGCGAGCATGTCGATGGCGTGCGCGCGGGCGGCGGCCTTGGTGACGTGGTTGTGGATCCGGTACGCCTCGATGATCTGGTTGCCGACCGTGTAGAACGGGTTCATCGCCGACAGCGGATCCTGGAAGATCATGGCCATCTTCTTGCCGCGCAGGGTCCGCACGTGTTCGGCGCTGGCGGAGACGAGTTCCTCGCCGTCGAGCCAGATCTCGCCGCTCATCCTCGCGCTGGTGTTCTTGTGCAGCCCCATGATCGCCAGGCTGGTCACGCTCTTGCCGGAGCCGGACTCGCCGACGATGCCGAGCGTCTTGCCGCGTTCGAGCTTGCACGAGAGCCCGTCGACGGACTTCACCAGACCGTCGTCGGTCGGGAAGTGCACCCGCAGGTCGCGCAGTTCCAGGAAGGACGAGCTCACCGGGCCGAGATCGTCGGCGACGGTGGCCGTCGTGTTGCCCCGCATACCACTCATGAGTACCGCACCCTCGGGTCGACGACCGCGTACAACACGTCCACGATCAGGTTCGCGATGATCACGAAGAACGCCGCGAGCAGGGTGACGCCCATGATCTCCGGCAGGTCGTTGTTCTGGATGGCCACGTAGGCGAAGTAGCCGAGGCCGGGCAGCGAGAACACGGTCTCGGTGAGGACCGCGCCGCCGACCAGCAGCCCGAGGTCAAGACCGAAGATGGTGAGGATCGGGGTGAGCGACGCGCGCAGCCCGTGCTTGAGCACGACCTTGCGTTCGATGAGCCCCTTCGCCCGCGCGGTGCGGATGAAGTCCTCGTTCATCGTCTCCAGCATGCCGGCCCTGGTCAGTCGCGCGTAGAGCGCGGCGTAGAGGAAGGCCAGCGTGACCCACGGCAGAACGAGATCCTCGAACCACAGCAACGGGTTCTGGGTGAACGGGACGTAGGTGCCCGCACCGGGGAAGATCGGCAGGGTGTCGCGGAACAGCAGCAGCGCGATCTGGCCGGTGAAGAAGATCGGCAGCGACACACCGGCCAACGCGATGGTCATGGCGCCGCGATCGAAGATCGAGCCGCGCCGCAGCGCGGAGACCACTCCGGTGAACACGCCACTGACCAGCCAGATGATCGCGCCACCGATGGCGAGCGAGAGCGTGACCGGGATCCGGCTGACCATCTGCGGCCACACCGGCAGCTGGCTGCGGAAGGAGTAGCCGAAGCAGGGTGCCGGGCAGTAGGTCTGGTCCGGGCCCGCGTTGTAGTGCGCCCCGACCACGATGCCCTTCACGAAGTCGAAGAACTGCACGATGATCGGCTTGTTGAGGCCCAGTTTCTCCTCGATGCCGACGATCTGGGCGTGGTTGGGGTTGCGGCCGACGTACTGGGCGGCGAGCTCGTCCGTGGTCTGTCCGGCCAACTTCGGTACGACGAAGAAGATGAAGAACGTGGCCAGGCAGACGATGAGGAGCAACAGCACCGCGACGATCAGCCGTCGAATGATGTAAACGATCACAGCGGGCGGCTGGTGCGGTCGACGGGATCACCGTCGGCCGTCAATGCCTTCACCTGCCTTGTCGAGGTTGCGTGGGTCACCGCGGCCGGCCGGAAGCCGACCGCGGTGACCCACCGGGCCATCACTGGGAAATCAGGAACCTGAAACGCCGATCGTGGAGAAGTCGTACATGCCGTAAGCCTCGTTGGCATACACGTTCGTCAGGTTGGGGTTGCGGTAGAGCAGGGCGTTCGCGTACACCTCGGGCACGATCACCGCGTCCTGCATGACCAGCTTGTCGATCTGGCCGTAGATCTGGTTGCGCTGGCTCGCATTGTTGCTCGACGACGCCTGGTCGATGAGCTTGTTGACGTCCGGGTTGTTCTCTTCCTCGATGTTGGAGTTACCAGCGGGCTTGATCGCGCGCGAGTCGACGATCTGCTGGAGGAACCCGTAGCCGTCGGGCCAGTCAGCGGCCCAGCCCATCATCATGATGCCCAGGTCGTGCTGGTGCACGTACGCGGGCGAACCGGCGAAGTCGGTCAGGTAGGTGCTGTGCGGGAAGCCCTGGATGTCGGTGTGGATGCCGACCTTGGACAGGGACTGCTGCACCGCGGTGGCCGCGTTCATCTCGAAGTCGCGGTCACTGCGTGCGGAGATGTTGACCGTGAAGCCGTTGGGCTGGCCGCACAACGCCAGCTGCTGCTTGGCCTTGACGTCGTCACCGTGCGGCTGGGTCAGCGCCTCGTAGTCGTCGTACTTGGTGTAGCCGGTGACCGTCGGCGGGAGAACCGTGCTGGCGATCTGCCCACCGGCCATCGGCCCGCCGTAGGCGGTCTGGGCGGCGACCTTGTCCACCGCGTACTCCACCGCTTGCCGGCAGTGCACGTTGTTCAGCGGCGCGACCTGGGTGTTCAACGCGATGTACCACAACCGGCCCGCGGGCACGGCGTCGGTGTTCTTCGCCTCGGTCGGGTCGGACAGCGCCTTGGCGCGGCCGTTGGGCTGCATGCCCGCGGACTGGAGGTCCAGGTCGATGGAATTGTTGAGCAGCCGGCTGTCCACGTCGTCGGCGTTCACGCCGAAGGTGACGTCGATCTCCTTGTTCAGCTGCTTGCGGGTGGTGTCCGTGGACGCGTTCCACTTGGGGTTGGGCACCAGGGTCAGGCTCTTGCCCGGCTGGTAGCTCTTGAACATGTAGGGCCCGGTGGACTGCGGGTGGTTCTGGTAGTTCGCGCCGGTGTCCTTGGACGGGGGCACCGGAGCCGTCTCCAGCATCGTCACCAGGTAGTCGAAGTCGGCGAAGGGCTGCTGGAGGTGGAAGACAATGGTGGTGTTGTCCGGCGTGGTGATGCCGGTCAGGCCCATCTTGTCCGGCGACGGGTCGTTGTACGCGCCGGGGTACTTCGGGTCGGTCAGGTACTGCTGGAAGTAGACCGGACCGTTGGGCAGGACGGTGGTGTAGTTCGCCGACCGCTCGACGGCGTACTTGATGTCCTGCGTGGTAACGGCCTCGCCGTCCTCGAACTGGATGTTCGGCTTGATGTGGTATGTCCACGTCAGACCGTCCGAGCTGACCTGGCCGGGGCCGGTGGCGAGGTCGGGGACGACCTGTAGGCCCTTGGCGCCGGGCACCGCGGCGTAGGTCTCCAGCGTGCGGGCGTAGAGACGCTCGAACGGAACGGTGTAGGCGTAGTAGGTGTTGCCCGGGTCGGTGGAGTCCGGCTGGTCGGACTCGGCCATCTTCAGAATGCCACCCGTTGCACTGGACGGGTTGATGACCGAGGTCAGGGCCTCGTTCTGGGTGACGCTGCCACTGCCGCCTCCGCCGCCGGCGGCCTGACCGCACGCGGTCAGCACAGCCAGCCCGACGCAGCCGAGGGCCACGCCGACCATCGCTTTCCTTCTTATCATGACGACTGCCACGCCTCCTTGGTGGAAGTGGTGAACGGTTAACGCGGTCTGGCTAGCGAGAACGCGGGTCGAGGGCGTCTCGCAGTCCGTCACCGAGGAGGTTGAACGCCATCACGGTGATGAAGATCGCGACACCCGGGACGACCATGAACTCCGGGTCGACCGAGTACAGGTGCACGGCCTGGGACAGCATGCCGCCCCAGGACGCGGTGGGCGGGTGGAAACCGACGCCGAGGAAGGACAGCGCGGCTTCGAACAGGATGTTGGTCGGGATCAGCAGCGTCGAGTAGACCAGGATCGGCGCGACCAGGTTCGGCAGCAGTTCGCGGAACAGGATGTAGCCGGTCCGGCCGCCCATGCTGCGCGCCGCGTCAACGAACTCGCGTTCCCGCAGGGACAACGTCTGCCCTCGGATGATCCGGCCGATGTAGGGCCAGTTGAAGAAGCCGATGACGAAGGCGAGCACGGCGACGTGCAGCCAGTAGCCGCTCAGGCCGAATGCCTTGTCCTGCACGACACCGGTGAGCGAGATGGCGAACAGCAGGATCGGGAAGGCCAGGAAGATGTCCATGATCCGGCTGATCAGCGTGTCGACCCAGCCGCCCGCGTAGCCGGCGAGCAGGCCGAGCACGACCCCGATCACCATCGACAGCAGCGTGGCGAGCAGCGCGATGAGCAGCGAGTTGGAGGCGCCCACGATCGTGCGGGAGAACAGGTCGCGGCCGTTGATCGGCTCGACCCCGAACGGGTGCGCCCAGCTGATCCCGCCCATCGCACCGGTCGGCGCGGACAGCGTCGGGTTGATCAGGCCCTGATTGAAGTCGTTGGGGTCGATCACCCCGAGGCTGTTCAGGATCGGCGCGGCGATGGCCACCAGAAGCAGGAAGATCACCACGATGCCGCCGGTGATGGCAACCTTGTCCCGTTTGAGCCGGGCCCACGCGATCTGCCCGAGCGAACGGCCCTCGATCGTCTTGCCGGTCCCGGCAAGCGCATCCTCGGCTGCTGCCCGCGCTGTCGATGTGGGCGGCACGTCGATGGGTGCGGACATCCTGCCGGACCCCTTCCGGGTCATGGCGCCGCGCCACCTCGTGGGTGTAGCCACGCCGTTGCCAACTGTATGCAAGAGAGCATCACCGGCCGTTCTTGGTCGGTGGCCCTAGAACCTAGCCCGCGGACCGTACCCATGCGCACCGCAGGGGTGAATTTTGCCACTGTCCGTGGCGGGATTGTGATTCAACAGGCCACCGAACGGGCTAAACCCTGACAGGCTGAGCAGCGCAGACTTAACATCGATTTCACCCCGGGCTTATTGTGGCGTCGGACGAGGCAAAAGGGCAGATCTCCAGCCTGCGACGTTTTGTCCGCAAAATACTTCACATTCGCTACCGACGGCAGTCGTTCCGTTACTCCGCAAAGCCTTTTCACCGGCCAAATCGAATGGCCTCGGTATCGATGCAGGTAAGGACCAGTACCCCTTGGTGGACTTGCCGGTAACACCACGACCAGCGAATGATCGTTGGCACGATCAAGCCCCGTTCGGACGGCAGTTTCGGTGAGCAGGGAGGACCATGGCCGGCTCCGCGCCAGTGCGCAGTGTCCCCACCCCGGACGCGCCCGCGACAGGTTCGGGCGGCGGCGCCGAGAGCGGTCAGACCACCCGGGCGGAGACCAGGTCGTCGGGCCGGCGCGACTACGGCGGGCGGACCGCGAGCCAGCGCCGGGCGGAACGCCGCGACCGGCTGATGAAGGCCGGCCTGGAACTGTTCGGCACCGAGGGCTACCCGGCGGTGTCCATCGAGCGGCTGTGCGCCACCGCGAACGTGTCGACCAGAAACTTCTACGAGGAGTTTCCCAGCCGCGAGGCGCTGCTGATCGCGTTACACGAGCAGAACACCGTGCGCGCCTACGAGGCCGTGCTGGCCGCGGTCGCGGACGCGCTGGACGCGCCCATGCCCGAGCGGGTCAGCCGGGCGATCCGCGCCTACGTGTCCACCGCGGCGGCGGACCCGCGCTGGACCAGGATCGCCTTCGTCGAGGTGGTCGGGGTGAGCCCGGCGGTCGAGGCGCACCGGATCCAGTGGCGGGAGCGGCTGAGTCAGCTGGTGGAGGCCGAGGCGCAGCTGGCGATCAGTCGGGGCGAGGCGACCAACCGCAGTTTCAAGCTGACCTCGATGGCGTTCTTCGGCGCGGTCAACGAACTCGTCTACAACTGGTCGAACAACGGTCGTCAGGTGCCGCTGGAGGATATCTGCGCCGAGCTGACCCGACTCGCGGTCGCGGTGCTCACCGCACCCTGATCCACCGACTCGATGGCGGGCGCGTCGGACGCACCGCGCGCCGGCCGATAGCGCATGACGGCAAGGGTGATCAGCAGCGCGATTCCGTAGTAGACGTACGCGCTGCCGACGATCTTCTGCCACAACGCCCAGTGCAGCTCGCGATCCAGGGTGTTCGGGAACCACCACTGCGGACCGAGGTAGATCAGCAGCGCGCCGAGGAGGGTGAGCGTGATGGCCGGCCAGGCCCTGGTGCGCCAGGCGAGCACGCCCAGCGTGAGCAGCAGCGGCGCGGCCCAGACCCAGTGGTGCGACCAGGAGATCGGCGAGCAGAGCAGTTCGGCGACCGCGTTGATGCCCAGCGCGAGCGCCACCTGCTTCTCGTTGAACGCGCGGCGCATGCCGATCGCGGCGATGACCAGGGTCGCGAGGACCAGCAGGCCCCAGACCACGGTGGTCAGCGAGGACGGCACCTCGAACCGGGTGATCACCGCGAGCAGGGACTGGTTGCCGGCATAGTCGATTCCGCCGATCCGGCCGGAATTGAATACGAGTTTCGTCCAGTAGAGGACGGAATCGTGCGCGTCGAAAACAAATCCGATCGCGGTCGCGAGGACGAATCCTACAATCGTGTAGAGGGCGCCGCGCCAATCCTTGCGCACGACGAAGAACAGGATGAACGCGGCGGGAGTGAGTTTCACCGCGGCGGCCAGACCGATCAGCACCCCGCGCGGCCAGCGTTTGGTGGTGGTCAGACAGTCCAGCGCGACCAGCACCATGAGCAGCACGTTGACCTGGCCGAAGCCCAGCGTCTGGCGGATCGGCTCGATCAGCAGGGAGATCGGGAGCAGCGCGGCGAGCAGCAGCCACCGGTCCACGCCGGCGACCTTGAGGCCCAGCGAGCGCACCGTCAGGTAGAGCACGACCAGCAGGGACACCACGGTCGCCACGGTGATCAACACACTGGCCGCGGCGAACGGGATCAGGCTCAGCGGCGAGAAGATGATCGCGGCGGCGGGCGGGTAGGTGAAGGGCAGGTTGATGCCGCCGGTGGTGTTCGGCAGCGCGCCGTACAGCGACCCGCCGTGCCGCCAGATGGTCGAGCCGATCCGGTAGACGTCCAGGTCGAGGCGGTAACCGCCGAAGCTGGGTGGGCCGTAGACGTTGATCGGGGACCTGGCGAAGCGCCACAGCACGAACAGGTTCACCGCGATCAGCACAAGGCCGATCAACACCTTCGTTCGCGCGGAAACGCGCACTGCCATCTCCCTGCTTCGCCACTCGCCCGGCGTTCCCGGCGGCCCGTGTTCACCAAGTCTACGTTTTGCCGGATATACCGGTCAGAATGCCGACTCGGCTTACCTCCTCGCCCAAGCCAATTTACCGGGCCGTAAAATCGCGTCCGAGGCGGCGCCAGCAGCCGCGAGCGGCACACGGGTGACGAATCGTCCAGATGGCACATAGCGCCCGGCCGGCTACTGGGCGGTAGCTACCTACCGGCCGGTATGGGTAAGGTCTGAAGTGCCGTCGATCACTCGTTTTGCTGGAGGTGCCCGTGTCCGGGGTCGGGAACATCATCGGCGAACTGGCCGAGATCGTCGGCGCGGCCAACGCGCTGATCGGCGCCGATGCGGCCGAGGACTACGGACACGACGAGGCGCTGGCCACCGAGGCGGTACGGCCCGCGTACGTGGTGCGGCCGGGCAGCACCGAGGAGGTCGCCGGGATCGTCCGGGTCGCCGCCGCGCAGGGCGTCGCGGTGACCGCGCGCGGTTCGGGCAGCGGCATGTGCGGCGCGTGCCGGCCGAGCGCCGAGGGCATCGTGGTCTCCTTCGAGCGGATGAACGCGGTGCTGGAGATCGACGCCGGCAACCAGGTCGCCGTCGTCCAGCCCGGCGTCACACTGTCCGAATTGGACGAAAAGGCGCGCGCGGCCGGACTGACCTACCCGGTCTCCCCCGGCGAACTCAGCGCCAGCCTGGGCGGCACGATCGCCACCAACGCGGGCGGCATGCGCGCGGTGCGCTACGGCGTGACGCGCAACAACGTCCTCGGCCTGCGCGCGGTGCTCGGCACCGGCGAGGTGATCAGCAGCGGCGGCCGGATCGCCAAGGTCAGCTCCGGTTACGACCTGACGCAGCTGATCATCGGCTCGGAGGGCACGCTCGCGCTGGTCACCGAGGCGATCGTCAAGCTCCAGCCGAAACTGGCCGCCGAGCGGACCGTGCTCGCGCCCTTCGGCGATCTGGACGCGGTGATCAAGGCGGTGCCGCGCATCATCGCCAGCGGTGTCGCACCGTCCATTCTGGAATACATCGACGCGCTGACCATGGCCGCGATCACCTACACGGCCAAGCTCTCGCTCGGCATTCCGGACGCGGTGCGGGACAAGACGCAGGCTTACCTGGTCGTGCAGCTGGAGAACGCCGAATCGTCGCGAGTGGACGAAGACGTCGAGAAGGTCGGCGAGCTGCTCGGCGAACTTGGCGCCATCGACATCTACGTGCTCGACGGCAACCCGGCGCACAGGCTCATCGAGGCCCGCGAACACGCGTTCTGGACGGCGAAGGCCGCTGGCGCGCACGAGATCGTGGACATCGTGGTGCCGCGCCAGGCCATGCCGGAGTTCTTCGCCGGCGTGCGCGCGCTGGTCGAGAAGATCGGCTCCGGTTCCGGCGTCGCGGGCTGCGGCCACGCCGGCGACGGCAACGTGCACCTCGCGGTGTTCCAGGCGGACCAGGACGTCCGCGCGGAACTGACGCACGGCATGTTCGAACTCGGCATGTCGCTGGGCGGCGCGATCTCCGGCGAGCACGGCATCGGCCGGGAGAAGAAGCCGCACTTCCTGGCGCTGGAGGATCCGGCGAAAATCGAGCTGATGCGCCGGATCAAGACCGCGTTCGACCCGGCCGGCATTCTCAACCCCGGCGTTCTGTTCGACTGAAACCGAGAAGGCGATGACGGAAAACACCGAAGCCAGTGCGTACAACGGCGCGCAGGCCCTGATCAACACGTTGGTCGACGCGGGCGTCGAGGTCTGCTTCGCCAATCCGGGCACATCGGAAATGCACTTCGTCGCGGCCCTGGACTCGGTGCCGGCCATGCGCGGCGTGCTCGCCCTGTTCGAGGGCGTGGTCACCGGCGCGGCCGACGGCTACGCACGGATGGCCGGCAAGCCCGCGGCCACCCTGCTACACCTCGGGCCCGGCCTGGGCAACGGCCTGGCCAACCTGCACAACGCGCGGCGCGCGCACACGCCGATCGTGAACGTGGTCGGCGATCACGCGACGTACCACAAGAAGTACGACGCCCCGCTGGAATCCGACATCGACGCGCTGGCCGGCACGGTGTCCGGCTGGGTGCGGCGCAGCGAAACCGTGGCCGAGGTCGCCACGGACGCGGCCGAGGCCGTTGCCGCCGCGTCCAGTGCGCCCGGCCGGATCGCCACGCTGATCCTGCCCGCGGACGCGTCCTGGTCCCGCGGCGGCGAGCCGGCCGAGCCGGTCGCGCCGACGCCGCGCGACGCGGTCGCCGACTCGGTCTGCGCGGACGTGGCCAAGCTGCTCGGCTCCGGCGAGTCGACCGTGGTGCTGATCGGCGGCCAGGCCACCGCGCACGAGGCCGGCCTGCGCGCGGCCAGCCGGATCGGCGCGGCGACCGGCGCGAAGGTGTTGGCCGAGACGTTCCCGGCGCGCATCCGGCGCGGCGCCGGCCTGCCCAACGTCGAGCGGCTCGGTTACCTGGCCGAGCAGGTCGCCTACCAGTTGACCGACGTCAAGCACCTGATCCTGGCCGGCGCCCGGTCGCCGGTGTCGTTCTTCGCCTACCCGGGCAAGGCCAGCGACCTGGTGCCCGAGGGCTGCCAGGTGCACGTGCTCGCCAACGACACCACCGACGACGCGGCCGCCGCGCTGGAGGCCGTTGCCGCCCTGGTCGCCGAGGACACCGAGCCGGTGCTCGAATCCGCGCACCGGCCGGAACTGCCCAGTGGCACGCTGACCGCGCAGAACTGGGTCGACGTGATCGGCGCGCTGCTGCCCGAGGACGCGATCATCGCCGACGAGGCCAACACCTCCGGTGTGCTGCTCCCGGCCGCGACGGCAGGTGCGCCCGCGCACGACGTGCTCACCCTGACCGGTGGCGCGATCGGCTACGGCCTGCCGGTCGCGACCGGCGCGGCCATCGCCTGCCCGGACCGGCCGGTGATCTGCCTGGAAGCGGACGGCAGCGCCATGTACACGTTGTCCGCGCTGTGGACGCACGCGCGGGAGAACCTGAACATCACCACGGTCGTGCTGGCCAACAGCGCCTACGCGATCCTGCGGATGGAGTTGCAGCGCGTCGGCGCCACCGCGACCGGCCCCCGCGCGGCCGACCTGCTCGACCTGTCCCGGCCGAACCTGGACTTCGTCTCGCTGGCCAACGGCATGGGCGTGCCGGCCAGCCGGGCGACCACCGCGGAGGAGCTGGCGACGCTGCTCGCCACCGCGCTGGCCGAGCCCGGCCCACATCTGATCGAGGCCGTCGTCCCGCCATTGGTCTGAGCCAACCTGGTTCGGCCGTAGGTCGCTGACCTGCGGCCGAACCGGTCTCGGTGGCTTACGGAACCAGCCAGATCTGTATCACCCGATCGGACTAATCAGCCCAACCGGATGCCTGCCGATAGAAATAACGTCGGCCGGATCCGGTCTCCTGCACTTCCCGGGCATACTCGACCCGTGTTCACGGGGCAATCCATCACCACAGTCGCAGCGATCGCGCACGAGGCTGCCGCGCGCAGTTTTCTGGGCGCCATCGGCTCCGGGATCGTGGTGCTCATCCTGGTGATCTTCTTCTTCGGCCTGGTGATCGGGCTGATCATCGGATTCCTCGTCGGCAGGCTGTCCAAGCGGCGCTGAGCCCGCTGTCAGTCCTTCGGCCCGCCCGCGACGTAGATGACCTGGCCGGACACGAACGACGCACCCTCGCTGACCAGGAACGACACCGTGTGCGCGATGTCCTCCGGCTTGCCGACCCGGCCCACCGGGATCTGCGACGCTGCCGCGGTCTGCATGTCCTCGAAGGAGATCTTGAGCCGGTCCGCGGTCGCCTTGGTCATCTCGGTGACGATGAAACCGGGCGCGATCGCGTTCGCCGTGACATTGAACTTGCCCAGCTCGATGGCCAGGGTCTTGGTGAAGCCCTGCATGCCGGCCTTGGCCGCCGAGTAGTTCGTCTGGCCCCGGTTGCCCAGCGCGGACGTGGACGAGAGGTTCACGATCCGGCCCCACTTGGCCTCGGTCATGTACGCCTGCACGGCCCGGGACATCAGGAACGCGCCGCGCAGGTGCACGTTCAGCACGGTGTCCCAGTCGTTCTCGGTCATCTTGAACAGCAGGTTGTCCCGGGTGACGCCGGCATTGTTGATCAGCACCGTCGGGTTGCCGAGTTCGTCGGCGACCCGGGCGACCGCGGCGGACACCGCTGCCGCGTCGGCCACATCGGCAGCGACGGCAATGGCCCGCCTGCCGTCCGCGGTGATCTCGGCCGCGGTCTTGGCCGCCGCCTCCTCGTCGAGGTCGAGCACGGCGACGGCGAAACCGTCGTGGGCGAGTCGTTTGGCCGTGGCCGCGCCGATGCCGCGAGCGGCCCCGGTCACGATCGCTACCCGGTCGGTCACGATTCCTCCAGCAGATTCTCGGTGTTCAGCGATTGGGGCGGACCAGCACGCGCGCGACCGTGCCCTCGGCGAGATCACGGAAACCCTCGGCGACGCCGTCGAGGTCGGTTTCCCTGCTCACCAACGACTTCAGGTCCAGCGAGCCGTCCCGGATCTGGTCGAAGTACGCGGGCAGGTCGCGCACCGCGTCGAGCGATCCGTTGACGCACGGGATGACTCGCCGCGCGAAGAAGAACAGTTCGAGCGAGGAGAAGTCGACGACCTCGGTTTTGCCGCCGATGCCGACGATGGTGACCGCGCCGCCTCTGCGCGTCATCTTCCAGCCGTCCTTGATGGTGGCGCCCAGGCCGACACAGTCGAAGACGTGGTCGGCCCCGCGTCCCTCGGTGAGGTCGCGAACCTGCTTGCGCACGTCCGGCCCGGCCGCCAGCGCGGCCGTTGCGCCGAAACGCCGCGCCAGTTCAAGCTTCTCGGGTACGCGGTCCACGGCGATGATCGGGTTGGCGCCCGCGATCCGCGCGCCCTGCACCGCGGACAGGCCGACGCCGCCGAGGCCGATCACCACGACCGACTCGCCCTCCCGCACGCCGGCCGTGGTGCGCACCGCGCCGACGCCGGTGGTCACCGCGCAGCCGAGCAACGCGGCCTCGGCCAGCGGAATGTCCTCCGGCAGCAGGTAGCAGGCGTTCGCCGCGACCACGGTTTCCTGCGCGAACGCGGCGGTCGACAGGCCCGGGTAGACCTCCGTGCCGGACTCGTCGACGGCGTAGGGGCGCTGGCCGCGGTCGGACGCGTGCTCGCACAGATGCGCCTCGTCGTTAAGACAGAACCAGCATTCGCGGCACGGCGGATTCCACAGCAGCAGCACCGGATCGCCGAGGCGGAGGCTGGCGACCTCGGGGCCGAGTTCGGTGATCACGCCGGACGCCTCGTGGCCGAGCACGGCCGGGCGCACCTGGTTCATCACCCCGGTCGCCAGGGAGAGGTCGGAGTGGCAGAGGCTGGCCGCCTCGATGCGCACCCGCACCTCGCCGGGGCCGGGCGCGTTGAGCCGGATCTGTTCGACCGTGAGCGGGCCGTCGACCTCGCGGGTCAATACGGCTTGCGTCGTCGAGCGCCGTTGCTCGTCAGCCACTGTGTCCGCCCACCTCCGCGTCGACGTACCCGTCAGTAAGGGGTCATCGAACTCAATCACGGGGCCAGCGCACCGGCAAGGCCGGACAGTGTGCTGCCGCTCACGCTCCGGAAGCTGCCGTAAGAGCCTCTCTCCACAGCCGCAGGCCCTCGTCGATCTGGGCCGAGTCGACGATCAGCGCCGGGATCATCCGCACCGTGTTGCCGTACGGGCCACAGGTCAACAGCAGCAGTCCGCGTTCGGCGGCGGCCTGCTGCACCCTGGCCGCGGTCGCGCCGTCGGGTTTGCCGTCGGCCGTGGTGAACTCGGAGGCGATCATCAGGCCGATGCCGCGCACGTCGCCGATTGCCGGATGGTCCTTCGCGGCCGCGCGAGCGCCGTCGAGCAACCGCTCGCCCTGCTTGGCCGCGTTGTCCACCAGGCCCTCGTCGCGGATCACGTCCAGCGTGGCGATGGCCGCCGCGCACGCGACCGCGTTGCCGCCGTAGGTCCCGCCCTGCGAACCGGGCCGGGCGCGCTCCATCAACTCGGTGGACGCGGCGATGCCGGACAGCGGGAAGCCGCTGGCCAGTCCCTTGGCGGTGATCAGCACGTCCGGCTGGACGCCGAAGTGTTCGTGGCCCCAGAACCGGCCGGTCCGGCCGTAGCCGGTCTGCACCTCGTCGATGATCAACAGGATGCCGTGCGCGTCCGCCCGTTCCCGCAGTCCTTCGAGGAAACCGGGCGGCGCGGGCACATACCCGCCCTCGCCGAGCACCGGTTCGATGAGCAGCGCCGCGGTGTCCTCGGGCGCGGAGACGGTCGCGAACAGGTAGTCCAGTTCGCGCAGCGCGAAGTCGGTCGCGGTCCGCTCGTCCCAGCCGTAGCGGTAGGCGTACGGGAACGGCGCGACCTGCACGCCGCCCATGAGCGGCGCGAAGCCGGTGCGGATCTTGGTGCCCGAGGTGGTCAGCGACGCCGCGGCCATGGTGCGGCCGTGGAATCCGCCCTGGAACACCACGATGTTCGGCCGACCGGTGGCCTGTCGCGCCAATCGCAGTGCGGCCTCGACGGCTTCGCTGCCGGAGTTGACGAAGAAGACCGAGTCGATGCCGCTCGGCAGCACATCGCCGAGCCGCTCCGACAAATCGAGCAGCGGCCGGTGCATCACGGTCGTGTACTGGCCGTGGATGAGCTTGCCGACCTGTTCCTGCGCCGCGGCGACCACGCGCGGGTGACAGTGGCCGGTGCTCGTCACGCCAATGCCGGCGGTGAAATCGAGATATCTGCGGCCGGCTTCGTCGAAGACGTGCACGCCCTCACCACGCTCGACGAGCACCGGGGTGGCCTGCTTGAGCAGCGGTGAGAGATGGGCCATAGCGGTACTCCTGACGTGCCGATGTCCGTTCACCATGCATAGCATGGTGGTGGTGGCCGCACAACAGAACTCGGAGGGTGCAAGCGTGAGCGCACAACGGGAAACCGCGGTTGTCGCACAGGTCCACAAAGACCTCTTCATCGCGGGCAAGTGGCAGCAGGCCAGTGACGCCGGCACCTTCAAGGTCGACGACCCGGCGACCGGCGTGATCCTCGCCGAGGTGGCGAACGCGACGCCCGCCGACGGCAAGGCCGCGCTCGACGCCGCCGTCGCCGCCCAACCCGACTGGGCCGCCTACCCACCCCGCGAACGCGGCGAAATCCTGCGCCGCGCCTACGAACTGCTGCACGAACGCATCGACGACCTCGCCCTGCTCATGACCCTGGAAATGGGCAAGCCCGTCGCCGAATCCAAGGGCGAGATCACCTACGCCGCCGAATTCTTCCGCTGGTTCGCCGAGGAAGCCGTCCGCATCGACGGCGGCTACGCCATCGCTCCCAACGGCAAAGGCCGCTTCCTGCTCACCCGCCAGCCGGTCGGCCCCTGCCTGCTGATCACCCCGTGGAACTTCCCCATGGCCATGGGCACCCGCAAGATCGGCCCGGCCATCGCCGCCGGCTGCACCATGGTCATCAAGCCCGCCGAGCAGACCCCACTGTCCATGTTGGCCCTCGCCGACATCCTCACCGAGGCCGGCCTGCCGGCCGGCGTCCTGAACGTCATCCCGACCGCCACCGCGGGCGCGGTGATGGAGCCGCTGATCCGCGACGGTCGCGCCCGCAAGCTCTCCTTCACCGGCTCGACCGCCGTCGGCCGCAAGCTGATCGAGCAGAGCGCGGAGAAGGTGCTGCGGGTGTCGATGGAACTCGGCGGCAACGCCCCGTTCCTGATCTTCGCCGACGCCGACCTCGACGCCGCCGTCGAAGGCGCCATGCAGGCCAAACTCCGCAACGGCGGCGAAGCCTGCACAGCGGCCAACCGCTTCTACGTCCAGCGCGAGGTCGCCGAGGCGTTCAGCGCCAAGCTCGTCGAGCGGATGTCCGGACTGCGCGTCGGCCGAGGCACCGAGGACGGCGTCTCGATCGGGCCCCTCATCGACGACAAGGCGATCGCCAAGGTGTCCGGCCTGGTCGCGGACGCCAACCGACGTGGCGCCCGAGTGCTGCTCGGCGGGTCCGCGATCGAGGGCGACGGCCACTTCTTCGAGCCGACCGTGCTCACCGACGTGCCCTCGGACGCGGAGATCCGGGTGGAGGAGATCTTCGGCCCGGTCGCGCCGATCGCCGTGTTCGACACCGAGGACGAGGCCGTGCGGATGGCCAACGACACCGAGTACGGCCTGGTCAGCTACGTGTTCACCAAGGACCTCAACCGCGCGCTGCGGGTCAGCGAGCGGCTGGAGTCGGGCATGATCGGCCTGAACCAGGGCGTCGTGTCCAACCCGGCGGCACCGTTCGGCGGCGTGAAGCAGTCCGGCATCGGCCGCGAAGGCGGCCGGATCGGCATCGACGAGTACCTGGACACCAAGTACATCTCGATCGCGACCGACTAAACGCTCGCGCTGCTGATCGTGGCCGACGCCTGACCGAGCAGCGGGTGCGCGGCGGACACGCTGATCGTGCCCGTCTGCCCCTGCACCGACCGCACCCATACCGCGGCCGCGCCGCCCGCCGCCTTGAAGTCGAGCGGGTTGTCGCCGACCAGCACGCCCGGTCCGTTGACGGTGAACGTGACCGGGTCGCTCACGTAGGGCCGGGGCGCACCGTAGCGGTCCTGCGCGGAGACGACGATGCGCGTCATGTCCTGGCCGTCCGCCAGGATCTCGGTGTCATCGGCCTGGAAGTACAGCGAGTCGAACGCGGGGTCGGCGCTGAACTGTCGGGTGAACGCGACGTCGTTGCCGAGGTAGCCGTCGATGCGCAGGTCCGGGTGGGTGCCGCCGGGCAGGAGCAGGTCCACCACGAACGGCGGATACGTCAGGTGCGGGAACAGCGCGCGTTGCGGCATCGCGGTCGCGATCTTCCGGCCGTCCAGGTAGACGACCAGCTTGTCGCAGTTGGACCAGATCACCGCGTCGCGGCCGGGCCCGTTGGCCGGTGAGCCGGGGCCGACGTCCCAGTAGAAGCCCGGCTGGATGACCGTGCGCACGCTCGGATCGACCTGCGACTGGTAGAACGCGGCGCCCAGCTTGGGAATGCGGAAGAAATCCACCACGCCCGGATACTTCACGCCGTTGACCGAATGCCACGAGCCCGACGGGTAGTCGAACGCGGACCAGGCCAGCAGGCCGCAGTACCGATCGTCCGAGGCGGCCGCGTCGTGCACGGTGGCGTGCAGCCGCGCCTGCTCGGCCTGCACGGTCACGGTGTCGGTGCGCCGATAGGTCGGCGCGCCGACCAGCGCGCCGATCGCCTCGGTGACCAGGTAGGGCGTGTCCGCGCGGGGCGGACGCAGCGCAGGCTGCTCGGGCGTCTTCGGCTTACTGTAGTCGTTGAACGCGAACGGGCTGTCCACGTTGCCCGGGTAGAGCGGCGAGTCGTAGCCCAGGTTGCCGTCGACCGCGCCGCTCGTCGGCCGGGACGGGTCGAGCTGCTGGGCGATCTGGTCGGTGCGGTCGTAGAGCACCACCGGGCCGAGTGTCTCGTTGACCCGGGTTCCCCAGACGATCACCGAGGGCCGGTTGCGGTCGCGCACCACCATGTCGTGCACGTCCTGCAACACCCTCTGCTGCCAGGGACTGTCGCCGACATGACCCCAGCCGGGGATCTCCTCCCAGACCATGATGCCCAGTTCGTCGCAGGCGTCCAGGAACGCGGTCGACTGCGGATAGTGCGAGCAGCGCACCATGTTGCAGTTCAGGTCGTTCTTGAGGATCTCCGCGTCGCGGCGCTGCACCCGCTCCGGCATGGCGCCACCGACGAACGGAAACCACTGGTGCCGGTTGAGGCCGAACAGCTTGAGCCTGCGGCCGTTGAGGAAGAACCCGTCGACGCTGAACCGCGCGTCGCGGAAACCGATCCGCACCATCTTCTGGTCGACCTGCTTGCCGGCGATGCGCAGCGTCACCTGAACCTGGCACAGCGCGGGATCATCGACGTCCCACAGCAGAACGTCGGACAGGCCGGTGAGCGTGAGCGTCTCGACCCGCTCGCCGCGCGCCAGGTTGTCGAACTCGGTCGAGGCGCTCGCGATCTGGTCCGTGCCCTGGAACAGCTCGGCGACCAGGCTGACCGTCCCGGTCACCTTCGTGTTCGAATCGAGGACGCAGCGCACCACGCAACTGCGGTCCGGCGTCAGCACGTCCTGCGGGCTCGCGAACACGTCGTTGAGGTACGTCTTCGGTTCCGGATACACGGTGACCGGCCGGTAGAGGCCCGCGGGCTGGTAGAAGTCGATCGCGCTCGGCTTGGCGAAGTCAGGCAGGTCCGGCGGCACGTCCTGCATCCACCGCCCGTCCACCACCACCGCGATGATGTTGCCGGTCCGGCTCAGATTGCCGGTGAGTTCGCAGGTCAACGGCAGATAGCCGCCGCTGTGCTCGCCGACCTGGCGCCCGTTGAGATACACCTTGGCCGCGCTGAGCACCCCGTCCAGCCGAATGAACGAGCGCGCCGCGTGCAGGTCCGCGGAGGCGTTGAAGTGCTGCCGGTACACCCACAGCGACTGCCAACTGTTCGGATCCCACCCCTGCCACGACAGCGGCGCCGCGCAGTGCGGCACGGTGACCGACTGCATGTCCGCGTCGTCGAAACTCGGATCCGTGCAGCCGTCCTCATAGGGCCCGAACAGCCACTGATCGGTCGGCGGCGGCGAACTGACATCGGTGTTCGCGGTCAGCATCACCGACCCGAGCGACACCACCCCGGCCGCGCCGATTCCGGTCGCGGTGAGGAAGCGGCGGCGCGACATGCTCCGCCACCACCGTCGCTCACCGGTACCGTCCACGACCCGCACCCTTCCCCCGAAACCCGGAATTCGGGCACCAGTATCTCCAAGCCGCGTTGCCCCACGGTGAACCGCCCGCCGAAAGCCCGACGACCTCCGTTCGTTTCACCTTTCCGGGCGACATCGAAGGTCATTTCGGGCAACCGAACCGAAGGGGGCAAAGTGATGATCGCTAGAGTCGGACGATGAGCAGGACCACGCGGCCCACTGGTACGCGAGTCGGTGTTTATGTCGATGCGTTCAATGTCTACTACGGCGGCCGAGCACTCTGCGGTCGCGGCACGCCTGGTTGGCGCTGGTTGGACATCGTCGGCCTGGCAACGGACTTGATCGATCCCAGGATGTGGCCCGACCCCAAGATCACGACCGTGGCCTACTGCACGGCACTACGAGATCGCGAAGGCGATCCAAGCTCTCTTTCCGATCAACACACCTACATCAACGCCCTCAAGTGTCGGCACGGCATCGTCTCGGTGACCGACGGCAAGTACGTGCCAAGAGTGAAGAAGGGTGTCATCGTCGACATGGCTGGCAGGCCACCGCGGCGAGTGAGTTCGCCGGGCACCGCGCACCTGCCGGCCTGGCTACCGGTCGACGAGGTCGTGGGGCCGGCCGGTCAGACCGAACTTCTGGCGACGGTGTCGACGTTCGAGGAAAAGGGCTCGGACGTCAACGTGGTCAGCCACCTGCTCATCGACGTCCTGACCGATCGAATCAACGCCGCCATGGTCTTCTCCAACGACAGCGACCTTCGATTTCCACTGGAACAAGCCAGGCAGCGAGTACCGGTGGCCACGATCAACCCGAGCACGCATCCGACAGCGACCGATCTCAGGGGTGATCCGAACACGGGAGCGGGGCGTCACTGGTGGCGACGGCTGAGGGCAGCCGACCTCCGCAACCACCAATTGCCTGACCCGGCGGGCTCGCACGCGAAGCCGATTGGCTGGTGATGCGAGTCCCGTGTACACTTGTGCACATACCACCCGGTTCTCTCGTTCGCGAGGGGCCGGGTCTTTTTGTGCCTGCTCAGGTTGCGGTTTTGGCTTGTTCGTCGAGGAAGTTGCTGATCTCTGGCCAGGTGGTGCCGCGGGCGCGGCGGCCGGTGAGGACGCCGAGGTGGCCGCCGGGGAATTCGGCGTAGCGGACGTCGGGGGCGCCGTCGAGGACTTCGACCAGGCGGTGGACGGAGCGCTTGGGGGCGATGCCGTCGCCGAGGCCGGCGATGACGAGGACCGGGACGCCGACGTCGGACAGGGAGATCTGGCGGTCGTCGATGCTCACGGTGCCGTTGGCGAGATCGTTGGCGCGGAAGAAGCGGTGGTAGATCTGGCCGAAGGTGCGGCCGGGGTAGGCGATCATCCGGTCCATGAAGCGGTCGACGGCCTCGATCTGGGCCAGGAACTCGCGATCGTCCAAATGCGACAGTATGGCGACCGGTTTGGTGACGTACTTGTCGAAGCCGGAGAACTGGTAGACCCATTTGACGATCGGGCTGGGCACGCCGCCGAGCAGCCACGCGGGGCCGCTGAGGATCCAGCCGCCGGTGAGGTCGGTCAACGGGCGCAGCGGCGCGACCAGGGGGATGGCGGTGAAGTCGATCGGGGTGGCGACCGCGGCGATGGATGCGACCGGGAGGTCGGGCGAGTCGGCGGTGGTGAGCAGGGAGAAGATGCCGCCGAGGCACCAGGCGACCAGGTTGACGTCGGCTCCGCCGGTGTCGGCGCTGACCGCTCGCACGGCCTGCGGGATCACGTACTCGACCCAGTGCTCGATGCCCAGGCCGCGGTCGGCGAAGGCGATGGTGCCGTAGTCGACCAGGTAGACGCGACGGCCCTCGCGAACCAGATGCTCGGCCAGGCTGCAACCGCGGCGCAGGTCGAAGCACAGCGCGGGCGCGGCCAGCGGCGGGACGAGCAGCACCGGCGGACCTTCGGCGTCCGGGCCGGACAGCCGGTAGACCGAGCGGCTGGGGCCCTGGTCGATCAGGACGCGGGGCATCGGCCGCAGGTCGGCCAGTCCGTCGCCGAAGACCTTGGTGGCGACGTTCGACGCGGCTTTGGCGAGGTTGGCCGGGGTCGGGAGCATCTGTGCATCGTCGTTGGTGACCAACCGGCAAGGCAAGCCGAGTCACCGAGGGGTCGGCCACACCCACATGGCGGTCGCGTACCGTGCTGAGGAGGCATTTTTCAGATGGGATCGCGATCATGGACATGTCGGGCACGCTGCCGCCGCTGACCGTCGCCCGGCTGCTGACCACCTGGGAAGCCGCGCCGGTCACGGACGTGATCGTGGTGCTGCTCGCGGTGCTCTACCTCAGCCGCGCGTACCTGCGCAGGCCCGCGGACGCCGAGCGCTGGCCGATCGGCCGCACGGCCGCGTTCCTCGGCTCGCTCGCGGTGGCCGTGGTGACCATTTCCAGCGGCATCGACGTGTACGGGCACGAGCTGTTCTGGCTGCACATGTGCGAGCACCTGCTGCTGATCATGGTGGTACCGGTGCTGTTCATCCTGGGCCAACCGCTGCGGCTGTTGCAGGAGGGCACCGACCGGGTCGCGCGGCACAGCCGGGCCTTGCTGGACGGGCGGACGGCGGCGGTGTTGACCTTCCCGCTGCTCGGCATCGCCGGCTACGCGGCCGTGCTGGTCGGCACCCACCTGACCGGGTTCATCCAGTCGATGCTGACCGACATGCGCCTGCACGACCTGGAGATCGTGCTCTACCTGGTCAGCGGCTACCTCTACCTGCTGCCGCTGCTCGGCCACGAGCCGCTGCGCCGCACGCTGTCCTATCCGCTGCGGCTGTTCATGCTGTTCCTGGGCATGATGGCGGACACCGTGGTGGGCGTCGTGCTGATGCTCAGCTCGCACGAGCTGTTCCCGGCCTACGCCGCGCAGCACCGCACCTGGGGCCCCGGTCTGCTCGACGACATCCACACCGGCGGCGGGATCATGTGGGTGGCCGGCGACGGGTTGATGTTCGTGATCATCGTCGTGGTCATCTCGCAGTGGATGGCCGACACCGAGCGGCAGAACGACACCGGCAAGTGGCTGGAGGCGGCGCGCCGCTCCGCGCTGGCCAGTCAGGGTGTGGACACGGTGGACCCGGACGACGAGCGGTCCATCGACGATGACGACGCCGCGCTCGCCGCGTACAACCGGATGTTGTCCCGGTTGCACGCGACGGACGCGCCGAAGGACGTCACGTAGCCGAATCGCTGCTAGATGGCGGGTTCGGCCGCCGGCTCCCAGTCGGGGCGCAGCGACATGTGCGAGCGGACGCCGTCGAGCTTGACCGCGAGCATCTGGTGCAACTGGATCTGGTTGCGGTCGAAGCCGACCCGCGACGCGGCCATGTAGAGCCGCCAGACCCGCGCGGTGCCGGCGCCGACCTCGGCGACGGCCGCTTTCCAGTTGTCGTCGAGGTTGCGGCACCATTCGCGCAGCGTCATCGCGTAGTGCTCGCGCAGGTTCTCCTCGTGCCGCACCTCGAAGCCGGTGTCGGTCATGATCGACATGAGCTTGCCTGGGCCTTCGAGTTCGCCGTCCGGGAACACGTACCGGTTGATGAACCCACTCACCTTGGCTTCCAGGAGGTTGTTGGCCCTGGTGATGCAGTGGTTGAGCACGCGCGCGCCCGGCTTGAGCTTGTCGTAGATGAACTGGAAGTAGCCGGGCAGGTTCGCCTCGCCGATGTGCTCGGTGAGGCCGATGGAACTCAGCGCGTCGAAGTCGCCCTCGGCCACGTCGCGGTAGTCGGAGTGCCGCACCTCGGCGAGGTCGGACAGGCCGCGTTCGACAATGGCCTTCTGCGCCCATTCGGCCTGCTGCTTGGAGAGCGTCACACCGAGAGCCTTGACGCCGTAGTGCTGGGCGGCGTGCATGACCATGCCGCCCCAGCCGCAGCCGATGTCCAGCAGGCGCATCCCGGGCCGCAGCCCGATCTTGCGCGCCACCAGGTCGAACTTGGTGTACTGGGCCTCTTCCAGGCTCGCGTGCTCGTTCGGGTAGACCGCGCAGGTGTAGGCCATGGACGGGCCGAGCACGTACTCGTAGAAGCGGTTGGACACGTCGTAGTGGTGCGAGATCGCCGCGGAGTCACGTCGCTTGGAGTGCCGCCTACCGTGCTGGCGGTGCTCCTGCGGCGGCGGCTTGACCGGCCACCACAGCCGCGCGCCGATCGACTTGCGGATCAGGCTGCCGCGCACGTCCGCCGGGATGCTCGCGATGCCGTCGAGCGGCAGGTTCATCAGCATGGTGAGCGCGGTGTGCATGTCGCCGACGACTTCCAGCGACCCGCTCACGTACGCGCGGGCGAAGCCGAGTTCACCTGGCGCGGATGCCAGGTGGGACAAGGCGACCGGTGACTTGACCTCCAGCCGCACGGTCGCGTCCGACGGGCCGGAGCGGCTTCCGTCGTAGGCGACGAACTCGATCGGCATATCCGGCCCGACAACCCGGGTGAACACTTCGGCCAATCGCACGGCCTACTCCTCTCAGCTGTTGCGCACGCACTTCGCGTACAGGTCGGGGAGTCGTCCTTCTGGGTCGTACTCCTGCTTGAGCGCCTGGTAGGCGGCACCGTTGTAGAGCCGGTCGAACTCGGCCCGCGAGTAGAACGAGTCGGAGTAGAGCGACTTGTGCCCGTCCAACTCGGTGACCTTGTCCTCGATCAGCCGGTTGTAGTAGCCGTTCTCGTCGCCGGGCTTGAGTGCCACGGTCGACCAGAATCCGACGTTCACGTACAGCCTGCCCGGCGCGAGCGGGTACAGCGGCCACTGCTCGTTCGAGCGGAGCTTGAGTGGGCAGAGCCACACCGGGCTGATGCCGATCTCGCGGTGGAAGAAGTCCAGGAACTCGGCCAGCCGCTCGACCGGCACCTCGACGTCCTGGATGACCGGTTCGTGCGCGGGCGCGTCCAGCGAGCGGTGCAGCCGGTCGGTGAACTTGTAGCGACGGTCCAGGGCGACGAGTTTGCGGTAGACGTCCGAGCGCAGGTAGCGCTTGGGCCAGAACTTGCGCACCAGCGGTTGCTGTACGCCGAACGCGCGCGAGCACCAGAACCAGTCGGTGTCCCAACGCCACAGGTAGTCGTGGATGGTCAGGTAGTCGACCTCGCGGTCCGGGATCGACTGGTAGAAAACCTTCATTCCGGTGTAGTCGCTGGTGTAGGGCGCCTCGGTGACGTAGTCACCGAGCGTCAGGTAGGGCCGGGCGTCCGGGTGGCCCGCGGTCGGGTCGGCGGCGAACACCGTTCCGTCGATGAAGTCGACGGGCTCGCCCTGGTAGCTGGCATCCCGACAGATCTCGGCGATGGCCGCGGCGCATTCGACCGCATCGCCGAACCGGACGTGCCGCAACCGGACGTAGGGCCGGACCCGTTCGAGTTCGATACGCAATCGCAACGAGTAACCGAGCGTGCCGTAAGAATTGGGAAAGCCACGGAACAGGTCGGCGTGCTCGCCGTCTGCGGTGGCCACCACGACCCGGCCGTCGCCGGTGAGGATCTCGGCCTCCAGCAGCGACTCGTGCGGCAGGCCGCTGCGGAAGGAGGTCGCCTCGATGCCAAGGCCGGCCACGGCGCCACCGAGGGTGATGGTCTTGAGCTGCGGAACCACGGTCGGCATGAGGCCGTGCGGCAGGGTCGCGGCAACCAGGTGCTCGTAGGTGGTCATGCCGCCGACGTCGGCGACGGCCGCGTCCGGGTCCACTCTCAGCACCGAACCGAACTGGCTCACGTCCAGGCCAGGGGCCCCGGTCGGCTCCCGAAAACGGAACAAATTGGACGTCGGCTTGGCCAGCCTCACCCGCGAACCGGGCGGCAGCGCGGAGTACGCTGCTCGGAGCGTCGTCACGGCCGCGTGATGACTGTCCAAGCTCGATTCCATAGCGGTACTCATGAGCACTGATGTTATTGGTCAGCGGCCTTTCGGTCATCGGATGACCAGCCGACATCCGTGTGATCTCAGTGTCACCCTGTGGGAGCGCCGCCGTGGGCGCACAACCTTTGCGGGTCCACGGGCGTCTTGGACTGTGTAGGGCTTGGTGGGTCGGCGTAGGCGCCGGAACCAGCAGCGGGGCGCGCTGGACTGAGAAGCTGATGAGGAGCACATGCAGTACGGCACGAGAGCGCACAGACACCTGACGGGTGCACGCGTCCGCAAGGCGGTCATCGGCGTGGTCGCCATCGCGGCGGCCGGCGTGATGCTCGCCGCGTGTAGCTCCGGCAGTAACAACGCGAACGGCAAGTCCTCGGGCGGGTCCGGGTCGCAGTCCGCGCCGACGACGACCTCCCCACCGGTGAACATCGCGATCACACCGGCGAGTTCGCCCGAGATGAATCCGGGGACCCCGGTGGTGGTGAAGGCGACCAACGGCACGTTGAAGAACGTGGCCGTGGCCAACACCAAGACCGGCGCGTCGGTGACCGGAGACTTCTCCTCCGACAAAACCAGTTGGACGTCGAACGAGCCGCTGGGCTTCGGCGCGTCCTACTCCGTGGACGCGACGGGCGCGAACCCGCAGGGTGCGTCGAGCGAGCAGAAGTCCACGCTGACCACGATCAACCCGTCGAAGGTCTCGAACACGAACATGTTCCCGGCGCCCGCTTCGGTGTCCACCGTCGGCGTCGGGGTCGGCATGCCGATCGTGTTCCAGTTCACCAACGCGGTGACGAACAAGTCGGACGTCGAGAAGGCGATCACGATCACCACGACGCCGAGCCAGCCGGTGGGCTTCCACTGGCTGTCCAGCACCGAACTGGACGCCCGCCCGCAGGCATACTGGACGGCCGGCACCAGCATCCACGTCGTCACCAAGCTCTACGGCATGGACCTGGGCGGCGGCAACTACGACAAAGAGGACCGGGACGTCACCTACAAGGTGCACGACTCGTTGATCGCCCAGGCCAACGGCGCGACCGAGCAGATGAACATCCTGCACAACGGCGCGGTGATCAAGACCATGAGCATCAGCATGGGCAAGGACTCGACGCCGACCTCGCTGGGCGCGCACGTGATCTTCGACAAGAAGCCGAGCGTCGAGATGAACTCGTGCACCTACGGCGTCTGCCCACCGAGCCCGCTTGCCTACGACGAGACCGAGTACTGGGCGGAGCGGATCACCAACGGTGGCGAGTTCGTGCACGAGAACCCGGCCACCGTCGGTGTGCAGGGACACAGCAACGTCTCGCACGGTTGCATCAACCTCAACGCGGCCGACGCGCAGTGGTTCTTCAACAACATGGGCATGGGTGATGTGGTCGAGGTGACCAACTCGGGCGGTCCGCAACTGGCCACGACCGACTTCATGGGCGACTGGTCGATTCCGTGGGCGGACTGGACCCCGGCGGCCACTTCCTGACCTGCGCATTTCAGACACATCACCAGGCCCGACCGGTTCGCCGGCCGGGCCTGGTGCGTTTCCGGCGGCTTGCTTCGCAAGCCCGATCGGGGTAAGAGCAGGGTTGGGGCGGCGGCAGCGGGTATCGGGGTCTTGAGAAGGAGCCGCCATGGCGGTGCAGTTCCGGATACTGGGCAGTGTCGAGGCCAGCATCGACGATCAGCTCGTGGATCTTGGTCCTCGGCAGCAGCAGTGTGTCCTGGTCGCGCTGCTGGTCAACGCGAACCGCCCGGTGTCCGGCGACGAGCTGATCGAACGCGCCTGGGGCGAGAGTCCGCCGCCGCGCGCCCGCAACACCCTCTACACGTACCTGTCCAGGCTGCGCCAGGCCCTGTCCGGCACGGAGGACGTGCAGCTGCTGCGCCGACCGGCCGGCTATCAGCTCGAAGTCGACGAACAAGCCGTCGACCTGCATCTTTTCCGCACGCTGACGGTGCTGGCGCGGGCCAATCCCGATCCGGAGGCGGCGTCGCGGCTGATCAGGCGCGCGCTGGACCTGTGGCGCGGCGAGGCCCTGCCCGGCCTGGACACGCCGTGGCTGCACGGCATCAGGGCGACGCTGCTCAAGGACCGGCTGGCGGCCGAGCTGGAGTACACCGACCTGGCGCTGACCAGGGGCCGGCATGCCGAACTGCTGGCGACGCTGGCCGGCCAGACCGAGCAGCGGCCGCTGGACGAGCGGCTGGCCGGCCAGTTCATGCTCGCCCTCTACCGCAGCGGCCGGCAGGCCGACGCGCTCACCCACTATCAGCGCACTCAGGCCCGACTCGGCGATGAACTGGGGATCCGGCCGAGCGAGCCGCTGCGCACCCTGCACCAGCAGATGCTCACCGCCGATCCGACGCTCGCCGCACCGCGTCCGGCCGGCGCGGCCGAGACGGACGCGGCCCGCTCGGTCGCCGCTCACCTCGCCGAACTGCCCCCGCCGCGCCAGTTGCCGGCCGCGCCGCGCACCTTCGCCGGCCGCGTCGCGGAGATCGCGCTGCTGTCCAGGACCGTCGACGCGCACCCGGCGAACAACGGCGGGACCGGCGGGACCGTGGTGATCTCCGCGATCGGCGGGGCGGGCGGGATGGGCAAGACGTCGTTGGCGCTGCACTGGGCGCACCAGCACGCGCACCGCTTCCCGGACGGCCAGCTGTTCGTGAACCTGCGCGGGTTCGACCCGTCCGGACAGCCGCGCACCGCGGAATCGGCGGTGCGGATTCTGCTGGCCGCGCTGGGCGTTGAGGCGGGCGCGGTCCCGGTCGACCTGGACGCGCAGGTCGGGCTGTACCGGAGCCTGGTCGCGGACAAGCGCATGTTGATCGTGCTGGACAACGCGGCGGACGCCGAGCAGGTCAGCCCGCTGCTGCCGGGCAGCGCGTCCTGCACGGTGCTGGTGACCAGCAGGGACCGGCTGACCAGCCTGGTGAACACGCACGGCGCGCAGCCGCTGCCGTTGGACGTGCTCGACGACGCGGACGCGCGCTCGCTGCTGGCGCAGCGGCTCGGTGCGGAGCGGGTCGCAGCCGAGCCTGCCGCCGTGGCCGAGTTGCTGGCCTGCTGCGCGGGGCTGCCGCTGGCGTTGAGCATCGTGATCGGCCGGGCCCAGGAGCACCCGGAGTTTCCGCTGGCCACGCTGGCCGCCGAGCTGCGCGAGCGGACCAACCGGCTGGGCGCGCTGGACGAGGACGCGGACAGCGGTGTGCGGGCCGTGCTGTCCTGGTCGCACGTGGCGTTGAGCCCGGCGCAGGCCGGGGTGTTCGCGCTGCTCGGGTTGGCGGTCGGGCCGGACATCAGCCTGCCGGCCGCGGCCAGCCTGACCGGGCTCCGGCCCAACCAGCTGCGCACCGTGCTCCGCCAGCTGGAGCGGGTCTCACTGCTCCAGCAGCCGCTGCCGGGCCGCTACCGGATGCACGACCTGATCCGGCTCTACGCGGGTGAACAGGCCGAGCAACTGTCCGAAAAGGATCGTTCGGAAGCGTTGGGCCGGCTGGTGAACTTCTACACCTACACGGCGCTGGCCGGGGATCGGCTGACCACGCCGAACCGGGAGCGGATCGACATCGGCGAACCGTCGCCCGGCGCCGCGCCGGAGCCGCTGGTGAACACCACGTCCGCGACGAACTGGTTCGACACAGAGTACTGGGGCCTGCGCGGCGCGCAGACCGTTGCCATGGAACAGGGTTGGCATCAGCCTGCCTGGCTGATCACCTGGACGCTGACGAACTTCCACCGCAGGCGCGGACATCCGCGCGACGACCTCGCGGTGTGCCTGATCGGCCTGAGCGCTGCGGGCAAGCTCGGCGACGGCCGCGCGCTCGCCCTTGCGCACCGGATGCTCGGCTACTCGTATGCGCGGGCCGGCCGACATCCCGAGGCGGCGCGGCAGTTCGCCATCGCGCTGGCGGAGCACGACCGCGAGCAGGACCGGGTCGGCAAGGCGAACACGCACTACAACTTCGCGCTGGCGCTGGAACGTGCCGGCGACGACCGGCAGGCGCTGGCGCACGCCGAGCAGGCGCTGGAGATCTTCCGGTCGCTCGGCTCGCCGATCGACGAGGGCCGGGCGCTCAACGAGGTGGCCTGGTTCGAGGCGCGGCTGGGCGAGTACGACCGCGCCCGCACCGCGTGCGAGGCGGCGCTGCGGCTCAACGTGCGCAACAGCGATCCGGACGGCGAGGCGCAGACCCTGGACACGCTGGGTTTCATCGAGCACCACAGCGGCAACCTGGCGCAGGCGCGCGCGTACTACGAGCGCGCGATCGTGCACTTCCGGGCCATCGGACACACCCACTTCCAGGCGGACATTCAGGCCCACCTCGGCGAGATCCACCGGGCCGAGGGCGACATCGAGGCGGCGCGCGCGGCCTTCCAGGAGTCCAGGGAGCTCTACCGGTCCAACCGGCGCGGCGCGGACGCGGACCGCATCCAGCGGGAGCTCAACGATCTCGACGACCGCCCGAGGATGCAGTTGGCCACCTGATCCCGGCCAGCGTCAGCGCGGTCGCGAACGCGCCCAGCACCAGCACGACCGCGATGCCGAACGCGACCCGGAAACCCGGCCCCGCGGCGAGAACTCCGCCGATCGGGCCCGCGGCCAGCACGCCGAGATCCCAGAACGAGGTCATCACGCCCACCGAAACACCGACCTGGTTGCCGCCCGCGCGGTGCAGGGTCATCGACACGGTGGCCGGATAGATCGGCCCGAGGCCGAGGCCGACGACGACCGTGCCGATCAACGCGACCAGCCCGGACGAGGCGCAGGCGATGATCCCCAGCCCGGTTGCCTCGACCAACAGGACGACGCAGGCGATGCGCGCACCGCCGAGGCGGTCGACCAGCGGCGAGCCGAACGTCCGCGCGGCAAGGAAACCGAGCGCGAACACGGCCAGCGCGACGCTGTCGCCGCCGAGCCGGTCGGTGCGCAGGAACAGCACGAGCAGCGCGTTGATGGTGCCGTAGCCGAACGAGGCGAGCCCGAGGCCGAACCCGGGCAGCGACGCGCCGACCGGCACCAGTTCCCGCCAGTGCGCCAGCCGCAGCCGAACGTCCTTTGTGGATTGCTGAGCTGGCGTGGCGAGCACGAGCAGGGCGGAGAGCAGGCAGCCGCCGACAACCGACCACCAGACGGAAGCGGCGCCGAACCACCCGGTCAGCGCCACGGCGAGCACCGGTCCGCCGGCCAGGCCGCACCACATGGACAAGCCGAACCAGCCGGCGATCCGACCGCGTTTGGCGGCCGGAATCCCGGCCAGCACCCACGGCTGCGCACCGGAGAACAACGCGGCTTCGCCCGCGCCCATCACCAGCCGCGCGACGAGCAGCAGCGCGATCCCGGCCGATCCGAGTTGGCCGGCCGTGAACTGGCCGATGCCGCCGAGCGCGGTGCACACACCGCCGACGAGCACGACCGGCCGGGCCCGTCCGGCGTCGGCGATCCGGCCCGCGATCGGCCGGCACAGCGCGGTGGCGAGGAACGCGATGCCGACCGTGACGCCGACCAGGACCGGGCCGCCGTGGAACCGCGCCGGCACGAACGCCGGCAGCACCTGCAGCGTCGCGCCGAGCGCGAGGTAGCCGCACAGGACCGCGCAGAACAGTCGCGCGACCGGCCGGTGCACCGCGCTGGCGATGATCGGCGTGCTCGTCAGTTCCGGCATAGTTGGTACAGTACGGTACTGTATTATCTCAGGCCAGAGAGTTCGGGAGGACGAGATGCCGGTGGCCAAGGGCGGTTCGATCGACCCGGCGGCGACCAGGGCCAAGGTGCTCGCGGCCGCCGCCGAACTGTTCTACGAGCGCGGGGTCAACGGGGTCGGCGTCAACGAGATCGCGGCCAGGGCCGAGGCATCCAAGCTGAGCATCTACCGGTACTTCTCCTCCAAGGAGAACCTGGTGGAGAGCATGCTGGCCGCGCACAGCGACCGCATCCACGACTGGCTGCGGCGCAGGACCGCGACCGCGCCTGCCGGCCCCGATCGCGTGCTGGCCATCTTCGACCTGCTGATGGGCTGGTTCGCCGAGCAGAACTACCACGGCTGCACCGTGCTGAACACGATGATCGACACCCGAGGCGACCAGGAGGGCGTGCGCGCGATCGCGCGCGAACATCTCAAGCGCTATCGCGACCTGCTTGAGGAGCGTCTCATCGAAGCGGGCGTCACACGCCCCGGACTGTTGTCGCGACAACTGTTGCTGTTGATCGAGGGCGTCACGATGGTGACCACCGTCGACGGCGACGACAGCGCGGGCGCGGACGCGCGCGCGGCGGCGAGCGCCCTCATCGAAGCGGCCCGGACGCCACGCGGGCGTCCGGGCCGGATCATGGGTTGATGCCGGTTACGACAGGCCGAGGAACAGCCAGCCGTTGGTGGTGCCGAGACCGGTCACGTTGTCGTAGCCCTTGGTGGTGTGCAACGTGGTGGTCTGGTCGTCGAAGGTCCGCACCGAGGTGACGAAACCGCTCGAGGAGTCGATGCCGTCGGCGTAGTCGACCCGGACCAGTCCGGGCGCGCTCACCGGGGTCACGTCGGTGACCGCCGGGGTGCGCGAGCTGAACTGGTAGATCACCGGGTTGATGAAGCCGTGCGCGAAGCCGACCAGTTGGTCGGAGTCGGCCATGGTGCCGGCCAGCAGCGGAGCCGCGAGGCTGGTGCCACCGATGCGGTACTGGTCGTAGTACGCGCCGTCCGGGAAGGTCTGCGTGATACCGATCAGGAAGCCGGTGGTCGGGTCGGCGTCCTCGGAGATGTCCGGCACGACACGGCCCAGGTTCGTGCCGGTCTGGTACATCTTCGCCAGCGAGTTCGGCACGACGCCCTTCTGGTACCACGGCTCGCTGAACGCGACGCTGGTGCCACCGCCGGAACCGTAGTCGTAGGCGGTCTTGCCCCACGCTCCGTTGGTCAGCGACGCCTTGCCGGTCTCCCAGCCGGTCTCGACGACCTTCTGGCCGTTGCGGCCGATGCCGATGCTGGTGCCGCCGACCGCGGTCACCCACGGGTCGGTGCCGGAGAAGTTCGCGGCCGGCTGGCCGTTGTTGACCAGCGCGTCGTCGCCGTTGTCACCGGAGGAGAAGTACAGGCCGATGCCTTCCATGACCGCCTGCACGGCGATCTGGTTGAACGCCTGGATGTCCGCTGCCGGCAGGTCCTCGCCCAGGTCGAGGTAGGAGTTGGAGATGATGTTGGCCAGGTGGCCCGCGACGACCCGGTTCACGGCCGCGTCGAGCGAGTTGTCCTGGCAGTCGGCGGCACCCTCGAACAGGATGTGCGCGCCCGGCGCGGTCGCGTGCACGGCCTCGACGTCCAGGCTCTGCTCGCCGTACCAGCCCGCGGCACCGCAGACGCTCGGGTCTTCCGAACCCGGGGTCGGCGGGTCGACGTCCTGGCTGAACTGCGAGGGCCGCAGCGGGTGGCCCGGGTCGTTGCGCTTGGCGTACTTGGCCGCGTCCTGGTACAGGGTCGGCGAGCCGAAAGCGTCCACAATGGCCACGGTCTGGCCGCTACCGTCGATGCCGGCCGCGACCGGACCGGCGAGGCCGTCGGCGGAACGGATCTGGCTCGGGGTGTAACCGCACGGCGCGTAGGGCAGCTGCTGGCCGTTGTACGCCGGGTCGGTGGTGTCGGTCTTCTGGCCGTAGTAGGCGCTGCACGGCTGCGCGTTGCGGAAGCCGGCGGGCGGCGCGACCACGGCGGGCTGGGTCGCCGTGCCGTTGGAGATGACCTTGGTGGTGTTGCTGATCACATCGTTGGTCGCGCTACCCGTGGTGTGATTGGGCACCGCGACGGACTTCGACTGGTCGAGGCCGAGGACACCGAGGACGGAGCGGGCGATGCTGCTGGGCACGGACACGTTGCCGCTGGTGGAACGCAGCGTCGTGGTGCCGACCTTGTACTCGCCGAGCTGCGTGGTGAACGCCTTGTCGATCTGCGCCGCGCTACCAGTGGCCTGCACGTAGAGGTTGTTCGACGGCACCTCGCCGATGCGGAAACCGGAGGCGCTCAGCCAGTCGCGGACCGAGGAGACGGTCGCGTCGCTGGGCGCGAACTGCGCCTTGACCTGCTGGGGCGTCAGGTAGTGCTTGTAGTTCGCGCTGTTCGGGTTGGACACCGATGCCGCGTAGGACTCGGCGGCGGACTCGTTCGGCGTGTTCAGGTACACCCGGAAACTGACCTGGGCGGTCGAGGACGTGGTGGCGACCTTGGCCTGCGGGGTTGCCCACGCGGGCTGCGACTGGGGGATCTCGGTGCTACCGGCGGCCGACGCCGGGATCGCCGAGGCGAGACCCCCGGCCACGGCTAAAGCTACGAATATTGCAGGGGTTTTTCGCACAGCTTTCAGTTCCTCTTCGTCTCCCCGCCGACCGGTCGTCGGCTGTCCCAGAAATCTAAGGTGCGATTCGGCCGTACGGAAGGAAAATTTGAAACTTGATCGGCGTAGCTACTGTGGGTATCAGCGCGCGGAGCCGTTGCCGGAAAACAATGGCGCGGAATTCACCCGTCTGCCCGGTAACGTGGGGGTCCGGCGGCAACCGTTACGATTCGATATAGCTACACCGCGTCACTCGAAAATTGTGCCCGTACCGAGGGGATACCATGGGCGAATTGGCCGACACGTTGCGCGGGATTCCGGTTTTCGGGCGCTTGCCGCTTCCGTTCGACACCGACGCGCTGCCAACGCAACCGCGGAGTCTGTTCACGACCTGGATCACCGAGGCGCTCGCGGCGGGCGCGCCGGAGCCGCACGCGATGGTCCTTTCGACGGTGGACGACCAGGGCCGTTCGGACGCGCGCACGTTGATCCTCAAGGATGTGGACGAGCGCGGCTGGTGGTTCGCGAGCAGTGCGCTCAGTCCCAAGGGGACTCAACTGGCCAAGCACGCGTCGGCCGCGCTGACCTTCTACTGGCCGACCGTCGGCCGGCAGGTTCGGGTGCGCGGACTGGTCGGTGTCGCGGAAGCCGAGGTGAGCGCGCGTGACTTCCTGGCCAGGGCGCCGGGCGGCCGGGCCGAGGCGCTGGTCGGCCACCAGAGCGAGCCGCTGCGCGACCGCGCGGAACTGCGTGCCGCGTTCGAGGCGGCGAAGGCGCGGGTCGAGGCCGATCCCGGGCTGGTCGCTCCGGAGTGGACCCGGTACGTGGTAGCGCCGAACGAGGTGCAGTTCTTCCAGGGCGACCTCGAACGCCAGCACGTGCGCGTGCGCTACCAGACCGGCGAGGACGGCTGGGAGCACACGCTGCTCTGGCCGTGACCCCGAGTCCAATGAGGATGATGATCAGGGCGTGCGGGGCCTGGTCTGTCACATGCCCAGTTCGCGGGCGATGATCATCCGCTGCACCTCGCTGGTGCCCTCGCCGATCTCCAGGATCTTCGCGTCCCGGTAGAACCGGCCGACCGCGGTCTCGTTCATGAACCCGTAGCCGCCGAAGATCTGGGTGGCGTCGCGCGAGTTGTCCATGGCCGCGTTCGACGAGATCAGCTTGGCAATGGCGGCATCGCGCTTGAACGGCTCGCCGCGCAGCATCTTGGCCGCGGCCTGGTAGTAGGCCAGCCGCGCGGTGTGCGCGCGGGCCTCCATGTCCGCGATCTTGAACTGGATCGCCTGGTACGCGCCGATCGGACGACCGAATGCCTCGCGCTCCTTGGCGTAGCGCAGGCACTCGTCGACACAGCCCTGGGCCAGGCCGACGGACAGCGCGGCGATGGCCACCCTGCCTTCGTCCAGAATGGACAGGAACTGGGCGTAGCCGCGGCCCTGCTCGCCGAGCAGGTTCGCGGCCGGCACGCGGGCGTCGTCGAAGGACAGTTCGTGGGTGTCCGAGGAGTTCCAGCCGACCTTCGAGTACTTCCGGGAGACGCGCAGGCCGGGCGTGCCGGACGGGACGATGATCGAGGAGATCGACTTGCCGCCGCCGGGCTTGGTGCCGGTGACCGCGGTGACCGTGACGAAGCCGGTGATGTCGGTGCCCGAGTTGGTGATGAACGCCTTGGACCCGTTGATCACCCAGTCATCGCCGTCGCGGACCGCGCTGGTGCGGGTCGCGCCCGCGTCCGAGCCGCCGCCCGGTTCGGTCAGGCCGAACGCGCCGAGCGCCTCGCCGGTGCACAGCCTGGGCAGCCATTCCCGCTTCTGTTCCTCGGTGCCGAACCGGTAGATCGGCATGGCGCCCAGCGACACCCCGGCCTCCAGGGTGATCGCGACCGACGAGTCGACCCTGGCCAGTTCCTCCAGCGCGAGGCACAGCGCGAAGTAGTCGCCGCCCATGCCGCCGTAGCGTTCGTCGAAGGGCAGGCCGAACAGGCCCATCCGGCCCATCTTGGCGACGATGTCGTACGGGAATTCCTCCCGGATGTACAGCTCGCCGATGACCGGCGCGACCTCGTCGCGGGCGAACTCCTGGACCGTCTTGCGGAGCGTTTCGTAGTCCTCGTCGAGGCGGTTGTCGATCATGACGGTTCCTCCGGGGTGATGAGGGCGAGTTGTTCGTCCAGCGCGACCTGTTGGCCGGCTCGGACGGGCAGTTCCGCGACGATCCCGTCGATCTGCGCGGTGATCGTGTGTTCCATCTTCATCGCCTCGACCACGAGCAGTGCCTGGCCGGCACGGACCTTCTCGCCCGCCTTGACGCGCACGTCGAGCACGGTGCCGGGCATCGGGGAGGTGATCGGGCCGCCGGTCGCGGCGGCGGCGTCCGCGCGCGCGGCGGTGAGGCGGTCGGTGACGGTCAGCGCCCAGCTCACGCCGTCGGCGGCGAGCCAGCGCACGGCGCCGTCGCGCGCGCGGACGTAGCGCTTCGTGGTGCCGGCGTGATCGACGACGAGTTCGCCGCCTGCCAGGCGGGCCGCTGCCCGCACCAGGTGCTCGCCCATGCGCACCGACGCGTCGGCCGCGCGGCCGGTCACCTCGACCTCGACCGGCGCGTGGCCGGCCTGGGTGAGGAAGGCCCGCACAGGTGCCGGGTCGCCGATCCGCCAGCCGCCCGGCACGTCCCACGGGTCGTCGCCGACCGGCTCCAGGTCCAGCACCCGGTCCAGCGCGGCAGCGAGCAGCACCTCCGCCGGCACCTCGGCCCGCGTCAACGAGTCGAGCTTGCGGCCGATCAGGCCGGTGTCGAGTCGGCCCGCACGGACGTCGTCGTCGGCCAGGAGTCGTTGCAGGAAGCCGATGTTGGTGGTCACGCCGAGCACGGTGACCGCGCGCAGCCCTGCGGTGAGCCTGCGCAGCGCGGTGTCCCGGTCTGGGCCGTGCGCGATGTACTTGGCCAGCATCGGGTCGTAGTCGCTGCCCACCACCGCGCCCTCGAACAGCGCCGAGTCGACGCGCAGGGTGTCCGGTTCGCGCAGCGCGAGCACGCGACCGCCGGTGGGCAGGAAGCCCCGGCTCGGATCCTCCGCGTAGAGCCGCACCTCGACGGCGTGCCCGGTCAGCGCGACGTCGTCCTGGCTAATCGCGAGCCGCTCGCCCGCCGCGACGCGCAACTGCTGTTCGACCAGATCGATGCCGGTGACCAGTTCGGTGACCGGGTGTTCGACCTGAAGGCGGGTGTTCATCTCCATGAAGAAGAAGTCGTCCGGCGCGTCACCGGAGACGATGTACTCGACCGTGCCCACTCCGACGTAGCCGACGGCCTTGGCCGCGTCCACCGCGGCCTGCCCCATCCTGGCGCGGATCGCGTCGCCGTCCGGGTTGCTCGTGAGCAGCGGTGATGGCGCCTCCTCGACGATCTTCTGGTGGCGGCGTTGCAGGCTGCATTCCCGCTCCCCCAACGAGATCACGTTGCCAAGGCCGTCGGCCAGCACCTGGATCTCGATGTGCCGCGGCGCGCGGATCAGCCGTTCCAGCAGCAGCGTGTCGTCGCCGAAGGAGGCGCTCGCCTCACGTCGCGCGGACGCGATCGCGTCGGCCAGTTCGTCGGGCCCGTTCACCTCGCGCATGCCCTTGCCGCCGCCGCCCGCGGACGGCTTGAGCAGCACCGGATAGCCGACCTCGGCCGCGGCCTCGGCGAGTTGCGCGTCGGTCATGCCGGTCTCGATCCGGCCCGGCACAACGGGAACGCCGGCCGCGGCGACCATCCGCTTGGCGCGGATCTTGTCGCCCATCGACTCGATGGCCGACGCGGGCGGGCCGATGAACACGATGCCGGCCTGCTCGCAGGCGGCCGCGAAGGCCGCGTTCTCGGACAGGAAGCCGTAGCCGGGATGGATGGCCTGCGCGCCGGTCTGCCGCGCCGCGTCGATGATCTTCCCGATCGACAGATAGCTCTCCTTCGCCGCCGCCGGTCCGATGTGGACAGCGACGTCCGCCGCCAGGACGTGCCGGGCGTGCGCGTCCGCGTCGGAGTAGACGGCGACCGAGCGGATGCCCATCCCGCGCAGCGTGCCGATCACCCGCACGGCGATCTCGCCGCGGTTGGCGACCAGAACGGTGTCGAACATGCCTGCACTCACCTTCGGTCTCACATCCGGAAGACGCCGTAGTTGACGTCGTCGAGCGGGGCATTCGCGGCGGCCGAGAGGGCGAGGCCGAGCACCGTCCTGGTGTCGCGCGGGTCGATCACGCCGTCGTCCCACAGCCGCGCGGTCGAGTAGTAGGGGTTGCCCTGGTCCTCGTACTGCGCCCGGATCGGCGCCTTGAACTGCTCCTCGGCCTCGGCGGCCCAGTCCTCGCCGCGTGCCTCGAACTGGTCGCGGCGCACGGTCGCGAGCACCGAGGCCGCCTGCTCGCCGCCCATCACCGAGATCCGCGCGTTCGGCCACATCCAGAGGAACCGGGGCGAATACGCGCGGCCGCACATCGAGTAGTTGCCGGCGCCGAACGAGCCGCCGATGATCACGGTGAACTTCGGGACCCGCGCGCAGGCGACCGCGGTGACCATCTTCGCGCCGTGTTTGGCGATGCCGCCGGCCTCGTACTCGCGGCCGACCATGAACCCGGTGATGTTCTGCAGGAACACCAGGGGAATCCGGCGGCGGTCGCACAGTTCGATGAAGTGCGCGCCCTTCATCGCCGATTCGCTGAACAGCACGCCGTTGTTGGCCACGATGCCGACCGGGTGGCCGTGCAGCCGGGCGAAGCCGGTGACCAGCGTGGCGCCGTATTCCTTCTTGAACTCGGCGAAGGCGCTCCCGTCGACGATCCGGCCGATCACCTCGCGCACGTCGTAGGGGGTGCGTGAGTCGGTCGGCACCACGCCGTACAGCTCGTCCTGCGCCAGCACCGGCGCCTGGGTCGCGCCGCGCCGCCAGGGCAGCCGGGCGCGCGGACCGAGCGTGCTGACGATGCCGCGGACGATCTGGAGCGCGTGCGCGTCGTCGTCGGCGAGGTGGTCGGTCACGCCGGAGGTGCGCGAGTGCAGGTCACCGCCGCCGAGTTCCTCGGCGGTCACCACCTCGCCGGTCGCGGCCTTCACCAGCGGCGGTCCGCCCAGGAAGATCGTGCCCTGCCCGCGCACGATGACCGCCTCGTCGCTCATCGCCGGCACGTACGCGCCGCCCGCGGTGCACGAGCCGAGCACGGCCGCGATCTGCGGGATGCCGCGCGCGGACATGGTGGCCTGGTTGAAGAAGATCCGACCGAAGTGTTCGCGGTCCGGGAAGACCTCGTCCTGCTTGGGCAGGAACGCGCCGCCGGAGTCGACGAGGTAGACGCACGGGAGGTTGTTGTGCAGCGCGACCTCCTGGGCGCGCAGGTGTTTCTTGACCGTCATCGGGTAGTAGGTGCCGCCCTTGACGGTGGCGTCGTTGGCGACGACGACGCACTCGCGCCCGGACACCCGGCCGACCCCGGTGATGACGCCGGCGGAGGGCGCCTCGTCGTCGTACATGCCGGTCGCGGCCAGGGTGGACAGTTCGAGGAACGGCGAACCGGGGTCGAGCAGCGTATCGACCCGGTCGCGGGGCAGCAGCTTGCCGCGTTCGACGTGCCGCTGCCTGGCCCGTTCCGGACCGCCCCGCCGCGCGGTCGCCAGCCGGGCGTGCAGGTCGTCGACCAGCGCCGCATGGGCCTTGGCATTACGTTGGAAGGACTCGCTCGACGGGTCCGCGCCACTGCTCAGCACGGGCACCGCGAGGTCGGCCATCGCGTCGACACTGTCGTTCACAGACCCACCAGCTCGTGTTAGCGCTCGTTAACAACAACCATGTTAGCGACCGCTAACCGCGCCGTCCATCCCAGCACGCGAGACGGGCCGGGTGTCACACCCGGCCCGTCGTCGTGCGTCGGGCGAATCAGCCGGTGATGGCGTCCACCGTCGGCAGGTCGGCGTTGGCGTAGCCGGGCGCCTTCGGGTGGTAGGACTCGGTGATGTTGGTCCAGTCGACGCTGTTCAGCCACGCGTCCGACGAGCAGATCTCGTGCTGGCTGAACGCGTTGCGCACGTCGGCGAAGGTGAAGCCGTACTTGCCGGCCTCGGTGCTGGTCGTCGAGTCGAGCAGGTCGGCACCGCCGTTGATCGCGGTCCGCTCGGTGTTGTCCAGGCCGACCGAGCAGGAGCCCGGGACCTCGTAGAACCGCGGGTAACCGACGATGATCACGCGGGCGTTGGGAGCGTCCGACTTGATCTTGGCGTAGAGCGTGTCGAGCAGGCCGGGCAGCGAGTTGCGGACGAAGGTCTCCGCGTTGTTGACCGCGTTGAGGCACCCGGAGTCACCGAAGATGGTGTCCTCCACGCAGGTCGTCATGACGCTGGAGAAACCGGCGTCGTTGCCGCCGATGTTCATGGTGATCAGGTTGGTGCTCGCGGACAGCCCGCCCAGCTGGCTGTTGAGCACGTCGGTGGTCTTCGCGCCGGAGCAGGCGGCGAAGTCGAAGTTGGACACGCTGTGCGCCGCAACCCACAGAGCCGCGTACGACTCCGGGCTGCGGTCACAGCTGCCGCTGTTGCTGTAGTAGTCGCCGGTGCCAACACCGGATGAGTACGAATCCCCCAAAGCTGCGTATTCGACCGCGGTGGCGGCCGATGCCGGTATAACCACCGACACCGTGATGGCGGCGGCGAAAGCTACCGCACCAGCGATTATTTGCGTCAGACGCATGAAGGTCCTCCATGGGCCGCAGGGTGACGACGGTCTCATGGATACCAAGGGTTGACCGAATGGAGAACTATTACGTCAAGAGTTAACCAATTGGTCGGGCCCAAGTTCGCCCGACGGCGTCGATTGGATGTGTGATCGCCCGGAACGGACAGCCCACCAAAACACCGCCAAAGCGACAACCGCGACCACGATCGAATCATATGGCGCGGGCAGGTCTCCGGAGCCCTTGAAGCTGCCCAGCCAGGAAAGCAGGGTCAGCACGGCCAGGTAGAACACCAGCCAGGCGCCCTTGCCCAGTTCGACCCGCAACGGGTCACGACCCTTGTTGCCCGGCCACAGGGCAAGGAACAGCGGAACGCCGACCAGCACCAACGGAAGCGCGATGCGCAGATCGTGCCAGCCGGACCAGTAGATGAACTCGCTGGCCGCCACAAAGCTCAACGGCGCGATCCACCCCATCCCCGGCACCCACCCGGTCAGCAGCGCCCGATCCGCCGCCCGGAAACTCGCCGCCGCGACCGCGGATGCGGCGTAGATCAGCAGGTACATGTCGCCCATCACCGCGACGATGTTCTGCCAGCCGCCGAATGGCAGCAGGAACACCACCATCACCGCCAGGTTCACCAGCAGCGCGCGGCGCGGGATCCCAGACCGGGTATTCACCGCCATGATGATCCGCGGCAACAGCCCGTTCTTGGCCAGCGCGTAGGTGTGCCGCGCGTCGATGGCGACGCCGACATAGGCCGATCCGCCGGGCGAGAGCACCGCGTCCGCGTAGAGCAGTGTGGACAGCCACTGGAGATTGAGGATCAGCGCCAGCTGGCCGAACGGCGAGGTGAAATCGACGCCCTGCCAACCGTGTCCGAGCATCGACTCCGGCACGCCGAACAGGAACGCCAGCTGCAATCCCAGATACATCAACACGGCCAGTCCGATGCCCGTCAGCACCGACCCCGGCACGGTTCGCCGGGGATTGCGCGCCTCACCCGAGAAGTCGACTGGCGCCTGGAACCCGTTGACCGAATAGACGATGCCGCCCGAGGCGAGCGCGGTCAGCACCGCCGTGTAGCCGTAGGGCGCGAAGCCGCCGTGATCGGTCAGCCGGCCCGGGTGGAAGCCGGACACGAAGATCGCGACAACCGTGATCAGCGGAACGAGGATCTTCAACACGCTGATCAGATTGTTGAGCCGCGCGAACATCTTCACCGCGAACCAGTTCAGGGCGGTGAGCAGAATGCTGAACGCGATGGCCACGCCGAGGCCGGCCAGGGTGAGCGTCGTGCCGTTGTACAGCCAGGGGAGCTAGCGCCGCGCGTACTCCAGAATCGCGGTGATCTCGGCCGCGGTGCCACCCACCGACAACAGCACCGACCAGCCGATGATCGACCCCACGAACCGCCCACTCGCGTACGACGGCCAGCGCACCGTGCCGCCGCCCTCCGGCCGCGACGCGCCCAACTCGACCATGACCAGCGCGACCAGCGCGCACAGCACACCCGCCGCGACCCACGAGATCAGCGAAGCGGGTCCCGCGGTCTGCGCCGCGTACATCGCCGAGAGCAGCCAGCCCGAGCCGACGATGTTGGAGAAGCCGATCGCGGTCAGGCCCCAGAACCCGAGATCCTTGCGCAGGTGCCGCTCCTGCACGATGAACTCGCCGACCCCGTCAGGGCCTGGGCTGCCCTCGCCGGGCGTCGTTGTGGTCACCCCGAACTCCGATCCCCGTGCTTGTCGATCACGCAATCAAAGCCCTCGACGTGGCGATCCGCCACCGCCCGGCGGAATTCTCGCCCAGTGGGCAGACGCGCGCCGCGGTTAACATGCGCTAACCTGGCGGACGGAAGGAAGTGATCGTTCAAGTTGTCGACCGACATCGGGGTATCGCAGGGTGCGAACGAAGCGCCCGGCCCGACCCGCCGTGAACAGATCCTCGCCGCCGCCGCCGAACTGTTCGCGCGGCGCGGGTTCCACGGCGTCGGCATCGACGACATCGGCGCTGCGGTCGGCATCTCCGGCCCCGCGCTGTACCGGCACTTCCGCAGCAAGGACGCGATGCTCGGCGAAATGCTGCGCTCCATCAGCGAATACCTGCTGGCCGGCGGCCAACGCAAGATGTCGGAAGCGGACGACCCGGCGAACGCCCTGCCGGAACTGGTCGGCTTCCACATCGACTTCGCCCTGGACAACTCGGCGCTGATCACCGTGCAGGAGCGCGACCTGGCCAACCTGACCGAGCCCGACCGGCATCAGGTGCGCACGCTACAACGGCAGTACGTCGAAGTCTGGGTGCACGCCATCCGCGCCAGTGTCCCCGACTCCACCGAACGCGCCGCCCGCGCCGCCGCGCACGCCGTGTTCGGCCTGCTGAACTCGACCCCGCACAGCGCGGGAGCCGAGTTGGATCGCGACGACCTCGCCGCCCTGCTGCACCGGATGACCATGGCCGCCGTCCTCACCCCCAACACCCTCTGACCCACCCTCACGAACAGCGTTCGCGGGCTTACCCTGCGCGAAACATATTGACTGTCGCCATCTTTTGAGAGTTACTATCACTTCACTGCAACTCTCGAAAGGTGGTGGATGTCGTGAACACTGGTGGAACTCGCAAGTGGTGGGCGCTGGGCGCCCTGGCACTGAGCATGCTCGCGGTCGGGCTCGACCTGACCGTGCTGAACGTGGCCCTGCCGACGCTGGCCACCGACCTGAAGGCGTCCACCAGCGAACTGCAGTGGTTCGCCAGCGGCTACACGCTGGTGCTGGCCGCCGCGCTCCTCCCGGCCGGCACGCTGGGCGACCGGTTCGGGCGGCGGAAGTTCCTGGTCATCGCGTTGATCGTGTTCGGCATCGCGTCGCTGGGTTGCGCCTACGCGCCGAACTCCGCCGCGTTGATCGCGGCACGGGCCGTATCGGGGCTGGCGGCGGCATTCCTGATGCCACTGTCCATGTCGGTCCTGCCCGTCCTGTTCACGGAGGCGGAGCGGCCTCGGGCGATCGCGATCTGGGCGACGTCGACCATGATCGGCATTCCGCTCGGCCCGATCGTGGGCGGCTGGTTGCTGGACAACTTCTGGTGGGGCTCGGCGTTCCTGATCAACGTGCCGATGGTGCTGATCGCGCTGGTCGCGGTGCTGCTCCTGCTGCCGGAGTCGCGCGGGTCCGCACGGGGCGGGCTGGACGTCGTCGGCGTGCTGACCTCCAGCCTCGGCCTGCTCGGGGTGACCTACGGCGTGATCCAGGCCGGTCAGGACGGTTGGGGTTCGGCGGGGACACTCGTGCCGCTGCTGGGCGGAGCGGCGGTGCTGGCCGTGTTCGTCTACTGGCAGCGTCGGCTCGGCCAACGGGCACTTGTCGACTTGTCGCTGTTCTCCTCGCCGAGCTTCACCTGGGGCACCACGCTCGCGACCATGGTCAACTTCGCGATGGTCGGCTTGATGTTCGCGATGCCGCAGTACTTCCAGGCCATCGAGCACACCGACGCGCTCGGCAACGGGCTGCGGCTGCTGCCGATGATCGGCGGGATGCTCGTCGGCGTCCGGGTGGCAGGCCCGGTCGCGACCCGCGCGGGCGCCAAGGTGACCGTGACGGTCGGCTACCTGGTCATGGCGGTCGCGCTGGGCATCGGCGCGACGACCGGGCTGGGCAGCGGCTACGGGTTCGTCGCTGCGTGGTTCACCGTGTTCGGGTTCGGTCTCGGGTTCGCGATGCCGACCGCGATGAACGCGGCGATGAGCCCACTCTCGGCGGAGCGCAGCGGCATCGGCTCGGCGGTCATGTCGGCGCTGCGGCAGACCGGTGGGGCGATCGGCGTCGCCATTCTGGGCACCGTGCTCAGCTCGGGCTACCAGGGTGAGCTGCACGTGACCGGCCTGCCGGCGCAGGCGGCGGACGCGGTGCGGGCCGGCGTGACGAGCGGGGTCGCGGTGGCGGGCAAGCTCGGCTCGGCTCCGCTGCTGGCCAACGTGCGCGGCGCGTTCGTGCACGGGCTGGACCTGACGCTGTGGGTCTCCGGCGGACTCGCGTTGCTCGGCGCGCTCGTCGCTCTCGCGCTGTTGCCCGCGCGATCTGGGACGATGTCCGGAACGGAGGCGAACTCGGAGCGGACAGTGCAGGATCGAGTGGGGAAATCGGAGCGTGAAGTCGTTGGCTGACGATCATCGACGGCCTGCTGTCGGGCTGCGGGAGCGCAAGAAGGCCAGGACCAGGGCGAGCATCCGCGAACACGCGATGCGGTTGTTCCGCGAGCAGGGCTACGCGGAGACCACCGTCGAGCGGATCGCGGAGGCCGCCGAGGTCTCGCCGAGCACCTTCTTCCGCTACTTCCCGACCAAGGAGGACCTGGTCATCACCGATGACTACGACCCCCTGCTGATGGCGGCGTTTCGCGCACAGCCGCCGGAGGTGTCGGTGGTGGAGGCGCTGCGTCGCGCCGTGCGCGAGGTGTTCGCCAGCATGGATCAGGAAACGCTCGACCGCGAGGCGTACCGCTACCAGTTGATGGAGACCGAGACCGAGCTGCGCGCGGCCCGCTACACCGAGTACCGGCGCTCGATCGGCCTGGTCGCGGATCTGATCGCGGAGCGGATCGGCCAGAACCCGGACAGCCTTGAACTGCGCGCGTTCGCGGGCGCGCTGGTCGGGGTGATGATGTCGGTCGCGGACACGGCCGGCGGCGAGATCTTCCAGGAGGGCGGGTTCGGCCGGATCGACGCCGCGCTGGCCTACCTGGAGGCCGGGCTGCCATTGCCCGGCCAGCAGAAGAAGGGCTAATCGACCGGGTCGGGGTCGGCGGTCCAGCGCTGCTCGATCCGGCCGAACCGCCAGATCGCGAGCGCGACCAGCCAGGTGAGCACGAACAGTCCGACGATCGCGTAGCCGACCGTGTTCAGGTTCAGGTTGCCCAGCCAGACCAGCGGGCCGGAGTCGAGTTTCAGTTCCTGGCCGAGCAGGCCGAGCAGTTCGACCAGGCCGACGACCAGCGCGACCGCTACGGACAGGCCGGTGATGGTCATGTTGTAGAAGACCTTGCGCACCGGCTTGGCGAACGCCCAGCCGTAGGCGAAGTTCATGAAGCAGCCGTCGATCGAGTCGAACAGGCTCATGCCGGCGGCGAAGAGCACCGGCAGTACCAGCACCGCGTACCAGGGCAGGTTGACCGCGACCGCGCCGCCGGCGAGCACCAGCAGCGACACCTCGGTCGCGGTGTCGAAACCGAGGCCGAACAGCAGGCCGACCGGGTACATCTGCCACGGCTTGCGCACCGCTTTGGTGAGCCCGCCGAGCAACCGGTTCATGAAGCCGCGTTCGTTGAGTCGACGCTCCAGTTCGGACTCGTCGAAGCGGCCGTGCCGCATGTCGCGGAACACCCGCACGATGTGCTTGAGCACCACCAGGTTGATGACGCCGAGGATGACCAGGAACCCGCCGGAGACCAGGGTGCCGATCAGCGAGGTCACCGTGTGCAGGGAGGAGTTGTCGTCGGCGACCGGTCCGGCCAGCGCGCGCACGCCGATACCGAGCAGGAAGCACAGTCCGAACACGACGGTCGAATGGCCGAGCGAGAACCAGAAACCGACCGAGACGGGGCGTTTGCGCTCCCCCATCAGTTTTCTGGTGGTGTTGTCGATGGCGGCGATGTGGTCGGCGTCGAACGCGTGCCGCAGGCCCAACGTGTAGGCGGTGACGCCGATCCCGATGCCGAAGACGCCGCTCGCGCCCAGCGCGTAGTGGTGCGGGGCGACCAGCAGGACCAGCGTGCCCCAGCCGAACACGTGCAGCGCCACAACGACAAGCGCCATCATGCCGATGCTCGCCCACTCACCCGGAGTGATCTTCAACGAGCGCAGGGCGCCACTGCCACCAATCGAATCACCGTTACTGACCGTCGCCATCGTCGCCGTTGCCACCTCATCCGTCCGAGACTGGAGATCCTCGGTGATTCTGCTACCTGCAATCAGCTTGCAACAACCCATCATTGGCGTGACGGGGCAAAGGTGATCTAGCGCACGCCCGAATCGCCGAAAACACCAGCCCGATCGCACCCCCGCCGACCACGGATGATTACCCGAACAGCGGCTAACATGCACCGCTCGGCGCAGCGAGTGACGTGCCTCGTAGTGGAAGATGGGCCCGTGACTTCGGCGGAGGACCCGGACCGGCAGCAGCGGATCATCGCTGCCGCCAGCCTGGCGCTGGCCGCCGCGCGCAGCGGGGACGACGACGAGGCCGTGCAGCAGCTGATCGGTTTCGTTGCCGACTCCGAGGACGAGCACACCGACGTGCGTGAGCTGGTGTTGTTGCTGTTCGCCGAGTGCAGCACCATGGTCACCGAGCTGAGTTCGGGCGGCGCGACGCCGGTGCGGATGCAGGTGTTCGACGCGGACGGCCAGGAAGTGCCGATCGACAAGGCGGACCCGCCGGTGCGCACCGCCGTCCGCACCCTGCTGGCCGAGGTGCACGGTGATCAGGACGCGGCCCGCGAACAGGTGGAGATCGCGTTGGTCAACGCGGCGCCGGAGGACATCGCGACCGTGCTGATCCAGGCGTTGCGCTGGACCATCCGGCTGGCCACGGAGTGTGTCGAACGATCACTGCCAGTGCCGGAGTGGGTCGCGGACGCTATTGAGCCCTGAGTCACGACGAATCGCGCAAATACACCCGTTCAGGGAATGGACAACGGCGCGCGGAGCGGCCCCGACCAGCCGGTACTCAATCGATTACCAGCCGCATCGGCGTTGACGCCCGCTCCACCGCTGCGCAAGCATGCGGGAACGTCGGGGTGAAGAGCGGGTTAATCTCCCAGGGAAGAGGCTTCCCGCGCTCGATTCGGCTGCGACGCCTCCATACGATCGCCCCTGGTCGGCATGTTCGCTGTACCCCCGACCGACGAAAACGACCCGATCCCCGACTGGAGCACCGCGGTGCCGGATGGCCCGAACCCCGATGGCCGCGACGGCCAGGCCGGCAGGCGCAGGCCGGACTTCTCGACGCTGGGCCTGATCGCGGTCGTCGTCGCGCTGATCGCGGTGATCGCGGTGGTGAACGCGAACACGCCGAGTGACCAACCGGCCGTTGCGTCGTCCGGACCGACCCTCCCGCCGAACACGTTGCCGGTTTCGCAGAGTGACTGCGGCAGCAACTGGACCGAGCCGAAGACCGGGCCGCAGAGCCTGGTGATCGACAACGTCGGCAACGCGCCCGCCGAGGCCGACCTCGTGAACGTGCGCACCGGAGCGGTGCTCGGCGAGGTCGAGGGGTTGGGCGCCAACACCAGCGAGACCATGCGGGTCACCCTCGGCCCCGGCGCCTACGCGCTGCGCTGCCTGATCGAGGACGTCGACCCGATCACCGGTCCGACCGTGCAGGTCACCGGCTCAGGCGCGAGCAGTCCCGGCGTGGTCCCGGTGACCAACGCGGACCTGCTCGAACCGCTCAAGCAGTACTCGGCGTACGTGACCTCGGGCGTCGCCGATCTCGTGACCACGACCGACGCGTTGCAGGCGGCCGTGCACAGCGGCAACCTCAACGCGGCGCGGACCGCGTGGCTGCCCGCGCACCTCGCCTACGAACGGCTCGGCGCGGCCTACAACGCGTTCGGCGACTACGACGGCGAGATCAACGGCACCACCGCGGGTTTGCCGGGCGGCGTCCAGGATTCCGGTTTCACCGGCTTCCATCGCGTCGAGTACGGCCTGTGGCACGGGGAAAGCGCTGCCTCGCTGACCGGCCCGACCGACGCGCTCGACGGCTACGTGCACGGCCTGCGCAACGACCTGCCGAAGATGGAGACCCAGGCGCTGGATCTCGGCCTGCGCGCGCACGAGATCATGGAGAACACGCTGCAGTTCGAGTTCACCGGCAAGACCGACTACGGCAGCGGCACGAGCCTGGCCACCGCGCTGGCCAACGTCCAGGGCGACCAGGAGGTCGTCTCGGTGCTGCGGCCGCTACTGACCAGCCGCTACCCGCAACTGTCCCAGGTGGACCTCTGGACGAGCAGACTGACCACCCTGTTGCAGGCGCGGCAAAATCCGGACGGCACCTGGACGCCGGTCGCCCAACTGTCCGCAATGGACCGTGAGCGGCTGGACGCGGCGCTGTCCGAACTGACCGAGCAGCTCGCCCCGATCGCGGCGATCACCGAACCGCGGAGGGTCTCATGAGCGAGGAGCAGACCCCTCCGGGCGGCGTCGGCAGGCGCTCGTTCCTCACCGGCGCGCTGCTCGGTGCGGGCCTGACCGGGGTCGCCGCGGCCGGCATCGCGAGCGGGGTGGCGCATGCCGGCGACGATGGCCCGTCCGGACAGTCCGGTGTGGACGCCCAACTCACCGCGCTGACCGGCAACGCGCCCGCCCGGCCGATCACCGGACCGCACCAGAACGCGATCCTGACCGCGTCCCAGCGGCAGAGCACGTTCCTGTCCTGCGACGTGTTCGCGGCCAACACCGGCGAGCTGACCGATCTGCTGCGCACGATCAGCCAGCGGATCTCCTTGCTCACCTCGGGCGGTTACCCGGCGCCGCTGGGCATCAGCGCGCCGCCCGCCGACTCCGGCGTGCTCGGGCCGGAGGTACCGGCGGACGGGCTGACCGTGACGCTCGGCGTCGGCGCGAGCCTGTTCGACGACCGGTTCGGCCTGGCGAGCAGGAAGCCGGCCAAGCTGACCGCGATGCGGATGTTCCCCAACGACGACCTCGATCCGGCCTGGTGCCACGGCGACCTGCTGCTGGAGATCGCGGCGCCGAACACGGACACCGTGCTGCACGCGTTGCGCGACATCGCCAAGAACACCCGGGGCGGCATGCAGGTGCGCTGGCGGATGGACGGGTTCGGCTCGCCGCCGCGACCGACCGGAACCCCGCGCAACCTGATGGGCTTCCGCGACGGAACGTCCAATCCGGACACGACGAGCGCGACCGAGATGAACCACCTGGTCTGGCTGGACGGGCACGGTGGCGAGCCGGCCTGGACCGCGGGCGGCAGCTATCTGGTGGTGCGGTTGATCAGGATGCTGGTCGAGTTCTGGGACCGGGTCTCCATCCGCGAGCAGGAGAACATGTTCGGCAGGCGCAGGGACACCGGCGCGCCACTCGACGGCAACAGCGAATTCGACGTGCCGAACTACGCTCAGGATCCGACCGGCGGCGCGATTCCGCTGACCGCGCACATGCGGCTGTCGAACCCTCGCACGCCACAGTCCGACTCCAGCCGCATCCTGCGGCGCGCCTACAACTACGACCTCGGCATGGACGTCAACGGCAACCTCAACCAGGGGCTGATCTTCACCTGCTACCAGCAGGACATCCAGCGCCAGTTCGAAGCCGTCCAGACCAGACTGATCGACGAACCGCTCGTCGACTACATATCCCCGTTCGGCGGTGGCTACTTCTTCGCGCTGCCGGGCATCAAGGACTCGTCCGACTGGTTCGGACGATCGATGTTGGCCTAACCAGTAGTAGTTCCCCGCACCTAGTAGTTCCCCGCAACGAGGAGGACAAGTGTTCGCTCGGTCTGCCTTCACCAGAGGGCGATGGTCGCGTGGCACGGTGGCGGCCGTCTCCGCGGTCGCCGCGGCCGGACTGGTCATCGCCGGCTGTTCGGCCGGCTCGTCCGGTCCGGCCAACCAGCAGCTGGACGCCCAGCACTGGGGCCCCGGTCGCACGGCGACCCCGATCAAGCACGTGGTGGTGCTCTTCGACGAGAACGTCTCGTTCGACCACTACTTCGGCACCTACCCCAACGCGACCAACGCCGACGGCACCCCGTTCCACGCGCTGCCGGGTACCCCGAAGGTCAACGGCCTGACCACGTCGCTGCTGACCAACAACCCGAACTCCTACGACCCGCAGCGGCTGACCTCCAAGCAGGCGCTCACCTGCGACCAGAACCACAGCTACGGTCCTGAGCAGAAGGCGTTCAACGGCGGCAAGATGGACAAGTTCGTCCAGAACACCGAGACGGACGTGTGCACCGGCCAGCCGATCCTGTTCGGCCAGCCCGGCCTGGTCATGGACTACTACGACGGCAACACCGTCACCGCGATGTGGAACTACGCGCAGCACTACGCGCTGAACGACAACTCCTTCGACGACATGTTCGGCCCGTCCACCCCGGGCGCGCTGAACCTGGTCTCGGGCACCACCTACGGCGCGACCGCGGTCAACTCCAAGACCGGCCAGAAGGTCAACCCGCCGGACGCCTACACGGTCGGCTCGCCGAACGCGCAGGGCATCGGCACCGTGTTCAACGACCCGGACCCGGCCTACGACGACTGCTCGGACAGCAACCACACGTCCAGCAACAACCTGGCCGCCCTGCAGGGCAAGAACGTCGGTGACCTGCTCAACTCCAAGGGCATCACCTGGGGCTGGTTCCAGGGTGGCTTCGCCCCGACCAGCACCGCCAACGGCTACGCGGTCTGCGGCTCGACGCACGCGAACGTGGGCGGCATCTCCGCCCAGGACTACAGCCCGCACCACAACCCGTTCTCGTACTACAAGTCGACGTCGAACCCGAAGCACCTGCCGCCCTCGTCGCCGTGGATGATCGGCAAGACCGACCAGGCCAACCACAACTACGACCTGAGCCTGTTCAACACCGCGCTCAAGCACGACAACCTGCCCGCGGTGAGCTTCCTCAAGGCGGCGGAGTACCAGGACGGCCACGCCGGTTACTCGGACCCGCTGGACGAGCAGACCTTCCTGGCCACCGAGATCAACTCCATCGAGAAGTCGCCGGAGTGGGCCAGCACCGCGATCGTCGTCGCCTACGACGACTCGGACGGCTGGTACGACCACGTGTCCTCGCCGATCACCAACGGCTCGCACGACCCCAAGAACGACCAGGCGCTCTGCTCCTCGGTGCCGACCACCCAGGGCACCGCGCAGGACCGCTGTGGTGAGGGCCCGCGCCTGCCGATGCTGGTGATCTCGCCGTGGAGCAAGCGCAACTACGTCGACAACACCAACACCAACCAGACCTCGGTCACGAAGTTCATCGAGAACAACTGGTACCTCGGCCAGATCGGCGACGGCTCCTACGACGCGACCGCCGGCACGCTGAACAACATGTTCAACTTCCACCAGTTCCCGAACATCCGCCCGCTGATCCTCGACCCCAAGACCGGCGCGGTGGTCCGCTCCTAGTTCGATCTGCTGGTTCGCTCTGCCGGTAGCCGGGTTCCTGGTCGTCGACCGGGAACCCGGCTTTCTTCTCGCCCTGAGCCACAAACCCACTTGACCGCCATAACTCTTAGACTCTAAGATTCTTTGCATGTTGGTGGACAGGGTTCAGGTTGTGGTGGTCGGCGCGGGCCTCGCCGGCCTGGCGACGGCGCTGTTCGCCGCCGCGAAGGGCGCGGACGTGCTGGTGGTGGACAAGCATCCGGTCCTCTCCCCGCATCCGAGGGCGACCAGCGGGCACCGCCGCACCGGCGAGTTGCTGGCCACGGTCGGTCTCGCTCCGGAACCGGACGAGGCCACCCAGGACCGGCTCGAACCGCTGCTCCGGGCGCGGGCCGAGGAGTTCGGCGCCAAGGTACGACGCTCCACCGAGCTGGTTTCGTTGCGCCACAACCCGGACGGCGTGACCGTGCGGCTGCTGGACCGGTGGACCGAACGGCTGCACACCGTGCACGCCGACTACCTCGTCGCCGCCGATGGCAGGCGCAGCCCGATCCGCCGCGAACTCGGCATCGCGCGACCCGCGCGCACCCTGCACGACACCATCGGCGTGGTCTACCAAGTGGGCCGGGCACAGCGCCGCGTACTGGACATCGAGTACCACCCGGACCGTGGTGAGTCCATTCTGGACTTTCCGGTCGAGCGGGTCACCGGCCTGATCCGCGAGCAACTCGGCGATCCGACGGCCGATCCGACGGTCCGCGACATCACCGCGTGGACGGCCGCGGCCGGGGTGGCCGCGCGGTTCCGGGAGGGCCGGGTCTTCCTGGTCGGCGACGCGGCCAGAGTCATCCCGCCGGAACACGGGGTGGGCGGCGATGCCGCCATCGCGGACGGGTTCGACCTCGGCTGGAAACTCGCCTCGGCCTGCACCGGCCAGGCCGGTCCCGGCCTGCTGGACAGCTACCAGGCCGAACGCCGACCGTTCGCGCACGCGGCCGTCTCCGGCGCAATCTCGCCGGAGGAACTGTTTCTCGGCTTGCGTCACCGCTCCGGCGCGATCGTCGCCGAGGACGCCGACCCGGCGCGGTTCGAGGACCCCCATGCGCCGACCGGCCGCCCCGGCTTCCGCGCACCGGACGTGCCGCTGGTCAGGAACGGCGTCAAATTGTCCACTGTGGACCTTTTCGGCACCGGCTGGGTGCTGCTCACCGGACAGGGCGGTGGCATCTGGCACGCCGCCGCCGAGCACGCCGCGGACGTGCTGGCCATCCGGTTGGTCGGCCACGGACTCGGCCCCGCGCTCACCGACCCGACCGGCACGCTCACGCAGCGGTACGGCATCGGCGAGACCGGCGCCAGCCTGATCCGGCCGGACGGCGTCGTGGCCTGGCGCAGTCCCTACGAGGTCACGGACCCGGCCGCCACCCTGCTCGCCGTGCTCGGCGGATTACTCGACCGGCAACCTGCCAACCCGAGGCCGGTGCCGACGCGCGGCGGGCTCGGCGTGGCTTAGTTTGATGGGGTGCGAATAGACGAGTCGACGTGACCGCGCCCGCCGAGACCTACGTGCCGGATCCTCGGCGCTGGCGCGGTCTTGCCATCTGTCTGGTCGCCGGTTTCATGACCCTGCTCGATGTGAGCATCGTCAACGTGGCGCTGCCGTCCATGCAGAACGGCCTGAACGCGTCGGCCGCCGACCTGTCCTGGGTGGTGTCCGGTTACGCGCTGACCTTCGGTCTGGTGCTGGTTCCCTCCGGCAGGCTCGGCGACCAGCACGGCCGCACCCGGATGTTCCTGCTCGGCGTCGGCCTGTTCACCGCGACCAGCGCGCTGTGCGGCGCCGCGCCGACCGCGACCCTGCTGGTCGCCGCGCGACTGTTGCAGGGCATGGCCTGCGGCCTGCTCAACCCGCAGGTCGTCGGCATGATCCAAGTTCTCTTCCGGGGCAAGGAACGGGGCCGCGCGTTCGGCCTCTACGGCGCCGTCATCGGCATCTCCACCGCGATCGGTCCGCTGGCCGGCGGACTGCTGTTGCAGGCGGCCGGCGCGCAGGACGGCTGGCGCTGGGTTTTCTACGTGAACCTGCCGATCGGCATCGCCGCGATCATCGGCGGCTGGCGGTTGCTGCCCCGCGACAAGCCATCAGGCGGCCGGCAGAGCCTGGACCTGGTCGGCGCGGTCCTGCTCGGACTGGGCATCGTCGGCGTGATGTACCCGCTGATCGAAGCCGAACAGGGCGCGGCCAACGCGCACTGGTGGCTGCTGGTCATCGGCGCGGTGCTGCTCGCCGCGTTCTTCGCCTGGGAGGTCCGTTTCGCCCGGCGTGGCCATCCGCCGCTGGTCAACCTGAAGCTGATGCGCAACCACGGTTACGCGATCGGCGTGGGCATCGGCCTGCTCTACTTCGCCGGATTCACCGGCATCTTCTTCGTGATGACCCTGTTCTACCAGCGCGGTCTCGCGTACTCGCCGCTGGAGGCCGGCGCGACCATGCTGTCCTTCGCGATCGGTTCAGCCGCGTCCGCCTGGCTCGGCGGCCGGTACGTATTCCGGTTCGGCCGGGCGATGATCGTTCTCGGACTGGTCCTGGTCGCGCTCGGCCTCACCGGCACCGCACTGCTGGTCGCCTACTACACCGGCGCGCACGCCGGGCTGATCAACTCGATTCCGTTGCTGGTCGCGGGCATCGGCAGCGGCATCGTCATCTCGCCGAACCAGACGTTGACCCTCGACGACGTGCCACCCGCGGAAGGCGGAACAGCCGCCGCGGTGCTGCAGACGGGCCAGCGGATCGGCTCGGCCATGGGCACCGCGGTCGCCGGTTCGCTGTTCTTCGGTGAGCTCACCAGTACGCACGGCGACTTCCACGCGTCCGCGACTCAGGCGCTCTGGGGCTCGGTCGCGCTGGTGGGCGTCGCGCTGCTGGCCGGCATCGCGGACATGGTGCGCGGCAAGGTCATCACGCGTACGGCCGGATCGGCCGAGAAGTTGGACGGGGTACCCGGAGCGACCTGACCATCTGGGGGGTTGATGGTCGTCGTACACATCCTGATCCCTGCCAAGGCATCTCAAAGCGTAACCGCTCCAGGAAGCCGGGCACCCCGTGCCGACAAGCACACCAGAACAACCTGAGACAAATCTGAGGGATTGGTGTGAGTTCCCTGCACGCCGTCCAGGTTCACTCGTTCGTGCGCTAAGCGCCCGGACAGTTGTCCGGTGCGGGCGCGCCGACGAACCGGCCGTCCAACCAGGTCACCGCGTCCACCTCGGCCGCCGGCAACGCCGGGTGCGGAGCACCCACGTACTTGGTGTACTGCACGACATCGCCGATCCGGCAGGCCGCCGCGACCGCGGTGTCGTTCCAGGCCGGCAACACGATGTTGTCCGCGGTTCCCTGCGCGACGAACATCGGCGCGCTGGCGTGCCGCTGCGGCAACGCGTTCTCCTCCAGATAGCGGTGCACCGTGCGTAGCGCGGCGGCGGAGCGTGGCGTGAAGTCCGAAGCGGGCAGGGTCGCGAACACCTGCTCGGTTGCGCAGGTGACCGGAATCAGCGGCGCCTCGGCAAGTGCCTGGCCGGACAGGTAGTCCGAATAGCGCAGTTGCGGGTGTTGCAGCTTCAAGCCGTAGAGCACCAACGGGTACAGCGCGCGGTCCGACTGGCTCAACCCATTGGGCACATCGGCCGTCACCGCCGCGATGTCGGCGGCCGGCGCGGCAGCGGCGGATCCGAGGAAGTCCAGTCCCCGTCCCCAACTGCGCGCGAGTTCGTTGGCCGCCCAAGCCGCCTGCCCGCCCTGCGACGCGCCGAACACCGCCCACCGCTTCGACGTGTCCGGCACCAGATCACGAGCCGCCCGCACCGAATCGATCACGCTGCGGCCTTCGCTGGTCGGCACCAGGTACGGATGCGAACCGGGCGTGCCGAGCCCCTCGTAGTCCGTCGCTGCGATCAGGAAACCCTGCTGGAGTAGGGGAAGCACGGCCGGCAACTGCCCGGCCAGATTCGACGTCGCCGACGGCGCACAGTCATCCGCGACCCCGGTCGTCCCGTGCGCCCACGCGATCACCGGCCAGCCACCCGCAGGCGCCGTCCCGGCAGGCTCGATCACCATCCCCGACACGATCACCGGCCGGTTGTTCAACCCGGACCGCGACGTGTACCAGACCCGCCACTCGTGCGCGCCCAGCGCGACCAGCGACGGATCCAGACTCGTCACGGGCTGCGCCCCCAACAACGTCCCCGGCGCCCCGAACGCGAACGCGGGCGGACTCGCCGGCACAGCCGCCTGCCCCGCACTCGCCGGCACCGTCAACCCGCCAACACCAGCCACGGCCAAGACCGCCGCCGCGACCGCCATCCGCCTACCGCGTCCGAACATGTCGACCTCCTGGCCGTTTCGCCTCAATCCGGCCGAGCAGGCATACCACGACAACGCGCCAGCAGATGATCACCAATGTGAATCATGCTCTATCATTGGGCCGAATGGCCTAATTGTGCTCGATGTACCAGTAGCTCGAAGGGGGTTCGCGCGTGAGCGAGGTCGATGCCAACGAACCCGAGCCCAACCCTTACCTTGCGGCGCTACAGGAACAGATCCGGCGCAAGGGCATCCAGCCGACCACCTCTGTGCACGAACTCGCGGGTGACATCTTCGAGTCGGACGATGATCTCGACGAGTTCCTTGCCGAGCTCGACAGGTGGCGGCATCCAAGTGGTACGATATTCAGTACCACTCGTGGAGGGGGTTCAGATGTCGATCACGGCGAGCGAGGCGCGCAAGGAACTCTTCCCGCTGATCAAGCAGGTCAATGAGGACCACGACGCCATCGAGATCGTTTCCAAGCACGGGAATGCCGTGCTCATGGCCGCGGACGACTACTCGGCCCTACGCGAAGGGGCATACCTGTTGCGCTCGCCCGCGAACGCTCGCCGCCTGCTCAAGGCGTACGAGAACGCCCTGAACGACCTGCGGCTCGCCGAGCGAGAGTTGATCGACCCCGAATGAGGCTGGTCTTCGAAGAACACGGATGGGAGGACTACACCTCCTGGGTGAAGAACGACCGCAAGATGCTTCTTCGGATCAACAAGCTCGTCGAGGACGTCCTTCGCGACCCGTTCGAGGGGATCGGCAAGCCCGAGCCGCTGAAGTACCACCTGCCAGGGGCATGGTCGCGACGGATCGACGACGAGCATCGTCTGGTCTACATCGTCGGCAACAAAGAGATCATCATTCTCGCCGCGCGCTACCACTACTGATCCGCCTGACGCGACGTGGCATCCGGGTTGAGCGAGGATGTCTTCATGCTGAGCGTGCAGGGCGTGCTGGATCGGGTCGGTCCGACGCTGCTGCGCGCCGTATACGTGGCGCCGACGCCGCTCGCGGTCAACGACGTGGTGATCGCGGAGGCGGAGCGCAAGGTCGGGTTGGCGACCGGGGATCTGGTGCTGGGGGTCGCGGTGTCCTCGGCGCGGGACGCGGCGCCGCTGGTCCGGTACTGCGGTGAGCGCGCGGCGGCGGCGTTGCTGCTCAAGCCGCCCGCGGCCAGCGCGGCTTCGGTGGTGGCGGCGGCGAAGCAGGCCGGGGTGTCGCTGGTCGAGGTGCGGTCGGGCACGGGGTGGGCGCAGCTGGTGTGGCTGTTGCGCACGGTGGTCGACGCGGCGTCGGACGAGTCGGACACGGGCGAGGACGACGGTGGCCAGGGCGATCTGTTCCAGCTCGCCGACGCGGTGGCCGCGGTGGTGGACGCGCCGGTGACGATCGAGGACGCGAACTCGCGGGTGCTGGCCTATTCGGCGCGGCAGGACGTCACGGACCCGGCGCGGGTGTCGACGATCATGGGCCGTGGAGTGCCGGATGACGTGCTGGCCCGGTTCCGGTCGCGCGGGGTGTTCCGCGAATTGTCCCGGGGCCGCTCCACGATCTTCGTGCCCGCGCAGCGGGACGGCACGCTGGCCCGACTCATCGTGCCGATCCGGATGGGCGGCGAGCTGCTCGGCTCGATGTGGGCGGTGGTGCGGGACCGGGTGCCGGAGGCGCGCGCCGCCGCGTTCGCGGACGCGGGATCCGTTGTGGCGCTTCATCTGTTGCGCCGCAGGGCCGCGGTGAACGCGCAGCGTCGGCATTCCACCGAGCAGGTGCGCGCACTGTTGGAGGGTCGCGGGAGTATCCGGGTCGCCTCGGCCGAGTTGGGGCTGGCGGAGGTGCCGCACCGGGTGGTCGCCATCGACACGGTGGGCAAGGGCACCGAGGACGAGCTGGCCGCCGAGGGGTTGCGGTTGGCGTTGTGGGAGCGGCTGACCGCCGGTGTCGGCCGCAGGCCGGCCGTTGCCGAGCTGAACCGGTTGCTGTACGCGGTGGTGCCGGACGAGCCGGGCGCGGGCGGCTGGGCGGCGCTGCGCGACGCACTGTCCGGATTGGACACCGAGCAGCTGTTGGTCGCGGCAGGCGCGCCGGTGTCGATCGCGGACCTGCCGGCCTCGCGCGCGCAGGCGCAGGAGACCCTCGGGCTGTTGCGGGCCGGACTGGTCGCCGGCCGGGTGGCCGACTACGAGCAGGCGTGGGCGGTGGTCGCGTTGCACCGGGCGGCCAACGCGGCCAACGCGGTGGGCATCACCGATCTGGGGCCGTTGTCCGGACTGCGCGAGCAGGACGACACGACCGGCACCGACTACCTGGGCACCCTCTATGCGTGGCTGCGCCATCCCGGCGATCCGCGCGCGGCCGGCAAGGCGCTGAGCATCCATCCGAACACGTTGCGCTATCGCATGCGGCGAATTGTCGAATTGACCGGAGTCGATCTGGACGATCCGGACCTGCGGCTTGCGCTGCTGGTACAGCTCGTGGCCATGCGCTGGCGTTAATCTGGTTGTGCTGCTCGGACAAGTACTTGGTCGAGTAATGGTGCGGTGACGACGATGACAGTTGGGGCACCAGGCCCCACCGTTGTTATCAACCACTGCCCGCGTGAACATCGGCCGGAAGGACTTCAACGGTGAAGATCGCCGTCCCCCGCGAGATCAAGAACAACGAGTACCGGGTCGCCCTGACCCCGGCCGGCGCCCACGAGCTGACCAGGCGCGGCCACGAGGTCTACATCGAGGCGAACGCGGGCGTCGGCTCCGCCATCACCGACGAGGAGTACCTGGCCGCGGGCGCCAAGGTGCTGGCCACCGCGGATGACGTGTGGGCCGAGGGTGAACTGGTGCTCAAGGTCAAGGAGCCCATCGCCGAGGAGTACCCGCGGCTGCGCGCGGGCCAGGTGCTGTTCACCTACCTCCACCTCGCCGCCGACCGGCCGCTCACCGAGGCGCTGCTGAAGTCCAGGACCACCGCGATCGCCTACGAGACGGTGCAGACTGGCAACGGCGCGCTGCCGCTGCTCGCGCCCATGTCCGAGGTGGCCGGCAGGCTCGCTCCGCAGGTCGGCGCGTACGCGCTGATGAAGCCCTCCGGCGGTCGCGGCGTGCTGCCGGGCGGCGTGCCCGGCGTGCACCCGGCCAAGGTCGTGGTGATCGGCGGCGGCGTGGCCGGCCTGAACGCGGCCACGGTCGCGGTCGGCATGGGCGCCGACGTCGAGGTGCTGGACACCAACGTCGACCGGCTGCGTCAACTGGACCAGCAGTTCCAGGGCAGGCTGCGCACGGTGACCTCGAACAGCTACGCGATCGGCCAGGCCGTGCGCGAGGCGGACCTGGTGATCGGCGCGGTGCTGGTGCCGGGCGCGAAGGCGCCGAAGCTGGTGGACAACCAGCTGGTCGCGGACATGAAGCCGGGTGCGGTGCTGGTGGACATCGCGATCGACCAGGGCGGCTGCTTCGCCGACTCGCACCCGACCACGCACGACAACCCGACCTACCTGGTGCACGACGCGGTGTTCTACTGTGTCGCCAACATGCCGGGCGCGGTGCCGAGGACCTCGACCTACGCGCTGACCAACGTGACCCTCCCCTACGCCGCGGCCATCGCCCAGCACGGCTGGCAGAGCGCGCTGCGCGCGGACGCCGCCCTCGCGCTGGGCCTCAACGCGCACGAGGGCGCGCTGACCAATCACCCGGTCGGCGTGGCGCACGACATCCCGGACACCGCGCTCGCGGATGTGCTCGCCTGAGAATTCAGGCAATTACCCCCGCCCGCGTTTGCCGCCATTCACCGCGCTGTTCAACGCCAAGTCCGGCGCCAAGCTGGCTGCCGTGCGGTAGAAACCCTGTTCCGGCAAGGAAAACCCTTCGGGGCGGTGACCGCGCTCACCGCCCCGAAGTCTTCTCCGTCAGTTCGCCAGCGCGACCAGTTCGGGCACCACGTCGGCCGGGCTGGGCTGGCCGGCCAGTTCGTCCACGATCTTGGTCGCCGCGGACCGTTTCGAGATGTCGGTGAGCAGATCGGTCAGCCGGGCCGCGTTCAGGTCCGCCGCGCCGAGCACCTCGCCCGCGCCGCTTTTCGCGACCATTTCCGCGTTGAAGAACTGGTCGGCGCCCTGCGGCAGGACCAGTTGCGGGATGCCGGCGGCGAAGGAGGTCATCACCGTGCCGGCGCCGCCGTGGTGCACGACCGCGTCCGACACCGCCAGCAGCGCGTTCAACGGAACCCAGTCGACCACCCGCACATTGGCCGGCAGCGCACCGAGCGGGGCCGGGTCGGCGCCGCCGAGCGCGAGCACGAACTCCGCGTCCACCTCGCCCGCCGCGCCGGCCAGTCGGGCCAGCGCACCGACCCCGCCCATCATCGGCACCACGGTGCCGAGCGTGACGGTGATGCGTCGCCGGGTGCGTGGGGTGGTCAGCCACGGTTCGAGCACGCCGCCACCGTTGAACGGCACGTAGCGCATCGCAATCCCGGCGAGGCCGGGCGCGCGCAGGCTCGGCGGCGAGATGTCCAGGAAGGCGGCGGCCGGTCGCGATGAGACGCCGAACCGTTGGTATGCCTCGGTCATCTGCGCGGCGAGGGCCTCAGTGAGGGCCGGATCCTGGCCGGGCCCGATGCCGTGTACGACCGCGGGCACGTCGAGCAGGGCGGCGGCGACCCCACCCGCGCCCTCCACCGGGCCACCGATGATCAGGTCGGGCGTCCAGTCGGTGGCGAGGCGCACGATCTCGTCCACGGAGGGCGCGCTGACCGTGGCGAACAGCTTCGCCACGAAGTCCAGCCCCTGCTCCCCCGCACTCGGTCGGCGGGCCTGCTCGGTCGCGATGAACTCGGTGAACACCGCGCGGAAGTCGAAGCCGGGCGCGGGATCGATGGCGGGCAGTCCGGCCGAGGCGACCTTGTCCGTGTTGGACGGTGCGGCGAACAGGACATCGTGGCCTGCGGCGCGCAGCGCCCAGGCGGTCGGTATCAGCGGCAGGATGTGGCCGATCCCGGGCGAGGTGGTGATCAGGATGCGCACAACGGTTACTCCCTGTGGTCCAGCGGTGTCTTGTCCTCCATTTAACTCTTGCGCTAAGATACTCGTCAAGCAAATTAAACGTTTGATCGGAACACAAGATCGGAATTACACAGCCGAACTTGAGTCAAAGCTGAGCACGAAGGGAAAGCTGAAGATCGCTGAAGTCGGCGCGCGCAAGCGCGAAGAACAAGCCGCATTACGGGGGCGACCCGCTCAACCAGCCTGGGGGTCACTGGGAGCGGGTCGCCAATGCCTAGCTTAGGCACAGCCCCGAACCGAGTGAACATCGAGGCCCCACTGAATGGCAGCCGTCAGCAAACTCCTAACCACCCGATCGAGTGCTCGTATGAGCAACCGGGTGAAATTCGTCAGTAACGGGTACTGCCGGATATCGGTACTTCCGATACACCGACGTGGGCAATTCCCAGTGGTTGGTTGAGTGCAGTGATCCGTTCGGCCGATACCGCGCCATGACCGTTCTGGTTCGGCGCGACGAAGTGGTGGTCGTCGCCCCGCCTGGCGAATCGGCCGTGCTGTCGGTCCGGCAGATCCGCGAACTCGAGCAGGCCCTCGCAGGCGCGGCCGCCAACACCGGATGGCCGATGGCCGCGACCGGCTGACCGCCATGACCAACGTCCGCCGCCCCGATCCCGACACCCCCGACGTCGACGAATCGCTGCGGCAGGCGGTGTTGCACCGGTTGACCGCGCTGGAACAGATCGCCGAGAACGACGGCGACCTCGCCGCGCATCTGCCCCTTGCGCGCAGCGAACTGTCCCGATTGGCCGATGGTTGGCGGCTCCTGCTCACCGTGCACAGCGCGGGCGAGGACGGTCGCTGCCGAGCCTGTCCCGGTTGGGTTCGGCAGCGCCGCCGTTGGCCCTGCCCGATCTGGCTGATGGCGCACCAACACCTGCTCGGCGACGCCCTGCCGTCGCGCCTGCGGCTGCCGCGCACCCGACGGCACCCGATCCGCGACGCGCTGCGACGATTCGGTCACCTGCTGGACCGAGCCCGATTTGCGCGATCCGCCCGCGACTCGACCGGGGGATGAGGCAGGATGGCGGCGTGATCGCCCGGTCCTCGGGCGCGTCCGCCACCCTCCGGGAGGACCTGTGCATGACGGCAGTGGCCGCATTGTCGTACAGAGCCTGACCAAGCAGTTCGGCGCGGTCGCCGCGGTCAGCAACCTCAGCTTCGGCGTCGAGCCGGGCACGGTCACCGGATTCCTCGGCCCCAACGGCGCTGGCAAGACGACCACCCTGCGCGCCGCGCTCGGGCTGCTCGCCCCGACCTCGGGCATCGCACTGGTCAACGGCGTTCGGTTCAACCAGCTCCCCGACCCCGGCCGGGTGGTCGGCGCGGTGCTGGAGGCGCAGGGCTTCCACCCCCGGCGCAGCGCCCGCAACCACCTGCGCGTGTACGCGGCCGCCATCGGCGTGCCGGACAGCAGGGCCGACGCGGTACTGCAACTCGTCGGCCTCGGCGCGGCCGGCAACCGGGTGGCGGGCGGGTTCTCCCTCGGTATGCGCCAACGGCTGGCGCTGGCCACCGCGCTGCTCGGCGACCCGCAGATCCTCGTGCTCGACGAGCCGTCCAACGGCCTCGACCCGGAGGGCGTCGCGTGGCTGCGCACCTTCCTCAAGGCGTTCGCGCAGACCGGCCGCACCGTGCTGGTGTCCTCGCACGGTCTCGCGGAGATCGAGCAGACGGTCGACCAGCTGGTCATCATCAGCCGCGGCATGACCGTGTACAACGGCTCCCTGGACGCCCTGCGGCGCACCCAGCAGAACAAGGTGCTGGTCCGGCCCTCCGATCCGGAGAAGCTCATCGGCGCGATGCGCGAGGACAACATCTTCAACGTCGAGTCCACTCAGGACGGTTGGCTGATCATCGGCGGCGTTGTCTCCGAGCAGATCGCGGACATCGCGCTGAGGGCTGGGGTTTCGGTCTACGACATGCGGACCGAAACGCCCAATCTGGAACAGTTGTACTTCGCGCTGACGCAGGGCCAGTACACGCCGATGGCCCCCGGCCAGCCGCAGTTCGGCTACCAGCCGCCGGTTGGTTACCAGCCGCCGCAGACCGGATACCAGCAGCAGACCGGCTACCAGCAGCCCGTCGGTTACCAGCCACCCCCGCCGGGCTACCAGCAGCAGCCCGGTGTCCCGCCGCAGCAGTACGGCGAACCGGTCGCGCAGCTGCCCCAGCAGCCCGACCCCTGGGCGCCCCAGACCCAGCAGCCGGGCCAGCCACAGACCGATCAGTGGGCAGCCCAGGCGCCCCCGCAGCAGCCGGCGCAGCCCGAACAGCAGTTCCAGCCGCAGCAGTTCCAGCCCCAACAGTTCCAGCCCCAGCCGCAACAATTCCAGCCGGAGCAGCAGTTCCAGCCACAGCCGCAGTTCCAGCCGGAGCAGTTCCAGCCGCAGCCGGAGCAGGTTCAGCCGCAGCAGCCGACCTTCCAGCCGCAGCAGCCACAGCAGCCGATCCAGCCACCCGCGCCGCTGGAGATGCCGGCCGCGCCGCAGCCGCCCGAATTCACCCAGCACGACCCCACCGCGGCACCGCCACCGGAACCGGATGCCAACCAGGAGCAGGGCCCGAACGGCCCCGGAGGCAACGCCTGATGACCGCGAACCTGATCAAGGCCGAGTTCCGCAAAGTGCTGTCCACCAAGGTGTGGTGGGCGCTGCTGATCCCCTCCGCCGTTCTCGCGCTGGTGACGAACCTGGGTTTCACCGCGATCGAGTCGGCCGCGCAGAGCCTGCCCGACAGCTCGGTGCACATCCCGCTCGGCTACCTCAGCCTCAGCTCCTCCTTCGGCTTCACCAACATCCTCGCGTCGATCTTCGGCGCGCTGAGCATGGCCAGCGAGTACCGGCACCGCAGCATCACCACCACCTACCTGACCGGGTCCCGGGACGGCGTGTACGGCGCGAAACTGGTCGTCTACGGGATCTTCGGGCTCGGCTACGGCGTGATCACGCTGGCCGCCGCCACGCTCGGCGTGGTGATTCCGGGTGATTCCAACGCGTTCCCGAACGCGGGCGACTGGCTGCTGCTCTCGTTGATCGGCACGGTCGTCATCGCGCTGTGGACGCTGCTCGGCGTCGGCATCGGTGGCCTGATCAGCAGCCCGATCGCGGTCGTGCTGGCGCTGCCGCTCTACGGCGTCATCGGCGAGAAGCTGATCGCCCTGATCTTCTCGGCCGCGAACGCGCCGGCCGGCGCGAACTACCTGCCGGTGCAGTCCTCGGTCGACTCGGTGACCAGCCTGTCCGCGCAGATGTTCAGCGACCAGCTCCAGTTGCCGTCCGATTCGCCCGTCTACGACCAGATCAAGAACGCGTTCAGCACAGCGAACCTGCCGCAGTGGTGGGTCGCCGGTCTGGTGTTCATCGGCTACACGGCGCTGTTCTGCGTGCTCGGCTGGGTGGTCAGCCGTAAGCGCAACATCACGTGACAATCCGTTAGAAACCGTCGGTGTGCGCGCCTAGTCTGGAAGGCGTGCCCAAATCCGCCCCGCCCGAACCAACCGGATGGATCCGTCGACTCTTCGCGATCGCCTGGCGCAACCCCGGCCTCGTCGTGGTGGTGATCGTCTCCTCGGTGCTCGGGACCGGCCTCGAAGCGGCCGGGCCACTGATCACGCGGGTCGGCGTCAATGACGCGGTCGCCGGCCAGACCAGCGAGATCGGCCTGCTGATCACGCTGCTGGTGGTGCTCGCCGCGATCCGGTTCGTCGCCGCCTACCTGCGCCGCTACCTGGCCGGCAAGCTGGCCCTTGGCGTGCAGCACGACCTGCGTCAGGAGGTCTTCTCCTCGGTGCAGCGGCTCGACGGCGGCAAGCAGGACGAACTGCGCACCGGACAGGTCGTGTCGCGGGCCAACTCGGACCTGCAACTGGTGCAGGGCCTGCTGTCCATGGTGCCGATCTCGTTCGGAATGATCGTGCTGGTCGCGGCCTCGCTGGCCGCGATGCTCTGGCTCTCGCCGCTGCTCACCCTGATCGCGCTGGTGGTCGTGCCCGCGTTGGGCATCGTGGCGGCCCGTTCCCGGCGCAAGCTGTTCCCTGCCACCTGGTCGGCGCAGCAGCGCGCGGCCGACATCGCCCAGCACGTCGAGGAGACCGTCACCGGCGTGCGCGTGGTGAAGGGCTTCGGCCAGGAGGCGCGGGAGGTCGGCAGGCTGGAGAGGGCGGCGCGGCGACTGTTCGCGGAACGGTTGCGCGCGGCGCGGTTCCAGTCGAGGCCGAACGCGACGCTGGCCACCCTCCCCTCGCTCGGCCAGGTCGCGGTGCTCGCGCTGGGCGGCTGGCTCGCGCTGCGCGGCTCGATCAGCATCGGCACGTTCCTCGCCTTCGCCAGTTACGTGGCGACGCTGGCCGGTCCGGCACGGATGCTGTCCGGCCTGGTGATCATGGGGCAGATGGTGCGCGCGGCGGCCGAGCGGGTGTACGAGCTGGTCGACTCGCAGCCGGAGATCGTGGACGCGCCGGACGCGCGCGAGGTGCCGGACGGGCCGGTCGCGGTGGACCTCGACGACGTCCATTTCGGCTACACGCGCAGCGAACCCGTGCTGGACGGCTTGTCGCTGCGCGTCTCGCCGGGCGAGACGCTGGCGCTGATCGGCACCTCGGGCTCGGGCAAGTCGACGGTGTCGCTGCTGCTGCCGCGCTTCTACGAGGTGCAGTCCGGGTCGATCGCGATCGGACCGCCGGGCGCACCGGTCGACATCCGCGACCTGACGCTGTCCTCCTTGCGCCACACCGTCGGCGTGGTGTTCGAGGAGGCGTTCCTGTTCTCCGACTCGATCCGGGACAACATCGCCTACGGCCGCCCGGACGCCACCGACGAGCAGGTGCGGGCCGCGGCGCAGGCCGCTGAGGCGGACGGGTTCATCAACGCGCTGCCCGACGGTTACGACACCCTGGTCGGCGAGCGCGGGCTGACCCTCTCCGGTGGGCAGCGGCAGCGGATCGCGCTGGCCAGGGCGTTGCTGACCGACCCGCGCGTACTCGTGCTGGACGACGCAACGTCCGCGGTCGACGCGGTCACCGAGGCCGCGATCCAGGAGACGCTGCGCTCGGTCACCGCCGACCGCACCACGTTGATCATCGCGCACCGCCGCTCCACCCTCGCGCTGGCCGACCGGATCGCGGTCCTGGACGCGGGCAAGGTCGTGGACATCGGCACCGAGGCCGAACTGGCGCAGCGCAGCCCCCTGTTCCGCGCGCTGCTCGCCGGACCGGGCGAGGCCATCGAGGAGATGACCTCGGCAGCCCGCGACCTCGAACCCGGGCCGGACGGCATCACCCCGCAGCTGTGGCCGGAGCCCGAGGTGGAGGAGGTCAGCGTCGGCAGTGCCAAGGCGCTGGCCAGGGCGGGCGCCAACCCTTGGCCGGGCGCGGACGCGATCCCGCCCACCCCGGAGCTGATGGCCGCGGTGCAGGCGCTGCCGCCCGCGACCGACACCCCGAACCTGCCGGGCGTGGACATCACCGCGCCCGACCCGAAGTTCCGCCTCGCCACGCTGTTGCGGCCGGTGCGCTGGCCGCTGTTCATCGCGTTGATCATGGTCGCGGTGGACGCGCTGGCCGGCGTTGCGCTGCCGATCCTGGTCCGCAACGGCCTGGACGACGGTGTGTCCGCGCACGTCGAGAACGTGATCTGGGTCGCATCGATCATCGCGCTCGGCGTGGTGCTCGTGGACTGGGTCGCGTTGGCCCTCCAGACGTTGATCACCACCCGGGCCGGCGAGAACGTGCTGTTCCTGTTGCGCGTGCGCAGCTACGCCCACCTGCAACGACTCGGCCTTGACTACTACGAGCGCGAGCTCGGCGGCCGGATCATGACCAGGATGACCACGGACGTGGACGCGCTGTCCACGTTCCTGCAGACCGGTCTGATCACCACCGTGGTCAGCGTGCTGACCATCGTCGGCATGACGGTGGCGATGATCGTCATCGACGTGCGACTGGCCCTGTTCGCGCTGTCCGCGCTGCCGCTGCTGATCGTGGCCACGATCTTCTTCCGCAGGGCCTCCTCCGCGGCTTACGCGGACGCCCGGGAGAAGGTCAGCGCGGTCAACGCCGACCTCCAGGAGAACGTGTCCGGTCTGCGCGTCGCCCAGGCCAACTCGCAGGAGGCGCGCACCGCGGCCACCTTCGAGCGCCTCTCCGACGCCTACCGCCGCTCCCGGCTGCGTGCCCAGCGCTACATCGCCATCTACTTCCCGGGCATCACGTTCCTGTCCGAGACCGCGCAGGCGATCGTGCTCGGCGTCGGCGCGATCTGGGTCGCGGAAGGGAAGGTGAGCACCGGTGTGCTGGTCGCGTTCCTGCTGTATCTCAGCCAATTCTTCGCGCCGGTGCAGCAGCTGTCCCAGGTGTTCGACGGCTACCAGCAGGCCCGCGTCGGCCTCCAGCGCATCGGCGACCTGCTCCGCACCGACACCACCGTGCCGCAGGCCGAGCACCCGGTCATCCCACCGCCTCGGCTGCGCGGCGACGTCGAGCTGCGCGATGTCAGCTTCTCCTACTCGGGTGCGATCAAGCCCGCACTGGACCGGATCAACCTGACCGTGCCGGCCGGGCAGACCGTCGCGCTGGTCGGCGAGACCGGCGCCGGCAAGTCCACCCTGGTCAAGCTGCTCGCCCGGTTCTACGACGCGACCGCCGGCCGGGTTCTCGTGGACGGCGTCGACGTGCGCAGCTACGACCTGCCGAAGTTCCGGCAGCGGCTGGGCGTGGTCCCCCAGGAGGCGCACCTGTTCACCGGCGACGTCGCGGACAACGTCCGGTACGGGAGGCCGGAGTCCGCCGACTCGACCGTGGAAAGCGCCGTGCGCGAGGTCGGCGCGCTACCCATGGTCGCCACCCTGCACGGCGGTTTCCACCACGCGCTCGGCGAACGCGGCCAGGGCCTGTCTGCCGGCCAGCGGCAACTCGTCGCGCTGGCCAGGGCCGAACTCGTCGAACCCGATCTCGTCCTGCTCGACGAGGCGACCGCGGCGCTCGACCCGGCGACCGAGTCGGCGGTGCTGTCCGCGAGCGAGCGGATGACCCGCTCCCGCACCACGTTCGTGGTCGCGCACCGGCTGGCCACCGCGGCCCGCGCGGACCGGATCGTGGTGCTCGCGAACGGCCGGATCGTGGAGGACGGCAGCCATGAAGAACTGCTGGAGGCGGAGGGCCACTACGCCCAACTGTGGCGTTACTCATCAATGGATCACGCCGATTCGGTTGGCTCGGCCGACTGACCACTGACAAAACCCCAGTTCGCGCCCTGCCGGGCCCGCTGAACACTCGCTCGAACGGGTGCATTCGCCCTGCATACCGGCACAGGATCGATTCGGAAATCGATCCTGTGACAGAACGCTCGTTGCCTGTCCCCGGTCTGTTGTGAATCACGCCTCCGAGAGGACTAGCCTGGTTGACGGTGAAAAAAACCGATCCCTGGTCAGGTTCGAGTCGAGAACAGATAGAGGCGAGCGTCAACCGTGTCCAGCAGTCCCGCGTCACAGTTCGGGCCCAACGAGTGGCTGGTCGAAGAGATGTACGAGCAGTTTCTCAACGACCCCTCGTCGGTAGACCCGGCGTGGCACGACTTTTTCGCCGACTACAAGCCGACCGAGCGTGCGGCCGGCGTCGGTGACAACGTCGCACAGCCGACCGGCAGTGCGGCGACCGAGGGGGCCAGCACCGTCGGTGGTCCGACCAACACCATCACGACGGCAGCGACCGCACTGGCGACCAGCCCGGGTACCAATGGCGCACCCAGCAGGCCCAGCACTCCGACGACGCCGCCGACCATCACCCCGACAACTCCGACGAGCCCCGCCTCGGTGCCGACCAATGGCAGCAGCGCGACCACCGCCGCCGCCCCGCTACGCGCTCCCGCCGGCCCGACCCTGCCGAGCACCGGCAAGCCGTCGCCGCAGCAGGCCGCCAAGGCCGCGCCGGTCCAGCATGCCGCGGGCGACACCAGCAAGGTCATCCGCGGCGCCGCCGCCGCGATCGCCAAGAACATGGAGCAGTCGCTCACCGTGCCGACCGCGACCTCGGTGCGCGCGGTGCCGGCCAAGCTGCTCGCCGACAACCGGATCGTGATCAACAACCACCTGAAGCGGACCCGTGGCGGGAAGATCTCCTTCACCCACGTCATCGGCTACGCGGTGATCCGGGCGTTGCAGGCGTACCCGAACATGAACCGGCACTTCGCCGAGGTCGACGGCAAGCCGAACATCGTGACGCCCGAACACGTCAACTTCGGACTCGCGATCGACCTGCCCGGCAAGGACGGCGCCCGCACGCTCGTGGTCGCGTCCATCAAGAACTGCGAGAACATGAACTTCACGCAGTTCTGGTCGGCCTACGAGGAGATCATCCGCAAGGCGCGCAGCGGCGGACTGACCACTGAGGACTTCACCGGCACCACGATCTCGCTGACCAACCCGGGCACCATCGGCACCAACCACTCGGTGCCGAGGCTGACCGCGGGCCAGGGCACGATCGTCGGCGTCGGCGCGATGGAGTACCCGGCGCACTTCCAGGGCGCCAGCGAGCACACGCTGTCCGAGATGGGCGTCAGCAAGATCATCACGCTGACCTCCACCTACGACCACCGGATCATCCAGGGCGCCGAATCCGGCGAGTTCCTGCGTCGCATCCACCAGCTGCTGCTCGGCGAGGACGGCTTCTACGACGACATCTTCACGTCGCTGCGGCTGCCCTACGAGCCGATCCGCTGGGTGCAGGACATCCCGGAGGGCGCGGTCGACAAGACCGCGCGCGTGCTGGAGCTGATCGACGCGTTCCGCACCCGCGGTCACCTGATGGCCGACATCGACCCGCTGAACTACCGGCAGCGCCGGCACGACGACCTCGACGTGCTGCACCACGGCCTGACCCTGTGGGATCTCGACCGCGAGTTCGCGGTCGGCGGCTTCGCCGCGCACGACACGATGAAGCTGCGCGACGTGCTCGGCGTGCTGCGCGACTCCTACTGCCGCACCGTCGGCGTGGAGTACATGCACATCCTGGAGCCCACCGAGCGACAGTGGTTGCAGGAGCGGGTCGAGGTCAAGCACGAGAAGCCGACCACCGCGGTGCAGAAGTACATCCTGTCCAAGCTGAACGCGGCCGAAGCCTTCGAGACCTTCCTGCAGACCAAGTACGTCGGCCAGAAGCGGTTCTCGCTGGAGGGCGGCGAAACCGTGATCGCGCTGCTCGACGCGGTCCTGGACAAGGCCGCCGAGCACGAACTGGACGAGGTCGTCATCGGCATGGCGCACCGCGGCCGGCTGAACGTGCTCGCCAACATCGTCGGCAAGCCGATCTCGCAGATCTTCCGCGAGTTCGAGGGCAACATCGACCCCGGCCAGGCGCACGGCTCCGGCGACGTCAAGTACCACCTCGGCGCCGAGGGCAAGTACTTCCGGATGTTCGGCGACGGCGAGACCAAGGTGTCGCTGGCCGCTAACCCGTCCCACCTGGAGACCGTCGACCCGGTCATCGAGGGCATCGCCCGCGCCAAGCAGGACATCCTCGACAAGGGCTCCGAGCACGGCTACACCGTGCTCCCGGTCGCGCTGCACGGCGACGCGGCCTTCGCGGGCCAGGGCGTCGTGGCCGAGACCCTGAACCTGGCGCTGCTGCGCGGCTACCGCACCGGTGGCACCGTGCACGTGGTCATCAACAACCAGGTCGGCTTCACCACCAACCCGGAGCACTCGCGCTCGTCCAAGTACTCCACGGACGTGGCGAAGATGATCGGCGCCCCGGTGTTCCACGTGAACGGCGACGACCCGGAGGCCTGCTACTGGGTCGCCAAGCTGGCCGTCGAGTACCGCCAGGCGTTCCACAAGGACGTCGTGATCGACATGGTCTGCTACCGGCGCCGCGGCCACAACGAGGGCGACGACCCGTCGATGACGCAGCCGGCGATGTACGACATCATCGACGCCAAGCGCAGCGTCCGTAAGACCTACACCGAGGCCCTGATCGGCCGGGGCGACATCTCCATGGCGGAGGCCGAGACCGCGCTGCGCGACTTCTCCAGCCAGCTCGAGCACGTCTTCAACGAGGTCCGCGAACTGGAGAAGGCGGCGGCCCACCCGTCGCCGTCGATCGAATCCGAGCAGCAGATCCCCACCAAGGTCGGCACCGCGATCAGCCGCGAGGTCATCGAGCGGATCGGCCGCGCGCACGTCGAACTGCCCGAGGGCTTCACCCCGCACCCGCGCGTCAAGCCGGTGCTGGAGCGGCGGTTCAAGATGTCCACCGAGGGCGAGATCGACTGGGCGTTCGCGGAACTGCTCGCGTTCGGCTCGCTGGTCGACGAGGGCAGGCTGATCCGGCTGTCCGGTCAGGACTCCCGGCGCGGCACGTTCACCCAGCGCCACTCGGTGCTGATCGACCGGAAGAACTCCGCCGAGTACACCCCGCTGCAGAACCTCTCGCCGAACCAGGGCCGGTTCATGGTCTACGACTCGGCGCTGAGCGAATACGCAGCGGTCGGCTTCGAGTACGGCTACTCGGTCGCCAACCCGGACGCACTGGTGCTGTGGGAGGCGCAGTTCGGTGACTTCGTCAACGGCGCGCAGAGCGTCATCGACGAGTTCATCTCCTCCAGCGAGGCCAAGTGGGGCCAGCGGTCCAACGTGGTCATGCTGCTCCCGCACGGCCACGAGGGCCAGGGCCCGGACCACACCTCGGGCCGGATCGAGCGCTGGCTGCAACTGTGCGCGGAAGGCTCGATGACCGTCTCGATGCCGTCCACTCCCGCCAGCTACTTCCACCTCCTCCGCCGGCACGCGTTGGACGGCGTCCAGCGCCCGCTGGTGGTGTTCACGCCGAAGTCCATGCTGCGCAACAAGGCCGCGGTCAGCTCGGTCGAGGACTTCAGCCAGGGCAAGTTCCTGTCGGTGATCGACGACCCGACCCGGCCCGACCCCGCCAACGTGCGCAAGGTCGTGCTGTGCGCCGGCAAGATCTACTACGAACTCGCCGCGCAGCAGGCCAAGCTCGGCGCGACCGACACCGCTATCGTCCGGGTCGAGCAGTTCTACCCGATCCCGTGGCGCAGGCTGGCTGAGGCGCTGGCCAAGTACTCCAACGCGACCGAGATCACCTGGGTCCAGGAGGAACCGCAGAACCAGGGCGCGTGGCCGTTCTTCGGCCTGTGGCTGCCCACCAAGCTGCCCGAACTCGCCGGCCGCCTCCGCGTGAACTCCCGTCGCGCCATGGCCGCGCCCGCGTCCGGTTCGAGCAAGGTGCACGAGGTCGAACAGCGCGAGATCATCGAGAACGCGTTCTAGCACCGTGACGGACGTCGCCGGCCCGGATTCCCACCGAGCCGGCGACGTTCGCGTTTTCGGCTGGCTTACCCTTTCCCGCGTGTACTTCACGGATCGCGGCATCGAGGAACTCGATGAACGACGCGGCGACGAACAGATCACCCTCGGCTGGCTGGCCGAACGCCTGCGCGTGTTCGTCGACGCCAACCCCGACTTCGAGGACGCCATCGAGCGCCTGGCCACCTTCCTGGCCCGCGACGACTCCGACGACCCAGAGGACGACTAGCCCGTCAGCAACTCGACCTCGCGCGCGACCTGCGCGGTCAGATCCGCCGAGTCCAACGTCGCCGGATGCAGATAGTTGAACTCCATCTCCACCGCCCCGAACGCCGCATAGGCACGCACGCCGATGTTCCCGTTCCGGTCGACCGACCGGTCCACAAAGGCGACCACCCCGCTCGGCAGCCCGGCCCCCGCGAACGTGCCCAACGTCGGATCCCGCCGCGTACTGGTCTCAACCACCTGGGCTCGGCTCTGCGCACCCCCGGACGTGGTGAACCCCAACAACACAATGTCCACCTGATCACCGTCCACCTGATCACCGTCCACCTGATCACCCGTGCCGCTCACCGCCCAGTTCCGATGCGCGACGCTCTCCAGCCCCTGCTCCCGCAACTGGTCGGCGATCTGGTTGTCGTGCTGGGCGTCGGCCGGATAGAACGCGCTGATGAACTGCCGCGTGCTGACCACCCCGTTCGGCCCCAACGGTGTCGCATAGGCCGACGAGCCGGCAGGCGCGGCCACGATGCACCGCATCAGCTCAGCGGCCTGACAAATCCCCTGGTCAACAGCCGTCCCTTTCGCTGCGGGCACCGCCCGACCGGCCACATTCGACGTGCACCCCGACACGACGAACAGGCCACTGAGGACCCCGGCCAGCCACCGACCCCGCACGAAAAGCTCCCAGTACCAACGGAATTCGCGTCCCGGCGCAGTCTAGGTCACTCAACCCGTCCGTGATCAAACCAGTAAAGCTGCCTGCCGAACTCACCTGATTCGATCACGAAAACTACCCAAAGTAGTCAATCCGTCGCTTCCGTACCCGATCAACCCACCACCTGAGTGACGCTCTGCACCAAACCCGCCGCCTCCCCAGGACCGGTCCGGTATCGTCTGAGTGGCGGATTTCGCCACCCGCCAACGCGGCAGTCCGGGGAGGAATTGACGGCATGTTGGAGCCAATGGCAGACGCCACGTTCGTCGAAGCGCGCGACGCGGCAGCCGTGTCGCAGGGCACCGGCAACCAGGCAGCGAAGATGGACGGCAGTGCCGGCAACCTGGTCAAGGCAGCAGGTGGCGGCTTCAAACTCGACCCGCACGCCGCAGCCTCACTCGCCGCAGCGTGCCAGGCCGCCATGGACGAGATCCGGACCATGTCCAACGACCTGCTGAACATCCAAAACGCGCCCAAACTGGGGTCGTTGAACGGCGCACAGACCGTCTCGACGTACACAAAGAACGTCGCCACCGATCCACAGGGCATGGTGCAGGCCGTCCAGAGCCTGAACGCGACGCTTCAGCAGATGCACGACGCGTACATCCAGGCGAGCAAGAACTACCAGGAAACCAACGAGCAGGTCGCCGATATTCTGAAGAAGATCGACCCCAACGGCTCCCCCTCGACCCCGGCCGGCAGCACGACCCCGGCCAACCCATCGAGCACGGCCGCCAACCAGAATATCAGCGCCTAGCACACCGCAAGGATTCCCGTGACTTATCGGATGCTCGCCCTGCCGTTGATCGCCGCGGCAGCCATCGGCCTGAGCGCATGCTCATCCCAGAATCCGGGCAACGCGGTCGGTGACAGTTCGACAACGTCGGCGCCGACCACCACCAGCAGCTCAGCCGGAGGGGCGAGCACGCTCGCCTCCGTCGACCCCTGCTCGCTGGTCACTCAGGACGTCATCTCGAAGAGCGGTCTGCAGGCACCCACGCCTGCCAACGCGTCGGGCGGGCGTGCCTGCCGTTGGAACCACCCCGACGACGGTGCGACGGTCGACGGTTACCAGGTTCAGATCGTCATCTACGACACGGCCGGCATGGACCAGCTCAACACGTCCGGTGGGACGGTCGCGGACTATTCGACCGGGAAGTACCAGGGCAAGATCTACCAGGAGACTGCCTTGAACGCCTGCCTCATCGCACTCCCGACCGGCAGTTCTTCCCGGATCGATCTTGACGTTGTGTCAAGCCTCGGCATCGACCAGGGTTGCAAGTTGGTCAAGCAGCTGACGCCACTCGTGGTGGCGAACTTTCCTGCGGGAACCTGAACAGAGTTTGTAGTCACGAGGGGATCGATCATGGCAGCTGGAGACAATTCGACGAATACTGGGTCGTCGGCAAACTCTGGCGACCCGTCCGGGTCTGGCACCTCGACCAGCCCGGCACCGCCGGTCGTCGCGACCACGCAGACTTCGGCCACGGACGGGACGAACGCGCAGCAGTACGGACCGTACGTGCCCGGACACGCGCCGACGTCCGGTTCGGTGAATCAGCACACGAAGGCCCTCGCCCAGGACTTCAACAGCCGTGCTCCGGTGGCGTCCGGCGCCCCGAACTACGGGTCGCAGGATTCGCAGGCGCTGTACAACGCGGTCCATGCCGCTGACCGGAACCAGATCAGCGGTGTCGCCAACTCGTGGAACAGCGTCGGCAACTCGCTGGTGACGATCACCTCGACGCTGCAGGACGCGGCAAAGACGGCGACCTCCGGCTGGGAGGGCGACGCGGCCAACGCCGCCATGCAGTTCCACACCCAGGTGTCGAACTGGGCCAACAACGCGGCCGCCGGTGCTCAGGTGACCGCGGCGAACGTGTCCGACCAGGCCACCGCGGTCGGTGGTGCGCAGAGCAACATGCCGCAGCCCTACAACTACACCTACCAGCAGGCGCTGCAGGACGTGGCGAACGCGCCCGACCCGGCAGCGGCGGTGCCGCAGGCTCAGGCGAACCTGAACAAGGCGGCCGAGAACCACAACCAGTCGGTTCAGGTGGCCTCGACCTACCAGTCCAGCCTCGAGTCGGCCAGCCAGCAGATGCCGGCGATGGCGCCGACGCCGACGTTCAGCAACAACCTCGGCAAGACCGGCTCGGGCACTGGTTCGGGCAGCGGCAGCGGCTCCGGCGGTTCCAGTAGCGGCGGTAGCGGAGGCGGTTACACCGGGCACCTCAGCAGCGTAGGCAGCGTCGGTGGTGGTGGCGGAGGCGGCGGCAGCTTCGGCGGCGGTGGCGGGTACGTCGCACCACCCGGATCCGGTGGTAGCGGCGGTGGTTCCGGCGGGTCCGGCTCCGGCGGCCAGGGCAACGGCGGCAACAACGGCCTCGGCACCCAGGGCTACGGCGGCGGCAACTTCCCCGGCGGCCCCAACGGCCCCATGGGCCCCGGCGGCTACGGCGGCGGCAACGGGCCCGGTGGCGGTGGCGGGATGCCAATCGGTGGCATGCCGATGGGCGGCGGGTTCGGTCCTGGCGGCGGAGGCGGTGACACGTACACCTCCGGTGGCGGCTACGGCGGTGGCCGTGGCGGCTTCGGCGGCGGCGGCGCTGGCGGCGGTGCTGGCGGCGGATACGGGCGCGGCTCCGGGTTCGGTCCGGGCGGTGGCTCCGGTGGCTCCGGTGGGTCGGGCAGCGGCAGCAGTGCTTCCGGTTCCGGGGCGCGATCGGCGGCCGGCGCACAGGCGGCCGAGGATTCCGCGATGGAGAGCGGCGCGGCAGGCTCGCGCGGTGCTTCCGGCGCGGGTGGTGGCATGGGCGCGGGTCGCGGCGGCGGGCGTGGCCAGGGCGACGGCGAGCACAAGCGCGCTTCCTACCTGGTCGAGTCCGACCCGGACTCGATCTTCGGCACCGACGAGCGGACCGCACCGCCCGTCATCGGCGGATAAGTCGTGATCTGGGGCCGGGTTCCACTCATGGTGTGAACCCGGCCCGAAATCTCGGTTCTGAAGATCGGCGCCACGGTAGTTTGGCGCGTGCCCCATCGTGTATTCGTGCTGCCGCTCATTCTTGCGACCGCAATCGGTCTGAGCGCCTGTTCGTCGCCCACGTCGATCCCCGGCAAGGTGACTCCGAAAGCAAATCCGCTTGCGTCGGTCGATCCCTGCACGCTGATCGCCCAGGCGGACGTGACGAGCAGCGGGCTCGAAGCCGGCCAGACCGTCGACGCTCCTGGCGCACGCGAATGCCGGTGGCACCGCCCGGACGACGGCGCGACCATCGACGGCTACGTCATCCAGATCGCGATCTACGACACCGCCGGCATCGATCAGCTCAACACGGACGGTGGCACGGCCACCGACTACTCGGTCGGCAGGTACCAGGGCAAGCTCTTCCAGGACACCCCACTCAACGCCTGCATCGCTTCGCTCCCGACCAGCGCCACGTCGAGGGTCGACATTGATGTGATCTCGACGCAGGGACCTGCCAAGGCGTGCGAGTTGGTCCAAGAGGCCGCACCGCATGTCGTACCGCGGTTTCCGGCGACCTAGACCACCCGGGCGCCGGCGCGCCAGACGGCGGCGGTGAGCGGCATGCCGGGGCGGTAGGCGAGGTGGGTGGCCGAGGGCGCGGACAGGACGTGCACGTCGGCTCGGCTGCCGGGGCGGAGTACGCCGATGGCGCCGTCGCCGGTTTCACGGCGCAGGGCACGGGCGCCGCCCCAGGTTGCCGCGCGGACGGCTTCTTCGACGGTCATGCGCATCTGGAGCACGGCGGTGGCCACGCAGTAGGCAATCGATGACGTGTACGACGAACCTGGGTTGCAGTTGGACGCCAACGCCACTGTCGCGCCTGCGTCCAGGAGGGCGCGGGCGTCGGGGAGGGACTGGCGGGTGGAGATGTCGCAGGCCGGGAGCAGGGTCGCGACCGTGTCCGAGCCGGCCAGGGCGTCTACATCGGACGGTGTGAGGTAGGTGCAGTGGTCGACGCTGGCCGCGCCGAGGTCGACCGCGAGAGCGACACCGGGGCCGGGGCCGAGTTGGTTGCCGTGCACGCGCAGGCCGAGTCCCCTGGCCTTGGCGGCCTCCAGCACGGCGCGGGACTGGTCGGCGTCGAACGCGCCGGTTTCGCAGAAGACGTCCGCCCAGCCGACCAGGGGCGCGACCGCGTCGAGCATCGCGCCGCAGACGAGGGCCACGTAGTCGTCGGCGTCGGCTCCGGGGGGAACGAGGTGGGCGCCCAGGAAGGTGATCTCGTCGGCTATGCCGGCGGCCAGGGCCGCCGCGCGGGCTTCGTCGGCGACGGTGAGGCCGTAGCCGGTTTTGGTTTCGAGGTAGGTGGTGCCTTGGCGGTGGGCCTCGGTCACCTGTTTGCGGAGGTTTGCCTGGAGGACCGCGTCGGTCGCGGCTCGGGTCGCTTCGACTGTGACGGCGATTCCGCCTGCGGCGTAGGGCTTTCCGGCCATGCGCGCGGTGAATTCGGCGGTGCGATCGCCCGCGTAGACGAGATGGGTGTGGCTGTCGACCCAGCCGGGCAGGACGGCCGCGCCGCCGAGGTCGATTCGGGTGTCGGCAGCGGGGGCTGCGGCTGTCGGGCCGATCCAGGTGATGCGGTCGGCCTCCAGCACGAGCGCGGCGTCGGTGAGCTGGCCCCACTCCTCGTCGTTGGTGGTCAGTTCGCCGATCCCGGTCAGCACCGTGCTGGTCATCATTCGCCCCAGAGTCGCTCGATCCGCGCGGCCAACTGCGGGCCGACGTCGCCGATGGTGTCATGGTGGCCGTCCCGCGCGACGATCCGCCCGCCGACGACGACCGTGGCCACGTCCGCCGAGTTCGCGGCCATGATCAGCTGGTCGGCGGCGCTGCCGGCGGTGCGGACGGTGTCGGTGCGGACGGTCACGAAGTCGGCGGGGGCGCCGATGTCGAACAGCATCGGGGCGCCGATCGCGGGATGCGCGGTTGCCGCGACGAGCAGTTCCGGCGGGGAGAAGCGGCCGCGCTGGCCGGTGCGGAGGCGTTCGCCTGCTTCGAGGCCACGCGCTTCCAGGAACGGGTCGATCACCGCGTGCTGGTCGCTCCCGAGCGCGAGGGTCACGCCGGCATCGGCGAGTTCGCGGGCGGGGCCGATGCCGTCGGCCAGGTCGGCCTCGGTGGTCGGGCAGAAGCAGGCGGTGCAGCCGTGTTCGGCGAGGAGCGTGATGTCGCCCGCGGTGAGATGGGTGGCGTGCACGGCGGTGGTATCGGCGCCGAGGGCGCCGTGTTCGTGCAGGAGTTCGGTGGGCGTGCGGCCATAGCGGGCCTGGCAGGCGTTGTTCTCGGCGACCTGTTCGGACAGATGTACGTGTAACGGTGCCGACCGCTCCCCCGCCCAGCCGGCCACGATGCCGATCGCGTCAACGGGCACGGCGCGCACCGAGTGGATGGCGGCGCCGAGCCGGACGGTGGCGGCGTCGCAGCTGAAGTCGTCGACGCGTTTGCGCCAGCCGTCGACCGAGTCGTCGCCGAAACGTTGTTGCACGCCAACGAGTTCGCGACCGATCGCGCCGGTGAGGTAGCAGGTGTCGAGGAGGGTGAGCCTGATGCCGGCATCCACCGCTGCCTGGGCGAGGGCGTTGCCCATGGCGTTGGGGTCGGCGTAGCGGGTGCCGCCGGGGGCGTGGTGCAGGTAGTGGAACTCGCCGACGCTGGTGTAGCCGGCGAGCACCATTTCCGCGTACACCAACCGGGCGAGTTCGTAGTAGCTGTCCGGGTCGAGCCGCGCGGCCAGCGCGTACATGGTTTCGCGCCACGTCCAGAACGTGCCGCCGTTGCCGTGCGTGCGACCGCGCAGCGCACGGTGGAAGGCGTGCGAGTGCACGTTGGCGAAGCCGGGCAGGGCAATGCCGGGGAGGTGGATGGCGTCGGCGGGTGGGGTGTCGGTCTCGGCGAGGGCCGCGACGGTGCCGTCGGCGGCGACGTCGATCCGGGTGCGCGAATCCGTGGCGTAGTAGGTCACCGGCATAGCTGCTCCAGAGTTGCGACCAGGGCGGCGGTGCCGGCGATCCGGTCGCCGATCTCCGCGTATTCGGCGGGCGCGTGACTGATCCCGGTGGGATTGCGCACGAACAGCATGGCCGTCGGCACGGACGCGGCGAGGATGCCCGCGTCGTGGCCTGCGCCGGTGGGCAGTTGCGGGACGTCGCCGAGCAGCGCGGTGAGGTCGTCGCGGAGCTTGCTGTCGAAGACGACCGTGTCGCCGTAGGACTCTTCGGTCACCTCCAGTTCGCAGCCCTCCGCCGAGGCCGCGTCGCGGGCGGCCGCGGTGATGTCCGCCACCACCGCCCGTGTGTCTGATGTGGATGGTGAGCGGGCGTCGAGCCAGAAGTCGACGGATGACGCGATGACGTTGGTGCCGCCGGGGGTGGGGATCAGTCGGCCCACGGTGGCTCGCGCGCCTGCCACCGATGCGGCTGCTCGACGGGCGGCGAGCACGGTTGCCGCCGCCGGGAGCATCGGGTCCGCGCGTTCGGCGATTTCTGTTGTGCCGGCGTGGTTTCCCTGCCCGCGCAGGGTGAAGCGCCAGCGGCCGTGGGCGAGGATGCTGGTGGCCACGGCGATGGGTGGGGTGCCGGGGAGTCTGTCGAGGGCTCGGCCCTGTTCCACGTGCAGTTCCACGAAGCAGCCGATGCGCGCGAGGGCTTGTTCGTCGCGGCCGATGTGGTCGGGGTTGACGCCGGCCTTGCCCATTGCTTCGGCAAGCGTGATGCCGGCCGGGTCGGTCAGGGCGGCCGCGCGAGCGGGGTCGATCGCGCCGGTCAGGAGGCGGGAACCGAGGCAGGGGACGCCGAAGCGGCCGCCTTCCTCCTCGGCGAAGACGACGACCGCGAGCGGGCGTGTTGGGGTGAAACCCCGCTCGCGCAGTTTGTCCACGGCGTCCAGGGCGCACGCGACGCCGAGCGGACCGTCGAAGGCGCCGCCGCCGGGGACCGAGTCGAGGTGCGAGCCGGTCAGCACGGCGTTCGGGCCGGGCGCGCCCCACCAGGCCCAGATGTTGCCGTTGCGGTCCACCTCGATGTCCAGGTCACGGCGGGCGGCCTCCTCGACGAACCACGTCCGCAGTTCGAGTTCGGCCGCGTCGTAGCCGTGCCGTGCGTAACCACCGCGCTTGCGGTCCGCGCCGACATCGGCGATGGCGGCGAGGAGGTCGTTCGCGCTCACGCGTCGCGCTTCATCGGGATGTGCACGGACTTCGCCTCGGCTACCGCGTCGGCCTCGGGGTAGCCGGCGTCGACGTGCCGCAGGACGCCCATGCCCGGGTCGTTGGTGAGCACCCGCTCGATCTTCTGACCGGCGAGTTCGGTGCCGTCCGCGACGGTGACCTGGCCCGCGTGGATGGACCGGCCGATGCCGACCCCACCGCCGTGGTGGATGGACACCCAGCTGGCGCCGGAGGCGGTGTTGACCAGCGCGTTGAGCAGCGGCCAGTCGGCGATGGCGTCCGAGCCGTCGGCCATGGATTCGGTTTCCCGGTAGGGCGAGGCGACCGAGCCGCAGTCGAGGTGATCACGGCCGATGACCACCGGCGCGGACAACTCCCCGCTGCGGACCATCTCGTTGAACCGCAGGCCGGCCAGATGCCGCTCGCCGTAGCCCAGCCAGCAGATCCGGGCCGGAAGTCCTTGGAAGGCAACCCTTTCGCCGGCCAGCTTCATCCAGCGGGCCAGGGATTCGTTCTCCGGGAACAGGTCGAGGATGGCGCGGTCGGTGGCCGCGATGTCGGCGGGGTCGCCGGAGAGGGCGGCCCAGCGGAACGGGCCCTTGCCCTCGCAGAACAGTGGGCGGATGTAGGCGGGCACGAAGCCGGGGAACTCGAAGGCGCGTTCGTAGCCGGCGAGCTTCGCCTCGCCGCGGATCGAGTTGCCGTAGTCGAAGACCTCGGCGCCGCGATCCTTGAAACCGACCATCGCGCCGACGTGTTCGGCCATGGAGTCGCGGGAGCGGTCGGTGAACTCGTCCGGCTTCTTCGCCGCGTAGTCGTGCCAGTCGTCGAGGTCGACACCGAGCGGGAGGTAGGCGAGCGGGTCGTGCGCGGAGGTCTGGTCGGTGACGATGTCGACCTCGACGTTGCGCCGCAACAGTTCCGGCAGTACCCAGGCGGCGTTGCCGATCAGGCCGACGGACAGCGCGCGCTTGTCCCGCTTGGCCTTGGTGACCCGCGCGATCGCGTCGTCGATGTCGTCGGCGATCTCGTCGAGGTAGCGGGTTTCGACGCGGCGCTGGGCGCGGTGCGGGTCGCATTCGACGCACAGCACCGCGCCGCCGTTCATGGTGACGGCGAGCGGTTGCGCGCCGCCCATGCCGCCGAGGCCCGCGGTCACGGTGAGCGTGCCGGCGAGGGTGCCACCGAAGCGCTTGGTGGCGACCGCGGCGAAGGTCTCGTAGGTGCCCTGCAGGATGCCCTGGGTGCCGATATAGATCCACGAACCCGCGGTCATCTGGCCGTACATGGTCAGGCCGAGCGATTCGAGCCTGCGGAACTCCGGCCAGTTCGCCCAGTCGGGCACCAGGTTGGAATTGGCGATGAGCACGCGCGGCGCCCACTCGTGCGTCCGCAGCACACCGACCGGACGACCGGACTGGACCAACAGGGTCTCGTCCTCGCGCAGGTCGGTGAGTTCGCGGGTGATGGCGTGGAAGCTGGGCCAGTCGCGCGCGGCCTTGCCGGTGCCGCCGTACACGACGAGGTCCTCCGGGCGCTCCGCCACCTCGGGGTCGAGGTTGTTGTGCAGCATGCGCAGCGGCGCCTCGGTCGCCCAACTGCGGGCGGTCAGCGTGGTGCCTCGGGCGGCACGGATCACCGGACTACTCATGATTGGGCCTCCAGAACGGCGTCGACGGCGGCGTTGAGCGCACCGGAGCGGACGAGTTGTTCGGCAGCGGCGATGTCGGGCGCCAGATGCCGGTCGGACCCCGGGCCGGGCACGGTCTCGCGCAGCGCGGCGACCGCGGCGGCGGTCGCCGGGGCCGGGGTGAGCGGGGCGCGCAGGTCGAGGGCGCGGGCGGCGGTGAGCAGTTCGATGGCCAGCACGGTGGACAGGCCCTCGACGGCCTTGCGCAGTTTGCGGGCCGCCGACCAGCCCATGGACACGTGGTCCTCCTGCATGGCGCTAGTCGGGATGGAGTCGACCGACGCGGGAACGGCCAGCCGCTTGCACTCGGACACGATCGCGGCCTGGGTGTAGTGCGCGATCATGTGGCCGGAGTCGACGCCGGGGTCGTCGGCGAGGAACGGCGGCAGGCCGTGCGATCGGGCCACGTCGAGCATGCGGTCCGTCCGCCGCTCGGCCATGCTCGCCACGTCGGCGACGGCGATGGCGAGGAAGTCCAGGACGTAGGCGACCGGGGCGCCGTGGAAGTTGCCGTTGGACTCGACGCGGCCGTCGTCGAGGACGACCGGGTTGTCGATCGCCGAGGCTAGTTCGCGGTCGGCGACGAGTTCGGCGTGCGTGACGGTGTCGCGGGCGGCGCCGTGCACCTGGGGTGCGCAGCGCAGCGAGTAGGCGTCCTGGACGCGAGTGCAGTCCGGGCCGCGGTGGCTGTCCATGATCGCGGAACCGGCCAGCAACGTCAGCATCCGGGCCGCCGAGGCCGCCTGTCCGGGGTGCGGGCGCAGGGCCTGGAGGTCGGCGGCGAACACGCGGTCGGTGCCCAGCAGCGCCTCGACGCTCATGGCCGCCGTCAGGTCGGCGATGTCGAGCAGCGCCGTGAGGTCGGCGCAGGCCATGACCAGCATGCCGAGCATGCCGTCGGTGCCGTTGATCAGCGCCAGCCCTTCCTTTTCGGCCAGTTCGACCGGTTTCAGGTCGGCCGAGGCCAGCGCTTCCCCTGCCGGGCGGAGGGTGCCGGTGGCGTCGTGCACCTGACCTTCGCCCATCAGCGCTAGCGCGACCGAGGACAGCGGGGCGAGGTCGCCGGAGCAGCCGAGCGAGCCGAACTCCTGCACGACGGGCACGATGCCCGCGTTCAGCATGCCGGCCAGCGTGTCCACTGTGGATGGACGGACGCCGGTGTGACCGCTGGCCAGCGTGCGCAGCCGCAGCAGCATCAGCGCGCGCACGACCTCGCGCTCCACGGCCGGGCCCGCGCCCGCCGCGTGCGAGCGGATCAGCGAGCGTTGCAGCTGAGCGCGCCGGTCCGGCGGGATGTGCCGGACGGCCAGCGCGCCGAAGCCGGTGGAAATGCCGTACGTCGGGGTTTCCGCGCCGGCCAGATCCTCGATGTGGGCCCGCGCGGCCTCTACGGCGGCCCGCGCGGCCGGGGTCAGCTCGATCGGAGCGTCCTGGCGGGCGACGGCGAGCACGTCGGCACGGCTCAGCGGGTCGAGCCCGAGTGCGATGGCGTCCTGCATGCTTCCATCACAACCGGCGCGGCCCGCTTCCGCGAGTGCTGCCGGGCCGATCGTGTCTGAGATCCCAGACTAATAGGCGACGATCTGGGCGGATGTCGGCGGCAGTGTGCGCCAGCCCGCCTCGACGAACGCGGTCTGCGGGGTGTCGTGCGGGTTGACGATCACGTAGCCGTGCTGGAAGGGCCGCCACATCAGCTTGCCGGCGAACTGCAGCTGACCGACGGCCTGGCCGAGTTTGCGGGCGGCGTCGAAGTCGGGCGTCCAGGTGTCCGATCCGTTGTATGCCCCGTTGACCTCGGCGGACGCCGCGAACGTGCCGTAGCCCTGCCAGGCGAGCAGGTAGGAGCCGAGCGCGTAGCCGACCAGCGCGGGGCCGGCCGCGTAGGCGTGGAAGAACCCGTCCTTGCGGTCGAACTGGGAGGCGAACAGCCGCTGCTCGGCCGGCAGCCACCAGCCGTTCTCGATGGTCGCGGCGGTGGGCGCGTTGCCGAGGCCGGGTTGCAGCGCCATGTAGAACTCCTGGCTGGACCCGCTGTTGAGGTCGGTGATCGCGTTCCAGAAGTCCTCGTCGTCGTGGTAGTCGCCGGTGTTGGTCAGGCACAGCCGCCCGGCGGCGATGACCTTGCCACACACGGTCTTGACCAGCGCGATCTCAGCCTGGTCCCAGGACCGCTCGGTCGGATAGCCGGCGGGCGGGTCGGTCATCGTCCAGGTCCAGGTCTGGTTCAGCTCGTCGAGCATGACGCCTGCCCAGCCCTCCGCGGTCATGATCGCGACCAGATTGTCGCCGGCGAGCTGCTGGTAGGCGGGATTGCCCGGGTCCATCATGATGTCGTCGCCACCGCCCGAGCGGCCGATCATGTCGCCGCGCGCGTCCCGCAGCAGCCAGTCCGGGTGGTACATCTGCACCCACGAGGCCGGCAGCGCCGTGGTGTAACCGAGATGATCACTCGGTCGGATGACCATCGGGTCCGCGTAGAACAGGAAGGTCATCGGCAACTTGCTGGTTTCCGCGCCACGCAGCGCGCTGACCTGGCCGGCGTAGCCGCGTTGCAGCACCTCGAACGGCCAGTTGTCGGCCTGGTAGGGCAGCGGGTGCGCGGTATCGACGGTGTAGTCGTACCGGCCGAACTGGACGACCTGCTCCCTCGGCGGACCGGCAGGCGCGGGTGTCGGCGTCGGGGCAGGGGTGGGCGTCGCCGTCGCGCCGATGAGCACGCTCGCGGCGGACAGCACGGCGACGCGGGTCAGCGCACCACACTGCATGCGTGGATCTTCCCCGCTCGATCGCGATCGGGCGAGTCGAAGCTACGCTGTCTGAAATACGAGACAAGGTGGCCGCGATGGACCCGAACGGCACGGTACCGGCACTGCGCAGGGGGTTGGCCGTGCTGCGACTGCTGGCCAGCCACGCGGGTCCGGTGCCGGCGGCGGCGATCGCGGCCGAGCTGAAGCTGCCCCGCTCGACCGTCTACCACCTGCTCACCGAACTCACGAATGCCGGTTTCGTCACGCATCTGCCGGAGGACCGGCGCTACGGCCTCGGCGTCGCCGCGTTCGAACTCGGTTCCGCGTACCTGCGCCACGACCCGCTGGAACGGCTGGCGCGGCCGCTGCTGCGCAGGCTGGTCGACCGGGTGGGCCACACCGCGCACCTGGGCGTGCTGCACGGCCCGGAAACGCTCTACCTGGTGCGCGAGCAGCCGCGCAGGCCGCAGACGCTGGTGACCGACGTGGGTGTGCGACTCCCCGCGCAGCTGCCCGCGTCCGGTCGGGCCATGCTGGGCCGGCTG
>DASZJG010000056.1:0-151330 GCA_035948315.1 Pseudonocardiaceae bacterium | reverse complement strand
TGGCTGGCCGCGTTCGCGCGCACCGGGCGCGTGCCGACTCTGACCGTGCCCAACATGGTCGACCTCGGCGAGCCCGCGCCGACGTTTTTCGGTGCCTACGCCCAGTGGATGGGCACGCCGCCCCCGAGCTGGGATGATGTGCGCTGGTTGCGGCAGCAGTGGGACGGCCCGCTGCTGCTCAAGGGAATATGCCGGGTCGACGACGCGCGGCGTGCGGTGGACGCGGGTGTCAGCGCGATCTCCGTGTCCAACCACGGTGGGAACAACGTGGACGGCACGCCCGCGACGATCCGCGTGCTGCCCGCCATCGCCGATGCCGTCGGCGGGCAGGTCGAGGTCCTGCTGGACGGCGGCATCCGACGTGGCGGCGACGTGGTGAAGGCGCTCGCGCTCGGTGCCCGCGCGGTCCTGATCGGCCGGGCCTACCTGTGGGGCCTGGCCGCGAACGGGCAGGCCGGGGTGGAGAACGTGCTGGACGTCCTGCGCAACGGAATCGACTCGACCCTGCTCGGCCTCGGCCGGGCGGCCGTGCACGAGCTGGATCGAGCCGACGTGCTGATTCCGGAGGGTTTTGCGCGCAGGCTGGGCTGACTACAGGTTCCAGACGCGGGTGGCGGTGCCGGAGAGGATGAGCGCGCGCTCGTCGTCCGGTATGCCCTCGAACTCCTCGGCGACGACCTTGCGTGAGTTCGGCCAGCTCGTGGTGGGGTGGGGGAAGTCGGTGGACCACATGATGTTCTCCACCCCGATCACGTCGCGCATCCGGTGCAGGCCGAGCGCCTCGTCGATGAACGTGAGGAAGACGTTGCGGTGGAAGTAGTGGCTCGGCAGTTCGGTGATCGCCGGGAACTGGTAGCCCTGCCGCTTCACCATGTCGTCCACCGTGTCCAGCCACCAGCCCACCCAGGCGAGGCCGGGTTCCACGAACACGACCTTGAGCCGGGGGAACTTGGCGAACACGCCGCCCATGATCCACATGCCGAAGGCTTCCGCGGTCATCAATGGGGTGACCGGCACCATGATGCCCTTGTTGGGCGTCGGGTCGCGTCGGAGCAGCTCTTCCAGCGTCGTCTTCAGGCCGATGTGGCAGCAGATCGGCAGACCGGTCTCCTCGATCACCGCGAACAGCGGGTCGTAGCGTTCGTGGAAGTAGTCGAGCTGACCGAGTTCGCTCGGGAACACCGGTAGCTGCAACGACTTGGCGCCCAGCGCGGCCACCCGTTTGACCTCGGCGATCGCGATGTCGACGTCGTGGATGGGGATCTGGTAGGAGACGATCAACCGTTTGGGGTCGGCCTGGCTGAAGTCGTGCATGGCGTCGTTGAACGCCTGAACCGACTCGGTGAAGCCGCCTTCGACGTCGCTGAGATAGCGGAAGGCGCTGACCTCGCTGTAGAGGACCTCGACCTCGACGCCGTCGGTGTCCATGTCCTTGAGGCGTTCGACCGGATCCCAGTAGGCAGGCCGCCCGAAGACGGCGTTGGAGGACGCCACGCCGCCCTGTTGTTTTGCGCCTGCCCTGTTCGCCGCCCCGGTCCCTCGGCTCATCCTGGCCTCGTAGGCACCGGAGGCCGCGTCGTAGGCTTCGTGCAGACGCGCGGGCAGGTGCTGCTTGACCTGCTCGTGGCTCATCTTGACGTGCGAATCGGCCGAGATCAAGCGTTCTGGCATGTCGACCTGCCTTTCTGTGCCGCGCCATCGCGGTGACTTATAGTGCTTACTATTGCACGTCGTCGAACTCAGTCAAGGCGACATAGTGTGTGCTATAAGTGTCGAGTGAACGTCGCCACGATCCTGCAGATGGCCGCGGACGGTTATCCGGACCGGACCGCGGTCGGTCCGCGTGTCGCAGGCATCAGCTACCGCAAGCTCTGGCGGCTGGTGGCCTCCGGTGCCGCCCGGATCGATGCCGACACCGAGGCCGTCGTCTTCGTCGGACAGAGCGGACTCGCCTTCGTCACCGCGTTCTTCGCCAGCGCGGCCCTCGGCATTTCGTTCGTGCCGCTCAACTACCGGCTCGGTGAGCAACAGTTGGGCGCGCTGCTTGACGAACACGCGAATGCGCTGATCATCGCCGATCCACGACAACGCGCCGCGATCCCGGACGCCGGCCGCACGCTGGTGACCACCGACCAGTGGCTGGCCGCGCTGTTCGACGAGGACCGCGAGCTGGAGATCGCCGAGCCGAACACGCCTGCCCTCTACCTCTACACCAGCGGGACGAACGCGGCGCCGAAGGCGGCCATCCTGCACCACCGGCACCTGGCGGCCTACATCTTCTCCTCGATCGAGTTCGGCTCGGCCGAGGCCGGCGACGCCGCGTTGGTCAGCGTGCCGCCCTACCACATCGCGGGCGTGGCGAACCTGCTGTCCAATGTGTTCTCCGGCAGGCGGGTTGTCTATCTACCCGATTTCACCCCGAAGACCTGGCTGGCGACCGTCCGAGCCGAGGGGATCACCCAGGCGATGGTGGTGCCCACCATGCTGGCCCGCGTCGTCGAGGAGATCGGCGCGGGCGTCGCCGACGCGCCCGCGCTCCGGTCGCTTTCCTACGGTGGTGCGCGGATGCACGAGAGCGTGTTGCGGCGCGCCCTGCTCGCCTTCCCTGAGGTGGGTTTCGTCAACGCCTACGGGCTGACCGAGACCAGCTCGTCGATCGCGGTGCTCGGCCCGGAGGACCACCGCGCCGCGCTGACATCGGACGACCCTGCCCTCGCGCGGCGGTTGTCGTCGGTCGGTCGGGCGCTGCCCGGGGTGGAGATCGAGATCCGCGACGGCGACGTGTGGGTGCGCGGCGAACAGGTGTCCGGCGAATACGCGGGCCAGGTTTCAGTGTGCGACGCGAACGGCTGGTTCCCGACCAGGGACGCGGGCTGGCTCGACGACGAGGGCTACCTGTTCATCGAGGGACGCACCGACGACACGATCATCCGCGGCGGCGAGAACATCGCGCCCGCCGAGATCGAGGACGTGCTGCTGCGTCACCCCGCGGTGCTGGAGGCGGCGGTCGTCGGGTTGCCCGACGAGGAGTGGGGCCAGAAGGTCGCCGCCGCGGTGACCGTCCGGCCCGGCATGGCCGCCGAACCCGACGAGCTGTGCGCGTGGACCAGAAAGCACCTGCGCGGGTCGCGCGCGGCCGAGTTGGTCGTGATCAGGGACGCGTTGCCGCGCAACGACACCGGCAAGCTCCTGCGTCGCCAGGTGCTCGCCGATCTGCTGGAAACGACAGCGAGCTAGGGGAAGTGCGTATGGACGGAACGGACATCGCCAGCCTGCTGCTGCGGCTGATCATCGGCGCGACCATGCTCGCGCACGGCTGGAACCACGCATTCGGTGGCGGCAAGCTGCCCGGCACCGCGCGCTGGTTCGACTCGATCGGCATGCGTCCGCCGAAACTGCACGCCTTCCTCGCCACCGCGACCGAGCTGGGCGCGGGCACCCTGCTCGTGCTCGGCCTCGCTACGCCGGTGGCCGCGGCAGGGGTGGTCGGCAGCATGCTGGTCGCGTTGATAGCCAACCACCTGCGCAACGGCTTCTTCATCTTCCGGCCCGGTGAGGGCTACGAGTACGTGTTGATGATCATCGTGGTGGCCGTCGCGCTCGGCGCGGCCGGTGGCGGTGTCGTCTCGCTCGACCATGTGCTCGGCCTGAACCTCGCGGGCTGGCTGGGTCTGGTGATCGCGGCCGGTGTCGGACTGCTCAGCGGCGGCGCGACGCTGGCCGTCGGATGGCGTCGACCCAAGGCGACAGCGTGATTCCGCCGCGGCCCGACCACGACGACCGGTTCTTCTGGGACGCGGTCGCGCACCATCGTCTCGTGGTGCGGCGCTGCGCGAGTTGCGCGCGGTCGCAGCAGCCGCCGAGCCCGATGTGCCCCGCGTGCGGCAGCGTCGAATGGACCGTCGAGGAGGTCTCCGGCCAGGGCGAGGTGTACAGCTGGATCGTCTCGCGCCACCCGAACCAGCCCGACGAGGACGCAAGGATCGTCGCCGTCATCGAGTTGGCCGAGGGCGTGCGGCTGGTCAGCAACCTCCGCGACATCGAGCCGGTCGACGTACGCAACGGCATGCGGGTCGAAGTGGTGTTCGCGGAGGTCGGCGGCGTTGTCCTGCCGCAGTTCCGGCCGGTGGGCGGAGGCGAGGACTGATGGCACTCGACAACGGGCGGACCGCGATAGTCGGTATCGGCCAGACGGAGTTCTCCAAGGACTCCGGGCGCAGCGAACTTCAGCTCGCCTCGGAGGCGGTCCGCGCCGCGCTCCGGGACGCAGGCCTGACACCGACCGATGTCGACGGCCTGGTCACCATGACGGCGGACCACAACGACGAGTACGCGCTCATGCGCAGCGTCGGCATCCAACTCGTGCGGTGGACCTCGCGCACCCCGTTCGGCGGTGGCGGATCGTCCGCGCTGATCGAACACGCCTCGGCCGCCGTCGCGTCCGGCGCGGCCGACGTCGTCGTGGTGTACCGGGCGTTCAACGAACGCTCGGGTGCGCGGTTCGGCCAGCCGACCAGGAGCAACGCGGTACCGGGCCTCAACCAGCACCTGCCGTACGGGCTGGACACCCCGGCCAAGATGTACGCGTTGTGGTTCCAGCGGTACATGTACCAGTTCGGTCTGACCAACGAGGACTTCGGCCGGTACACCGTTGTCGCCCGCCGCCACGCCGCCATGAACCCGAACGCCTGGTTCTACCAGCGCCCCATCACCCTGCGCGAACACCAGGAGTCCCGGTGGATCGTGGAGCCGATCCTGCGGCTGCTCGACTGCTGCCAGGAGAGCGACGGCGGCGTCGCCATCGTGGTCACCAGCACCGAACGCGCGCGGGACCTGCGTCAGCGGGTGGTCACGGTCGAGGCGGCCTCGCAGGGCGCGGTGTTCAACGGTGACACCCTGTTCAACTACTACAACCCGGACATTGCCCGCTTCCCGCAGGCCGAGTACGTGGCCAGACAGCTCTGGGCGAACACCGATCTCAAACCGGACGACATCGACGCGGCGATGATCTACGAGAACTTCAGCCCCGTCGTGTTCTACCAGTTGGAGGCGTTCGGCTTCTGCGGTTACGGCGAGGCCAAGGACTTCATCGCCGATGGCAATATCCAGATCGGCGGGAAGCTGCCGGTGAACACGCACGGCGGCCTGCTCGGGGAGGCATACGTGCACGGCGTGAACAACATCATCGAAGCGGTGCGACAGCTGCGCGGCACCTCGGTCAACCAGGTGCCCGACGCCGGGCACGTGTTGTGCGCCGCCGGCCAGAGCGCCCTGATCCTCGGCAAGGACGGCTGAACATGGGTGTGCTGGAGGGAATCCGGGTGCTGGACCTGTCCCAGGGCATCGCAGGGCCGATCGTCGGCATGCTGCTGGCCGACCACGGGGCCGAGGTCACCAGGATCGAGTCGCCATCGGGCGATCCGTGGCAGGACTCGTCGGGCTACCGGGTGTGGCAGCGCGGCAAGCGCAGGGCCGTACTGGATCTGCGGGACGCGACGGACCGGGCGCGGCTGCATGCCTTGGCGCGCAACACGGACGTGCTGGTGGAGAGCTACGCGCCGGGCGCAGCAGCCCACCTCGGCGTCGACAACGCCACGCTCGCCACGCTCAACCCACGGCTGATCCACTGCTCCATCACCGGTTATGGCCAGAACGGCCCGGACGCGGACCGGCCTGGCCTGGACGCGCTGGTCTCCGCCCGCACCGGCCAGCAGTGGGAGGTGCGCGGCACCACCGGCGGCACCATCGGCAGGTTGTCCGGCACCGAAGGCATCCTGCCCGGCCTGACGGCCCCGCCTGGCTGCTGGGTCGGTCCCGACCGGGACGGCCCGCTGTTCACCGGTGTGCCGTGGGCCAGCCTGGGCGCCGCCTACATCGCCACCGTCGCGGTCAACGTCGCGCTACTGGCTCGCGAGTCGACCGGTCGCGGCCAGCACATCGACACCTCGCTGTTGGACGGCGTGCTGGCCACCACCGTCGCGGCCTGGCAACGAGCGCAGCGACCGGACACGCCCGCCTATCAGAGCTGGATCATCGATCCCCGGGCGCCCAAGGGTTTCTTCCGGGCCGCCGACGGTCGCTGGACACACCACTGGGTGATGCTGCCCGAGTTCATCCTGACCGCGTCCGGCAACGGCATGAAGGCAACGCCGGAGGTGGTCTCGCCGAAGACCGCCTCGCTGCGGGTGAGCCCGGTGGCCGAGGACATGGTGGTGCTGCACGCCTACCAGGACCAGCTCGCCGAGGCGGTGGCCCGCTACCCGGCTCAGGACTGGGTCGACCTGGCGGCCGAGATCGGTGTGCCGGTGCAGCCGGTGCGTTCGCCCGAGGAGGCCCTGCTCGATCCGCTGCTGCTCGCGGATGGGTGCGTTGTCGAGGTGGCCGATCCCGAGGTCGGGCCGATCCGCCAGGTCGGGCGGGTGGTCGAGCTGGCCCGCCATCCACAGCCGACACCCGCGCCCGCGCCGAAACCCGGCCAGCACACGGCCGAGGTGATCGCCGAGGCCGACGCATTGCTCGCCACACAGGCCGATGCTCCGCCAGCGCCGGCATCGGGTTTCTCGGGCGCGCCGCTGGCCGGTGTCACCGTGTTGGATCTCGGTCTCGCGGTCGCCGGACCGTTCGGCACCCAGGTGCTCGCCCAACTGGGCGCGCGCGTGATCAAGGTCAGCACCAAGCGGGACGCCTTCTGGCACGGCACGCACATCGGCATGTGCTGCAACCGGGACAAGGAATCCATCACTCTGGACCTGAAACGACCCGAGGCCATGGCGGTGCTGCACCGGCTGGTGCGCGATGCGGACGTGGTGCAGCACAACATGCGCTACGACGCGGCGCAGCGGCTCGGCGTGGACTACGAGTCGCTGCGTCGGCACAACCCGGAACTCATCTACTGCCACACGCTGGGCCACGAACTCGGACCGCGCGCGCAGCTGCCCGGCAACGATCAGACCGGTGCCGCGCTGGCCGGTACCACCTGGCTGGACGGTGGTCTCGACGACGACGGCAGGCCGATCTGGTCGTGCACCTCGCTCGGCGACACCGGCAATGGGTTCCTGTCCGCGTTGGGCATCATCCAGGCGCTCTACGACCGGCGACGAACCGGTGAGGGCCAGTTCGTGCGCACGTCGATCCTGTACGCGCACCTGCTCAACGCGTCCACGGCGTGGGTGAGCCCGGACGGCGAACGCGCGGGCGCGCGTCAGCGGCCGGACGGCCAGCAGTACGGCTGGCACGCGCTGTACCGGCTGTACCCGACCAAGGAAGGGTGGCTGTGCGTCGCCGCGCTGACCGAGCGGGACTGGCGCAACCTCGCGGCGGCACTGGGACGGCCGGAGCTGACCGAGGACGAACGGTTCGCGACCGCATCGGCTCGCGCGGCGCACGACGCCGAGTTGATCGCGGAACTCGGCGACATCTTCCTGGGTCGCACCGCGGGGGAGTGGTTCGCGGCGTTGGACGCACACGGGGCGCCGTGCGAGATATCCGATCCCGACTACGTGTTTCGCCTGTTCGACGACTCCGACCGGGTCGTGTCGTTCCCGCACCGGGCGGTCGGCGACCTGACCATGGCCGGACTGTACTTCCACCTCTCCGACACGCCAGGCGTCCTGCGTGGCCCGCCCGTGTGGCCGGGTCAGGACACTGGTGCGATTCTGGACGAACTGGGCTACTCGGCGGCGGAGATCGCCACGTTGATCGAGTCGGGAGCCGTCGTCGACACGACCGAGGTGCGCATCGAGGCGACATGAGCGGTGTACCGGATCAGCTGGTGGTCTCGCAGCGGGTGGGCTCACCGATCGTCCAGTTGGGACAGACCGGTGAACTGTTCTGCGACGGGGACCGTGCGATCGTGACGGTGATCCGGACGGACGGCAGCGCGGAAGAGTTGCTGGTGCTCCGAGATCGTCGGGGCCGGGTTTTCGCGGCCGTCAACCGTTGTCCGCACCTGGGTCGCATACTGGACAACGCGCCGGTGCACGGCCACACCCTGACCTGTTCCGGCCACAGCCGTTCGTTCGACCTGCGGACCGGCCGGCCGACTCGGCGCGGCACCAACCCCCTGCCCGTGGTTCGTGCCTGGATCGAGGAGGGTCAGGTGTTCCTACGCATCGGCCCGGCCGGCGGGCGGACGCACTGGTGGCGTCGACTTCACGCCTGGTAACGCCCCGGCCCAGCGCAGCAACTCCGCCCAGAACAACTCCCTGGTCGGCGCGATGTTGTGGTTGTGCCCCGCGTCCGGTAGCACCCGCGCGTCGAAACCCGCCGTGCCGAATCGACCGGGTTCGGTACCGATCAACGTGTCGTTGGCGCCGTTGAGCAGCAGCACCGGGACGCGCAGCCGCGCCGCGTCCTGGGCCACGTTGCCCGGCAACAGGCTCAGCAGCCCGCCCGCGCCCAGCAGCAGCGTGCCCGCTTCGGCCAGGGTCTGGCGCGCGGCATCGCCGGGATGGCGCGTCTGGTCGACGGCGATCCGGACGGTGGGGTAGGGCGTGCCGAACATCCGCAGGGTCAACTCGGCGAGCAGCTCATCGTCGGGCGGTCCGTCCCCGGTCGCGTCGAGGATCTCCGCTGGAACCGCGGCCGGCAAGCCGGCGAGGCTGAACCCGAGCAGGGCGAGCGCGTCATACGTCTCGTACGCGGCCTGCTGGCGGACGCTGAGCACCGCGCCCATCGAGTGCCCGACCCCGATCCGGCGCGGGTTCGGGATGGGTCCGCCGCCGATGCCGGTCTCGGCGAGCTCGTCGCACAGCAGCCGGAACGCCGCGTCGTTGGCCGCGATCGCCTGGCCGAGCAGGGGAGCGCGACCAGGCGGGAACGTGGACTCGCCGGTGCCGACGTGGTCGAGAGCGATGACGGTGACGCCGCATCGCACCATCCTCAGCGCGAAGCTGTAGCTCTCGTCGTTGGGCGGCATCAGGTCCCAGTAGCGCCGGGACATGCCGCCGCCGGGCAGGCAGCAGAGCACGATCGGACGTTCCTCGGCTGACGGTGTGAAGACATCGGCGGCGAGTGCGAAGCCGCCGACGCGGACCGTGCGCCGGGTGACGATGATGCTCGACGAATCCGTCACGGCCACCAGCATAGCGATTACTATATCCTCTGCGATAAGATCGGCTGAATATAATATATGTCAGTGAGGTGTCGCACATGGACGCGTTGATCGTCGCCGCCTGTCGGACCGCCATTGCCCGCTCCGGCAAGGGATCACTCGCCACGACGTCGGCGATGGAGCTGGCCGAAGTCGTCGTGCGAGCCGCGGTTCGCCGCAGTGGCTTGGCACCGGAGCGGTTCGACGACGTGATCCTCGGCGAATCCCTGTACGGCGGCGGCGACCTCGCCCGCTACGCCGCCATCACCGCGGGCATGACCGACGTGCCCGGTCTCGCGGTCAACCGGCACTGCGCCTCCGGCCTGTCCGCGGTCACCACGGCCGCCGCCCAGATCCGAGCGGGCATGGCCGACGCGATCGTGGCGGGCGGCGTCCAGTCCAGTTCGACCATGCCGATGAGCCGTTGGCGGGTCCCCGGCTCGGTGGACTGGATCGACCCGTGGCTGAGCCCGTCGCACCCGCCGACCGAGGACGCGCCCAACGACGACATGTCCATCACCGTCGGCTGGAACGCGGCGCGACTGGGCGACGTGAGCAGGGCGGACATGGACGCGTGGGCGTTGCGTTCACACCACAACGCCCTGGCCGCCATCGACGAGGGCCGCTTCCGCGACGAAGTGGTTCCGGTGCCGGTTCGCGCCGCCGACGGCGCCACGGTCGAGTTCAGTGTCGACGAGCAGCCGCGCAGGGACACCTCGCTGGCCAAGCTGGCCGCGCTCAAACCACTGCATCCCGAGATCACCGGCTTCTCCATCACCGCGGGCAACGCCAGCGGCATCAACGACGGCGCGGCGGCCCTGGCCGTGTGCGGCAACGGGTACGCCGAACGGTCCGGGCTGCGCCCGCTGGCGACCATCCGCAGCTGGGCCAGCACCGCCATCGACCCGGTGCGCACCGCGTTCGCCTCGCTCAGCGCGGTCGACAAGGCGTTGACCCGCGCAGGGATCGAACGCGACGAGGTGCGCCTCTGGGAGATCAACGAGGCGTTCGCCGCTCAGTGCGTCGCCTGCGTCCGTGCCCTGGGCATCGATCCCGACCTGGTCAACATCAGCGGCAGCGGCGTTGGCCTGGGCCATCCGATCGCCGCGACCGGCGCCCGCATGATCACCACCCTGCTGCACGACCTGCGCAGGCGCGGCGGCGGCATCGGGGTCGCCACGATGTGCGCGGGCGGCGGCCAGGCCGACGCGGTCGTGATCGAGGTGTTCCGGTCCTGATCACCGGTCACCGGGCGAGCGCCTGCTTGGCGATCACCACCTGCTGGACCTGGCTGGTGCCCTCGTAGATGCGGAACAGCCGAGCGTCGCGGTAGAACCGTTCGACGGCGACGCCGCGCATGTAGCCCGCGCCGCCGTGGATCTGCACCGCGCGGTCCGCGACCCGGTTGACCATCTCGCTGGCGAAGTACTTCGCGCACGAGGGCCGCAACCGGGTGTCGGTGCCCGCGTCGAACTCCTCGGCGGCGGCCAACACCAGCGCGCGTCCGGCGAGGACGTCGGTCTGCGAGTCCGCGATCATGCCCTGGATCAGCTGGAACTCGGCGATCGGATGACCGGACTGGGTGCGCGCCAGCGCGTAGGACACGCTCTCGTCGAGCAGCCGTTGGGCGAGACCGACGCACAACGCGGCGATGTGCACGCGGCCGTGCGCCAGGCAGCGCATCGCGGTGCGGTAGCCGTTGCCGTGTCCGTTCGGGCCGCCGATCAGCGCCTCCGCCGGCACGCGCACGTCGTCCAAGTACACCTCGGCGGTCCACGCACCGTGCTGGCCCATTTTGCGGTCCTTCGGCCCGACAGTCACCCCGGGCGTGTCGCGCGGCACCAGGAACGCGGAGATGTCGCGGGACGCCCTCGGCCGCTCGCCGTGCCGCGCGAACACCATGAACACGTCCGCGACCGGGGCGTTGGTGATGTAGCGCTTGCTCCCGTTGAGGGTGAAGCCGTCGTCGGTCCTGGTGGCGCTGGTCCTGAGTCCCGCGGGATCGGAACCTGCTTCGTCCTCGGTCAGCGCGAACGACGCGGTCCACTCGCCGGACGCGAGCCGGGGCAGGAACGTCTTGCGCTGCTCGTCGGTGCCGCCCTCCATCAGCACGTGGCCCGCGATGCCGTTGTTGGTACCGAACAGCGAGCGGAACGCGGGCGCGGTGTACCCGAGTTCCATCACCAGCCGGGCTTCCTGATGCATGGAAAGGCCGAGTCCGCCGTGCTGCTCCGGAATGGCGAACCCGTACAAGCCCATGTCGCGAGCGATGCGGATCAGTTCGGCGGGCATCTCGTCGGTCTCGTCGATCCGCGTCTCCAGTGGCACCACCCGATCGCGGACCACGGCGCGGACCGTGTCGATGACCGCGCGGACCTCGGTCTCGTCCATGCGTGTTCTCCCTGCTGCTCAGCCGCGCGGCACGTCCCGCCAGGGCAGGCCGGACCACGGGTCGGGTTCCTTGGGCAGGCCGAGCACGCGTTCGGCCAGGATGTTCTTGTTCACCTCAGTCGTGCCGCCCTCGATGGTGTTCGCCCTGCTGCGCAACATGCCGCGCACCTGTGCGGGCATACCGGCCGCGTAGTCCTCCGCCGTGCCGTCCCAGGCCGTCGCGGCCATGCCGAGCAGTCGAGCGGCCTCGGCCTGCACGCGCTGGTTGAGGTCGGCGCCGTGCACCTTGCCGACCGAGCTCTCCGGTCCTGGCGGCAGACCGGCCTTGAGGCCGGCGCGGACCCGCGCGTTGGTCCAGCCGCGGATCTGCTCCTCGCACCACAACGACATCAGCCGCTGCCGCACGGTGGGGTCGTCCCAGACGCCGCGTTGCCGGGCCAGTTCGATCAGCGGCCGCACGCCCGAGCCGCCGATCCGGTCCACACCGCCCGATCCCGAGCCCGACACCATCTGCCGTTCGCCGCTCAGCGTCACCCTCGCCACCGACCAGCCCTCGCCGACCGCCCCTACCCGCTGCGCGTCGGGCACCACCGCGTCGTTGAGGAAGACCTCGTTGAAGTCGACCTCGCCGCCGATGTGCCGCAGCGGCCGGACCTCGACGCCTGGTTGGTGCATGTCGATCAGGAAGTACGTGATGCCCTCGCGCTTGGGCACGTCCGGGTCGGTGCGGGCGAGCAGCACCGCGAAGTCGGCCAGGTGCGCCCACGTCGTCCACACCTTCTGCCCGTTGACCACCCAGTCGTCGCCGTTGCGCTGCGCTCGGGTGGCCAGCGAGGCGAGGTCGCTGCCCGCGCCGGGTTCGCTGAACAGTTGGCACCAGCTCTCGGTGTTCGCCACGATCCTGGGCAGGAAGCGCAGCCGCTGCTCGTGCGTGCCGTGCTCGAACAGCGCGGGCGCGGCCAGGTTCAGCCCCAATGGGTTGAGCCGGGGCAGGTGGTAGGGCCGCAGTTCGCGCTCCGCCGCCCTGGCCAGCTCCCGGGACCAGCCCAGCCCGCCGTACTCGCGCTGCCACTGCGGCACCACGAGCCCGCTGTCCGCGAAGGCCGGGTACCACTGCCGATACTCCTCCCGGGTGCGCACCAGCCGCACCGCGCCCGCGCCACCGCGTTCGCCTGCGGTACGCCAGGCGAGCGGCACCGCGCCGGCGATCCAGTCGCGGACCGCGCTCGCCGCGTCGTCCGCCGTCCGGCAATCCGCGAGGTTCACAGGTGTGCCTCTCTTGTCGTGGTGAGGCCGGTTTCCAATGCCTGCCACAGGGCGCGTTTGGTGGCGGCCAATGCTCCGGGATCGTTCGCCGCGATCTGTTCGCCGAGCCGCTGCGCGGTCGGCCGCAGATCGTCGGGCGTTACCACGTCGCTGACCCAGCCGAGCCGGTAGGCGTCCTGCGCGCTCAGCCGCTCGTGCCCGCCGACGAGGGCCATCCGCGCGACAGAGCCGAACGCGGCCCTGCGCGCCAACCCGGCCGTCTCCAACGCGCTCACCTGGCCGACGCTGACATGTGTGTCCATAAAGGATGCTTCGGTCGATGCGATGACGATGTCCGAGTCGGCGACGAAGTGCAGGCCGCCGCCGACGCACGTGCCGTTGACCGCCGTGATGATCGGTGTGCTCACGCCGAGGTGCCAGCCGGTCAGGCCCGGTTCCGCGCGTTTGGTCCTGCGGGACATCTCGCGCAACGCCTCCGGTTCGTGCCGCAGCTGGGCCAGGTCCAGCCCGGTCTGGAAGACGGAGCCCGCACCGGTGACGACGATCGCGCGAGCCTCCGGATCGGCGTCCAACCGCGCCCAGACCTCGGGCAGCTCGGCCATCATCCGCGCGTTCATCGCGTTGCCGACATGCGGGCGGTTGAAGACGATCCAGCCGACGGGACCGTGTCGTTCGACCAACAACGGTTCATCCATCAGCTCTCCTCGGGTCGGCGAGTTTCAGATGATATATTATCTGAAACACAGGGAGGGCTGGTTGGTGACTTCCGCTGGCACGATCACCGACGACGCGGTGGCGCGGCTACGCGATCGGATCGGCATCGCGCAGAGCTATCCCGCCCCGCCGCACTACCGCAGGCCGGGACAGGACGCGTTCCGCCACGTCGCCCGCTCCTACGGCGACGACAATCCACTGTGGTGCGACCAGGACTACGCGACGACGACCAGGTGGAAGGGGCCGATCGCGCCACCGCCGCTGGTCGGCGGCGACAGCCTGATCGGCGAAGACCGGCTTACCGACGCCGAACTCGCCCGCCAGCCCGAGCTCCGGGGCGACCCGCTGCGCGGCGTACACGCCTTCTACGCGGCCAGTTCACGCGAATGGTGGGCGCCGCTGGTCGCCGATCAGCGCATCTGGCGGCGGACCGCGCTGGTCGACGTGGTCGACCGACCGAGTGACTTCGGCGGCCGGGGCATCCAGGAGTGGACCGCGCAGGCGTTCCAGACCGCCGAGGGCACCCTGCTCGGCGCCCAGTACAAGATGATGTTCCGCGCCGAACGGGAGAAGGCTCGGGAGCGCAAGAAATACGACGACACCGCCATTGAGGCGTGGGACGAGCAGGCCATCGCCGATCTCGACGGCGAGTACGCGGCCGAACGCGCCAGGGGAGCCGACCCGCGCTGGTGGGAGGACGTCAAGGTCGGCGACCCGATCGACCGGCTGGTGAAAGGTCCGCTCACGGTCACCGACATGGTCTGCTGGCACGTCGGCATGGGCATGGGCATGTACGACGTCGCGCCGCTGCGGCTCGCCTACCACAACCGGCAGCGGATCCCGCGGTTCTACCACCGCGACGAGCTCGGCGTGCCCGACGTCATGCAGCGCGTGCACTGGGATCCCGCCTTCGCCCGGAGGTCCGGCAATCCGACCACGTTCGACTACGGCCGCATGCGCGAAACCTGGCTCATCCACGCGTGCACCGACTGGATGGGTGACGACGCGTTCTTGTGGCGGCTTCGGGTGGAGTTCCGCAAGTTCAACTACGTCGGCGACGTGCAATGGATCGAGGGCGAGGTCGCTCGGCACTACCTCGCCGAGGGCGGCAGGCCAGCGGTCGACCTGGACCTGCGCACCCGCAACCAGCGCGGCGAGATCACCTCGCCCGCGACCGCGACGGTGCTGCTGCCCAGCAGGGAACGCGGTCCGGTGCGACTGCCCGACCCGCCCGGCGCGGCAACCAACCTGACCGACGTGTTCGACGCGATCATCGAGCGCTTCGGTGCGGAGCGGGCATGAGCGACGACGACCTGGCGCTGCTGCGGGAAACCGTGCGCGCGGCCTTCGACGACCTGTCGCCGATGCCCGAAGTGCGGCGGCTGATGGACACCGGATCGGGTTGGGACCGGGCGGTGTGGACGCGGTTGTGCCGGGAGATCGGCATCGCCGGACTGGCCGTGCCCGAGTCGTACGGCGGGACCGGCGGCTCAGCGGTCGAACTGGGGATCGTGTTCGAGGAAGCGGGGCGGTCGTTGCTGGCCGCGCCGCTGTTCGCGACGGTCGGCCTCGCCGTGCCGCTGTTGCTCGCGCTCGACGACGCGGACGCGCTTGGCTACCTGCCGGAGATCTGCGCTGGCTCGGTCGTCGCGACCGTGGCGACCGGCGATGTCGCCGTCTCCGGTGATCGGCTCACCGGCGAGGCCGGGTACGTGATCGACGGCGCGTCCGCCGACCTGGTTCTCGTGGCCGCCAACGGTCACGCCGTGTTCGCCGTGGACGGCGCGGCGCCGGGCCTGCGCAGGACCCCGCTGGTGACCCTCGACCCGACCCGCAAGCAGGCGCGGTTGACCTTCGAGGACGTACCGGCCCAACGCATCGGTGCCGCGAACGCCGAACCGGCCATTCGCCACGCGCTCGACGTCGCCCGCGCGCTGTTGGCCAACGAGCAGGCGGGCGGCGCGGCGCGATGCCTTGCCGCGACGGTCGACTATGCGAAGTCCAGGGTTCAGTTCGGGCGGCCGATCGGATCGTTCCAGGCGGTCAAGCAGCACGCCGCCGACCTGCTGATCCAGGTCGAGTCGGCGCGCTCGGCCGCGATCACGGCGGCGCAGGCAGTTGCGGGATGGGCCGACGCGCCCGACCTGCCGGTCGCGGCGGCGGTCGCGCAGGCGTACTGCTCGGAGGCGTTCGTACGGGTGGCGGCCGACATGATCCAACTGCACGGCGGCATCGGCTTCACCTGGGAGCACGACGCGCACCTGTACTTCAAGCGGGCCTGGACGAGCCGCGAACTCCTCGGCCGACCGGAAGATCATCTGGAAGCCCTTGCCGTGCTGGCCACGGAGGGCTCGCTGTGATGCTGGAGGGCACCGTGTCGCTGTCCGACCGCCCGACCAACGACCTGTCCACCTTCCTGACCGGCCACCCGAGCCCACCGAACACCCCGATCCTGCACTGGCTGACCGGTTCGGCCACGTTGGAGGAGCTGAGCTCGGCGGCTTGGGCACTGGCCGAAGCGCTCGGCCCGCTACCCGGCGCGCCGGTGGCCTGCGTCGTCGACAGTGGTGCCGGCGCGGCGGTCGCGATGTTCGGGACCTGGCTGGCGCGCGGCGTCTACGTGCCGATCAACAGCCGCCTTCCCGATGCCGAACTGCACAGGCAACTCGCCGCGACCGCGCCCGCCATGGTCCTCACCGGCGCCGAGCAGGCCGCGCGGGTGCCTGCCGAGTTCAACCGGCTGATCGCCCTGGGTACCAACGAGTGGTGGTCCAAGCCGGGCGACGAGTGGCAGGGCAGGTCGTTTCCCGAAGGGTCCGCGCTGGTCATGCGGACCTCCGGCACGACCGGTTCGGCCAAGCCGGTTCCGCTGCGCCACGACGGTGTCCGCGACGGCATCGACACCGTGATCGCTCGCCTGCGCGGCAACGCGGCACCCGCGAACCGCACCGTCATGCCCAACCTGGTGCCAACCTCCCTCGCCCTGTGGGCCGGGATCTGGAACATGCTGTTCGCGTTTCGGCTCGGTGCGCCGGTGGTCCTGATGGACCGCTTCGACACCATCGACTACATGACGTTGGTCAAGCGTTTCGGCATCAGGTCCACGATCCTGGCCCCGGCCATGATGACCATGCTGACCACCGATCCTCGGATCGTCGATCTGGCGCCGCTGCGGTTGGTTCGTTCGGTCACCGCGCCGCTGCTGCCCGACCAGGGCCGGCGCTTCCACGACCGGTTCGGCGTCAACGTGTTGAACTCCTATGGCCAGACCGAACTCGGCGGTGAAGTCGTCGGCTGGACCGCGAACGACGTGCGCGAGTTCGGCGACGCGAAGCTCGGGGCGGTCGGCCGTCCGCACCCTGGCGTCTCCGTCCGGGTGCTGGACCAGGATCATCGCCCGCTGCCCGCGAACGAGCGTGGCGAGATCTACGTCAGCTCACCGTTCGCCGTCGAGGAGCCGGATCGGCTGCGGGACGGGCATCTCCGCACCGGTGACCTGGGCAGGCTGGATGAGGACGGGTTCCTGTGGATCGAGGGCCGGGTGTCGGACCTGATCAACCGGGGTGGCCTCAAGGTTCTGCCGCAGGAGGTCGAGGCTGTGCTCAGCGGTCATCCGGACGTCGCAGAGGCATGCGTCGCGGGCGTGCCCGACGAACGGCTCGGCGAGGTGCCGGTCGCCTGGGTTCGGCCGAGGCCGGGCCAACAGCCGCAGCCGGCCGTGTTGCGGTCCTACCTGCGCGAGCGGCTCGCGCCCTACCAGGTGCCGGTCGCGGTGCACGTGATCAAGGACGACTTTCCGCGCACCGAGGTCGGCAAGGTGCTGCGCAGTGAACTGGTCGCCGACTACGTGCGAGAGGACTGAGCCGTTGCAGTACCGCACACTTGAGGTGCTCCGATCCGGAGCGGTCGGCTGGCTGCTGTTCAACCGTCCTGAACGGCGCAACGCGATGAACAGCGAGATGCGCGGCGAACTGCGGATGGCCTGGACGGAACTGGCCCAGGACCGGCAGGTTCGGGTCATCGTGAACGCCGCGCACGGGCCGGCCTTCCAGACCGGCGCGGACGTCGTCGAGCTCGCCGGTGACGGTGTCGGCATGGAACGGTACCGGCGCTCCCTGCAGGACTTCGATCTCGGCTTCACCGCGTGGCACCTCGGCATCGACAAGCCGGTGATCGCCGCGGTGAACGGCGTCTGCGCCGGTGGCGGTCTGCATTTCGTGGCCGACGCCGACATCGTGCTCGCCGCGAGCGACGCGTCGTTCACCGACCCGCACGTGTCGGTCGGCCAGGTCAGCGCGATCGAGACCATCGGCCTGATGCGCAAGATGCCCGCTGAGGCGGTGCTGCGGATGGCACTGGTTGGTAGGCACGAACGCATGACCGCGGCCCGTGCCTACCAACTGGGTATGGTCAGCGAGGTCGTCGATCCGCCGCAACGACTGCACGACGCGGCGCAGGAGTTGGCCGAGAAGATCGCGTTGAACTCGCCTGCCGCGCTGCGCGCGACCAAACGCGCGCTGTGGGGCGCACTCGAACACGGCCTGACCGAGGCGTGCAAGGCGGGCGCGGCCGAGTTGGTGAGCATGTGGGGGCACCCCGACCAGATCGAAGGCCCGGCCGCGTTCGCGGAAAAACGCGCACCCCGCTGGCAGCCGAGCTGACCGCACCCGCACTCGATGCGGTCAGCGTCCCTCGAACGACGGGGCGCGGCGCTCCACGAACGCCTTCATCCCTTCGCGGAAATCCGGGCTGCGCGAGCTGAGTTCCATCGCGAACGCCTCGTCGGCTAGGTGGCGGCGCAGGTCCTGCTCGGCACCCGCGTTGAGCAGTGCCTTGGTCAGTCCGATGGCGACGGTCGGGCCTTCGGCCAACCGCGCGAGGAGTTCGTCTGCGACGGTGGCAACCTCGTCGGCTGGCACGGCGACGTGTGCGATGCCCCAGTCGGCTGCTTGCGTGCCGGTGAGCTTGCGGTCCAGGATCAGCAGCTCACGGGCTTTGGCCGGGCCGACGACGCGGGGGAGTAGCCAGGTGCTGCCGGAGTCCGGGGTGAAGCCGCGCCGCAGGAACGGATACCAGAACAGCGCATCGGCCGCGGCCACGGTGAAGTCGGCGGCCAGCGCGAGCTGCGCGCCGATGCCGACCGCCCAGCCGCGTACCGCGCACACGACCGGCAGTTGGAGCTCCAGCAGCAGCGGTAGCAACCGGTTGGCCTGGGTGGGCAGCCTGCGCTGGATGCTTCCGGTTCGCGGACGAGCAGTATTGTCGCGACTGTTGCGGGCCACGATGTCGAAGCCGCTACAGAAATCCGTGCCGGCGCCGGTGATCAGCACGGCGCGCAGACTCTCGTCGGTCGCTGCTGCCTCCAGCGCGCGGATGAGCGCGGCGATGGACGTGTCGGTGAGCGCGTTGCGGCGACCGGGTGCGTTCAGCGTCAACCGCAACACCGCCGCCTCGACGGCGATGTCGAGGCCCTCGACGGGTTCGTAGCCGGCCCGGGTCATGCGGTCACCCGGCCGCGCAGGACGTCCTTGCGGACCTTGCCTGCCGCGTTCATCGGCAGCTCGGTGACCACGTACACCTGACGCGGCACCTTGTAGTTCGCCATGTGCTCGCGCGCCCAGGCGATCAGCTCCGTCCTGTCGATGCGCGCGCCACGACGTGCGATCACGAACGCGGCGCCCACCTCGCCGAGGCGGTGGTCCGGCACGCCGATCACCGCCGACTGAGCCACGTTCGGATGGCCGTCCAGGATCTTCTCGATCTCCGCTGGGTAGGCGTTGAAGCCGCCGACGATGTACATGTCCTTGATCCGATCCGTGATCCGCAGTCTGCCCTCGGTGTCGAGCAGGCCGATATCGCCGGTGTGCAGCCAGCCGTCGTCATCGATGGTGGCCGCGGTTTCCGCGTGCTCCCCGAAGTAGCCCTTCATCACGGTGTATCCGCGCACCAGGACCTCGCCCTCGGTGCCGGCGGGCACCGGCTCGCCCTGCGCGTCGACCACGATCACGGACAGTCCGGGCAGCGGCCTGCCGCAGGTGGTCGCGACCGTCTCCAGTGGATCGTCGTAGCGGCACATGGACACGATGGCGCAGGATTCGGTCAGGCCGTAGCCGGTGACGATGTGCGCGAAGCCGAGGCGCTCCTTGATGCGGTGCAGCAGGCTCGGCGGCACGCTGGCCGCGCCGGTGACGGCGAGGCGCAGCGTGGACACGCCGTCGGTGCTGAAGTCGGGGTGTTCGAGCATGGTCTGGTAGAGCGCGGGCGTGCCGGGCAGTACGGTTACCCCTTCGGTCCGGACCACGTCCAGCACCGCGGCGACGTCCAGGGTCTTGGCGGGCAGGATGGTGGCACCCGCGATCAGGCAGGCCAGCCAGCCGGCCTTGTAGCCGAAGCCGTGGAAGAACGGGTTGACGATCAGGTACCGATCGCGTTCGCGCAGGCCGACCACGGCGGTCCAGACCGCGTAGGCGCGCAGGGTCTGGCCGTGGGTGCACATGGCGCCCTTCGGGTTGCCGGTGGTGCCCGAGGTGAACAGCATGTCGGCCAGGTCGTCCGGCCCGACCTGGCCGGCCCTGCGGATGACTTCGTCACGCGGGATCGCCGTGCCGGCGACGATGAAGTTCTCCCAGCTCAGCGCGCCGTGCCGGGGGCCTTGCCCGAGCACGATCACGTCGGTCAGGGCGGGCAGCCCGGCGTAGGGCCGGTCGGCGGTTGGTTCGCCCGCCGCGATCCGCAGCGATGCCGGGTAGTCGCGGCCGAGGAACTCGCCGACCACGCAGAGGATCCTGGCTCCACTCTTGCGCAGGATGTAGCGCGCTTCGTCGGCCTGGAAGCGGGTGTTGAGCGGCACGAGCACCCCGCCGATCCGTTGCGCGGCGAGCGCGGCCACCACCCACTGCCAGGTGTTCGGCGCCCAGATCGCTACTCGGTCGCCCTTGGCGAGACCGGCGGCGAGGAAGGCGTGCGCGGCCTGGTCGACCCGGTTGCTCAGACCGGTGAAGCTGAGCCGGAGATCGCCGTCGACGAGGGCTTCGGCCGCACCGAAGCGGCGTGCCGCGTCCGCGAGCAGCGCACCGGTCGTACCCCAGCGGAGATCGCCGCGCGGATCGTCCGCTTCGGCAGCCACGTTGTTCACGCTGCACATTATATATAATCTAATGTATGGATGAGCTGGTGATTCGCAACATGCTCGCGCTGATCGCGCAGCATGCCGACGACGGTCCGCTCGACGCCTACGGTGTGCTGTTCGCCGAGGACGCCACCTGGGAGATGCCGGGCGCCCCGATCCGGCGCGGCCGCGCCGACATCGTGGCGGCGGGTGCGCAGCGCCGCGCCGCGGGTGCGACCGGACCGGGCAGCCACACCCGGCACGCCGTGCTGACCACCGCGGTGACGGTCGCCGGTGACCAGGCGAGCGCCACCTCCTACTGGCAGTTCTTCACCACGACCGACACCGCTCCGGTACTGGCGTCGATGGGCAAGTACGACGATCACCTCGTCCGGGCCGGGGCGGGCTGGTTGTTGCGGCACCGGCGGATCACGCTGGGCTGACCCGCTCGAACACGGCGCTCAGGCCCTGCCCGCCGCCGATGCACATCGTCTCCAGCGCGTAGCGTCCACCGCGCCGGTCCAGTTCGCGCAGCAACGTCGCCAGAATCCGGGTGCCGGTCGCGCCGACGGGGTGGCCCAGCGAGATGCCCGACCCGTGCACGTTGACCCGGCCCCAGTCGTCTGTACCGAACTTCCAGAGCTCCGCGCAGGCCAGCACCTGCGCGGCGAACGCCTCGTTGATCTCGATCAGGTCCACATCGGACAACGCGATGCCCGCGCGGTCGAGCGCCTTCGCGGTAGCGGGCACCGGGCCGATGCCCATCGTCCTCGGTTGTACTCCGGCGACCGCCCACGACACCAGCCTGGCCAACGGTCGCAACCCGAGACGGTCCGCGTTGGCCGGATGGGTGACGACGCAGATGGCGGCGCCGTCGTTCTGGCCACTGGCGTTGCCCGCGGTGACCGTGGCGTCCGGATCGTCGGCGACGACCGGACGCAACGCGCCGAGCCTGTCCAGTGACGCGTCCGCGCGGGGGTGCTCGTCGGTCCGCACCACGACATCGCCCTTGCGGCCTGACACGGTGACCGGCGCGATCTCCTCGTCGAACAGGCCTGCGACCTGCGCGGCCACCGCGCGCTGGTGCGAGCGCACCGCGAGTTCATCCTGAGCGAGCCGGGAGATGCCGAACTCGGCGCGCAGGTTCTCGGCCGTCTCCAGCATGCCACCGGGCACCGGGTGGTTGCGTCCGCCGGCGGTGACCCGGCCCCTGGCCAGCGCGTCGTGCAGCATGACGCCGTCGCCGGTGACGCCCCAGCGCATACCGGTCGAATAGAACGCGGCGGAGCTCATGCTTTCCACGCCGCCTGCCAGGACCAGCTCGCTCACTCCGGTCTGGACCTGCATGGCCGCGTTGAGCACGGTCTGGAGCCCGGAACCACAGCGGCGGTCGAGCTGCATACCGGTCACGCTCACCTCCAGTCCGGCGTCCAGTGCCGCGACCCGGCCGATCGCGGGCGCGTCCGAGTTGGGATAGCACTGGCCGAGCAGCACGTCGTCGATGTCGGCAGCGGCGAGTCCGGTGCGCGCCAGGAGTTCGCGCAGCACGGTGGCGGCCAGGTCGACCGGAGCCATCTCGCGCAACGTCCCGCCGTACCGGCCGACCGGGGTTCGGATCGGTTCGCAGATCACCGCTTCGCGCATCATGGATTTAATATAATATACATCGGTGGACATGACGACGAAGGTTGCCGCGGTGGTCGGCGGTGGCTCGGGCATGGGCAGGGCGAGCGCGGAACTGCTTGCCGAGCACGGTGCCCGAGTGGCCATTCTGGACCTGCCCAACGGCACAGGACCCAGCACCGCGAAAGAGCTCGGTGCCAGTTTTCACCCCTGCGACATCACCGATGAGACCGGGACCGAGGCCGCGCTGGCCGAGGTCATCAACGCCCACGGCGCGTTGCACATCGCGGTGAACACGGCAGGCGGGGGGACCAGCAAGCGGATCATCAGTCGAGAGGGACCGCTGCCGCTGGGCGAGTTCCGGCAGCTGATCGAGCTGAATCTGATCGGCACGTTCAACCTCAACCGGCTACAGGCCTGGCACATGAGCCACAACGAGCCCGACGAGCAGGGCGAGCGCGGCGTCATCGTGAACACCTCCTCGATCGCGGCATTCGAGGGCCAGATCGGTCAGGTCGCCTACAGTGCGGCCAAGGCCGGTATCGCGGGCATGAGCCTGACCATGGCGCGCGACCTCGGCGGCCTCGGCATCCGCGTCATGGCGATCGCGCCGAGCCTGTTCGCGACGGGTCTGCTCCAGGGCGCGTCCGACGAACTGGTCGCCACGCTGACCAAGGACGCCGCGTTTCCCAAGCGAGCGGGCCGACCGGAGGAATACGCCTGGCTGGTCGAGGCGATCGTTCGCAATCCCATGCTCAACGGGCAGACCATCCGGCTGGACGGCGGCCAGCGGTTCGCGCCGCGATGACCCGGCCGCTGGCAGGTGTGCTCGTCGTCGCCGTCGAGCAGGCCGTTGCCGCACCGATCTGCACCCGGCAACTCGGCGACCTCGGCGCCCGGGTGATCAAGGTGGAGAACGGGATCGGCGGCGATTTCGCCAGGGACTACGACGACGTCGTGCACGGCATGGGCGCGCATTTCGTGTGGGCCAACCGCAACAAGGAATCGATCACACTCGACCTCAAGAGCGAGCGCGGCCGGGAGGTGCTGGACCGGCTGATCGGCAGAGCCGATGTGCTTGTGCAGAACCTGGCGCCGGGCGCGGCCGCGCGGCTCGGCCTGGCCGCCGCCGAACTGCGCGCCAGGCACCCCAGGCTGATCACCGTCGACATCAGCGGGTACGGCGTCGGCGGCCCGTATGCCGCCGCGCGCGCCTATGACCTGCTCGTCCAGGCTGAGGCGGGTTCGTGCGCGATCACCGGAACGCCGGATCATCCCGCGAAGCCGGGAATTCCCATCGCGGACATCGGTGCCGGTATGTATGCGGTGTCCAGCGTGCTCGCCGCTTTGTTGGTCCGCGAGCGCACCGGCGTTGGCACCGCGATTTCGATCGGACTGTTCGACGTGGTGACCGAATGGCTGGGCTTCGCCCTCAACCAGGCCCGCTACGCCGGTGTCGACGTCGAGCCGAACGGCCTGAGTTCGCCGACGGTCTCGCCCTACGGCGCCTACCGCACCCGCGACGGCCACATGTTCGTGCTCGGGACGACCAACGACCGCGAATGGCGGCGGCTGGCCAAAACGGTCCTCGGTCGGCCGGACCTGGCAGCCGATCCGCGCTACGCGACCAATCGGGACCGCGTGGCGCGACGGGCCGAACTCGACGCGCTGATCGGCGAGTGGGTCGAGCAGCGCTCGCTCGCCGAGTGCCGGACCGCGGCCGATGCCGCCGGGCTCGGCCATGCGCGGCTGAACCGGCCGACCGAACTGCTGGACCACCCGCAGTTGGTCGAGCGGGACCGCTGGGTCGACGTCGGTTCGCCGGTCGGTGCGCTGCGCGCGCTCGTGCCGCCACCCGAGGTCGCGGACTGGGACTGGCGGCTGGACCCGGTACCGGATCTCGGCGAGCACACCGCCGCGATCCTGGCCGAGCTGGGCTTTGTCGACTGACATTGTATATAAAATTTGATATATTGCGGAAATGACGGAGAATCTTGTTCAGTCGGATGTGCTACAGGAACGGCTGGCCCGCATCCCGCTCCTGATCGACGTCGACGCGCACGTTGTCGAACCGGCCGACCTGTGGACCAGCCGGCTCCCCGCGCGGTACCGGGAGATCGGGCCACACATCGAGCGGGCGCCCGCCGGCGAGGTCACGCTGGTCGACGGCAAGTACGTCGAGACGCCCGGTACCGAAGGGCCCGACGTCGCCTGGTGGGCCTATGAGGACACACGCAACCAGATCAAGCGCTACATCGCCGCCGCCGGCGTGCCTGCCGACGAGGTCACCAACGAGGGGATCGACTACCCGGACATGCGGCCGGGCTGTTGGATCCCGCAGGACCGGCTGGCCGACATGGACATCAACGGCGTGCAGGCGCAGATGTGCTTCCCGAACTACATCCGGTTCTGCGGGCAGATCTTCCTGTGGGCCAAGGATCGGGAACTGGCCAAGCTGTGCGTGGAGGCGTACAACGACTGGATCGTGGAGGAGTGGTGCGGCGGCAGTGGTGGTCGGCTGATCCCGCTGTGCCTGGTGCCGTTGTGGGACGTCGAGCTCGCGGTCGCGGAGATCCGGCGCAATGCCGCGCGGGGCGTGCGCGCGATCGCGTTCAGCGAGCTGCCCGCCTACCTCGGTCTGCCCAGCCTGCACTCGCGGTACTGGGATCCGATGTTCGCGGCCTGCCAGGAGACCGGCACCGTGGTCGCGATGCACATCGGTTCCGGCACCAAGACGCCGCAGACCTCATCCGACGCGCCCGGCGCGGTCGGTGCCACCATCATCTTCGGCAACAGCGTGGCCAGTCTGACCGACTTCCTGTTCGCGGGCGTGCTGGACCGGTTCCCGAAGCTGAAGCTGCTCTACGCGGAGGCGCAGATCGGCTGGATCCCGTACCTGCTCGAACGGATCGACGACGTCTGGGAGACGCACCGCGGCTGGGCCAACGGCCAGCTCAACTGCCCCGAGCCGCCCTCGACCTACTACTACCGGCAGGTGCACAGCTGCTTCTTCAAGGACTCGGTCGGCGTCGAACTGCTGGACAAGGTCGGCCTGGACAACGTCTTGTTCGAGACCGACTACCCGCACCAGGACGGCACCTGGCCGCACTCGAAGGAAGCCGCCGCCATGCAGTTCGGTCACCTGGCGCAGGACGCGATCGACAAGATCGCCAGGGGCAACGCGATCCGGCTGCTCGGCCTGGACCTGCCGGGGTGAAACGCGGGGCCGCTCGCACCTGGCGAGCGGCCCGTGGACCTAGGCGGTCGCGCTGCGGCTCAGCTCGTCCAGGCTCGTTGTGGTTTTGCGTCCGGTGCCCCTGGCCTTGATGCTGACATCGTGGTCCGGGACTTCCGCGCGCAGCGCGCTCACGGTGCACTTCTCCCTGGCGCGGTGGGTGAACGGGTCGAACGAGTACCAGCGCATGGCGTTCTCGTGGGTGATCTTGTTCAGATCGCTGTCGGACACGCCGTCGGCGACCGCTGCCAGTTCCTCCGGCGCCGTCGGCCATGACGAGTCCGAGTGCGGGTAGTCGCATTCCCACGCGATGTTGTCGATGCCGATCATGTCCCGCAGCCCGACGCCGACCGGGTCGGAGATGAAGCAGGTGAGGAAGTGCTCCCGGAACACGTCGCTGGGCAGTTTGCCGCCGAAGTCCTGGCCGGTCCAGAGGTGGTGCATGTCGTAGGTGCGGTCGATCCGGTCGAGGAAGTACGGGATCCAACCGGTGCCGCCCTCGGACAGCGCGATCTTGATGTCCGGGAAGTTCTTGATCACGCGGGACCACACCAGATCGGCGGCGGCCTGGCAGATGTTCATCGGCTGCAACGTGATCATCACGTCGATCGGCGCGTCCTTGGCCGTCATCACCAGCTCGCCCGATGAGCCGAGGTGGATGGACAGCACCACGTTCTCGTCGCTCACCGCCGTCCACAGCGGATCCCAGTACTTGTCGTGGAAGCTCGGGTAACCCAGCTTGGCGGGGTTCTCGGTGAACGTGATCGAGTGGCAGCCCTTGGCGGCGACCCTGCGTACCTCCTGCGCGCACAGTTCGGCATCCCACAGCACTGGCAGCGCCATCGGGATGATGCGACCGGGATAGGTGCCCGCCCACTCGTCGATGTGCCAGTCGTTGTACGCGCGCAGGACAGCCAGGGCCATGTCCTTGTCGGCGGCGGAGGCGAACTGGCGGCCGCTGAAGCCGGGGAACGAAGGGAAGTTCATCGAGGCGAGGATGCCGCCCGCGTTCATGTCCTTGATGCGCTCGTGGATGTCGTAGGTGCCGGGCCGGATCTCGTCGAACGAGGTCGGCTCGACGCCGTACTCCTCCTTGGGGCGTCCGGCGACCGCGTTGAGCCCGATGTTCGGGATGATGGCGCCGTTGAACTGCCAGACGTCCATGCCGTCCGCCGTCTTGATCACCTTCGGCGCCTGGTCCAGGTATTTCTGCGGGATGCGGCCCTTGAACAGGTCCGGCGGCTCCACGACGTGGTCGTCCACGCTGATCATGATCATGTCTTCAGCGTTCATGACGCTCCTTACCGATCCGACGACATGGTGGTTACTATAATCACTGGTCAAGCTATGACGCCAGCCGCCCGCAACGTCGTGATCTCATGCGGTACCAGGCCCAGCTCCTGGGCCAGCACGTCTGCGGTGTGTTCGCCGAGCCACGGTGGGCGCAGCTCGGTTGGTGCGGCAACACCGCTGAGCCGGACCGGGTTGCCCGGGATCAGGACCGGCTGCTCGACGCCGTCCGTGCGCGGCAGTTCGACCAGCATCGACCGCGCGGCCAGGTGCGGATCGGTCACCACCTCCTCGTCGCTCAGGCACGGTCCGGCGGCCAGTCCCGCCGCGCCGAGGGCCTGGCACGCCTCCAGTTTGGTCATGCTCGACGCCCACCCCTCGATCGCCGGACGCAACCGGTCCTCCAGGTGGTCGACCCAGCCCTGCCGGGTGGCGAACGCCGGGTCGTCCGTCCACTCGGGATGACCGATCGCGGTGACCAGCTTGGCGAAGTGCGCCTCGCGGCCGACCTGCAACACGAACCAGCCGTCCTTGGCGCGGAAGCCGTGCATGATCAGTGGGCCGAGGTTCCCGCCCTGTAGACCCATCGACCAGAAGTTGGCCACGATGTCGGTCATCGCCACCACCGAGTCGAACATGGCGACGTCCACGTACTGGCCGCGCCCGGTGAGCGTGCGGTGCCGCAACGCGGCGAGGATGCCGATCGTGGCGAACAGGGCGGCGCTGATGTCGCCGAGCGCGCCGACCGGCGCGACCAGCGGCGGAGCGTCGCCGACCCGCTTCATCTCATAGATCCCGGACATCGCCTCCACGATGGGGGCGAACGCGGGCCACTCGCGGTAGGGCGTCGCGACGGTGTTGCCGAATCCGGAGACCGAGACGTAGATCGCGGGTGGGTGAACGGCGGCGATGTGCTGATAGCCGACGCCGAGCCGGTCCATCGTGCCCGGTTTGGAGTTCTCCGCGACCACGTCGAACTTGACCGCCAGCCGCCGCACCAGTTCGGCGCCGCGGGGGTCCTTCAGATTGACGCAGATGCTGCGTTTGCCCAGGTTGTTGCGCAGGAAGGTGGCGCCGACCCGACGTCCCGACCGGTCGGTCATCGCGGGCAGCGACGCGCGACCGGAGTCGCCGCCGCTGGGCGGTTCGACCTTCACGACGTCCGCGCCGAGGCGGGAGAGCAACTGGGTCGCGAAGGGGAGGGCCTGCATCTGTTCCAGCGCGAGGATGCGCACACCGGCCAGGGGCATCGGTGTGCCGGGTTCGGGTGTGTCCGCCACGGCCGCGACGTTACCACCCGCTTTTCAGATTTGATATTTTATGCAATGCGATATGCTCGGGGCATGCGCGGAGTCCTTGGCTGGGGCGGCTATCTGCCGCACCGGCGGCTCGACCTCACCACGATCGCACCGATATCCGGCACCGGCGGCGGCGCGGGCAGCAGAACGGTGGCCGGACCGGACGAGGACAGCACCACCATGGCCGTCGAGGCGGCCAGGCTGGCGCTGGTCGATGCGGCGGTACGGCCACGTTCGCTCTGGTTCGCCACAACGCAGCCGCCCTACCTGGACAAGACCAACGCCACCGCCGTGCACGCCGCGCTCCGGCTGGACCGGGACGTCGGCGCCTACGACGCGATCGGCTCGGTGCGGTCCGCGATGGGCGCGCTGCGCGCCGCGTTCGAGGGCACGTCGCCCGCCCTGGTCGTCGCCGCCGATCTGCGCACCGGCTTACCCGGTAGCCCGGACGAGGCCGAAGGCGGCGACGGCGCGGCGGCCGTACTGATCGGCTCCGCCGACGACGGGCCGGTGCTCGCCAAGCTGCTGGTGTGGACATCGGTGACCGAAGAGTTCCTGGACCGCTGGCGGACACCCGGCGCACCGGCCACGAGTCGCTGGGAGGAACGCTTCGGCGCGACCCGGTACGGTGCGCTGGGCACCGAGGCGGTCAAGCTTGCCCTGGGCGAGGCCGGGCTGGACGCGAGCGACGTCAGGTATTTCGTGGCCGCCGGACCGCATCGCCGGGCGGCCATTGCAGTGGCCAAGAGCTGCGGCCTACGGCTCGCCAACGAGTGGAACGCCGAGACCGGCGCGGCCCAACCGGCGCTGTTGCTGGCCTCGGCCCTGGAACGCGCAGAGCCGGACCAGGTCATCGTACTGGCGAGCCTGGCGGACGGAGCCGACGTCGCCGTGTTCCGGACGACTCCGGCACTGCCCGGATACGCGGTGACTCGGCCGCTCGCCGGACAACTGGCCGGTGGTGCGCCGGTCAGCTACGGCAAGTTCCTGAGCTGGCGCGGGATGCTGCCGGTCGAACCGCCGCGCCGACCCGAGCCCGCCCGGCCGTCCGCGCCCGCCGCGTGGCGCAACCGCGACTGGAAGTTCGGCTTCGTCGGCTCGACCGGCGACCTCGTGCACCTGCCGCCATCGCCTCTGGACGGCGTGCCGACGCCGATGGCCTCGGCGCGGGGCACCATCGTGACCTTCACCGTGGACCGCCTTGCCTACTCGCCGAGCCCGCCAGTGATCTTCGCGGTGATCGACTTCGACGGCGGCGGCCGGTTGCCGATGGAGCTGACCGACGTCGACGTGGACGAGGTGCGGATCGGCGGCCGGGTCGAGCTGACCTTCCGCAAGTTGTTCACCGGGGAGGGCGTGCACAACTACTTCTGGAAGGCCAAGCCGGTGCGGGACACCACCACGACAGGGGAATGAACATGACCGCACGTGGCATCACCGATCGCGTTGCGATCGTCGGCATGGGCTGCACCCGGTTCACCGAGCACTGGGACAAGGGCGTCGACGAACTGCTGCTCGCCTCGACGGGTGAGGCGTTCGTGTCGGCCGGAGTGGCCAAGGACGACGTGGACGCGTACTGGCTGGGCACCGCCCAGTCCGGCATGAGCGGGATGACGCTGTCCCGGCCGTTGCGGTTGCGCGGAAAACCGGTCAGCCGGGTGGAGAACTATTGCGCCACCGGCTCGGACGCGCTGCGCCAGGCGACGTACGCGGTGGCCAGTGGCGCGTGCGACGTGGCCATGGCGGTCGGCGTGGAAAAGGTGAAGGACGGCGGGTATCAGGGGCTCAACGCGTTCCCGATCCCGCAGGACGGCACCCAGCGCACGCTGACCGCCGCCGCCATGTTCTCCATGGTCGCGCCCGCCTACGCCAAGACGTACGGGGTGAGCGACGCGGACATGCGCACGGTGCTGGCCAGGATCGCGGCGAAGAACCACGCGAACGGCGCACACAACCCGCGTGCCCAGTTCCAGAAGGAGATGTCGGTCGAGCAGCTGTGCGCGATGCCCGCGGTCGCGGGTGGCCTCTCGGTCTTCGACTGTGCCGGCGTCGCGGACGGATCGGCGGCCGCGATCCTGGTGCGCGCCGAGGACGCCCACCGCTACACCGACAAACCCCTCTACATCAAGGCGTTGGCGCTGGTGTCGGGCGACGGCTCCGGCCTGATGGATCCCGCCTACGACTACACCACCTTCCCCGAGGTGGCCGAATCGGCGCGGCAGGCCTATGCCCAGGCGGGCATCGTCTCGCCGCGCGATGAGTTGGCCATGGCCGAGGTGCACGACTGCTTCACGCCGACCGAACTGGTGCTGATCGAGGATCTCGGGTTGGCCGAGCGCGGCTCAGCCTGGAAACAGCTGCTGGCAGGCACGTTCGACCTGGACGGTGAGCTGCCGGTCAACCCGGACGGCGGCCTGAAGTCCTTCGGCCATCCGGTCGGCGCGTCCGGGTTGCGCATGGTGTTCGAGGCGTGGTTGCAGTTGCGCGGTGAGGCACCCGTCGACCGGCGGATCTCGACGTTCGGTTCGCGTTCGCTCGCGCTCACCCACAACCTCGGCGGCTATCCCGGCGATATGGTGAGCTTCGTCGGCATTCTGGGCACGTCGCGCGGTTAGCGGCAGCTGGTCGCGGCGAGCATGCCGAGGTCGACGGCATCGGCCATCGCCTGGTAGCCGGCCAGGTTGGGGTGCAGGTTGTCCACCGAGGCGTACGCGGGCAGCAATGTGGACGGGTTGGCGGGATCGCGCAGCGCGGCATCGAAGTCCGCGACTCCGTCGGCAAGGTGCTGGCCACGTATCCAGGCGTTGATCTGCTCGCGATACCGTTCACTGTCCGGCGCGGTGACCGTTCCGTCCACAATGGAATTCGCTGCCGGAGTGATCGTGCCGAGCCAGATCCGTACGCCTGCCGCGTGGGCCTGATCGATCAGTCGGGTGTAACCGGCGATGATGTCCGCGGGCGTCCGGCTGGACAGCCCGAGGTCGTTGATGCCCTCCAACAGCAGCACACCGCCGACGCCTGCCTGGGAAAGCGCGTCCGCGTCGAAGCGTTGCAGGCCGCTTGGCCCGGTCTGCGACGGCTCGCCGTCGGTCAGGAGTTGGTTGCCGCCGATTCCGGCGTTGACCACCGAGACCGGAACTCCGGCGCGGTCGAGGCGGCGCTGGAGGTCGTCGGGATACCGCCCGTTCTTGTTCGCGACCGAACTGTCCGCGGGAAGGCTCAGCGGTGTCGCCGACACGAAACCGTCGGTGATGGAATCGCCGAACGCCACCACCGATCGGGTCGCCGCGGGTGCGAGGACGTCGACCCCGTCGATGTAGAGCCAACTGCCGGTCAGACCGAGATAGCCGGCACCCGTGTGGTCGGCGGTGTGGTCACCGCTGACCGGCAGCGAGTAGTACGACGTGGCGTTGGCGTTCCAGTGCTTGGTCGGCGCCGTCTGGTTGCCCGGGACGAACATGCTGACCGCGAGCGGCTGGAACGCCGAGAAGCCGAAGACGACGGGATCGCTCACCACGTCGGCACCGGCTGGAATCGTCACCGACGCGGCGCCACCGAACAGCACCGGGGCCATCGTCCCGACGGCCGCCCCGGTGGTCCGCTGTCCGATCGTGACGCGACCGAACGTCACCGCGGCGGTGCCGAAACGGTTGGACAGGTGGATCCGCAACGACGAGCCGCCGAGATGGGGGGTGACCACCATCCGCAGCGACTGGTCGGCCAGCAGTTGCGGCGTCGGGAGTGCGGTTGCATCCGTGGGAACCGTGGCATCGGTTGGGCTGGCTGTCCAGCTGGCGACCCAGCCGTTTCCCGCGCAGCTGTGGGCCGCCTGCGCGTTGCCGGGCGCGAGTGTGCCGAGCAGGACCGTGGCAAGGACGAGTGATGTTGCGATCGGACGGGAGAACCTCACGTGAACCTCCTTGTTCACTCCGGGTTCTGGAGCGTAAGGAGGCGAACCGAGATTCAGAACGGGTGGCTTATCTCACTACGCATGGGTAATCTCGGCACGAGTGGTGACACCACGGCGCAACGACGCCCGCCAGAACCGAAAAGCCATCCTCCACGTGGCGGACCTCGCGTTCGCGGAGTGCGGTGACGTGGTGCCGCTCAGCGAAATTGCCCGGCGGGCAGGCGTCGCGCGGGCGACCGTGTACCGGCACTTCCCGAATCGGCACGCGCTCGCGGCCGCGCTCGTGGCGCGGAACCTCGATGCGCTGCGGCGAGTCGTCCGCGCGTCGCGGGACGATGGCCCGTGCTTCAGGGACTTGTTGCACTGGGTGCTGTCCACGCAGGCAACCATGCGCCCGCTCGTCACCCTGATCCACGAACTGCCGCCACGCGAGCAGCGACAGTACGCGGGCATCCTGATCGGCGTGCTGACGCCACCGTTGCGGCGCGCACAGGCCGACGGCGAACTGCGGCCGGATCTTCGTCCCTCGGATCTGGCTGCCGTCATGTCGATGGTCAACGCTGCGGTGGCGACCGTGCCCAACGGCCACGAGCACGACACCACCGTGCGGCGACTGGTCGACGTCATCGTCGACGGCATCGCCGTGACGCGTTAGTCCACCCAGTCGGTGCGGTCGGCGATCGAGGGCTGGCGACCAGTGCGCAGCGGAGACAGCGGTGCGTCGACCAACAGGATGCGGCGGCGGTCCAGGATCATGGCCCGATCGCTGAACAGCGTGTTGGGGTCCTGTTCCAGTTGCGCCCAGGCCTCCCAGGTCGGAATGGTCCACAGCAGCACGCACTCGTCGTCGTTGCGCAGCGCCGTCCACCACGCGCCGGTCAACCGCCAGCCGTGGCGCGCCTGGATCTTCTCCGCCTCGACCAGCGTCTTGTCGAGGAATTCGTGGTTGCTGCCCGGTGGGACCGTGACGATCTCGTGCGCGTACACCTCACCGGTGACGCCTGCGGTGCACAGTGCCTCGATCGGCTGGGTGTCCGGATGCGGCACGAGCAGCCGGTCCAGGCCGCCCGCACGCAGGTCCGCGGCCGCGGCCCACCACTTGGCCAGTGCCGGGTCCTGGAGCGTGGTGTTGTTGAGTTCGGTGCGGAAGGAGCCGGCCAGACCGGCGAAGCCGTCTTCCTCCCAGATGTTCACCACCTGGGGCCATTCGCCGGTCGAGCCGACGACACCCCACACCCCGTAGCAGAGTTGGTGGCGTTGCCGCTGACCGATCGGGCTCCAGTTGGCCGTGATGTGGTGCATGTAGCGCGCACGGTTCTGCTTGGTGATGTTGATGAACTCGTGGATGTACACCTTGCCGTTCGTCATCATAAATATTTTATACTATGTACATGACAGAACTGCGGCGTGAGTCACGGGACGGCGTGCGGTGGCTGACGTTGAACCGCCCACAGACCGGCAATGCCATCACCGCGGATCAGCGCGAACAGCTCATCCAGGAACTAGGGGCGGCAGGCGGCGATCCGGCCATCCGCGCGGTCGTGCTCACCGGTGCAGGTCAGCGGCACTTCTGCACCGGCGCCGACCTGGCTGCGAACAACGGCGCCAGGCCCGATTCCGGGCCCGGATCGGTCGCGCGGGCGATCGCGGGCGGTGCGCAACGGCTGATCTCGGCCGTGCTCGACTGTGACAAGCCGGTCATCGCGGCGGTGAACGGCACTGCGGCAGGCATCGGCTGCCACCTCGCCTACGCCTGCGACCTGGTGCTCGCCGCGGACAACGCCAAGTTCGTCGAGGTGTTCGTGCGGCGTGGCCTGGTGGTCGACGGCGCCGGCGCCTACCTGCTCACCCGGCTCATCGGGCCGCAGCGAGCGAAGGCACTGATCTTCTTCGGCGACGACCTCCCCGCGGACGATGCCTGTCGCATCGGACTGGTGAACCAGGTCGTGCCCTCGGACAAGCTGGTCGAGACCGCGACGGACTGGGCGGCCAGGCTGGCCAACGGCCCGACCGTCGCCTTGAGTCTGAGCAAACGGCTGATCAACCACGCACTCGACCTAGATCGAAGCGCGGCGCTCGCGGCGGAGGCCATGGCCGCCGAGGTGAACATGACCAGTTCGGACGGCAAGGAGGGCCTGCACGCCTTCCTCGAACGCCGCAGCCCGGTGTTCCGAGGACGCTGAGGCGCTTAAGCTGCTGACGAGGAGCCCGTGATGGATCTGACCATGAACACCGATCAACGCGCGATGCGCGAAGCGCTGCGCGACATCGTACGCGCGACCTGGCCACCCGAGCGCCTGCGCGCCGCCGCCGATGCGCCCGCGATCGATGCGGCGAGTTGGGCGGCGTTGGCCGAGGTCGGCGTGTTTGGGCTGCTGGTGCCGGAACGTGCGGGCGGCATGGGTCTCGGCCTTGCCGATGCCGCGATCCTCGCGGAAGAACTCGGGTACGGCCTGGTCCCCGGTCCGGTGGTGCCGACCATCCTGGCAGCGGAGTTGATCCCGGACGCGATCACCGGCAAGGCGATCGTGACCACAGTGGACAGCCGGGATCGGATGCTTGTCGCCGAACACGTCGCCTCCGCGACGCACCTGGTCGTCGTCGATGACGACGGGCTGTTCCAGTATCCGACAACCGACTGCGTGGCCGAACCTTCGGCCCGACCGCTGGACCCGTTGACCCCGATGTCGGTGCTCACGCTGCACGCGGGCTCGGGGGAGCGGGTCGGCTCGGCCGAGGACGCGGCACGCTGGCGCTCGGCAGGCACGACGCTCACGGCCGCACTCCAGGTGGGGCTCGCGCAGGGCGCGCTGGACCTGGCGGTGCGCTACGCCAAGGAACGGGAGCAGTTCGGCCGGACGATCGGCTCGTTCCAGGCCGTGAAGCACCTGCTGGCCGAGTCGCTGGTCAAGGTCGACCTGGCGCGGGCCGCCGTGTTGGTCGCGGCGCTGAGCCACGACGATGCCGAGGTGTCCTCGGCGAAGGTGTTGGCGGACAAGGCGGCCACCGAAGTCGGACGGTGTGGCATCCAGGTGCACGGCGGCATGGGGTTCACCTGGGAGGTGCTGGCGCACCTGTTCGTCAAACGGGCCTGGGTGCTCGCCACGGCGTTCGGCTCGGCCGACGAGCACGCCCAGCGCGTCGCGGACGCCGTCATCTAGCGCGCAGGCCGGCGGCCAGTGCGCGCAGGCGGCCGACGTCGACCTTGAACGTCGCGTTGACCGGCAGGTCGGAGACGAACTCCACGATGTCGGGCACCTTGTAGTCGGCGATCCGCTCCCGGCACCATTCGCGCAGCGCGGCCGCGGTCACGGCCCCGTCGGTCACCACGAAGGCGACCCCGATCTCGCCGATCACCGGGGCGGGCGTGCCGACCACCGCGACCCGCGCGACCCGAGGGTGCTGGGCGAGCGCGGCCTCGACCTCGGCGGGATGGATGTTGTAGCCACCTCGGATGTAAGCGTCGTCCGCGCGACCGACGATGACCAGGTTGCCTGCCGGATCAAGGCGACCGAGATCGCCGGTGGTGAGCCAGCCGTCCGCGCTGATGGTGCGCGCGGTCAGCTGCGGCTCTCGCCAGTAGCCGCGCATCCGCGCCGCCGACCGCAGGAAGACCCGGCCATCCCTGAGCTGGATCTCGGCGCCACCGAGCGGCCTGCCGACCGTCGTCGCGACCGTTTCGGGTGGATCGTCGATGCCGGTGCCGAAGGCCAGCGGTACCTCGGTGCTGGCGTAGCGCACCACGACCGGGCACCGCAGCCGCTCGCGCAGCTCCCGCACCAGGGTGGCGGGTACCCGGCTCGCGCCGGTGCTGACCAGCCGCAGGTGGGTCAGGTCCGCGTCGTCGAGTCGGTCGAGCGCGACGAGTTTCTCCCACTGCGTCGGCACGCCCTGGCCCACCGTCACCCGCTCGGATTCCAGCACGTCCAGCATGGTCTCCGCGCTCCAGACCGCTGGGGTGAGCACCAGGGTGATCCGGTGTAGCAACTGGTCGTGCACGCGGGTGAGGTAACCGGCGTGCGCGAAGGGAACCGGCATCAGCTTGCGGTCGTGCGTGGCACTGAGCGGTCCGACGTTCGCCGCGATGAAGCCGAGCGTCCGGTGATCGAACCAGGCGCCCTTGGGCAGCCCGGTCGAACCGCTCGTCCACACCACCACGGCCGGCGCGTCCGGCGACGCCGCGACCCAGTCGTCGAACGAGGACGCGGTGTCGCGCAGTTCAGCAGGAGTGCGGACCGGACAGGCCACAGTGGTCAGTCGATCTGGGGTGTCGGTGACCACCACGGCCGGGGTGGCTCGGCCGAGGATGTGCGCGATTTCGACGGGGCCGAGGCGCGGGTTGATGCCGGTCACCACGGCACCGATGCGGGTGGCGGCGAGGTAGGCGGTTGCGAAGTCCTGGCCGGAGGGCAGCAGCACGGCGACCACGTCGCCGGCGCCGACACCCAGTTCGGCGAGGGAGTTCGCGACCAGCGAGGAGTCCGCCGACCACTGCGCGAAGGTGGTGGTCCGGCCGTCCTGCACCACTGCGGGCAGGTCGGGCTCGGTGGCGACGATATCCGTGAACAGGTCGGCCATGGACGTGCGACCAGGCTCGGGCATGTGGCTATAGTAATCACTATGTTGTGGTCGATGGCACTCCCCGCCGCGCTGACCGACGCGGAGTCGATCGGGGCGGTGGTCACGGCGCTGGAGTCCTCCGGTGTGGACGCCTGCCATGTGACCGACCACCCGCACCCGCCGACCGCCTGGCTGGACGCCGGCGGTCACCGGGCGCTCGACCCGCTGGTCACGCTGTCCTTCGCGGCCGCGGTGACCAGGCGGCTTCGGCTGCACACCAACGTGTTCATCGCGGCTTACCGCAATCCGCTGCTGGCCGCGCACGGCATCGCCACGCTGGACGCGTTGTCCGGCGGACGGGTAATCCTCGGGCTCGGCGTGGGCTACCTACGCGGCGAGTTCGACGCACTCGGTGTCGACCACCAGCACAGAGGCACCCTGCTCTACGACTCGGTGGCGGCGATGAAAGACGCCTGGCGCGACGACGTCCTCTGGCCGAAGCTGGTCTCGCGACCGCATCCACCGATCTGGTTCGGCGGCAACTCGGCGGCCACGATCCGGCGGGTGGTCTCGTCCGGCCAGGGCTGGTCGCCGTTTCCCGCGTCCAAAGCGATGGCACGGCACACCCGAACCGCCGAACTCGCCGGACCCGACGACCTCAAACGCGCCATCGGCCAGCTGCGCACGGCGGCCGAGGCCGAGGGCCGGACCGAGCCGATCGACGTGTGCTGCGTGCCGTTCAGCCACCCGCACGACACGGCCTGGTTCGACCCGCAACGGTTGGCCGGCGAAGCCGCCGAGCTGGCCGAGTTGGGCGTGACCTGGATGTCGGTCCGGCTGCCCGCGCCGAGCCTCGCCGCCTTGCTGGAGAACATCGAGCGCTTCGGAGCCGAGGTCGTCCATGCCTGAACCGCCGATTCCCGTTGCCGCAACCGCTTTGGTTCTCCAGGAGTTGCAGCAGGGCGTGGTCGGCGGCGAGACGGTTTTTCCGGAACTGGCCCGCGCGGCAGCCGAGCTCGGTGTCATCGACAACGCGGCCCGGCTCGCCGACGCGGCCCGAACGCGTGGCATCCCGGTGATCCACGCGACCGCGGCGAACCTGCCGGACGGGTTCGGCGCCAACCACAACGCGCGGCTGTTCGCGGCGGCACGCAAGGCCGGAGCCCGCAATGCCGTCGGTTCACCATCGGTCCAGCCCGTCGCGTCGCTGTTCGCGCCCGGTGACCTGATCCTGCCGCGCTACCACGGCCTCTCGCCGATGGCAGACGGTCAACTGGACACGCTGCTGCGCAACAGCGGGATCGACTCGCTCGTTGTCGTCGGCGTCTCGCTGAACGTGGCGATCCCGAACCTGGTCTTCGACGCGGTGAACCGCGCCTACCGGGTGGTCGTGCCGACCGACGCGGTCGCCGGGATCCCGGTCGAGTACGGCCGTCAGGTCCTGGACAACTGCCTCGCGCTCATCGCTTCGCTGGTCAGCACGTCCGCCGTGATCTCGGCGTGGACGGGTTAGTCGGAGCCACCGATCAGACCGCGTTCGATCAGCAACGCGACCACGCTCTCACCCTCCTGGGCGAGCATCGCGATGAACTCATGCTCGGCGGTGACACCGTCGTGTTCCTTGAGCGCCCGCATGATGGCGCGCATGCCGCGCTTGTGAATGCGCATCGCGTCCGGGACCTCGGCGAAGAAGTCGCCAGGCACGATGCTCACCGCCATCAGCCGGATGGTCGCGCTGACCCGCCGCGAGTGCGCGAGCCACACGACCCTGCGCAGGAACTCCAGGTTCAGCTGGCTGAACTCGTGCGGGTCGGTCGTTGCCTGGAGCTTGCGGTGCAGCTTGCCCAGCTCGTCGAGCCCCTCGCTACCGGCCCGTTCCGCCGCGCGCCGCGCGCCGAAGCCGTACACCCGGCCGAGCAGTTCGTAGTGGTCGCGGGTGGAGTCCTGGTCGAGGCCGACGACGAAGGCGCCGCGGTGCGGCTCGATCTGCACCCAGCCCTCGCGGTCCAGCACGATGACCGCCTCGCGCACCGGTACTCGGCTGACCCGCAACTCGGCCGCGATCTCGTCCTGTGGCACCCGGTCGCCGACCCGGAGCCTGTTCTCGAAGATCAGCCTGCGGATGTGGTCGGCCACCTGCTCCGAGCTGGTCGGACGGGCCAACCCGGTGGACGGGGCGCTCTCGTTCTCGAACAGTCTGCTGGTGATCGTCATGCTCCCCTGCCTCGGCCCGGCCGTCCCTGCTGACCAGGCAATTTTAGCGGATCTTATCTGAAACAAAGTATATAAGACGCGTGTTGCTGTTGTATAAAATATATTCATGACGACTGTGGGCAGGACCGCCATCGTGACCGGTGGCGCAAGCGGGATCGGCGCGGCCATCGCGCGGCGGCTCGCCGGTGACGGCATGGCCGTTGCCGTACTCGACAAGGACGCCGACGCGGCGCACACGACAGCCAAGGAGATCTCCGCGACCGGCGGCCGAGCCGTCGCGGTCATCGCCGACGTCACCGACGGTTCCTCGGTGACGTCGGCGGTCGAGACGGCTGCGGCGGAGCTGGGCTCACCGACCGTGCTGATCAACAACGCTGGCTTCACCAGGGACAACCTGCTGTTCCGGATGACCGAGTCCGACTGGGACACGGTGCTCGCGGTGCACCTGCGCGGTGCATTCCTGGTGACCAGGGCCGTGCAGGGCTACATGGTCGACGCCGGTTACGGGCGGATCGTGAACATCTCGTCCTCGGCCGCACTGGGCAACCGCGGCCAGGTGAACTACTCAGCGGCCAAGGCTGGCATTCAGGGCTTCACCAAGACCCTCGCCATCGAACTGGGCAAGTACGGGGTGACGGCCAATTCGGTCGCTCCCGGTTTCATCGAGACCGAGATGACCAGGGCGACGGCCGAACGGATCGGCATCTCGTTCGAGGAACTGCGCGAGCGCTACGTCGCCCGAACCGCGGTCGGCAGGACCGGCCGGCCAGAGGACATCGCGCACCTGGTGTCCTACCTGGTCAGTGAGGGCGCGGGCTTCGTCTCCGGCCAGGTCGTGTACGCGACTGGCGGACGCAAGTGAGGGCGATCAGCGCAGCCACCACTCCTGCCGAGCGCCGGAGTTGAACCGGGCCTGGCCCTCGGCCAGCGACCGCTCGTCGGTGCCCAGCATGACCAGGCTCTTGCCGACGTCCAGCGCCTGCCGCAGGCCGAGTTCCTGGCCGTACCACAGGGCACGCACGGTTGCCTGGACGGCGAGCGCCGGATGCGCCGCGATCGCGGTGGCGACGCGCTCCGCGGCGTTGTGCAGGTCGGCCGCGGGCACCACCTCCTGGACCAGACCGATCTGGTGGGCCCGCTGGGCGCTCATCCGCTCGGTCGAACCGAGCAGCGACATCCGCGCGACCTCGCCAAGCGGCATGCGCTTGAGCATGAACATGGGTTCCAGCACGGCGGCCATGCCGAAGGTGGTGTGCGGGTCGAAGAACGTCGCGTGCTCGGCGGCGATGATGATCTCGACCTCGCCGAGCAGGTAGAACGCGCCGCCGCAGGCCATCCCGTTGACCGCCGCGATGACCGGCTTCCACAGTTGGCCCGCGGTTTTCGGCGGCAGCAGGTCGCCGGGGTCGTCGAGGTGCAGGGGAGTGGCGCCGCGCTGGCCGGGTCCGTGCGTCGCGGCCTCGCCGATCCCGGCCGCGGTGCGGTCCAGGCCGGTGCAGAATGCCTTGTCGCCCGCGCCGGTCAGGACGATCGCGCGGACGTCGTCGTTGGCGCGCAGGTCGCGCCAGCACTGGTGGATCTCGCTCATCATCAGGGCGTCGAACGCGTTGTGCACGTCCGGTCGGTTGAGCGTCAGCCAGGCAACGCCGTCCCGCTCGGTGTAGTCCAGCGTCTCGTACTCGGGCACGGCCACTCCTCGACTCCGGCGATTAGATATTATATAAAATAGACACGGTATAGGCACAGTAACGGCCGGGAGGTGACGTGGCGGCAGGTGAGCTGTTGTCCGGGTTGCGCATCGTCGAGTGCGCCATGCTCGGACCGGGCGCGGTGTCCACTCCGCTCGCTGATCTCGGCGCGGACGTCATCAAGGTCGAGCCGCCCTCCGGCGACTACATCCGCAAGATGAGCTGGCCGATCGTCGACGACGTGTCCCTGCTGCACCTGCACGTCAACCGCGGCAAGCGAAGCATCGTGCTGGACCTGACCACGGACGCGGACAAGGCGACCTTCCTGCGGCTGGTCGAACGCGCGGACGCCGTCGTCGAGGCCATGCGGCCGGGCATGCTCGCCCGGCGCGGGCTCGGCTACGAGCGCCTGCGCGACACCAATCCGAGGATCGTCATGCTCAGCCTGTCCGGCTACGGCATGACCGGTCCGTACCGGGACCTGCCCAGTCACGGCATCGCCTACGACGCGTGGGCGGGCACCGTGGCGCCGGTGCCCGGCCCGGACGGGCTGCCCAGCATTCCGGACCACACGTCGATCGGCATCAACGCCGGCCCGTTGTACGGCGCCACCGCGCTGCTCGCCGGCGTGCTGCGCGCTCGTGAGACCGGCGAGGGTTGCTTCCTCGAAGTGGCGCAGTCGGACGCGGCTGCCGCGTTCGACTGGCTGCGCAGCGAAACACATCGCGCCTACCAGCGTCCCGAGTCCGAGGTCACCGGCAACCCGACCGACGGCTACCGGCGCCGTCCACCCGGAACCGGTGGCATGGCGGAGGGCGTGCGCTACCAGTTCTACGAAGCCGCGGACGGCTGCGTGCTGTTCATGGCTTCGGAACGGAAGTTCTGGCGCAACTTCTGCCAGGCGGTCGGCCGCGACGACCTGTTCGCGGCCAAGCCGGGCGAGGCACTGGCCGACCACGCCGTGGGCGACCTCGAACTGCGCCACGAACTGGCCGGGATCTTCCGAAAGCGGACAACGGCCGAGTGGGTCCACTTCGGACTGGCGCACGACGTGCCCATCGGTCCGGTGAACACGCCGGAATCCATCGCGCGCGACCCACAGTTCCTCGACCGGATGCCGTGGCAGCCCGCCGTCGACCTCCTCGCCGACGAGCTGCCGTTCCCGGTGCGCGTCGTCGGCCAGACCCCGCCATCGGCGACGACGCGCGCGCCGACGCTCGATGAGCACCGGGACGAGATCCTGCGTGACTCCCTTTCCTGATTGGAGGTACTGATGTCCGGTCTGCTCGCGGGCAAGGTGGCTGTCGTGACCGGCGCCGCCCACGGCATCGGCCGAGGCCACGCGCTCGAGTTCGCTCGGCAGGGCGCAACGGTGATCGTCAACGACCTGGGCACGTCGGTGCGCGGTGAGGGAGCGGGCCGGGACGCGGACGACGTCGTGAAGCTGATCACAGCCAACGGCGGCGTCGCGATCGCCGACTACGCCGATGTCGCGGACGAGGACCAGGCCACCGCACTGGTCGAACGGGCGCACGAGGAGTTCGGCAGGCTCGATGTCGTGGTGAACAACGCGGGCATCGTGCGCGACAAGGTCGTGTGGAGCATGCCCACCGCCGACTTCGACGCCGTCATGCGGGTGCACGTTCGCGGAACCTGGCTGCTGACCCACCTGGCGGCCAAGAAGTGGCGGGCGCGGGCCAAGACGGGGGAGCGGTTCACCGGTCGGGTCATCAACACCACGTCCGGCGCCGGACTGGTCGGCAACTTCGGGCAGACGAACTACGCGACCGCCAAGGCCGCGATCGTCGGCCTCACCCTGACCGCGAGCCTGGAGCTCTACAAGTACGGCATCACGGTGAACGCGGTCGGTCCGGGCGGTATGACCCGATTGACCGCGACGGCGGCAGCCGGTGACGCTTTCGAACCCGATTCGCTGGACGCCGACGAGTACCACCCGATGGATCCGGCGGGCAGTTCTCCGCTGGTCGCCTGGCTGGCCAGCGACGAGGCACAGCACGTCACCGGGCAGGTGATCAGGGCGATCCACGACAAGATCTACCTGATGGGTGGCTGGCACGAGAAGGCCACCATCTCCAACGGCGGCAAGCGCTGGGACGCCACCACGCTCGGCGCGCGGCTGGCCACCGACATCTTCCACACCAGGGCTCCCGGCCTGCGCTGACATCGTCAGCCCGAACCGTGCCGGGCCGCGATCCGCTCGGCGATCTCGCGGACCCGGCGCCGAAAATCGGGTTGTTCGACCGACCAGTGCTGCGCGGCCAGTTCGATGCGCGCCGCGTCCGCGAGATCGGCAAGGTGCGCGGTGTCGCGCAGCGTCTGCTTGGTGCGGCGTACCAGCTCAGGGGATCGGGACGCGACTCGCCGCGCGAACCGCAGCGCGGTCTCGGTCAGTTCGGCGTCGGGCACGCAACGCCAGGTCAGACCGTGTTCCTGTGCTTCGCGTCCGGTCAGCACGTCGCCGCACAAGATCAGCGCGGCAGCGCCCTGCTCGCCGATCCGCCGCGCCAAGCGTGCCAGGTGGCCACCGCCCGGATGAATGCCCACGTCCAGGAAGCGCGGGTCGAACCGAGCGCTTTCGCCTGCCAGGATCACGTCGCAGGCCAACGGCAGGTTCACCCCGGCACCGATCGCGGGTCCGGCCACCTCGGCGATGGTCGGGACCGGAGCAGCCGCCAATGCGAGGTAGCCCGCGTACATCTCGGCGAGGGCGTGCCGCGGGTTCAGCAGACTGTCCAGCGACCCGCCCGAGCAGAACACCGGCGGCTCGGCGCGCAGCACCAGCGCGCGGGCACCACCGTCCAGCACGGACGCCACCGCGCGGGCCAGTTCGTCGCTGAGCCGCTTGCTCAACGCGTTGCGGTGCGCGGGGTCGGCCAGGACAACCGTCCCGACGCCGTCCACGACGTCGAACTCCACCAGCTGATCCGACACGGCGACTCCTCACTGTTTTGAACCATCGTTCACTGGAGTAGGTTCAAGTTCAATGGGTCGGGTCGATCGGAGAGGTGAGCATGGCGGGCAGGACCGGTAAGGCACGGGTCGCGGCGAAACCGCTCAGTCCGCGTGAGGCGCGCCGCCAGCAACGCATCGACCTGAGCCGCGAGCAGATCCTCGACACTGCCGAGCGGCTGTTCAGCGAGCGCGGCTATCACGACACCGGCCTGAAGGAAGTCGCCGAGCTGTGCGAGTTCTCGGTCGGCTCGATCTATTCGTTCTTCCAGAGCAAGGACCACCTCTACGAGGAGGTGCTGATGCGCCGCGGACCCGCCCAGGTGGCCGAGATGCGGCGCATCGTCGCCGACGAGGCCCCGGCGACCGAGCGGCTGGCCGCGATGGCCCGGTTGCAGATCAATCACTTCCGCCGTTATCCGGCCTGGGGCAGGCTCACCACGCGCGCGTTGACCGTCGGCATGCCGCAGGCGGGTGCCCTGCCCGCGGCCTTCGACAAGGCCTATCGGGACGCGATCGACATCGAGGTGGCACTGTTCGTGGACGGCCAGCGCGAAGGCGTGCTGCGCGAAGGAGATCCGCGCGCGTTGGCGCGGCTGTTCTCGTCGGTGGTGACCGCGTTCCACGGCATGGATCCCGAGGTCGGTGACGACGCGGCCGATCTTGGCGTCGAGGAGTTCCTCGCGTTCGTCGTGCGGGCCTTCGCCCGCGACTGAGAAATTTGAACGATGGTTCAATCCGAGAAACCATTGCTCAGTCCACTGGACGGTGAATAGACTCCCGGTGTCCGTTCGGGTCTCACCGGGGAGGTCGCATGTCGGGTCGGCCGATGGACGGTGTTCGGGTGGTCGAGGTCGCCCAGTTCACCTACGTACCCGCCGCCGGTGCGGTGCTGGCCGACTGGGGCGCGGACGTGATCAAGGTCGAACACGCGGTCACCGGTGATGCCCAGCGCGGCTTCACCTTCCTCGGTCCGCTCTCGGCGGGTGGCCGGTTCGCGCCACTGATGGAGCACCCCAACCGGGGCAAGCGCAGCATCGGCCTCGCCCTGGAACGGCCGGAAGCGCTCGAGGTCCTCTACGACATCGTCCGGCACAGCGACGTGTTCGTGACCAACTTCCTGCCCGACGCGCGAACCCGGCTCAAGATCGACGTGGACGACATCCGCGCAGTCAACCCGGACATCATCTACGTGCGCGGCACCGCGCACGGCGTGCGCGGGCCGGAGGCCGCTAAAGGTGGATACGACCAGCCGACCTTCTGGTGCCGTACCGGTGGCGCTGCCGGGATTTCCGCGCCGGAGATCGGTGGCGTGCTCGGCATGCCAGGTCCCGCCTTCGGCGACTCCATCGGCGGGATGACCATCGCGGGTGGTATCTCGGCGGCGTTGTTCGAGCGCGAGCGGACCGGCAAGGCGTCCATTGTGGATGTTTCGCTGCTGAGCGTCGGCGCGTGGGCCAACGGCCTGGCCATCGACCTGTCCCTGGTGAACGGCGAGCCGTGGCCCGCCGCCGTGCCCGAGCACAGCGGCGGCCGGGTGTTCAACCCGCTCGTCGGCAACTTCCGCACCTCGGACGGCCGGTACCTGAACCTGAACATGATGCAACCGGGCCGGTACTGGCCCGATTTCTGCAAACACATCGACCGCCCGGATCTCGCCGAGGACCCGAGGTTCGACAGCGCCGAGAAACTGATCGAGAACTACGCGATCGGCGCCGAGTTGATCGGCGAGGTGCTGGCGGGCCGGACGTTCGCGTACTGGTGCGAGCGGTTCGCCACGCTGGCCGGTCAGTGGGCTCCGATCCACAACAGTGTCGAAGTCGGACAGGATGTCCAGTTGCGGGCGAACGGCTTCATCGCCGAGGTCCTCGACGTCGACGGCGAGGTGCGGGAACTGGTGACCGCACCGGTCCAGTTCGACGAACAGCCCGCGAATCCGCGCAGGGGGCCGGAGTTCGCCGAGCACACCGAGCAGATTCTCGCCGAACTCGGTCGCGATGAGCAGGCGATCCTGCGGTTGCGGCTGGATGGCGCGGTCACCTGAGCCGTTCCTTGCCAGAACCGTTAAACGTTTGTACAGTCATTTGAATCTTCGTTCATTCTCTGACAACGCCGTTAAATGATCGGAGCTCGAACCATGTCGCTGGCACATTGTAGTTACTATGTGCACGCCGTGTCGATGTGCGGAGCAGCGACGTGACCGTGGGTTTCATCGGTCTGGGCCACCAGGGCACGCCGATGGCCCGGCGCATCGCCGAGGCGGCCATCCCGATCATCGTCTGGGCCAGGCGGCGTGAGGTCATGACGCAGGCGTCCGCATGGGGCGCGCGGGGCGCCGTCTCGCCCGCCGCGCTCGGTGCCGCCTGCGACATCGTCTGCGTCTGCGTGTTCGACGCGGCAGGCGTCGAGGAGGTGCTGTTCGGCTCGGACGGCGTGGTCGGCTCGGCGGCACCGGGCACGGTCGTGCTCGTGCACACCACCATGTCACCATCGGAGATCCGCCGGATCGCGCAGCGGGCCGCGCGAAACGACATCATCGTGCTGGACGCGCCGGTCAGCGGCGGCCCGCAGGCGGCGGAAGCCGGTGAACTCCTGGTGCTGCTGGGCGGTCCGGACGCCGCGGCCCAACGGGTGCGACCGGTCGTCGAGACCTATGCCGGTCGCGTGATCCGCTTCGCCGAGGCCGGCTCGGCACAGTTGGCCAAGCTGCTCAACAACGGCCTACTGGCCGCCCAGGTCGCGCTGGTCGCCGACGCGGTCCGGTTGGGACGACAGGCCGGACTCGGCGACGAGCTGTTCGACGTGCTGCGCACCGGTAGCGCGCGCGGCTTCGCGGTCGAGCTGCTCGCCGGCATCGGCTCGATCGCCCAGCTGGCCCGATCACAGTTCGCGCCGACCATCGGCAAGGACGTCCGGCTTCTCGTCGATGTCACCGAACCGGGCTCCACGATGGTGGACCTCGCGGTGGACCTGACTCGTCAGCTCAACGCGGAGGGTGTGGCTACAGCTTGACGTACCTCCCCGTCGTGAACGGCGGGGATTCCCAGCCCGGCTCGCGCCGGACAGTTCCTGCTTCCTGCTCCCCGAAGGGAGGATTGCATCAGATGCGTCACCGACTAGGGTCGGATCGGTCTCACTCCGACTCCACAGGCCGACACCGCCCGCCCGGCGGCCACAATATTACGCGCGGCGTTGATGTCCCGGTCCACGACCAGCGGGCATCGGTCGCACCGGAACACTCGCTGCCGCAGCGGCATCGAATCCTTCACCTGCCCACAGGCCGAGCAGGTCTTGCTGCTAGGCAACCAGCGGTCGACCGCGATCACGGTACGGCCATACCAGCGCGCTTTGTAGTCCAGCATCGATCGGAACGCCGCCCACGACGCGTCACTGATCGCCCGCGCCAGGGTGTGGTTGCGGAGCATGTTGGCCACAGCGAGGTTTTCGATCACGATCGTTTGGTTCTCACGAACGAGTCGACTCGTCAACTGGTGCAGCATATCGCGGCGACGATCAGCGATCCGGGCATGGATGCGTGCGACCTTCACCCGCGCTGTGGCCCGATTGTTCGACCCTTTCTGTTTACGGGCCAACACACGTTGCGCTCTGGCCAGCGCGACCCGGTCACGCCGCTCGTGCCGGGGATTGTCGATCTTGCCGTCCTCGTCGGTCAGACCCGGGATCGGATGATCCATCGTCAGCAGGCTCGTGATCCCGGCGTCGATACCCACCTCCGCCCCCGTAGGTGGCAGGTGCTCGATCGTGGTCTCGACCAGGATCGAGCAATGCCAACGGCCGGCCGAGTCCCGCGACACGGTCACCGTCGAGGGATCCGCACCCTCGGGCAGCGGACGCGACCAGCGAATAGCCAACGGCTCGGCCATCTTCGCCAACGTGAGTTGCCCGTCGCGGTAGCGGAACCCGGACCGGGTGTACTCCGCCGACGCCCGGGACTTCTTGCGAGACTTGAACCGAGGAAAGTTCGTGCGTTGGGCGAAGAACCCGGCGAACGCCCTCTGGAGGTGCCGCAGGCCCTGTTGCAGCGGCACGCTGGACACCTCGTTGAGAAACGCGAGATCTTCGGTGCGTTTCCAGCCGGTCAGCAATGCCGAGGACTCGGCATAGCCGATGCGGCGCTGCTCCTGCGTCCAGGCCAGGCTTCGGGCTGCCAATGCCTTGTTGTACACCAGTCGTACGCAGCCGAAGGTCCGCGTCAGCTCGGCGGCCTGAGCTGCGGTGGGATAGAAGCGGTATCGGAACGCCCGCTTCACCACCGTCCGCGTCACGACCGTCTGCGCCATGATCCACAGCCTACCGCCGCAACCACATTCACTCGAACACACGTTCGAGTGAATGTTCCGACCGCGGCCACCCACGATTGCGGACCGATTCCTCCCCGGCCTGAAGGCCGGGGTATCCACCGATTGGAAATCCGATGACGACACATGATCGTCCCGAGGTCGCGGTGGACATCCACGGCGAGGAATTCTGTCGGAACAACTACCAGATCTACGACGACCTGCGCTCCCGGTGCCCGGTCACGTGGATGAACTCCAGTGGCGGGTTCTGGATGCTGACCGACTACGAGTCGGTGTTCGAGGCCACCCGCGACGACGAGCTGTTCTACTCCAGCGACGGCGCGAGCATCCGCGACCCCGGCGCGGACGCCGGATATCTGGCGACCATGCCACCGATCCTGACCGATCCGCCCATCACCGGGCAGATGCGGCAGTTGACGGTCAAGCACCTGTCTCCCGGGGCGGCGCAGCGGATGGAGCCGGAGATCCGCGAGATCGCCACCGAGCTCATCGACGGGTTCATCGAGCGCGGCGAGGCTGACATCGTCAAGGAGCTGACCACGCCGCTGCCGGCCAGGGTGATTCTGCGCCTGTTGAGCTGGGACGACACCAAGTGGCCGGACTGGGTCACCTACGTGCACACGCTCATCCACGGCGCCGAAGGCGGCGAGGACCCGGAGGTCGTGCGACCCAAGATGCAGGAAGCGATCGGGAACGAGATGCGTCGCCGCGCCGAGCTGAACATGCCGGCCGATGATCTCGTGGGCAGCATCCTCGGTGGCACTGTGGACGGTCGCGAACTCACCGCGCAGGAGAAGTTCGGCTACGTGTTGCTGTTGCTGTTCGGCGGGATGGACACGACCAGCGGGCTGACCGGCAACACACTGGTCGAGCTGGCCCGGCACCCCGAGCTGCGGCAGCGACTCATCGACGACCCGGATCTGCTCGACACCGCGACCGAGGAGTTCTTGCGGCACTCGACGCCAACGCAGGGCCTGGGTCGGACGGTGAGCCGGGACGTCGAGTTCCACGGCCAGCACCTGAAGAAGGGCGAGCGGGTGCTGCTGGCCTGGGCGGCGGCCAACCGCGATCCGAATGTCTTCGACGAACCGAACGACGTGAAACTCGACCGGAGTCCCAACCGGCACCTGGCTTTCGGCGTCGGCCAGCACCGGTGCCTCGGTTCCAACCTCGCGCGCACCATGTTCAAGGTGATGATCACCGAGATCCTGCGCAGGCTGCCGGACTTCACCGTGGTCGACGACGAACTGGACCGGTTCACGGACGCGGTGAACGTGTACGCGTTGCGCAGCCTGCGGATTCGCTTCACCCCGGGAGAGCGGCCATGACCGACGTGAACGAGCTGATGCTGATCGACGGCGAGCTGGTCGGCGCGACCGGGGGCGGCACCTTCGACAACATCAACCCGGCGACCGAGGACGTCATCGGCGCCGCCCCGAACGCCACGGTGTCCGATGTGGACAAGGCAGTCCAGGCGGCCCGGCGCGCGTTCGACACCACCACCTGGTCGAACGACGCCGAGTTCCGCCAGCAGTGCCTGCGGCAACTCCAGACGGCCTTCCACAAGAACCTGGACATCATCCGGCCCGCCCTCGTCACCGAGGTGGGCACGCCGGTGATGCTGACCAGGAGCATCCAGCTCGACTCGGCGGTCGAGTTCATCAGCCACTACGTCGACCTGCTCGACACCTACTCCTTTGAGCGTCCGCTGGCCGGTGGGCCGGCGGGGCAACGGATCGTCCGCGGGGAGGCGGCGGGCGTGGTGTCCGCGATCACGCCGTGGAACTACCCGCTCTACCTCAACCTGTGCAAGCTCTCCGCCGCGCTCGCAGCTGGCTGCACGGTCGTGTTGAAGCCCGCGCCGGACACGCCGTGGAGCGCGACGCTCATCGGTGAACTCATCCTCGAGCACACCGACATTCCGCCGGGTGTGGTCAACATCGTGACCACCGACGACAACGCGGTTGCCGCGGAGCTGACCACGAATCCGATGGTCGACGCGGTCAGCTTCACCGGTTCGACCGCAGTCGGCCGCAGGATCATGGCGGCGGCGGCCGGCACGATCAAGCGCGTCACGCTGGAACTGGGTGGAAAATCCGCCGCCATCGCCCTGGACGACGCCGACCTGACCCAGATCGTGCCGACCATCATGGGCACCGTGTGCAGCCATGCGGGCCAGGGTTGCGCGCTGAACACCCGCCTGCTCGTGCCGCGTGCGCAACTCGGCATGGCGGTCGAGATCGCCAAGGCCACGGCCGCCCGCCTGCCCTGGGGCGATCCAACGGACCCGGCCAACCTGATGGGGCCGTTGATCAGCAAACGGCAACTGGAGAGCGTGCTGGGCTACTGCGTGCTGGCGGGCGAGGAGGGCCGGGTCGCGATCGGCGGGCGCCGGGCCGAGAAGTTCGCGCGTGGCTACTACGTCGAGCCGACCGTGGTCACCGACATCGCGCCGACCGCGCGCGTGGCGCAGGAGGAGATCTTCGGGCCGGTGCTGGTGATCCTGCCCTTCGACGATGACGACGACGCGGTGCGCATCGCCAACGGCACCATCTACGGCCTGTCCGGCGCGGTGTTCAGCGCGGACACCGAACGCGCGATGTCGGTGGCGAAGCGGCTGCGCACCGGCACGGTGTCGGTCAACGGCGCCCAGTACTTCGACCCGACCTCGCCGTTCGGCGGCTACAAGCAGAGCGGGCTCGGCCGGGAGTGGGGGACCGAAGGCCTGGAGGACTTCCTCGAAGTCAAGACCATCGCCCGCCCGTAACGAGTAGAGGAGATTGACGTGGGACGAGTTGAGGGCAAGGTCGCGTTCGTCACCGGCGCCGCACGCGGCCAGGGGCGCAGTCACGCGGTGCGGCTGGCCGAGGAGGGTGCCGACATCATCGCGATCGACATCTGTCACGACATCGACACCGTGCCCTACCCGCTCGCCGGACCGGACGATCTCAAGGAGACCGCTCGGCTGGTCGAGGAGCACGGTCGCCGGATCGTCACTCGCGAGGCGGACGTCCGCGACGCCGGCCAGTTGCGCGCGGCCCTCGACGATGGCGTGCGCGAACTCGGACGCCTGGACGTGGTCGTGGCGCAGGCGGGCATCCTGCCGATGACCGGGAAACCGGCCATGCAGGCGTGGAGCGACGTGATCGACACGAACCTGATCGGCACCATCAACGCCATCCAGGTCGCGCTGCCGCACCTGTCCGAAGGCGCCTCGATCATCGGCACCGGTTCGGTCGCCGCGTTCATGGCGCGCACGGTCGGCGGCGATCCGGGCGGCGCGGGCTACAGCTTCGCCAAGCGGGTGCTCGGCGACTACATGCACGAACTCGCCTTCAACCTGGCGCCGAGCGGTATCCGGGCGAACGCGGTGCATCCGACCAATGTGGACACCACGATGCTGCAGAACGACGTGATGTACCGGACCTTCCGCCCCGACCTGGAGAATCCGACGAGGGCCGACGCCGAGCGCGGCTTCCCCGCGCAGCAGGCCATGCACATCCCCTACGTCCAGCCGCTGGACATCAGCAACGCCGTGCTGTTCCTCGCCTCGGACGAGTCCAGGTACGTCACCGGCATGCAATTACGCGTCGACGCGGGCGCCTACCTCAAGATCCACCCGTTCCACGTCTGAAGGAGTCCGCCAGTGCGCGTTACCGTCGACGAGAAGCTCTGCCAGGGCCACACACTGTGCAGTGTGGCCGGCCCGGACGTCTACGACCTTGACGACGAGGGCCATTGCCGTCCGCTCGCCACCGAGATCCCGGCCGAGATCGAGGACCAGGCGGTGGCGGGCGCGGACGCCTGCCCGGAGCGGGCCATCACGGTCCTGCGCTAGCCGGATGGATCTCGGGTTGAGTGGTGCTGCCGCGGTCGTCGTCGGCGGCACGAAGGGAATGGGTCGAGCGGCCGCCGAGGTGATGGCCGCCGAGGGCGCTCGGGTCGCCGTCCTGGCCAGGACGAAAAGCGACCTCGACCAGACGCTCGACGTGCTGTGGCGGCGCGGTGCCGAGGACGTCATGGCACTGCCCACGGACATCACCGATGCCGGGCAGGTCGCGGACGCGTTCGCTCGGCTCGGTCAGCAGTGGGGCGGGCTGAACGTTCTGGTGAACGCCACCGGGCCGGTCGGTGTCGGTGTCGGTGGCTTCGCCGATGTCGACGACGCCGAGTGGGCAGGCACGTTCGATATCGGCGTGCTCGGCGCGGTCCGGTGTGTGCGTGCGGCGCTGCCGTTGCTGCGCATGGCCATCTGGGCGCGTATCGTCAACGTGTCCGCGCACTCCACCCACCGGCAGTCGCCGGAGCTGGTCGCGTACACGGCGGCGAAGTCCGCGTTGACGAGCCTGAGCAAGAACCTCGCGATGACGCTGGCACCCGAGGGCATCCTGGTGAACACGGTGTCACCCGGTTCGATCCTGTCGGCGGGCCTGAGTGACTATCTGGCCGCGCTGCCGCCCGAACGGGCCGCCAAACCCGGCGACCTGCGTGCCGCCATGCGGGTGATCGCCGAGGATTTCGGCCATCCGGCCTGGCTGGGGCGCGTCGGCGATCCTGGCGAGATCGGTCCGGTGATCGCGTTCCTCGGCTCGCGCCGCAACAGCTACATGACCGGCGCGGACGTCAACGTCGACGGCGGCTCGGACTTCTGAGGAGGCGGTGGATGTTCCCGGTGCCAGCGGTCGACCTGCGCGCGGAGTTCTACTGGACCTCCGGCGCGGATGGCGTGCTGCGGATGCAGAGCTGCGCGGACTGCGGCGGTCTCGTGCATCCACCGAGCGTCGCCTGTCACCGCTGCCAGGGCGCCCGGTTGGAGGTCCGACCGGTCAGCGGCGTCGGCACGGTCGTCGCGGTCACCGTGAACAACCAGGTCTGGCAACCGGAACTGCCGGTGCCGTACGCGATCGCGGTGGTCGCGCTCGCGGAAGACGCGCACGTTCGGCTGACCGCGCGGGTGGTCGGCGCCGATCCCGAGACCGTCCACATCGGTCAGCAGGTCGCGGTGTCCTTCGAGCAGCGTGCCGACGTGTGGGTTCCGGTCGTCACGCCTACCGGCGCGGTCGACGAGCTGCCGGTCGTGGACGAGACACCGGAGGAGGTGCGGGCGGCAGTGCGTGCGCCCGTCGCGCCGCGGCGTTACGAGCACGCGTCGGTGATCAGCGGCGTCGGCAACAGCCCGATCGGCCGCAGGCTCATGGTCGACCCGCTGAGCCTCGCCGTCGAAGCGTGCCGCGCCGCCGTCGTCGACGCCGGCCTGACCTTCGCCGACATCGACGGTCTCGCCACGTACCCGGGCGGCGGTGTCGGCCATGGCTTCAACGAGGGCGGGGTGACCGCCGTCGAGGAAGCGCTGCGACTGCGTCCGGTGTGGCACGCGGGCGGCCCCGAGGCGCCCGGCCCGGGCGGATCGGTGGTCGCGGCGATGCTCGCGGTCGCGGCCGGTTTGTGCCGGCACGTGCTGTGTTTCCGCACGGTCTGGGAAGCCACCTACGCCGAACTGCTGCGCACCGGCCGCCGCAGGCCGCCACCGGCACAACCGATCGGCGGTCCGATGGCCTACACCGCGCCTGCCGGCTCGTTCTCGGCCGCCAACACGCTGGCGCTCGGCGCATCGCACTACCTGCACCGCTTCGGCGCCACCCGCGAGACGTTCGGCTGGATCGCGCTCAACGCGCGCGCCAACGCCGCGCTGCACCCGGACGCGATCTACCGGACGCCGCTGACCATGGACGACTACCTGTCGGCCCGGCCGGTGAGCACCCCGTTCGGCCTCTACGACTGCGACGTCCCGTGCGACGGCGCGATCGCCGTGGTCGTCTCCGCCGCCGAAACCGCTCCTGACCTGCGTCGACCACCGATCCGCTTCGAGGCGGCCGGTACGCAGATCGTGGAGCGGCTCAGCTGGGACCAGAGCACGCTGGCCCACGAGCCACAGGTACTCGGACCGGCCGCGCACCTGTGGACGCGCACCGACCTCCGTCCGTCCGATGTGGACCTGGCGTTGCTCTACGATGGGTTCACCTTCAACTGCGTGTCGTGGCTGGAGGCGCTCGGGTTCTGCGGCATCGGTGAGGCGGCCGATTTCCTCAACGGCGGCAAGCGGATCGCGCGCGACGGCGAACTCCCGTTGAACACGCACGGCGGTCAGCTCTCCCACGGCCGCACGCACGGATTCGGCCTGTTGCAGGAGGCCGTCGTGCAACTGCGGCACGAGGCAGGCCAGCGGCAGGTCGCCGATGCCGAGGTCGCCGTGGTGTCCAGCGGCGGCCTCACCCCGTCCAGCGCGTTGCTGCTGGTTCGTTCCTGACACAAGCTGAGGAGTCCTCACCATGTCGATAGTGGTCAAGACCGGGATGCGGTTGCGTTCCGCGGTGGGCGGTACCGAAGTGATCGTCATCCGCGCCACGGCGGGCGAACTCGACCTGCGGTGCGGTGGCGCGCCCATGCTGGCCGACGGCGAAGCGATACCTGAAACCGTCGAGCCCGTGTCGGGCTTCACCGAGCCGACGCTGCTGGGCAAGCGCTATGCCGATGCGGACGACACCATCGAGGTGCTGTGCACCAAGGCAGGTGAGGCAACGCTGTCGCTGGGCGACACCCCGCTCACGGTCAAGGGCCCGCGCCCGCTACCAGCCTCCGACTGACCCGGTCACGAACGCGAGCAACGCGTCCTTGCGGACCTTGCCGGTCGATGTCCGCGGCAGCGTGGCCACCACGCAGAGCCGCTCGGGGCACTGGCGCGAGGGCAGGCCGTGCTCGCGCAGGTGTGCGACGAGATCGGCGAGCGAGGGGACCGGCGCGCCCGGCACCGGCACGATGACGGCGCACGCCAACTCGCCGCGATCGGGATCGGGCACGGCGAACACCGCGACGTCGTCGATCGCGGGGTGCAGCAGCAGTTCGTCCTCGATGGCCCGGGCGCTGATCGTCTCGCCCTTGCGGATGATGACGTCCTTGAGCCGTCCGGTGATGGTCAGGTAGCCGGCCTCGTCGAGGCTGCCGAGGTCGCCGGTGCGCAGGTAGCCCTCCGCGTCGAAGGCGTCCGCGTCCAGGCTCGCGTCCACGTAGCCCTGCATGACCTGTGGCCCCGCCACTCGCAGTTCGCCGGGCTTGCCCGGTCCGAGGCGGCTGCCGTCCGGGCCGATCACCCGCAGGTCCACCCCCGTGCTCGCGCGGCCTTCCGTGCGAGCCTTGGCCTCGTCCGGGTCGTCGGGCGCGGCCATCGCGAGGATCGGCGCCTCGGTCATGCCGTAGCCGGAGAGGACGCCGACGCCGCCGAGTTCCCGTTTCACCTCCTCGTGCAATGTGTTGGGCCGCCCGGCACCGCCACAGGTGAACGCGCGCACGTCCGGAAACAGCGGCGTGGCCGGATCGAGCCGTTGCGCGGCCAGATAGCCCTGGGTGAACACCGAGCCGGAACCGGCCAGTGTGACGCGTTCCGCGCGTTGCAGCGCGGCACTGCGGTGCGCGTCGAACGCCGAGTCGAGGATCAAGGCGCAGCCGTACAACAGGCTCGCGCCCAGCCAGGTGCCGCAGCCACCGATGTGCGCGACCGGGAACACCATGCCCACCCGGTCCGCGGAGGTGATCCGCAGCCGCTCGCCCATGGCCCGCGCGGAAGCCAACACCGACGCGTCGGTGTGCCGCGCGCCCTTGGGCTCCGCGGTCGTGCCAGAGGTGTAGAACACCCAGCGGGTTGTCGTGCTCGGCGCGGCAGCCGGGACGGCTTCGGTCGACTCGGGCAGTTCGCCGGTGATCAACAGGTGCGCGGCGGTCTCCCGCAGCACGAAGTCGAGGTGCCCGCGGCCCTGAGCGGTGATGACCGGGTTCTGCACCGCGCCGAGGCGAGCCAGTGCCGCGGTGAGCACCAGCGCGTCGATCCCGGTGGGCAACTGCCACGTCACCGCGACTCCCTCGGCGACGCCGCGGGCGGCCAACCCGGCCGACACCCGCTCGGCGCGCTCGCGGAATCCGGCGAAGCTCAACCGGTTGCCGTGCTCGTCGACGAGCATCTCCGCGTCCGGCGCGAGTTGCGCACGTTGCTCGACCGCCGACCAGAACCCGGTCACCTCAGGCTGCCGCGTACCGCAACAGCATCTCGGCGACGCAGGCGGGTTTGGGCACGCCCGCGATCTCCCACACGAACGTGATGCCCACCTGCACGCCCCCGGTCACCTCCGCGACCGAGCTCAGCGTCGCGCCGAGCCGGACCTTGCTGTTCACCGGAACCGGTGCGGGAAACCGGATCTTGTCGTAGCCGTAGTTCACGCCCATCTTCATGCCCTGGATCTGGTAGACGTCGCGGGCAAGGCGCGGTCCCAGCGACAGGGTCAGCAGACCGTGCGCGATGGTGCCGCCGAACGGTCCGCTCGCCGCCCGCTCGGCGTCCACGTGGATCCATTGGTCGTCGCCGGTCAACGCGGCGAACGCGTCGATGTCCTGCTGGGTGACGGTCTGGTATTCGCTGTAGCCGAGGTGTTCACCGACGCTCGCGGTGAGTTCGTCGAGTCCGTTGATAATGCGCATCGTGTCCTCCGGTCGCGGATCCACTGCGATGTACATTAGATGTTTTATCAAATACGCTGGCTTCGTGGAGCTTCGACTGCGCCAGTCCGAGTTGGACTTTCAGAATCGGTTGCGCGACTGGCTGACCGAAACCCTGCCCTCGCTGCCGGCAGCGCCCGACCACGACGACTGGCCCGCACGCAGGGCCTACGACACCGCTTGGCAACGGATGCTGTTCGAAGCGGGGTACGCGGGCATCGACTGGCCGCGCGAACACGGCGGCCTCGGCGCCACCCCGACCGAGCAGCTCATCTTCCTGGAAGAGACGGCCACGGCGGGCGCGCCCTACATCGGCGCGAACTTCGTCGGCCTGCTGCACGCCGGGCCAACCTTGATCGTGGAGGGCACCGAGGCACAGCGCTCCGCGTACCTGCCGGGCATCCTGCGCGGCGACGAGGTGTGGTGCCAGGGCTTCTCCGAACCCGACGCCGGCTCGGACCTGGCCTCGCTGCGCACGACCGCGGTCCGCGACGGTGACCAGTACGTGGTGAACGGGCGCAAGATCTGGACGTCCATGGCGCAGATCGCGGACTACTGCGAACTGCTGGTACGCACCGATCCGGCCGCGCCCAAGCACCGGGGCATCAGCTGGTTGATCCTGCCGATGGACACGCCCGGGATCACCGTGCGGCCGCTGCGCACCGCGTCCGGCAGCAGCGAGTTCAGCGAGCTGGTCCTGGACGACGTGCGCGTGCCGGTGGCCAACCGGGTGGGCGCGGAACACGACGGCTGGCGGGTCGCCATGGTGACCTTCTCCTTCGAGCGCGGCACCGCGTTCATCGGCGAGACGGTCGAGTCCCGCGCGATGCTGGCCGAGATCGCGCGGATCGCCGCGGCGACCCCCGCACCCGGTGGTGGCACGCTTTGGGACGACAGGGCGCTGCGCCGGGACGTCGGGCGGCTCGCGGCGGAACTGCACGGGCTGTGGGCGCTGATCCGCAAGAACGTCTCGGATGCGACGAACGGGATGGTGCCGGTGCAGGGGGCGTCGGTGTTCAAGCTGGCCTTCACCGACAACCGCCAGCACATCACCGATCTCGCCGCCACCGTGCTGGGCCGGTCCGGGCTGACCATGGCCAACCACCTGGTCGAGGACCGGGTGAACAAGCTCGCCTACACGATCGCGGCGGGCACCTCGCAGATCCAGAAGAACATCCTGGCCGAGCGCGCGCTCGGCCTTCCCAAAGAGCCGAGGAGCGGTTAGCTCTTCTCCTGCTCGATCAGCAGGCTCAGCGCCTTGGCCAGCAACCTGCGTTCGGCCAGTGCCTGCTGACTGGTGGCTTGGCCGAACGGCTCGACCGTGGTCAGCATGACGTGGCTGATCGACAGGCCGCGCAAGGAGTGGAACAGCAGGTTGCGGATGTCTCGCCGCCGGATCCCGGTGCCGGCGAACACCCTGGTCACCAGCCGGTTCAGTTCCGGGTTGGCCTGTTCGCTGATCTCGGCCATGTTCTGCCGGGTCTGTTCGGAGGTGCGCGGGTCGTGACCCAGGTTCATCAACACCTGGATGAACGCCAGGTAGTCGGGGGAGCCGTAGTAGCCGTCCAGCACGTCGAAGAACTGTTCGACCCGTTCGGTGAGCGTGGTGCCGATGATCTCGGCGTTGCGCAGGTCGTTGGCGAGCCGCTTGCTGCCCTCCTGGAGGACGGCGAGCATCAGCTTCTCCCTGGTGCCGAAGTAGTACTGGATGACGCCCCAGGTCAGGCCGGCCCGTTCGGCGATGGCATTCGAACTGGCCCGGTAGAAGCCCTGTTCCAGAATGCACTGGATGGCCGCCCGGACCACTCGGTCCCGCGTATCGCCTGCGGCCGTCGCGTCCTCGGCGTTGCCGCGTCGAGCCGCATCGGCCCGCGTTCCTGTGGTTCCCCGGCCGGTCACTGACGCCTCCTCGTCCCGCGTGTCCACCCACTGTAGTGGCCACGGCCCCGTCAGCCGCACAGCAACGCGCGAACTGACCTGATCAGCATGTTATAGTAAGTGCTATGTTCGCCGACGCCACGACGGGATGCGGCCGCGGCTCGGCGGCCGGGTGCGAGGACCTCACCGACGAAGTCCTTGTTGGACAGTGCCATGAGGACCGGCCAGTCCGTGCCAGGTGTTCTTCTGACAACCTGCACATGCGGAGGATTGTCGTGAGCCAATGTGGGTGCATGTGCGCCGCTGCCAGCCACTACAGCATCTGCCAGGCCGACGCTGAGCCGAATCTGTGCGCCGCACCCGGTCAGCCGGTAGTGGTCCAGAACAGCCCGGTATGCCGCCCGTGCCACGATGCCAGCCTGACCAACTGGAAGAGGCCGTGGCCGGCCCGCAGTGGTCAACTGAGCCACGGCTAGAGCGGAGGCAGCATGCTCGACATCGATGAACGATCAGGCGTTGTCGTCGTCCGCCTGCGCCACGGCAAGGTCAACGCGCTGGATACCGAACTGCTGACCGCGATCACCACCGCGATGCGTGAGATCGATCCGGCCACGCCGATCGTGCTGACCGGCAGCGATCCGGCCTTCAGCGCCGGTGTCGACCTGCGCCGGATCGTCGACGGCGGAACGTCCTACGTCGAAGAGTTCCTGGACGCCCTGTCCGAGACGTTCCTCGCCGTCTTCGACCGGCCAGCACCGACGGTGGCCGCGATCAACGGTCACGCGATCGCGGGCGGCTGCGTGCTCGCCGCGGCCTGCGACACCAGGCTGATGTCGGACGGCCGGATCGGACTGAGCGAGCTGCGCGTCGGCGTGCCGTTCCCGTCCACTGCCCTGGAGATCATGCGTCACATCGTCGGGGTGGATCTCGGCCGGCTGGTCATTGGCGCCGCGCTGTTCGACCCACCGCAGGCGCTGTCGCGCGGGCTGGTCGATCAGGTGGTGTTCCCGCGCGACCTGCTGGAGCGCGCGGTCGGCGAAGCCCTGCGGATGAGGGAAATCCCGGCCGAGGCGTTCGCCTTCACCAAGCGCCAACTGCACCGGCCGGTGCACGAGCGCATCGCCGCCCGCGCCGACGACGACAAGGACGTCGCTCGGATGTGGTCCTCGCCGAACACCTTGGCCACGATCACCGCCTACCTCGACGCCCTCCGCAAACCCGCGCCATGACCAGCACCGGCCCCTTGACCGGGCGCACGCTCGCGGTACCCGGCGACGGTGCCGCGGCCTGGCACGCCCAACGCATGCTGCGTTGGCTCGGCGCCTCGGTCGAATCCTGTGCGGACAACACGGGTTCGGAACTCGACTGGGCAACGTCCGGCGTTCCTGCCCTGACCGGCAGGCGCGACGGACCGGAACTGCTGCCGCCCGGCCAGGCGGCCAGCGCGGTGCGCGGCGCGCTGACCGCGATCGGCTTGCTGGCCGACGCCCCGGTGTCGCTGCCCGAGGCGAGCGTGTTGTCGCAGCGTGCCACCCTGCTCGGGCTCCGCCGCGACGCACCGCGATCCGCGCGCGGCGCGTTCGAAGTCCTGCGGGCCGCGGACGGCTGGCTCGGCGTGAACCTGCCGCGGCCCTCCGATCGGGAACTGCTCGAACCGTGGCTGCAGGAGCCCGCGCCGATCCTGCGCCGCGCCGTCGCCGGTCGGTCGGTGGGGGAGTTGGCGTCGCGCGGCCGGTTGCTCGGTCTGCCGGTGGCGGCGTTGCCGGATCGGCCAGTCGTCGACGAGCAGTTGGCCGCGCGCGGCCAGGTCGCGAACCTCCGTCCGTTCGTGCTCACCGGCTGGCCGGGAATTGGCCGGCCGCTGCGGGACGCCCTCGTCGTCGACCTGTCGTCGTTGTGGGCCGGACCGCTGTGCGCGCATCTGCTGACGCTGCTCGGCGCGCGTGTGGTCAAGGTGGAGAGCGCGCGTCGTCCGGACGGCGCGCGCAGCGGCTCGCCGGAGTTCTACCGTGCACTGCACGCCGGTCAACGCGAGGTGACCCTGGACTTCAGCACCGCCGAGGGCGGGGCCGCGCTGGCCGAACTGATCGACGCCGCCGACGTGGTGATCGAGGCATCCCGGCCCCGGGCGTTGCGCCAGCTCGGCATCGACGCGGAGGAGATCCTGTCCCGCGCCACGAACAAGGTCTGGGTCAGCATCACCGCCTACGGCCGCACCGGGCCCTGGTCCAACGCGATCGGTTTCGGCGACGACACCGCGATGGCGGCCGGACTGCTGGCATTCGACCCGGCCACCGGGACTCCCGCGCCGTGCGGCGACGCCATCGCCGATCCGGTGACCGGGGTCAACGCGGCACTGGTGGCCGTGGCCTGCCTGTTGGCCGGTGGCAGGTGGCTGGCCGACCTCGCCCTGCGGGAACAGGTCGCGGCCACTCTGGAGGCGCCATGCTGATCCACCGCGCCGAAGTCGAGCACCGGTTGGTCGACGTCCGCGTCGCGGGCGAGCGGATCACCGAGATCGGCCTGCTGCGCCACCGGCCCGGCGAACTGGAGCTCGACGCCGGTGGCGGCGCCCTGCTACCCGGCTTGCACGATCACCACCTGCACCTGCTGTCCCTGGCGAGGGCGGCGACATCGCTGCGCTGCGGTCCGCCCGAGGTCACCGATCTCGCCGGTTTGGCCACTGTGCTACGCGCCGCACCCGGCGACTGGGTACGCGGCGTCGGCTACCACGAGAGCGTCGCGGGCGTTCCCGACCGGCATCTGCTCGACCGCCTTGTGCCGGACCGGCCGGTTCGCCTCCAGCACCGAGGCGGTGCGCTGTGGCTGCTCAACACGCGCGCGCTGACCGAACTCGACCTCCTCGACGAGGCGCGGGACGGACGCCTGTGGCGAGCCGATCCACTGCTGCGCCGACGCCTTGCCGAACCAGCACCCGACCTGGCCGAGGTCGGGCAGCGCCTGGCGGCGCTCGGCATCACCGGTGTCACCGACGCGACCCCGAACCTCACCGACGACACCGTCGCGCTGCTCACCGAATCGGGCCTGCCCCAACGCCTGCACCTGCTCGGCGCACCGCTGCACCGCCCGCTGCCGCCGCACGCGACGGTCGGCCCGCACAAGATCCTCCCGGCCGACCACGAACCGCCGGACTGGGACGGACTGCGCGCCGAGATCAACGAGGCGCACGCGCACCGCAGGCCGGTGGCCGTGCACGCGGTGACCCGCGAGGCACTGGTGGTCACCTTGGCGGCGTTCGCCGAAACTGGCACGCTGCCGGGCGACCGGATCGAACATGCCGCACTGGTGGGTGAGGACTCGATCCCGCTGATCGCGGATCTCGGCTTGGCCGTGGTCACCCAACCCGGGTTCGTGGTGGCCAGGGGCGCGGAATACCGGCGCGGCGTGCCCGTCGCCGACCACAACGACCTGTACCGCTACGCGAGTCTGCGCCGAGCCGGGGTGAAGGTGGTGGCGAGCAGCGACGCGCCGTTCGCCGACGAAGATCCGTGGTGGACGATGGTCGCGGCCGGCAGCCGGGAACTGGCGCCCGATGAGCGGGTGGCGGCGGCGGAGGTGCTGGCCGGTCTGCTCAGCCCGCTCGATGATCCGGGTGGCCCGCCGCGCCGCGTCGCGGTGGGCGCCGACTCGGACCTGTGCCTGCTGCGCACACCGCTCGCCGAGGCCTTGTCCGTGCCGCACCGCGACGTGGTCGCGGCGACCATCTGCCGCGGCGAACTCGCTTATCTGGCGCCATGATCATCGAAGTCGACGACCTGGCGATCGGCGTCTGGACCGGTCCGCTGGACCGAGATCAGCGTCGACTGGCCCAACGACTCGACCTGGCCCTCGTGCCACCCGAGGCGGCCACCGACCCGTTCCTGGTCGGCGTCGCCGACCCGGTCGCGGAAGGAGCGCATCTACGGGCCATGAGCACGGCGAACCCTCAGTCCAGCGCGGTCCTGGCGCAGGTGTTGCGGGCAGCGCCAACCGACCCGGTGGCCGCGCTCCACCTGGAATCCTTCGCCTATTCGACCCTGCTCGGTGGCGCCGAGTTCGCCCGTTGGCTGGCCCGACGCGGCCCTCGGCCCGCACCACCGGTCCCGGCCGAACCCGTGCTGCTCGACCGAGACGCCGACACGCTGCATGTCACGCTGAACCATCCGGCCCGCCGCAACGCCTACGGCGCGCGCCTGCGCGACGCGTTCGTCGAAGCGCTGCGGCTCGCTGTGCTCGACCGCACCATCACCCGTGTCGTCGTGGACGGTGCCGGGCCGGTGTTCTGTTCAGGCGGCGACCTCGACGAATTCGGCACCACACCCGACCTCGCCACCGCGCACTTCATCCGCACCGGCACCGGCGCGGCCGGCCTGCTGGACCAGTTGGCCGACCGCACCGAGTTCCACGTGCACGGCACCTGCGTCGGCGCGGGCATCGAACTGCCTGCCTTCGCCCGCCGCCTGCTCGCCGCCCCCGGGACGACCTTCCGCCTGCCCGAGGTCGGCATGGGATTGATCCCCGGCGCGGGCGGCACGGTGTCCCTCGCCCGTCGCATCGGCCGGTCGCGCACGCTCTACCTGGCGCTATCCGGGAAACCGTTGGACACCACGACCGCGCTGGACTGGGGCCTTGTCGACGGACTCGTCACCACGTCACGGGCAGAGCGTGGAATCCGGGGACGATCATCTCCGTCCGGAACGGCAGCTCCTCGGCAGGCACCGCAAGCCGTAGTTCGGGGAAGCGAGTGAACAAGCTGATCAACATGATCTCCAGCTCGACCCTGGCCAGATTCTGGCCGACGCACTGGTGCGGCCCGTAGCCGAACGCGGCATGCCGAACCCGGCCCCGATCGAGACGCAGGGCCGATGTATATTTACCCAACTGGGTAAATATAAGATATATTGGCCTCCCGTATGAGGAGGCCGTGAATGCCACGAGAGTCTTCCCCGCCGATGGTTCGATTCGACGGCGCACCGCCAGTTCCGGTCCTGGCCGGAAGTCGGATCGTGGTGGCCGCGCTCGCCGTCGTGGGCGCGGTCGCCGTACTCGTCCAGGTGTGGGGGTACGCGTCGTGGTTGCGCTCGCCCGAGTTCGCCGCGATCGCCTCCCCGACGTCGCCGCCGGCGTCGGTCGGCACGGGCGTCAGCCGGGCGCAGTGGTTCCTGGGCATCGGCGTGGTCCTGTGGCTCGCATATGTGCTGTGGGACTGGTTACGGCGGCGCGCACTCACCTGGCCTCTGCTGTGGACGGTGGCATGGGCGCTCGTCTTCTGGCAGGAACCCCTGGTCAACGTCCGCGACCGCACGTTCAGCTTCAACAAGGAGTTCGTCAACCGGGGCGACTGGACCACCCACCTGCCCTTCGTCCAGCACACCTCACCGCTGCCCGAGGCTCTGCTGTTGGAAGGCCCGGTCTTCGTGTGCATGCTGCCGTTGGTCGCGGTGGGGACGGCCGCGTTGATGCGCGTGCTGCGCCGCTACCTTCGGATTCCCGCCGTCGTGGTGCTGGTGACCTGGTTGGCGGTCGGGCTGTTCGACATGGTCTTCGAGCGGATGGGCATTGCGGGCGGACTCCTGGCGTACGACCAGCTTGGTGGCCCCGCGGTGCACGCGGGCCAGCCGGACCAGTGGCCGATCTACGAGGGAATCGCCATCGGACTCGCCTGGGCGCTGCCCGGCATGGTGATGTTCTTCCGCCGATATGCCCCCTCGTCGAATCGCGAGCTGTCGCCTGACTGGTGGCACGGACGCGGCGGTGCCCCGGTCACCGTCTTGGCCGCGGTCGGGCTGGTGAACCTGGTGTTCGGCCTCTACAACGTCGGCTACGCGCTGGTCATGAGCGGAACCGTCGCGACGATGCCGCCGTGGCTGTGAGCGCGGCCGTTACGGCTTGACGTGTCCTTGCAGCCCAGCGGTGATGAAGATGACGAGCTGCTCCACCCAGTCGGGATCGAGCCCGTCAGGCCCCAGCGGCTGACCGTAGGCAGGAAGGTCGGTGCCGGCCAGGATGCTGATCATCGAGTACATGGCGATGCCGACGCGGCGCAGGAACTTCTCGTCGTTGATGTCCGGCAGCGCGCGGCCTGCCGCGCCCAGGAACAGGTCGGTGATGCTGGGATCGGTGCCGAGATCGCTGGCCCAGATCTGGTCCTCGGTCAGCGCGAGTTGCGAGTAGACCTTGGTCCACCGGAGCATTCCGCGCGGGTCTTCGCGGAACAACTCGACGAAGGGCATCAGGATCGCCTCGACAATATCGCGCACCGTCGGGGCGGTCTCGCGTCGAACGAGCTGCGACAGACTGTCGGTGAACGTTCGCGCCAGCGGAGCTGAGCGTCGCCGCAGCACCGCGGTGACGAGGTCGGCTTTGGTCGGAAAGTGGTAGGGCACCGCCCGGTTGCCGAGTCCGGCCTCCCGCGCCACGGCACGCAGCGAGACGGCGTCGATGGCGGCATCGCCGAACATGCGTTCCGCGGTGTCGATGATCAACGTCTTCGCGTCGACGTCGGCGCGCGGGCCGCGCCGGGCAGGGTCGGTCGTCACATCAGGAGCGTAACGGTCGACGCCGAAGCTCGGCCGCGACTGTTGATTTACGCACGTGCGTAAATTACGCTCTCCGGGTCATGCAAATATTTGATATACAAACCCATCGGTGAAAAGAAGGTAGTCGGCCCGTGGACGAGTTCACTGACAAGATCGCCGTGGTCACCGGCAGCGGCGGTCGATACGGAATCGGCCGTGCCACGGCCACGCTGCTCGCCGAACAGGGCTGCAAGGTCGTGCTGTCGGACATCGACGACACCGCATTGAAGGCGACGGAGCAGGAGTTGTCCTCGGCAGGCCACGACGTCTTCGCCGTGCACGCCGACGTCGCGGACTTCGAGTCCGTCAAGCGGTTGGCGGACGCCGTCTACGACCACTATGGACAGGTCGACATCCTGCACCTCAATGCCGGTGTCGCGGGCGTCGGCACCCTGTTCGACGATGACCTGACCGACTGGAACCGCACCGTCGGCATCAACTTCTTCGGAATCCTGCACGGCATCAAGGCGTTCGTGCCGCGCATGATCGCGCAGGGCACCCCGGCCCACGTGCTGGGCACGTCCTCCAGCGCCGGAGTTGTGGGCGTCAGCTACGTGACACCCTCCTATTCGGTGTCGAAGCAGGCGGTCTGCACGCTGCTGGAATCCCTCTACGGGCAACTCCGCGACCTCGGCACCCAGATCCAGGTGCACGTCGTGCTGCCGCCGCTCACCAGGACCAACCTGGCGGGCAGTCCCGATGTGATGCCACTCGTGCAGCAGGGCCTGGAAAAGGGCGGCATACCCACGTCGGTGGCCGAGCCCGGTGAGGTCGCCGCGACCGTTGTAGACGCCATCCGCAACGGGACCTTCTGGGCCGCCAACGACCACGAAGCCGACGACCTGCGCAACGCGGGCCGCTTCGCAGCCGCGATCGACTGGGAGAAGGACATCTTCCGCAAGCGCGCCGCGTCGTTCTCCGACCGGACCGCGCCGGACCCGTACCTGTGGGCAGCGAAGTTCGACTGAGCAAGACCCGAGCCGAAAACTCCATCAGCGACGAGGAGAGCGACATGGCTGTCGCCGCCACCGACACCGAACGCGTTGAGATCGACTTCTCGATCTTCAACCCGTTCGATCCCGAATACGTCACAGACCCGTTCCCGGTGGTCGACCGGATGCTCACCCAATATCCGGTCGCCTTCCACACCGGCATGAACCTCTGGCTCGTGTCGCCCCATGACCTCGCCGACCAGGTCATGCGCGACGCGCGATTCAGCACCAGGTACGAGGACTGGAACGATGCGCCCGCGCCGGTGCCGCAAGAACACTGGACCCTGTACGACAGGTGCATGGCGCAGTCCATGCTGAACACCCAGCCCGCCGATCACCAACGGTTGCGGCGGCTGACCGCGCCCGCCTTCTCCCGCCGGGTGATGGACCAGATCGAGGAGAAGATCCGCGACAACATCATCGGCATCTTCGACGAGATCGACGATCCGACGCTGTTCAACTTCGCCACCGATGTCGCCGCCAAGGTCCCGATCCGGGCGATCGCCAGGATGGTCGGCGTGCCGCCGGACGCGGAAGACCTGTTCGAACACGGGCTCGGCTGGAACATGGTCCGTGCCACCAATCCGATGTACGCGGCCGAACGCGACACCCTCGTCCAGAACAGCCTGCCGGGCCTTCGGTACCTGCACGACACGATCGTCGAACGCCGCGACCGCGAGGACCCCGGCGACGACTTCATCGGCACCCTGGTCGGCACCGAGATCGACGGCGAGCGCCTGTCCGACATGGACATCCTCGCGCTGATCGTGGCACTGGTCGTTGCCGGCGCGGACACCGCGATCGACCTGCACAGCATGGCGATCAAGGCCCTGCTGGAACACCCCGACCAGCGGCAGCTGCTGCGCGATCGGCCGGAACTGATGCTCTCGGCCGTTGTGGAGATCCTGCGTTGGTCGGGGTTCAGCAAACTCGGCGGGATGCCGCGGTTCCCGATGGAGGACATCGAACTCGGCGGGCAGGTGCTGACGAAGGGATCCCTGGTGTTCACGCTGCACGCGCCGTCCTGGCGCGACCCGGAGAAGTGGCCGGACACGGGGCGGTTCGACATCACCCGCAACCATGCCGGCCACATCGTCTTCGGTGCCGGGCCGCACCTGTGCATCGGCATGCACCTGGTGCAGGTGCAGGCCAAGCTCATGATCCAGGAGTTCGAACGGCGTTTCGGCGACAGCGCGAGGATCGTCGGCGACATCGAGTACGACCCGATGCACTTCAACTCCCGCCGCGTCACCACGATGATGATCGGTACCGGGGCTTCGTGATGGGGGAGGCTTCCCCCTGGCGCGTCGATGTGGACCGCGACCGCTGTCTGGCCACCGGTGGCTGCGTGCACGCGCTGCCCGCGTTGTTCGAGATCGGCCCCGACCACATCGCGCACGTCATCGCAGCGGTGGACGGCGAGGACGAGTTGCTCCTGGACATCATCGACGAATGCCCCACGAACGCACTGCGATTGCGGAAAGAAGACGACATCTGATGACCGTGGAAGACAGGCTGGCCACGCTGGGGCACCTGATCGACGGGCGCATCGTGCGCAACGACAGGACCTTCCCCGAACACGACCCGTCGACCGGCAAGGTGTTCGCGCAGTGCCCTGAGGCCACTGACGAACTGCTGGCCGAAGCGGTCGGCGCGGCGAAGCGCGCCGCTCGGGACTGGGCGGCACGCGACATCGCCGAGCGCCAGCGGGTGATCGCCGCCATGGCTGCCGCGCTCGACGAGCACATCGGCGAGATCGTGGCGATCTCCACGCTGGAAAAGGGATCCGCCCGGGGCAGCGCGGAGGCGTATGCCGCCTCCTACTTCATGAAGCACACGGCCACCACCGAGATTCCGGTGGATGTCCTGGAGGACAACGAACAGCGCTCGGTCACGGTGGTCAGGAAGCCGGTCGGTGTGGTCGCCGCGATCGCGCCGTGGAACGCGCCGGTCCTCATCCTCAGCGAGAAGATCGCCACGGCCCTGCTGGTCGGCAACACCGTGGTCGCCAAGCCGTCGCCGTTCACCTCGCTGGCCACGCTCGCGCTCGGTGAGCTGTGGCGCGACATCGTCCCGCCCGGGGTGCTGAACATCCTGGCGGGCGGCGACGCGCTGGGTGCCGCGCTGGTCGATCATCCCGGCGTTGGCATGATCTCGTTCACCGGATCGGTGACCGCCGGCCGGCACATCGCCAAGGCGGCGGGTGCCGGTCTGAAACACGTCCTGCTCGAACTGGGCGGAAACGACGCGGCGATCGTGCTGCCGGACGTGGACGTCGACACCGTGGCCGAGCAGATCTTCAACGTGGCCTTCCTGATGAGTGGCCAGACCTGCGCCGCGATCAAGCGGCTCTACGTGCACCGATCCATCTTCGATCCGATGGTCGCCGCTATCGGACGATTGGCCGAGGCGGCTGCGCCCGGGCACGACGGCGTCGACGGCGCGCTCGATCCGTTGACCACCAGGCCCCAGTACGAGCGGGTGCGGATGATCCTCGACGACGCGGTCGAGCACGGGGCCCGGGTGGTGGCGGGCGGCCACCCACTCGACCGGGACGGCTACTTCGTTGCCGCGACGGTGTTCGCGGGCGTGACCGAGGAGATGAAGGTGGTCGCCGAGGAACAGTTCGGTCCGTTGCTTCCGGTCATCCCGTATGACGACGTCGAGGATGCCATCGCCGCCGCGAACGCGACGGAGTTCGGTCTGTGCGGGTCGATCTGGACCAGCGACATCGCCAGGGGCACCGAACTGGCGGCGCGCCTGGAATGTGGCACCGCCTTGGTCAACAGCCACGCGGATGTCGCGCCGCACATTCCGTTCGGCGGCGCGAAGCACTCGGGCATCGGCCGCTCCGGTGGCCAACAGGGCATCGACGCGTACGCGGAGCTCCAGACCCGGTACGTCTACAAGTCGCCCGAACGGGTACGCCCCGCAGCAGAGAAGGTGTGACGTCATGCCGAAGCCACCAGTGCCAGGCGAGATCAGCGACATGCTGGCCAACCCGAATCCGGCGATCATCGCCACCGTCCGGCCGGACGGTCAGCCCGTCTCGGTGGCTACCTGGTATCGCTGGGACAACGGGCGAATTCTGGTCAACATGGACCACGGGCGCAAGCGGCTGGACTACCTTCGCGAGAATCCGCGGGTGTCGCTGACGGTGCTCGCGGGCGCCGACTGGCACAGCCATGTGAGCGTGCAGGGCCACATCGCCGAACTGACCGACGACACCGACCTGGCCGATCTCGATCGGATCGCCCAGCACTACATCGGCAGAGCCTACCCGAAACGCGACCGCAAGCGAGTCAGCGCCTTGATCGACATCGACCGGTGGCACGGCTGGGGCAAGTTCGAGAACACCGACGTCGACCACGGCTGAATTCTGCCGCACGGCTGGGGCCGGGGGCGTGGACGTCGTGGCAGGCCGGCCGCGCGGATGCGCCTTCTTGGCCGGCCTGTCCACCACGTTCAGCGGAAGCGGCCGGTAACCCACGCTCGATCGCCGGGCTCTTCGATCACGTCGACGACGAGTCCGTCCACAACCGACTCGACGGGTTCGATCAGGCCGCTGGCGAGCGCCTCCCGCCAGGCCTGATGCGGACCGACGCCCCACGAGTACCAGGGGATCACGTCGTCCACGACGATCAGTGCCCCGGGTTTGGCGATCCGGCGGGCGTTGGCGATGTCCGCGCGTGCGGTGTCGTACTCGTGGCCGCCGTCGACGAACACCAGGTCGAAGGGCACCTTGTGGCTCTCGGCGTAGGCGGGAACGGTGTCGACCGAGTTGCCGATGATGATCTCGTGCCGGTCGGGGTACCGCTCGTCGACGAACCGTTTGGCGAGTTCGACCGCGGGCCGCTGGTCGAGTTCGAAGGAGACGACCTCGACCTCGGGCGCGGCGGACAGGAACGCGATGCTGGAGAAGCCCACGTTGAAGCCGATCTCGGCGACGCGGACCGCCTTCGCGGAGACGGTGAGATCGCGCAGATAGGTCGCTTCCTCGACGCTGGCTCCGCCTTCGTAGATCCGCGCGCCACCGTCTCTGACGTAGCCGTAGACCTCCCACATGAGTCGTTCCAACTCGGTCATCTCGTGGTCGAGCGCTGGCTGCGTCATGATAAAATATATAATAGACTTCCCGTCGAGTTCGCAACATGACCGACAGGTTCGGTCCGGACGGATGGACCTCCCAGTCCGGGCCGATGGACACGAGATCTCCGTGGCGCGCCACAACATCCAGCCAGCGCGCCGCTCAGCAGATCGACGTAGCTTGGACCACGTCCTGGAGGCAACCCTTGGCCAAGTCCGACAGGGAGATCATGGATATCCTGGAGGCGTTCGACCTGACCCGTTGCGCGCACTCCGCCGCGCGGCTGGTCGGCGTGGACGAGAAGACGGTCGCGCGCTACGTCGCCATCCGCGATTCGGGCGCGGATCCGTTGGTCCGGCCCAGCAGACCTCGCCCGATCGACGCGTTCCGAGGCAAGATCGAGGAACTGGTGGCCAGATCCGACGGTCGGATCCGCGCCGACGTGGTACACCAGCGCCTGGTCGCGATGGGCTTCACCGGTTCGGACCGGGGAACGCGGCGCGCGGTGGCCGAGGCGAAAGCGGCCTGGCGGTCCGGGCACTACCCGCTGGCCCGTCCGTGGACGCCCGAACCTGGAATGTGGTTGCAGTTGAGCTGGATCGATGGGCCTCAGGTGGCTGGGCGCGACACCCAACTGTTCTCCGGCTGGTTGCCGTGGTCGCGGTACCGGGTGATCATGCCCACCTGGGACCGCTCCCGCGCCGCGCTGCGCTCCGCGCTCGACGCGACATTGCGCGGGCTCGGGGGAGCACCGACCTACCTGGTGGCAGGCGCCTCGATGCCGAACCCGGAGCTGCTCGCGATCGGCCGGTACCACGGCTGCCAGATCGTCGGCTGCGAGCTGACGACCAAGATAGCCAAGGAAGACCTCGCACCCACCGCCACCAACCTTCTCGCCGGTTACGACTCCTTCGCCGGGCTGGCGCGCGCCTGCGGCGTGTGGTGCGAGCAGGTGAACAGCCGACAACAGCGGAAAACCGGGATGACCCCGATCGCCCGGCTGGCCGTCGAACGGCAACATCTGCACGCCCTGCCCAGCGAGCCATTCGAGGCCACCACGCGACGGGACGAACATGGGACGACCACGGATCGATGTGCGCGCAATCGGCAAGTCCTACGGTGAGGTGCCCGCGCTGGTGGATGTCAGTCTGCAGGTCGGCGCCGGAACGGTGCTGGGCGTGCTCGGCCACAACGGCGCGGGCAAGACCACGTTGATCGACATCCTCTCCACCCGGACCCGCCCGACCACGGGCTCGGCGTCGGTGTGTGGCTGGGACGTGCTGCGCCACGGCGCCGAGGTGCGCAGGCACATCGGGATGACCAGCCAGTTCGTCGCCGTCGACGACGCCATGTCGGGGCACGCCAACCTGGTGTTGGTCGCGCGCCTGCTGGGTGCGAACACGCAGCAGGCCAAGGCCCGCGCCGCGGTGCTGTTGGAGACCTTCGGCCTGACCGATGCCGCGCACCGCAAGGTGGGCACCTACTCGGGCGGCATGCGTCGCAGGCTCGACCTCGCCGCGAGCCTGACGGGACGCCCCCGGGTGCTGTTCCTCGACGAGCCGACCACCGGGCTCGACCCGATGAGCAGGAACGAACTGTGGCGGTTCGTCGAGGATCTCGCCGACGCGGGCACGACCGTGGTGCTGACCACCCAGTACCTTGAGGAAGCCGACAGACTGGCCGATGAGGTCGTGGTGCTGGCGGGCGGCAGAGTGGTGGCGACCGGCACACCGAACCAGCTCAAGAGAAGCATCGGGGAGCGGGTCGCCACGGTCACCTTCCGCGACCCGGCCGCGGCCCGCTACGCGGTCAGCGCGCTCACCTGGGTCGGCATGCGCCCCGCGCCCGCGCTGGAGCTGCGCGCCACCACGGTGCCGATCTCCGGCCAGGGCGACATCGCCCGCCTGGTGCGCTGCCTGGACTCGGTGGGCATCGTCATCCACGACCTGTCGGTGACCGAGCCGACGCTCAACGACGTGTACCTGGCCCTGCACAACGCGGCCTGGACAACGCAGTGAACCGGCACCGTGGCGACCTGCACCCAGAAGTCCGCACGGCCGAACAGCGACGCTCGCAGCTCGGCGAGCATTGGGGCACCTCGGGTTTCGGCACCCAGGTCGCGGTGCTGGCCGGGCGGTCGCTGCGGACCGCGTTCGGCGACTACCGCCTCGTGTTCTTCGGTCTGCTGCAACCGGTGGTGATGCTCCTGCTGTTCAGCCAGGTCTTCAGCCGGATCGGCACGCTGCCGGGGGTCGTCCAGTACCGCGGTTACATCAACTTCCTCATGCCTGCCACACTGATCAACATCGCGGTCACCACCGCGATGAGTTCCGGCGTCGGGGTGCTGGCCGAGATCTACACCGGGTTCGTCGGCCGGTTGCGCGCGATGCCGATCAGCATGTTCGCCGTCCTGGTCGCCCGCACGCTCTCCGACGCGCTACGGCTGGCCGTACAACTCACCGTCGCGGTCATCGCGGCGGTGCTGTTCCTGGATTTCCGTCCGTCCGGCGTCGTCAGCATCGCGACCGCGCTCGGACTCGCAGTACTCGTCGGCTGGGGTCTTGGCTGGGTGTTCGTGGCGATCGCCACCTGGCAGCGCAAGGCCGAGACCATGCAGGCGATCTCCTTCGTGGTGATGTTCCCGCTGATGTTCGGTTCGAGTGCCTACATGCCGGTGGCCGCCATGCCGGGCTGGCTGCGGGTGCTCTCGACGGTCAATCCGCTGACCTACGCGATCGACGCGACCCGCGCGCTCACCGCCGGCACGTCCGCGGGCGCTCCGTTGGCTGCCGCGGTCGGCATCACCCTCGCGCTGGCGCTAGTCGGCGCGGCGGGCGCGGCGCGGAACTTCCGCCGAGCCCGCTAACCCGATCAGCTCCCGGGCCGCGGTGGCGGCGCCGCCAGCTTCCTGGAACGAACGCTGTATCCGTCGCGCGTTGGCGCGGTAGGCCGGGTCGGTGAGCACGGCGTCGATCGCGCCACCGATTTGCGCGGCCCTTGCGTGATCGAACCGCAGCCGGATGCCGGCACCCGCGCGAGTCACCTGGTCGGCGATGATCGGCTGGTCGTCGCGAATCGGCGCGACCACCAGCGGCAGGCCGTTGCCCAGCGCCTCGCAGACCGTGTTGTGGCCCGCGTGGCAGACCACGGCGTTCGCCCGCGCGAGCACCGCGAGCTGCGCGACCCGGTCCCGGACGATCACCTGCCGGGGTACGTCCACTATGGACCCCGTCGGATCGACGACGACCGCCTGGAGGTGCGGTCTGAGCCGCAGGGCCTCGACGGTGGCTGCGAGGAACCGTTCGCCGGCGGCGCCGTTCACCGTGCCGAGGCTGACGAACACCAGCGGTCGGCCGGGCTCCTGGCAGGGCAGTGCCGAGTCGTCGGGTTCGGCTCGGCGCACCGGGCCGACGAAGCGGACCGAATCGGGTAGCCGGGCGGATTCGCCGAGGAGTGCCGCCGTGGTGAACGCCAGCACCAGGTGCGGCGAGAACTGCAGGTCCACGGTGGACGGACAGTCGCACGCCGTCCGCAGTTCGGCGAGCAGCCCGGTCAACCAGTCGCGGACCTTCGGCAGTTCGCCGAGCGGGTCGGTCAGTTCGGCCGATGTGGTCGCCGAGGTCGCCCACGGCAGACCGAAATGTTCGGCCGCCAGCGCGCCGGCAAGGGCCTGCTGGTCCGCGACGACGACGTCGGGCCGGAATTCCGTGGCCACGCGCAGCACCTCTGGCAGCATCGCGGTCGCGAGCGGAATCAGCGACTGCTCCCAGAGGAACTTCAACGCGGCGAAGCCGCGCAGCCCCGGCGGCCGATCCGCGATGGCCGGCGCGTCGCGGCGTCCGACCCACGCCACCTCATGGCCCTGCCGGGTGAGCTCGTCGGCCACTGGGAGGACCGGGTTGATGTGGCCGAGGAACGGCGGTACGACGAACAGGAACCTGCTCACGGCGGCGTTCCGTCCGCGAGCAGCCCGACCGGATCGTGTTCGGCGAGCCAGCCCAGCAGCAGCTTGCGCACGAGCGGGTGGCGTTCGACGAGCACCGAATGGTTCTGGCCGTCGATCACCTCGGTGCGGCAGTCCGGCAGCATCGCCCCCAGGGCACCGAGATCGTCGCTCTGAAACCCTTCACCGCCGAGGATGGCCAGCACCGGGCACCGGATCGACGCGAGCGCCTGCTCGTCGAGTAGCGGACCGGCGGCGACCTGTTCGACGATCGTGGTCGAACGGATCATGGCGGCGGCGGCTTTGGTCAGCCGCGCGTAGTGGTTGCCGAACGTCACGGCGATCCAGGCGAGGTTGGCTTCGTCGGACATCGCGTCGACCGTGTTGCGAAACGTGCGGCCCATCTTCGCCGACCAGATCCCGGTCGCCGGCTCCGATTCGATGGCCACGATGCTGCGCACCCGTTGCGGGTATCGCGCGGCCATGCTGAACGCGATCGTGCCACCGAAGGAGTTGCCGACCAGGTGCACCGGCTCGGGACCCACCGTCAGGTCGAGCAGCGAGACGAGATCGTCGACGAAGTCGCCGAGCCGGTAGCCGGTGGCCGGCCGGTGCGAGCGGCCGTGGCCGCGCAGGTCGTAGGTGAGCACGTCGACGCCTGCTTCGGCGAGCGGCGCGGCCAGCGTCAGGTAGAAGCTGGCCAGGCTGTCGTAGCCGAGGCCGTGCACGCACACGACTTTCGGTGCGGACCGCTGCGTGCCGTCCCGGGCAGGCATGTGTTCGTAGTGCGTGAGTACGTCGTTGACGACAGCTACCGCCACTGGTCATCGCTCCGTGGCAAGGCTGGGTGCCGACCGGTCCGCCACGAAGTCGACCAGCGTGCCGACCTTCATCGCGATCACGTCGTCGATGTCCATCTCGGCCAGGAACGCCGCCAGGTTGACCTGACTGCCGTACCGCTCCGTCAACATGGCGCCGACGGTGACCAGGTCGATGCTTTCCAACCCGAGGTCCTCGGTCAACGACATGTCGCGGGTGATCTCGACGTCGTCGAGGACGTAGTCACCCAGCACCGTGGTCAGGATGGTTCGTATCTCGTCGAGGGCTGTCACTGGCGAAACTCCTTCACTCGTCCCTGGTCCAAGGCGGCCATTTCGGTGTGCAGCGCGGTGCCGATCAACGTCGTGTCGCCGACGACCGCCACCGCGACGCGCCGCGCCACCGCGACGGCCACGTTGAGCTCGGGCAGTCGCAATCCGTGCCTGCCGGACACCGTGGTCCGGTGCGAGTCGTCGACCGCGATCTCGGCCGGGAACAACGGGCCGGAGCCGTGCTCCCACAGCCAGCCGCGTACCGCGTCCTTGATCACGATCCGCCGCAGCAACCACTCGCGGCGCTCGGGTGGCGGGCAGGTCTCATATTCCCGGTGTTCCGCTCCGCCGAGGTACTTGCGCAGGTAGAACTCGCGCGTGGCCAGGCTCGGGGAACTCTCGAGCATGACCCACCAGCCACCCGGTCGCTGTTCGGAGAGCGTGTTGTGTTCCGGGAACCGGTGCACGGCAGCGGCCCGCGGCCCGCTGTCGAACCGTCGGTCGCACCAGCCGGTGATCGATACCAGCGGTCGGCCGCCGCAGGTCAGCCGGGCGTCCGCCTCGACGGTGTCCTCGGTCAGCGTCCGAACCCGGACCGAGCACGCCACCCTGGTTCCGGCCGGTGGCAGCGCCGCGTGCTGGCGGACCTGGCGCATCCGGGTGGGAAACGCGATCCACCGCGTCGGATGGCGCTCCACCAGCCATTGGCCGAGCAGTTGGCCGACACCGTCCAACAACGCCCCTGGCGCGGTCGGCACGGTCAGCTCGCCGCGGATACCGGAATCGGAAATGGCGGTGGAGGCGGTGACCGCCTGGAATCGCGGACCGTGGAACATCCACCGCTGCCGGTAGAGGTCCTCGGCGCTCAGCGCCGGTGGTCGTTCGTCGGCTTCCGGTTGCCAGGCAGGGGATACGTCGACTGGATAGTCCGGGCCGAGCAGTACCACGCCTTCGGCATAGTCACCCAGCGCGACCCGGACACGGTCCGCACCAACCCGACGCACTCGCACGGCGAGTTGGACGGCGGGCTCGGCGATCAGCCAGCGATCGAACCGGAGATCCTCGACGCCGATCGCGCGCTGCCCTGGGGCGTGCGCCTGCGCCAGTGCCATCAGGTGCGCGAGGATGGTCGTCGCGGGCATCACCGGCCTGCGGTCGGCCACCTCCGGCCAGCCGGCCCGTTGCGGCACGAAACAGTGGTCGAGCAGGTAGGGCATCGTGGTGCTGGACACCGAAAGGCTGGTGTCCGATTCGGTGCGGTCGGCGGCGGCGAGGACCGTTGCCACCGAACCGGCCATGTCGTCGAGTAGCGCGGCGAATTCCCGCGCGACCGGGAGCCGGGAGCCCAGCGCACGCAGCCGGGCCAGCGGCTCGGCCGAACCGGGTATGGGTACGGGTTCCGTTCGCGGTTCGAGCGCGGCGAAGTCCGGGTCGGCTCCTTCGACCCACAGCGCGGTGAGCAGCCTGCGCAGTTGGTCGAGGCCGCCTCGATGTGCCGAGTTCGCGGCGACGGTCAGGTGCTCGACGTCGGCCAGGGTGTCGTCGATCAGCGAACCGAGTTGACCGGCGCCCACCTGGACGAACACGGTCGTTCCCGCCGCGTGCATGGCCCTGATCAGGGTGCGGAACTGGACCGGTTCGAGCAGATGCCGCACGGACAACTCGCGAATGGCGTTGTGGTCGTCCGGGAACGGCGCGGCGGTGGTCGCCGACCAGACCGGTATCGTCGCCCTGGTGATGCGCAGGCTGGGCACACCGGCTTCGAACGGCGCAAGATACGGCTTGAGCATGGGGGTGTGGAACCCCGACCGGAACGGCAGGATCTGGCAGATGATGCCCTGATCCCGCAGGGTGTCGATGAGGTCGGCGACTGCCGCGTCCGGTCCACATGCGACGGTCTGGTTGGTCGAGTTGTCGTGCGAGACCACCACACCCGCTCGTCCGGCGAGTTCGCCGCGGACCTGCTCGACGCCGCAGCCGAGCACCGCGAACTGGACCCCGGGCACCCGGATCGCGTCCAGGTCCGTGCGCGCCAGCATCTCGTCGAACTCGGCGCCGGAGAAGATACCGCCAGCGATCATCGCCGCCCATTCACCGACGCTGTGCCCGGCGAGCGCGTCCGGCCACACCGCCAGCCTGCCCAGTGCCTCGGCCAGCAACCTGCCGACGGAGACCACGCTCGCCGCGTGCGTCCCGATCGACGAATCGGCCAGCACCGGGGGTGGCACGCCGAGCCACTCGGCGACGTCCGTGATCTGGGGCGCGAATTCCGCTTCCAGACCGGGGAAGACGAACGCCATGCCGGTGCCGGGCGCGGCGAGCAGCGGTGCCGAGCTGAACCAGACGTCGTTGCGGCCTCGCCAGGGTTTGCCCCCCGTGATGACCTTGCGCGCCAACGCGCGCTTCTTCTCGGTCGGGTCGACGATGCCCAGCCGGAAGGCCGACCGCCCCCGGGCCGGTTCCGGCGTGCTGGGCTTCGCCAGCAGAGCAAGGAGTTCGTCGCGACTGTCTGCGGCGAGCCGTAGGATGGCCACCGCCCGTCACCTGGCCAACGACGTGGCCGCGGTGTACACGACCGAGCGGAGCTCCGACGGGCCCGCGGCGAGCTCCCGGACCAGGCAGGCGACCCCGGCATCGGGATCGATCATCGCGATACCGCGACGAACATAGTCGCGGGCGAGCTCGGTGCCCACCATGCCACCGTGCTCGGCACCGGGTGCCCACGGTCCCCAATGGACGGTCAACGCCCGTTGCCCCGTGCGGGCGGCCCATTCGGTGCCGAGGCGTTCCAGCGCGTCGTTGCCCGCTGCGTAGTCGGCCTGGCCGCGGTTCCCGGTGACCGCGGCGATACTGCCGAACAGCACCACGAACCGGGGTGCCTCCGGGAGCTCCGCCAGCTCGGCGAGCAGTGCAGTGCAACCGTCCACTTTGGTGCCGAAAACGCGCGCGAAGGACTCGTCGTCCTTGTCGGCGATCGACCGGTCCTCGATCACGCCCGCGGCGTAGACCACGGCGTCGATCCGGCCGTGTTCGGTGTAGAGCTGCTTGACCAACTGGCGAAGCGCCTGACCGTCGCGCACATCGAGGCAGTGGTAGCGCGCCACGCCACCGGCCCGCTCGAGTTCGGCGAGGGTGGCGTTGACCTCCCTGCCGGTCACGATGCGTCGGGCCATCCGTTCGATCGTGGCCGGGTCGGTGTGGCCGAGCCCAGCCAACGCGGCCCGCAACGCGGTCAGGTCGGTCGCTGACGCGGTCGCCGGGTCTTCGGGTTCACCGGGGTCGCTGCGGCCGACGAGTTCGATGCGGCAACCGCAGCCCTCTGCCAGCGCCCGGGCGACCCGGGCGGTGATGCCGCGAGCCCCGCCGACCAGCAACACCACCGAGTCCTGGGTCAACCCGAGCGACCCGACGTCCTGGGCCGGCGCGTCGAGTTCGGTCCCGACCAGGTCGAATGCCCGGCGGCGCCGGTCGTCGCCGATGATGACCACCGGCTGCCCGGCGTTCGCGGGCAGCTCGTGCCGGATGAGCGCGGCGATCTCGTCGGCCGGGATGGCGGGGGAGACCTCGACCAGCCGGCTGGCCGTGTCCGGATACTCGACCGCGATGGCGCGGAACAGGCCACGCAAACCGGCCGCTCGCGTCGAACCGTCCGACGCCACCGCCAGCAACCACCTCGGCGCGCGGGCCAGGGCCGAGCGGAACGTCGAGAACGCGCCTGGCAGCACGTGATCGTCGCAGGCACCGAGGGCGTCGAGGAAAACCACGCCGTCGACCGGTGCGTCAGCGGGAATGGTGCCGTCGGTGACGGTCGTCCGGGCGCCGTCGGCGTTGAGCCGCGCCACGACGGCGTCGGCGAGGTCCTGCCCGCCACCGACCAGCACGATGTGTTGCCCGTCCAGTACGGCAGGCGCGTCGGAGTCGCTGTCGACCAGCCGCTGCACGAACCGCCGAGGGGCAGTGCCGGTGAGTGCCGGCTCGATCGGCTTTTCGTTCCCGTCGAACCAGTCGGCCATCGCCCGTGCGGTGCGCGCCCGGACCAACTCGTCGAACCGGGAGTCGGTGGCGCTGCGGCCGAACCGGGTGCACAGCTCACCGGCCAGCTCGGTTCGTTTGATCGAGTCGATGCTCAGGTCGGCTTCGAGGTCCAGATCGGGATCGATCAGTTCGGTCGGGTAACCGGTCCGCTGAGCGATCAGCGCGATCACGGTGGTCAGCCCGTCGGCCGAGGGAGTGACCGGTTCGGGCACCGCAACTGGCGGTGCCGACGGTTCCAGCCGCGCCGGTGCCGGAACCGGCGACGCGCCTAGGAAGCCGAGTACGACCTCCCGCTGCGCCGCGATCAGCTCCCGGCTGGTGCGCAGGAAGTCTGCGACCACCGCATCGCGACCATCCGATGACATCGTCATCTCCTCCACTCGCCTCGCTGGTCGCAGACCGCCGGGGACGGGCGTGCCGTCGACGGTGCGCACCAGCTGACCATCGACGGTCCAACCCGGCCTTGGCTCGGCAACGAGCCCGCTCACGTCCACCGCGCCCCGTCCCGAGGTCAACCACCCGGTGCGCAGTTCGACACCCGCGACGGCCAGTTGGGCAAGCGCGGCAAGGAAACCGCGCAGACCACCGCCGGCCGGGCCTTCACAGCTGACCACGTCGTGCCTGCGGTCGCCGAGGATCGCGCTGACCAGCCTGCCGAGCACCCGGCCGGGGCCTGCCTCGAAGAACACGCGCGCGCCGTCGGCGTACATCGCCTCGATCTGCTCGACGAACCGAACCGGCGCGCTGATCTGGTCTGCGAGTCCGGCCCGCACCGCCCGCGCCTCCGACGGGTATCGCCGAGCCGTTTCGTTGGACCACACCGGTATCCGGGGCGCCTCGATCCGGCTGCCGGCCAGCGTCTCGGCGAAGCGCGCTCCGGCCGCGCCCAGCGCCGGGGTGTGGAATGCGCAGCCGACAACGAGTTTCTTGGCGGACAGGCCAGCGTCGCGCAGAGCGCGCAACGCCTGATCGACCAGCGGTGTCGGACCGGAGAGCACTACTTGACGTGGCGCGTTGTGGTTCGCCAACACCACCGCGTCGGCCAGCCCCGCATCGGTGAGCGCCTGCCGGACCGCGTCCGGACCCGCGGCGACGGCGGCCATCGCACCGGGATCCTCGTCGCTCTCGGCCAGGATCGCGGCCGCGCGCGCCGCGCTCAGGGCGGCGAGCGTCCCCGGGCCGAACGAACCGGCCGCGGCCAACGCGATCAGCTCACCGTAACTGTGTCCGGCCATCATGTCCGGGGCGATGCCGAGGCGGGACAACAGGTGTGCCACGGCGAGGCCGGTCATGCCGAGCGCGGGCTGCGCGATCCTGGTGTCCCGCAACCGATCCCGCTGCCGCTGGCGCGCCACGTCGTCGAAGGCGCTCGGCGGGAACATCGCGGCGGTCACCGCGTCGTCGTCGGGAGCGAACCCGCGCAACTCGGGAAACGCGACGAACAGTTCGGCGAGCATCCCGGGATATTGGCTGCCCTGGCCGGGAAACAGCACAGCCAGTTTGCCCGGCTCACCGGAACGCGGCTCGCCCGCGACGAAGATTCCCCGCGCCGGATCGGACGCGCCGGCCAGTGCCGCGGCCAGCTTCTCGTCCAGATCGTCGACGTCGGTCGCCAGCAGGGCGAGCGCGACCGGCGCAGGTCCCCGGTCGGCCCGGCAGGCCGCGGTGTGGGCGAGGTCGCGCAACCGCCAGTGGCGACCGTTGCCCGCGATCAGCTCGCGCAGCCAGGTCACCTCGGCCAGCACCGCTTGTCGATCCTCGCCGCGGAAGGTGAACAGCTCGACCGGCCACGCGGGCGTGCCGTGCTGGACGAGTTCGGCCGAGGGGTGCCCGAGCAGGACGGCGTGGAAGTTCGTGCCACCGAAACCGAACGCGCTCACGCCCGCGATCCGATCCGCGGGCGCGGCAGGCCACGGGGCGGCGTCGGCCCGGAAGACGAAGGGGCTGGCATCCGCGCGCCACGCCGGATTCGGCGCGGTGATCGAGGCGGTCGGCGGCCGCACCCCGTGGTGCAGGGCCAACGCGGACTTGATCAACCCGGCCAGCCCCGCCGCGCACTTGGTATGGCCGATCTGCGATTTCACCGAACCGAGCGTGCAGCTGCCCGCCGTCGCGCCCGCATCGAGGAACACCTCGTTGAGCGTGGTCAGCTCGGTGCGGTCACCCACCACGGTGCCGGTGCCGTGCGCTTCGAGGAGGCCGACATTGGCAGGCGAACATCCGGCGGCGCGATAGGCCCGTTCCAAGGCACGCCGTTGTCCGTCGGGTCGGGGCGCGGTCAGGCCGAGCGATTTGCCGTCGCTCGCCGCCCCGACCCCTTTGATCACCGCGTAGATCCGGTCGCCGTCGCGCTCGGCGTCGGCCAGACGTTTCAGCACCACGCACGCCACGCCTTCGCCGAGCGCGATGCCGTCGGCGGACTCGTCGAAGGTCCGGCAGCGGCCGGTGGCCGACAGGGCACCCACGGAGGCGAACATCAGGTAGTCGTGGATCGCGTTGTGGAGGTCGGCCCCGCCGCACAGCACCAGGTCGCTGCTGCGCGCGACGAGCTCCTTGCACGCGACGTCGACGGCGGCGAGCGAGGCGGCACACGCCGCGTCGACGGTGTAGTTCGCGCCGCCGAGATCGAGGCGGTTGGCGATTCGCCCCGCGATCACGTTGACCAGCGAACCGGCGAAGGAGTCCTCGGTCAGGGTCGGCAGCTGCTCGTCGAGTTCGACGGGAATCGTGCCGAGGTAACTCGGCAGCACGGTCCGCAGCGTTGTCGCGCCTGCCAGGTCGCTGCCTGCTTCGGCACCGAACACGACGCTGGTGCGGGACCGGTCGAAGCCGCCCTCGCCGTAGCCAGCGTCGACCAGGGCGCGCGCCGACACCTCCAGGGCGAGCAGCTGCACCGGTTCGATCGCCGCCAACGTCGTCGGCGGAATGCCGAAGCGCAGCGCGTCGAACGGTATTTCCGGCAGGAAACCGCCCCACTTCGACGGCGTCCGCGCACCACCGCGGCCGCCCTCCGCGTAGTACGTCGCCGGATCCCAGCGGTGCGCTGGCACTTCGGTGACCGAGTCGATGTTGCCGACGATGTTGGTCCAGAAGGTGTCCAGGTCCGGCGCGCCGGGGAACACCCCGGCCATGCCGACGATCGCCACGTCGAGAGGCTGCGGCGCGGACCCGTCCGCCGGTCGGGTGATCTCCAGCTCGGCGCGGAGCACGTCGTTGCGGTCCGCACGGAAGGTCTCGGCGCCGATGGTGACGCCCTCGTGCAACGCGGCGATGGTGGTGACCGACGAGCGCAACGTGGCGACCTGACCGGCCATGAACAGTCCCTGCGCCACCTGCTCGGCGTCGCTCACACCGACCAACCCGGCGTCGTCGCGGCGCAGGCCCTTGCTGGCGATGCGCAGCCTGCCGATGTTGAGGGCTTCCAGCTCCGCCCAGACCTCGCGCTGCGGGAGGCCGCGTGCGATGAGTTCCTCGCGCGTGGCGCGGAAGGTGTCCACGAACGGACTCGGCAGGCAGCGCGTGGCGTGACCGGGCGCGGTCTCCAGCAACGCGGTGGCGTCGGCGGCGAGGGCCTGCTGTTGGAACACCGCGCGGACCGCGCCGTGTTCGACCGCCTCCTCGGTGAACAGGTACCCGGTGCCCATCAGCACACCGATCGAGGCGCCCTCGCGCGCAAGCGGTGCGACGAGCGCCGAGACCATCGCGCCCGACCGCGGATCGTGCACCCCGCCCGCGAAGAGCACCTGGAGTTCGGTGGCGTCACCGCCGTTGTCGAGATGCCGCTGGATGACGCCGAGCTGGGTTTCCCACAGCGAGAAGCTCGACCTCGGCCCGACGTGCCCGCCGCATTCGGCGCCCTCGAACACGAACTTCCGGGCACCCGCGTCCAGGAACTGGCGCAGCAGTTCCGGCGAGGCCACGTGCAGGAAGGTGCTGATGCCCGCATCCTCCAGGGCTTTCGCCTGACCGGGATGGCCACCGGCGATCAATGCCGCGGTCGGCCGGATCTCGTGGATGACGGCGAGTTGGGCCGCGCGCACCTCCTCCGGCGCGAAGCCGAGAATCCCCACGCCCCATGGGCGCTCGCCCAGCGCGGCCTTGGTCTGGCGCACCATGGTCCGGGTCTGTTCCTCGGTGGCGAGCGCCAGGGCGATGAAGGGGAGCGCGCCGTGTTCGGCGACGGAGGCGGCGAATCCAGCCTGGTCGCTGACCCTGGTCATCGGTCCCTGCGCCACCGGCAGGTCGACGCCCAGCGCGGTGGCCAGCGCCGAACCCGGTGCCAGCACTGGACGTTCTTCGTCGCCGACCGAATCGAGGATGGCGCCGCGCACGGCCCGGACCGACCTGGCCACTGTGCCGAACTCGGTGACGAAGCGGGTGGCAAGACCGGCGTCCTGCCCGATCGGGAGGTGCCGATCCGGGTCGCGTCGAGTGGGCAGCGCCCGATGACCGGCCGACGTGATCGTGTCGGTGCCGTCGCTGGCCGCGATGACGGCGGCGGCCTCGGCCGGCAGTTCCGCCTCGGGCAACAGCGCGAACTGGGTGTCCAACACGACGCCCGCCGCGCCACCGGCGATCGCGGCGGCCGCGGTGCGCGGGCCGATGCCACCGCACAGCCAGATCGGCAGCTGTACCGCGTCGGCGGCGAGCAGCCGCTGCAACAGGACGAACGACCCGAACTCGCTGACCCGGCCGCCTGCCTCGTTGCCCCTGGCGATCAGACCGTCCGCACCGGACTCCGCCGCACGAAGCGCTTCGTCCACCGTGGTCACCTCGACCAGGATCCGCTGGGGGATCTCCTCGATCCGCCAGGGCGCACCCCAACCGAGTACCACGGTGTCCACGAGGTCGGCGCGATCACCGAGTTCGGCGCGCAGCGCGCCAGGGTCGAGAGCGCAGCCCTCGGCGACCCGGATCCCGATCGGACCGGTCGTCCAGCGCAGGGCCAACTCCAGTTCAGTCCGAGCGGCCTGGTCCCCGGCACCGAGGTCGAGAACGCCGAGCCCACCGCACCCACTTACCGAGGCGCACAACCGGGCGGCGGGCCTGCCGAGCGGATCGACCCCGATGACCAGGTCGCGCTCCCTGCGACGCACTTCCATGACAACTCCACGTGTCGCTTCATCGGCCGCTTCGTCAGCGGGCAGGATTGGTGTTCAGGCCGGGGCCGCGTGTCGCGGCCCACTGCGGAGTTCCGCTGTGGTGCGAATCCAGGCATCCGGGTCGGCGGCCTTGGCGACCGTTGCCCCGGCGACCTCGGGATGCGGCAGGATGAGGAATCGTTCGTCGTCGAGGCCCGCGATGACCGCGTCGGCGACGTCGGCCGGTTCGAGCACCGCGCCCGCGGCCACCACCGCGCGGGCCGCCGGATGACCGGCTTCGATACCCGGCATCAGCAGGTCCGTGCGCACACCCAGTGGGCACAGGGCGCTCACCCGGACACCCCGGGGCAGATACGTGAATGCCAGCCACTCGGCGAGGCCGACGGCGGCGTGCTTGGTCACCGAGTAGGGCGCGTCGCCCGGCAGTCCGAGCAGGCCGACGGCGGACGCGGTGATGATCAGGTATCCGTCGCGCCGCATCGCCATTCCGGGCAGGACCGCCTTGGCGAGGTGGACATGCCCCATGACGTTGACGCCCCAGGCCCGGGTCCACAGTTCTTCCCTGGCATACAGGCTGGTGCCACTGGCGATTCCAGCGTTCGAGCAGACCACGTCGAGCTGACCGAATTCTTGCTGTGCCGCCCGAACGAGTTCGGCGACCTGTTCGGCGTCCGCGACATCGGCCCGCAGCGCCATGGCTGGCACGCCATGGTCGCGGATCTCGGCGGCGACACCGCGCGCCGCGTCCAGGTCGATGTCCGAGACCACGATGCCTCGCGGTTTCTCGGCGGCGAACCGCAATGCCAGTGCCGCGCCGATACCGCGGCCGGCGCCCGTGATGAGCACCGCCCGACCTGTTGCTCTCACGAATCCTCCGAATGGGAATGCGGCGCACCGCTCGACAGCTTTCTCGGCATTGGCCGCAGAAGGCGTCGAAAACGGTGCACAGTTGAGCACGGATTCCGGTTAGCCGCAATCAGTGAATCCCGTCCCGCGGCCAGAGTTCTCCGGATTCGTGGACACGCTTGCTCCGGTCGGTCGCGGTGACCGCTTGCTTTCGCCAAAGCCCGACGTTACTGTGACGTCGATAACATCATATATCAAATATACAAAGATTGATCGACGGTGCCCGACGTGTCTGCTGACCCCTTCGAGCTCACCGCGGAGCTCGAACTAGCTGAGCTGGTGGATGGGTTGCTGGCCGATCTGCCCGGGCTCGCCGACGACCTGGCCGCATTGCTGGCGCGGAAGGAGTATTTCTACCGACGCGTCGATGAACTGGAACCGAACCGATTCCGCCAGGTGTGCGCGACCATCCTCGCGCAGGTGCTCGCCGGCGTTGTCGAGGGTCACGATGGCACGGCGGCGGGCCTTCGCCGGGCTGTGGTCGAACATGTCCGGATCGGCGCGTCGCTGCCGGCAATGCTGACCGCGCTGCGCGCCGTCGGCACCGTCACGCATGACGCGGCCCTGCGGCTGCTGGCCGATCAGGGCCGCGGCACGCCGTCCGCGCTGATGCGGTTCTCCCTGGAGATCTGGGAAATCCTGGACGCCTGTTCGGAAGTGGTGACCGGGATGTTCGGCAGCCTCGGCGCCGAGGCTGTTCGCCGCGACACCCAGGCGCGGTTGGCGGCACTGGATCGGCTGCTGAACGGTCAGGTGCTGCCCGGCTTCGAGTTGGACGAGACCGCCAGGGTGCTCGGCCTTCCGCTCACCGGTGTGTTCGTGGTCGTGATCGCGGCCTGCGACGAGTCGGCAGGACTGGCCAACCTGGCTGCCGGCCTACGGTGGCGCAGCGCGTGGCGACCAGGTCCGGAGGTGGAGACCGGCATCATCGCGGCGGGCCGGATCTCGGATTTCGTCCCCATCCGGCAGGTGCTGGCCGCGTCCTCGGTCACCGTCGGGCTCAGTGCCGCATTCGGTGATCTGGCCGATGCCTCCACCGCCGTGCGTCAGGCCCGGATCGCGCATCGGTGCCTGTCGCCAGGCGATGCCGGGATCGTGCAATACGGCGAGCGGCCGTTGGTCGACCTGCTTGCGGCGGCGCGGGTGCAGGCGGGCGATCACGCGCGCGCGGTGCTCGGCGGCGTCCTGTCCGGCACGGTGGCGGAGCGAGAGATGCTGCTGTCCACCCTGCGGGTCTGGTTCGATGGCCGGGGTGTCGCGAAAGAAGCCGCGCGGCAGCTGCACGTGCATCCCAACACCGTGCGCTATCGACTACGCCGCATCCAGGAGCTCACCGGACTGGATCTGACCGACCTGCGCGATGTCGCTGAGCTCTACGTCGCGCTGGAGGCGATCCGGCTGGACCCGGTCACCGGTCGTCAGCCCGGCTGACCGATCATGGCCGCAACGGCGAACAACAGGTCCTCGCGGCCCACGTGACCGATCAGGGTGAGGTCACCGACCCGAATCGAGGGGGTACCGGGCCGCCGACGATCGGTGATCAGCACGTCGGTGTGCCGGGAGGTCTCCCGGTTGGCTTCGACGACGACGATACCTGCCTCGGACAACCTGGTCGCGGCCGTGAGTGTGGCGCCGGCCCAACCGCGCACGCCGATCCGCACGCCCACCAGCCGTTCGTGTTCGGGCACAGGTGCGCACACACCCACCAGCGTGGCGAGCAGCGGCAGGTCGATCGCGTCCCGGCAGAACACGCTGCCGGGGCGGTCGAGCACCGCACCGATGCCCGAGGCGAGCGTGGCGACGGGCCGGCGGGTGGTCCCGACGACGACCGCACCGGTGTCCCGTCGCGCGCGAACACCCGGACGCACGGCGATGGGCAGGCCAAGCAGCGGGGCCTGCGCCCCGGCCAGCCGGCAGTGATCGGCGGCCCGCGCCGCGGCGAGCGCGTCGTCGTCCGGGACGAGCGACGGGCACGACGCCGTGCGGCAGGTCTCGACCAACTGCTCGGCCGTGACCACACCGTCGCGCAGGTCCCGCATCATCGCGGCGACCGGGCCGATGACCATGGCGCGATGATGCCGCGAAGCCTGTTGTCCGTGGGGACAGGACTGGTTGTGCCGGAACGTCCGCGAACGGGCCGCATCGATTCCGATGTGTTGACGCGGGGAGTGTCCATGCGGATGATGAGCAGCCAACAACACATGTGATATTTTTTATATTTGATATGGAGGCGCAGTGCGGCGCACCATCGGCCTCGTCCTGATCGCTCTTGGTGTCTTCGCGGTCACCTTCGGCCTGTTCCTGCGGTTCTACTCGTATCCACAGCTGGCCAAGTTGCCGTTGGACGTCAACAAGAACGCCGTCGACTCGGGTACCGCGACGGACGTGCTGGAGGTCGGCGACGGTGGCGCCAACCTCCAGATCCGCCACGGCGTGCCGCTCACCACGACCGCGCACATCGAGGGCAATCTGCTCGCCCCCGACGCCAAACCGAACGGCGACATCGCGGTGTGGCACGACAACGGGCGAACCACCGACGATCAGGGCAACGTGGTCAGCGCCTACAACCGGCAGGTCTGCCTCAACCGGTCGACCGGCGCTGAGGCGACCGGCTGCCAACGCACCGAACAGTTCTACTCCAACGCCCAGGACGCGCACGGCCGGGACATTGTCGACTACGTCGCGCCGCAGGGCCAGGTCTACACCTTCCCGTTCGGCACTGGAAAACACGACTACCTGGCCTATGACGTCGGCGCACAGCGAGCGACCGAGGCCCACTACGCCGGGACCACCAGCATCGACGGCTTGAACGTCTACAAGTTCACGCAGGTGGTGCCGGACATCGAGGTGCAGGCCGAGCAGGTCCCTGGCAGCCTGGTCGGCCTGCCCGAACAGTCATCGGTCGACGTCGCCATGTACTACCACAACACGCGCACGCTGTGGGTGGAGCCAGCGACCGGCACCACCGTGCAGGACGAAGAGCAGCCGCACCAGGAGATGCGAGTGATCAACGGGAACGTGGCGCCGACGGTGATCTTCAACGCGACGATGAGCCTCACGCCTGCCTCGGTCCAGTCGAATGTCGACTCGGCCCGCGCCGGTGCGGCGGGCATGGGACTGCTGTCCCTGACCGCGCCGCTGGCGCTGGGCATCGGCGGGGTGGTCATCGTGCTCGGTGGCGTCGCGGTGCTCGTGGTGCGCAGGCGCCGACCCGTCGGCCGGTCGACCGAGACCGTCCCGATCAGCGTTTCGCCAACACCATGACCAGGTTCCACGACGCGACCTCCCGCAGCACCGGCACGGCGGAGATCCACCGAGCCCACCACGGGTGGTAGCGCGGGAACGCGGCGACCAGTTCGGCCCTGGCCGCTCGTGCCAGCCGCAGGGCAGCACCGACCGTGAGTGGAAAGAGGCTCTCCTCGAACCGGTTCTTCGGTTGACGGCCCGTGCGGCGGACGTACCGGCGCCGCGCGTAATGGCCACCGAGATAATGCCATGGCGCGGTTTCGTGGCCGCCCCACGGTGAATACCAGGGCGTAAAGGAGATGAATACCGTGCCGCCACGTCGGGTGACCCGAATCATCTCGTCGATCATCGCTCGCGGATCGCCGACGTGTTCCAGCACGTTCGACGAGTAGCAGATGTCCACGCTGTCGTCCTGAAACGGCAAAGCGCATCCGCTGGCCCGGATCATGCTGTTCGATGGCGTGCCGCGCGCGGAGAGTTCGCCGAGGTCGGGGTCGACGCCGAGGTAGTGCGCGCCGGCCGAGGCGAAGGCGTCGTTGAAGTAGCCGGGACCGCCGCCGACATCCAGCAGGACCCGGCCCGTCAGGGTGGTGAACTCGGCCAGCTGGCGAACCGAATCAGCGGCCAGCGTCGAATAGAAATGGTCGGGATCGCTCTGTTCGACCAGGAAGGCGCGGAACAGTCGAATCGACCTGGAAAGCGAATCGTTCCCGGGCATAGTAAATACTATCACTTTCCGAATTGGTCGCCTATGTTGGACGCATGCGGTGCAGGCCCCACGTTTTGCTGCTCAACTGGCGCGACACCCGGCATCCGGAAGGCGGTGGTTCGGAACGCTACGTGGAGCGCATCGCGGAAGGACTGGTCCGGCGCGGCTACCTCGTCACCGTGCAGTGCGCCGCGCACGACCGGGCCGGCCGGGGCGAGTGGCGCGACGGCGTCCGATTCCGCCGTCGTGGCAACAAGTTCACCGTCTACCTCCATGCCCTCGTCGCGATCGTGCTGATCCGGCCGGACCTGATCGTCGACGTCCAGAACGGTATGCCGTTCTGCTCCCGGTTGGTTACCCGGTGCCCGATCCTCGTGCTGGTCCACCACGTGCACCGCGAGCAGTGGCGGTCCGCACTCGGACCGTTCGGCGGCCGCATCGGTTGGTGGATCGAGTCCGTGCTGGCACCGCTGATCTACGCCCGGTGCCGGTATGTCACGGTTTCCGAGGTCACCAGGAGTGAGCTCGACAGACTCGGTGTCTCCCGCGACCGCTGCACGGTCGTCCACAACGGTCTGGACGCCCCGCCACCGATCAACGAGCCACGCGCCGAGGACCCGACGCTGGTCGCGGTGAGCAGGTTGGTTCCGCACAAACGGCTGGAGCACGCCATCGACGTGGTCGCCACTCTCGCGGATCGGTGGCCGAGGCTGCGACTCGAACTGGTCGGCGACGGCCCGTGGCTGGAGCCGCTGCGCGCGCACGTTCGGCGGCGCGGTGTCGCGGATCGGGTGATCCTGCACGGTTGGGTCGACGAGTTGACGAAACACCGGATACTCGCGCGTTCCTGGGTGCACCTGTGCCCGTCGGTCAAAGAAGGCTGGGGCCTCTCGATTGTCGAGGCGGCCGCGCACGGCGTGCCCTCGGTCGCCTACCGCGCCGCAGGTGGGGTCACGGAGTCCATCGTGGACTCGGTGACCGGTCTGCTCGCCGATGACCGCGCCGATTTCGTGACCCACGTCGAAAAACTGCTCTGCGATCCCGAACTGCGCGGTGAGCTCGGAGAGGCGTGCAAGCGCCGCGCGGAGACCTTCGACTGGGCGCACAGCGCGTCGGCATTCGAACGGCTGGTGCGGGATGCGGGCGGGTTGGCGGAACCCGCCCCGTTCACCGAGCTTCGTCCGGTAGCCCGCTGACCACGAGCTCCAGCAGTCGGGTCGCGGCCGCCGCATCGAAGTCCTGGCGCCGGACCCGGATCGTGATCGTGGTGGTGTCGGCGAGGGTCGCGGCACCGAACGCCACCCCGGACCGTCCGCTGGCCACCGGGTAGAACGACAACGAGCGGACGATGCCGCCGGCCCGCACCACGCCCAGGTTCGAGACCAGGAACGTCGAGCCGAGCCTGGGCGCGAGCAGCCGGATCCCCAGGCTCGTGAACGGGCTGCGGTAGGCGGGAGAGTCAGGCTCGGGTGACTGGGTGGCCAATAACGCGGCCAGTTCGCTCCGTTCGGCGCGGTGGGTCCTGCGCAGCCGGAGGTAGGTGCTGTCCTCGATGACGCACAGTTCGTCGCCGGGCCTGCGGGAGGCTCCGACCGCCGCGACCACGCGCTGAGCACGCGCCCCGTGCGACTGGTTCCAGGCGATGGCTGCGCCGGTCGCCGCAGTCACCAGCGCGGCGGTCCCGGCACCACGTCGCGCGCCGGTCCATTCGTCGAACAGCTCCGAGTTTGCCGGCATCATCACCGAGGGTTGGATGCGGGTGGGTGGCGCGAACAGGGCTTCACCGAGCCTACGCACCGCGGCGTTGGCGAAGGACCGGCTCGCGGCGCGCGCGCCGAGTCCGGTGGCGTTGCTGGCCACGTCGGTGTCGAGCGCGATACCGAGCAACCCGAGCAGGCCGAGGCCGTCCACCGCGCCGTGGTGCGCGGCCAGGACCAGCTCCGGTTCCGCCCTGGCGATGGCGACGCGCACCAGCGGTTCACCGTCCGCGTAGGGGCGGGTGGCGAACCGGGCGGCCGTCGCATCGGGGTCCGGAGTGGACAGCACGGCGGGCGCTCCGCCGAGTTGCGGAAACCCCCGTGCGTGCCGGGCCAACCGGTCGAACACGACTGCTTCGCCGACCTGGCTGGTCAACCGGGCACGCAGCAGGACGCTCCAGGCGACCGTCGGATCGCCGTAGAGTCCGACGGCGACGCGCGCGCGGACAGTGGCGTCGACCACGGGCCCGTTGCTACCGATCGCCGTAGGCGGTGTCCGTGGGTGGTTTGGCCTGTTGCACGTTGACCTGGCGGTCCGGGTTCTGCGTGCTGGTCACCGCGACCGCGACGCCGCCGGCGAGTGCGGCGCCGACGAGGACGGCCGCGATCACTCCGATCACCTTGCTCATCCGCTGAATATAGCGACTACTATGAGTCGCCACAACGCCGCCAGCACCAGCAAGCACGCGAGCACATCGGTGAGCACGACCGGCAGCACCGGCGCGCCGGGCACCGGGTTGGTCGCGACCGCGCCGGGGATCTCGTACAACGTCAGCCACTGCCCCTGAAAACGCGGCACCAGCCCACGCAACCGGGCCGGGGACACCGGGTCGTCGCCAGGGGGAGTGCCGCGTTCGACCAGCACCCAACCGATGCCGAGCGAGCGCAGACCCGACCCGAGGTTCCCGTCGCCGGTCAGCAGCGCACGCACCAGGGCCGACCGACGGTCCTCGCCGGAAACCACGATGCCGCCCACGCGCAGCGCATCGTCGGTCACCGTGGTCCGGGGTAGCGCGCGCGGTGCCGGATCGAGCTGGGTCTTCCCGCCGTTCCAGCCGAACTGCCGGTAGGTGGCCAGCGGCAGCGCCAGCACGTCACCCGGATGCGGGTCGCCAGCGAGCAACTCGGCAACGTGTGCCCAGTCCGCCGGGTACCGCACGCCGGCCAACCGTCCCCAGCCACCGAGGGCGAGATCCGGCAGGATGAGCAGCGGCAACACCATGCCGACCACGAGCAGCCCGCGCCGACCGGCCCGGGTCCGCAGCATCGTGGCGATCCGCTCGACGGCGATCGCGAACCCGAGCGCCAGCGGCAGCGCCCACCAGGCGGCCCACTTCTGGGCGTCGCGCAGCAGGCCCGCCCCCGGCACGGTCACCAGTGCCCACCGCAACAGTGCCGCGCCACCGGGCAGATCGGCCAGCAGGGCGAGCAGCACGCCCAGTCCGCCGAGCCTGGCCAGCGCGCGTAGCCAGGGCTTCGCGGCCATCCGCACCCCGAACAACGCGAGTGCCGCGACCGCGAGCACCAGGATCGGGATCAGCGGCGCCGACCGGCTGGTCGGGGTCACGTCGCTGTTCCAGATCCCGCCGGTGCCGAGCACGCTGAGCACGGCGCCACCCCAGTTCTCGGCTCGCGCGCTGAACGCAGCGACGCCCGCCGCGTCGGTCAGCGCGCCGCCCGGGTGCAGCAGCGAGGGCACCAGCCAGGGCGCGTTGAGCACGACAGCGACCGGCACGGTGATCCGGAGCCCTCGACGTCCCGCGGCGACCACCGCGACGCCCGCGGCGAGCAGGCCGCCCGGCGGGGTGATGACCGCGGGCGCGCAGGCCACGACGAGCCGAGCGGTCCAGCCCGGTCCGCGTTCGTGGATCGCGGCCCGCGCGATCCAGGGAAGGCAGGCATAGGCGACCAGCAGCGGCCACTGCCCGATCAGCAGCCGCTCGGCGACGTAGGCGCTCCACACATAGGCACTGGCTGCCACCAGCCTGGTTGGTACCGATCGGGTCGGCACCAGCAGGCCCGCGCCGAGGGCCGACGCGAACAGCGCCGAAGTGAGGATCAGTTGCTCCACCACATCTCCGGGCAGCACCTTCGTGACCAGCGCGACGACCGCGTCCGCGGGCACCGAGCGCCCCAGCGCCGATCCCGTGCCGATCGCGTCCGGCACGAGGTACTGGGTCGGCGCGAACACCATGTCGTAGCTGAGCGCGAAGCCGTGCCCGAGCAACGGGAACACGATGGCGACCGTCAGCGCCGCCGACCACACCGGCAGGACCGCCGCGCGCCAGCCGATCGGCGGTACCCGCATCGTTCCCCTTTCCCGAATGGACGGTTAGGATCACATAAAATATATTCTCGCAGATCGGAGGCGGCCATCCGCGTGTTGCGGCGGACCCGGCTCGACGCGCTGGCGGTAGCACTCGCGCTGGCGGCCAACAACGGCTCCGGTTACCTGTTGACGGTCCTGGCCGCGCGACTGCTGGCGCCCGCGCTGTTCGGTGAGCTCAGTTCGTTGCTCGCGCTGCTGGTGGTGTGCGTCGTGCCCGCCATGGGTCTGCAGACCGTCGTCGCCCTGCGGGTCGCCGCAGGCGGCGCGGACCGCGCTGGGCTGGTCGGCCTCGGCGTGCTCGTCAGCGCGCTCACGGTGACCGTCGTGCTCGCGGCCGCGCCGCTGCTGGCCGCACTGTTGCACCTGTCCGATGCGCGGGCCGCGGTGTGGTTGGCGCTCGCGCTCGGCCCGCTCACCGTCATCGGCCTGTGGCACGGCCTGTTGCAGGGGAGCAGGCGATTCGATCTGCTCGCCGGGATGGTCGCGTTGGAAGGTCTCGGCAAGATCGGCGGGACGTTCGGCGGACTGCTGCTGGGCCGCTCCTCAACGGCCGCGCTGGCCGGAACCGCGGCCGGTTCTCTCGTCGTCGCGGGGATCGGCTGGGTGCTGTGCGGTCGCCCGCGTCCCGGTCGGTTCGCGCCGGGCGCGATGATCGAGATCGGGCACACCGTGCAGGCCATGTTGGCCCTGGTGCTGCTGGTGAACCTGGACCTTGTGCTGGCCCGGCACAGCCTGCCCGCGCACCAGGCGGGGGAGTACGCGATCGGTGCGGTGATCACCAAGATCGCCTACTGGCTCCCGCAGGCGGTCGGCGTGTTGCTGTTGCCCAGGCTCGCCCAGCGGGAGGGAAGCCGACGGGCCCTCGCGCTCGCCCTGACGACCTGCGCGACGATCGACGCCGTGTTCGTCGCGGGCACCGTCGTGTTCGGCCCGCTGCTGCGCGCGCTCGTCGGTGGCGCCCGGTATACCGCCGATCCGCTGGTGTTGTGGCCCTTCGCCGTGGTCGGTTCGCTGCTGGCGATCGTGCAGATCCTGCTCTACGCGCGCATCGCGGACGGCGACCGGAGGGTGGCTGTGCTGCTGTGGGGCGCGGTCGGGCTGGAGATCGGGTTGGTCGTGGTCCGGCTGCACGGTTCCGTCACCGAACTGGTGTCCGCCGCCGTGATCGCGGTCGCCGCGTTGGCCGTGACCGCGATCGCCCTGGCACGACGAGCACGTCGATGATCACTCCGGTGACGGCCGCCAACAGCAGCGCCTGAGCCCCGACGCCCTGCGCCCAGTCCTGCCCGTACCCGAGCAGCCGGCCGGCCACCGCGAGCGCGGTGGCGCCCGTCGCCAGTGCCGCACACCACGACGCGACCGGCACCGTCCACCACCGCCGAACCAGGAACCAACCCACCAGCAGCCCCAACCCGGCGACCCCGCCGAGCGCGCCGGTCAACGCGATCAGCGCGATCGGCACACCCCACCCGTTCGCAGGCGGCGCCGCGCGGCCACCACGCCCGCGGACGGGTACGCAGATCGCGACCAGCAGCGCGAGCACCGCGAGCGCGCCCACCAGCAGCGCACCTCGATAGGTGGTGTCCGGGGTGAAATCGAGGCTGATCGTGCCACCTCGGCCGGCTGGCACCACCCACGCCTGCTGCCAGCCGTCCACCCGCGTGCTGGTCAGCCGGTGACCGCCCAGCGTGGCGACCCAGCCGGCGTTCGCGTTCTCCGGCACCGTCAGCACGGCGGCCGGTCCCGCGCCCACCCGCACCGTCCGGTGCGTGGTACCCCAGCCGGTGATCTGGGTGTTGCGTGTCGCCACCGTCGGCGCGCCGACCGAGGCCGGCCGCAGCGACACGTCCTGCACCACGAACGCGTCCGTTCGCCCGGTATCCAGTTGGTGGTTGCCGGTACCGAGCTCGATACCGACCGATGGCGTGCCGCACGTCGTGAACGGCATCGGCCGGTGCGCGAGGTAGTCGGCCAGGGTGCCGCGCACCGACGTCTGGTATCGGGTGCCGTCGATGGTCACCGTCGGGCCCTGCCCGCACGGCACCACGAACGACGTGCTCATACTGTCCAATCCGGACACGTGCAGTTCACCGATGCCGGGAGGGCCGGGGCCGGAGTAACTCAACACCACCAGCTTCAGCCAGTTGGTCCGGGTGCTGGGAAAGCTGAGCCGACCGGCCGCGTCCGGGGTGAGCACCTGGTCGGAGGTCGCCGTGATCAGCTCGACCCGGGTGGGCAGCGCTCCGCCCGCCGAGGAGGGCGCGAGCTGGATCGAGTCGATCTTCCGCGCCCGGCCCCACGACAGCCGCAGCCACGGGTACGGATCGGTGACGTCGGCGATCCAGCCGGTCGTGCTCGTGCCATCGATCGCGGAACTCCCACCCGCGCTCGGATCGCCGCCCAACTCGCTGGACGTGCTGACCTGCACGCCGGGCGGGGTTACCGGGTTGCTGCCGCCGGGTGCGGGCAGCACGGTGCCGGAGAGTTCGTAGCCGGCGGGCACGCTGGTCGGGAACAGCCGCTGCAACCCGTCGGGCTCCTCGCCGGTCTTGGCCAGCGCGGCATCGCACCGTTCGCCGGTGGCCGTCGGCTGACAGGCATAGCGCGGATCGGTGCCTCGGGTGAACGCGAACGACACAGGTCGGCCTGCCGGGAGGTCGTTCGGCGTCTGGAGCAGCCGGACGGCGTGTACACCGGGAATGGCCACCTCGGCGATGCCGACGTTGCCGTTCTGTCGGCCGCCCGCGACGGCCAGGACGGTGATGCGCACCGACTTCGTGCTGCCCGCCGCGGTGGTGACGGTCTGCGCGGTCGCCCCGGGAGTGACATCGCGGTCGACCGAACCGGCGTCCGTGGTGATCCGGACCCTGGTCACCGGCCAGCCGACCCGTAGATCGTCCACAAAGGACAGGGAGACTCGGTCGACGTCGGTCGGCGCGGCGAGCTCCACCTGCCACCACTGGCCGACCGGGCCGCTGTAACTGGAGGAGTACCAGGCGGTGCTCGGATCGCCGTCCAGCGCGGCGAAGGGCTGGTGAGACGGGTCGGAGCCGCTCACCGCGTCGGCGTAGGAGGCGGAGGTGGACGCGGTGACGTCAGCGATGCCCTGGTAGGTGGCCACAGTCTGATGTCCGGCGCCGGGAAAGGGCAGGATGTCCGATGCGGCCCTCGGTAGCCGGGGAGCCGCGGACGTGGTCAGAGTCTGGCCCAGGTCGTCGCGCACCTGGCCGAAGTTCCGTTCCTGCCTGCGCAGCCCGTCGGTGCCGAACACCGGCCCCTCGGGCGACCCGCCGTCGCCGGTGAGTACGGTCGGCTGATTCGGCGCCAGCGCGCCATCATCCAGCAGCGGCAGCAACGACTCGGGCCCGCCGCTGACGGTCGCGACGTCCCGCTCGTCGACGGTCGTGGCCAGCGGGACGGACCGCTCGACCCGGTAGATCACCAGCGGCCCGAAGCTCGCCACCTGCTGGATACCCGGTGAGGCCGCCAGACCGGCGCGCAGCACGTCGGCCGGGGGAGCGCTGGTCGACGAGCGGTCGATGTCGTTGCGCAGCAGGAGGAACTGGAAGCCGGACCTCGCCAGCAGATCGGCGAGGCCCGGTGCGCCCCGACCGTCCTCGACGGCGGCGTCTGCCTCGTCCATCAGGCGCGTGTTGCCCTCCGACCCGAGCGGGACCTGACTACGCACCGCCCACGGCGAATCGGCCAGCGCCTGCGCGGGCTCGTCGTCGGTCGTGCCCCAGGTGTACTCACCGAAGCCGGTGGCGGGCAACAGCAGCGTCCGGCCGGACGGATCGGTGCTGGCCAGCCAGGACATGGCCGTGTTCCAGTAGCCTGGCACCTCATCTCCGCCGGTGCCGGAACGAAGCGTGCCCAGCCAGGCCGGTGCCGCCATCGCCAGGACCAGCACGATCCCGATCGCCGCCCCGAGGTCGTGCCGTTTCGGCTTCCGGATCCCGGTCAACGCGTGCCCGAAGGCAAGCATGAGCGGCAGCCGCAGCACCGGGTCGAACTTGTGCACGTTGCGCAGTGCCGCGAGTGGTCCGTCCAACAGGTGCTGGACCTCGGCCGCCAGTGGACTGTCCAGCGCGCCGACATGACCGATGGTCAACAGGGTCAGGCCGGTGACCGCCGCGAGTACGAGGAACCGCCGGTGCGGCAGTCCGGCCCGGCACAACCCGTACAGTCCGAGCGCGGCGACCAGTCCGGTGACCGCGATCAGGAGCGGGTTGTCCACCAGCAGCCAACCCGAGGGCCACCACGGCGTGCCGGTGTTGACGTAGGCCACCCACTGATCCGTGCCGCGCAACGCCTCCAACAGCGACACCGGACCGGTGGTGTTCGCCGCCGATTCGATGTAGTTCAAGAACGGCATCGAATACCTGCCGAGCAGTAGCAGCGGCAGGATCCACCACAACGTCGCGGCCAGTACGCCGCCGCACCACCACAGCACGAGCCGCAGGTGTGCCCGAGTCCACCGCCGGGTCACCAGCCACAGCGCGGGCAGCACCAGCGCCATCACCACCATCGCCCCGTTGACCCCGCCCATGCCCAGCACCGCCAGCGCGGAGAGCAGCGCGGCCCGGCGCGGCGTGCGGTGGTCCGAGGTCTGCACCAGCGGCAGCAGCACCCAGGGCAGGAGGACCTGCGGCAGCATTTCCGCCGAGAGTGGACCGATCTCGGTGAGCACACGCGGGGCGAGCGCGTAGCCCAGCGCCGCGATCAGCCGGGACCGCTCGGTGCCGATGCGCAGTGCCCGCGCGAGCAGCAGCGCGCCACCGAACGCGCCACACAGCAACACGGCACACCACAGCCGCTGAGCGAGCCAGGTGGGCAGTCCGATCGCGCGGGTGAGCAGGAAGTACGGCCCCATCGGGAACAGGTAGCCGTACGCCTGGTTCTGCAGTTCGCCCGCGTCGACCCGCGGATCCCAGAGGTGTAGCGCCTGGGCCAAGAACGCGGCGGGGTCGATGGTCAGGTCGAGTTTGGTGTCGAAGGTGGTACGGCCGGGCTGTTGCAGCACCGACAGCACTACCAGTATCGCCATCAACCAGCCGACTGGTCGCCGGAACAACATCGCGAGCCGCGATCTGTCCACGGGAACAAACCGTTGCCGGAGCCGGGGCGCCAGTGGATCGCTCACCCAGCCGGAGATGGTCACTCAACGGATGTTAGCGCCGAGTATTTTATATTACATATAACATGTGCTGTACTCGTGCCATGGCCGTGCACGCACCAGCACCAGAGATCGGCACCGGGCGGCTCGCCGACTCGCGGAAGCTCAAAACCTGGACGGTCATCGTCGTCATCGTGCTGTTCAGCGAGATCGCCACCCTGCAATACACGATGGTCAGCCCGGCAGCGCTGCTCATCGCACCGCACTTTCCCGGGGTCGGCGCGAACGTCAGCTGGATGACCACGATCTACGGCCTGGTCGGCGCCTTCGCGACACCCCTGGCCGGGAAGATCTCAGACCTCTGGGGCAAGAAGCGCGTGCTGCTGGTCAGTGGCGCGGTGTTCGTGATCGGCTCGATAGTCTGCGTGCTCAGTGGAAACTGGGCACTGTTCCTGGTAGGCAGGGCGCTCGAGGCCCTCTCGCTCGGCAACGTGGCGGTGTCATACGGCGTGTTCCGAGACCTGCTGCCGCGCAGGTACGTGCCGGTCGCGTTGGGTGCGCTCGCCACCGGCTTCGGTGTGTCAGCCGTGGTGGCGCCGCTGATCGCGGGCTCCCTGACCGGGGGTGGCGACTACCACCCGATCTTCTGGTTCCTCGCCGCCTACGGCGCGGTCACCCTGGTGTTGGTGATTGCGTTCGTTCCGGAGACCACACTGCGTGTGCGGCAACGGCTCGACGTGCTGGGCGCGCTGCTCCTGTGCGGCGGTGTCACGTTGTGCCTGCTGTACCTGAGCAACGGGTCCGCCTGGGGCTGGACCGCGCCCAGAGCACTGGCCAGCCTCGCGGCCGGACTCGTCCTGCTGATCGTGTTCGTACCCGTCGAACGGCGGACCGCGACACCGATCATCGACGTTCGGCTGCTGCTGAGCGCCAAGGTCACCACGACCGTGGTGGTGTACTTCCTCGGCACCGCGGCCATCGCCACCATCGCCTACGCGCTGCCGTTGATGCTGCAGACGCCCACCGCCGCCCAACTGGCCCAGGGTGTCTACCGGTCGAGCACGGCAGCGCTGCACGTCGGCCTCAACGATGGTCTGACCTACGCGGCGGGCGTCGGCCTGATCGGCGTGGCGATCCACGCGACCTTGTTCCAGGGAGTGTTCAGCATGGCCTCCGGCCCGGCATCGGGCTGGTGGGCAACACGGATCGGCGCCAGGACACCGGTCATCGTCGCCTTCGTCGCCTTCGGACTGGCCGCGGTGTCGCTGCTGACCACCTCCCAGCATGGCGTGTGGTTCTACGCGCTGTCCTCGGCACTGTTCGGCCTCGGCTTCGGCGCGATCTACGCGTGCGTGCCGAACCTGATCGTCGACGCCGTGCCGCCCCGCCAACAGGGCATCAGTTCGGGCATGCTCGCCGTGTTCGGCGCACTGTCCACCGCGCTCGCCACCGCCGTCGTGACCGCCTTCATCAACGCCAACCCGCTGATCATCACGGTGACCGCGGGCGGCAAGGTGGTCAAGACCCTCAACCTGGCCGCACAGAGCTCCCTGACCACCTGGCACGGCTTCGTCGGAATCTTCTGGGTGGGTAGCCGCCACGGCAGTGCTCGGCCTGGTGGTCGCCGTCGCGATGCGCCACGGCCGGACACCGGCTACCGGGGGCCAGGTGAGCGAGCAGTTCCAGGCGTCGACGTCCTGATGGAACTCACCGACCGGAGTCGCCCGTCCACCGGACGACATGGTGCCGGCCCACGCCACGAAACAGGGGAACCGACCGTGTCCAGCTTCCACCCCGACCTTCGCCGCCACGCCTGGTACATGCCCCGCGATCTCGGCGTAGCGACAACGCTGCGGCTGCTGCGCCGTCTCGACGCCGTGTCCCGCCGTCGGCCACCGTCGGATCTGACTGTGGTGCCACTCGGTCCAGCAATCTCGGTCAGGCTGTTCAGGGGGCGCCACGACTTCGTGCGCCGCACCGGCACTGCTGTGGATACACGGCGGCGGGTACGTGTTCGGCCGAGCGCACCAGGATGATCAACTGTACCGAGACAGTCTTTACCGGCGACTATAGTAGCTGCTATGTTGAGTTGGTATCGGTTCACAGTAAGGAAGGCGGCGGTAGTGAGACGGCGCCAGAGGACTACTTGCCATCACCGGCCGCCGACGCGTTGCGCATCGTCAATGAACTGCTCGCGGAGTTCATCTCAGTAGCCGTGCGCGGGATCGGAGACGACATGCTCGATATCGACGAACGATCCGGTGCTGTCGTCGTTTGGCTGCGCCATGTCGTCGGGGGCAGCCTGGACAATGCCGTCGATGAAGCATGGCGGACGAGGGGGATTCCGATCGAAGCATCCGCATTCACGAAATGCCAGCTCCATAGGCCGGTGCACGACAAACTCGGGGGCAGTGCCGGAGATGATGACGGCATCACGCGCAACTGGACCTCGGTCAGCACCCAACACGCGATCAGCACCCGCCTTGACGCGCTCCGCAGGCCTGCGATATCGACGCCATGACCTCCGCCAACCACCCCGGGCCACCAACCGGGCGCTCGATCACGGGATCCGGTGCTGTCGGCACCTCGCCGACGCTGCTGATCAAGGGACGCGACTTGGTCGTGAGCGGCACTCTGATCATGGGTATCGTCAACGCCAGTCCCGAATCGTTCTCCGATGCGGCGACCCATCAATCGCTTGAACAACGGTTGGAGCTGTGCAACGACCTCGTGGCCGCCGGCGCGGACATCATCGATGTCGGTGGACAGTCGGCGAGAACTGATCAGCCAGAGATCGGGTCTGCCGAGGAGGTCGACCGGATTGTTCCGATCATCGAGTGGTTGCATGCCCAGCATCCCGACATCGTGATCAGCGTCGACACCTACAAGCCTCCCGTCGCGCGGGCGGCGCTGTCGGCCGGCGCGTCCATCCTCAACGACGTGAGCGGCCTGGCTTCCGCGGAGATCGTCGACCTTTGTGTGGGAACCGGAAGCGCGCTCGTCATCATGCACACCAGAAGCCGACCGAAGTCACGCCTGCAGGAACCGGACCTCTACAACGATGTCACCTCCGACGTGGTGAGCTTCCTGATGTCGAAGACTGAGACGGCGGTCCAGCGCGGACTGCCGAGGGAGTCGATCATCGTCGATCCTGGCCTTGACTTCACGAAAACGCCGTACCAGACGGTAGCCATACTGCGGCGCATCGAAGAGGTGCGCGCGCTGCGCAGGCCGATGCTTCTCGCGCTGTCGCGTAAGGACTTCCTCGGCGCGATCCTGGAAAGGCCGCCGCGCGGACGTGACGTAGGTACGCTCGCGGCCATCGCCCACCTCTCCGCGACATCGGGAAATATCGTGCGCGTACACGACGTCGCCACGACGCGTGACGTGCTCACGACGATCGACGTGTTGGCCGGGCGCCGAGAACTGGATCCCAACTACCTGCTGCCGGACGCTCTTCGGTACGAGCCGAGCGGGCGCCAGTTGTAGTTTCCATGGCGGTTGTTGGTGGCGTGGCGACGTAAATCACGGACGCTGCGGTTTGATGAACCGTCGTGACAACCCCGTCCCAATTTCGAGTACCTGGCACAACTGTCCGGCCATCGAGGTGCCGACGATGGCGTGGTGAGCGCCCAGCGAGCCGAACTGTGGGGCGATCCAGGCCAGGCGCTCTTCCTGGCTGAGCCAGCGCGGTGCTTCGTTGGGTGTCTCAGCCATTGGTAGTCAGGGGCGCGGTGTCCTGACGGACCCGGTTCCCCATTCCCCTTTCAATCCGCACGTGCGGTTCTCCCGCATACGGCTTGCCCGCCCGCGCTCATCAGCCTATAACGTGCTCCGTCCCCCCGATTTCGCTGATGAATAGTGGCTGACTGCCCGACTAGGGCCGGGGCAGGACCGCCAGTGCGGTCTCGGCGATCGCGCGCAGTGAGTCCGGGCTGCGACCGCCCTTGCCCAGTGCTTCGATCCCGCGAAGCACAGCCAGTAGGAGCCCGCCGAGACGGGCGGGGTCCTGCTCCGGGCTGATGTCCCCGGCACGTTGCGCTGCCGCGACGCAGGACGAGATCAACTGGTCGAGGTCGTCGAGTGTCTTGCGCGCCCGTGCCGCGACGGCCGGATCCTGCTCGGACAGCTCAGCGGTGCCCTTGGCCAGCAGGCAACCGCGCAGGCGGTCATCCGCCGCAGTGGCCTCCGCCACCGCCAGCACATGTGCGCGTAGCCGCTCGTAGGCTCCGGCGTCCGGGCCGTCGAGCGCCCGGCGCACGGCCTCGGTCACGCCGGCGCAGTAGTCGTCGAAGACCCGCAGGAACAGTTGGTGCTTGTCGCCGAAGGCGCCGTAGAGGCTGCCTTTTCCCAGGCCGGTGGCGGCGGCGATGTCGTCCACCCGCGCGGCTGCGTACCCGGCCGACCAGAACAGGTCTCGCGTGACGCGCAGGACCTCGTCCTGATCGAAGCTTCGCGGTCTCGCCATGCCCCGAGAATACAGGTTCTTGACTGCCTCGTCCAGAATCGGCTATGTTCTGGACGAGGCAGTCAAGAATCTTGGCAGACACGCCAGCACCTGACCGCTCCCGACGGGCGGGTTCCGACCCCAAGTCACCCGTGGACCCCTACCCACGCAACCGAGCACCATCGAAAGGACACCTGCCATGCCCCCCCATGGACGGAAAGACGGCCCTGGTCACCGGAGCCTCCAGCGGTATCGGACGGGCGATCGCCCAGCGCTTCGCCAATGACGGCGCCCGCGTCTACCTCACCGGCCGGCGCAAGGACGAGCTCGAAGCCGCGGCCGACGACATCGGCCCCGACGCGGTCGCCGTGCCCTGCGACGTCTCGCGGGCCGCCGACCTCGACCGGGTCATGGACGTCATCCGCGGTGACGGGCGACAACTGGACGTGGTGGTGGCCAACGCCGGACTTGGCGACGGGGCCCGCCTCCAGGACGTCACGGAAGAGCAGTTCGACCACGTCTTCGGCGTCAACACCAAAGGCAGCCTGCTGACCGTGCAGAAAGCGCTGCCCCTGCTCGCCACGCCGGCGTCGGTGATCCTGCTGGCGTCCTCCACCATCCATCAGGGCGTCGACAGGATGGGCGTCTACGCCGCGTCCAAGGCAGCCGTGCGCAGTCTGGGCCGGACGTGGGCCGCGGAGCTGGCCCCGCGTGGCGTACGCGTCAACGTCATTACGCCTGGACCCATCGCCACCCCCGCGATCGACGCTCTGGCCGCCAGGCTCGGCCAGAGCAGTGACGACTTCCACACAGTGCTGGCCGCGCCACTACCGCTGCACCGCATGGGCCGCCCCGAGGAGGTCGCCGCGCTGGCTGCTTTCCTTGCCGGGCCGGAGAGTTCGTTCATCACCGGCGCCGAGCACTTCGTCGACGGCGGACAGATCCAGGTCTGACCACGACGAAACAACGAAAGGAAGAGTCGCGTGAGCAGCAATATTCGAGCGATGATCGCAGACGTCGAAGTCGAGAACCTTGAGGCTGCCATTCCCTTCTATCGTGAATTGGCCGGAGACGTGGAAGTCAGACGGTTCCCCTACCGTGATCTGGAGTTGGCGTTGGTGGGGCCGTTTCTGCTGTACTCCGGGCCAATGGAAAAGTACGTGTCACAGATGGCGACCGTCATCGTCGACTCGGTGGACTCCGTGCTCACGGTCCTGAACGGGTCGGGCGCCGAGGTGCTGGAAGCACCGACGGAAGTACCCAACGGCACGAGAATCGTCGCTCGCCACCCGGACGGCTCCGTCTTCGAATACCTCCAGCCACACACCTAACGGGTGCCGCGTGGTCGATTTGCACCTGGAGGAAGAACCATGGCAATGCGAGAGGCTGAATATGACGAACACACAACGAGCCCTGGTCCTGGCTGGCGGAGGAGTCGTCGGCACCGCCTGGATGGCCGGGCTTGCCAGCGGACTGCGTCGTGAAGGGGTGGACTTGGCCGAGGCCGACGTGATCGTCGGCACCTCGGCGGGCTCGATCGTCGGCACGATGCTCGCCACCGGCCAGGATCTCGACGCGTCCGCCGGCCCTGCGGCCCCCGCCGGTTCGGGCGGCGTTCAACGCGACTCCGCGCCCGAGCCGGACTCCAACCGGATGGCCGAGATGTTCAGCACGCTCCGCGACACCAGCCTGGAACCGGAGGCCGCCCGACGCAAGGTCGGCCAGCTCGCGCTCGCCGCCGAGACCATCACCGAACAGGCGCACATCGCGGTGATGGGCATGCTGATCACCGCCCGGGAATGGCCGAACCGCGATCTGCGCATCACCGCGGTCGACACGGAGTCCGGTGAGCTGATGGTCTGGGACCGCGCCAGTGCCGCACCGCTGCTGGCCGCCGTTGCGGCCAGCACCGCGCTGCCTCTCGTCTCCCCGCCGATCACCATCAACGGGCGGCGGTACATGGACGGCGGTATCCCGTCGGCGACCAACGCCGACGTTGTCACGGGGGCCGAGGTGCTGGTCGTCGTCGAACCGCTGGCGCACCTGTTCCCCCGCGAGCCTCTCGAACGGGAACTCGCCGCGGTCAACGCCAACACGGTGATCACGATCAACCCCGACCGGGCTGCGCTGGAAGCCTTTGGCCCCAACGTGGGCGACCCGGCCGCCTGGGAGCCGGCCCGACAGGCCGGAGTCAGGCAGGCCGCCGCAACGGCCGAGCGGGTCCGCGCCATGTGGCGCCAGCGGTAGCACTGCCGCCCGCATCGCACCCCAGCCTCGGCGGCGCGAGCAAGCTGTGACGGCGACATGATGATCAGCGCCCGGTACGCCCCCGATCGATTCTCCCCGGTTGCCGCGCGGCCCTGGGGCGGGGTACCTGCTGACGTTCCTGTTCGGTCAGTCGTCCTCACCCGTCAGTGACCTGACTGATCCGACTACCGACGTGTGGCGAAGGGAATAGCCGCTGGTCACCGACTCCGGCGGTGGCAGACCCCGACTGCTGTTGCCCGTGCTCGCCGACGGGGTGCTGCTGATAGCGGCACTGCAGATCATGGTGGTGCCCATCGAGGGTGACATCGGCGTGTCACTGAGGGTCTCGACGAGCGCCGTCCGTTGGGTGGTCACCGCGAACTGCTCGCCGCCGCGGTGTTCACGCCAATCGCGCGAAGGAGGAACGAGACGCGGCATTGATCGAACTCGATCGGGTGCCGGTTCATCGATCACCTGAGCGTGATCGGCCGGCGTCGCTGTCTTCCCGTTGGCGGGTGCTCGACGAAACGGCAACGTCCGTAACGCGCCGGGCACGGCAGAACGGATTCCGCACGCCGCCCCGGCGCGACCCGGGCTCTCTGCGTCCGTGAGGACGGGATCGTTGCTGCGCTGCCGCGTCTTCTCGGCCGGCTGCGGCCGTCAAGGGCTTGAACCCTTCCACGTCGCCGACGGTGGCGCATGGAGCTTTCGAACGCGATCAGCCCGTGCACGGCAGTCTTGGGGTTGACAGCGTCGCCTGGTTGGCCGTGACAATCCGACCGTCAGTCGTGTGGCTGCCCGGCGGCTTCAGCGAGCTGGTCGGGTCGTTGGGGTGTGCGCGCACGCCGACTGTGCGATTGGGCCAGCCGCGCGTAGAAGTCGAGGTGCCGTCGCGCTGCGGCGGCCCAGGTGTGCCGGGCGGCAAGCTCTTGCCCGGCCGCCCGGCGCGCGGAGGCGTCGTCGGTGAGCGCGGCGAGGAGTTGCTCGGCGAGGGCGGTCGGCGTGTCGGCGAACCTGGCAGCGCCGGTGAAGACTTCCCGCAGCACCGGGAGGTCGCGGACCACCAGCGGCACCCCCGCGGCCAGCGCCTCCATCGCGGCCAGGCCGAAACCCTCCTTGACCGACGGGAAGGCGAACGCGCCCGCGGCGGCGACCAGAGCGGGCAGTTCGTCGTCCGGCACCGGTCCCAGCACCGTCGGCTCGACGCCCAGGGACGCGACCCGCGCGTCCCAGCTCGCACGATAGTCGCGGTAGTCGAACAGCGTCTCGCCGCCCGCGATCACCAGCCGCACATCCGGCTCGGCCGCGCGCAGCAGCGCGTACGCCTCGATCAGGTCGAGCGAGCCCTTGCGTGGTTCGATCCCGCCCACCGCCAGTACGTACCGGCCGAGTCTCCCGCGCCAGCGCGCCCGGTCCTCGGGATCGGTGTGGGCGAAGCGCTCGTAGGCGACGCCGTTCGGGATGACTTCGGCCTTGCGACCCCAGCCCTGGGCCAGTTCATCGGCCACAGTGGACGACACGCACACGTGGGCGTGGGGCTCGACGATGGCGCGTTCGTGGCAGGCCGCCAGTTCGGGTGTGGTGAAGTGGTCGATGTGGTGCACGGTCCGTACGCAGCGGTCGACCGCGTTCGCGCTGATGCAGTCCTGGGCGTGCACGATGTCGTAGGGCGCCGGATCGAACTCCGCGCGCAGCGCCGCGATGGACCGCAGCACCCTGGCCCCCACGCCCTCGCCGTCGGGGCCGTCCGGGAACGGCACGATCCGCTGCCGCACCAACGGGTTCACCGGCCGGAAGAACCCGGCGTCGCCGCCGCGGCCGAGCGTCCACACGGTCACGTCCTGCCGGGCCTCGGCCAGCGCCTCGGCGAGGTGCAGGGTGTGCACGACGCCGCCGCGCGGTTTGGTCGAGTAGCTGAGCAGCGCGATCCGCATCAGGGGTCCTCCCGGTACGCCGAGGGGCGGCGCTCGTCAAGGTGGTACAGGGTCTGCCGGGCTCGTTCGATTTCGGCGGCGACGTCGAGGGCGGCCACCGCGAGCCCGGCTTTGGACCAGGTTCTGGCCAGGATGTCACCGCCCGGGCCGACCACCTTGGCCTGGCCCAGGAAGCGCATGCCGCCCAGGGCACCGGTCTGGTTGGACGACGCCAGCACGACCTGGTTCTCGGCGGCACGCGCCTGGTCGTAGAGGTCGAACAACCGGGCCTGCCGGTCCTGGGCCATCCTCGGGGCGCGGTTGGTGATGCTGGTCGGCCACGCGGACAGGCAGGCCAGGATCTGGGCGCCGTCCAGGCTCAGCGCACGGGCCGCCTCCGGGAAGGTCTTGTCGTAGTCGATGAGCATGCCGATCCGACCGACCGGGGTGTCGAACGCGGCGAACCGGTCACCCGGCGCGTAGGCCGCCGCCTCACCCGCGGGCAGGTGCACCTTGCGGTGCCTGCCGAGGAAGCCGTCCCCGGTCAGGCACACCGCCGCGTTGTACCGCTCGGCGCCGTCGTCCTCCCGGTAGCCCAGGCACACCACCATCGGACCGGCCAGATCGGCCACCTTGCGCAGCAACGGGTCGTCCGGCGCGAGCGCGGGCGGCAACTCGTCCGGATCGGGGCGGCGCAGGTCGGCCAGGTAGCCGCCGAGCGCCGCGTCCGGCAGCACCAGCAGGTCGGTACGCTCCTTGCGGGCGTCGTCGATCAGCTTGCCGATGCGGGCGAGGTCGAATTCCAGATCGCGGCCGAAGTGTGCGGCCACGGCCGCGATCCGCACTGCGGTCATCTGCGTGCTGCTCCCAGGGGGTCGGACAGGGGCGGGTAGGCGTCCGGGCGGCGGTCCCGCAGGTGTCCCATGGCCCGGCGCGCGGTCGCCAGCGCCTCGGCCACGTCGATCTCGGCGACCGCGAGGCCCGCGTCCACTCCGGTGTCCGCGACGACCTCACCGCCCGGGTCGACCACCTTGGCGCTGCCGACGAAGCGTAGCGAGCCGAACCGCCCGGACTGGTTGGCGGAGAGCCACACGATCTGGTTCTCCAACGCCCGGGCCCGGTCGAACAGGTCGAACCGCCGCTTCCACCGGTCCTGGGCCAGATCGGCGGCGGGGTTGGTGCGCGCACCCGGCCATGCCGACACGCACACGCCGATCTCGGCACCGTCCAGCGCGAGGGCTCGCGCCGACTCGGGAAACGCCTTGTCGTAGCAGATCATCATGCCCAGTCGGCCGGCCGGCGTGTCGAACGCCCGGAAACCGTCGCCGCATGCGTACGAGGCGTCCTCGGACAGGGGTTGGTGCACCTTGCGGTGGTTGCCGAGCACGCCGTCCCCACTGACGCAGACCACGCTGTTGTAGCGGGTCGCGCCGTCGGACTCGCAGTATCCGGCGATCACCACCATGGCCTCGGCCAGCCGGACCAGCCGGGCGATCTCCGGTCCGTCGGCCGACAGCGCGGGCGGACCGGGGTCGATACCGGGGTCGGCGCCATCCAGGCTGAGCAGGTAGCCACCGAGGCATGCTTCGGGCAGGGCGAGCAGAGCCACGTCCTGCGCCCGCGCCTGCTTGATCAGTTGTTCGACGGTGTCGAAGTCGGCATCGAGGTCGCGACCGAACTCAGCCGAGGCGGCCGCCATCCGCACGGTGCTCATGCTTCCCCCAATCCGGTCACGGTCGCCGTGATCGCGTCGGTGGTCTCGCCGTCCGGCCACCGCAGCCGCACGCCCTGTCCAGTCACCAACTCCCCGCACACGGCATCGGTCGCCGGGCCCGCTGGCAGCGCGGGCGCGCCGGGCTGGTCCGCGGTCAGCATGCCGAAGCCCGGGAAGCAGGTCAGCCAGTCGCCCATCGGCGCGTTCGCCGGACGCGGAATCCGGGCGACGTCGAGTACCGCGCCGCAGCCGGCGGCCTCGGCCAGCATGCCGAGCGTGCCCACGATCCCGGCCATGGACACGTCCTTGGCCGCGGCCGGTCGCGCCATGCCGACCGCGCCGAGCATGGCGCGCAGTTCGCCGGACGTGCGGTGACTGGTCGAATCCCACTGCCTGCCGTCATATCCGGGACGCCAGCCGCCGCCGAGGTCGACGGTGAGCCGCACCTGGTGGCCGGGCCGGCCACCACCGCCGAGCACAGGGTGCGCGGTGCGGCCGAGCGCGGTCACCGACAGCGCGGGCGCGACGCCGAGCTGGGTGTGCCCGCCGAGCACCGGCACGCCGTAGGCGTCGGCGGCGCGCTTGAGTCCATTGAGCACGGACGCGGCCTGGGCCGCGTCGCGGGCGCCGAGCGCGTCGAGCAGGCCGAGGGGAGTGGCGCCCATGGCGGCGAGGTCGTTGACGTTGACCAGCACCGCGCACCAGCCCGCCCAGTCCGGATCACGCTCCACCATCGCGGGCACGATCGCGTCGCACGCGGCGATCAGGTCGGTGCCGGGCACCGGCGCGCCGTCGTCGCCGACGAAACCGGGGCCACCGAGTGCGGCAGGTCCACCGAATCGGGCCAGCAACGGTCCGAGCGCGGCCTTGCACGCGTCGGCCTGCGCCGCGATGCGTCCGATCGGCCATCGCATCAGTACGTGCGGGGCGCCGACGACGGTGACGTCACGCACGCGCTGCCAGCCGAGCCGCCGGAACAGGGTGGCATTGCGCGCCTGCACCGTAGCGTCGAACCGCAGCGCGCCGGCCTGCTCGGCCCGTGCGCAGGCGGCCCGCACCAGCGCGGCGCCGATGCCATGTGTTCCGCGCGCACCGGGCGCGACCACCAGCCGGCCGCCCTGCCACCAGCCGAGGTCCGGGCCCTCGCACACGGGTCCGAGCCGCACCCCGCCGACGACCGCACCGGCCGGGTCGCGGGCCAGCAGCACGACGGTGCGCGGGTCGTCGTCGCGCTCGTCGCGGTCGTCGTCGAACAGACCTTGTTCCTCCACGAACACCTGGTGCCGCAGGCGGTGGTAGGCGGCCAGCTCGGCGGACGATCCAGCGGGGGAGAGGCGGAACGCGGACCGGCGGGCGAGCGTGTTGCGGTCGCCGAGCAGTGCCAGGATGTCCTCCGCGCCGTCCAGGACCGGCACGGCCGGGCTGCCGTCGAGGAGCATGTCAGCCTCCCGCCGAACGCAGCACGCTGCACGCACCACAGGCCGCGCAGCCCGCCTGCTGGTCGGCCCCGCGCATGCCAGCAACTCGCAGCAGAGCCGCGACGCCAGTGGTGACGTGGCGCAGCAGCGCGGCATCGGGGGCAGGGACGCCGTCCCGGGCGGCGAGGGTGCCGCGCATCGGCCGGAACGGCACCACGAACGGGTACACGCCGCGCTCGATCAGCCGTCCCGCCCCCGCGATCAGCTCGTCCGGATCCTCGCCGAGCCCGACCAGCAGGTAGGTGGAGACGCGGTTGCGGCCGAACACCCGCACCGCCTCGTCCCAGGCCGCCTCGTACTCGGCCATCGGCACCGTGGACTTGCCCGGCATCCAGCGACGCCGGACCGCCTCGTCCAAGGACTCCACGTGGATGCCGATCGCGCTCGCCCCGGCGTCGCGCAGCTCGCGGAGCCAGCGGAGTTCGGCTGGCGGTTCGCACTGCACCTGGATGGGCAGGCCGGGTACCGCCGCCAGTACCGCGCGCACCGAACGGGCGAGCGCCCGCGCGCCCCGGTCGGGCCCGGTGGTGGTGCCGGTGGTCAACACCAGCTGGCGGATCCCGTCCAGGCGCACCGCGGCCTCGGCGACCTCGGCCAGCTGCGCCGGGGTCTTCGCCGCGACCGTGGCGCCTGCGCGCAAGGACTCCTCGATGGTGCAGAACCGGCAGCGCTGCGCTTCCGCGTACCGGATGCAGGTCTGCACCACGGTGCTGGCCAGCACGTCCGCGCCGTGCAGGCGGGCGATGTGCTCGTAGGGCACGCCCTCGGCGGTGCGCAGGTCGTAGAAGCGCGGCCTGCGCACGACCTCCAGACTCAATCCGGTGTCCAGGTCGCCCAGCCACACCCGGCCCGCGCTGACCCGGTACGGGCTGTCCGGGTTGGTGGGCAGCGCGGCGTTGGCGCCGTCCACGAGGACGTGGCCGTCGTCGCTCGGCCCGGCACCGGCCGGCCGCCGGACCTCCGCGTCCATCCGGACGCCGTGCAACGCGAGTTCCGCGCGGGTGCTGATCCTCAGGTCGACGTCGACGCGCACCGCTGGCCTCCTAGAGCTGGTAGGTCGAGTTGATGATGGCGCCCTTGCGGGCGTAGTGGATCAACGCGTCCTGCACGTCCAGCGGATGCGTCGGGATCACGCCCTCGATCAGGTCCTCCTCGCGGGCACCGTGCAGGGACAGGCCGAAACGGCAGCAGAACACCTTGCCGCCCTCGGCGATGAACGTCTTCAACTGGTTGTTGATGTTGTGCTCACCGGGGAACGCCGAGTTGCCCGTTGTCGGGAACCCTCGGGTGGCCAGACAGTTCAGCGAACCGGGGCCGTAGAAGTAGATCGCGGTCTCGAAGCCCTTGCGCAGCGCGCGGGTGGCCTGCAACACCGCCACGAAGCTCACCGACGACTCGTGCGCGATGCCGTGCACCAGCGTGAAGTAGGTTTCCCCGTTTTCCGCCTGGTAGTCGGGGAAGACTTTGGTGGCACCATAGATGGTGCTGCCCTCGGGCAGCGCGGGGTGCGGGATCTCGGTGAGCGACTTCTGCTCGACATCGGACAGTTCGGTGGGCATGGGTTTCTCCGTTTCTATGAGTACAGCGTGGAAAACGTGTCCTGGAAGACGTGGCGGGCGAGCTCGCCCGAACCGACGGCAGCGGTCATCCTGGCGTGTTCGCCCGCGAAGTCGCCCCAGGGTTGGTCGCTGGCGAACAGCACCCGGTCGTGGCCGATGCCACGGCGGTCGATCTCGCGCGCCAGCCAGTACGGGGCGAACCCGATCGCCCAGGACAGATCGGTGTAGACCCGCTTGCCGCCCGCGATCCAGTCGAAGAAGCGGGAGCCGATCAGCTTGATGTGCCCGCTCATGCCGCCACCGAAGTGGACCAGGTGGACGGACACCTGGTCGGCGTAGCGCTCGACGAGCGTGCCGACCTCGTCGATGTCGGATGCCGCGCCGGGTGAGGTGTGCACGTGCACCACCAGGTCATGTCGCCGGGCGGTGGCGAAGATCGCGTCCAGTTGGGGGCGGCAGGCCGGATCGCTCGCCCGTCCACCGAGCAAGAAGCTCAGTTTCAGCGCGCGCACTCCGTCCTCACCGGCCAGCTTCAGCGCGGCCCCGGTCCGGCCGGCGTCCCCGGGCTGGGGCGAGACCCACAGGCCTGCGCGGATCCGGTCATCGGTCTGGGCGGCTTCCAACGCCAGTTCGTTGAAGGAGAACGCCGTGTCCGGGTCGGGCACGCCGTAGTTCGGGATGACCAGGGCGCGTTCGGTACCTTCGGCGTCCAGGTCGGCGATGAGCTGCTTTACCGTGGCCCGTGCGGTGACGTCCGGGTTGACCGGCGGCCCACCGTAGAACGGGAACGCTGGCAGCACGCCGATGTGGCGGTGCGCGTCGAAAACCATGACCATCCTCCTCAGCCGACCGGGACGGCGGCGGCGAGCTGGGACGGCGCGCCGGTGAGCGTGCCGCACACGTCCGCCATCCGCCGCGCCGCGTCGATGTGCGCGGCCAGGAACTCCGCGTCCCGCCCGATCGCCTCGAACCGGCCGGAACCCCAGCTGTACTGCCAGGGCAGGCCGAGGAAGTACAGGCCGGCACAGTTCGTCACCCCCCGCCAGTGCATCGGGTAGCCGCGGCCGTCGAACGCCGGGATCTCGATCCACCGGTGGTCCCGGGCGAACCCGGTGCACCAGATCACCGAGCCGATCCCGGCCTCCGTCAGGTCCAGCGCGGCGCGCTGGTCGGTCGGCTCCCACACCGGCACGTACCGGGGCTCGGCCGGTGCGTCGATGCGCCGCGCCGCGACGTGTGCGTCGATGGCGTCCTTGATGCCCTCGGCCACCGCGTCCGCGTGGTCGAGGTTGACCGTGAGGTCGTCTGCGAAACTCGCGGTGCCGTCGGCGATGCCGGTCAGCCGCCCGTAGAGCCGCATCCCATCCCTGGCGAACGCGCGCAGATCGATGTCGCGCCCGCCGTCCCGGCCAGTGACGTAGTGGTTGACCCGCATCCGGACCGCGTCCGCGTCGTCGAAGGCGTCGATCCCCTTGGCGTAGTGGCCCATCTCGTCCAGCCAGGCCACGCAGTCGCGGCCGCGGTAGCGCCGGGCGACCCTCGGCGCGCTGCCCACCGCGAGGTGCACCTGCCGACCGGCCAGGTGCAGGTCCTCGGCGATCTGGCAGCCCGACTGGCCGGTGCCGACCACCAGCACGCCGCCCGGCCGGAGCTGGCCGGGATTGCGGTAGCGGCTGGAATGCAACTGCTCGATGCCGTCCGGAACGCGTTCGGCCAAACGAGGCACGGACGGCGCGTGGTACGGCCCGGTCGCCACGACCACCTGATCGGCCGTGCACTCGCCGTCCGTGGTGGACACCGAGAAGCTGCCGTCCACGCCGCGCCGCAGCCGAGTGACCGCCACTCCCGAAACCAGCGGAGGTCCAAAATGGACGACGTAGTCCTCCAGGTAGCGCAGGATCTCCGACCGCACCATGAAGCCGTCCGGATCGTCCCCCTGGTAAGGGAAACCGGGTAGCCGGCACTGCCAGTTCGGGGTCACCAGGCAGAAGGTGTCCCAGCGGCGCTCGCGCCATTCGTGCCCCACCTGATGGGCCTCCACGACCACATGCTCGATGCCGTGCGCTCGCAGGCAGTAGCTCATGGACAGACCGGCCTGCCCGCCGCCGACGACCAGCACTGGGAAGTGCCTGCCCGCGAGTTGGCCGTCGGTCGGCGTGGGATTACGCTGAGAAGGAAGAGAACGCATGCGGCCCTCCGTGCGATGCGCGTTGCGCTGCTCGTGAGGACCATTCCAGTCGCCGCGGATTACCGATTGACGTCATCCGGAATAAGCGGCTGTTGCCAAACCCCCGCTAGGTAACGCGCCGGTGAACAAGCCGTTGGCCGTCGCGGAGGCGCGTTGCCGGGCTATCGTCAGCCGCCCAATGCGTTCATGGACGGCTCGGACACGCGAAGCCGTCTGTCTTGTTGACGGCCGTGAACGGCCTTCTTGCCCCACATGGCTGCACGCCAGTGTTCGGCGACGTCCTCATCGCCCGCTGGCTGGCGGAGTTGTTCGCGCCGCGCAACGTGGATCGGACGGTTGCTGCTCTTGTTGCGTCGCAGGGTGAGCCTGCTGGGTTGCTCGGCACGCGGGACGCGGTGAATAAACGGCTGGCCGATGCCGAGGCGAAGTTGCGGCGGCTGCGGGCAGCGATCGAGGCCGGTGTTGATCCGGTCGCGTTGGTGGAGTCGATCAATGCGGCGCAGGCACAGCCAATGCGGCGCAGGCACAGCGGGCTGCGGCTCAGGCTGAGTTGGAGGGGACCCCGGCGCCGATGTTGGTCGAGGCTGCCGAGATCTACGCGCGAATTGACTCGATGGGAGACGTTGGTGCGATCGTGGCGCACGGGAAGCCGCAGGAAGTGATGGATCTTTATGCGGCGCTGGATCTTCAGGTCCAGTTCGATCACCACGCTCACACGGCCGATGTAATCATCAGACCGGTGAGACGGGTGAATAGTGAGCGTGTCCGAGGCCCGAGCTGCCCCAAAACCCCACCATGACCTGTGTGGCTGATCTGCGGCTTCGTTGACAAGTGCGCTCAGGGACGTCTGTCCGGGAGAGCTGGACTCGGCTGATCCGGTCGGGCGGCTAGTTGTATTTCCCGTTCGGTCAACGTGATCATGGAAAACCTCCCGTGATCGCGAGCCCGTGCTGGTCTGGTCGTCCTGTGTCGCGCACGGGCAGTAACGACGGTATGTGCGTGCCACATGCATGGACAGGGGAATTTCTCAACAGGTGGGGTACTGACCGTGAGTCACGGATGCGCGACCCGGGGTGAGTAGGGGGTGGCGGCGCAGTATCCCCGGTTGCCAACAGGGGGTGGCCGGCCGCTAACTACCGAGATAGAAGCCTCAATCGGCGGGTCAGGGAAGGACCAGCGATGCCATCCACCAGCACGGGCACGGCGGCGGAGATCGGCGCCACGCAGGACTCCCCGGGCTTCCTGAACTTCCTCGACGCGGCAGCTACTCCGTGGCATCGGCTGCCATGTTTCCCGTTGTACGAGGAGGAGGACCAACGCGACGGCGACGACCTCGTGGCCACGGTGGCCGCCACACTCGCCGGCACCGATCCCGACGAGGTCGACCGCACCGCCACGCTGCCCGACGGGCTCGTCCAGGACCTACGGGACGCCGGCCTGCTGGCGTTGCGTAACGGCTCCGCCCACGGCGGCCTGGAGGCGTCGGACTACAACACCTTCCGGGTGGTGGAGCGTGCCGCGCGCACCTCGGTGGCCATCGCGCAGCTGATCGCGGTCCAGAACGGTATCGGCGTCGCGGCGCTGCTTCCCATCCTGCCACCAGGTCCGTTGCACGCGTTCATCGCCCAGTACGTCAGCGCTGGGACCGTGTCCGGGAGCAGTGACACCGAACCGGCCGGTCAGAACAACAGTTGGCGTGACACCACGGCGACACCGACCGCCGACGGCGCCGCGTACGTCCTCAACGGTGCCAAGAAATTCACCACCAACGCGCCGGTCGCCGGTGTGATCGTGCTGACCGCGGCCGTCCAGGACACCGGCGGGCGGCTCCGGCTCGGCCTGGTCTTCCTCGACATGGCGAGCCCCGGGGTCACGGTCGGCCCGCTGCACGAGTTCCTCGGCAGCAGGGGCCTGCCCAACGCCTCGCTGCGCTTCGACGCCGTCCGCGTCCCGGCCGAACAGGTCCTGCTCGGCTCGGCGCCGTCCGGTGCCGGGCAGCCGCCATCGGTGGGCCGGCTGCTGATCAACGCGGCTCCCGCGCTGGCCATCGCCCGCGAGTGCCTGGCCATCAGCCGCGAGTTCGTCGCGGGACGCGCCGTCGACGGCCGCCCGCTCGGCGACTACGACCAGATCCAGCGGTTCACCGCGACGACCATCGCCGACATCCACGCCATGGATAGCGTTGTCCGGTGGTGCCTGCTGGGACACGGCGACCGCGGTTTTGAGCAGGCACTCGCCAAGAACATCTGTACGGTCGCGGCCTGGCAGGTCGCCGACCGGACCCTGTCCGTGCTCGGCGGCGAAGGACTGGAGACCGCGCGGAGCAAACGGCGCCGGGGCGCCGCCGCGCTGCCGGTCGAACGGCTCCTGCGGGACGCCCGCGGCCTGCGGGTCGCCGGCAACGTCGACTTCATGGTGGACATCCAGGCCGGACGAACGCTGCTCACGCGGCACAGCAAGCGGACGGGGCAGTGGCGGGAATGGCCGGACCTCGTCGACTGCGCCGGCCTGTCCGCTGCCAACTGCCGGCACGTGACCGCGCTGGTGACCGACACGCGTCGCCTCAGCCGCACGTGCGCAGACCTCGCCGAGCGCTTCCCCGACCCGGACACCGTCCCGGGTGGTCAGGAGACGCACCGCCTGATCGGCCACATCGCCGGAGTGCTGCTGACGATGTTCACCGTGTTGAGCCGTGCCGCGCACGTGGACGCCGGGGAGGATGTCGCGTCGGAACTCACTGACGTGCACTGCACGGCGGCGCGGCACCGGCTTGTCGGCCTGTGGGCCCAGCTGTCCGAGCCGCCCCGGGACTTCGGCCGGATCAGCCGCGTGTGACCAGGGGGTGATGGGCAACTTCCCCGGGGGAGTTGCCCATCCACGTCACTGCGCCAGGATCACCGGGAGCGTCCTCGCGCAGTTGTTGACGATCGACGGGATCGGCGTGAGGTTGTCGACCGGTGCGGCCATGGCGAGGTTCGGCAACCGCGCGAACAGCGCCAGCAGGGCGACCTCCGCCTCCAGCCGGGCCAGGTGCGGGCCGTGGCCGAACATGACGTGCCGCTTCGGCGGCCGGGTGATGTCGAAGCGGTCCGCGGTCTCGCCGAAGTACACCGGGCAGCGGCCGGCCGTGACGTACGAGGCGAGGATCGCCTGTCCCTTCGGGAGCACGGTTCCGCCGATGATGACGTCCTCGGTGGCGTACCGCATCGGCAGGTGGCCGAGTGGCGAGTCCCAGCGGAGCGTCTCCTCGATCACCGCCGTCCACGGGTGCTGCCCGCCCAGCACGAGCGCCAGCTGGTCGGGGTAGGTGAGCAGCGCGCACACGGCGTTGGTGAGCAGGTCGAGCGTGGTCTCGTGGCCTGCGACGATCATGATCGTCAACGTGCCGACGGGCTCGCTCCCGGTCGGGCGGTCGCCTTTGTCGTGTGCCTCGATCAGGCCGGTGGTCAGGTCGTCACCGGGTTCCCGGTGGGCCGCGAGGTCGTCGAGCAGGTCGGCGGTGATCCGCTCGATCCGTGGCCGCAGCGCCGCGACGAGCATCGGGGTGAACGCCTGGACGATCAGGTTCCGGAGCCGGCGGTGTTCGGCGCCGTCTGCGGTGGTCATGCTCTCCAGGGAGTGCCATGAGCTCTTCGTGACACGTGGGTCCGTCAGGACCTGTAGCAGGAGTTCGTGTTGGGTGACGACCCAGGCCGTGACGTGGCCGGGCAGCTCGACGAGCACTACCGAGTCGCGACGCGCAGCCGCGCGCTCTTGCGCGACGGAAACTACGGCATGAAAACGGATGTCGGTGAACATTTTCGCACTTTTCGAGGAAAAGGCGTGTCCTTTTTGATGTCGCCGCTGGCCGGTATATCCGGGATTCGCCGATGACCTGACGTAGTCGTTATCGAGCGTAGATAAAACGGCCTGGTCAGCAATGGTATCGCAGGTGGGTAGGGGGCGGCAGGGGGATGTGCGCGACGGGCGGAGCGATTATCTTTTCACTCGGCACATCCGTTCGTTGTGGCCCGCGCTTTCCGCTGATTCCGGAGAATCGTTCCGCAGGGTCAGCGCCGCATGAGGTGACGGAGTGAGAAGCATGACTCGACCAGCCGTCGGATTCCTGGGAACCGGCTCCTACCTGCCCGGGCGGAGCGTGTCGAACGCCATGCGAGCCACAACCCTGGAGCGGGTCGAGGTGTTCACGCCCGAGCGGTCCGTGCCGATCGAGGACCTCGGCGACTCCTTGGGACTGCAGAAGTACGTGGTGCGGATGTTCCGCAACATCCACGGGTTCGACCGCGTCCACGAGGACCCGGAGCTGGACCTCTTCGGTCTGGTGGCTGCGGCGGGAGAGCGGGTGGTCCGCGCAATACCCGACCCGGGCGTGATCCGATACCTGCTCTTCGCGCACACCGTCCCGGATGTCACCCCCTCGCACATCGACGCCGCCGACGTCCTGCGCCAGGCGTTGGGCCTGACCGACGTCGAGGCGTTCGGGGTGAGCCAGCAGTACTGCGCGAGCGGGCTCGCGGCGATCGACATCGCGAGCGAGCTGCTGCGCGCCGACGGCGACCCGGCCGCTCGTGCCCTGGTGCTGACCGGCGAGAAACCGGTCACCAAGCAGTTCCGGGTGGTGAACAACACCACGATCCTCGGCGAGGCGTCGACGGCCTGCCTGGTCGGTGTGGGCGGCAGCGGGGACGTGATCCGGTCGTACGCCACCAAGACCCAGGTCCTGCTGCCCGAAGGCGTGTACCCGTCCGAGGACCAGGTGAAGGAGTTCAACGACAGCTACACGCCCTTCCTGATCGAGACGATCGAGCTGGCGGTCGAGCGGGCCGGGGTGATGCTAGACGACATCACCCTGCTGGTGCCGCACAACGTCAGCCGCCTGCTGTGGCTGCGCACGATCGAGGAGCTCAAGTTCGACCGCTCCCGGGTCTACTTCGACAACATCGCGCGCTACAGCCACTGCTGCTGCGCGGACCCGTTCCTCAACTACGCCACGCTTCGCCGTGAGGGCCGGCTGGTCGAGGGCGGCCTGTACCTGCTGACCTCGGTCGGCCTGGGCGCCACCTACTCGGCGATGGTGGTCGAGCACACCGGAGAGAGCACATGACCGAATACCTGCGTGCCATCAAGTCCGCGCTGACCGGTTCCCCGGACACGCCGCTGGTACTGGTGTGCAACTTCGAGGCCGAAGCGCAGTGGGCCCGGCGGCACGTCGGGCTGCCCGGCGTCGGGTTCTCCGCGTCCACGGACATGGTGGACCGGATGGAGGAGCTGGGCGTCCTGCTGGCCGGACGCGACGACACCCTGGTGTTGTCGCACGACCTCGACCCGGGTTTCCGGGAATATATTGCGGACCTGGGTTTTGAACCGCCCACAGTGGTGGTGCCGTCGAACATCGGTCCCGGACGGTCCACAACGGACAACGCGCTCGCCTCACCGGACACCGTCGACCTCCTCGCCCGCACCGGCGGGATGCTCCTGCCGATGGGCACCTCCGAGGGAGAACAGAAACTCGCCGCCGAGGCCGGACTATCACTCGCGGTGCCGACCGCGGAGGTGTTCGAACGGGTCAACAGCAAGATCTACAGCCGGCGACTGGTCGAGGCGAGTGGACTGCGCGCGGTGCCCGGCCACTGCTGCGAGACGGCCGACGAGTTCCTCGCTGTGCTGCAGCAGTACCAGGGCGGTAGCACGCTGGTGGTCAAGGACGCCTACGGGGTCTCGGGCAAGGGTTTGGTCGTCCTCGACACCAGAGCCAAAGTGGACGGACTGGCCAAACTGGTGCGTCGCAGGGCGGACCGTTCCGGCGAGCGGCGGCTGCACGTCGTGGTGGAGCACTGGCTGGGCAAGCGGTTCGACCTCAACTACCAGCTCACGGTTGCCCGGGACGGCACGATCACCTTCGACTTCGCCAAACAGGCGCTCACCGAAGGCGGCGTCCACAAGGGACATCTGGTGCCGGTCGATCTGCCGCGCCACCAACAGGAGGAGCTACGGGAGGCGGTCGATGTCGTCGGCGCCAGGCTGTTCGCCGACGGGTTCCACGGCGTGGCTGGGGTGGACGCCATCCTGGGCGCGGACGGCCTGCTCTACCCGGTGCTGGAGATCAACGCGCGGCTCAACATGTCGACCTACCAGGGTGGCGTGACCGAACGGCTGGTCCCGTCCGGACATGCCTGCCTGGCCCGGTACTACCCGCTGCGGCTGGCCGCGCCGATCACCTTCGCCGACGTTCGCCGGGCTCTCGGCCCGTTGCTGACCAGTGGACAGGTCATCGTCACATGTTTCGGCACGGTCAACGCGAACGCGGCTGCCGAACCGCCGTTCGACGGCCGCCTCTACACCATGCTCGTGGCCCCCGACCGGACCGGCCTGGCGGAGCTGGACTCCGCCGTCACGGCCGCGCTGACGATCCTGGAGGACTGATGACCGCCGAGTACACCGTCCAGGGCCGGCCGATCGGCGAGCTGGCCGACGAGTTCGGGACCCCGATGTACCTCTACGACGGCGACGTGTTGCGGGATGTGTACGGCTCGCTGCGCGCCCGGCTGGCGCCCGAGGTCGACGTCTTCTACTCCGCCAAGGCGAACCCGAACGTGAGCGTGTGTGCCGTGCTGCGCTCCCTGGGTGCCGGGCTTGAGGTGTCGTCGATGGCCGAGCTGGTCACCGCCCGGCGTGCGGGCGCCGACGCGCGGGATATCATCTTCCTCGGTCCGGGCAAGTCACTGGCCGAGTTGCGCGCGTGCGCCGAGGCTGGTCTGCACGCCATTGTCTGCGAGTCGCTCGACGAGCTCAAGCTGGTCGACGGGCTGCGGGTGCCCGGACGGGTGGACGTGATGTTGCGGGTCAACCCCTCGTTCACGGCCAAGGGCGCGCGGCTGTCCATGGGCGGCAAACCTCGCCAGTTCGGCATCGACCAGGAGGTGCTGCTGCGGTCCCGGTCGTTCCTGCGGTCGCTGCGCGGAGTGCGCGTGATCGGTGTGCACGGCTACATGGGGACGCGGATCCTGGACGCGGCGAACGTCGTGGACAACACCCGGGGCATCCTGTCCGCGGCCGAGGAGCTGGCCGGCGAAGTGGGCCTCGGTCTGTCTACTGTGGACGTCGGCGGCGGAATCGGCGTGCCGTACTTCGAGAACGAGAAGGACGTGGATGTCGATCTCCTGGCCGATGGGGTGAACGCGGCCGTGGCCGACTTCCTCACCCGCAACCCGGGTTGCCGGGTGATCACCGAGCTGGGCCGGTACCTGGTCGGCTGGTGCGGCACGTACGTGGTCCGCGCCCGGTACGTCAAGGAGTCGATGGGAGAGTGTTTCGTCGTCGCCGATGGCGGCACCAACCATCACATGGCGGCGGTCGGTATCGGCAGCTTCGTCAAGCGCAACTTCCCGGTGCGCTCGCTGACCCGTTACGAGGAACCGGCGCTGCGGTTGTACAACGTCGCCGGTCCACTGTGTACACCCAACGACGTCGTGGCCAAGCAGGTCGCGTTGCCCGAGGTGCGGCCGGGTGACCTGCTCGGGGTGGAGCGTTCCGGCGCCTACGGGCCGTCCGCATCGCCCGGTCTGTTCCTGAGCCACGGCTATCCGGCCGAGGTACTGGTCCTCGACGGCACCGCCCACCTGGTGCGCCAGCGGGACACCGTCGAGGACCTGCTGGACAAGCAGTTTCTCATCGAGGTTTAAGGAGCGTCTGTAATGGATCGAGCGAGCATTCTCAAGATTGTCACCAACGCGCTGGCCGAGGTGATGCAGCGGGACTACTCGGACACCAACGAGGAGACCCGGTTGTTCGAGGACCTGCATCTGGACTCCACCTCGGTGCTGACCGTGCTGATGGCACTGGAGGACCACACCGGCCTCGAGGTCGACCCGGAGTCCCTGCAGATGGACAACTTCCGCACGCTGGGCACCCTGGCCGACTACCTGCAGGCCAACCTCGACGTCGCCGTGTGAGCACGATGTCCCTGTCGCTGACGTCGGCCGCCGCGTTCGTGGCCGGCTACCGCAACCCGTACGTGCGGGACGAAGTGCTGGTCGGCTACCAGGTCGACCTGCTGGCCCCGTTCGGAGTGTCCTTCGACGAGCGTTTCCTGCGGCGCGGCCCGGGCATCGCGTTCCAGGAGCTGGCCGAGCACGTGCTCGGCCGGTTGCCCGAGCCGCCCGCGCCAGACCTGATCGTGGTGGCCTACGGGCTGTCCGACCTGTACCCGTTTCGGTGCATCGGCGGCCACGTGGACCGCTTGCTGGGCGGTGGTTCGGAGAACTTCGCGGTGTCCGAACAAGGTCTGCGGGCCCCGTTCACCGCGCTGCGCGTCGCCGACGCGTACGCGAAGTCCGGGCGCTGCCGGAAGGGTGCGGTGGTGGTGCTCGAGCAGAGCACCTTCGGTCACGACGACCCGATCGTCCGCGGCGGGCTGGCCGATTCGGCCGCGGTGCTCGTGCTGGGTGCGGGCGGGCCGTGGGTGCTTGACCCGATCCCGCCCGCGTCGGACGATCTGGCCGCGCTGATCGAGCGGGCGGCGGACGGCGTACCCGCACTTGTCGTGGCCGGTCCGTGGACCGACCCGGCCGCGGCCGCCGCCCCCGGTCTGCCGGTGCACCGCGTGGACCGCGGCTCCTACTGCACCAGCGTATGGCTGGACCTGGCGCGGCGCTACGAAACCTGGGCCCGGACCGAGGTCGCGCTGGTGCTGTGCGACACCGACCCGCGAACCGGGCGAAGCCACGCGGCGTTGTTGCGTCGCCGGACCGAGGAGGACTCACCGTGAGCGCATACGCGGCGCACCTGGACATGCTGCACCGGCGGACCGGGGGCGAGCGCCCGGTCGTGTCCGCGTCCGGTGTGGTGCTCGGCTCCACCGGCACCGTGCCGGACAACCCCGATCACCCACTGGCCCGCTTCGGGTTGGGGGTCGGGCGGGGTGCGCCGGCCGACCCGGTAGTGCGTGCGGAGTTCGCCAGTGGACTGCTTCGGCTGCACCGCAGCCTGCTGCGGCAAGGGATCGCGCATGCCATGACGCATCTGGCGGAGCGTTCCTCGGGCGGGACTCCGTTGCTGGACCGCCAGCTGGTCCAGACGGCGCTGGCCGACGTAGCGCTGGAGATCCGGGAGACCGCGACGCTGCCGGTGACCGACCCGGCGGCGCGGTGGCGGGCGCATCAGGCGTTGGTGGCCGCCGGGCGGTTGCTGCTGAGCCTGCTGGGGGCGAGCAGCTTCCTGGTCTCCGGGCCAGGCGGTGACCTGCATCTCGCCGAGGTGACCGGCAACGTCTACCTGCACGAGGAGGCCGCATGACCGCGCTGTTCGGATCCCGCGTCCAGGCCGGCGACGAGTTGCTCGACGAGCCGCTGCGCCGGTTGCGTGAGCGATGCCGGGAGGTGGCCCCGGACCTGCGCGAGCTTGGCATGGCCCTGGACCGCGATCCCGACGCCATCGTCGACCACCTGGACCTGCCCGCGTTCCGTTTGCTGGACCAGGTGTTCACCCCGCCGGAGTTCCAGACCCGGCCCGGTGCCGAGCCATTCGACCCCACCTGCACGGCCATGGTGGTGCTCCTGGAGGCGATCTCGCACGGCGACCCGAACGCGATCCTGGCCGCGCCCGGCCCCTCGCTGTCCCGCGACGTGGTCCGCGAACTCGGTGACGACACCCAGCGGGCGGACTACTTCGGCCGGATCGCCGACGGTCCTAAGTGGACTTTCTTTGGGCTGACCGAGCCGGGCAAGGGATCGGCCGCGCTGGAGCTGGAGACCCGACTCACCCCGTCACCGGACGGCGACGGGTTCCTGCTCAACGGCGCGAAGCGCTACATCGGCAACGGCGCGCGAGCCCAGGTTGGCGTGGTGTTCTGCCGCCGCGCGCCGGGACCGTGGGGCATCGAGGCGGTCGTGGTCGACCCGGCCGACCCGGGTTTCCACGGCGAACTGCTGCCGACGGTCGGCCTGCGTGGCGCCCGGATCAGCCGGCTGGTGTTCACCGATGTCCGTATCCCGGCCGACCGGGTGCTCGGCAGGCACCGTCCGCCCAGCCGACGTGGTGTGTACGGCGCGCTGCACGCACTGCTGAGGTTCCGGCCTGGGCTGGCCGCCATGACACTCGGCCAGACCCGGGCGGTGTGTGACTACCTGCGCACACACCGGCCTGTACTGTCTACTTGGGACAAGTCCAGAGTGGATGGTCTGGAGGATCGGGTCGTCGCCGTTCTCCGAGCCACCCTTGAGGTGGCCCGAGACGTCGACCATGGAGTCGTGAACCAGCACCGGATCGGCGCGGTCAAGATGCGGGCCGCACAGCTCGGCGAGCGGGCGACCATCCTGGCCGCGGAACTGCTCGGCCCGGCCTCGCTGATCGAGCACCCGTGGCTGGAGAAGGCCTACCGGGACCTGCGCGCGTTCGAGTTCATGGAAGGCACGAGCAACCTGCACCGGCTGTCGGTGTTCCAGGGCCTGCTGAAGAACGACTTCTTCCGGGAAGGCGAGGCGGATGCGTCTCGGGATTGACCTTGCCACGCGCAGCGAACTGGACGGCCTGCTGACCCGCGACTGGTTCCGGCGCTTCGCTTTCGCCGGAGCCGAACTCGAGTACGCCGCGACACTGGCTCCCGGCCGGGGAGCGGAGTTCCTGGCCGGGCGGTTCGCGGTCAAGGAGGCCGTGCTCAAAGTGCTGGGCACAGGCCTGTTCCAGGGCGTGGTGCCCAGCCACATCGTTGTGACCAAAGCCGGTTCGGGTGCGCCGGACATCGAGCTGACCGGTACGGCCGCCGACGCGGCGAGCGCCGCCGGGGTCAGCCGGGTCACGGTGTCGATCACGCACAAGCGTGACCTGGTCGCCGCGGTGGCGATGGGGTGGTGACGGCGGTGATTGAGGCGCGCGGGCTGCGGCGGGTGTTCGGTGCGGTCGTGGCGGTGCACGGAGTGGACTTACGGGTGGTGGCGAAGAGCACGCCGCCACCGTGCTGCTGACCACCCACTACCTCGACGAAGTCGACACCCTCTGCGACCGGCTGCTTGTCATGAATCACGGCGGTGCACACGATCACCCAGGAGGGCGACGAGCTGAGGCTGGCCGTGCACGACGGCGAACGAATGCCGGCCGACGTGGTGCGCCTGCCGGACGCAGCGGGCCTGGCGCTGACCTCGGTCCGGCTACGCCGTCCGACGCTGGACGATGTGTTCCGCGTGGTCATTGGGCACCCACTGGCCGCTGAGCTGCCGGTCCGCGCCGCAGTCGGGATGGACCACACCCATGCGTGACACCTACCTGATCTTCCGCCACCAGCTGTCGATGTCGTTGCGTGGTCCATTGTGGATGGTTGTCGGCCTGCTTCAGCCGCTGTTGTACCTGGTGTTCTTCGGGCCGCTCCTGGCCGGGTTGCCGCTGGGCGCGAATTCCTGGCAGGTCTACATCCCCGGGCTGCAACTGCGGTTGCTGTGGATGAGCGCCACACTCGTTGCTCAGTGTAACTAGTGGTCACCGAAGATGATCTTGTCGCTGCTCTGATTGCGCCCTGACGCGATCGATGACGATTTCGCCGTCGGATCGTCGCATACCTGACGTAGTCGATATCGCGCCGGGTTCGATGGCCCAGGCCAAGAATGGTGTCGGACATGAGTAGGGGGCGGTAGGGGTTTTTGTGCAGGGGATCGGCCGGTTACTTTTTTACCGGGACATCCGTTCCATTCGTCGTTAAGCCATTACTCGTCGCACAACGTTGTATCGACGAAATGGGTTGGTCCGGCGGATGTCAACTGGTTGCACGCTGGTTCTCGGCGAACAGCTCCCTGAGTACCGGGCATTGCCCGGGTGTGTACGCCGGAGCCGGCGCCGCATGAGGTGACGGAGTGAGACACATATGACTCGACCAGCCGTCGGATTCCTGGGAACAGGCGCTTATCTTCCCGAGCGAAGCGTGTCGAACGAAGACATTGTCGCGAAGGTGCCGGACGCCACTTCCGAGTGGATCGTCCGCAAGACCGCCATCAGGAGCAGACGTTTCGCCGCCGATCACGAGGCGACCTCGGACCTGGCCGCCAAGGCCGTGTTGGAGGCGCTTGACCAGGCCGGCTTGCCGGCCGGCAGCGTCGACTACCTGATCGTCGCCACATCGACGGGGGATTTCCCCCAGCCGCCGACGGCCTGCATCGTGCAGCAACTGACCGGAACCACCTCCGCGGCCTGCTTCGACATCAACGTGGTGTGTGCCGGCTTCGTCTACGGCGTCGAGCTCGCCCGCAGCCTCGTGTCGGCCCGTCCAGGCGCCCACGCCGTCGTGGTCGCCGCCGACGTGTACTCCAGGATCCTGGACTTCGACGACCGCCGGACCGCGATCCTGTTGGGCGACGGCGCTGGAGCGGCCGTCATCGGCCAGGTGGAGGAGGGCTACGGGATCATCGATGTGGAGCTGGGCACCCGCGGCGATGCCGAACACCTCATCAAGGTCCCGGCGGGTGGCAGCAGGGCGCCGACCTCGGCGCGGACGATCGCCGACGGCGGCCACTTCTTCACCATGCAAGGTCGAGGGGTACGGGACTTCGTGCTGGAGAACGTCCCCCCATTCCTGGCGAAGCTGCTCGCCAGGGCCGGCACCCACGCCGACGAGATCGACTGTTTCGTGCCGCACCAGGCCAACGGCGTGCTGCTGGACGAGCTGACGTCGCAGTGCGGCCTGGCCGGAACGCATACACATCGGGTGCTGGAGCGGTACGGCAACATCGGCAGTGCTTCGGTTCCGGTCGCGCTGGACGACGCCGTCCGCACCGGCGTGATCAAGGACGGCTCCCTGGTGCTGTTGGCCGCTTTCGGCGGCGGCATGTCCGTCGGCGGCGCTCTGGTGCGTTGGTGCTCTGGCGAGGAGGCGGCGTGAGTACCGTGATCAAGCGGGTGGGCGTGGTCGGCTGTGGGCTGATGGGATCGGGTTTCGCCGATCTGTGTGCCAGTGCCGGCCTGGAAGTGAACATCGTGGTGTCCAGCAGCGCCAGCGCGGCCCGCGACCGAGCGCGCCTGGTGTCCTCGTACGAGCGGAGACTGCGCAAGGGCAAGATCACCGAGGCCGAGCGGGACGCGGTGCAGGCGCTGATCTCCTTCTCCGACGACCCGGACACCCTGAGCGACTGTCAGTTCGTGCTGGAGGCTGTCGGTGAGCGCCTCGTGGACAAGGAGGCGGTGTTCGGCACGATCGACAGGATCGTCAAGGACCCGCAGGCCGTTCTGGCCACGAACACGTCGTCGATCCCGATCATGAAAATCGGCCAGGCCACCAGTGATCCCAGCCGGGTGGTCGGCGTGCACTTCTTCAACCCCGCTCCGGTGATGCCGCTTGTCGAACTGATCGGTTCGCTGCACACCGCGCCGGAGACCATCGACCGCGCGTCGGCTTTTGTCACCGGCACGCTGGGCAAAAAAGTGATTCGGGGCCAGGACCGGCCGGGTTTCGTGGTGAACGCCCTGCTGATCCCTTATCTGCTGGGCGCCGTCCGAATGCTGGAATCGGGTGCCGCCTCGGCCGAGGAGATCGACCAGGGTATGACGTTGGGCTGTGGGCACCCGATGGGGCCGCTCGTGCTGGCCGACATGATCGGGCTGGACACCATTGCCGCCATCGGTGAGGCCATGTACGAGGAATTGAAGGAACCGCTCTACGCGCCGCCACCGCTGCTGCGGCGGATGGTGGAAGGCAAGCTGGTCGGAAAGAAAGTCGGGCAGGGATTCTATCGTTACGAATAGCGATGTCAACCTGTGAGGACGATGTCGGTTGACGGGCACCGTCTTGACCAAGTGCCGATTCACACGGGGAGGCGTACGTGATCGTGGGTGAATTGCCGCCCGTCGAATCGGGGGCAGGTGAAAAGAACCCGCCGTGCTCGATGCCGTTCGTCCTGTCCGGCGACAGCGATCGCGCGTTACGGGCACGAGCGCGGAGCCTGCGGCGATTCTTGGACACGCATGGCGACCTGGACTTGTCCCACCTGGCGTTCTCCCTCGCCGTGACCGCGACCGCCAGGGCTCACCGGGCGGCGGTCGTCACCAGTGACCGGTCGCACCTCGCCCGTGCGCTGAGCGCTCTCACCCAGGGCGGAAGTCCGGCCGGAACGCTGCACGGGGTTGCCGGGGCCGGCTGTGCGAAGTCTGTTCCGGAGAGCGACCGCCACCCCGACTCGCCTGCCTGGCTCGCGGCACGGTCCTATGTGGCCGGTGCGGCTGTGGACTGGGCGGCCGTGTTCGCCGACCGAGACGTCCGCCCGGTGGACCTGCCGGCGCCCGTGCCGCTGTCCGAGCGGTACTGGCTCGCCGAACTCGCAGCCCCCCGCCGGGCCGATCCTTCGGCCGCGGCCACGACATCGGAGCCCTTCGCCGGGCCGGAGTCCAATGGGGACTTCGAACAACCACCCAGCGCATTGCGGGAACGGCTGTCCCAGCTGCCTGCGAGTGCCCGGCGCGGGGCGCTGCTCGATGTGGTGCGCACACTGGCAGCGGAGGTGCTGGAACGCGATGCTCTACGGGGCGAACCGGGGGAGCGGAGTTTTCAGCAACTCGGGTTCGATTCGCTGACCGCGGTCGAGTTCCGCGACAGGCTCGGCACCGCTACCGGGGTACGGCTGTCCGCGACGGCGATCTTCGACCACCCGAGCCCCGCTGCGCTCGCCGACCATCTCGGTGCGGAGATCGACTGGGATCCCACGGGAGCGGCCGCCGTCGCACTGGCCGCGCTCGACGCGTTGGAAAACGCGATCGCCGCTCTCGGCCAGGGCGACGGCGGTGATGCGGACGAAGCGCGATCGGTCCTCGCGGGCCGGCTGGCGGCCTTGTTGACCACCATGGCTCCCGGATCGGGCGGGGGTCGCGCGCCCGATGCCCAGGATGACATCGATTTCGCGACGTCCGACGAGATGCTCGCCTACCTGGACCAGAAACTGGGGTCCCGCTGACCATTCCGACCGGGCCGTCGACAAGCCGAAACGGAGTTGTTCGCTCATGGCCGACGAACAGAAACTCCTGGGATACCTCAAACGGGTGACCAGGGAACTGGAGCAGGCTCAGCACCGTCTCCGGGAAATCGAGGAGCAGGACCGGGAGCCGATCGCGATCGTGGGGATCGGGTGCCGTTTCCCAGGCGGGGTGTCGTCGCCGGAAGACCTGTGGGACATGGTGGCAGACGGTCGTGAGGGCATCGGCGCGTTCCCCTCGGACCGTGGCTGGAATCTGGCCGAGCTCTACGATCCGGACCCGGACGCGGTCGGCAAGAGTTACGTGCGCGAGGGTGGGTTCCTCTACGACGCCGCTGACTTCGACGCGGGTCTGCTCGGGATCTCGCCGCGTGAGGCCATGGCGATCGACCCGCAGCAACGGTTGCTGCTCGAGTCGACGTGGGAGGCGCTCGAACGGGCCGGGATACCGGCGGAGTCCCTGCGCGGCAGCCAAACCGGGGTCTTCGTGGGGATCATGTACGCCGACTACGGCTGGCGGCTGCAGAAGACCCCGATCGAGGGTGTCGAGGGATATCTCGCTATCGGCAGCGAGTGCAGTGTGGCTTCGGGCCGGATCGCCTACTCGTTCGGTTTCGAGGGCCCCGTGGTGTCGTTGGACACGGCGTGTTCGTCCTCGCTGGTCGCCCTGCACCTGGCCGTGCAGTCGCTGCGCCGGGGGGAATGCTCGCTGGCGGCCGTCGGCAGCGCGATGGTGATGACGACCCCCTTCGCGTTCACCGAGTTTTCCCGGCAACGCGTTCTCGCGCCGGACGCCCGGGTCAAGGCGTTCGCGGATAACGCGAACGGCTCGGTGTGGTCCGAGGGGGTGGGCACCCTGGTGGTCGAACGGCTGTCTGACGCCCGCCGCAACGGGCATCCCGTGCTCGCGTTGGTGCGTGGTTCGGCGGTGAACTCCGATGGCGCGTCGAACGGGCTGACAGCGCCGAACGGCTTGGCGCAGCAGCGGTTGATCAGGCAGGCGCTGGCGGACGCCGGGCTGAACACAGGCGATGTGGACGTCATCGAAGCGCACGGGACCGGGACCACGTTGGGGGACCCCATCGAGGCCCAGGCGTTGCAGGCCACGTACGGCCGGTACCGGCCCGCTGGCAGGCCGGCGTGGCTCGGATCGGTGAAGTCGAACATCGGGCACACCCAGTGCGTCGCGGGCATCGCCGGAATCATCAAGATGACGATGGCGATGCGTCATGGACTGCTGCCCCGCACGTTGCATGTGGACACACCGACCGGGCACGTCGACTGGTCCTCGGGTGACCTGCGTCTGCTCACCGAGCCCGTGGCCTGGCCACGATCGGAGCGGCCACGACGCGCGGGGGTGTCCGCGTTCGGCATCGGGGGCACGAACGCCCATGTGATCATCGAGGAACCGCCTCTCGACGACAGTGACGTACCTGACATACCTGCCGTCACCAGTGTCGGTCCGGTCGTGCCGTTGCTGGTGTCAGCGGGCGACCCGGATGCCCTGCGCGAAACGGCGCGTGGACTGCAGATCATGCTGGACAGTGATCCGTCGCTTCGGCCGGTCGATGTGGCCTATTCGTTGGCTACCAGCCGTTCCGCGTTGGAGCAGCGGGCCGTGATCGTCGGCCGGGACGCTGCGGAGTTCGCCAGCGCGCTCGACGCGATCGCTACGGATTCGCCTGCCGCCAACGAGGTGCGCGGGGTCGCCGGCCGGGCTGGCAAGACGGCCTTCCTTTTTCCTGGTGGGGGAAGCCAACGCCTCGGCATGGGACGGGAGCTGTACGACACGTACCCGGTGTATGCCGCGGCGTTCGACGCGGTGTGTGACGTGCTGGACAAGTACCTGGACCTGCCGCTGCGTGAAGTGGTGTTCGCGGACAGCGGTGCGCAGGGCGCCGAGGAACGGTTGAACGGCGTCGAGTACCTTCTCTCGGCGTTGTTCGCGCTGGAAGTGGCGCTGTTCCGGCTGCTGGAGCACTGGGGTGTGCGGCCCGATTTCGTCGCCGGCCATTCCGGTGGTGAACTGGCCGCCGCGCACGTCTCCGGAGTACTGGCGTTGCCGGACGCGGCGGCGCTTGTCATCACGCGAGGCCGGTTGATGCAGCAACTTCCGCCGGGCAGTGCCATGATCGCCGTACAGGCCACGGAGGACGAAGTGCTCCCGTTGCTCGCCGGCAGGCTCGACCGGGCTGGTATCGGCGTGATCAACAGTCCCACTTCTCTGGTGCTGTCCGGCGACGAGGACGTGGTGACCGAGGTCGCGCGGCGACTGGCCGACGACGGCCGCAAGACCAGGCGGTTACGGCACAACGTCGCCTCCCACTCGCCGGCCATGGACCAGATCCTGCCTGCCTTTCTCGAGGTGGCCCGTGAACAGTCCTACGGCGCCCCGCGGATCCCAGTCGTGTCGGACGTCACCGGAAAAGTGGCCGGCGCCGAGGTGATCAGCAGGCCGGAGTACTGGGCTGACAACATCCGCGAGCCTGTGCGGTTCGCCGATGCCGTCGAGACCTTGCGTGCCGAAGGTGTCGGCACGTTCGTGGAACTGGGAGCGGACGGGACATTGTCCGGCGTGGTCCACGACTGCTTGGCCGCCGACGCCGAGGGGGTGACCATTGTGCCGTTGTTGCGCGAGAAGCGTGCCGAGCCGGTCTCCGTGTTGACGAGTCTGGCCGAAGCGTACGTCCGCGGCACTCCCGTGGACTGGGCCGCTGTGTTCACCGGCCAGCATCCGCGTCGCGTGGACCTGCCGACGTACGCCTTCCAACGGCAGCGTTACTGGATCGATGACCCAGCAGGGCCGCCGGTGGTCCAGCCGCGGCGGGTCGTCGCCGAACCCGCGCGGCCGGTCGAGAAGTCGTTGTGGACGCGGCTGTCCGAACTATCCGAAAAGGATGCTGTCGGGTCGATGGCGGAGCTGGTGACAACGCACGTGGCTGCCGTGCTCGGCCACAGCGCGGACGCCGTCGCACTCGACCGGCCCTTCCGGGAACTCGGGCTCGACTCGTTGACCTCACTGGAACTGCGCAGGGCGTTGATGGAAACGGTCGGTGTGCGACTACCGCCTACCGTGATCCTCGACAGTCCGACAGTGCGCGACCTGGCTGGGTATCTCCACGCGCAACTGCGGCGCGGCGCGGCCGGGCAGGGCGCCAAAGATCATTCACAAGAGACGTTTGTGGCGTTGTACAGGCGGGCGTACGAGACCGGGGAACTCGAGAAGATGTCCGCACTGCTGCGTGCGGCGGGGCAACTGCGGCCCACGTTCGGCGCGGTGGCCGCACCACCGGTCCTGCCGGCGTTGGACGAAGCGCCAGTACTGGTGTTCTTTCCTTCTATGGTCGCTACGGCGAGTGCCCACGAGTACGACCGGCTGATCCCGCATCTGGCCGGGCACAAGACGGCGGTGTCGCCACTGCTCGGGTTCGCCAACGGCGAGGAACTACCGGCCTCGCTGGAGGCGGTGATCTCGACCCAGGTCGAGGCCGTCGCCCGGCTGGCCGGGCAGCGCCCGATCACCCTGGTCGGGCGGTCCACCGGCGGCTGGATCGCGCACGCGGTAGCCCGCCGGTTGGAGGACCTCGGCGTGGTGGCGAACGCGGTGGTGCTGTTGGACAGCCTTGATCCTGACCAACTGAAGGAGGCTCAGGTCACGGCAGCGCACCAGATGCTGACCGACGGCAACGACGTCTGGCTGGACGATCTGCGGCTGATCGCGATGGGCGCCTACCTCGGCATGTTCTCGGACTGGCGGCCAGAGCCGATCACAGCGCCGACCCTGCTGGTGCGGGCCGGCGACTCCTATGCCCAAACAGGACAGTCAGGCAACCTGCGCACGACATGGTCATTGGCCGACACGGTGCTCGACGTTCCCGGCAACCACTTCACGATGCTGGACGCGCCGCACGCCGAGTCGACCGCTGAGGCCGTCGACTGCTGGTTGACAGCGCTGAGGATGGAGTGAAGCGGATGGCATCGGCAGTCGGAACCCTTGAGCGGATCGAGTCCTTCCACCCCGAGCGAGCCGTCGACGTGGCAGAGGTGGCGGACAGACTAGGCCTGAGCCGTGCGAGACAGCGGTTGTTCGCCAAGATCCACGGTCTGCGAACACTACGGCTTGACCCTGACATGGGCCTGTTCGACCTGGTGCTGCCGGCGGCTCGCGCGGTGCTGCACGCGGTGGCGGATCCGGCGCAGGTTCGTTACGTCATCTACGCGCACACCAGCCAGGCCGTCACCCCGGCCGAGCTGGACGCCGCGGACGTCATCCGCGAGTCGCTCGGTCTTGACCGGGCGGAGGCGTTTGGTCTGACACAGCAGAACTGCGCGGCCGGACTGGGCGCCATCGACATCGCTGTCGAGTTGTTGCGTGCCGATGGTGGCGGCGATGCCCGCGCGCTGGTGGTGACCGGGGAGAAGCCGTTCACGCCGCTCGCGCAGCTCGTCCCGAACATCGCGATCATGGGTGACGCCGGCGCCGCCTGTCTTGTCGCGGTCGGCGGGGCGGGCCATCCGGTCCTGTCGTACGCCTGTCGCACACTCGGGGAGTACGCCGACGTCATCGCGTTGACCGAGGAGCAGATGCAGCAGTTCGGCCAGGAGTACCCGCGGGTGCTCGCCGACGTCATGCGGACCGCGGCGGACCGGGCTGGACTCGATTTCGACGACATCGACCTGGTGATCCCGCACAACGTCAACATGTTCTCCTGGCGGCAGATCACCCAGGAGATGGACATCCCCGCCGAGCGGGTCTTCCTGGACAACGTGGCGCGCTTCAGCCACTGCTTCGCCTCGGACGTGCTGCTCAACTTCACGACGTTGCGCCAGGCGGGCCGACTGGTCGAAGGCAGGCACTACATGCTCGTGTCCGTCGGTTTCGGCGCCACGTTCGCCGCGATGGTGATCCGGTACCACAGCCCGGCAGGCAACTGATGGTGTCGATCACCGCGGCGTCCGCGGTCGTCGCACCGCCGACCCGCCGGTTCGATCACGGGCCGGATCTACTGACCTGGCACCGCGACATGGCGGCGCCCTTCGGGCTGACGGTCGACGAAGACCTGTTGCGCGCCGGGCGGAACGTCAGCCACCGCGAACTGCTTGACGAGCTGATCGAGGCGCAGGACGTGCGCGGCGCGAGCCCCGACCTGATCATTGTGGCGCATGCCCTTCCGGACATGCACCCGCTCTTCGTCGGTGCCTCGTATGTCAACAAGCTCCTGGGCGGCAAGGCGTTGAGCTTCGCGATCATCGAACAGGGCCTCGCGGCTCCGTTCACCGCACTACGGATCGCGGCCGCGTTCCATGCCAGCGGTCGCAGCTCGCTGAGCATGATCGCGGTGCTCGAACAGACCACCTTGCCCACTCGTCTGCCATTGGTGCACGACAACGAGCTGGTCGACTCCGGCGCGGTTCTGCTGCTTGGACACGGTCAGGGTATGCGGGTCGCCGGAGTGCGGACCGTCATGCCGGGCGAATCGGTCCGCGATCGGATCGTCGCACTCGTTGGCGGGCAACCGGGTCAGACGCTCGTGGTGGCCGGCAGCAGAGTCGACGCCGATGCGATTCCCGACGGTCTGCCGGTGCGCTGGTGTGATCCGGCCACTTACTGCACAAGCGTCTGGGTGGAGCTCGCCGAACACCGCGACACCTGGCGCGCCGAGTATTCGGCGGTGGTGCTGTGTGACTCCGAGCCGCGTTCCGGCCGGACTCATCTGGCACTGCTTGCTGGGTCAACGTTTTCAGCGGTCCCGGAAGGAGTGCGGTATGCCGGTTTCCGTCGCGACTCTTGAGCGGATCGAGTCGTTCCTCCCGCAGCGGAGTGTCCCGATCGCCGACCTGGCAGGCACTCTCGGTCTCACCCGGGCGAAGGTCGGGGTGTATCGCAAGATATTCGGCCTTGACAACATCCGGTTCGATCCGGAGATGGGGCTGTTCGACCTCGTGCTGCCTGCGGCGCGTGCCGCGGTGTCCAGTGTGGATGATCCAGGCCGGATCCGCCAGGTGATCTTCGCACACACCATCCAGCAGCTGACCCCGGCGAACATCGACGCCGCACAGGTGATCCGCGACGAACTCGGGCTGCGGCGCGCCGATGCCTTCGGGCTCAGCCAGCAGAACTGTGCCAGCGGCCTCGCGGCGATCGACGTTGCCGCGGAACTGCTCAGGGCTGGAGGGGACCCGGACGCCAGAGCGCTGGTGGTGACCGGCGAGCGGGCGTCCTCCCCGATGGTGCAACTGGTTCCCAACACAGCGATCATGGGAGAAGCGGCCGCGGCCTGTGTGGTCGCGATCGACGGCGCCGGGGACTCCGTCGACTCCTACGTGCTCAGGACGCTGGGCGAGTTCGCTGCTGGGCTGCTGCTCGACGACGCCGGGAACAAGCAGTTCGGCAAGCGCTACCCACAGGTCCTCGCCGAGGTCATGCGATCAGCGCTGGCAGCCGCCGGGCTGGCCTTCGACGATCTCGACCTGGTGATCTCGCAGAACGTCGACACGTCCGGCTGGCGGGAGGCGATCAAGGAGCTCGGCGTGCCGAAGGAGAAGCTCTTCATGGACAACGTCAAGCACCACGGCCACTGCTACGCATCGGACGTCTTCGTCAACTACACGGCGCTGCGTGACGCGGGACGTCTTGTCGACGGAGGCCGCTACCTGCTCATCTCGGTCGGTCTCGGAGCGAGCTTCGCCGCGATGGTCATTACCCACCACCGCAGCCCCCCGCACCCCGCCCGGTGACAAATCGTCCGGTTGTTGGGCTGAAAGGAGAGAGACATGATGGACCATGCGAAACTGGTGGCCGCCATCGAGACGGCGCGCAGCGAGGTGCTCGAACGTGAGGTGACCGGCCTGACCGAGGACACCCGGCTGTTCGAGGACGTCCACCTCGACTCGACGTCCGTTCTGGAACTGCTGATGGCCCGGGAGGACATCGTCGGGATCTCGGTCGACCGGGAAACCCTCGACATGGACGACGTCAGGTCGGTGGGCACGCTGGCCGACTACCTGGACGCCCAGCAGACGGGCTCGGCGCTGGCCGCCGAGCCGAGCCAGGCGTGAGCGTGCGCTATGGCACCGACTGTGCGCGCGGCCTGCTCGGTGGTGTCGCCACGGGGCCGGCCGTACCGCGAGAACCCAGCGATCACGGCCTTTTATGAGGATTTGCTAACCCCGTTCGGCGTCGGCTTCGACGAGGAGTCGCTGCGCAGCGGCCGCAACGTCTTCCACCAGGACCTGGTCGACAACCTCATTGACGCCGACGACGACACGGGGTCCCGCAAGCCTGACCTGATCATCGTCACGCATGCCCTGCCGGACGTGCATCCGTTCACCACGGTCGCCTCGCACCTGAACATGGTTGTCGGGGGCGGTACCGCGAAGAGCTTCAGTATCTCTGAGCAGGGCTTGGCGGCTCCGTTCACCGCACTGCGCGTGGCCGCGAGCTTCCAGCGGTCTGGCCGCTGCGAGGAGGCGCTGGTCGTCGTGCTGGAACAGGCGACGTTGCCGGAGAGCTTTCCGTTCGTTGACTCGCTGGTGGACTCGGGGGTCATGCTGGTGCTGGGCTCGTCCGGGGGCCCGCGCGTGGCCGGCGTGGAGAGCACCACGGACCCGCAGGAGACCACCCGTCGGCTCGCCGAACTGGCGGGCGAGGACCCGGCCGGGACACTTCTGGTACTCGGGCCGTGGGTCAATGCCTCGGGGCTGGACCCGGCCGTGGCGTGCCAGCGGGTCGGTCCGGGCAGCTATTGCACCAGTGTGTGGCTGGCATTGGCGGACGGGTGGCGCGGCTGGCATCGGGACTACGACACCGTCGTGCTCTGCGACACGGAACCGCGCACCGGCGAAGGTCACTTCGCGGTGCTCCGCACGGACCGGAGTGTGGGATGACCAGCGCCGTGGCCTTCGCTGACGGGGTAAACGCCTGCCAGGAGGCAGCATCGGAGTCGGTGGTGGGATCGAGCGGTAAAAACGCCGTCGCGTCCGGCCGTCGGTTGTCCCGCGAACCGGTTCGAGGCTGCCCCGCGTTGTCCTGGAGCTGCGTTGAGCCCTCGGACGATGAGGTACTGGCCGAGTTCGGCGCCCTGTTCGTGCGCCTGCATTGGGACACGATCCGCGCCGAGCTCGACCATGCGGTCGAGCACCTCACTGAACGGGCCTCAGCGGGCACGGCGCTGCTGCACCGGTAGTTGGTGCAGGGCGCGGTCGCGGACGTGGCGCTCGCGTTGTCCGACAGCGCCGGACTGCTGGACGTACCGAAGACCCGGCATCGGCTGTGGCGCGTGTGTCTCGGCCTGGTCGCCGCGGGCAGGAACCTGTTGACGCTGTTCGGCGGCGTGAGCTTCCTGGCCGAGCTGCTGGGCAACGTCTACCCGCACCCAGGAAGGGAGAACAGCCGTGGTTGACGAACGGCTCGCCCTGCTCCGGGACTACTGCGCGGACGTGGCACGGGAGATCCACTTCGGTCTTCAGATCGACCGGAATCCCGACTCCGTCGAGCAGTGGCTCGACCACCCCGCCGTGCACGTCCTGCGCGGCCAGCACGCCGATATGGGCCAGCACCGCGTCACGGATTCCTTCGGACACGACGGGATCGAGCGCGCCGGCCGGTGCCGAGCGCAGCCGGGCCAGCAGCACAGTGGCGGGTTTGCGGCCCGAGTAACCCTGCTCGGCGCAGAACGCCCAGTGCGCGTCCAGCAGCGCCGCGAGCTGGTTGGTCGCCGCTGTACGGGCCTCGACAAGATCACCGCGGGTACGTACGACGGCGCGTCATGCCTTGGTATGGCTGGACAACGGTGCGGCGGGGCGCAGCCGGTGGAAGCGCACTCGCAGGTAGTCGGCGATCACATGTGCGTCGCCGGGATCGGACTTCGCGCCGGAGAGGACTTCGGCCTCGCACCAGGTCCTGATCGCGTTGGGTTTGACCGGCAGCACCGGGTACCCGACCCTCCAGCAGCGCGTCGACCAAGCGGCCGTCCGGGCGTTCGATCGCGACTGGCACCTGTTCAGGAGGGCCGAGCTTGCTCAGCCGGGCGGCCACCTGGTCAAAGCCAGCGGCGGTGTGGTCGATGTGGTCACTAGCCGGCGCTCGATGGCGCGCCCCTCTGTCATCGCTTCACGGTTCCGGGGAAGCCGGGGGCGGCAGTGTCATGAAGGCCCACGAAGAGCGACCAATCCAGGCCGTCACCCCGGCTTCCGCCTAGTTCCCACCACAAGCCCTGTCCAAGGACCTGCACGGAGGATGGTGCACCAGTGACCAAGACGCTCTGCCCGCCGGGCGAGATTCCCCCGCTGGGCCACGTGCCGGAGAAAATGTACGCGTCGGTGATCAGACCCGAACGGTTCGGTGAACCGGAGCAGGCATTCGCCATGGAGGTGGTGGACGTGCCCGCAGTGGGCCCGCGCCAAGTGCTGGTCATGGTGATGGCCGCCGGGGTGAACTACAACAATGTGTGGGCGGCGCTGGGCCAACCGGTCGACGTGATCGGCGCCCGGACCCGCCGGGGCGACCCGAACAACTTCCACGTCGGCGGCTCGGAAGGCGCCGGTGTCGTGTGGGCGGTCGGCTCGGACGTGGCCAGTGTCGCCGTGGGCGACGAGGTGGTGCTGTCCGCCTGCCAGTGGGACGAGTCCGCGCAGGACATCCGGCTCGGCGCGGACCCGATGACCTCGGCGAGCCAGTTCGTCTGGGGGTACGAGAACAACTTCGGCAGCTTCGCCCAGTTCGCCCTGGTGGACGACTACCAGTGCCACCCCAAGCCACCGGCCCTCACCTGGGAGGAGGCCGCCTGCTACATGCTGACCGGAGCGACGGCGTACCGGCAGCTGCTCGGTTGGCCGCCGCACGTCGTCCGGCCGGGTGACCCGGTGCTGATCTGGGGTGGTGCCGGCGGCCTCGGTTCGATGGCGATCCAGCTGGTGCGGATGCGCGGCGGGATCCCGATCGCCGTGGTGTCGGATGACGAGCGCCGCGAGCACTGCCTGCGACTCGGGGCTGCGGGCACTGTCGACCGCCGCGAGTTCGACCACTGGGGCCGCCTGCCGGACGTGGCCGACGCCGAGGCGACGCGGGCGTGGACCCGTGGCGCGCAGGCGTTCGGCCGGCGGTTCTGGGAGGTCCTGGGTGAGCGGAAGTCACCGAGGATCGTCCTCGAACACGTCGGCATGGACACGATCCCCACGTCGTTGTACGTCTGCGACAGCGGCGGGATGGTGGTGCTGTGCGGCGGAACGTCCGGCTACAACGGCGACATCGACCTGCGCCACCTGTGGATGCGCCAGAAACGCCTGCAAGGCTCCCACTACGCCAACCTGCGCGACTGCCGCGAGGTCACCCACCTGATCGCCGCCGGGCTCCTCGACCCGTGCCTGTCGGACACCCACGGCTTCGAGGACATCGGCAGAGCCCACCAGATGCTTCGCGACAACGCCCAGCCGCCAGGCAACCTCGCCGTCCTCGTCAACGCACCGAAACCCGGGATGACGACCTGGTGACAACCGGTTTGTCGTAGTCGATGTCGGCGGTTCCGTGGGCGTCCTGGACGGTGCCCGCTCTGCTGTCGCCCACGCCTTGCGCGGCGCACCGGACCGAGGACGCCGGCAGCCCGACGGGCTGCCCCACCGTCTACAACGGACCGCGGTCCGGTTCTCCGTCGGCTCAGCTGGTAACCGCTACGCTCGAGGCGATGTACCAGTCGCAGCCCAATGAGGAGGTCGATCCGGCGGCTGCGGTGGCTGCTCGCGCGGTCGAGGAGTGTGACCGGGCGCTGGCTCGGCATCGGGCCGCGTTGGAAGCGGGCGCTGACCTACATCTGGTGACGGGACGAACTGGCCACGATTCCGGCCGCGATCGCGTTGTCGCGTCATGCGCGCCGCGTCGTCACCGCGAACCTGGTGATCGCCGAGCAGCGGGACAGTCAGCTCGCCCACACGCGCCACCGGGCTCATGGCAGGCATCGGCGATGCTGCCTAAACAGCATGAGCAGTGGATCTTGCGCTGACAAGAACACGTGCTGGGAGATGATCATGACGCGAGAGCGTACTGAACCGTCTCCGGGCATACCAAAATAGGCCCACCGTGGGTGGACCCAAAAACCCACCATGACGTGTGCCGCTGACCTGCGGTTCTGACGATGATCGACACAACGTGGGCAGATCGCTGAACGGCGATGAGCTGTTCGGTCGCCGCCGCAGTCGACGCCGCAGTGGCTCGGCGTGCCCCCGGCGGCTCGTCTCGCGATCATGCCGTGGTCAAGAACTCACGACCATCGCGATCAGTAGTTGCGCGGTGTGCTCGGTGTGGGGCGTTCTGTCACACTGTTGGAGCGGTAAACAGATTCGAGGGGGAGATGTGATCACCGTCGACTACGGTGCGTTGACCGACCTGCAGACGAGTATGCGCGAGACCTATGAGCAGATCGAGCAGAACCTCACCAGCCTGTCCGCGCAGGTAGACGCGGTCGTGGCCGTGTGGGAAGGCGACGCTTCCGATGGTTTCCAGCGAACCGTGCAAACCTGGCGTGACGCCGCCGCCGACCTGCAAAATCAACTCGCGGAGCTGCATAACATGGTTGGCCGCGCTCACGACAATCAGGCCGCAACGGTCCGGGCCAACAGCAAGATCTGGGCCGGTCGCCGCTCGTGACAGCGCTGCTGACCGCCGTCGAAGACAGCCCACCGAGGTCTACCCAGGTCGACCCCGGTGACTTCGCCGGCACCGCCCACGCCTTCGCGGATACACAGGACACTTTTCAACAGATCATGAACACTCTGCGCTCAAGCCTGGGTGCACAGTCTCCCTGCATCGGGCAGGACGAGTCGGCGACCTACTTCGGCGGTCTGTACAAGGCTGCCGGGGACACAGTGATGGATGGTTTGGCCGCCCTTTGCGGCTTGGTGGGAAACATCGCGCAAGGACTGGCGCGGGCCGGCACCGACCACAGTCGCGCGGACGCGATTAGCGCCACAGACTGGCGGGCGGACTACGACACGATCACCGTCAACACGTGGGACTCGATCAACGCCCAGGTCGTGCAGCAGATCACCGGGTACGAACCAGATTGGCTACCTGGAATACTGAACCAGTGGTGGCCCTGTTATGACGCTGGCAAGCTCGCTGGCACCGTCCAAGCCTGGCATACCGCGCAAGAATCGTTAACGGGATTACAGGGTCACCTGCACAGTGCTTTGACCGCTTTGGTCGACAACAACCAGGGCTCTGACCTGGATGACCTCAACGAAATACTGGGGCGAGTTCACCAACGGCCATGATGCGATATTTCCGGCGATGGACGCCGCCATCGCCGCAATTATCGCCGGTCTCAACGGCTACGGCCAGATGGTTGACCAGGTCATGAGCGACCTGCGCGAAGCATTAACCGAGGCGGCGCTGGAGGCTGGCGGCGAGGAATTGGTGGCTATCCTCGCGGACCTCGCAACCGATGGTTTCGCCGCGGTGCTCACTGGTCCGGAGAGTGAAGTCATCGCGGCGCGAGCGGCAAGTCATCTTCATCCGGTGATCCAGCGTCTCGTCGGTTTGGTACAGGCTGCGGCCGATATCCAGGACGTCAAGGTTGCTGGCAGGGCGACGCTGGCAGCCTCCATCGCCGCCATGCCGCAGCCGGATCTTGCCCAGCAAGCTGCATGGCAAACCGGCGACGATGTATACCCGGCGAACAGTCCGTACCCGCGAGATAGTTTCGGTAGCGATGAGACAAACATCGCGTCCTATCTCCAGGGGCCCGGACATGACCATGTGGTGACGCCTGTCTATGAAAATCCAAAGAAGATGGGCTACCGAAACGTGGACTCACTTGTCGACGGTCAACCTGTCGAGTTCAAAACGCTGGACGCTCCAACCGGGCTCAATGGAATCAGAAATAATCTCCAAAGTAGCCAGAAGGGCACGGGGCAGTCTGACGAGATTGTGATCGACACTCGCAAGTCTCAAGCTCCGGACATGACAAAATCCAATGTCGAGCAGCAGCTCCAACAATATTTCAGTGGAGCTAGAAGCAAAACCAACGGGAACGTTCAGCGTGTCACGGTAATCCTGCCGGACGGGACGACGACTACCTGGCCGCCAGGGTACGGGGGACTCTAATGTCGAGAAGCTATACTATCCACATTCGACCGAAATGCGGGCAGCGGCCTTCGGATCTAGTGGACGATGTGTCGCGTATCGTTGGACAGGAATTCGTCGCCAACGGCGCCGGCGACGGCGTTCAAGCGCTCACCGCTGCCGGAGTCGTGGATATCTACTACGAAGAATCGACATTCGAGGACGACGCCGGCATCGCTTTTTCTCGCTATCCCTGGTACGTCGAGATGGTCGAACCGCGGGCCGAGGCAGACCGGCCGCCTGTGGTAGCACAGCTCTGGCTGATCTACCACAGGCTCGTCGACACTGGCCGCTACGGATGTGTCCTTGTCCTCGGACTCGCCCAGAAACTGGCCACCAACGAGAGCGACGACTTGGAGCCAGGGGAAATCCAGTAGCCGATGCTTTCCGACGGCACCGGGTAGCCTCATCGCATCGATAGATGCGGACAGCTGCTCGTTAGACATGAGGGTCAGATCGCCTACCGTCCAGGCCGGCGGGCCTGGGCGACGTGAACAGCTGGACGGCCAGCGTCGGTGCCGGCCCCGGCAAGCTGGTGGCCAGCGGAATCCGGCCCGGCGTCGTGCGCAGCGAGCTGACGCCGCAATAGCTGGCCGGGATTCGCAGGGAGCCGCGGGAGCGGACTCCACGGCGTCGGACGCGGCGGCTGCCGCTCGGGCATCATCGGCGAGGATGGCAGTGTGCGCGCCGGTCGTCGGGTTGACCGCCGCGATCCTGGCCAGGTGGGCCTCGACGACCTCGCTCGCGTCACCTCCTTCGCGGCGATCATCGTTGCCAGCTCGGTGGCGCCCTTCGCCCAGATGGCCGCGCCTGCTCTCAGCAGACCTACTTGCGTCGGTGGGCCACGTGTTCGCGTACTGCGGGGATCGTTTCAGCGGCGAAGCGTTCGAGAACATCCCGCTCGTCGCTGGCCAGGATGAAGATGCTGACCCCGTCCTCGAGGGTCATCTGGGCTAGGGCTTCCGCGGTCTGCTGGCCTGGGAAGATGTTGAGCAGACGGGTAATGTCGCGGGGATCGCGGCCCGCAGCGCGTGCGGCGTCATCGATGATGGCGTTTCCCTTGGGCAAGCCGTCAGGTTCCATGACTGGCAGGGACGGCAGCCAGCCATCGGCCTTGCGTCCGACCAGGTTCTGCATCTTCGGCTTGTGGGCGCCGAGCCAGATCGGGATGTGGTGTGCGGGTGCGGGTCCGCGCTCGGCGCCGTGGACCTTGTAGAACTCGCCCTCGACAGTGAGGGGGCTGGGCACGTCGGCGTCCCAAACCCCGCGGATCACGTCGATTGCCTCGCTGAGGGCCGTCACGCCCTGCAGCGGGGTTAACCGCCGTCCGCCGATCGCTTGCACGGCATCCCAGTAGAAGCCGGCCCCGAGCCCGAGGCTCGTTCGTCCACCGGAGAGCAGGTCGAGGCTGGCTATCGCGCGGGCGAGCACGGCAGGGGGGCGCAGCGGCAGGTTCAGCACGTTACCGGACAGGCCGATGCGCTCGGTCCGCGCGGCCGCCCAGCTCAGCAGAGTCCAGGTGTCGAGGAAGTCGGCCTTGTAGGGATGATCCTGGAAGGTGACAAAGTCGAAACCGAGCCGCTCGCTGAGCTGCGCTAATTCGACTGGACGGTGCGTTGGGGAGTTGGCGGGAGAGATGAACGTGGCGAAACGCAGAGGATGACCATAGTCGGGCATCGGTGTCTCCTTCAGTCATTCGTGTGACCAGCCACGACAAACGGCGCCGCCGACCTGCTTTCGGCCTGCCCCGGGGTTGCGGCGCTGGGCGAGACGTGGCACGTGAATTCGAGGTCGCTCCCGGCTGAGGGCGCGGATGAAGACCGAGTGAGTCAACCGTTCTTGACCAGGTCGTTGACAGCCTGGGTGTCGTTGTAGAAGGCATCCGCGCCGTAGATCTTCCCGTCATGGACCCGATAGTGCTCCACAACTGTCATTGGCAGTTGTCGTCCGCTCCTGCGAGAGGTGAAAACGGCGTCGAGCCGCAGCTCCACCACGTCGCCTGCCCGGACGATCTCGTGCCCGCGTGCGGTGAGCTCTGCCAGCACGTCGATCTCCCGGGTCAGACGTGCGAACCCGCCCGGCCCTCGCCATTCCCCGCCCCAGGGCAAGCTCTCCGCCTCCCGCCAGACGGCGTTCTCGTCGACCATCGCCAGAGCCCCCTCTCCGCTTCGGACGAAGTCCTCCAGCGTGGCCACGTCGTCGTGGACCGGCGCGGTGACGGCGGGGAAGTAGTGGCCGTTGTCCAGATCGGCGAGCAGGCCGGGCTGGTTGGGTTCCCAGCCCAGGGTGCGGCGGGTGATGAGGTTGGACGCCGGGTAGCTCTGGGTGGCGATGTTCGCGAGAAAGCCGAAGTATCTCGGCGTCATCAGTTCGTCCGCCGGGATGCTCACGACGGGCAGGTCCAAACGGCTGCCGATGGCCTCTGCGATCTCGCGGAAGGAAACACCCCCATCCTCGACCGCGTGCCAGTAGCTGCCGGCCGGTCCTTTCTCCAACGCCAGGCGGAATAGTGAGGCGAGATCGCGAACGTGCACCGCGTTCCACAGGTTCGTGCCGTCTCCGGAGTAACCGGCGAAACCCTTCTCCTTCGCCAGTGCGATGAGCAGGGGAAGGAAGCCGGCGTCGTCGGTGGTGCCGTGCACGATGTTGGCAATCCGCACGACCGACGACCGGACGCCTCGTTCGGCGAGGTCGATTACGGACCTTTCCACGGCGTTGCGAGCCCGCAGGGTGCCCTTGTGCTCATCGCCGCTGGGCAGGGCCGGGTCCTCCTCGACGATCGGTCGTCCGAGGTTGCCGGGTGATCCGATGCTCCCGGCCACGACCAGCGGCTTGCCGGTGCCCGCGAGCGCCTCACCGTAGACGTGCATGATCGGGAGCTCCGCCGCGGCCACAGCGCTCATCCCGCCGGTTGGGAGCAGGTTCTGGCGGTGGGCGACGTGGACGACGCCGTCGGAGTCTGCGGCCGCTTCTTTGAGCCCGTCGAGATCCTCGAGGCCGCCGCGCCGCGCCGTCGCGCCGAGCGTGGTCAGCGCGACGGCGGCCGTGTCCGATCGGGCTAAGCCCGTGACCTCGTGGCCGACGGCGATCAGCTCGGGGATGATGAACGAACCGGAATGGCCGGTTCCGCCGGTGACGAAGACGCGCATCAGTACTCCCTGCCAGGGTAGGCGGGGTGCCGTTCTCCCCGTGCCGTCGACCGGATGTGGTGATGTCGGCTGCGCGTGTTGGCGATCGAGGAGGAGCCGGCCGAGGTCGTTCGGCGGATCTTCGCGGAGTATCTGGCTGGACGCGGCAACCGGGCGATTGCGAACGGGCTCAACCGGGATGGGATTCCTTGCCCGTCTGCGCATCGCCGCGACCAGAACTCGCATCGGCTGGCCGATGGATGGCAGGGCAGCACGACGCGAGCGATTCTGGAGAACCCGCGATACACCGGCTATGCGATCTTCGGGCGGTGGACGAAGCACGAAGTGCTGCTTGACCCCGATGACGTAGCGGCTGGGCACGTGGTTCGGTTTCGGCGGGCGGCGCCCGAGCGGGTTGTGCGGTCGCGGCGCCCGGCGCATCCAGCGATTGTGTCCGTTGAGGACTTCACACAGGCACAGTTGTTGCGACGGTCCAAGGGCGCAGGCGGTTTGTCGACTGCGCGGAAGTCGGAGCGGAGCGAGCGGCCGTTGAGTCGGCCTTACGTGTTCCGTGGGCGGATTCGGCATGTCGAGTGCGCGCGGAAGATGGAGGCGAGTCCACGAAAGCACGGCATGTACTACCGGTGTCCGGCGCGGACCTTGGCGCCTGGTTCGGCGGCGTTGGCCTCACATCCTCCTGCCGTGTACTTGCGGGAGGACAAGTTGCAGGAGGGCGTGACGGCGTGGCTGGCGGGGTTGTTCGCGCCGCGCAACATGGACCGGACGGTTGCTGCACTCGTTGCGTCGCAAGGGGAGCCTGCTGGGACGCTCGGGTCGCGGGACGCGGTGAAGAAGCGACTGGCGGACGCCGAGGCGAAGTTGCGGCGGCTGCGGGCGGCGATCGAGGCTGGAGTTGATCCGGTGGCGCTGGTCGAGTCGATCAACGCCGCACAGGCGCAGCGGGAGGTTGCTCAGGCTGAGTTGGAAGGGATTCCGGCGCCGAACGCGATCGAAGCCGCCGAGATCTACGCGCGGATTGATTCGCTGGGAGATGTTGGCGCTGTGGTCGCCGATGGGGAGCCGCAGGAAGTTATGGATCTTTATGCGGCGCTGGATCTTCAGATCCAGTTCGACCACCACGCTCACACGGCCGATGTGATCATCAAACCGGTGAGACGGGTGAATAGTGAGTGTGTCCGAGGGGGGACTTGAACACACTTTCCCGGGCAGTTGCCCGGAAGGCGGGTACTTACCCGCGACGGTGTCGACGTCCACTCGAACACACAGGACCGGTGCCCGACCCGAATTCCGGGTTGTTTGCACACTTGGAAGGCTAACACAGCCAACGCCAAGATCGTCAAGCCTGACTCGCGTGGTTGATCGATCTTGTGTCATTGCAAGCGGTCGGGGGAGTGCCGCGATACGCGACTGGGCGTGCCGCGGTGGAAGGCGACGACCAGGATCTGATCACTCTGCGTACAAGGCCCTGACGCGGCCAGTGCGCACACCAGAGCGACGGAGACGAGCCTGATCGAGCTGGCATCACCGCCCTTGAAGGTATGCATGAGCGTCGGCGAATTCGGGTGCGCGATACTCCATACCTGCATAGTTCCGGATTCATCGGCCGCCGCGATCGTCCGTCCATCCGGGCTGATAACGCCAGTCCATTGAGCCATTCCGGGTAACGTTTCGTCACCATGTGTAATCACGTTGTGCGGTCGTGTTCAATGTGGAGGATGACGAGGGCGGCCGCGGCGATGGCGCCGATCTTCCATGGGCACAGGCTGATGTTGCGCAGCGCCTTGAACGTTGTTTTCAACAACGAGTTTCCGCGTTCCCCGACCGCTCGTTTCCCATTGTGGGCCTTGTTGTGGGTCTTCTGCTCCTCGGTGAGTTCGCCACCCTTGGGTTTCTTGAACGCGACGGTGATGGTGTCGGATTCACCTTCGTAGCCCACATCGCCCAGGGCGGGCCGGTCCTGGGCGATCCACGTGGCCAGGGCGGGCAAGATGTCGGGGTGCTCGCGCAGCGCGGTGGTGTCGTGCTCGCGGCCGGGCCGCACCGGTGAGGTCCACAGCGGCCACCCGTCGGGAGCGGTGATCACCTGGATGTTCCCGCCGTGGTTGGCGTGCTTGCCCGACCACCACAGGTCCACGCCCTTGGTCGGGCCGGGCGTGCGGCACCGGTCGGTCTCGATCAGCGTGCCGTCGATGGAAATGTGGCTGTACCCGGCCATTTTCGCTGCCAGTAACGCCGATTCCAGCGCGGGCGCCTGGGCCGCCAGAACCGTGAAGCCCTCGCCCAGATAGTGATAGGCAGTGGACTTGCCGATGGCGTTGTCCGCGGCCAGTTGCCTGACCCGGGTGCCGTCGAGGAACCAGCGCAGCACCAGGACGGCCTGGTTGAAGGGGTCAGGGATCGGCGGTTCACGCGGGTGCCGCGTCGCACCCGTTCGGCGCGCAGCAGGCTGGACAGGTACAGCACGGTCTGGTCGCGTACCGGCAAGGTCGCGGTGTATGACACACTCATCAGGCGCGGAACCCCTATGAAGTTGATCTGCGGAAGGACCAAATTCATACCGGGGTTCCGCGTCTTTATGTTGCATCACAACAACTTCGGCGCGTCGCTATCGCTGGCGCCGGCCGTATCCGTGACCATCACTCATGGTCATGGATGGTTACCCGGAAAGGCTCAATGAGTACCACTGGTCTCAGACAGAGCCTGTAGGGTTCAAAACCTGGCCGCGCTGTTTGACCAGGGAATTCTGATCAACGGTCACGCGGCGGATTCGTACTCGTTGATCAGGCCGCCAAGGATTCTTCATCGTCGGATATGCGCTTCCACGACCGCTAAAGGTTGTGTCACCGGGCGGCGAAGGTGGCTGTCCCTCCAACACGCGATGAGGTCGATGCTGGTTGTAGTGCCCAGGTACTCCTGAAGGACCAACCGCAGATGTCCTGCCACACCGGATTCCCCAACCGCCGATAGAGCGACAAGGCGCATGACGCGTGCTCCAGCGCGAGGTCGTGGCGGTCCTGTTGCGCCCGTACCCGCCAGATGGCGCGGTGCGTGTGTGCCTGGCCGCAGACGTCCTCGGTGCGCTCAGCAATGGACAGTGCGCTGCACAGCTGCACCAGGGCCTCCTCGTATCGGGCCGCCATGGCGTACGCCTGACCGACGTGGCGCTGGATGAGATTCTGATCGAAACGAGCCAGGTATTCGTGCATGAGGTCGTCTTTGCGCTGTCCCTTGGTGAAGTGCACGACCGGCACGTGGTGTTCGCGGGCGAAGGTGCCGATCGCGGACACGAACGCCTCGCTCATCGGCGCCAACGCCGCGGTCGAGGCGATGGGCTGGCCCAGACGGTCGTGGATGAACCCGACCAGCGCCCGGGGGTGCTGCAACAGCGGTTGGTAGACGTTGAGGAACAACCTGTCGATGCTCTCCAGTTCGAACACCACGTGCCGGGACAGGACATCGGCGACAGTGCGCGGTAGCGTCATGACGGGCTCCGGTCGGACACAGGCCGCAAGGCCACCCACCGCCAACGGGCGGTTGATACCGGGACACAGCGTGTCACCGTCTCGCTCCGACCGGAGCCTGCCTCACTCGACCGGACTAACCACCACATGCCTCGTCGGGCTGGGGGGGTGAAACCCCGTTAGTACTTGCCGTGAGTGGCGTTAAGGACATAGGTGGTGATCACGTCGGGGTTAGCCAGTGGGGTGATGATGGTGTGGATGTTGGGTTGGTTAATGGCGGTACCGATGTTGACGAAATGGGAGTCGGGGTTATTGGTGGCGGTGGTGGCGAGTGCGTCGGTTAGGTCGGTGCCGGTGGTCACGATGAGTTGGCAGTGCAGGGCGATGAGGCTGTTGAAGTAGGGGACGAGTTGGGCCGTGGTGCCGGTGGGTGGGGTGAGTTGTTGGGCGTTGATGGGGGCGTGTGTGGTGGCTTGCCGGATGGCCTTCCAGATGGGGGCTGCTTGGAACGAGTTCTGAGTGGTGGTGAGCAAACAGGTTTTGTAGTTGCGGGAGATGTTGGTATATGCGACTTGTTGCGTGGCCGGCTTGTTGGGCCAGGCAACGATGACGCTGATGGTTGTTGCGACAAACACCGCCGCAGTGATCCCCGCAGCGAGTGCTCGGTGGCGGGTTACAGACGCCATGATTCGTTTGGCCGTTGTCATTCGGTTCCCCCCCGGTATCCCGTGTTTGTTTAGTTATGGAACAGGACTCGACTCGGTCTAGCGCTAGGTCAATTGGCGTAACTTACCCACATAATCCGGCAAATCGGATGTTTTGCACTGAGCTGATCGGGTGATGGCTTCTTGACCGGGTGAGCGTCAGCCGGGTGTGATTCCGTTGCGATGCTCCGCGGGGGAGCGAGAGCGCATTTTATGAGGGGGCTCCATGCCTGCGGTGCGGATGTTGCTGCCTGCCCACGCCCAGCCCGATAGACCTCGACCCAGTCAAAAAGGCTGGAGTTGGCGTGTCCGTGGTGTGACCGTGGCGACCACGATCGGCGTGTTGATCAGCCTGGCCGGTGGCTCGGCTTGGGGCTCACCTACGGCAGCGGCGTTACGTGTGCCGCAGCAGGTGTCGGGTTCGGCGGCAGGGTTATCTCATCGGTCGCGTTCCGCGATCAAGGGAACGAAAAAGGCCGGCCCGCAGGCAGTGAAAGCCGCCCCGGGACGTGCCACTCCACCCGCTGCGACGCCTGGACCACGATTGTCCAACGTCCACCACACGCTGGCCGTGGCCAGCCATTCTCCCGCGAAGCAACGCACCGAATCAACGGCGACGTCTGGCAAGGAGATCGTCGGCGACCGGACCGCGACGCGATCGGTGTTCCAGAATCCTGATGGCACGTTGACGTCGAAGGTGTATCCGCGGCCGGTGCATTACCAGACTTCGACCGGTGGCTGGGCAGATATCAACACCAACCTGACCAAGTCGCAGGGACGCTGGCATGAGACTGCTGATTCAGTCTCAGCGAGCTTCGCCGCGAATGGTACGGATCAGTCGCTAGTGTCGGTGGATTTGCCGAAGGGCGCATCGGTCGGGTTCGGTATCCAAGGTGCCTTCCCCGTGGCTGGATCGGTATCCGGCGCGCAGATCACCTACCCAGACATCATGCCCAACGCGGATGTCGCCTACCTGGCCACAGCGGCCGGTGGGGTCAAGGAAACCCTGGTCCTGCACAGCGCCTCCGGCCCCACCACGTGGGTGTTCCCGATGGCGTTGCATGGTGTGACTGCGGCAACACGTCCGGATGGGACGGTGGTGTTCACCAATCCGTCCGGACAGGTTGTGAGCACTATCGCCGGCGGATTCATGGAGGACTCCAAGATCGACCCGCGTTCCGGCAACGGCGCCCAGACCGGTGGCGTGACGTACACACTGACCACGGTCAATGGCGGCCCCGCGTTGCAGGTGAGCTTGGACTCGACGTGGTTGTCCGACCCTGCCCGCGTGTTCCCGGTGAAGGTTGACCCGTCGGTGCAGAACGTCAACGCGGCCGGCTCGACCTATGTGCAAAGCCCGTTCAACAACGACTACAGCAGCAGCCCGCTGCTGTATGCCGGCACCTACGATGGTGGCGCGAACGTCGCCCAGACACTGTTGACGTTCAACGTCGGCGGTGCGATCCCGAACGACTTTGTCGAAGCTGCCACGCTTTATTTGGACGACGCGTACTCGTTCTCCTGCCAGCCACGTCCGGTCTATGTGGCGCCGATCCTGTCGGGCTGGTCCGTCACGGGGAACAAGACCTACCCCTGGGTGAACAGCGGTGGCGTGATCGGTCAGAGCAGCTTCGCCGCTGGCTACAGCGGTTGCCCTGCTGAAACTGAAGCGATCGATCTCGGCGACAACCCGTCGGCTGCGGGTACTCAGCTGATTCAGTCTTGGGCGCGCGGCGGCGCGAACGGCGGTTTGGTGGTGTACGCCGACAGCCGCGACTCCTATGGCTGGAAGAAGTTCGCCAGCATCAATTCGACGAACCCGCCGTATCTGTCGATCACCTACAGCCCGTTCGGCGCGGCGTATGGCCCGTCGAATAGTTACGTGCAGCCGACCGGGACCGCAGCTGGGTCGCAGGAGGTGACCGTCACCAACGACGGCAACAGTGCGTGGACCGGTGGCGAGCATTTGTCCTATGAGCTGTACAACGCCACCGGCCAGCAGGTCGCGATCAATACCGACCAAACCAGCTTGCCCGGCACGGTCAACCCGGGGCAGTTCGTTACTGTCAATGCCGGGATCGCGTCCGTCACCCCGGGCGAGTACACCTTGTGCTGGGACGTGTTCAACGGCAGTTCGTCATTCTGGTACAGCTACGGTGTCCCGACCTCGACTTGTGAAGTCATCCAAGTCGCTGACGATCCGCCACAAATCGACTCCGAGAGTCCGTTGTCCAACACCAACGTGCTCAGTCTGACACCGACGCTGTTCGCCACCGGGCATGATCCCGACAACTATCCCGGCCACGGCCTGACCTTTGATTTCCAGGTCTATACCGCCCCGCCTACCGGTGGCACGCCGACTCTTCTTGCCGATTCAGGTTGGCTGGGCACCGGTGTTGAGAGCTGGACGGTCCCAGTGCG
>DASZJG010000055.1:0-18430 GCA_035948315.1 Pseudonocardiaceae bacterium | reverse complement strand
TGCCGGACGTGCCGTTGTTGCCACCGGACGAGGTCGCGGCGATCGCGGATCTGGTGTTGCTCGCCATTCCGGATGACGCGCTGGCTGGCACGGTGCGCGGGCTGGTCGCCACGGAGTCGCTGCGGGCGGGGCAGATCGTGGTGCACACGTCCGGCGCGCACGGGGTCGACGTGCTCGAACCGGCGATGGCGGTCGGGGCGCTGGGGCTGGCCATTCATCCGGTGATGACGTTCACCGGCAACGTCGAGGACCTGCAACGGATCGACGCTTGCTGTTTCGGGATCACCGCGCAGGCCGACGACGAGGCCGCCTGGAACGTGGCCGAGGCGCTCGTTGTGGAGATGGGCGCTGAGCCGGTTCGGGTGCCGGCCCAGGCTCGCTCGCTGTATCACGCGGCCTTGGCGCACGGGTCGAATCACCTGGTCACGCTGGTCGCAGACTGCGCGGATCTGCTCAGCGCGGCCGGGATCGCGCCGACTTCTCGGCTGCTCGAACCGCTGCTGTCAGCCGCGCTGGACAACGTGTTGCGGCACGGTGATCGCGCGTTGACCGGGCCGGTGGCCAGGGGAGACGTGCAGACGGTCCGTGCGCACCTGAACGTGCTGGCCGGCTCGGACGCGCTCCCCGCCTATGTGGCGTTGGCCAGGCGGACCGCGGATCGGGCGGTCGCGGCCGGGTTGTTGTCGGCGGCTTCGGCGCAGGAGGTTCGGGCCGTGCTCGATGAGGAACAGGGATGAACGGGACACTCTTCACGCCGGGCGAGCTGACCGTCCACAACGGAGCTGAACAGCTGGCCAAGGTGACCCGCGCGCTGCGGACGGCCGGTCGCCGGGTGTGCCTGGTGCCGACGATGGGGGCGCTGCACGACGGGCACCGGGAACTGATCCGGCATGCCAGGCGGGTGCCGGGGGCGAGCGTCGTGGTCAGCGTGTTCGTCAATCCGTTGCAGTTCGGGCCTGCCGAGGACCTTTCCCGCTATCCGCGGCCCTTCGCCTCCGATGTGGAGGTTTGCCGCGCCGAAGGCGTTGAGCTGGTCTTTCATCCCGATGTCGAGGCGCTGTACCCGGAGGGCTCGTCGGTCACCGTCCATCCGGGACCGCTCGGTTCCGAACTGGAGGGCGCGAGCCGGCCCGGCCATTTCGCCGGTGTGCTCACGGTCGTGGCGAAGCTGTTCAACATCGTCCGGCCGGACTTCGCCTATTTCGGCGAGAAGGACTACCAGCAGTTCGTGCTGGTTCGGCGGATGGTCACCGACCTGAACATGGACCTGCAGGTGGTCGGCGTTCCGACGGTGCGGGAGCCGTCCGGGCTGGCGCTCTCCTCGCGCAACGCCTACCTCGACGACGACCAGGCGCGCGCCGCGGTGACGCTGTCCGCCGCGCTGACCGCGGGCGCGCACGCCGGGGCGCACGGCGCCAGTGCCGTGCTCGACGCGGCCAACGCGGTGCTGGCCACCGAGCCGGGCGTCCAGCTGGACTACCTGCATCTGCGCGGGTCGGACCTCGGTCCGGCGCCGACGGCGGGGCCGGCTCGGCTTCTGGTGGCGGCGCGGGTGGGCAGCACCCGGCTCATCGACAACGCACCGCTGCTGATCGGTGCGGCGATCGATCCCGACAGGGAAAGGTAGGCGCGATGTTGCGCACCATGCTCAAATCCAAGATCCACCGGGCCACGGTCACCCAGGCCGACCTGCACTACGTGGGCTCGGTGACGGTCGACGAGGATCTGATGGAGGCCGCCGACCTGTTGGCAGGCGAGCAGGTCAGCATTGTGGACGTCACCAACGGCGCCCGGCTGGAGACCTACGTGATTCCGGGCGAGCGCGGCAGCGGCGTACTGGGCATCAACGGCGCGGCCGCGCACCTGGTGCATCCCGGTGACCTGGTCATCCTGATCTCGTACGGGTTGATGGACGCGGTGGAGGCGATCGCGTACCGGCCCAGGGTGATCTTCGTGGACGGGCGGAATCAGGTTCTGGAGGCGGGCGATGATCCGGGGCACGCACCGGTGGGGAGTGGGCTCGTCAGCGGTGGGCTGACCGACGCCGAGACCGAGGCGGCGGCCGTGCTGGACGCGCTGCTCAAGACCGAGCGCTGAGCAGACGCCACCGTGCTGCTCTGCATCGACGTCGGCAACACCAACATCGTGCTCGGCCTCTACGAGGGGGCGGGCAGGGGCGCCAAGCTGGTCCGCGACTGGCGGATGCGCACGGAGGCGCGGACCACGGCCGACGAGCTGGCGCTGTCCATCCGCGGCCTGCTCGGCGAGCACGCCGACGAGGTGACCGGGGTGTCGGCGCTGTCCACGGTGCCTGCGGTGCTGCGTGAGCTGCGGGTGATGCTGGGCCGCTACTACGGGCACGTGCCGCAGGTCGTGGTCGAGCCGGGGGTGCGCACGGGGGTGCCGCTGCTGGTCGACAATCCGCGTGAGGTCGGCGGCGACCGGGTGATCAATACGCTCGCCGCGCATTACCTGCACTCGACCGCGTGCATTGTGGTGGACTTCGGCACCTCGACCAATATCGACGTGATCTCGGCGAAGGGCGAATTCCTCGGTGGCGTGTTCGCGCCCGGAATCGAGATTTCGGTGGACGCACTCGCGGCCCGAGCAGCGCAGTTGCGCAAGGTCGAAGTGGTGGCACCGCGCTCGGTGATCGGCAAGAACACGGTGGAGTGCCTGCAGTCCGGCATTGTCTACGGTTTCGCTGGTCAGGTCGACGGTTTGGTCCATCGGATCATCGCCGAATTGTATGCCGGAACCAAGCCGGAGCCGGTCGCGGTGATCGCGACCGGCGGTCTCGCGCCGGTCGTGCTGGCCGAATCCGAGACCATCGACTATCACGTGCCGGAGTTGACCCTGCTCGGTCTGCGCTTGGTTTTCGAACGCAATACCCGCTGACCAGCACGGGTGTCGCCGGACAACGGGTGCGAGCGGCGCAAAGCGCGGAATCGAGACAGAGTCGTAGCGGGATCGGGCGTTGATTTGTCGCCGATCGATACCCGGTTGTTATTGCGACCGGAGACTTCTTGCCGTGTCGCGGATCGAAATGTCATCGGTGTTGTCTCGAATGTAGTAAGGCTGGTACCGTCGTTGTGGATTCCGGCTAATTGAACTCGGCCGGATTCATCTTGTCGCCGGGGGCGATCAATCAATTGGATCGCAGGGAGGAAGACATGGCGCAGAAGGTCACGGTGACCTTGGTGGATGACATCGACGGGTCGACCGCCGAGGAAACCGTAGAGTTCGGTCTGGATGGTGCGACCTACCAGATCGACCTGTCGGGCGACAATGCTGTTCGGTTGCGGGATGCCCTTACCGAGTACGTGGGCCACGCCCGTCGTGCGGGTGGGCGCAAGCGTATTGCCCGGCCGGGAGTGCCTGGTCCGAGGACGGCTTCGGCCGATCGCGAACAGAACCAGGCAATTCGCGATTGGGCACGCAAGCAGGGCTACAAGGTGTCGGATCGGGGCCGCATCCCGGCCGAGGTCCTGGACGCCTACCACCGCAAGAACTAAAGCAACGACCACCCTTGCGCGGTAAATTTTCCGCGGGCGGTCTTTCGGTGCTGGTCAACAACTGATTTCCGGGGGCTTCGGTTATCCCTGCTCGGGTGTTTCACCTGGGCGGGGATAACTGTTTTGTCGCAATCAGCGACAACGCACGCGGGGGCACGTTTCGCATTCGCCCTGACCATTGCGCAACGCATAGTGGAAGCAGCAGCTCTCCCGTCGCCTTGTCCACGGCCTCGGTGCGCCCGCGCCCGCCGCGACCAGCGTCGATGCCGAAGTGAACGGTGTCAACGCGGACGGCAGCACCAGGGCCGCGTCGGCGACGCCGGCGGCCTCCTCGGCGCAGTACCGGCCGGCCAGCCACAGCCCCTCGTCCAGCGCGTCGGTCGCGGCCGCCCACAGCGTGTGCCTGCCGAACCGGACACCGGGCTCGAAGGCGGCGACGAACCGGGCGGCATGGCCGGCGAAGCGGGCGCGCAGCAGCGCGGCCAGCGCCGACTCGTCGGCGACCACGGTCGCGGCCGGGTCGCCGGCCGCCGGGTCGTCGGGCAGGCAGGCGAACCGCTGGTCGAGCACGGCGACCGCGTCCGGGTGCGGTCTCGGTTCGCCGAGCCGGAAGGCCAGCGTCTCGGGTGCGAGCACGGGCACCCGCCGTTGCGAGTGGAACAGCAGGCCGGCGAGGAGTCCGGGCGCCGACAGGTACCAGGTGAGCAGGTAGCCGGCGACGACCCGCTCGGGTGCCTCGTCGTAGGTGGCCCGCAGCCAGCAGGCGAGTTCCGCGCCCCACTTCTCGAAGTGGGCGGGCTGGGCGAGCACGGTCGAACAGCGCCACCAGGTCCGGTCGGGCTCGTCGGGCTCGTCCGTGCGCAGGCGCAGCCAGGGCTGCGCCTCGTTGAGCCGCGCGAGCGAGTCGGCCAGGGACTGCTTCCCGGACGAAGGCATGCCTTACCTTAGTCGATCGCATCGTGCCTGGTAAAAACACCCGATCGGACCAACCTCTCCGATCGTGGCGTTCGCGGCCTGTTCGCGCTCAGCGGACACCGTCCAACACCTGGAATCTGCCTGGTGGTGGCGTCGTTGACACCATCGCGGAGGTTGTCGCGACCAGTTGCCGGCCGCGAGGCGGCACACATCGAACTGAGAGCGACAGGGCCTGCGACTACAGTGGTCCTACGGTGCTAAATCCGCCGTGGGTGACCGGTGGCGGGATGAGCTACGCCGGCGCAGCAGTCAGGAGTGCGAATGTTCGAGAGGTTCACCGACCGCGCGAGGCGGGTGGTCGTCCTGGCCCAAGAAGAGGCCAGGATGCTCAACCACAACTACATCGGCACCGAACACATCCTCTTGGGGCTTATCCACGAGGGTGAGGGTGTCGCGGCCAAGGCACTGGAGTCGTTGGGGATCGCGCTGGAAGGCGTGCGGCAGCAGGTCGAGGAGATCATCGGCCAGGGGCAGCAGGCGCCCAGCGGGCACATCCCGTTCACTCCGCGTGCCAAGAAGGTGCTCGAGCTGTCGCTGCGGGAAGCGTTGCAGCTCGGACACAGCTACATCGGCACCGAACACATCCTGCTCGGACTCATCCGGGAGGGTGAGGGTGTCGCCGCCCAGGTTCTCGTCAAGCTGGGCGCCGATCTGAACCGGGTTCGGCAGCAGGCTCTGCAGCTGCTCTCCGGTTACTCCACCGAGAAGCAGGCCGAGTCCGGCGCGCGCGGCGAGGGCACTCCGTCCTCCTCGCTGGTGCTGGACCAGTTCGGCCGGAATCTGACGGCGAGCGCCCGAGAGGGCAAGCTCGACCCGGTGATCGGCCGGGAGAAGGAAATCGAGCGGGTCATGCAGGTGCTGTCCCGCCGTACCAAGAACAACCCGGTGCTGATCGGCGAGCCGGGTGTCGGCAAGACCGCGGTCGTGGAGGGCCTGGCCCAGAAGGTCGTCAAGGGCGAGGTGCCCGAGACGCTGAAGGACAAGCACCTCTACACGCTGGACCTCGGTTCCCTGGTCGCCGGTTCGCGTTACCGCGGTGACTTCGAGGAGCGCCTGAAGAAGGTGCTCAAGGAGATCCGCACCCGCGGCGACATCATCCTGTTCATCGACGAGATTCACACGCTGGTTGGTGCGGGTGCCGCGGAGGGCGCGATCGACGCGGCCTCGATCCTCAAGCCGATGCTGGCTCGTGGTGAGCTGCAGACCATCGGTGCGACCACGCTCGACGAGTACCGCAAGTACGTCGAGAAGGACCCGGCTCTGGAGCGCAGGTTCCAGCCGATCCAGGTCGGCGAGCCCTCGCTGGAACACACCATCGAGATCCTCAAGGGCCTGCGCGACCGGTACGAGGCGCACCACCGGGTGTCCATCACCGACGCGGCGCTGGTCGCGGCGGCCACCCTGGCCGACCGCTACATCAACGACCGCTTCCTGCCGGACAAGGCGATCGACCTGATCGACGAGGCGGGCGCGCGGATGCGCATCCGCCGGATGACCGCCCCGCCGGACCTGCGCGAGTTCGACGAGAAGATCGCGGGCGTGCGTCGGGACAAGGAGTCCGCGATCGACGCGCAGGACTTCGAGCGGGCCGCCAAGCTGCGTGACGCCGAGAAGCAGCTGATCGGGCAGAAGGGCGAGCGCGAGAAGCAGTGGAAGGACGGCGACCTCGACGTCGCCGCCGAGGTGGACGAGGAGCAGATCGCCGAGGTGCTGGCGAACTGGACCGGAATCCCGGTGTTCAAGCTCACCGAGGAGGAGACCACCAGGCTGCTGCGCATGGAGGAGGAGCTGCACAAGCGGATCATCGGCCAGGAGCAGGCGGTCATGTCCGTCTCCAAGGCGATCCGCCGCACCCGTGCCGGGTTGAAGGACCCGAAGCGGCCCTCCGGCTCGTTCATCTTCGCCGGTCCGTCCGGTGTGGGTAAGACCGAGCTGTCCAAGGCGCTGGCGAACTTCCTGTTCGGCGAGGACGACGCCCTGATCCAGATCGACATGGGCGAGTTCCACGACCGCTACACCGCGTCGCGGCTGTTCGGTGCTCCTCCCGGCTACGTCGGGTACGAGGAGGGTGGCCAGCTCACCGAGAAGGTGCGCCGCAAGCCGTTCTCGGTGGTCCTGTTCGACGAGATCGAAAAGGCCCACCAGGAGGTCTACAACACGCTGTTGCAGGTGTTGGAGGACGGTCGGCTCACCGACGGTCAGGGCCGCACGGTCGACTTCAAGAACACGGTGATCATCTTCACCTCGAACCTGGGCACCTCGGACATCTCCAAGGCGGTCGGGCTCGGCTTCTCCAGTGGTTCGGACACCGGGTCCAACTACGACCGGATGAAGCAGAAGGTCAACGATGAGCTGAAGAAGCACTTCCGTCCGGAGTTCCTGAACCGGATCGACGACATCATCGTGTTCAACCAGCTGACCCAGCAGCAGATCATCGAGATGGTCGACCTGATGCTGGCCAGGGTCGAGACGCAGCTCAAGGGCAAGGACATGTCCCTGGAGATGACGACGATCGCCAAGAAGCTGCTGGCCAAGCGCGGATTCGACCCGGTGCTGGGAGCGCGGCCGCTGCGTCGCACCATCCAGCGGGAGATCGAGGACCAGCTGTCCGAGAAGATCCTCTTCGGCGAGCTGCAGGCCGGCCAGATCATCGTCGGCGACGTCGAGGACTGGGACGGCGAAGGCCCGGACGACAAGGCGCACTTCACCTTCCGGGGTGAGGCCAAGCCGCGGCCGGTGCCGGACTCCCCGCCGGTGAGCATCGGCGCCTCGGGTGAGACCGACAGCGGGATCAGCGAAGCCTGATCGGCGCAACAGAACAACGAACAGTGCGCGGCATTTCCGGTTCGTCCCGGAAATGCCGCGCACTGTTGATTTCTTGGCCATAGAGTGATCTGGTGCGGGTAGCGCTGCTGGGACCGTTGTCGGTCACCACCGATGACGGTCGGGAGGTGGAGATCGGCGGGGCGCGGCTGCGCACGCTGATGGCCCGCCTCGCCCTGGACGCGCCGAGCCTGGTCACCACCACCGAGCTGATCGACGCGCTGTGGGAGGTCCCGCCCGGCGACGCCCCGAACGCATTGCAGTCGTTGATCTCCCGGTTGCGCAAGGCGTTGCGGGCGGCGGGCGTCGACGACGCGGTGGTGCAGTCGCAGCAGGTCGGCTACCGGCTCGCGGTCGCCGCGCAGGACGTGGACGTGCACCGGTTCGCGACGATGGCCGCCGAAGGGCGAGCCGAGCTGCGTGCGGGCCGGCCGGCCGAAGCGGCCATGACGCTGCGGTCCGCGCTGACCCTGTGCCGGGGTATGCCGCTGGCCGGCATCGTGGACGCGCCCTTCGCCGCGCCGGCCGTCGCGCGGCTGGCCGAGTCGCGGTTGACCGCGGTCGAGGACCGGATCGCCGCAGAACTCGAACTCGGCCGGCACACCGATGTCCTGGCCGAACTCGACGAACTGTGCGCGGCCAACCCGCTGCGCGAACCGCTCGCCGCCCTGCGCCTGCGCGCGTTGTTCGGCGCCGGTCGCCAAGCCGACGCGCTCGCCGGCTATGCCGCGATCCGCCAGGAACTCGCCGACGAACTCGGCGTCGACCCCTCACCCGAACTGCAACGGGTGCACCTGGCGCTGCTGCGCGGTGAGGCCGAACCCGCGCGAGCACCCGTCGCCCTGGCAGCGCCGCCGCGACCCGCGGCCGTGCTGCACGGCACCTCACCGGCCCGGCTGACCAGCTTCATCGGCCGCGACAGCGAACTGGCCACCGCGCTCGACCTGCTCGTCACCTCCCGGCTGGTCTGCCTGGTCGGGCCGGGCGGCGCCGGCAAGACCCGGCTGGCCACCGAGTTGGCCAGGGGCGTCGTCGACCGGGAGGGGGTCTCGGTGTGGTTCGCCGAACTCGCCCCCATCGGCGACGGCGGCGACCTGGCCGAATCGCTGCTCGGCGCGTTGGGCATCCGCGAGGTGCGGATCATGGAGGGCACCGTCGGCGCGGGCGGGACCGGGACGCGTTCCCCGCTGAGCAGGCTGATCGACCACTTCACCGGCAGCCCGGCCGTGCTCGTCCTGGACAACTGCGAGCATCTGATCGACGCGGCGGCCCACCTCGCCGAAACCCTGCTCGGCAGCTGCCCCGACCTGCGCGTGCTCGCCACCAGCCGGGAGCCGCTTGCGGTCACCGGCGAGGCGCTGCACTGGGTCGGCCCGCTCGACCTGCCGGACGAACACACCAGCGCTGACCAGGCCAGACAGACCTCCGCGGTGCGGCTGTTCGTCGACAGGGCGATGGCCGCCCGGCCCGGTTTCACCCTGGACACGTCGGTACTGCCCGCGGTCGCCGAGATCTGCCAGCGGCTCGACGGCATGCCGCTTGCCCTCGAACTCGCCGCCGCGCGGTTGCGTTCGATGAGCCCGCAGGAGGTCGCCGAACGGCTCGACGACCGGTTCGCGCTGTTCACCGGCGGCAACCGCACCGCGATGCCGAGGCACCGCACACTGCGCGGGGTGGTCGAGTGGAGCTGGGACCTGCTCACCGACGCCGAGGCACAGCTGGCGCGCAGGCTGTCCATGTTCGCGGGAGGCATCACCGTGGACAGCGCGGTCGGCATCTGCGCGGGACCGGGGCTGCTCGCCGTCGAGGTACCGTACCTGCTCGCCTCTCTGGTCGAAAAGTCGTTGCTGGAGGCCAAGACCAACGAGGACGGCTCGTCGCGCTACCGGATGCTGGAAACGGTGCGCGCCTACGGCCAGGAGAAACTCGCCGAATCGGGCGAGACCGAGGCGGCCGCCGCCGCGTTCACCGGCTACTTCTACAAGCTGGTGCTGGACAACGAACCGATCCTGCGCACCGGCGAGCAGCTCACCGCCATGACCGTGCTCAACGCCGAACACGACAACATCAACGTGGCGCTGCGCCTCGCCGCCGACCGGCGCGACCACGACCTCGTCGCCGATGTGGTCCTCGCCATGGTCTGGTACTGGCTCATGGCGGGTCGGCCCGGTGAGGCGATCACCTGGGACAAGGTCGCGCTGGACCTGCACCCGGAGCGGCACAGCGCGCGGTACGCGGCGTTGAAGCTGCTCAGTCTCATGATCACGTTCGACCAGTACCCGTTCGGCGAGCAGATGGTCGAACTCGTCAACGGTCTGCTCAGGACGTTCGACGAGGCCGAGGACGCGCAGCGGTACCCGGTGGTCCTGATCATGCGACCGATGCTGCTGATGTTCCTCGGTCGCCCGGACGACGCGATGACCGCGGCGCGCGCGATGAGCACGGACGAGGACCGGTGGACGCGGGCGTTCTCCCGGTTGTGCGTGTGCTTCGTCGCGGAGAACAACGGCGACGCCGACTCCTCGGCCGAGGCACTCACCGAGGCACTGGATTCGCTGCGGGAGATCGGCGAACGCTGGGCGCTGTGCTTCGCGCTGAGCATGGACGGCACGCTGCGGTCGTTGCGCGCCGACTATGAGGGCGCGATCCGGGCATACGAGGAAGCCCTGGCCAAGGCGGCCGAACTCGGTTCCACTGACGACGCGCTGCAGCAGCGGTCGCAGCTGGGCCGGATCCGGATGCTCTCCGGCGACCTCGTGGGCGCGGAGCGCGACTTCCGGGTCGTGCTCGCCGACAACGACCAGTCCAACAGCGTCGACCGCGCGGACATCCAGTTCTACGCGCGCTGCTGCATGGTGCGTCTGCAGTGCATCGTCGGGGACATCGCCGCCGCGCGGGAGCACCTGGCAGCGGCCCGCGCATACCGGACCAGCGTGCCGATGGCGCAGCGCGGTCACCGGATGGCCGCGCTGATGGCCGCCGAGTCCACCATCGACGAGATCCGGGGCGACCTGGACGCCGCCGCCACCACACTGGCCGAGGGACTCAAGCACGCGTTGCTGTCCAAGGACATGCCGCTGCTGGCCACCGTCGGCGAGCGGGTCGCGCGCACCCTGATGTTGACCGGCAACCGCGCCGTCGAGGCCGCTGGCGTGCTCGGCGCGTGCGCCCAGCTGCGTGGCACGCTCGACCAGGGCGACCCGGACGTCCGCGACACCATCGACCAACTCGCCGAGCAACTCGGCGAGGACGGCTACGCCAAGGCGTTCCGGCTTGGCCGCGAACTCGACCGCCCCGGAGCCATCCGCGCTCTGCACGCCGCGCTCGGCACCACACCGGACGATCAATAGTCCACTGAGGACATATCGGGGCCCGAGTCCATGATGGACTCGGGCCCCGCCCCACCCCCCGGGATCAGCTGGACATCCTGCGCCGGTAGGCCATCATCGCCAGTGGGAAGAACACCACAATGAAACCGACCAGCCAGATCGCCGCCGCCAGCATCGGCGCCGCGATCGGCCCGCCGAGCATCAGTCCACGTGAGACATCCACCAGCTGGCTCACCGGCGAGATCGACGTCCACGTCTGCAGCCAACCCGGCATCGTGGTGGACGGCACGAACACGTTGCTGCCGAAGGTCAACGGCATCATCACCGCGACCATCACGCCCTGCGCCGCGGTTGGCGCGGAGAGCAGCATGCCGACCCACACCCCCAGCCAGCACAGCGCGACGCCGGCCACGATCATGATCAGCACCGCGAACACCGCGAACATCGGGTTGGTGTGCACCCGGAAGCCCAGGATCATCGCGAACCCGAGCAGGATGACCATGGCCACCACGAACCGCACCGCGTCGCCGAGCACCGCGCCGACCAACGGGGCCGAGCGGGCGATCGGCAGGCTGCGGAACCGGTCGAACACGCCCTTGCTGATGTCCTGGCTCAGCGAGTAGCCGGTGCCCATGCTGGCGAACAGCGTGTTCTGCACCATCAGGCCCGGCACCAGCGTCTGCAGGTAGGTGTGCCAGTTGCCGCTGATCGCGCCGCCGAACAGGAACACGAACATCACCAGGAACAGAATCGGCTGGATGGTCACGTCCAGCAGGTTCTCCGGGTTCTTCCTGATCCGGATGATGCTCCGCCCGGCCAGCGACAGGCTGTGCCGCAGCGCGCGAGCCGGGTTGATCACCCGGCGCGGCGCCGGCATCGTCGCGGTCAAGGTGGTCATACCAGACTCCTTTCCGGTTCTTCGATCGTCGTGTCGTCGGTTGCCTTGTGCCCTGTCAGCGACAGGAACACCTCGTCGAGGCTGGGCAGCCGCAACGCCAGCTCGTCCGCGGTGATGCCCGCCTCGTCCAGCTTGCGCACCACCGCCGCGACCAGCACCGGGTCTTTCACCGGAGTGGTCAGCAGGCCGGTGCCCTCGTCCCGGGACGGGACTTGGCCGGTCAGATCGGTCAGCACCCTGGCCACCGCGTCCAGGTCGCGCAGCAGGGTCGGCCGAACCTGCAACGTCTGGCCGCCGGTGCGCCTCTTCAGCTCGTCCGGCCGCCCCTCGGCGACCACCGAACCCTTGTCGATCACGGTGATCCGGCCGGCCAGCTGGTCGGCCTCGTCCAGGTACTGGGTGGTCAGCATGACGGTCACGCCGTCCGCGACCAGTTTCCGCACCATGCCCCACACCTCGTTGCGGCTGGTCGGGTCCAGTCCGGTGGTTGGCTCGTCCAGGTAGAGCACCTGCGGCCTGCCGACCAGGCTCGCGGCCAGGTCCAGTCGCCTGCGCATGCCGCCCGAGTAGGTCTTCGCGGCCCGGCCCGCCGCGTCGGTCAAGCCGAACCGCTCCAGGAGTTCGGTCGCGCGCGCCTTCGCGTCCCGGCGGGACAGCTCCAGCAGCCGACCGATCAGCACCAGGTTCTCGGTGCCGCTCAGGTCCTCGTCGACGGAGGCGTACTGGCCGGTCAGGCCGGTCACCGCGCGCACCGACACCGCGTCCTTGCGGATGTCGTGCCCGCACACCGTGGCATGCCCCTCGTCCGGCCGCAGCAGCGTGGCCAGAATCCGAACCGCGGTCGTCTTGCCGGCGCCGTTCGGGCCGAGCACCCCCAGAATCGTGCCGGTCGGCACGGCGAGATCCACCCCGGCCAAGGCCGTGGTCTTCCCATATCGCTTCACCAGGCCCTCCGCCTGGATCGCATATGACATCGGCGTTCTCCCCTGTGTTTCGTCGTTGGCACCGACTATCGAGCAGGGGGCTGACAGACCGCGCACAGTCCGCTGTCAGCGCCGCTGTTAAATGGCAACGTGATCGTGGAGTTCGGTGGGGAAGGCCCCGGCATCCTGCTGCTGCACGGCCTGATGGGCCGCGCGAGGACCTGGTGGCGCACCGCGCGCCCACTGACGCGCTATGGCCGCGTCGTCGGCATCGACGCCAGGGCGCACGGCCGCAACCCGCACCGCGGCCCCGCCGAAACCGAACAGTTCGTCGCCGACGCCGTCCAGGTGATCCGCGACCTCGACCTCGGTCCGGTCGTCGCGATAGGACACTCCATGGGCGGCCTGCACGCACTGGCCCTGGCCGCCTGGCACCCGGAAATGGTGCGCGGCATCGTCATCGAGGACATGGCGCCCGACCAGCGCGGTCGGACCGTCGAGACCTGGCGCCCCTACTTCGAAGCCTGGCCGACGCCGTTCGACTCGCTCGCGCATGTCCGCGAGTTCTTCGGCGACTACGGCGACTACTTCATCGAATGCTTCGAAGAACGCGCCGACGGCTACCGCCTCATCGCCGACCTCGACGCCCTCTACGAGATCGCCGCCGAATGGGGCCGGCGCGACTACTGGCCGCTCGTCGAGTCGCTGCGCTGCCCACTGCTCGCGATCGAAGCCGAACACACTGCGATGCCGCCAGGTCAGATCGCCGAGATGGCGCGGCGCGTGCCCGGCGCACAACACCTGCTCGTGGCCGGCGCCGGCCACATCGTGCACGACGACGCACCCGAGGAGTACCGCGGCGCGGTCGAAGCCTTCCTGTCCGCGATCCTCAACCCAGCAGTTCGGTCTCCCCTGTCCGGGTGTCCGTGACCCCGACCTCGGCGATCCGCGCCCGGATCGGCTCGATCGGATGTACGGCCGCGAACCCGGCCGAGAGCTGCCCGGCATCCAGGTCCTGCGCCAACGCGCAGTGCGGCACCCACGCGCCCGGCAGGTAGTAGGCCCACGGATCGCGGACCTTCCCGGCCAGCACGTCGTGCACGGCCGAATGCACGGCGAGCACTTCGGCGTCGGTTACCGCGCCGAGGAACAGCGCGTTCTCCTTGGTGGGGAAGGTGCCCAGTGTGTAGAGCCACAGCGCCGGCAGCGAGAGCAGCCGCAGCGACTCGGCCAGGTTCTTGCGCGCCTTGACCGGGATCGAACTCGCGATCGCGAACGTCACGTGCGGCCGATGCCGCCGGTGGCTGCGCGAAGCCAGACTCGGCACGCCCGCCTCGTCCAGCCGCTGCCACAACGCGCGCACGGCGGCATCCGCGTCGTCGTCGAAGAAGAACTCCAGCGCCTGCGCCACCCGAGCAGGCTACCGGCCAGCCGGGACCTCTCCCGGCACGTCTCCCGGTACGTTTCCGGGCGCGTCTCCCGGCAGGTTTCCGGGCACGTTTCCGGGCACGTTTCCCGGGGCGTCTCCAGGCAGGGCGAACAGGCCGCCGTCGGTCTGCTCCAGCAATCCGTCCACCAGCAACGAGTCCAGGCAGCGATCCCGCTGGCCCGCGTCGTCCCACACCGCGTCCAGCGCCGCCCTGGTCACCGGCCCGGACGCGCCACGCAGCACGTCCAGCAGCTTGCCGCGAACCTGACGGTCGGTGCCCGCGAACTTCTGCACCGGCTTGGCCGGCCCGGCATACGCCGGCCGACCAGCGCGCTGCCAGGCGCAGTCCGCGAAGATCGGGCAGTCCGCGCAGCGCGGCGTGCGCGCCGTGCAGATCATCTGGCCCAGCTCCATCAACCCGGCCGAGAACACCGCCGCCCGCTTCGCCTCCAGCGGCAGCAACGCCTCGGTATCCGCGAGATCGCGCGTCGTCGACGCGGGCCCGGCGTCACCCGCACCATGCACCGCACGCGCGACCACCCGGCGCACGTTCGTGTCCACGACCGCCGCGCGCTGCTGGTAGCCGAAGGCGGCCACCGCACGCGCGGTGTACGCGCCGATCCCGGGCAGCGCCAGCAGAGTGTCCACATCGGACGGAACAACGTCGCCGTGCTGCTCCGCGATGGCCGTTGCCGCCGCGTGCAGGCGCAGCGCCCGGCGCGGATAGCCGAGCTTGCCCCAGGCGCGCAGCACCTCGGCCTGGCTCGCTGTGGCGAGGGCGGAGGGTGTCGGCCAGCGGTGCAGCCAGTCGTGCCAGATCGGCTCGACTCGGGCGACCGGCGTCTGCTGCAGCATGATCTCGCTGACCAGCACGCCCCAGGCCGTACAGTCCGCGCGGCGCCACGGCAGATCGCGCGCGTTGTCGGTGAACCAGTCGATGAGTGCGTCGGCGTCGATACCCATGATGCCGACAACTATCTCAGGTCACCTCGTGGATCTTCGCGGTGTGCACGTCGTAGACGAAGCCGCGGACCTCGGTGGTCAACTTCAGGAACGGGCTCAGCCGCACGCGGGCCACCGACTGCCGAACCGACTTCTCCACATCGGTGAATGCCTCGACCGCCCACGTCGGCCGCAGCCCGGTGTCGGACTGCAACTCGTCGCGGAAGCCGTCCTCGGTGATCGTCATCATCCCGCACGAGGTGTGCTGCATGACGATGATCTCGCGGGTCTCCAGCTTGCGCTGGCTGATCGCGAGCGACCGGATCACGTCGTCGGTGACCACACCGCCCGCATTGCGGAGAATGTGGATCTCGCCGTGTTTGAGGCCGAACACGTCGAACACCTTGATCCGCGCGTCCATGCAGGTGACCACCGCGAGGTGCAGGCTGGGCACGGGCGTCGGCACGCCGGGTGCGCCGTGGTCCGGGCCCTGCTCGTGGCGGCGTAGCAGTTCGCCGATGTTGGACATGGGCGCCTCCTCCGCGTCAGACCGTGGTTCAGCAGATCATTGATCGGTTGATCCTCGCTTGATTCAGCCTGAGGCACCGCGTGCTGGCAAGCCCGCGCCGACAACATCACCTCCTTGCGCGCGGGTGTGCCGACGCTGCGCCGACACGCCCTGATCGAGTGGCAAAACCATCCTTTTGGACTTCGCAGAGCTACTTTCCGCTGGTGGACGAGTCGCGGGGACCTCTACCGCCGTCGGTATACCGCCGTCGGAGGGTTGTTGCGACCGTGGGCACGGCGGTCGTGGTGATCGTGGTGATCTGGGCGGCCGGCGCGCTGCTCGGCAGCGCCACCAGCGCCATCCATGGCACCGCCGACGACCACGCGGCCGGCGTGCCACTCGCCTCCGCGGCGCCCAGCAACCCGCCCCCGACCGGCCGACTCAGCCGACCCGGTGCGCCCAGCTCGTCCTCGTCCGCCCCGCCGACCCCGTCCGTCGCCCCGTCGCTGACCTCGACCACGCCGCCACCACCGCCCGCGCCACCACAGCCCTGCCCGGACAGTGTGACGCTCGTCACGGCAATGGTGAGCGCGCCGAGCTACCCGGTCGGCGCCCGGCCGCTGTTCACCCTGCACATCACCAACGTCGGCCCGCTCGCCTGCACCCGCGACGTCAGCCACCAGTTCCGCGCGCTGGTCGTCGTGCCCGTCGGCTCGACGGCACCGCTCTGGTCGAGCAGCGACTGCTATTCCGTGGTCACCCACGAAATCCCGTTGCTGCAACCCGGTCAGGCGGTGAGCTACCGCGTCGACTGGGCAGGCCGCACCTCGGCGCCGGGATGCCCGGGATCCCGCACCGTCGTGCCCGCCGGCCAGTACGACGTGATCGGCAAGCTGGGCAACCTCACCGGCGCCGCCACCCCGTTCACCCTGACCAGCTGATCGCCACTGTTCCGCGCTGTCCACGCGGCCGGCACTACCCGCTTGGCTGGTGCCGCTCGCTTGGCCCCGCTGCCCGCTGCCTGGCCTGGCTGGTGCTGCCCACTTGGCCGGTGGCTGCCGGCTCCTCCGCAGTGCCCACGCGGCCGTGCTGCTCACTTGGCCGCGCTGCCCACGCGGCGGTGCTCAGGGTTCGGTCAGCGTCGGTTCAGCCTCGCCGGCTCTGTCTTGTTCGTCATGCCCGTCGCCCTCAGCTCCTCTCGATGTCGATCACCCGGCACCGCTGATTCTGCCTGATTTCACCGACCGGCATTTTCGGTTGTCCACAACCCCTGAAGTTGTCCACAGGTGCCCGCACCCCGCTTGAACCCACCCCGACCAGCCAATACGCTGGAAGCGGGGACGCCCCCCTGGGAGGGCGGGGGACCGTGGGTTGATGTGAGAGGTTTTCGGGTTTGGGGTGGGGCGAGGACTCTGAGTCGTGGTCCTTAGGTCCTCGGAAGTGTGGGCGTGGAAGTGGTCGGGCCGTCACGGGCCGAACCAGCGCTCCTCCACGTTGTGCGGTTTGGCGGTGGTGGTGCCGAGCACCAGCTCCGTGTCCAGGGTGACGACCCTCGGCCGGCCCGGGTCGGTGCCCTCGACCAACAGTTTTCCGGCTGCCTTGCCCTTCTCCAGCATGGGCTGGCGCACCGTGGTCAGGCCGGACGCGCTGGCGGCGGGGATGCCGTCGAAGCCGGTGATGCTCAGGTCCTGCGGCACCCGCAGCCCGCGCCGCTTGGCTTCTTCCAGCGCGCCGAGCGCCAGGATGTCCGATGTGCAGATCAGCGCGGTGATCTGCGGGTCGCGGTCGAGCAGTTGGCCTGCCGCGCTCGCGCCGCTGGCGATGGTGTGGTCGAACCGCTCGGCGACCGGGACGGTGCTCCAGTCCACCTTGGTCGCGTCGAAGGCGGCCGCCAGGCCTGCCAGGCGCGCGCGTTGGACGTGGAAGTGGGCGGCGCGCTGACGCTCGACCGAGGCGAAGTCGTCGTTGCGGTTGCGGCTCAGCCGCATGCACACGACGCCGACCCGGCGATGCCCGAGTTCGATCAGGTGGTCGGCCAACTGGTTCATGGCCGAGCGGTCGTCGATGCCGACCCGGTCGACGTTGGCCAGGTTCGGCTGGTCGGCGACCACCGTGGGCACCGGCCGCTCCAGCACGGCGGCGAGGTGCGGATCGTCGTCGGGCACCGAGTAGACGACGAAACCGTCGACGCCCGCACGGTGCACGGCGGTGATGTCCTCGCGCTCTGGATTGGCCGGCACCAGGTGCAGGCCCTGTCCGGCGTCCTCACAGGCCAGTGCGAGGCCCTCGAGGAAACTGATGGCGGCCGGGTCACGGAAGGCGTACGAGAGGTTCTCGGTGAGCAGCAGGCCCACCGCCCCGGCCTTACGGGTCCGCAGCGAACGAGCGACCGGGTCGGGACCTGGGTAACCGAGGCGCCGAGCGGTCTCCAGTACCCGCCGTCGCAACTCGGGCGATAGCTGGTCCGGACGGTTGTAGGCGTTCGACACCGTGGTGCGGGATACGCCCAATTCGGCGGCCAACGACGCCAACGTGGCTGGGCGTCGGGTATGCAAAGACCGTACCATCGGGTAACCGTAACGTTTCAGAACCAATTGTTGAAGCGGGACGGGCCAGGGTCCTCCGGTCGGAGCAACCAACAGCATTCAACATAGCCGTGTTTGCGTCTACCGTTCCTGGTCCAGACCACTTAAAGTGCGCAGAGTGCTCGAGTCATCCGGCTGAGCCGTCGACCTGCCCGTGCGTACCAATTTGGTATCCCCGGTCCGGCTGTTTGCCAGGTACGGTGTGGCAAATGCGCCGGTGGGGTCTGCCTCCGGCGGGGGTCGGCAGAGACTGTAAGTGAAAGGTACGTCACATGGCCGAAGTTGCCTACGCCAGCGCCTCGCGGGTGTTCCCCGGCTCGCCGCCCGTACGAGCGGTGGACGGGCTGGATCTTGATGTTGCTGATGGCGAGTTCCTGGTGTTGGTCGGCCCGTCGGGCTCCGGCAAGTCCACCGCCCTGCGCATGCTCGCCGGACTCGAGGACGTCGACGAGGGCTCCATCTCCATCGGCGGCCGTGACGTCACCAACGTCCAACCCAAAGAC
>DASZJG010000054.1:0-10809 GCA_035948315.1 Pseudonocardiaceae bacterium | reverse complement strand
CGTCTGGCCGGTGGCGCACCGGTACCGAGTGCTGTTGGCGCTGCGCCGTGGCGAGTACGGCGAGGCGATCCACGGCCTGCTCGGGCCAGTCGATGAGCTCCTCGCCGACCTCGTGAAACGGGGCCAGGACAGCGACGTGTTTGCAGAGCACCTACCGGCAGGCATTCTGAGCCAGGTTGCCTACAGCGTCGTGTTCGCCATCGCGGACAGCGATCTGTCGAACGGGCCCCTCGGCGCCCGAGCAGCGACGATCACGAGCCTGCTGATGCTGGGAGTTCCCGAGACGCGCGCAATCGTTCTCGTGGGCGACCAGCCCTGACCCGCAGCGCTGGGAGCCGCGGATCGTCCTGCTCCGGACACGACATCGTCCAAGCCTGGTCGCGCGTCGCCGTCGACGGCACCCGCGGCCAGATCCGGTTCGCGCGCACGCCAGGCGTCAGCGTCTGGCAATGGACGTGGGCGCCGGTCCAGGTCGTCGACCGCGACCCTGCGCAACCGGATCGCTTCCAGACCTTGCACGCGTCCTGAGTTCAGTATTCGGTCGCCGTCGCGGACATCTGGTCCCTCCTCGGTTGGTGACCACACGATCGCAACCCGCGCGGGGTCGGCACATCGTGGCGAGCACCGGATCCGGCCCCGGGCTAGCACGGAGGTGCCCGGCGGGCGGGCGCCCTACAGTGGGCCGGTGCAGGTAGCTCGACCGCTGGCGGTGGCGCTGGCTCTGTTCGCCGGTGCGGTCGTGGTCGCCACCGGGGCGATACTCGCGATGTCGCCGACCGCGTCGGACGCCGGCTATCTCGGCGTGGTCGTCGTGCTCACGTTGCCCGCGGTCGCGCTCGGCCTGATCGTGGCGCGCAGGAGGCCGGGCAATGTGGTTGGCCCGCTGCTGGTGGGGATGGGACTGGCTCCGTGCCTGGTCGGGCTGCTCGACATCGCGACAACGGTCTCGGCCCGTCGGCCAGGCGTGGTGCCCGGCGCCCACGTGCTCAGCACGCTGGACGGCGGCGCATGGACGCTGTGGTATCTGCCGGTGGCGCTGCTCGCGCTCTATTTCCCGGACGGCGCGCTGCTGTCCCCGCGCTGGCGTGCGGTCGCCATCGGGCTGCCGCTGCTCGTGGTCGCGTTCGAACTGCCGCCCGCGGTGAACGACACCGGCCCCGACCCGGACCCCATCACGCTGGTCCTGTTGCTGGCGCTCCTCGGTGCGCTGGTCGCGGCCGTGACCGCGCTGGTGCGCCGCTACCGCCGAGCCGATGCCGCGCGGCAGGCCCAACTGACCTGGTTCGCACTGGGCGGCATGTTCCTGCCCGCGACCTTGCTGCTGTGCTGGACCAGCTACCTGCTGCTCGGCACCGTGGACCTGGTCATGGTCGGGTTGGTGGCGACCTATCTCGCGATCCCAGCGGCGACCACCATCGCCATGCTGCGACACCGGCTCTACGACCCGGGCCGGGCACTGTCCACGACCGTCGCCTACACCGTGGTGACCGCGGTCCTGCTCGGGGTTTTCGCCGGGGTGTCCGCGCTGAGCGGCGTGCTGGTCGGCCGCGATTCCGTGGTGGCCGCTGCGATCGTGACCGCGCTCTGCCTGCTCGCGCTCGCACCCGCGCGGAGCAGGGTGCAGCGGATCGTGGATCGCAGGCTCTACCCGGTCCGGCGGGCCGCGTTGTCCGCATTGGACGAACTGCTACATCAGGTCCATAGTGGACAATCAACGCCTGAGCGGGTGGAGTCGGTGTTGCGCGAGGTGTTGCGCGACTCGTCGTTGTGCGTCGGTTATCGCCTGCCCGGCCACGACGACCTTGTCGACGCGAACGGCACCGCCCTGCCAGCCACAGTGGACGATTCGGTCCCGGTGCGGGTCGGCGACGTCGAGATCGGCGTGTTGCGCTGGTCCGGGCCTCGTTCGCGGGAACTATTGCGCGAGCTGGCCGCGGCGTGCGCGCTGCTGGTGGAGCTGGTCCGGTTGCGCATCGAGCTCTCCCGGGCACTGCGCGATGTCGAGGTGAGCCGCAGTCGCCTGCAACACATCGGCTACCAGGAGCGCCGCCGACTCGAACGCGACCTGCACGACGGCGCCCAGCAACGCCTGGTGACGCTCGGCATGGCGTTGCGGCTGGCGCAGCGACGACTGGTCACCGGCACGGTCGACGTGGACGGACTGCTCGATCATGGCGTCGCCGAACTCGGCACCGCCGTCGCCGAACTGCGCCAGCTCGCGCACGGCCTGCGGCCCAGCAGCCTTGACGACGGGCTCGGCCCGGCGCTGGCCGCGTTGACCAGCACCATGCCGATGTCGATCGAACTCGACGTGCTCGCGGGCGAGCTGCCCGAGGATGTCACCACGACCGCCTACTACGTGATCGCCGAGGCGATCACCAACGCCGCCAAACACGCGCAGGCCGCGCGTATCTCGGTGAATGTCGCGCAGCGGGAGGAACGGCTGTGCGTCACGGTGACCGACGACGGGATCGGCGGCGCCGCCCCGCATGCCGGTTCCGGCCTGTCCGGGCTGGGCGACCGGGTCGCGGCGGCGGGCGGCACGCTCCGGGTCCACAGTCCCGCGGGAGCGGGCACCCACGTCGAGGCGGTGCTGCCGTGCGCACGGTGATCGGCGAGGACTCGGTGCTGTTCCGCGAGGGCCTGGCGCGCCTGCTGGAGGACGCCGGGCACGAGATCGTCGCCAAGGCCGCCGACGGACCCTCGGTGTTGCGCGCAGTACACGAGACAGATCCCGACCTGGCGATCATCGACATTCGCATGCCACCGGAGCACACCGACGACGGTGCCCGCGTCGCCCGGCAGATCCGCGCCGACTTCCCGGAACTCGGGATTGTGCTGCTCTCGCAACACGTGGAGAGCCGTCACTCGGTCGAACTGGTCGCCAGCGGCCGGTTCGGTTACCTGCTCAAGGACCGGGTGTTCGACGTCGACGACTTCCTTGACGCGCTGCGCCGCGTCGCGGCAGGCGGGTCCGCGCTCGATCCCGAAGTGGTCGCCCGGCTGATCGGCAGGCGCCCGCCGAGCGATCCGGCGGCCTCGTTGACCCCGCGCGAGCGCGACGTGCTCGCGCTGATGGCGGAGGGCCGCACCAACGTCGGCATCGCGCGGCGGCTGTACCTGACGGCGCGGACCGTGGAGAGCCACGTGACGAGCATCCTGGCGAAACTCGATCTTGCCGCGACCGACGAGGACCACCGGCGCGTGCTCGCCGTGCTCGCCTACCTCGGCCGCACCTGATGCGAGCACCGAGCGGGGCCTTACCGGCGCAGTTGCACTCCAGCGCAAAGGCTGGCCGGGTGCCGTGGCGATCCATATCCTGCTGTTGGTTCACTTCGGCATTGGTGAAGTAGCGAGGGGTTTTCAGTGGGGAACTGGATCAAGCGGACGGTCGTCGCGGTATCCGTACTTGCGTTCGGCTTCGCGGCTCAGACGGCCTCCGCGTCGGCCGCGCCCGTCCACCCGATGACGTTCGACGACTGTGGCGTCAATGGCCATTCGGGTGTGCACAACTGCGCGTACATTGCCGGTGGCGGCCTCACCGCTACCGAGATTCGTGGCTGGTCCACCGACTTCGGGACGGCCATCGCCAACAACAACTACCAGTCGATCCTGGTCCACGAGCAGGTGAGCGGACCGAACGGGACGATCTGCAACTCGCCGACGTACAACGTGTCGGACCCGAACCAAATCGTCAGCTGCCAGCTGCAGCCCGGCGGAGCTTTCCCCATAGCCGCGGGGAACTACTGCGCGATCGTGTGGGAATTCCTGTACACCAACCACTACCTCAATCTCGCCGAGAACTGCGGGAACGCCTCCTAGCCTGCGCCTTTCGCGGGGTCCTATACGGATGATGCAGCTGCGCGTCGACGTCGACGATGGCTGTGCCAAAGCATCAGCAGGCGTGACTGCCGGCTCACGCTCAGCGTGGCGTGTTCGGCGTGCGGGGCTCGATCCGATACCGGATCAATCGCGAACTGTTGCCCACCACCACGACGGACGAGGCATTGTGCAGGACGGCCGCCACCACTGGAGACAGCGCGCCCGCGGCGGACACCAGCAAGCCGGCCATGTTGACCGCGATCGACATGCCGTAGTTCTGACGGATCACGGTGATCGCGTGCCGGCTGAGTTCGCGCAACTCCAGCAGTGCGCGCAGATCGTCGTTGGCCAGGGCCACGTCCGCGGTCTCCACGGCGACGTCGGTGCCGGACACGCCCATCGCGATGCCGATGTCGGCCAACGCGAGTGCCGGCGCGTCATTGGTCCCGTCACCGACGACCGCAACGGTGTAGCCCTCGGCCCGCAGTGCCCGGACGACATCCTGCTTGTCCTCCGGCATGACCTGAGCGCGAAACTCGGTGATACCCAACTCGCCGGCGACCGCGGCGGCGGTGTCCGGATGGTCTCCGGTGAGCAGCACCATACGTTGCACGCCGTCGGCACGCAGGGCATCCAGCACGGCGCGCGATTCCGGCCGGACGGTGTCCCGCAACGACACCAGGCCGATCAGCGTGCCGTCGACCGCGAGCAGCAGCGGAGTTTCGGTCGCGCGTTGCAGCCTGCCCACCCACCGGTGCGCGGCGGCGCTGATCGAAACGTGCTGCTGTCGCAGAAACTCGCGGCTGCCTATGAGGATGATCCTGCCGTCGCTGTGCACGCGCATGCCCTGTCCCAGCAGGACCTCGCACTCCTCGTGCGGCGGGATCTCGATCCTGCGTTCCTCCGTGGACCGGATGACCGCCTGGGCCAGCGGATGCCGGGAGTGGACTTCCGAACTGGCGGCATAGGCCAGAACCCGCTCCGGGGACCAGTCGTCGTCGAAGGAGATCACGTTGGTCACCACCGGCCTGCCCACGGTCAGCGTGCCGGTCTTGTCGAACACGATCGCGTCCACCCTGGCCGCCGCTTCCAGGTGCGCCCCGCCCTTGATCAGGATGCCTCGGCGGGCACCGTTGCCGATGGCGGCGCTGATCGCCGTCGGCGTGGCCAGGCCGACCGCGCAGGGGCAGGCCACCAGCAGCATGGTCATCGCCCGCCGCACGTCCCTGGTCACCAGGAACGTCAAGGCGGCCAACGCGAAGGACGCCGGTACGAACCGGCGCGAGAAGCTGTCCCCGACGGTCTGGATCGGCGCCCGGTCCTCCTGGGCCTGTTCGACCCGGGCGATGATCCGGCCGATCGCGGTGTCGCGGCCAACGGCATCGGCCCGCACCACGATCCGGCCGCGCAGCAGCACCGACCCGGCATGCAGCGCGACTCCCGCACCGACACTGATCGGCAGTTGTTCGCCGGTGACGGCCGAGGCGTCGACGATGCCATCGCCGTCGACGACGACGCCGTCGACCGGCAACACGACGTGCTCGTGCACGACGACCTCGTCGCCCACCCGCACATCGGCGATGTCGACCTCAGCCTCGGTGGCGTCCGCCAACCGCAGCCAGGTGCGGGTCCGCGCGCCGGCCAGCAGTTCGGACACGGCGCGCCGGCTGCGGCGCAGCGTCAGGTCCTGGAGGTACTCGCCGATGTTGAGCAACCACAACACCGTCAACGCGACGACGTTCTCCCGCAGCACCAGGATGGCGATCGTGGCAGCGGACACCAGCGCATCCGTGCCCGCACCTCGACCGCCGGTCAACGACCGCAGCGCGCCGCGCAGGAACGGATAACCGGTGAAGATCGTGACGCCGGTGGCCACGACACGGCCGGTCGAGCCGAGCATCGGCGGCCGGCGCAGTCCGTACCGGCGCACGCCGAGCACACCCAGTGCCAAGCCACCCACAACCAGCCTGGCCAGGTCGGCGTTGCGCACATCGGCCGACCGCGGCGAGCGGCGAGCGACCGCGGCGGAATCGACACGCAGCCCGGCGTCGATCGCGGGGATCAGGTCATCGGGTCGGCACCGGGACGGGTCGTACCAGACCACGACGCTGCCGGTACGCGGATACGCGTGTACCTGGCGCACGCCCGGCACCTGGTCCAGGGCATCCTCGACGGCGACGGCGCGTGCCGCCGATCCGGGTAACCGGTCGCTGACGAACCTCGCCCGGCCGGCCGAATCCGCGACCAGCCGCACTGCTGCCGCCGACGACATCAGTGCTCGTGCCCAGGTCCGCGCGCGGCACCCGGTACCGGCGCCTGGTCGCCGATTCGGGCTCGCGCCTCGCTGACCACGTCGCCGAACACCAGTCGAGCCTGCTCGGCACGCGTCTCCGCGGTCCGTATCCCACGCAGGCCCCACGCGGTGATCGTCACCGCCGCGCTACGCGCCACGCTGGACCGTGCCACCCGCTTGAGGCCGTCGTACGCGATCGCGCCGGCCAGGCCGCCGGCGACCGTCCGCGCCGCGTTGCGGATCAACCCGTCCACCATCGCCACACCTCCACTCCGGTCACGCCCGTTCCGCACGGTATATGCCGAACGCCGCCCGCACTCGTTGAGCACCGCCTCGTCCGGGGCGCTGCACTCTTCGGGGAGGCTACATGAAATCGACAATCATTATCGTCGCGGAGTGAGACACATCGCGGCGAGCCGGCGATCCTGCCTGGGAATGGCGCCGACAGGGCCCGTCAGCGCAGGTCGTGCCCTCGTTCGGCGTGTATGCCGCGCGGCCCCACCGTCGGTGAGGCAGTGACCGCGCGGCAGGGGCGGGCACGGCTGGAAGCGGCCGAGATCGTCATCCCGGATGCGCCACGGGTGCCGGCGCGGCTCAGTGCCCGGTCAGGGCGAGTTGGGTGACCCGGATGATGACGAGGATGACCGCGACCAGCAGGTAGCCGCGCAGCACGGTGAGGCCGAGACGGCGTCCGGTGCTCACCACGGGTGGAGTGAGCGTGCTCAGCGGCGGCATCCGCCAGGTGTCCTTCGCCGGGGCGGGCCCCTCCTCGGCCACCGGGTTCAGCCGACGGGCGCGACGGTGGGACCGGATGGCCAGGTACAACCCGATCAGGACGGCGATCGCGGTGCCACCGGCGAGAATGGCCAGGATCTGGGTGGCGGTGATGTTCTGGAACAGCACCGACGCGGTCAGCACGACCGAGAGCAGTACCAGGATCGCGATCACCGCTGAGGTGAACAGATTGATCCCGCGCTTGTTCACCCACGGCCCGAGGACCTGCTTGTCGTTGCACAGCAACAACAGGAACACCGTGGCTGAGGGCAGCAGGATCCCGGCGAGGGTCTGCACGCCTTCGGTGAGCAGTCCCAGCGGACTGTTCGGAACGATCACGATCACCGCGGCGACGACCATGAGCAACGCGAAGATCGCGTAGAAACCCTTTGCCGTACGGGGACTGCGGTGCAGTGAGTGCTTCAACCCGAGCACATCGGAGATGGCGTAGGAGGTGGACAACCCGACCGCTGCCGCGCCGATGATCGAGGCGTCGATCATCGCGAGCGCGAACAACACCCCCGCGGCCTGGTTCACGTGGTGGCCGAGGCCGGTCGCGACGCCGCCCGCGTCGGTGAAGTTCCCGAACTCCGGGTGCCCGGTGAAGGCCGCGGCGCTGAACGCCATCATGGCCGCACCGCCGACGACGACCAGGACGATCCCGATCCACAGGTCGGCCTTTTCGTAGCGGATGAACCGAGGGGTGATGCGCTTGTCGACGATGTAGGACTGCTGGAAGAACAGCTGCCACGGCGCGACCGTGGTGCCGACAATGCCGATGATCAGCAGCATGATGGTGGACATGTCGCCGCCGGGCAGGCCAGGTACGACGAAATCGTGGGCCACGTGCCCGATCGGCGGGTGGGCCATGATCACGATCGGGACCAGCAATAGGCTGCCCACCACCAGGATCAGGCAGAGTCGTTCGAACCGGCGGAAGCTTCCGGTGGACACCGCGGCGATCACCACCGCTGCCGAGACCAGCACTCCCGGCACTTTCGGCAGGCCGAGGTAGCTCACGCCAAGGCTGATCCCGATGAACTCGGTGACGACGGTGAGCGCGTTGAGCAGGAACAGGTCGATCACACTGAACGCGCCCCAGAACTTGCCGAACCGTTCCAGGATCAGGCGAGCATGCCCGACCCCGGTCACCGCGCCCAACCGGACAACCATTTCCTGGTTGACATACAGCACCGGCACCAGCAACAACAGTGTCCACAGCAGACTGGTGCCGTAGTTCTGTCCGGCCTGGGTGTAGGTACCGAACGCACCGGCGTCGTTGTCGCCGACCATCACGATCAAGCCCGGCCCCAGGATCGCGACCAGCGTCTTCAATTTCCCGGACAGGCGCGGCCGAGCCGCCACGTCGCCCTTGGTGATGGTGCCCAGCGCACCGCGGATGTCGCCGACATGCGCCTCATCCAGCACCGCGGGCGGCGCTTGCACGGTGTTCGTCACATTCGTCATGTTCGTCATGGGAGAGTTCCGTTCTGTGCGGCCCAGCGCGCCGGAGGTGGTCGGCCGGCTGGCGGAAAAGGCGTCAGGCGTCGTCGCGGTGCCGCCGGGCGTCGACGAGTTCGGTCCGTTCGGACTCGGTCAACACGGCGAGCACATGGGCGGCGGCCTCGGGGTCGAGCAATCGGTAGGCGGTGGGCCGGTGTGCGCCGGGTAGCGCGCGCAGCGCGTTGGTCAGGCTGCGCCACCGGGTCCGCACCAACGTCGCGGCGGCCGTGTTCAGGTCTCCGCCGGCCAGCGCGGCTGTCAGGACAGACAGCGGCGCCGCGGCGCGGGAGACCGGTTCGGTCGCGGTCATCGCCAGGCGCCGCGGCAGGCCGCCTGTTCCTGGTCCGGGTGCCAGGGGCGGCCACCGAGCGCCGCGGTCATCACCATCGGCTGTTGCGCGTTGGGCTGACCGACCCGGAGCAGGCCGGGGCCGGCCACAGCGGGGTGCACCATCGTGGCGATCGGCGCCGGAACGTGCCGGGCGGCGTGCACGAGCCGCGTCCAAGCCGCGGACATCCGTACCCGCAGTCGGGCGCCGTAGCCGGTCGTGATCCGGGCAGGGTGTACTGGCGAAAAGAAGCTCATGGCGAATTCTCCTTGCGCATCAAGGAATCCGCGTTCTCGAACGGTCGCGACGAGGTGGTCGTCAGCGACCTGGGGAGCGCGGCAAGGGGGAGGTGGTCATCACCGGCGTCGAACTCGGACTAGGTCCGTCATCGTCGGTACCGCCGGCACGATCGTCGTCGGTCATACTGTCCACCTCCTCGCCGCTGGTCATGTCGGATCACCTTGGGGAGCAAGGGATGCCCGTAGCCGAAGTCGGCATGCCGGGCAGTGGCACCCCTCTCGTCAGAGCTTCGGCACTGCGCGGCGTAATCCGGGTCGGTAGCCACCTGGGGTCACCCCTTAGGCCGGGGAGACCTGTCCTGATCTTGGGCGTCTCTCGACATCGTCAGATCAGTGGCCTGTGTCCGCACAGAAGCCTCACCGAACGAGGCGCTGCCCCAACAGTCAACCCAGTGGTGACATCGAAGTCAATACCCTTGCGTACTTGCGCAAGTAAATGTTCACATGAACCGGCCGGACGCATCATGCCGATGGCCATCCTCGTCGTCATCCTGGTCACTCAACTCGCTCTGACCGGTCACTGAGCAAAGGATCTTCTCCGATGACCGAGCCCACAACCAGTCCACCGCCCCGCCCCCGCAGCGTCCTGGACACCCTGCTGCCGTGGCGAGCCCGGCAGCGATATCGCACGACCCGGAGGCTGGTCGAACAAGCCTTCGACGAGGGCGCCCCGCGCTCCCTCGACCAGGATCTGCGCGATGTCGTGCCAGCCGACCTGATCGCGGCTCTCCCCGACGTCGACCCCGCAGTGCTGTTCACCGCGTGGTCACTTGCTCGTCACGGACATACGGCAGCGGATCTCGCCCGGATGTTTACCCTCACGGACGACCAGACTCGCGCGATCATCTCGCGCCTGCGACATTGACCGAGCAGCCACCACCCCGCGCGAAAGGCACCGTTCCCATGACGAGTTCCGCATCCTCGTCTGCGCCGTCCCCGGAGGAGCCGGCAGCGCAGAACAATCAAGACCAGAGCACCGAAGAACACGGCAGCGACCTGGTTCACCTCTCGGAGTTGCTGAAACGGCCCGTTGCCGATCGTCATGGCCAGAGCCTCGGCCGGCTCGCCGACGTCATCGTGCGGCTGCGTGGTCACGACTACCCGCTGGTCAGTGGTCTGGTGGTGGCGGTAGGCGGACGGGAGGTGTTCATCTCGATCGAGCAGGTCCGCTCCTTTCACGCCGATCCGCTCGTGCTGGCCAGCGCACGGGTGGACCTGCGGCAGTTCGAGCGCCGCGATGGGGAGGTCCTCCTGCGTTCCGACGTGCTCGGGCACCGGCTCATTGACGTGGCCAACGCGCGCCTGGTGCGCGCCAGCGATGTGGAGCTGCTCCGCGAGGACGGCCAGTGGCTGTGTCATGCCATTGACACCCACCGCCATCGGCGTTTCCTCGGGCTGTTCGGTGGCCGCGTCGAGGAACACTCCAATCAGGACTGGCAAGCGTTCGAACCCTTGATCGGACACGCCCGCAGCGCCGCGCTGCGCGGCGCCGTCGCTCGGGTACGCGGCCTCAAACCCGCACAGATCGCCGACCTGCTGGAAGAGGCGTCTACCGAGGAGGGCGCGGAGATCCTGCACCGGGTGCACCAAGACCCGGAACTGGAAGCCGATGTGTTCGAGGAACTCGACGACGACCTCCAGTCCCGGCTTCTGGGCGCCCGCACCAACGTCGAGATCGCCGACGTCCTGACCCGGATGCGCGCCGACGACGCGGCCGACGCGATCCACGAACTGCCGCAGTCTCGCCGCCAGCCCATTCTCGACCTGCTGCCCGCCGGAGTGCGCACCAA
>DASZJG010000053.1:0-114948 GCA_035948315.1 Pseudonocardiaceae bacterium | reverse complement strand
CCAGGCCGAACACGGTGACCGCCCAGACCCGGCCGATGCGGAACTCCTCCGGGATCGCGATCTCCGCGAGGGGCTGCTTCTCACCCTGCTTGAACAGCACCACCGAGACCGCGGAGGCCCGGCCGGAGAACACCGAGAAGTTCACGCCACCGGGCACCAGAGTGGCGCCGAAGGGCAGTGGCCGCCCGGCGCGCACCCCGTAGCCCGCAACGGTGTGCGTGGGGAAGGAGTCGATCCGGTCACGAACCAGATGTGACGGGCTCACGGAGCGCCTCCTCTGCGTCGATGTCCAAGGCGGCGACAACGTCGGCAACGGTGTCCGCGACGGTGAAGAAGTCGAGGAACCCGGTCGCGTCGAGCACGTTGCGCACCTCGGGCGACATCCCGACCACCCCGACCTGGTGGTTGAGTCCCTGTGCCTGGCGGTAGAGCAGCAGCAGCGTCCGCAGGCCCGCGCTGGACACGCACGGCACGCCGGCGAAGTCGATCAGCAGGTACGGCTGCTGTTGCAGCAGTTTGCTCAGCTTGTCCTGCACGGCCGGGGCGGACTCGCTGTCCAGTCCACCGGCCAGGCTGACCACGGCGACCGGGCCAACCATCCTCCTGCGCAGATTCATCATGCCCCCTTGCCGGCGTCCACCGGAGCGACGACCGCGCGAACGGTCAGGCGTTCCGAGGATTCCGGGAGTTCGATGGTCATCTTGATCGGGTCGAAGATCTCGTACGGCTTGCCGTCGATCTCGACTTCCTGCAACCGGACCTTGCCCTGCGGCAGCAGGTCCGGTGCCACCCGCAGCGTGCGGCTCGCCTCGGGAAGCGGCTTGAACCACAACGGCAGCGGCTGCTTGGTGATCAACAGGTTGGTGTACGTCGCGGCCAGGTAGCACAGCTCGGCCGAGTGGTACATCGACATGGAGTGGCTGCCCTTGAGGCGCTCGGTGCCCAACAGGTAGGGCATGCCGGTGGACAGCACGTTGAAGTAGACGGCACCCTCGTCGTGGTCGAGGAAGTAGCTGTTGTAGAAGCTCTCCGCCTCGCGCGCGTGACGCAGGTACTCGCCGTTTCCGGTGCTGCCGGCCAGGATCAGGTAGGCCAGGATGGCCTGCTCCTGCTGCCACCACGCCTTGCGGTCGTGCCAGGCGAAGCGGAACTTGTCCTCACCGGGGATGAGCACGCGCTCGACCACGTCGTACCAGCCGCCACGCTGCTGGTCGCTGCCCACGCCCGGCATCAGGTTGCCGATCGTCTCGGCCAGGCTGGCGTAGGTTTCCTTGGGGCGCAGCGCCTGCATGCGCATCAGGTTCCAGGCGATCTTGAGGTTGTGGCCGACGACCGCGCGGTTCTGCTGCCAGGTGTGCTCAAGGTCGTGCGACCAGTCCTGGTAGAACCGCTCGTTCACGAACGGGCTGTTGTCGTAGTCGGGGAAGTGCTCGGCGATGGTGTCGAAGGTGCGCTCCAGCATGTCGGCGTGCCGCTGCTCACCGGTGGCCAGGTACAGGTTCACCAGGTAGGCCGGGGCGTGGTCGCCGACGGAGTTCCAGTTCTTGCGGGAGGCGTTGACACCGATCGACTCGTGGTGCGGGGAGAGCAGGATCGGGTCGACGTGGGAGTAGTAGCCGCCCTTGTCGTAGTCGCGGAAGAACTTCTCGAACAGCCGCAGCGTGCCGTCGGTGTCGGAGAGGATCTTCGGGTCGCCGGAGATGCGGAAGGTCTGCATCGGGCCGGCGAGCGCGTAGATCTGCTCGTACATCGGGATGGCGTCGTAGTCGTCGGAGAACTCCGAGGTGAACAGCTTCTTGTCGATCGATCCGTCCACGATGGACACACCGTGGTACCAGTAGACCACGTCGTTGGTGCGGTCCACGAAGCGCATGTGCTCGCGCAGGTACTCGGTGCCCTTCTCGGCGACCTCGAGGTAGTCGTCGCGGCCGGTCAGCATGTAGGCCGACGCCATGCCGTAGACCATCCGGGAGATCGTGTCGGTCTCCTGGATGTGACTGCCGGTCTTGGTGCCGCCCAGGTGCAGCTGGGTTCGGTAGTTGCGGTAGTCGATCTTGTCCTGACCGAACTGGGCGCGACGGTAGAACGAGGCGAGCTGGTCGATCTGGCGGGTCCACCAGTTCGGTTCCTCGAAGTTGAAGTCGCTCGCGCCGCGGCCCACCAGTTCGATGTGCTTGGCCACGAAGCGCAGCTCGTCACCCGGGTAGAAGATGCCGTAGACGCTCACGAAGCGGCCCGGCACCAGGGTGTCGGCGAAGTGACCGCTGGCGTCGGCGTAGGGCTCTCCGAGGTTGCGCAGCAGTTCCCCGGCCGTGCTGTCGTCGATGACGACCCGGAAGCTGCGCTTGTCGCTGGTCTCCAGGTCGAAACTGCGCGCCGCGGCGTCGTAGCCGCTCACGTATCCGGAGATCGTGTCGGCCCAGGTGAAGTTGAGCCCGCGTGCGTTGGGGTTGTCTGACATTATCCGTTCCTCCGGTCGTCCTGATCGCGATATCCCTGGCTCACTTCGACGATCACGCCGTCCGGGTCGAGCAGCCACACCGTGCGCCAGCCCGGGATAAAGGCGTCGAAACTCATGGGTCCGAGGGAAACCGGCACCTCGTCGCCGACTCCGGCGAGAAATGCGTCCACATCGTCGGTCTGAAATGCGAGGTGTCTGATGACGCCGGGGTTGGCCGGCCCATCCTGTTTCGGGTCGAACAGCTCATCACCCTCGGCGTCGAACAGTTCGAGCAGTACCTCTCCGCTGCGCAGGAACACGATCGCCCGACCGCCGAGATCGACGGAGCGCACCCGCTCGAAGCCCAGGTAGCGGCGGTAGAACTGTTCGGTCTTGTCCTGGTCGCGGCAGTTCAGTGCCACGTGCGACCAGACAAGACCCGGTGCGACGGTCACCCCTGCCCTCCGTTCCTGCGCTCGACCAGCGCCTTGATCAGCGCGTGCGCGAAGAGGTGGGCATGCTGGCCGGTGCGGCCGGTGATCAGGTCGTCGCCGTCGTGCACCACGTCCGCGTCGACGTACTTGGCGCCGTATGCCTTGGCGTCGCCGATGAGGTTGTTGTGCACGGTGACCTGCCGGCCCGCGACGAGTTCCGGGGCGGGCGCGACCAGCCACATACCGTGGCAGATGATGCCCTTGAGCACGCTCGGTTCGGCGAACGCGCGACGCAGGAACTCGGTCGCCGGCGGGATCTTGTTGACGTCCTCGGTGAACCGCAGCCGGTCGGAGACCATGCCGGAGGGCACGATGATCGCGTCGTAGGTGCGCAGCTCGTCGTCGTCGATGGTCTCGAAGGTCTCGTTGGCGACGAACGGGTTGTGCCACTCGTGCCCGAGGAAGGTGATCTCGGAGTTGCCCCACATCCGCGTGAGGAAGTGCGTGTGGGCACCTTCCTCGGCGAAGCGGCGCTGGTAGTAGTGGATCTCCGGCTCGTAGTAGTCGCTCTCGATCAGGATGCCGATCTTGGCGTCGGTGAGCACGCCGTCGGTTCCCAGGACCAGCTCAGCAGGCATCAGATCCGTCCTTGAATCAGGTCGACGGCGCGCTCGGCGATCGCGACGATGGCGGTGTGGCAGTTGCCGGAGGGCACCGCGGGCATGACGCTGGCATCCACGACGCGCAGGCCCTCGACGCCGTGCACGCGCAACCTCGGGTCCACAACGGACATCGAGTCGATGCCCATCTTGCAGGAGCCCGCCTGGTGGTGGTAGCTGTCCGCCTTGGACCGCACGAACTCGGTCAGTGCCTTCTTGCCCTGGACATCCGATCCCGGCATGAGTTCGCCTGCCAGGACCGAGCGGAAACTGTTGGTGGCGAAGATGTCCCGGGAGATCTCCACCGACTGTACGAGCCGGGTGAGGTCGGACGGGTCGCCGAAGTAGTTCGGGTTGACCAGCGGCTTGTCCAGTGGATCGTTGGAGGCGAGCCGGATCCAGCCGCGGGAGTTCGGCCGGACCACGCCGGGCAGGATGCTCACCGCGTTCGGGTGCTGCTGGCCGACGATGATGTCGAACGGCACGTGCACGAACGCGATCTGGAGGTCGGGCGCGAGCATGCCGGGTTCGGACCGCACGAACAGGGCCGCCTCGGACAGGTTCTGCCGACCGGGTTCCACTGGCTGTTTGGTCTCCGCGATCAGGCCGACCAGCACGTGGTTGTGGAAGTTCTCACCGACACCCGGCAGGTCGGACACGACCGGGATGTTGTGCTGGCGCAGTGCCTCGCCCGGACCGATGCCGGAGAGCAGCAGCAGCTTCGGCGACTCGATCGCGCCCGCGGCCACGATGACCTCGGCGTTGGCACGCACCAGGCCGGAGCCGGGCTGCGCCTCCTCGACGCCGGCCAGCGTGCGGCCCTCACCCTGCGGGTCGCTCGCCCTGCTCTGCCGGTACGCGACGCCGACGCACTGGTTGCCGCTCCACAGCAGCTCGGTGGCCTGGGCGTTGGTGCGCAGCGTCAGGTTCGGCCTGCTCAGCGCCGGTTCGAGGTAGGAGGCCAGGGAACCCCGGCGGCGGCCGTCCTTGACGTCGATGTGGTGCCAGCCGGCCGCGACCATGTTCGGCCCGTTGAAGTCCTCGGTCCTCGGGTAGCCCAGCTCGTCGCAGGCGTTGAGGAACACCTGGGACATCGGGTTGGGCTCGTGCTTGCCCGCGTTGGTGACGATCTGCGGCCCGCTGGTGCCGATCGGGTGGTCGGTCTGGTCCTCCTGCGACTCCATTCTGGTGAAGTACGGCAGCAGGTCGGCGTGCGACCAGCCGGCAGCGCCCTGGTACGCCCAGTTGTCGAAGTCCGAGTGGTGGCCCCGGATGTGCATCATGATGTAGAGGTTGCTGCTGCCGCCGGGCATCTTGCCGCGCGGCTCGTAGCTGGACCGGCCGTCCAGGCCCGGCTGCGGCACGCTGCTGTAGCCCCAGTCGACCGGCGAGCCGAGCAGCTTGAACCAGGTCGGCGCGTTGTCCACATCGGACGGGATGAACGAGCCGCCGGCCTCAAGCAGCAGCACCGAGGTGTCCGGGTTGGCGGAGAGCCGGTTGGCCAGCACACAGCCCGCAGCGCCCGCGCCGACGATCACGTAGTCGTACTGCTCCATGGCCATCGCCTACTTCGCCAGCACCGCGAACGGCGCGGTGTCGTGGTAGTTGGCCATGTAGGTGATCAGGCCGTCCTCGACCCGGAAGTAGTTGCACACCCGCGCCTCGATGACCGCGCCGTCGTGCGTCTTCGCCGAGATGTGCGTGACCACGGCGGCGGTCTCCCCGTCGGTGCCGATCACGTAGTGCTGCGGCACGTTCTGGAAGGACGCGTACATGTCCGGGAAGCCCTTCATCATCTCGCGCAGGGTTTCCCGGCCCTCGATGTGTCCGGCGAGTTGCTCGTCCATCACGGTGTCGAGGGAGAACAGGTCGGACCAGGTGTTCCAGTCTCCCTTGTTCGCCAGCTCGTAGTACTTCCTGACGATTTCCTCGGTATTGATCGTTTGGGCGGTCATCGCACACCAGCCATTTCCAGTCGGTCGGTGACCGGCCGGAGCGCGACAGCGGCCCAGACGAACCTGTCCAGCGCATGCTGGTCACCGGGATGTACACGGACGTCGGCGATCTTGTTGTTCGCGAAGGAGTAGGTGACCGCGATGGGCAGCTCGATCTCTTCGCCGTCCAGGTCCGCGTGGCCGATCGCCTTTTCCGCCACCGAACCGTCGCAGAGTTGACCGCAGTGCATGTCGGTGAACTCGATGCCGGTCCTGGCCAGTCCGATCAGGTAGCCCATGACCTCGGCCGCGCCGTGGTGTTCACCGGCGAGCGGATGGTGTCCTGGTACCCGCCACACGACGTCCGGGTGCAGCAGCTCGGCGCGGATTCGTTCCTCGTCGCCCGCCCGGAGATACTTGTCCAGCTGGTAGATCAGATCGATGTTGCCCATCGCAGGTCACCTCGATGACTTACAGAGACGCCGAACCAGGCATGGGGTCGAGCTTGTCGACGGTGTAGACCTTGATCTGCGGGCCGTTCGGGCCCGCCACGACCGTCCAGGTCTGGTACGCGTCGAAGCCGCCCCAGACGCTCTTGGCCTCCTGGCCGTCGTGCATCTTGAACTGCCAGTTGACGACCACCGACACCTCTGCCTCCTTGGGCGAGAGCGAGAGCGGCTTGACTTCGCGGACGGTGTGCACCTCGTCGAAGAACCGCGTGGTGACCGCCTTGTACCAGTTGCGGAAGCCGGCGTGGCCGCGCTCGGTGGCCTCCGGGAAGTTCATCACCAGGTCGTCGTCGACGAGGAGCTTGAGCACGTCCTCGATGTCGTCGTGGCGATCGAGCGCGCGGTACCAGTCGGCGGCGTAGTCGGAGATCGCGGTCGCGGTCAGTTCCTGGACCATTGCTTCAGAACCCCTCGTTTTGTCTGACGTTTCTCTGACTTTCCTAGGACAGGAGGTCGTCGGTCACCACGTCGACCAGGAACGGACCGTCGTGGTTGAGCAGCCTGCTCACGGCGTTGGCCGCGTCCTCGGCCTTCTCCAGCCGGTAGCCGGGCACCCCGAGGGAGCCGGCAAGGCCGACGAAGTCGATCTCCGGATAACCGAGGTCGAAGGAACGCGGATGCGGATGCCCGGTGATCGAGCGTTCCTTCCAGTACTGGTCGATGTTGTCGTTGAGCAGTTCGTACTTGTGGTTGTCGCACACCACGAACTTGGCGCCGATCCGGTAGCGCGCCGCCGTCCACATCGACTGGATGGTGTACATGGACCCGCCGTCGCCGGCGAAGCCGATGACCGTCGCGTCCGGATTGGCGACCTTGAGCCCGATCGCGCCGGGGAAACCGACGCCGAGCGAGCCGCCCCTGGTGATGAAGTTGCGGCCGGGCAGCCGAGGTGGCAGGAACTGGCCGATCAGCGGCGAGGCGGTCAGGCCCTCGTCGAACACGATCACGTCGTCCGGCGTGTACGCGGCCAGCTCGCGCAGGAACGCGGCGAGCACCGAGTTCTGCCCGTGCGGCAACGGCTTCGGCTCGGTCCGCGCCACCTCGAAGCGCTCGCGCGCGACGGTCACGTCCGCCTCGGTGGAGATCTGCGCGATGTTGCCGGCCAGCGCGGCCAGGGTCAGCTTCGGGTCGGCCACGATGCCCACGGTCACCGGGTGGTTCTTGCCGATCTCGTAGCCATTCAGATCGATGTGCACGATCTTGGCTTCCGGCGCGAAGGGGTTGCCCAGGTTCGGGAACACCTCGGGGAAGACGTAGGTGCCCACGATCAGCACGGCGTCCGCCTCGCGCACGGCCGCGGTGCTCACCTCGCCGAACATGTGCCCGAGCTGGCCGCGCACCAACGGGTGGTCGGCCGGCATGTTCGGCTCGGAGGAGTCGACCAGCCAGACTCGCGCGCCGAGCCGCTCGGCGACCTCGGTCACCTCGCGCTCCGCGTGCGACTGGGCGACCCCGTCACCGATGAGCAGGAGCGGGCGGCGGGCTCCGACCAGCAGGTCCGCCGCCCGCGCCACGAGATCGCCACTGGCGCTCGCCCGAGTGTCCGGGACGACGGTCGGCAGGGCCACCTCGTCATTCGGTGCGTCCAGGATGTCCATGGGCAGGGACAGGAAAACCGGTCCGCGCGGCGGAGTCATCGCGATCTTGACCGCCCTGCGGAACATGCGCAGCAACGACGAGGGATCGGTGACCCGGCCGGCCCACTTGGTGACCGGCCGGGCCATGGCCACGAGATCGGACGCCATCTGCGCGTCCATGGCCTCGTAGCAGACCCCGGACTCACCCGCGATGCAGACGATCGGCGCGTGACCACGCATGGCCTGGTACAGCATGCCGATGCCGTTGCCGAGACCGACCCCGCTGTGCAGTTGCAGCAGGGTGGGCTTCTGCGTGGCGCGGGCGTACCCGTCGGCGATGCCGGCGGCGACGGTCTCCTGCAAGGTCAGGAAGTACTCGAACCCGCCGTATAGCTCCAACTCGTCGAGCAGGCCCTGCTCGACCGTGCCAGGATTACCGAAAACGTGCGTCATGCCGTCGGCCTGCAACTGCTCGCAGAGCGCGACCTTTCCCGGCCTGCTGCCCACGTGATCCTCCGAGTCGTCTCGTCGCTGGCGGTTTCTCGGCGTTACCAGCCGAACCGGGTGAGGCCGTTCTCCAGGACCTCGACGATCTTCTCGCCGGTCAGGTACGAGTCCGGGGTCGACCGGCCGGTGATGAACGGGAGGTCGACGATGACCGACCGCTCGTGCCCGAAGTTGCCGTGGTAGCGGCCATCCGGACCGGTGGCGTCGCGCAGGATGTACTCCAGCGGGTACGGCGGCGGGCCCATGTTGAAGTCGGTCCGCAGGAAGCCGGTGCCGTCCTTGTAGTCGTACTCCTTGCAGTGCCCGGTGATGTGCTTGCCCCAGACGATCGACTTGCGGTCCTCCCAGTTGCGGGCGAACGCGAGGCAGGCGACGCCGTAGCATTCGGCGGCGACCGGCTTGCCGGACTTGAGGAACGCCAGGATCAGGTCGTGCACGCGGGCGTTGTTGGCCATGTCCACGATCGGGCCGGAACCGCCGACGATCAGCATCGTGTCGTAGCCGGCGATGTCCGCCTGGATCTTGTCCAGGTCGTTGTTGTACTTCTCCAGCTTGCGCAGGTAGTTGTCGTCGCTGGTGTAGGGCCGCTCGGGCAGCCAGTCGGCGAGGCTGCGCGGGTTGGCCAACCGGTCCGACTCATCCACCTTCCTGGTCAGTTCGGCGACCTCGCGAGTGGTCACCGACCGGCCGAGCGGCGGGTCGATGAAATCCGGGTCCATGCTCGGGGGCAGGGCGTGCGGCTGCCGTCCGGTCGGGGTGGCGAAATCCACTTCGTAGTCGCGCTCATCGAACTTGCTGAGCGGGCCGACGAGTTCCTCACCCCAATATCCATACTCGGACAGGAGCACTAGAATCTTCTTGCTCACGACATCTCCAGGTTTGATGGATATGAGATCTTCATAGGCAGATCGATGAGCCAACCATGGGACGCGAAATGATTCTGTCCTCGTCACCGGTACCGGACAACGCGTCACCACGGTTCGCCCAAGCCGTCGTGGAATTTCGAGCTACTCTTCGTCAAGTCGCTTTGAACTGCGATTATTCAGATTTCCATACCCTCGGTGATCCAGCGTCGCAGCGCGTCGACCTTTTCTCGCGGCCATGATCCGTCGCACGGCATGGTGCCGTCGGTGACCCTGGTCAGGATCGCGTTCGCGTGCGTGCGCACGTCCTCGTACGACCACAGGTCCATGGCGAACTGCATCGACTTGCGATCCCGGTCCCGGAACAGGGTTCTGATGTGCCTGGCGAAGCTGACGGGTTCGTCGTCGGCCGGTAACGTGGCCTGCTCGTCCTCGTCTTCCTGCTGCACCAACGCGTTCACCCGCGACCAGGGCGTCGCACCGTTCACCCAGCCCCAGTGCGGCATCGGCATGTTCAACGGAGGCTTTGAGTCCGTCTGCGAGTTCTCCACGGCGAGGCGAGTGCCCCACTCGACATACGCGCAGAACGCGGCCCGGAAGTCCGCGTCGGCGGGCAGCATCGCCTCGTTGGCCGCCTGGTACATCAGGCTCGCCCACCGTTCGCGTTGCGGTTCGGTGAGCCGTTTGCCGATGTGCTCGCCGAGCATCTTGTTGTAGCCACCGTAACTGTCGCCGTAGAACGACGGTCCACCGAAAACTTCGGCCAACCAACTGGCGACCCGCTCGGGATGATCCGGTGACATCCGGCCGAACAACGGTGCCAGCAACGGATCGGCCGGCACGTACTTGCGATAGAACAGCCTGGTGAGCCGCAGGACGGACGGGAATCCGCCCATCCATTCGAACAGTGTCGGCTCAGCGGCCGGTAGTGGGTCGGTGAAGTTGACGTCCCAGTGCCGACCGGAACAGAACGGCTTGTTCTTGGACTGACCACAGCGGCACAACGCGTAGTGCTCGGCGGAGGCGCCCTGCGGCGCGGCATGCCGAACATTGCGGTCGTCCAACAGGGTCATTCCACCGACCACCCGGTACGGGCCGTGTTGCGAAACCTCGACGGTGGGCGGCCGGTCGGCGGGATCGACGTGCGCGCGCACCTCCCAGCCGTCGATGGCGAAACTCAGCGCACCGGACGGGCAGGCCCGCACCGCGTGCACGATGTCGTCCAGTCGGCCACCGCTGGGTGAGACGAAGGGTTCCGCGTCCGCGCGGAACACCGTGTTCAACCGGTCGGTGCAGTAGCCGGAGTGCTGGCACAGGCCCCTGTTGTCCAGCACCGTTATCGACGTGCCGACGTAGGTGTCGCGCCGGTCGGGCACGCGATCGTCGGCCTTCTCGCCGGTGAAGCCGATCCGGACGTGGCTGCCGTCGCAGATCGGTTTGCTGGCCGACGCGCCACAGCGGCACAACGCGACCAGCGGCCGATTCTCGATCGGCTCCCCCAGATGTGTCTGGAGTCGCTTCGCCCCCACGACGAGATATGGTCCATCCTTCGCGACCCTGATATACGGCCGTTCGGCGGCGAACAACGCGGTCAATTCCGCGATACGCTTCCGTACGGCTTCTTGTTCTGGATTATTCCCCGACTCTGGATTATTCCCGGAGGTTGGATTATTCTTCGCATTCGACAGGGCGTTTGCCCTTACCACGCGCAGATCCAGATCCTGCAAGGCGGCGGTCGCCTCAAGGACCTCGCTCGGCACGCCGGCGCCTCCCCCCAGTGCGGTCAGCAGGTTGGTCGCGAACCGCAGCAACTCTGGCCAGGACGATTCGGTCACCGGGTACCCGGGCGCGGGGTCAAGGCGGCCCAGTACGTTGGTCAACGGCCGGATGACACCGGCGGTCAATCGTTGCGCCCCTTCGGGCCACTGATCGACCAGGAGGTGAGCGATGCGCAACACGTGCGCTACCCGCCAAGCCAGCCGTTCGGATTTCTCTGGCGACATGTGACGCCCTCCGCGTAATTCTCACGATGGGTGCCGCGGACGTGCCGGCGCACCGCGGCGTTGCACCGGCACGTTCCGAGAGTGCCTTACCGAGCCAGTTGAAACGCAGCGAAAAAATGGGCCAACCGCACACTTGGGAGAATAGCCGGAGCGACTTCGTAACCTGCCGGCTTGACAGGTAACCCGCTCAGCAACGAGCATCGTGACCGGGTCCGATCGGCCGTATCCTCATGCTGAGTCCCGATGAAGGCATCACTCCCCCGCGCAAACCACCTCTCTCGGCGGGCCACGCGGCGCGCCGTGACAGAAGACGAAAGGGCCGAGGTAATGGCCAAGATCCTGATTCTGATGACCAAGGCGAAGACGCTGGGGCTGCTCGACGGCACCCAGCACCCGTCCGGTTTCTGGGCGGAGGAGTTCGTCGTTCCCTACGACCGGTTCCTCAAGGAGGGCTACCAGGTCGACCTCGCCACCCTCGGTGGCGAGACGCCCTACCCGGACCAGAGCAGCCTGTCCAAGCAGACCGTGATGTACACCCGGCCCGAGGGCTCGCCCGACAACGACGAGAAGAACATCGCGCACTACAAGGAGGTCATCGCCAGTGCGCCGCAGCTGAAGAACCCGCTGCGCATCGAGGACCTCACCAAGGAGAAGCTGGCCGAGTACGCCGGTGTCTACATCAGCGGTGGTCACGGCGCCATGGGCGACCTGCCCAACTCGCAGGACGTGACCAACGTGATCCGCTGGATCCACGACTCGGGCCAGCTGCTCGCGGTGGTCTGCCACGGTGGCACGGCCCTGCTGAACCTGCGCGACTCGGAGAGCAACTGGCCCTACGCCGGCTACCAGATCTCCGCGTTCTCGCACGAGGAGGAGCTGGTCACCGACATGGCCGGGCTGCTGCCGTTCGTGTTGCAGGTGGAGTTGCAGCGACTGGGCGCCAAGTACGTCAAGGCGGACAAGATCTGGGGCTCCAAGGTGGTCCGCGACCGTCAGCTGATCACCGGCCAGAACCCCTACTCCTCGACCGCGATCGCCGAGGCGCTGATCGAGGCGCTGGCCAAGGAGAAGGCCGACAAGGGCGCCTGAGCAGAGCGGAAGCGAATTCGATTAATCGAATTCGCCTGCCGGCGGGCACCGTCCGGGTACGGCCGATAACCTGTGGGTGTCAGTTGAGGACATCGAGACAGACATCGAGGAGTTCCGGCATGATCGTGGAGTACATCCGCTACACCATCCCGGATGAGAAGGCTTCCGCCTTCATCGCGGCCTACAACGACGCGGCGCAACCACTGCTGGCCTCACCGAACTGCCTTGGCTACGACGTCACCCGCTGTTCGGAGGACCCGACCAAGTTCACCGTGCGCATCCATTGGGACTCCTCCGAGGGGCATCTCAAGGGCTTCCGTGGCGGGCCCCAGTTCGCTGAGTTCTTCGCACTCGTCAAGCCGTTCTTCGACGAAATCGAAGAAATGCGGCATTACGACATTCTCACCAGTCATACCAAGGACTGACTTCCGGTTCTTTCACTCCACAAGTGACGAAGGCCCGCACCGTCCGGTGTGGGCCTTCGACCGTTCGGCCGAGTGACCGTAGGTCGCCGTTTTCGCACCCTGCGCTACGCGACGTGTTGGGTTCGAAAAGCTGACGAAGTATTTGACGGCGCAGTCACTCCGATCCTCATTTCCGCAGGTCCCAGGTAGGGTCTCGGCAAGCAGCTGCGGAGCCTTGACCGGCGAATTCCCTTGACGAATCGCGGTCGGTGCTCGGTTTTCTCGTAACCGATAGCGAATCTGGAGTCGCTCATGCGAACCGATCTCACCGTCAACGGGGAACAGGTTTCGGCCGATGTGGAGCCTCGAGTGCTGCTGGTCGACCTGCTCCGGGAAACCCTAGGACTCACCGGTACCAAAGTGGCCTGCGACACCGGCCAGTGCGGATCGTGTGTCGTGCGGATGAACAATCGCACGGTCAAGAGCTGCGCCGTACTCGCCGTGCAGGCAGGCGGCGCCGACGTGGTCACCATCGAGGGCGCCAACCCGCCGAACCAGGGCCTGAACCCGGTTCAGCAGGCGCTGCGGGACGCGCACGGCACCCAGTGCGGCTTCTGCACGCCCGGCATGGTCATGTCCCTGATGGAACTGCTGGAGGTCAACCCCAAGCCGGACGAGCAGGAGATCCGGACCTGGTTGACCGGTCATCTCTGCCGCTGCACCGGCTACAACCCCGTGGTGCGCGGCATCCTCAACCTCGTGAACGGGGCAGGCACCCCGGAGGAGGCCACCCGATGAGCCAGTCAACGGACCAGTCGACACAGGCCGAGCCGCAGCACGTGTTCGGTGCGGGGTTGCTCCCGCGCGAGGACCCGGCGTTCATCCGCGGCGAGGCGATCTTCACGGCCGACATCACGCCGAAGAACACGTTGCACATGGAACTGCTGCGCAGCGAGTACGGCCACGCCGAGATCGTGGACATCGACGTCAGCAAGGCGAAGGCGATGCCGGGCGTGGTCGCGGTGATGACCGGCAAGGACCTCGCCGAGAAGCTGCTCCCGCTGCCGTGCATCTGGATCCCCGGTGGCGTGGAGTCGCACTTCCCGCCGCATCCCTACGGCGTGCCGGGCGCGGGTTTCGTGCTGGCGCAGGACCGGGTGCGCTTCATCGGCGACCCGGTGGTCGCCGTCGTGGCCGAAACCCCGTACCAGGCGCATGACGCCCTTGAGGCCGTCGAGGTCACCTACCGGGAACTTCCGGCCGTTGTGGACCCGAAGGAGGCCCTCAAGGACGGTGCGCCGCAACTGCACGAGGCAGTGGCGAACAACCTCAACGCCTACTGGACCTGTGGTGACGAGGAGGCCACCGACAAGGCGATCGCGGAGGCCGAGGTCGTCGTCGAACTCGAAGTGCACAACCAGCGCACGATCAACTCCTCCCTCGAACCGCGCGCCGCGATCGGCGAGTACGACCCGGTCAAGGACGAGTACATCCTGCACGCGACCAGCCAGTCCCCGCACAACCACCGCTTCCTGCTTGCCGCGCTGGTGCTGGCGATCCCGTTCAACAAGCTGCGGGTGATCGCGCCCTACATCGGCGGCAGCTTCGGCACCAAGGGTTATCTCTACCCGGACATGCCGCTGGTGCTGTTCCTGGCCAAGGAACTGGGCAAGCCGATCAAGTGGGTGGACACCCGCGCCAGCCTGATGCGCTCGACCGTGCAGGGCCGCGACCACACCCAGCAGGCGACCATCGCCGGTACCAAGGACGGCAAGATCACCGCGATCAAGGCGATCAGCTATGCCAACCTCGGCGCCTACCCCTCCACCATCGGACCCGGTGTGGCGACCTCGCTGATGGGCCGCACCATCAGCGGCCCGTACGCGATCCCGGTCGGCTTCTGCGGCGTCTACGCGATGTTCACCAACGTGGTGCCACTGGGCGCGCAGCGTGGTTCCGGTCGCGCCGAGGCCGTGTACATGACGGAGCGACTGGTCGACCGGTACGCCGAGACCATCGGCATGGACCCGGCCGAGGTGCGGCTGCGGAACATGGTCGAGCCGGACAAGTTCCCGTATGACAACAATCTGGGTTGGACGTACGACTCGGGCGAGTACGCCCGCGCGCTGGAACTGGCCCTGAAGAACGCCGACTACTACGACTTCCCCGCGCGCAAGGCGGAAGCCGCCACGCGCGGCAAGCTGCTCGGCATCGGCATCGCGAGCTACGTGGCCATCTGCGGCGTCGGCCCGTCGACCCGGATGTCCAAGGAGGGCATGCTGGGCGGTACCTGGGAGAGCGGCAACGTCCGGGTGCACCCCAGCGGCGAGGTCGCCATCACGATCGGCTCCAAGTCGACCGGGCAGAGCCACGAGACGGTGTTCGCGCAGATCGCCGCCGAGGTGCTCGGCGTCGACATGAGCATGATCACCGTGTACCACTCGGACACCGAGAAGGCCCCGTACGGTCAGGGAACCTACGGCAGTCGCTCGTACAGTGTCGGCGGGCCCGCGCTCTACATGGCGGCCAAGCAGATCCGCGAGAAGATGGTCAAGGCGGCGGCGTTCTGGTTCGGCGTCAAAGAGTCCGAAGTGGAATACGCCAACGGCACCTTCTCCGTGCCCGGCCAGCCGGACAAGACGAAGTCGTGGTCGGACATGGCGATGGCCATGTGGTACGGCTGGAACATGCCGCCCAACATGGCGCCCGCGCTGGACGAAACCGCGTTCTTCGACCCGGCGGACTTCAACTACCCGTTCGGTTCGCACATCGCGGTCGTGGAGATCGACAAGATCAGCGGCGAGGTCGAGGTCAAGCGCTACATCGCGGTCAACGACTCCGGCCCGATCGGCAACCCGGTCGTGGTGCAGGGACAGGTCGAAGGCAGCATCCTGCACGGCATGGGCCAGGCGCTGATCGAGAAGGCCTGCTTCGACGACAAGGGCCAGCTGCTCACCAACGACCTGCGCACCTACGCGATCCCGCGCGCGAGCGACTCGGTGAACTTCGAAATGGACTTCACCGAGACGCCATGCCCGTGGAACCCGTTGGGTGTCAAGGGTGCCGGCGAGACCGCGACCGTGCCCGCGGCCGCCGCGATCAGCAACGCGATCCACAACGCGCTGGGCGCCATCAACATCGACATGCCGCTCACGCCGGAGAAGATCTGGCAGTTCTTGCGCGAAGGGAACGCCGCGAAATGATGATCCTGGGACAGATCTCCTACACCGCGCCGGACACGGTCGAGGAGGCACTGGCCGAACTGGCCAAGGACGAGAACAGCCAGCCGATCGCCGGCGGCAACGGTCTGCTCACCCTGCTCAAGCGCGGCGAGCTGAACGCGTCGCACCTCGTCGACATCGGCCGCATCGCCGAGCTGCGCGGGGTACGCGTCGTTGCGGACGGTCGGCTGCGCATCGGCGCCCTGACCACCCTCACCGACCTGTGCATCGAACCGGTCGTGCGCACCGCCCACATGCCCGGCGTGCTCACCGACGCGGTCGACGTCATCGGCGACGTCCAGTGCCGCAACCGCGCCACCGTCGGCGGCACGGTCGCCTCGGCCGACCCCGGCAGCGACCTCTCGGCGGCCCTGCTGGCCCTGGACGCCACCGTCTCCATCGTCGGCCCGACCGGCCGGCGCATCATCGCCGCCGCCGACGTGTTCGCCAATGCGGGCACCAACCGCGACGAACTGATCGAATGGGTCGAGATCGGCCCGGCCTCACCCGGCAGCGCCTACGCCAAGTTCACCAACCGGGCGAACCTCCAGGCCCTGTGCGGCATCGCGGTCGCGGTGACCCTCTCGGCCGACAACACCGTGGCCGACGTGGCGGTCGCGATCACCGGCGCTCTAGAGGTCCCCAGTCGCCTGCCCTCGCTGGAACGGTCCCTGCTCGGTGCGTCCCTACCGGCAGTCGTCGAGGTCGCCGAGGACCTCCCCTACGTCGCCTCCGCGGCCGCCGGCGCCGAGTACCGCGCCCACATGGCCACCGTCCTGGCCCAGCGCGCCTTCGACAGCGCCGTCCAACGCGCCCAGAACGCCTGAGCCACAACGGAAGCACGGCCCGCCGAACTCGGTTCGGCGGGCCGTTTTCGCGTCCGGTCTAGCCGATCTCGAACTCGTCCCTCGGCGTGGCAAGGTGCCAGGCCGCGTCGCGCCAGTAGTTGTGCCGCACGACCGCGGCCGGGTCATCGATCGCCTCGCCGCCGAGAAAGGTGCTGTCCTCGCCGAAGTGCATCCGCACCAGTGTGCGCGAGTCGAACAGCCAGTAGTCGTGGTCGGGCAGCCCGTTGGCGTCCACGCGGTCGAGGTAGCGGATGTCGTCACCGGCCTCGTTGGGGTAGCTCGCGCAGAAGTGGCCGAACCGGTTGTAGTCCGTGAGCGGCCTGCTGACCACCCGGACCCGGCGAAACCGGCGCCCCTGTGCGGTGGCCGCGCGGATCAGGGTCAGCCAGTTGGTGAACCTCGCCATGTCCGGCTGCTGCCCGGCGATGAACTGCCGTAACGGCTCCTCCTCGACCGGCGCCCGATATTCCTCGCGTGTCTCCAACCGGAAGGCCGTGTGTTCGAAGCTCCGGAACAGCCGGCCGAACTCCTCGCCGATGAGCAGGTTCACGGAGAACGAACGTAAGGCAGCCCCGCCGAGTCGGAGTCGGCGGGGCTGGTTGTGCTGCGGCCTAGGAAGGCCGGTGGGCGACGAAGGCCACGGTCTGGCGCCAGACCAGGCCGTCGCGGAACACGAGGGTGCCGACGGCCGTGGTGAGCTTTCCGGAGAGCTCCTCGGCGGCCTGGTAGAGGATGAGGTCGTCGGTCATCTGGAGGGCGTCCATGGTGGTGATCTGCGGGTTCTCGGCGATGTAGTCGTCGAAAAGCTGCTTGATCTCGGCCCTGCCGTTGGCGACGCGGTCGAATCGGGCGAAGGTGGCGTCCTCGGCGTAGCGCTGGGCGAGGCCGGCGGTGTCGCCTGCTTCGAGCAGCTTCACCTGCTGGTCGAGGAACTCCTGCGGAACACTGGTGGTTTCGGGCATTGCTGTTCTCCTCGGTGGATCGGCGGTGTACGACGTCCCGGTCCCCCGTCACCGGTACTGGTTGTGCCAGCGCCTGGGTGGCGCCGAGCGGACAACCGAGTGCCGACGCGGCGGGTGCCGATGGTGGGTGGGCACGATCGGTTCCGATTCCGCGCTCAGCGCATTGAGCACCTGGAAGGCGTGTGCCACGGACACCAATGTCACGTGGTGGTGCCAGCCGACGAAGGACCTTCCTTCGTGGTGCCCGAGCCCGAGCGATGTGGTCAGGTTGTCCAACTCGTAGCGGACCCACGGCCGCAGTTTGGCCAGTGCGGCCAACTCGTTGACCGGGCGGTCGTTCATGTTGGTCAGCCAGTAGGCGCGTGGCGTACGGCCGCCGAGTGCCCATTCGACCAGGACGGTTCGCGGTGCCTCCGTCGGCCGCGCGCCGAGGCGGGTGCGGTCGGTCGGGGGCGGTGCCCACACGGGGAGCGTGACGAACTGCGAGCGCATGGTGTGGCCGCTCGGCGCCGTCCACGCGACCGTGGTGCGGTCGGCTGGGCCGATCAGCGCGGTGAGTTCGGCAAGGGTCGCCGACTGCAGATGCCCGGGGGGCATGTGCGGTCGGGACGTGCCGTTGATCTGCGCGACCGACGCGTAGCCGTTGCTGTAACCGCTTGCTCCGTTGATCTGTGCGTAGCCGTTGGTGCCGCTCACTCCGTTGGTCGCGGCATGTCCGTTCGTGTGTCCGTTGGCATAGCTGCTCGCGTAACCGTTGACATGCCCGTTCGCCGTCCGGCCGTTTGCCGGTCGCCAGGAGGCCGGTACGCCTGCGCTGACTTCGACGAGGTACTCCAGGCCGCGGTTCTCCAACGCGGTCAGCAGCGGATACACCGCGGTCTTGTGATAGGTCGCGTCGACGATCACCGGGGCGAGCGAGATGCCCCATTCACCCAGCATGTCGTCGAGCATCTCCACCTGGTAGTACCAGTACGGACGGTGTCGCTGGTCGGGTGGGATGTGCGCGCGCGAGCGGCGGTGGGTGTCGACGTCCCAGGAGGGAGGGATCGCCAGCCGCCAGTTGATCGGTACGTTCGCGTGCTGGCAGGCCAGCATCGCGACCGCGCCGAGTTGACAGTTGGCCACCCGGCCCCGGGACGGCACGAACTGCCGTTCGGTTGCCGCGGAGTGCTGGCCGTGCTTGGTGAAGGCGATCTCGTCGAGAATCCACGCCTCGGGTTTCAGTACGTCCGCCATGACCTCGGCCACCCGCTGTCGCACCGGCTGCGGATCCCATGGACTCTGGTTGACGAACTGCTGTAACGACTGGTCCGAAGAACCTCCGATCTCGGCCGCGATCTGCTTGATGGAACGCCTGCCTTCGACCATCAGCAGACCACGGATGTAGATCTCGCCCAATCGGCGTTGATCGACTCTGCTCAGCGAGCCGAGTACGAACTCGCAATAGTCGCTCAGTCGTTGGACGGCGGTCTGTTCAATCTTACTGGTGTCATTGCTCATCATGCCCCCAGCCCCAGGGCCCATGCGGTCAGTTTCCGGCTTGTGCTGGTGCCCACCCACGAATGTTTTTACCCGGCCGTACCAACGCGTAGCAACCGAGAGTTAACGGAGTGCGGTACCTGCCGGGTTAAGTTCACCAAGATGGCCCACCGAAAACGTCGGATTGTTCGCCGCCCGCAAATGCACGTGACATTGGGTCGAACTACCTCGACCGGCAAATAGTTCCGTCATACTGACAAACCAATCAGTAACAGCTAGTGCGCAGCTCAGGACCCGTCCCTTTTGGACAGTTGATTTTCGGATTATTCCGTGAATAAACTTGCGTCGACCGGGCGACCAGGCGTAACAAGTTCTTATCAAGGGATACATAATCCGCCCATCTGCAATATCATTGGTGCACAACAAGGCCACACGTGGCGAAATACCGCACGCACGGCCCGCAAGGCGCTTCCAATGAGAACCTTCACATTAACTCGGCACCGCCACAACCGACATCGGCGATGTCGAGCTTGATTCGATGATCATTCCTCCTTCCCTTGGAGATTCCTTGGTTTTCAGCTTTCCTCGATCAGTTCTTCGTCGGCGATCGCCGCGCGGGGCGAGGGACCGAGCAGGAACAGCAGGGCCAGCACCGCGGTCACCAGGAGGGTGAGCCAGGGCAACACGAACGCCAACGCGGTGGCGAACACGTAGCCGCACAGGCCGGCCAGGTAGCGAACGTCGACATCGCGGCAGAACTCCGGGCTCACCGAGTCGGTGAGCAGGCCGCGCCTGCGCGCGTAACGCCAGATGAGGTTGAACGACACGGCCGATCCGACCAGGGTCAACCCGTAGATCGCCATCGCGAGCCGCCCGTCACCGTCGTTGGCGTGGTGCTCGGCGACGAGCTGCGTCGGCAGCGGCAGGAACGTGACGAAACCCAGCAACAGCAGATTGAACAGCAGCAGCACGTGATCGACCTTGGCCACCACGCGGAACAGCGCGTGGTGGTTGGCCCACATGATGCCGATCTGCAGGAAACTCGCCATGTACGCGACGATTTCCGGCCCGGCAGCGGCCAGGGCCGAGGCAAGTGTCCGATGCCCCGGCCCCGTCTCCACGTGCACGTTCAGGATGAGCAGCGTGATGGCGATCGCGAGCACGCCGTCGCTGAACGCCTCCAGCCGTGCGGCGTCCCCGCGTGATGTGCTCCCACCCCACCACGAGTTGTTCATGGTGGAATCGCTGCCGCTACGGGAAGGTTGGTCATGCCGACTTCCCGGTGTCGATCCAGCGCTTGAACACGTCGATCTTCTCCTGCGCCCAGGCGCCGTCGCACGGCATGCTGCCGTTGGCAAGGCGCTCCAGGATCGCGTCGGCGTGCGTGCTGACGTCGTCGAACTTCCACAGGTCGAACGCGAAGGTCATGGACCTGCGGTCGCGGTCGCGGAACAGGTCCTTGATGTGCGCGGCGAAGCCGAGCCGCACGTCCGGGCCGGGCAGCGGGGCCTCGGGCTCCTTGTGCTCGTCCTCGCCGGCGAGCGCCGAGATCCGTCCGGTTGGCGAGCCAGCAGCGGTGTGCCAGTCCCAGTTCGGCATCGGCATGTGCTGCGGCGGCTTGGAGTTGGTCTGCGAGTTCTCCACGGCCAGGCGCGAGCCCCACTCGATGTAGGCGCCGAAGGTGGAGCGGAACTCCGCATCGTTGGGCAGGCCCGCGTCCAGCGCGGACTGCATGATCAGCTGCACCCAGCGGGCCCGCTGCTCCTCGCGGATCTGCTTGCCCATGTGCTGGGAGAGCATGCGCGGGTAGCCGCCGTACTCGCTGCTGTAGTTGTTCGGCCCGCAGAACACCTCGGAGAGCCACTTGGCCACCCGTTCGGGGTGGTCGGCCGACATGTTCGCGAACAGGTCGCGCAGCAGCGGGTCGGCCGGGACGTACTTCTCGTAGAAGATCCTGGTCATCCGGGTGAACGCGGGCAGGCCGCCGGCCCATTCGAAGACGGTCGGCTCCTTGTCCGGGTCGCTCACCGGATCCTGGAAGCCGACGTACCAGTGCATGCCGCTGCAGAACGGCTTGTTCTGCGACTGGCCGCACCGGCACAGCGCGTAGTGCTCGCGGGAGGAGCCGGTGTTGCGCGGGACGTCCTGGTTCTCGCCGTCGGTCAGCGGGATGCCGCCGGTGACGCGGTAGGGGCCGTCCTTGGTGACCTCGATGGTCGACGGGCGCTGGTTGCCGTGGTCGACCAGGTCGCGTGCTTCCTCGCCGTCCAGCGCGAAGCTGAGCGCGCCGGAGGGGCAGTCCCGCACCGCGCGGATGATTTCGTCCATCCGGCCGCCGCTGGGCGCGATGAACGGCTCCTTGCCGGCGTGGAAGACGCTGGCGAGCCGGTCGGTGCAGAACCCGGAGTGCTGGCAGATGCCGCGGTTGTCGAAGACGGTGACCTGCTGGCCGACGTAGGTGTCGCGGCGGTCCGGCACCCGGCTGTCGGACTTGGTGTCGGTGAACCCGCTGGTGGCGTGCGAGCCGTCGCAGAAGGGTTTCGTCTCGGAGGCGCCGCACCGGCACAGGGCCATCTGCGGCAGCGCGGTCAGCCGTTCGCCGAGATAGTCGTGCAGCTCCTGCACGTTGGTCGCGAGGTATGGACCATTGTGCGCGGCCTTGATCACCCGGGGCAGCTCGGACATGATCTGGCGCAAAGTGGCCAGCCTGCGCTCGGCCTCCTCGTCGCCCTCCCGCAACGCGAAGTGCAGGGTGCAGCCCTGGAGCGCGGCGGTGGCTTCGAGGTGTTCCTCGCTCGCCTGATCGAGCGAACCGGTGGCGCGCTGGGTGAGTTGCCAGAGCCGTTCGTCGAAGGAGGCGTCCCCGCTCGTTTGAGCATCGCCCGCCGAACCGTTGTCGCCGTTGTCCGGCAACTTGGTCAGCGCGACCGACCACGGTCGCAGAACAGACTGCTTGAGCCGTTTCCTCGCGAAGGTAATGAGTTCACTGTCAGGCTCGGCGCCGACGACCGGGGTCGCCAATCGAGTCGCCTCGGCGATCAGTACGCGCAGTTCGCTGCTGTCCAGCACACGCTGGCGGCCGGCTTGCTGGACCGGTGACGAACCGGACGGGGTGGGCATGGCCCCTCCTCAACGTTTTCCTACGAGCTTGTGCCGAGCCGATGCGACGCGAGGATGTCGACGAGCACACGGCGACCCCCAGCCCCTCAGACATGCACATCGCCCCTAGAGCATCCCATTAACTGCCTGAACCGCAATTGCCATTGATACCGCATATGCACGTGAAGTGCACGACTAACGTGCGGCCCCCACTGTCGAATCGGCATCCGCGGGAAAAATCTTGAGCACTGCCTCCTAACTTTTGCCGGCGATCAGTTGAACCTTGGGCTGTCCGTCGACCAACCCTACATTGTCTCATCAAGCAGCATATTCGGCATCCTGACCTGATATTCGACCGCACCTGCGGATAGAACTGGCCGATTTCACCGCATATTCTGACGGCTCCGAGGCGTTCGCGCCGGCCACAACCGGATAATCCTCCAGTTCGACATCATCAAGCGGACAACTCTCCAGTTACCTTCTTCGTCCGAATCGACCCGAGAATCTCCATGCGTACCAGGCTGTTTACGCGCCATTCACCTGCGGCGTCCACCGAATCCGACATCGACCACCCCGGCTCGCTCCGACGAGCGGACGCGGACGGATGCATCACAACCGCCCGATGGCCCAGCGCCGCGGGGCGAGAACACCTGGAGTACCAGCCGAAAACCATGATCACCTCGCCGCGACCCGGTCGGATACGGCACATCCGCAGGATCACAGCTCAAATGGAGAGTTCTCCAGTTGTCGGAATTAAAATGGAGAACTCTCCAGATAATTCCGATTAATCGCGAAATTGTGCGATCGGAAAGATTATCCGGAGACATCTCGAATCCGCCCAGTGGAATTACTTCTCCGGCCAATAGCAAGCGTGGATTCAGCCGGCGACACCGCGGCGCGGTGGGTTGTCCCGCAAGCCGTCCACGACGAGGTCGAGCAGGCGTTCGCCCTGCCCGCGCCGCTCCGGTCCACCTGAGACCAATGCGGCACCGGTGACCGCGGCCAGCACATCGGTCGCGGTCACATCCGACCGAACGGCCCCCGCACCAACCCCCGCCTTGAGCAGTACCGAGATGGCCGCGCACAGGCGTTCGCCGCCGTCCCCGAAAGGGCGCTCGTTGGTGGAGATCATCGCCAGCAGCGCGTTGGCCATGCCGGCCTTGCTGGTCGCGTAGTCCAGCAGCCTGCGCAGCCAGGTGCGCAGCGCGTCATGGGCAGGCAGCACGTCCAGCAGCTCACTCGCGCCGTCGCACAGCCAATCCAGCTCGCCGTAGTAGGCGGCCGCGACGAGCGACTCGCGGGTGGGAAAGTTCCGGTAGAGGGTGCCCGCGCCGACCCCGGCCTCCCTGGCGATCCGGTCGTAGTTGACGCCGAGGCCCTCGGTCTCGAAGATCCGGGTCGCGGCCGAGACGATCTTGTCGCGGTTGCGCTGCGCGTCGGCACGCAGCGGACGATCAGGGTCCTTCGCCACGGATCACCTCCCCGAATCCTCACCTCGAAAATGGAGCGTTCTCCAGTTTCTCATGCTGGCGCAGCGCGCGAAAACGGGCCGCCGGAAAACCGACGGCCCGCTCGATGAAAACCCGAGAAATCACAGAGATTGCCGCAACCGGTCGGCGAGCAGCGTGACGAAGCGCGACGGGTCGGCCAGTTCGCCGCCCTCGGCCAGCAGCGCCATGCCGTAGAGCAACTCAGCGGTCTCGGCCAGCGCGGGCTGCGCGCCGTCCCGGCCGAACGCCTCGCGCAGGCCGCGCACCAGCGGATGCGTCGGGTTCAGCTCCAGGATGCGCTTGATCTGCGGCAGTTCCTGGCCCATCGCCCGGTACATCTTCTCCAGCGTCGGCGTGAGGTCCTGCTCGTCACCGACAAGGCAGGCCGCGGACGTGGTCAGCCGGGAGGACAGCCGGACCTGCTTGACCTGCGCCTCCAGCGCCGCGGTCAGCCAGGTGAGCAGCGCGCCGAAGTCCTGCTGCTGCGCTTCGCGCTCCGCCTCCGCGGTTTTCTTCTCCTCCTCGGTGTCGAGGTCGACCTGGCCCTTGGCGATCGACTGGAGCTGCTTGCCGTCGAAGCCGGGCACCGAGTCGACCCACATCTCGTCCACCGGGTCGGTGAGGATCAGCACCTCGTATCCCTTGGCGCGCAAGGCTTCCATGTGCGGCGAGTGCTCGATGGTGGCCCGCGACTCGCCGGTCATGTAGTAGATGTGCTGCTGGCCGTCCTTCATCCGCTCGACGTACTCGCGCAGCGTGGTCGGCTTTTCCGGGTCGTTGGTGGAGAAGAACGACGAGATCTCCAGAATGCTGTCGCGGTTCTCGAAATCGCCGAGCAGACCCTCCTTGACGGCGCGGCCGAACTCACGCCAGAAGATCTCGTAGTTCTCCGGGTTCTCGGTCATCATGGTCTTGACCGTGGCCAGGATCTTCTTCACCAGCCTGCGCCGCATCAGCTGGATCTGCCGGTCCTGCTGGAGGATCTCGCGCGACACGTTCAGCGAGAGGTCCTGCGCGTCGACGACGCCCTTGACGAACCGCAGGTACTCCGGCATCAGCTCCTCGCAGTCGTCCATGATGAAGACGCGCTTGACGTAGAGCTGCACGCCGCGCTTGCGCTCGCGCATGAACAGGTCCATCGGCGCCTGGCGCGGCAGGAACAGCAGCGCCTGGTACTCGAAGGTGCCCTCGGCCTGCATCCGGATGGTTTCCAGCGGGCCGTTCCAGTCGTGGCTGACGTGCTTGTAGAACTCGGCGTACTCCTCCTCGGTGACCTCGGACTGCGGGCGGGCCCACAGCGCCTTCATCGAGTTGACCGTTTCGAGTTCCGGCTCGGCGCCGTCCTCGACCTCCTTGGCCATCCGGATCGGCCAGGTGATGAAGTCGGAGTAGCGCTTGATGATCGAGCGGATCTTCGCCGGCGAGGTGTAGTCGGCGATCTCGTCGTCGTCCACCGGCTTGAGGTGCAACGTGACCGAGGTGCCCTGCGGCGCGTCCTCGGCGGGCAGCGACCCGATCGTGTAGGTGCCCTCGCCGGTCGACTCCCAGAGCACGCCCTCGTCGGCGCCGGCATGCCGGGTGCGCAGGGTGACCTTGTCCGCGACCATGAAACTCGCGTAGAAACCGACGCCGAACTGGCCGATCAGGTCCTGCGACGCGGCCGCGTCCTGCGATTCCCGCAGCTTGCGCAGGAATTCCGCGGTGCCGGACTTGGCGATCGTGCCGATCAGGTTGACCACGTCGTCGCGGGTCATCCCGATGCCGTTGTCCCGCACGGTCAGGGTGCGCGCATCGGCGTCGAGTTCGACGTCGATGTGCAGGTCGTCGGTGTCGGCGCCGAGATCCTTGTCCTGGAACGCGGCCAGTCGCAGCTTGTCCAGCGCGTCGGACGCGTTGGACACCAGCTCGCGCAGGAACACGTCCTTGTTCGAATAGATCGAGTGGATCATCAGCTGCAACAGCTGGCGGGCCTCGGACTGGAATTCGAGAGTTTCCATCGACGCGGTCAACGTGCTTCCTTCCACCACACATTCATCAAAAGCCGCTAACAGCGTAGGCGATGGCTAGCCGGGCTGGTGCAGGGTCAGCGCATAGCGGACGGCGTCGGCGCGGGAATGGAAGCCGGCCTTGGCGAACAGGTTGTTGATGTGCGTCTTCACGGTCGCCTCGCTGATCACCAGCTTCGCCGCGATCTCCGGGTTGCGCAGGCCCTCGCCGATCAGGTCGAGGATCTCCTGCTCGCGCGCGGTCAGCGCGAACTCGGGCTCGGCAGGGCGGGCCGGCCTGCTGGCCAGCGCCAACAGCCGCCGCTGCACCTCGGGCGAGAGCACGGTCTGACCGTGGTTGGCGGCGCGCACGGCCTGCAGGATCGTGGCCCGGTCGGCCTCCTTGGTCAGGTAGCCGCTGGCGCCGGCCTGCAACGCGGCCAGGATCGACTCGTCGTCGTCGAACGTGGTCAGCACCAGCACCACCACGTCCGGATGCTCGGACCTGATCCGGCCGGTCGCCTCGACGCCGCCCATGACCGGCATGTTCAGGTCCATCAGCACCACGTTCGGCGCCTTCTCCGCGACGACGTCCAGGGCTTGCGCGCCGTTGGTCGCGGTGCCGATCACGTCCACGTCGTCGGCGAGGTCGAGCATGACCGCCAACGCCTCGCGAACCGTCGCCTGGTCGTCCACGACGACCAGCCCGATGGCGCTCATCTGGGCACCTCCAACTCCACCGTCCACCCGCCGTCCGGCTCGGGTTCCGCGCGCAGCGTGCCACCGAGCAGGGCGACCCGTTCGCGCATCCCCACCAGCCCCATACCGGTCCCGCCCGCGATGTCGGACCGCGCGGAGCGGGCGGGGCCGTTCGTGACGACCAGCTTGAGGACGTCGTCGGTGAAGGTCAGCGTCATGGCGCGGACGGCGCCCGGGGCGTACTTGACCGCGTTGGTCAGGGCCTCCTGCGCGGCCCGGACCACCGTGTGCGCGGTCTCCACCGACACCGGGCCCGGCTCGCCGACCAGCTGGAATCCGACGCCGTCGTTGGCGGCCATGAGCAGCAGCGCCTCCTGCACCGGGAGGGTGTCCTCGCGCAGTGCGTGCACGGCGCGGCGGGTCTCGCTGATGCTGTCCACGGCCAGTGACCGCGCCTTGCGGATCGCGGCCATGGCCTCGTCCTGCCGGCCGTTGACGGCCAGCGCGTCGGCCATGTCCAGTTGCACGGCGATGCCGGACAGCGAGTGGCCGAGCACGTCGTGGATCTCCCGGGCGATCCGGCCGCGCTCGACCAGCGCGGCCTCGCGTGCCTCGGAGGCGGCGGCGCGCTGGGCCTGTTCGGTGGCCCGGTGGGCGTTGCGCAGCGCGTCGATCCGGTCGCGGCGGGAGGTGCCGATGAGCACCGGCAGGCCGACGGTCAGCGCGAGCCACCACGGCCACTCGGCCGCGGTCGGGACCAGTTCGGCGACCAGCAGCGTGCCGAGCGTGGCGATGACCGAGTTGATCCCGGCGATGGTGAACGCGATCCGGCGCGAGGCGAGGACGCCGCCCGCCATGCCGCTGGCCACGAAGGCGAACAGTGAGGCCGCGGTCGTCGACTGGACCAGCGGGAACAGCGCCGAGCCGAGCACCCCGTAGGCGGCGATGACGCCGATCTCGACCCGCTCCGGTGCGCCAGGACGGGGCAGCAGCAGGGAGGCCAGCGCCATCACCGCGACCAGCAGGAACAGCGTGATCGCCAGCGGCGGCAGGACCAGGGTCCTGGTCCACAGCTGCCAGCCGGTGACGCCGACCGCGACCACGGTGAGGACCGGGCGGAGGGCCTGCTCGCGATAGGTGTCCGACATGACGGCCAGCCCGGCCCTCAGCAGGAGGGACCGGGCGGCGGCTGGTTGCGGTTCGTCCGACGACACGGGGGTGCCTTCTCAGCGGCTCAGTGGTGACGGTCCTGCCGAGCATCCCATCCGTACTGGCTCTGCCCGGCGGCGACGGGGCGGCCGTTCATGCTGTCGCGCAGGTTGTCCAGCAGCGCCGAGCGGGTGTGCGGGGCGCCGTCGTCGCCCGTGGCCCAGATCACCTGGCTGTCCGAGCGCAGCGCCCGCGCCACCACGATCAGGCCCTCGACCAGCATGCCGGCGCCCAGCGAGAGGAACAGGCTGTTGCCGATCGCCGCGGCGTGCGGGTCGATGTGCTGGAAGGCGAAGTTGGCGCCGAACTTGATGGCCAGGTTCGCCACCCACAGCAGGATGGTCACCCAGGTGTAGCGGACGAAAGCGACGCCGCCCCGGTCGGAGATCCGCACGCTGGCACCGCGCAGCGCGCCGAGGACCACGGACAACGCGCAGGTCGCGAGCGTGAACACGAGCGCGGCCGGCGCGTGCAGCAGGCCGCTGGACTGGGTGAGGCCGACCACGAAGAACACCGCCGGCAGGATCAGCATGCGCTTGGCCTGGGCCGCCTCGCCCATCAGTCGACGCACCAGCATGTAGCCGATGAGCCCCAGAATCAGCACGATCTCGATGGCCCCACTCATGATGTCCGCCCCTTCGCTTCGGTGGTTTTCCGTTCTGCTGACAGGAAGAAACGCTAGAAGCGCGAAGCCGACATGTCGTGCGGCCGGCACCGTATCTCCAGGTGGAGAACGTCTCCACCCGAACTCGGCCGCAAACGCTTGCGGGCCTCGTCCGGACCGACTCCCCGACCTGCTGGTTTCGCGGTCACGTACGCTCTGACCATGGCGTCCGCTGGTTTCGGGGAGGCGGCCGACGAGTCGCTCGCCGACCGCGCGGCCACCGGGGTCGAACACGATCTCGGCTGGGCCATCACGACCGTCGGCCGCGCCTTCCAGCAGTGGGCCAGCGCGTCCGTCGCGAACCTGCCCGGCGGCCAGCGCGCGTATCTGGTGCTGGTCACCGCGGCCACCGGCCATCCACGCACCCAGCTCGCGCTCGCCGGCCAGCTCGGCATCGACAAGACCGCGATGACCTACCTGATCGACGGCCTGGAACGCGCCGGCCTGGTGGAACGCAGGCTCGATCCGGCCGACCGGCGCGCCCGCCAGGTGCTGGTCACCGAGCCGGGCCAGACCGCGCTCGCCGAGGCAGCGTCCCGGCTGGCCGGCATCGAGGGCAGGCTGCTCGCGCCGCTGGCGCAGGACGAGGCGCGCCAGTTCCGTGACCTGCTCGGCCGGGTCGCCGCCGCGACCAGAACGGACGAACCGTCCGACCGTCCTCTGTAGACAATCGGCTGATCGGGTGCGCTCATCCTTGTGGTGGTAGTCAGCGCGCGGCGGCTGGTGTATTTCTTGGCAACCTGGTGGATCACGATCGTTCGGGTGCGGCGGCTGGCGCGAGCTACTCCGGGAGCGGCGATGACGACGTTGCGCGGGCTGCTCGCCGTCGCCCTGCTCACCGGGGTCTACCTGATCGCGTCCTGCCTGGTACTGCTGCTCGGCGGCATGATCGCGGGCGGCGCCTCGCTGATGTACGCCTACGCGAGCGGCGCCAGCGACTCTCCGGCGGTCGCGATCGCGCTGCTGCTGGGCTGCGTGCCGGTGCTGATGGCGATTCTGGGTGGCCTGTTCGCGGTGCGCAGGGTCACCCGGCCGCAGTTGCGGGGGTTACCGGTCTGGCCCGCCGACGCCCCGAAGCTGTGGCAGCTGGTGGACGAGTTGGCCGAGCAGGTCGGCACGTCCGCACCAGCCGAGATCATGCTGACCACCGAGGTGAACGCGGCGGTCACCGAGAACACCAGGCTGCTCGGCCTCCTACCCGGGCATCGCTGCCTCTACCTGGGCATTCCGCTGCTGGCCGGGCTGAGTCTGCCCGAACTGCGCGCACTGCTCGGCCACGAACTCGGCCACTACGCGGGCAAGCACACCCGGTTGACCGCGTTGATCTACCGCGGCTATCTCGCCATGGACGGCATCACCGAGAACCTGCGCGCCACCAACCCGTCGAGCCCCGGCGGCACGCGCGGCTGGTCGGCCCTGGCGCAGCGGCTGTTCACCGGCTACGCCAACACCTACGCGCGACTGTCCTATGCGGTGCGGCGCAGGCAGGAACTGGAGGCCGACCGGACCGCGGTGCGGTTGGCCGGCCGCGAGGCCGCGGCGGACGCGCTGCGCGCCGTGTACGCGTTGCGCCCGATCTGGCGGGAATTCGAGGCCGACTACCTCGGTCCGAGCCTGGCGGCGGGACGGCTGCCGGCCGATCCGGTCGCCGCGTTCGCCGCCCTGCTCGAGTCGACCGACTGCGGCGACGCGTTCCGCGAACTGAAGGCCGCCGAGCCGCAGGACCCGCCGCAGCGGCCGTTCGACTCGCACCCGGGCCTCGCCGCGCGGCTGCGCAACCTCGACCGGTGCGCCGACGTCGACCTGTCCGTCGACGCGGCCGATCGACCGCCGTCGAGGTGGCGATGGACCGATCTCGACTCGTTGTTCACCGACCACCTCGACCGCGTGCGCCCGGTCGAGGTGGCCAGTTGGCTGCGGCTGGTCGCCATGCTGCGCGCGCCGACCCCGCCCGTCCGCGAACTCCTTGGCGCCACAACGGATCTGGCCGGCGCGCAGGCAAACCTGGATACCGTGCTCGACCTGCTCGCTGCGGGCCGGAGCCGGGAACTGGCACACATTCTGGCCGGTGACGCCGACGAGGACGAGGCCCTCCGGCGACTGCGCGACATGCTGTTCCAGGTGCTCGCGCACGCGCTGGTCGGCGCCGGTTGCGGACACTGGCGGTTGCGCTGGGCCAGGCCGAGCGAGCTGATCCTGGACGAACTGCGAGAGTCCGGCGTGCGCAGCACGGACAGCACGCGGCTCGCCGACGCGGCGCTCGGCGCGATCGAGCACCCGGCGGAGGTCGACCGGCTGCGGTTCCAGTTGATCATGCTCGGGTTCAACCCGGCCGCCGAGATCGCCGTCGAGCGACCGGAACGGCGCACGCTCGCGGCGCGACCCGGCACCGTCGAGCAGGAACGCAGGGACCGCCGCAGTGTGGTGTTGAGCGGCGTGATCAGCCTGGCCGTGGTGGCCGTCGTGCTGCTGTTCGGCTTCGGCCAGCGCGCGAGCATGTCGCCGCCCGGCCCCATCGACCCGTCGATCAACCTGATTCCGGGGCCGAGCCCGCTGACCGCGCTCCTGCCACCCAGCTTCGCCATCCCGCCCGACCTGACCAGCAGGATCACCGTGCGCAACGGCGACACGCTCAACCGCATCGCGAGCTGCTACGACACCACGGTCACCAAACTCCGGCAGGAGAACAACCTCGGCGACTCGACGCAGCTCCACAGTGGCCAGACGCTGGTCGTGCCGTTGCAGTTCGCGCCGCCGAAGTGCTGAGGGGAATCGTCCGTCCGTTGTGGACAGTAGTCAGCGGGACAGGTTGAACTCCAACTGACGCGGCCCGTCCTCGCCCCGTTCCGCCTGGCCGCGCCTGCTGTCCAGGCACAAACCGCAGTCGACCCGGTCCTGCGTCGGCGAATACACCTTCCACCACGGCCGCCCGACCGAGAAATATCCGGTGTGGCAGTGCGGCGCGGGCACCTCGACACCGCGCTCATCGGGGAGGAAGGACACCCGGTGCACGGTGCGGTTGCGGCCGATGCGCAGGTTGTTGCCGTGGAACTGACGCGCGGCCCACTCCTCGCCGGGCACGCCCGCCGAGTCGTCGCTGAGCCGCTCCAGATCCGTCGCCGTCATCACCGACCAGCGTAGGCGAGGCCACCGACGTTTTCCCGGTGGCCGGTCCGCGATGTGCGGCCGGCCACTCGGGCGACATCAGGCCGGCTCGGCCTGCACGGCCGGCGCGGTGTGCGCCAGCAGCCGCGTCAACACGGTCTCGATGCCCGCGCGCACCTCCTCGGGCAGCGGCACCTCGAGCTCGTCCACCTCGACCTCGATCACGTCGACATCGTCGTCATCGTCGGTGAATTCGGCCTCGTCGAACTCGGCTTCGTCGTCACTCTCGTCGAGATCGTCCTCGTCGACGACCTCCTCGACCTCGTCCACGTCCGGGTCGGGACCGTCGAAGTCCTCGTCGTCGTCCTCGTCATCCTCGTAGTCGGCCGCGATCGCCTCGGCCCGACGCTCCTCGATGATGGCCACCACGTCGTCCGGGGTCAGCGCCGGCAGCACGGGCGAGACCACGGCGATCACGCCCTCCTGCTCGAACGCGACGGCCTCCGCGATGGCGAGCGCGTGATCCCGCAGGTAGGGGCCGCACGAGAAGGAGTCCCACTGCTGGCCCGCCTCGTCGTCGTCCGGCTCGAACGTCACCAGCCAGGGCAGGTCGGCGAAGGACGCCTCGTCCTGTTCGTCGACCTCGAATGAGATTACGGCTCCCACCGCTGTTCCTCCTTGCTTCTCCCTGCACAGCGCGCAAAGGCTAGCGCAGGCGTTGACACGTGCGTGACGCTGGACTGACGGGCCAGTGGTTACGGTTCGCGGCACGGGCGGCAGACAGAGGGGGTTCACATGCCGGACATCGCCATCATCGGAACCGGGATTTCCGGGGTTCAGTTGGCGTTACGGCTACAGCAGGCGGGCGCGGCAACGACCCTGTACGCGGAGCGGGACGTGGCCGACGTCGCCGCCGGGCCGCCGTTGAACATGGTGGTTCGGTTCGAGCAGACCCGGGCGCGCGAGCGTGAGCTGGGCGTTTCGCACTGGGAGACGCCGGATTCCGACGTGTTCGGGATCAACGTGGCGGCCGAGGGCGAGCATCCGATCGCCTTTCGCGGCCAGTTCGACCAACCGGGTAGCGGCGTGGATTTCCGGCTCTACCTGCCGCGTCTGGTCGAGGACTATCTCGATCGCGGCGGCGAACTGAAGGTCATGGACATCGACGTCCCGGTCGTCGAGGGCCTTGCCGAGCGGCATGACCTGGTCGTGGTGGCGAGCGGGCGCAACGGGTTCCACGGGTTGTTCCCGCGCGATCCGGGGCGTTCGCCGTTCGAGGTGCCGCAGCGCAGGCTGACCGCGGCCATGTATCGCGGGATCGTGCCGAGCGACCCGTCCTGGGTGCATTTCCAGGTGATCCCGGGCGTCGGCGAGATGTTCTGCACCAAGCTGCTCACCTTCGACGGCCCAGCGCACGGCTTGGTGATCGAGGGCGTGCCGGGGACGCCGCAGGAGGCGCTGTCGCGGTTCGACCACGCCGAGGACCGGCGCGGGTTCGAGCGGACCGTGCTGGAGCTGGTGACCGAGTACGCGCCGAAGCTGCGCGAGCGGATCGACGAACGCGAGTTCGAGCTGACCCGGCCGATCGATGTGTTGCAGGGCGCGATCACGCCGACCGTGCGCGAGGGCTGGGCGCGGCTGGCCAACGGGCGCTTCGCCATGGCCGTCGGCGACGCGTGGGCGGTGAACGACCCGGCGTCGGGTCAGGGCGCGAACCTGGGTTCGCGGTGCGCGTTCGCGCTGGCCGAGGAGATCCTCGCCGACGAGGTGTACGACGAGGCGTTCTGCCAGCGCGCGGCCGACCGGCTGTGGGCGATCGCGGAACCGGTCGTGCGCTGGTCGAACCAGCTGCTCGGGCCGCCGTCGGAGGAGATGGGCGAGGTGTTCGGCCGCGCGGGCACGGACCCGAGGGTCGGCAACGCCTTCGCGGAGAACTTCAACCAGCCCGACCAGATGTGGGAGATGACCCGCTCGGGCGAGAACACCACGGCGTGGCTGGCGCGGTTCGACTGAATCGGAGGTGGGGCGGCCCGGAGAAAACCGGGCCGCCCCAACCGTTTAGGGGTAGGAGACGACGTCGCCTGGTTGGCCGGAGTTGCTGAGGCTCACGGCGGGTCCGGTGCCGTTGATCACGGACTGGATGCCGCCCGCCCCGTTGAGGAACACCGTGAGCAGGTCGTGGAACTGCACGCCCGGGGTGTTCGGTGCCTGGAACGCCATCGCGTTCTCGATATTGACGCCCTGGTCGAAGTAGGAATAGCTGCCCATCCCGTAACCCTGGAAACTCGTGACGCCGTTCGGGATGTAGAACGACGGGTAGCCGTTCTGGGTCGGGCTGGCCATCCAGGATGCCTGGTTGGGCACCTCGTACGGGTTCTCGTTCTGGAAGAAGATCACCGTGCCGCCCTGGCCGTTCCAGATCGTTTCGTTCTTCTGGAAATGCTCAACGGCCAGGCCGTAGGCGGTGACGTTGTTGCCGTTCACGGTCAGGCCGGTGTCGCCCTGGTCGGACGTCCACGAACCGGCGCCGGCACCGTGGTCGGCCCGCCACACCCACACGTCGTCGATCAGCGAGTTGTTGCTGTTGTCGATGAACGACGTTGTCGCGGAACCGGCTTCGGCACCGCCGACGCGGAAGAACACGTCGTCGAAGCTGTCCGGGTCACCGGCGTGGCTGGCGGTCGAGCCCTGGGTGCCGACCTGGAGCAGGGCGGGCGAGGTGCTCGGGCCCGCGTCGAAGATGACCCCGGAGACGTTGACCCCGCTGACATCCGCGACATTCATGGTGATGTTGCCGCTGGTCGGGATCAGGGTCGGGAAGCCGAGACCGACGATCTTGGTATCCGCCTTCGTCACGTTCAGCGTGCTGCCGATGTTGTACACACCAGGCGTGATCAGCAGGTTATCACCGGCGGCCAGGGCCGCGTTGATGGTGGCCGCGGTGCTGGCGGAGTTGACGACGTAGAAGGAGTTGAACGGCAGCGAGGTGCCCGGCGTGTTGCCGTTGACCCAGCTCGGGCCGTTGGAGTTGGTCTGCACCGAGGGCACGAACACGTTGTAGTTGCCCGAGGAGTCGGTGTAGAGGTAGGGCTCCTCCTGTGTCGTCGGGCAGGTGCCCAGGGTCGTGTAGGACTGCGGTCCACCGGTGTCGCCGGAGTTGCCGGCGAAGCTCTGCGCGGGCGCGCCCGGATCGCCGCAGAACACCTGGTTCCACACGGCATTGGTCCAGCTGTCGAGAGCGCTGTTGCGGGTCATGAACTGCTGCTGCGAGCCGTTCTCGATGTTGCCGCCGGTGAACTGGGAATCCGCGATGAAGCCGCCGCTGGCCCAGTCCGGTGAGCCGTCGCAGTAGTCCATCAACGTGAAGTTGCCGTTGATGTGCACGCGGCGCATCGGTGCTGCCTGGGAGACGGCCCAGACGTCCTCACCGTTGAAGCAGCCGGTGAGGCCGGCGACGTTGATCGTCAGGTTGGAGATGGACCGCCAGAAGTTGGTGGTCGCGTAGCACTGGGTCTGCACTCCGTTGGTGCACTGGTTGTAGGCGTCGATGGTGCCGTTGATGGTCACCTGGTTCGGGTTCTGGCCAAGGCCCGCGATGCTGGTGTAGTAGCCGACCGGGATGGTCAGCGGGCTCGCGGCCGAACCGTAGGTGCCCGGCGCGAACAGCAGCGCGTCGCGCTGGGTGCCGAACTGGTTTCCGGCCTGCTGGTTGTCGATCGTGTTGATGGTGCTCTGGATGCTCGCCTGCGACATGCTCGGCGTGAACACGTACACGTTCGGGCCGAGGCTGCCGCCGGTCGGCGGCGGGTTGCCGGTGCCGCCGCCCGAGCCGTCGGTGTAGGCGGTGAACTCGGCGATCGACCACCACGGTCCGCTGCTGGCCGCGGTCAGCACGACCCTGATGTACTGGGCGGTCTGGTCGGCGAAGGTGATCGTCTCGACCGAGGACGAGCCCGATCCGGTTGCCACGCTGGTGAAGTTGCTGCCGTTGGTGGAGACCTCGACGTTGTAGCCGACCGCGTAGTCGCCCGGCCAGTTGCCGGAGTTCAACTGGATCTGGTTGAAGCTCTGGCTGGAGCCGAGGTTGATCTGGAACCACATGCCGGGCGCCTGCACGGCGTCCGAGCTGAACCGGGTGTTGAGGTTGCCGTCGATGGCATTGGGGACCGCGTCGGCGCCGGCGGCCGCGGTGTTCGTACTTGCCGTCCAGCCGGTCTCGGACAGCTGGGTTTCGGCCTTCGGGGCCGCGGTCGCGGCCGTGCTGACGGTGGCGACGAACGACGCGGTGAGGATGGCGGCAGAGGCCGCGGCGAGCGCGAGCCTGCGCATCCGACGCGCCGCGCCGGGTAACTGAGGTGACCGTGCTGTACTGATCATGCCGGTTTGCCCTTCGTGGTGTGCACTGTCTGGCTTCGTTGCGAGGACATGCGACAACCACCGCTGCGGCCGCTTACGGGTCGGCCGCTTCGGCTTCTGAGAGCGCTCTCAGCACGTCAGTAGACTACTGGCGTTTCAACTGTGTCAAGAGATCATGGCCGGAATGCTCCAACCGGTGGTGCCCGCCCCGGCGGGGTCGAGAAGTCCGCTTAACCCACCTTCACCTGCATTTTTCCGATCTGAGAGCGCTCTCCCCGTGGCGAAGCGGGGCGAAGTCCGTATTGTGCGATCCGGACAGACCCGTCCCCCACACCAGGGGAACCCGCTGGAGGGACCATGCCCGAATCCGCCAACGCGGTGGTCGAGGAGTTCGTCACCGCGATCAACGCGGGCGACAAGGACACGGTGCTCGCGCTGTTCGCCGACGGCGCCTCCATGTCCGACGACGGCAGCGAGCGCAACCTGGCCGCCTGGCTGGACCGGGAGATGTTCACCACGAACGGCCGGATCGAGATCGAGTCCTCCTCCGACGACGGCCTTTCGCTCATCGCGGGCGTCACCAACGACACCTGGGGCACGATGCGCACCAGGTGGCAGTTCTTCGTGGACGGCGACAAGATCACCCGCTTCGAAACCGGTCAGGCCTGAGCAACACGCGAGAAAGGACGTCAGCCATGGCACGTCTCACCGTTGGCGAGGAGAACGGCGCGCCGATCGAGATCTACTACGAGGACGCGGGCTCCGGCCGGCCCGTCGTGCTGGTGCACGGTTGGCCGTTGTCCGGCCGGTCCTGGGAGAACCAGGTGCCCGCGCTGGTCGACGAGGGATACCGGGTCATCACCTACGACCGCAGAGGGTTCGGCCAGTCCTCGCAGCCGTGGGTCGGCTACGACTACGACACCTTCGTCGCCGACCTGCACCACCTGATGGAGCACCTGGACCTGGTGGACGCGACGCTGGTCGGGTTCTCCATGGGAGGTGGCGAGGTGGCCCGCTACATCGGCACCTACGGCAGCAACGAGCGGGTCACCAAGGCCGTGTTCGCCGCGGCCGTGCCGCCGTTCCTGCTCAAGAACGACGAGCATCCCGAAGGCGCGATCGACGAGGCCACGCTGGCCTCCTTCCACGACGGCATCCGCGGCGACCGGGTCGCGTTCGTGGACGGGTTCGTGACCAACTTCTTCAGCGTGCGCGGCCGGACCGACCTGGTCAGCCCCCAGGTACACGCCTACAACGCGGCCATCGCCGCGTTCGCCTCGGCCAAGGGCACGCTGGACTGCACGACCGCGTTCACCAGGACCGACTTCCGCGACGACCTGGGCCGGTTCAGCATTCCGACACTGGTCATCCACGGCGACTCGGACGCGATCGTGCCGTTCGACTCGTCCGGCAAGCTGACCGCGGCCGCGATCGAGGACAGCAAGCTGGTGGTGCTCAAGGACGCGCCGCACGGCCTGAACGTCACGCACGCCGACGAGTTCAACGCGGAACTGCTGGCGTTCCTGCGTTCCTGATCGGGCACCGATCGGGCAGGCTCTGCGGATGACAACCAGCGCGGCCACGCGAATCTCGCCCTGGGCGCCCCTGCGCCGGGGCACGTATCGGATGCTGTTCCTGGCCCAGCTCGGGTCGAACATCGGCACCTGGATGCAGACCGTGGCCGCGCAGTGGTTGCTGGTCGGCAGGCCGGACTCGGCCGCGCTGGTGTCGCTGGTGCAGACCGCGAGCCTGCTTCCGGTGCTGTTCCTGTCGCTGCCGGCCGGTGTCTTCGCGGACACCATGGACCGGCGCAAGCTGCTCTGGGTGACCAGCACGGTCGTGGCGCTGTGCGTCGGGCTGCTCGCGGTGCTCACCGCGGTCGGCGGCGCGAGCCCGGCCGTGCTGCTCGGCTTCACCTTCCTGATCGGCTGCGGATCCGCGTTGACCGCGCCGGCCTGGCAGGCGATCCAGCCGGAACTGGTGCCCAGGGCGGAGATCCCGGCCGCGGCGGCACTGGGCAGCATCACCGTGAACGGCGCGCGGGCGGTCGGCCCGGCGATCGCCGGTTTCCTGGTCGCGCTGCTCGGCCCGGCGCCGGTGTTCGCGTTGAACGCGATCTCGTTCCTGGGCATCGCGTACGCCACGTTCGCCTGGCACCGGCCCAAGTCCGAGACAACGTCGGATCCGGAACCGCTCAGCGAGGCCATCTTCTCCGGCCTGCGCTATCTGCGCGCCGCGCCGGGCGTGCGGCGGATCATCCTGCGCTCGGTGCTGTTCGCGGCTCCGGCCAGTGCGTTGTGGGCGTTGCTCCCGGTGGCCGCGAGTTCGCGACTGAGGCTCGGCGCGGGCGGTTACGGCGTCCTGCTCGGCGCGCTGGGCATCGGCGCGGTCGCGGGCGCGGTGCTGCTGCCCCGGTTGCGCGCCCGGTACTCGGCCAACGTGGTGCTGGCCGCGTCCGCGGTCACCTTCGGCATCGGCACGCTGGCGGTCGGGTTCTTCCCGGTCGTCCCGACCGCCGTGCTGCTGATCGTGGCCGGGCTCGCGTGGATCATGACGTTGTCCACCCTCAACGCGACCCTGCAACTCGCGGTGCCGGCCTGGGTGCGGGCGCGCGGCATGGCCGCGTACATCCTCGCGTTCATGGGCGCGCAGGCGATCGCCGCGTTCCTGTGGGGCCTGCTGGCCAACGGGATCGGCCTGGGCGCCGCGCTCGCCATCAGCGCCGGTCTGCTGGTGCTGGTGGCGGCGAGCGTGCGAATCCTGCCGCTGCACGCCCGCACCGGCACCTTCGACCTGCGCGCCGCACCCCCGATGCCCGAGCCCGCACTGGTCTTCGAGCCCGCTCCGCACGACGGCCCGGTCCTGGTCAGCGCCACCTACCGGGTCGCGGACGGGGACGTCGACGAGTTCGTCGCGGCCATGCGGCAGGTGGAGTTGACCCGGCGACGCACCGGCGCCCAGCGCTGGCGGCTCTACCGCGCGGGCGAGGACGCGGCCCGGTTCGTCGAGCAGTTCAGCGTCGTTTCCTGGGGCGAACACCTTCGGCAGCACAACGATCGGCTGACCGCGTCCGAACAGAGCAACCTCGATCGCGTTCTTGCGCTTGCGGAAACCGAAACGCGCACGGTCGAGCATCTGTTCGCGATGAACGTGCATCCGCGCCAGACGCGTACGAACAAAGAGTGAGCAGGTGAACACGCCCCGACGACAGGTGGGATCATGGCTCGGTGGACATCGACACCGAGCGGGGCTGGAGTACCGATGGCGGTCTTGCGGCCGCCGAAATGCCCTTGACGCTGTACCTGGTGAAGCGCCTTGAGCTGGTCATCAGGGCGCTGATGGACGACGCTCTCCGGCAGCTCGGCGTGACGACCCTGCAGTACACCGCGTTGACCGTGCTCGACAGCAGAGGACCGTTGTCCTCGGCGCAACTGGCGCGGCGCTCGTTCCTGCGCCCGCAGACCATGCACGAGATGGTGCTCAGTCTGGAGAAGCGCGGCGTGATCGCGCGCGAGCCGCAGGAGAACAACAAGCGCATCCTGCTCGCCCAGCTGACCGACGAAGGCCGCGAACTGCTCGCCCAGTGCAACCCGCTGGTGTTGCAGATCGAACAGGAACTCCTCGCCGACCTCCCGCCGGACGCCCGCACCGGCTTCCGCGACCAACTGCAACACGGCATCGCCGTGCTCGGCACCCTCTCCGCCAACCGCCGCGCGGCGGTCACCGGGACGGAGTGAACTCCAAGTAACTACAAATTTTGGAGTTGGCGACCGCCCACCAACACCCCTCAGTCAGCAGACTCGTTCCCTGCCGCCAATCGCTGATCAAGATGAAGCAGGCAGTCCACTACAACTGCAACTAGCTCCACATTTCTGCACATTGTGCAGTTGGCGTTGCCCTGACCACTCAGAACGCCTCAGCCGTAGCGTTCGCGCAGGATGTTCTTGCGGATCTTGCCGGAGCCGGTGGTCGGCATCTCCTCGGCGAACACCACCGACTTCGGGACCTTGTAGCCGGCGAGGCGGGTGCGCAGGAAGGTGAGGAGTTCGTCGGGGTCGACGGTCGCGCCGGGTAGGACGCGGACGACGGCGCGGCCGACTTCGCCCCAGTGGGTGTCGGGGACGCCGATGACCGCGCAGTCGCCGACGCCGGGGAAGGCGTAGATCTCGTTCTCCACCTCGGTCGGATAGATGTTCTCGCCGCCCGAGATGATCATGTCCCGCACCCGGTCGACCAGGTAGTAGTAGCCGTCGGCGTCGCGGGTGGCGATGTCGCCGGAGTGGAACCAGCCGTCCCGAACGGCGTCGGCGGTCGCGTCCGGGCGGCGCCAGTAGCCGGGGGTGACGTTGGGGCCGCTGATCACGACCTCGCCGCGACCCCTCTGGTCCTGGTCGACGAGGCGCACGTCGGTGAAGAAGGACGGCACGCCGACCGAGCCGAGTTTGCTGAACACGTGCGGGATGTCCTGGGTGAGGACGCCGGGCGCGGTTTCGGTGAGGCCGTAGCCCTGGGTGATGGTGATGCCGCGGTCCAGGAACCGGCGCAGGGTCTCCTCGGGCGCGCCCGCGCCGCCGGAGATGAAGCGGCGGACGCTGGTCAGGTCGGTGGCCGCGAAGTTCTCGTGCGCCGCCATGGCGTTGAACATGGTCGGCACGGCGAACATGAAGGTCACGCGTTGTTCTTCGACGGTGGCCAGCACGGCGCCCGGGTCGAACTTCTCGCGCAGGATGACCGTGCCGCCCTTGAGCAGGGTCGGCAGGCAGGTCATGGACAGCGACGCGATGTGGAACATGGGCGCGGTGACCAGGGTTCGCTCGTCGCCGGCCAGGTCCATTTCGACCAGCACGTTCACACTGTTCCAGGTGAGGTTGCCGTGCGTGAGGACCGCGCCCTTGGGCCGGCCGGTGCTGCCGGAGGTGTACATGATCAGGCACGGGTCGTCCAGGCCGACGGTTTCTTCCGCCGGGTCGGTGCCGTGCAGGGGGATCGTGTCGGTCGCCTGGATGGTCGGGATCGTGGTGGTGTGCGGGTAGTCGGGGGTGTGGACGAACAGGGCGGCGCCGGAGTCGGTGAGCACGTGGTCGATTTCCGGTGCGGTGAGCCGGAAGTTGACCGGGACGAAGATCGCGCCCAACCGTCCACATGCGAACAGTAGGTCGAGGTAGACGGGGTGGTTGGGGCCGAGGTAGGCGACTCGGTCGCCTTTGGCGATGCCGGCGGCGCGCAATCCGGCCGCCACGGAATCGACTCGGTCGCGGAGGTCGGCGTAGGTGAGGGACTGGTTTCGGTGGCGCACGGCGATGGCGTCGGGGGTCATTCTGGCGCGGCGGGCCGGCCAGGAACCCAGTCCCTCGTCACGCATTCGGCCGACTCCCGTCCAGCCGCAGTGCGCGAATCGCGTTGTCCTTGAGGATTTTCGGCCGGACGGCCTGCTTGATGTCCAGCGCGTCGAAGTCGCGCAGCCAGCGCTGCGGCGTGATCAGTGGGTAGTCCGAGCCGAACAGCACCTTGTCCTGCAACAGCGAGTTCGCGTAGCGCACGAGCTGCGGCGGGAAGTACTTGGGCGACCAGCCGGACAGGTCGATGTAGACGTTCGGCTTGCGCACGGCCACCGCCAGCGCCTCGTCCTGCCAGGGGAAGGACGGGTGCGCGATGATGATGGTCAGGTCCGGGAAGTCGGCGGCGATGTCGTCGAGTTCCATCGGGTTGCCGTACTTGAGCCGGATACCGCCGCCTCCGGGCAGTCCCGCGCCGATGCCGGTCTGTCCACTGTGGAACAGAGCGGGCACGCCCGCTGCTTCGATGGCTTCGTAGAGCGGGTAGGCCGAACGGTCCGACGGCGCGAAGTTCTGGAGGCTGGGGTGGAACTTACTTGAGTCTTTCTTTATGGCTCGCACGCCTTCCTGCTCGACCAGCCGGGGCACCTCGCGGACGGCCGCGGTGCCGCGTGCCGGGTCGAGGCTGGCGAACGGGATGAGCACGTCCGGATGCCGCGCGGCAATCGTGGCGATCTCGGTGTTCGCGATGGGCGGATGGCCGGTCGCGGACTCGGCGTCGACGGTGAACAGCACGCAGGCCATGTGCAGGTCACGGTAGTAGGCGGCGATCTCGGCGACGGTCGGCCGGGTGTTGTCGGCGCCGATGTGCCTGCTCGCCGCGTCGAAGAACCGGGGCGGGAGCGCGGGGTGCCCGTCGTCGGAGACCTCGACGTGCACGTGCACGTCGATGGCGACCAACTCGTCGAGGTTCATGTGCCCTAGCTTTCCGGCTTGAACGCAGCAAGGCCAGGGCGATAACTCTTGTCGTCGAGGAACTGGCGCAGCCCCTTGGCGCGGGCGCCCGCGCTGTCGACGAACTGGGACTGTTCGAGTTTGGCGTAGAGGTAGTCCTCTGCCTGGTCCCACGGCATTTCGGCGGCCACCTTGTAGCCGACCTTGGCGGCGTGCAGCACGGTGGGGTTGCCCTCGGCCAGTTTCGCGGCGACCGCGCGGGTGCGTTCGCGCAGGCGATCGGCCGGGACGGCCTCGTTGACCAGGCGCATGGTCGCCGCGGCGCGGCCGTCGAAGGGTTCGCCGGTCATGATGTGGTAGAGCGCGTCGCGGCGGCTGACCGTCGCGGCGAGCGCGCGGGAGACCACGCCACCAGGTGGAATGCCCCAGTTCACCTCGGACAGGCCGAAGGTCGCGTCCTCGCTCGCGAAGGCGAGATCGCAGGCCACCAGCGGGGTGAACGCTCCGCCGAAGCACCAGCCGTTGACCATGGCGATCGTCGGTTTGAGCCAGTTGGACAGCCGCTTCCACTGCCATTCCGCACTCGCCCTGCGCACCTTGGCCTGCACGGCCGCGCTGCCGGTCGCGTCCACCTCGCGGAAGTACTCCTGGAGGTCCATGCCGGCGGAGAACGCGTCGCCGGCACCGGTGAGCACGAGCACGCGGCAGCGCTGGTCGCCCTCCAGGTGGTCGAGCACGCGGACCATCTCGTCGTTGAGCGCGGGGTTCATCGCGTTGCGCTTCGCGGGCCGGTTCAGCGTCACCCACGCGATGCCCTCGTCGAACTCGACGAGCACGGTGTCGCCCCACGGTTCGTCCATCTCCACCTCTGTGTGTCTCGATATCAGGATTCCTGATATGTTCTTAGCAAGACGCGTGTACTACGTCAAGTGGGCGGGCGATGAACCGTGTTCCGACAGATTGGCGCTGACTACGCTCACTTCCATGGCTGAGGACGAAAAACCGGCAACCGCCGGTATCTACGATTACATGCTGGGCGGTGACAACCACACCGCCCGTGATCGCATTGCCGGCGACCAACTGAATTCGGTCGCTCCATTTCGAGCCATGGCCCGGCTGAACCGGCTGTTCCTGGAGAAGTCGGTCCGTTTCCTCGTCGACGCCGGCATTCGACAGTTCCTCGACGTCGGATCCGGCATTCCCAGCAAGGTGAACGTGCACGAGGTCGCGCAGGCCATCGCGCCGGACACCCGCGTCGTCTACGTCGACTACGACCCGATCGCCGTGGCGCAGACCAGGGAAAAGCTGATCACCAACCCGCTGGCGACCGCGATCAACGGCGATCTGCGCGAACCCGATTCGATCATCGATTCGCCCGCCGCACGCGAACTACTCGATTTCGACCAACCGCTCGGCCTGCTTTTCCTCGGTGTCATCCAGTTCATCTCCGATGATGATCAACCGGCCGAGGTGCTGACGCGGTTTCTGGAGCACGTCGCGCCGGGCAGCTATCTGGCGATGACCCATTTCACCCAGGACAATCTCGAGCAGCCGATGGCCGATGCGGTGGAGTTCTTCCGGTCGGTCAACACGTTCATGGTGCCGCGCCGCCACGCCGAAGTGGTGGACCTGGTGCGCGGACTGGAGCCGGTCGCGCCGGGCGTGGTGTTCACCGCGTGCTGGCGGCCGGAGCCCGGCGAGGCAGCCGCCTACGACAACGTCAACCTCGACGAACTCGGGCACTACGCGGTCGTCGCGCGCAAACCCGAATAGCTCGCGGAGAAACGCAAGCCGGCGCCGGTGGGAGCGCGCTGAGGATTCGCGCTCCCACCGGGCGGTCCCCCAGTGACAACCCCCAGCGGTCCGTGCTGCCGGCCGGACGCTCGAGGTCATGGTCTGCTGATCCCTTCAGCGGTAGGCGGCGACCGGTTCGGTCCAGTCGGCGAGTTGGGCGGCGACGGTGCCGACCACGTCCGGCAGGTTGTCCCGCAGGAAGAAGTGGCCGCTGCCGATCTGTTGGTAGGCAAAGGACTTGCTGGTGTACTCGCACCACTGCGCGAGATCCTCGGGCAGCGCGTCCGGGTCATCCGCTCCGCCGAGCGCGAGGATCGGGCTGGGCAGCGGCGCGGGTCGCCGCGGCGAGTACTCCTGGCGGATCCGCAGGGTGACCCGTAGATCCTCGGCCAGCCAGCTGGCGAAGCGCGGGTCGTCGAGCAGCGCGGAGTCGGTGCCGCCCGCGTTGCGCACCCAGTCGAGCAGGGTGTCGTCGTCGGAATGCCGCACGGGCAGCCGCTCGCCCTGGCGGTGCGGCACCACCATGGACGACACGATCAGGCCGCACATCGGCAGCACACCGACGATCCGCTTGGCCACCTCGTAGACGACCAGTGAACCGAAGCTGTGCCCGAACAGCGCCCACGGCAGGCTCGGATCGGAGAACTGCCACATCTGTTCGGCGATGTCGTCGGCGAGTTCGTTGATGCACGGGGCGGGCGCCTCACGGATCCGGCGCTCCCGGCCAGGTAACTGCGCAGGCCACAGTTCGACCGCGCCGGGCAGTTCGGTGGACCAGCCCGCGAACTCGGCGGGTCCGGTGCCGGCACCGCCGACGCACAGCAGCCGGACCCGGGGCCAGCGACGGTGCGCGACCCTCGGGAACCAGAGGTTGGTCATCACCCCGGTCATGCCACGGCTCCCAACGTGTCCACGAGCCCGGCGAGTTCCCCGATGGTCGGTCGCTCGAACACGTCGACCGGGCTGAGCAGCACGCCGAACTCCTCGCCGACCCGCCTGATCAGCGTCGCGACCAGCACGGAGGTGAGGCCGAGCAGGAACAGGTCGTCGGCGAGGCCGGGGAACTCGGTGATGTCCAGCAGTTCGGCGGCGATCGCGGCGATGGCGTTCTGGGTGTGATCGAGCGGGTGCTCGTCGATGCTCACGATGACCGTGTCCGGGTCGGGCAGGGCCTGGTAGTCGATCTTGCCCCAGGCGGTCTGCGGCAGCGCGGGCACGGTGATGAACCTGGTCGGGATCATCTCCTGGGTGAGCAGGCCGGCCAGCCAGTTGCGCAGCTCCGCGCCGGTCGGTTCGTTCGCACCGCTCGGCACCACGTAGGCGACGAGCCTGCCGTCTATGGCCCGCACCGCGCTGTCGTACAGGTCGGGGTGGGCCGACAGCGCGGTGCGGACCTCGGCGGGTTCGACGCGGAACCCACCGAGCTGGATTTGTTCATCGCGGCGGCCGGCGAAGTAGAGCAGGCCGTCCTCGTCCTCGCGGACGTAGTCGCCGCTGCGGTACATGCGGGTGCCGTCGACCTCGACGAACCGGTCCCGGGTGAGTTCGGGCCGGTTGAGGTAGCCGAGCGCGACGCCCGAGCCGCTGATGAACAGTTCGCCGACGCTGCCGCGCGACACCGGCCGCAGCGACTCGTCCAGGATGTGCACGCCGTTGTGGTCGATGGCCCGGCCGATCGGCACGGTGGCGACGTCGGATTCGATGCGCACGCAGGTGGTGGCGATGGTGGCCTCGGTGACGCCGTAGCTGTTGAACAGCTGGCGCCCGTTCGCCCAGTTCCGCGCGAGGTCGGCGGGCAGGTCCTCGCCCGCGCTGATCGCGACGCGCAGCGCGGGGAAGCCGGCCGGGTCCATGTCGCGCAGCCGGGATGGCGTGGCGACCAGGACGCTGATCCGCTCGGTGCGCAGGAACTCGTCGAGCGCCGGTCCCGGCCTGCGCTGTTCGGCGGTCGGGATGTGCAGGCTGGCGCCGGAGGTGAGCGCGGCGAGGATCTCGAACAGCACGCCCTCGACGTGCAGCGGCGCGAGCATGGCGATCCGGTCGCCCGCCACGATGCCGAACTGGGTGTCCTTCATCCGCATCACCGGCAGCAGCGCGGAGTGCCGCACCAGCACGCCCTTGGGCCTGCCGGTCGAGCCGGAGGTGTAGACGACGTAGGCCAGTTCCTCGGCGTTCTCGATGCCCTCGATCGGCCTCCACACGCCGTCCTCGACGACGTCGATCCGGTCGTCGGCGACGGTGACGGTCAGCCGGACGCCCGCGTCGGCGCGCAGTTCCTCCTGCCGCGCCGCCGGCTGGGCCGGGTCGAACAGCAGGAACGCGCCGCCCGCCCGCCAGATCGCGACGGCGAGCGAGACCACGGCCGCGCTCGGCCCCCCGGTCACCGCGACCAGTTCACCCCGAGTCAACTGGTAGCAGGCGAGCAGGTCCGCGAACTCCGCCGTCAGCCGCGCGAAGTCCTGATAGGACAGTCGAAGATCGGGATCGGCGACGCAGAGGCAGTCCGGCCTGCTGCGCAGCTGTCGGTCGATGAGGTCGATGACGGTCCCCGAGATGGTCGGTTCCGTCGCCGCGAGCGTCATGGTTTCACCTCGGCGAAGACGTGCGCGACCGCCTGCTGCGCCCGGCGGGCGATCGCGCCGATGATGGTGGTTTCCAGGTACAGCTCGCCGGTGGTCAGCTCACCCAGTGCGTAGAGCCCTGGCACGGGTTTGCCGGTCCGGTCCACCAGGCGAAGGGTTTCCGGTGTGATGCCGACCCCGCCGTGCGGGTGAGGCACGGCGAGGCCGGAGTTCAGCAGGGAGCCGACGATCTCGCTCGCACGGCTCGGAATCGCCGCCGTGTACGGGCGGATCGTGTTGATCACGGTGTCGGCGGTGAACTGTTCGGTCTCGGTGTCCACGGTGAAACCGGCCTCGGTCGAGGTGACCTTCTGGAGGCCGCCGCGCAGGCGCAGCCTGCCCGAGGAGACCAGCCCGCACAGCGCGGTCGCGGACGGGATCGGCATCGGCGCGCACAGGCCGGCGACCAGCGAGTGCCAGTCGCGGACGAACTCGGCGCGGCTCGCGTCGTCGAAGCGTCGCCAGGCGTCCTTGACCAGCACACCGGCGACGTCGAGCAGCAACGCGTGCGCGCGGTTGCCGACGATGGCCTCGTGCCGCTGGCGGCGCAGCCTGCTGGCCGGTGGCTCGTCGCGGCGGAACTCGCGGGCGATCGTCCGCACCGGGATGCCCTGCGCGCGGAACTCGCGGCTGATCACCCGCCACAGGTCACGCACGCTCACGTGACCGCGACGGGCGGCGAGCCTGGCGAGGTCGCCGTGCCGGGTGGCGCGCAGCGCGGTGGTCAACGCCGTGCTGCTGCGCACCGCCGGCAGGTATCCGCTGCGCGAGACCAGGGTGATCGGGCCATGGTGACCGCGTTCGGCAAGCCGCATCGCGGTGTCCACAGCGGACAGACCGGAACCCAGCACGGCGACCGAGGACCGCTCGTCGATCTCGTCGCGCAGCGCGTCGAGCGGGTACGGGTCGGCGATGAAGCCGGGCGTGCCGGCCAGGCCGTACAGGTCGTCCGGCTCCGCGCTGCCGACGCACAGGAACACCACGTCGAAGCGGTAGCGCCGATGCGCTGCCGAGCAGGCGTGGAACTCGCCCTCCCTCACGGCGAGTTCCACCACCCGTTCGTCGATCAGTTCCACCCGCGAGCCGTGCGAGACCGCGGTCGCCATGGCGGAACCGACCACGTCGGCGAGGTAGCGGCCGTAGGTTGCGCGCGGGAGGTAGGTGTCCTGGCCCTGGGCGATGTCCGGCCAGTTGCTACTGAGCCAATGCAGGAAATGGTTCGGCTGGTCGGGCCGCAGCGACATCTTCGCCGGCACCAGGTTGAGCGGCGCGGTGCCGTTGGCCAGGTCGTAGGCGCGGCCGGGCCCGAACGCGCCACCCGGTTCGAACACGGTCACCTCGACGCGCCGCCGCAACGCCGCCGCGGTGCGCACCACCGCGTCCAGCGCGGCGGTTCCCGCCGCGCCGCACCCGATCACCCCGACACGCACGGCCCTCACGCCTTCGTTCCGTGGAAGCTCAGCAGGTATTCGTGGTTGGCGGGCAGTACTTCGAGCAGCTCCGCCTGCTGCCGCTTGATCCGCTCGAACGCACCGGCCGCGCCGGCCACCGATTCGGGGCGGTGCGCGAGCAGTGGCAGCGGTTGGTCGGGCAGCACGCCGAGGCCGGCGAGCACGCAGTAGTAGTTGTTGTTGGTCCAGAAGTTGCGGAACTCGGCCTCGAAGGTGGTGTAGTAGGTGGCCTCGTCGACGACCGGCTGGCAGACGATCAGCCCGGCCCGGTAGGCGGCGACCTTCTCCGTGATCTGCTCGGAGAGGCTCAGCTCCTTGTTGGCCCGCCAGAACTCGGTGTCCGTGCGCGGCGAGAAGTAGAAGTGGGCCTGGATGAAGTCGCGGGTGTCGTCGAACATCGTCTCGATCTCGGCGTTGAACTTGTCGATCTGCACCGGATCGAAGCGCAGGTCCGGGAAGTTGCGGACCAGGTGGTAGAGGGCACCGGTGATGAAGTAGATCCCGGTCGACTCCAGCGGTTCGACGAAACAGGAGGACAGGCCGACGCTGACCACGTTGCGCACCCAGGCCCGCCGGTTGCGGCCGACCCGGAACCGGATCTTGTTGAACTCCTGCGCCTGCGGATCGAGTCCCCACAGCGCGCTGAAATCCGCGATCGCCTTGTCCTGGTCGCTGAACCGGCTGGAGTACACGTAGCCGGTGCCGGACCGGCCGAGCAGCGGGATCTTCCAGGTCCAACCCGCGTCCATGGCGATCGACGAGGTGAACGGCTCGATTCCGGCCGCGTCGTCGTGCGGGACGGTCGTGGCGACGGCGCTGTCGCACAACAGGTGGTCGCTCATGTCGATGAACGGCTCGGCCATGGCCTTGTTGATGAGCAGGCCGCGGAACCCGGAGCAGTCGATGAACAGGTCGCCGTCCAGCCGCAGGCCGCCCTTGGTGCGCAGCGCGGTGACGAAGCCGCGCTCGTCCAGTTCGGGTTCGGTCATCTGGTCCTGGATATGCAGGACGCCCTGCTTGCCGGTGGCGAAGCGGCGCAGGAAGTCCGCGACCAGGTTGGCGTCGAAGTGCCAGGCGTAGCGGGTGGCCCTGCGACCGTCGGCGAAGCGTGGCGCCCGCAACGCATCCAGAGCGGGCGCCTCCGGGAAACACGCCTGGACAAAGGATTCCGTGGTGCGGCCGGCGACGTAGTCCTGATACCAGTAGTGCGACAACGGGATCTGGTCGTGCGTCGGCAGCACGCCGAAGATGTGGTAGAAGGCGTCGGGCTCGCCGTCGACGACCCGGGGCGCCAGTTGCGCGGTGCCGGGCGTGCGCCAGTTGACGAACTTGATGCCGGCCTTGAGGCCCGCGTTGCACTCGCGCATCCAGGTGTCCTCGGGAATGCCGAGGAAGTCGAAGAAAGCGGTCTGCAGGTTGGGGATGGTGGCCTCGCCGACCCCGATGCGCGGCACCGCCGGTGCCTCCAGCACGGTGATGGTCGCGGTGCCCTGCAACGCCTTGCCGAGGTAGGACGCGGTCATCCAACCGGCGGTGCCACCGCCGAGAATGACGATGTTCTTCACGCTGTTGTCCATGACGTTCCGATCTCGATCGGCAGACTGGTCAGTGCGGGAAGGTTGGCGTTGTTGTTCCAGGAGGGTGTGGCGTCGGCAGGGATACGGAGACCGGGCCGGATGGCGCGGACTCTGTCGAACAGCACCGTGCCCTCCAACTCGGCCAGCGCCGCGCCTGCGCAGCGGTGCCGGCCGTGACCGAACGCGAAGTGCCGCACCGGGCAGCCGTTGCCGCTGGGCAGCGCCCAGTTGGCGGCGGCGAGCAGCACCAGTACGGCGTCGCCCGGCTCGATCCGGCAGCCGGCGAGGACGACCGGTTCGGTGGCGACCCGGCCGACGAACCGGGACGGCGTGACCTCGGCCAGGATCCGGCCGAGGTCGTCGAGGTCGGTGCCGGCGCGCAATGCGTCGTGCAGGGCGATGCCGAGGAAGCCGGGCATGGTCTGGTGGCCGGACGCGATGAGCATCATCAGGTTGGCCGCGATGTCGATGTCGTCGTAGCCGCCCGCGGCGTCGGCGGCGGCCACGAACTCGCTCGCCCCGTCGGTGCCGGGGTGCGCACGCCGCTCGCGCACCATGGCCAGGGCGTACTCGAACAGTCGCCGCGCCTTGCCGTGCACGTCCGGGTCGAGCGTGTAGTGCAGGCCGCTGATGATCTCGGTCATCGCGTCCGACCCGGCCAGCACCATCGGCAGGTCCGGGTGCGGAATGCCGAGCAGCCTGGCCAGCACGAACAGCGGGAAGGTGCGGGCCACCGTCGCGGCGAAGTCCATGGCAACCGGTCCGTCGGCCGGGAGCAGTTCCTCGGCGAGAGCGCGCAGCCACGGTTCCAGCGCCCTGATCCGGCGCGGCGAGAGCACCCGCTGCACGATCCGCTTCAGCTTGAGGTGGTCGGCGCCGTCGCGTTGCAGCAGCATCCTGGCCGCGACCTCGGTCATCGCGATCCGGCCCTGCTCCGGCCGCTCGGTCAGCCTGCGCGCGGCGAAGCGGTCGTCGCCGAGCACGCCGGCGACCTCGTCCGGCCCGACGATCAGCCATGCGGCGACGTAGGGATCCCAGTGCACCGGGCCCGTTGCCGCGAGCGTGTCGAACAGGGCGCGGGACGCGGTGTGCACCTCGCGCACCATCAGGCCGTAGACGCTGTGCTCCCTCGGGCATGCCGCGGCCCGGCGGTCGCGTGCGTCGGACATTGTCGCGTCGGGCATTGTCGCGGTGCCATTCGATAAGGCAGGTGGTGCCAAATGAGCCGAATTCCTTCGCAATGTCTCGGCCATTGTCTACCTATCCGTTAATGAGCCGCAGCGAGGACGAGAGGCGTTAGTGAGAGTTCGTTGCCGTGTTCAATAGTTAGTGTCACGGCGATCCTTGCCGCGTACATCACCCCGTCGAATGACCACCTGTCCTGTTACGAAACATCGGCCCCCCGACCGATCGGTCGCCGGTCGATGGCGATCTAGGACATGAGGCCCCCGGCACCCCGCGCGACATGGCACTTCGTCCAGTTATGGCCCTGCTGAGCTGCACGGAAGGGCAGGCCCGACAATGCACGATTCGTACCGTGCATGAACTTTCGCCCGGTTCGTGGATGTCAGGATCCACATGATGCTCACCTGAGCGCGGCGAGACGAAACCGGCCTTTCGTTACCGTCTCGCGGTCATCGATCAGAACGGAACCACTCATTCCTATTACCCGTACGTTAACGGTACGCCTTGCATACCGAGATAGTAAGCGCACAGATGACTTTTTTCTTTGTTTCACGTCAAATTCTTGTCCGACCGGACATATTCTGGTCAGTCCAGGATGACGGAACCGGAAAAGGAATAACGTGTTCCGTATCGGGCCACCACCCGGCGAATACCGAGCGCGGGCGAGAGCCGGGTCGGTTCGAAGGTGTGCACCGGGAAGACCACCGTCGGCCGGATCCGCTCGACCATCGCGTGCAGTTCGTCCGGGCTGGCGTGGCCGCCCGCGCCGATCTCGTGCAGCTCGACGCGCAGGCAGGCCAGCCAGTCGCGGAACACCCGCCAGCGTGGGTCGAACTCGCCCAGCGGCTCGCCGTTGGCGTGCACGAACGCGTCACCCGCACGCAGCGGCAGGTCCAGCAGGCCGGGCAGGTCGGCCGGGTCGGGCTGGATGATGAACGCGGCCGGCTTGGCGTGCACGGCGGCCAGATCGACGCCCTCGTGCGTCTCGGTGGCCAGGTTGGTCGCCTCGGTCATGCCGAGCCCGCGCAGCGCGGCGGCCAGCGGCGCGGGCCACAGGATGGTCCGGCCCGCCGCCGCGGCGGCCGAGCTGAACTCGGCGATCCGCTCGGTGTCCATCGGGTAGAGCGAGATCAGCACCAGGCCATCGGCGCCGCCGATGATCCGGGTGAAGGAGTCCAGCACGTCCCGCTCGCTGCGCTGCGGCCCCTCACCGGGCACGAACGAGAGCGTGGTGCCCTCCGTGACCAGCACGTCCGCGCCGCGCGCCCGGCGGACGAACTCCTCGCTGCGCTCGGGATGCCGGCCGTGGAAACGGAAATCGCCGGTGTAGGCGAGGGTGCCGTCCTTGGTGTGCACCAGGAACCCGCACGCGCCGGCCACATCGTGGTCGACCGCGACGCACTGCACGTCGATGTTCCCCACCGACACCACCTGGCCGTCGACCAGCCGACGCCACCTCGGATGCCCGCTGGGCAGGCCGATCCCGGCCGCCTCCAGGGCGTCCAGCAGGTCCACCGCGTCGGTGTGCGCGTGCACCGCGATCTCCCGCCGCACGTATCCGGCGAGGCCGGCGTGATCGAGGTGCGGGTGGCTGACGAACACCTCGGTCGCGGCCGGATCGCCCACCGGCTCGGCGATCGGATCGTCGCGATCGAGCAGCGCGGGCTCGAACAGTCCGGGAATCCTCGGTGCCGCGCCGACCCGCAGCCGGTCCGCCAGTTCCCGGCCCTTCCTGCTGCGCACGGGCGGCCGGAACAGGTCGGCGCCGACGGGATTGTCCAGGCCGATGTCCAGCAGCACCCGGTTGATCCCGTCGTCGATCATGACCTTGCTCGACCCGATCACGCCGAGGCCGCCCCAGAACTCGATGCTCGCCATGATCAGGGCCGCCTTTCGTCAGGGTTGTGCCGTCCTGCCCCGGCGAATGGATACCGTGCGGGCAGGCCGAAGGAACCGGTGACCGTGTCGCTGTCGGTACCGGGTGCGCTCGGTGCGGAGCGGGCTAGCTCGCCGCCTGCACGTCCTTGGCGGCGGCCTGCTGCGCGGTGTCCAGCGCGGCCTTCGGGTCCGCGTTGTTCTGCAGCACGTTCGCGAGGGCGACGCCCAGTTCGTACTGGGTCTTGTCCCCCCACGGCGCCGGCACGCTGCCGGTGGAGTGCTGTAAGGCGTCAGCCGCGGTGAGCATCCACGGGTTCTTCGCGGTGAACGCGCTCATCAGCGGTAACGCCCGCGGCGTGACCGGCACGTAGCCGGTGGTCGAGGACCAGTACGCCTGCGAGGCCGCGGAGCTGAGGAACTCCAGGTACTTCCAGGCCGCCTGCTTCTGCGCCGGACTGGCCTGGGAGAAGATCACCAGGTTGCCGCCGCTCATCTGGTTGGCCTTGCCGGCCGGACCAGCGGGCAGGTCGGTCGCACCGAGGGTGAACCGACCGCCGGCCGCCTGCTGCTCATAGCTGTAGCCGGCCACCGAGACGATGTCGAACAGGCCCTTCTGGGCGCCCAGCGCGACCGAGCCCGGATAGCCCTTGCCGGTGGCCAGCGCGCCCGCCTTCTTCAGGTCGGCGAGGTACTGCACGGCCTTGACCGCGGCCGCGCTGTTGAACTGCGGCTGGCCGTCCTTGTCGAAGACCGGCGTGCCGTAGGACTGGGCGAGGTTCTCCAGCCAGATCACGCCCGCGCTGATGTCGCCGACCCCGCCCGGGTCGATGCTGATCGCGGTGACACCGTTGTGGGACACCGCCTTCGCGGTCGCGGCGAACTGGTCCCAGGTCGTCGGCACCGGCTGACCGGCCGCGGCAAGCATGTTCTTGTTGTAGAAGCCGACGTAGACGCTCTTGCTGATCGGCCACATCCAGGTGTTGCCGTCGCAGAGCTTCAGGTCGTCCCGCACGCCGGAGTACAAAGTGGACGCCGAGTTGCCGAGGTAGGAGTTCAGCGGGTCGATCACACCGCTGCGCGCGAAGTCCGCGACCACGCCCTCATACGCCTGGCCGATGGTCGGCGCCTTGTGCGCACCGACCGCGTTGCGCTCGTTGGTCTCCAGCGTGCCGTAGTCCGGCGAGGGTTCCAGCGTCACGGTGACGTTCGGGTTGGCCGCCTCGAACCTGGTGGTCAGCGTCTGCAACGCGGTCTTCATCGAGCCGCCGACCATGGTCTCCATGAACGAGATGGTGACCGGCGCGCTCGACGAACCGCCGTGGTCGGGCGCGGACCGGGCGGGGGCGCCCTTGAGGAAGCAGTTGGACGCGCTGATACCGGTACCGCCCGAACTGCCGCTCGCCGAACCCGCGCAGCCGGCCACCGCGAGGGTCGCCGTCATGACGAGCGCGAACGTTCTCATGGTGCGCATGGGGCCCCTTCGGCTGGCAATGATCAGGATCGGCCTCCGCCGATTGTCCTTCAGCGTTTCGTCGCGGCACATCGACCAGCCGACCGAGGCCGGCGAGCGTTACGAAACGTGCCGGCCGGTTCGTGGATCGGTGGTCGAGTCGGGCGCCGTCGCCGCCGCCCACACCGCGATCTGGGTGCGATAACGCAGGCCGAGCTTGTTGCGGATGCTCAGCAGGTGGGTCTTCACGGTGCTCACCGAGACCTGAAGCTTCTCGGCGATCTGCTGATTCGTCAGGCCACTGGCCAGCAGGCTCACCACCTGCGCCTCGCGCGCGGTCAGCGGATAGTCCGCTACGCCCGCCGAGCGTGTCCCGGCGCCTGCCTTGCCCTCCTTGTTGTCCTTGTTGTCGCGCAGCGCATAGGCGAACAGGTTGTCCACGGTCATCCGGCGGCCGACCGCGGCCGCCTCCGCGCTCGCCGTGCGGCCCAGCGCCTTGTCCGCCGCGTCGATCGCCTCGTTCACCCTGGTCTGCCAGGCGGGCTCGGCGCCGATGCCGAGCCTGCGCCGCACCTGCGCACCGCCGCTGAACAGGCAGCGCGCTCGGTGGTGGTCGCCGCGCTGCACGGCGACCAGGCCGATCGCCTCGATCAGGTTCGGCACCTGGTAGCCGTTGTTCGGCACCCCGCGCAGCGCCTCCTCGAAGGCGGCCTCCGCCGCTGCAGCGTCGCCCTCGACCAGCCGCAGCATGCCCGCGGTGTGCAGCACGGCACCGCGCATCGGCTTGGGCGCGGAGCGGCGGTAGATCGGCAGCGCGTCCGCGACCAGCGCGGTCGCCTCCTCGGTCTCGCCCTGCTGGAACAGCGCCCAGGCCAGATTGCGCCGGCACAGCGCCACGTCCAGCGGCTGGCCGAGCGGGTCGGCATGGGTGAGGCATTCGCGGTAGGCGAGGATCGCCTCGGTGACCTCGTGGCGCAGCATCCGCACGGTCGCGACCGCGCCCAACGCCTTGGCCAGCCGGAACGGGTCGTTCTCGCCGCGCTCGACGCGCACCGCCTCCTCGGTGAACCGCAGCGCCGCGTCGCAGTCGGCCTGGATCGCGGCCAGCCAGCCCGAGGCCATCAGCAGTTCGGCGCGGTCGGTCGGGTCGGTGACCACCTCCAGCGCCGTGGCCAGCACCGCGCGGCCCTCGGCGATCCGGTCCTGGTGCCGCCAGACCGTGGCCAGCGCCAGCACCAGGTGAACGTAACGGTGGTCGGCCGCGGGCGCGGTGGCCTCGACCGCGGCGACCAGGTCCTCGCGCTGGTTGTGCAGCCTGCTGAAGTCCGCGCCGTGGAAGAACAGGCTGTCGGTGATCGGCTCGGCAAGGCCGGCCAGCCAGTTGGTCAGCCGCTGGCGCGTCTGGTCGAGTTCGCCGGTGACCGCGAGCTTGTCGGCGCCGAAGGCGCGGAGCAGGCTCAACTGGTGGAAGCGGGCCTCGCCGTCGTCGCCGGGTTTGGCGTGCACCAGCATCGACTTGTCGGCCAGCGAGCACAGCAGCCGCAGCGTTTCGCCCTCGCCGGCGACGTCGCCGCACGCGGCGAGCACGATCGGCACGCCGAAGTCGGCGGCCAGCACCGAGATGCGTCGGAACACCAGCTGCTCGGCCGGTTCCAGCAGCTGGTAGCTCCAGTCGAACGCGGTGCGCAGGTCGCGATGCCGGGCCGGGCCGGTGCGGCTGCCGTCGGTCAGCAGCGCGAGCGGGTCGTCGAGGCCGGCCAGGATCGAGGCCAGCGGAAGCGTGCGCACCCGCCGCGCGGCCAGTTCGATCGCCAGCGGCAACCCGTCAAGCCGATGGCAGACGTCGCTGACGAGCTGGGCGTTGGCCATGGTCAGCTCGAAGGCGGGATCGCTGTCCCGCGCGCGTTCCACGAACAGCCGCACCGCGTCGGAGTACACCGGCGCGCCGCGATCCTGCCGGGTGTTGGTCTCGATGTAGGGCAGCGGCGGCACGCGGAACAACACCTCGCCGGGCACGCGCAGTTCCTCCCGCGCGGTCGCCACGACGCGCAACCCGGGGCAGCGGGCGAGCAGGGTGAGCATGAGTTCCGCGCACGGCTGGGCAACGCGTTCGCAGCTGTCCAGCGCGAGCACCAACTGACTCGGACCGATCGCGCGGGCCAGCTCCGGCGCGCCCGCCCGGCCGCGAAACCCGGCGGCGGCAGCGATTCTGGCATGCAGGGCGTCCGCGTCGGCCGCGTCGGCGAGCGAGACGAACCGGACATCGGCCAGTTTGGCCGTGCTCAGCAGTTCGCAGGCGAGCCTGGTCTTGCCGACGCCTGCCGGGCCGATCAACGTCAACAGGCGCGCGGACCGGGCAACGCCGCGCAACTGGCTCAGTTCCTGTTTGCGGCCAACGAAACTGTCCAGCGCGGCGACCAGCGTGACCCCGGCGAGCGGTTCGACCGGTGGCCGGACCGGCACGGGCGCGGTCTTCTCCTTCGCGGCCGCGCGACGCCGGAAAGCGCGCTGACGGCAGGCATTCGAGCAGTAGCGGGCCGGGCGACCGCCCGCGGATCTGCGGTGCGGGTCTTCCTCGCCGGGCAGCGGCGCGCCACACACCGCGCAGCCCGCGTTCGCCCCGGGAGCGCTCTCCGGGGAGTCGGTGGTCGCGTCGGTCTGCTTCCCGTCCGCCCGCATATCACCATGTTGGAGACCAGAGGCCGCTGACGTAACCCCGAATCGGCGGATTTTTCGATGCCGGCTCGATTTGTCGCATATTATTCGCCGGCCATACGTCTGACGTTTGCTGGCCCCAGCAACCATTGCACCGGGCCGAAACGCGCGCGCCCGTCCTCATGTGCGAAGCGCCGCAAGAATAATCGCGGCGTGCCCGAATGCGTCGGACCGGGAACCGGCCAGTACAGCGCCTGTCCGGACGCCAGTCGCTGATAACTTACCCCGGAATAATCGGCGGGTCCACCGGCCGAAGCAGCACTCAGTTCGGCGAACACGGCGGCCGGGTCAGTCGGAAATTCCAATGCAGTTCTGCCGAGTCGAATGGAAATTCCGTGTAACACGGCCAGATCGGCGCGCACCCCCTCGGGCGGTTCGATAGCACCGGGCCGCAATAACAGACGACCTTCCAGGTTCACCACCGTGCCAGTCGCCTCCGCCCACCGGGTTACCGGAAGCACGACATCGGCCGCGCGCGCCGTCTCGGAAAGCACGGTGTCCGCGACCACCAACAGATCCAGCTCCGGCAATCTCGGCCTGGCACCGAACACCAGCATGCCACGCAGCGTGATATTCGCCCGACCCGGCGAACCGCATTCGGCGAGTCGACCGTTCTGCAGCACGCCCTGCCCGTTGCCCTGCCCGGTCAGGCAACCGAATCCCGCGCCGGGCGAGCCGGGCAGGCCGAGCGCGAGGCTCAGGTTGAGCCAACCGGTGACGGCATCGGCGGCAGCCGGTTGCCGATGCGTGCCACGCCCGGTCAGCACATACGCGCCCGCCGCCCTGGCCAGCATCCGCGCGCAGGTCCGCTGGTCGGCCACGGACACCCCAGTGACCTGCGCGACCCGCTCCGGCCACCACTGCCGCGCGACCCGCCACACCACGTCGAACCCGACCGTTCGACTCTCCACATAGGACCGGTCAAGATGGCCGTCCGCGACGACGCAGTGCAGCAGGCCCAGGGCGAGCGCCGGATCGGTGCCGGGCCGGGGCCGCAGGTGCAGCGCGGCCCGCGCCGTGGTGGCGTTGTCGGCCGGGTCGACGACGATCAGCCCGCCCGCGTCGACGATCCCGCGGAGCTGATCGAACAGCGGCGGCATGGTGCTGGCGATGTTCGCGCCCGCCAACAACACAGTGTCCGCGGTGCGCAGGTCGGTCACGGGAAACGGCAGGCCGCGGTCGATGCCGAAGGACCGTGCCACCACCGCGCCCGCCGTGGCGATGCCGGCCAGGCTCGGCGCCTCCAAGCGCGTCGTGCCCAGCGCGAGCCGGGCGAATCTGGCCAGCGAGTACGCCGTCTCGTTGCTCAGCGCGCCGCCGCAGCACACGCCGATCGCGTCCGCGCCCGCCGCCGCGCGCAGCCCGGCCAGTCGCGCGGCGACCAGGTCGAGCGCGGTGTGCCAATTGGTGGGCCGCAGCGCACCGTCCACCCGCACCAGCGGGGTGGTCAGCCGAGGCTGATCAGATGGCTCGTCGAGCGCGGTCCAGCCCTGCTCGCACAGGCCACCGCGGCTGGTCGGGAACGGTCGCGGGGCAACCGTCGGCGCGGATCCGGGCAGCACGGTGAGACCGCACTGCAGGGCGCAGTGCGGGCAGTGCGTTGCCACCCCCGTGGCGCGCACGACCACCTCGATTCATCCCCAGAGGACATGCGGCCGAAGCACGTTAGCAGGGCAGATGAATCGTGGACGAACACTTCGGGGCAGTACTGACCCATCGAAGTTTTTACCGTGTTCGAAAGTTCTGTTAACGGGTCCAGGGCCATCCGAGTGAACGTCGACCAGGTCAACTGCCCTGGCCCTGGTGTCGGGTGTACCGATAGGATGCCCCGCGTCCATACGGGGGACATTTGCCGAATTCGCGAATCGGCGCTGGGTCAGCAACGGAGGAATTGTGGTCGAGCCCGACCCCGGGCTGCCACCGGTCGAGGATCGGCCGGTCAGCACGCCCACCAGCACCCCCACCACCAGCACCACTGCCCCGACGCTGACCACCGCGGGCCTGACGAGCCAAACGACACGGCTGCCGGCCATGGACGACATCCAGCTGGACCTGCTGCGCCGCGGCAGCGGGCTGGGCAGGCTGTTCGAGGCGGCGCTGCGGCCCAGGTCCATCCGAGGCAAGCTGATCCGCATCCTGTGCGTGTCGCTGGTGCTGGTCCTGGTACTGCTCGGGGTCATCATCACCGGCCAGGTCGGCACCTACCGGACCGCGCGCACCACCGCGCACATCGTCACGGTCACCCTGAACGTGCAGGCCACCGTCGACGAACTCCAGAAGGAACGCGGCCTGACCAACGGCGTGCTCGACGGCGACGGCGCGTTCGCGCCCCGGTTGGCCGCGCAGCGCCCGAGCACCGACCATGCCCTCGCCGCGCTGAACCAGATGATCGCCAATCCGGTGTTCGCGGACGCGGGCACCGACCAGGTGCGCGCCGCACTGTCCAAACTGGACGACATTGCCGGGGTGCGGTCGACCGTCGACGACCGGCTCGCCCAGCCGACCACCGCCTTCCAGTTCTATTCCGACGCGATCGAGGCGCTCAACGGCGTCGCGCTCGGCCTCGACCAGGCGCAGGACCCGTCGCTGCGGCACGGCCTACAGGCCCTGTACGCGGTCGCGGACGCCAAGGAGTCCACCGCGCAGGAGGCCGGCCTGCTGACCGGCGTCTTCGCCGCCGACAAGCTCCCGCAGGCCACCTACACCGCGTTCGCCCGCGCGCTGGACTCGAAGCAGGACGGGCTGGGCGCCTACGCCAAGTTCGCCACGGACCCGGAAAAGGCGGCCCTCGCCGCCGCGCTCGGCTCCCCGTCCGCCGTCCAGGCGCGCACGCTGGAGGACATGGTGATCGCCGCGTCCAACGGCGTCCTGCCCACCAGGGTCGATCCGGGGACCTGGTGGAACGCGATGGCCACGGTCGTGGACGGGATGCGTGCCGCGCAGCAGAGCGTCGGGCACGACGTGATGACCCGCGCCGACCAGTTGCGCAACCGGGCCGCCTGGGAGCTGGGCGCGATGGCGCTGCTCGCGCTGCTGATCATCGGCGGAATGATCGGCCTGGTCATCGGCGCGGCCCGGTCGGTGATCGACCCGGTCCGGCTGCTCGCCCGCGACGCCAACGACATGTCCGTGCGCAGGCTGCCCTCGGCCGTCGCCAAGCTGCAGAGCGAGGACCCGGGCGAGGCGGCCCGGCCGGTGCTCAACCTGGTCTCGGACCGTGCGGCCACCGAGATCAGGGTGCTGGCCAAGGCGCTGGACCGGCTCCAGGACACCGCGCTCAAGCTGGCCACCGAGCAGGCCCTGATCCGCCGCAACACCACCGCGTCGCTGGCCAACCTCGGCAGGCGCAACCAGAACCTGGTGCGCCGGCAGTTGTCGCTGATCAGCGACTTCGAGCGGGAGGAACTCGACCCGTCCGCGCTGGCCAACATGTTCGAGCTGGACCACCTGGCCACCCGCATGCGCCGCAACGCGGAGAGCGTGCTGGTGCTGGTCGGCCAGAACAGCCCGCGCGTGTGGTCGCAGCCGCTGCCGGTCGCCGACGTCATCCGCGCCGCACTGTCCGAAGTGGAGGACTACCGGCGGGTCGTGCTGCGCCGGGTGGACCCCGCGTTCGTCGTCGGCTCGGTCATCACCGACGTCGCGCACATGCTGGCCGAGCTGGTCGAGAACGGCCTGCAGTTCTCCTCACCCGAACTCGAGGTCGAGGTCTACGGCAGGCGGATGGGCAACCGGTACCTGCTGGTCGTCGTCGACCACGGCATCGGCATGACGCCCGCCGAACTCGCCGCCGCCCGCGCGAGGCTGCGCGACGAGGAGAACTTCCTGGTCGCGCCCACCCGGTTCCTCGGCCACTACGTGGTCGGCAGGCTGGCCAACCGGCTCGGCGTGCGGGTCGACCTGTCCGAGTCGCCGACCACCGGCCTGACCGCGCGCATCCTGCTCCCCCCGGACGTGCTCGCCGACGAGTCCACCCTCCCGCCGCCGGCCCCGCCGAGCCCGAAACCCCTCCTGCCGCAGCGTCCGGTCAAGCAGGCGGAGCCGGTGCTCAGCACGCCGACGCCGGCACCCGAGCCGGTGGAGGTCCCCTCGATCCCGGCGACCCGCACGGAAACGCCCGCGCCTGCACCAACGCAGCAGGCCCGAACCCCGAACGGCCTGGTCAAACGCCAGTCCCGCAGGCGAACGCAACAAGCGGCGTCCACCGGCCCGGCCGCACCGACGCCGAGGGCCACGGACCGCCCGACCACCCCGACCGACGGCGCGAGCGGCGAGCGCACCCCGAGCCAGGTGCGCAGCATGCTCTCCGCCTTCCAACAAGGACACCAACGCGGCCAGCTGGCGATGAGCGGAGTCGACGCCGTCGCAGCCCGCGAGGAGGAGAACCAGTGAGCGGAGCGAACCAACTGGCACAGGGAGCGTTCACGGTGTGGCCGAGCGCCAGCGAGGTGGCGCTGTGACTACCGAGCTTGATACCGACCCGCAGAGTTTTCACTGGCTGGTCAACAACTTCGTGCGCAACACCGACGGGGTGCGGGACGCCGTCGTGGTGTCCTCCGACGGTCTGCTGATCGCCAAGTCGGCGGGCCTGGACCGGACCGCGGGCGACCGGCTCGCCGCGCTCACCTCCGGCCTGGCCAGCCTGTCCCGCAGCGCCGCCCGCTACTACGACTTCGACGGGCTGAAGCTGGTGCTGATCGAGATGCAGCGCGGCTTCCTGCTGGTCTCCACCATCGCCGACGGCAGCTGCATCGCGGTGCTGGCCGGCGAGGGGTGCGACATCGGCCTGATCGGCTACGAGATCGCGGTGCTCGCCGAGCGGGCCGGCCGGCTGCTCAGCCCGGCGCTCATCAGCGAACTGCGAGAATCGCTGACCCCATGACCGAGCGCGACCCGCTGCGGCTGCCCGACCCGAGGATGCTGCCGCCGACCCAGCCGAAGTCCTGGTTCGAACAGGCCGAACCAGGACAGGACGCCCCGCACCGGCACGACGGCTCCACCGAGTCGGACGGGGTGCTGATCAGGCCGTTCATGGTCACCGGTGGCCGCACCCGGCCGCTGCACGACGGGCTCAAGCTGGAAACCATGGTCTACGCGCAGCCCGCCGCGCTCTCCGCGCCGTTGCAGTTCGAGCAGCGCAGGGCGATCGAACTCGCCCAGGAACCGATCTCGGTCGCCGAACTCGCCTCCCAACTGGACCTGCCGATCGGCGTAGCCAGGGTGCTGATCGCCGACCTCTTCACCGGCAACTATGTTGAGCTGCGTGAGCCGAGCGCACTGCCGGTTCAGACGATCGAGAGGATCAGGGATCTTGTCCGGGCTCTCTGAGCAGCCGGCACCACGCGTGCCGACCGCGGCGAAAATCGTGGTCAGCGGCGGCTTCGGAGTCGGCAAGACCACCTTCATCGGGTCGATCTCCGAGATCGAACCGCTGGTGACCGAGGCGGCCATGACCGAGCGTTCGGTCGGCATCGACGACGCGAGCCTGCTGCCCAGCAAGACGACCACCACGGTCGCGCTGGACTTCGGCCGGATCACCCTGGACCCGACGCTGATCCTCTACCTGTTCGGCACCCCTGGCCAGGAGCGCTTCGACTTCCTCTGGGACGACCTGTCCGACGGCGCGCTCGGCGCGGTCGTGCTGGCCGACACCAGGCGCATCGAGGACTGCTACCCGGTACTCGACTACTTCGAGACGCACGACATCCCGTTCATCGTCGCGGTCAACCACTTCCCCGACTCGCGCCGCTACGAACTGGGCGAGGTCCGCGACGCGCTCGACGTGCCGCCCAGCGTCGCGGTGATCCACTGCGACGCGCGGGACCGCGAATCCGTGAAGAACGTGCTGGTCGCGTTGATCGAACAGGTCCTGTTGCAGCGCGTGGCCTGACCCTCGCCAAGAAAACAGGCAGAGCGTTGCATCCAATGGTCGAATCTGGGCCGATAGGCGCCGTTCTGAATCGATACAACCCTTCCGCCTGCGGTCATCGCGGAGATATGTTGCGCGCCGCAACTTATTCGCTCGGTACAACGATGTAGGAGAGCGATCATGCGTCTGCCCGTCAGATTCGGGGTGGTGGCCGCCGCGGTCACCGCCGCGATCAGCGTCCTTGCGTTACCGGCCTCGGCGCAGTCCGCGCCGCCGACCAATCCGGCCTGTCCCTGGGTCGGCCAGCATGCCTCGCCCGGCCAGCGCGCGGCCGAGGTGCTCGCCAAGATGACCATCGATCAGAAGATCCAGATGGTGCACGGCGACAACAACTCGCCCTACGCGGGTCAGATCCCGGCCATCCCGGCCCTGTGCATCCCCGCGTTGAACCTGGAGGACGGCCCCGGCGGGGTCGGCGACGGCATGACCGGCGTGACCCAGCTGCCCGCGCCGGTCGCCGCCGCGGCCAGTTGGGATCCGTCGCTGGTTTCCCAGTACGGCGCGGTCATCGGAAACGAGCAGTGGGGCAAGGGCGCCAACGTCGACCTCGGGCCGACCGTGAACATCGTGCGCGATCCCCGCTGGGGCCGGGCGTTCGAGTCCTACGGCGAGGATCCCTACCTCGCGGGCCAGATCGGTGTCGCCGACATCAGGGGCGTGCAGAGCCAGGGCGTGCTCGCACAGGTGAAACACCTCGCCGCGTACAACCAGGAATCCAATCGCAACACCGCGGCCGACAACGCGATCGTGGATCCGCGCACGTTGAACGAGATCTACCTGCCGCAGTTCCAGGCCGCGGTCCAGCAGGGCCAGGTCGCGTCGGTGATGTGTTCCTACAGCACCATCAACGGCTCGCCCGCCTGCCAGAACGACTACCTGCAGAACCAGAAGCTCAAGGACCAGTACAACTTCCCCGGCTTCGTCACCTCCGACTGGGGCGCGACCCATTCCACTGTGGACGCCGCGAACAACGGGCTGGACATGGAGATGCCGGACGACCAGTTCTTCGGCGCCGCCCTGACGACCGCGGTGCAGGCCGGCCAGGTGCCGATGTCGCGACTGAACGACATGGTCACCCGCATCCTCACCGAGGAGTTCCGCTTCGGCCTGTTCGACCGGCCAGCCACCGGTTCGCCGAGCGCGGTGGTGACCAGCGCGGCGCACGCCTCGGTCGCGCAGAACGTGGCCGAGCAGGGCACCGTGCTGATGAAGAACGCGAACTCCGCACTGCCGCTGGACGCGGGCGCCACCAAGTCGATCGCGGTCATCGGCGATGACGCCGGGCCGGACGCGATGACCGTCGGCGGCGGCAGCGCCAGCGTGAACGCGGGCTCGATCGTCACGCCCTACCAGGGCATCAAGGCGCGCGCCGGCTCCGGCGTGAACGTGCAGTACGCCCAGGGCACCTACCCGGCGGGTGGCCAACTGCCCGTGGTGGACGCCCAGTACTTCGGCAGCGGCCTGACCGGCCAGTACTACAACAACATGGCGCTGTCCGGCACTCCGGTGCTGACCCGCACCGATCCGAACGTGAACTTCGACTGGGGCCCGAACTCGGCCGTCTCCCCCGGCCCCGGCGTGAACCCGACGCAGTGGTCGGTGAAGTGGACGGGCACCATCACCGCGCCGGTCACCGGCACCTACACCTTCTCGCTGACCAGCGACGACGGCAGCAGGCTGTTCGTCAACGGCACCAAGATCATCGACAACTGGCGCGACCAGGCCGCCAACACCGAGACCGGCACGGTGGCCCTGACCGCGGGCCAGGCCATCCCGGTCGAGATCGACTACTACCAGAACGGCGGCGACGACCTGGTCAACCTCGGCTGGCAGATCCCCGGCCAGCCGACGCCGCAGGACCAGGCGGTCGCGCTGGCCAAGGCGTCGCAGACCGCGGTCGTGTTCGCCAGCAATTTCGAGTCCGAGGGCTCGGACCTGACCAACATCGACCTGTCGACCGCACAGGACCAGCTGATCAGCGCGGTCGCCGCGGTCAACCCGAACACGATCGTCGTGCTGAACACCGGATCCGCGGTCACCATGCCGTGGCTGGACTCGGTCAAGGGCGTGCTGGAGGGCTGGTATCCGGGTCAGCAGGACGGCACCGCGATCGCCTCGGTGCTCTTCGGCGACACCAACCCGTCCGGCAAACTCCCGGTCACGTTCCCGAAATCGCTCACGGACGTGCCGGCGTCGACCCCGGCGCAGTGGCCGGGAGTGAACGGCCAGGTCCAGTACTCGGAGGGCATGGACGTCGGCTATCGCTGGTACGACGCGAAGAACATCGCGCCGCTGTTCGCGTTCGGCTCCGGCCTGTCCTACACCACGTTCGCCTTCTCACACCTGGCTCTCGGACCGGGCAATCTCGGCCCGAACGGCCAGGAGACGGTGACCGCGAACGTCACCAACACCGGCAAGCGGGCCGGCGCGGACGTCGTGCAGCTGTATCTGAGCGAACCGGCGTCGGCGGGCGAGCCGCCCAAGCAGCTCAAGGGTTTCCAGAAGGTGCGGCTGAACCCCGGCCAGACCAAGCAGGTGCGGTTCACTCTTTCCAGCCAGGATGTGTCCTATTGGGACAGTAACGCGCAGAACTGGACCGTGCCCGCGGGCCACTTCCAGGTCATGGTCGGCGATTCCTCGGACAACCTTCCACTGACCGGCGGCTTCGCGGTGACCAGGACGACCGGTCCCCGCTACGTCAAGGTGACCGCGCCCGCACTGCAGAACGGCGGCACCACGGCGACGGTCGGCGCGACGTTCACCAACGGCAGCACCGAAACCGTGCGCGACGCGGCATTGAAACTGGCCGCGCCGAGCGGTTGGACGGTGACCCCGGTGCCCGGTCAGCCGGCCGGCAACGTCGGGCCCGGCCAGTCGATCAGCGCGAGCTGGCAGGTGAGCGCGCCGGCCAACGCGACGGCCGGCAATGCCACGCTCACCGCGACGGCCAGCTATTTCGGTGAACACGGACCGGCCACAACGACCGGCACCGCAACGGAAAGCGTGCCGTACGCGTCGTTCGCCACGGCGCTGGACAACACCGGCATCAGCGACGACGCCAACCCGACCGGCGCCAACTTCGACGGCGGCGGGTACAGCTATTCCGCGCAGGCGCTGGCCGCGGTCGGCGTCGCGCCCGGCAATCCGGTCGGCACCACCGGCTTCACCTGGCCGAACGTGCCGGTCGCCACGCCGGACAACGTGGTGACGGGTGGACAGTCGATCGCGCTGACCGGCTCCGGCAGCCAACTGGCCTTCCTCGGCACCGGCACGTTCGGTGCCCAGTCCGGCCAGGTCACCGTGACCTACACGGACGGCAGCACATCGACCGGCACGGTGACGCTGCCCGACTGGTATTCGGACGCGGCGACCGCCGGCAACACGCTGGTGGCCACCACCGCGCACTGGAACATCCCGCCGGGCAGCACGCTCGACCCGAACCACCAGGTGAGCATCTACGACACCACGATCCCGCTCACCGCGGGCAAGACGGTGTCCGCGATCACCCTGCCGAGCAACGCGGATCTGCACCTGTTCGGCATCGCGATCGGCTGAGGATCGGGAGGGCGGTCACCCGGTGGCCGCCCTCCTGCCGAAGTAGTAGTCGCTCGGGAAAACCCTGATGGCGCGCGGAATGCGCGGATAGGCCGCCGCCGTGGCGGACATGAACACCTCGAACCGGCGCTGCCGCCCGGCGTTCCAGGGCAGCCCGTAATCGTCGCGAATGCGTGCGGGCAGCAGTCCCGCCGTGACCAACCGGTGCAGCGGCATTGCAGGCCGGAGCACGGCGGGCAGCCGACGCGGGAACAGCAGATCCCGGCACACCTGCCGGGCGGGCTCGCCGACCACGATCATGGCGAGCATGTCCTGCCAGTACTCGCGAAACTCGGCGCGGTTCGCCGGCCACAGCTCCGGCGACATCTGCAGGGTGGTGCCGAGCACGCGGTAGTCGCGGTAGATCCGCTCGGCCGCGAGTTCGGTCAACGGGCCGAACCAGCGCTGGTAGAGCAGCAGGCCGGTGTCGTAGAGGGTCGCGGCCACCCAGAGTTGCAGTCGCGGATCGAGCGCGTCGTAGCCGGGACCGTGGACGTCGCGGTGCAGCGCGGTGACGTCGGCGGCGATCCGCGCCCGCGCGGCCGGGCTGCCGTAGGTCACGCCGTAGAGGTAGGTCATGGTGGCGCGCAGCCGATTCAGCTGCCGCGACGCGAACTCGCTGTGCTCGGCGACACCCCGGCCGACCGGGGCATGGGCGACCTGCAACAGGATGGCTCGGCCGCCGCCAAGCAGCAGACCGCCTTCCCGTACCACGTCGACCATGCCCGGGTCGGCCATGAATCCAGGGTAGATCGGCTACCGCACCACTTCGACCTCGTCACCGACGGACAGCGTGGCGTAGAAGGTCTCGGCCGCCGAGTGGCTCAGGTGCACGCAGCCGTGCGAGGACACCCGCAGGCTGCCCTGGTGGAAGGCGTCGCCGCCGTTGAAGAACACCGAGTACGGCATCGCCTGGTGGTAGATGCTGCTCACGTGGTGCAGGTCCTTGTAGGTGACATGGAACGTGCCCGGATCGGTCGGCGCGCTCGCACGGCCGGTCCGCACCTGGACCGGGCCGTAGGTCACCGTGCCGTTGTCCATCAACCATGCCTGCTGGGTGGCCAGGTCGACACAGGCCCGCGCGGCGGCCGAGCAGGGCGGCGCGGTCGCCGCCGATGCCGCACCGGCGCCCAGGACCAGCAGACCTGCCGCGCCGGCCAGCACCGCGAGCGACGCCGCGGTGAGCCGAGAGAGTCGCCGAACGTTCGTCATGAGCCATCGCCTCCAACGGATCGTTACCAGACATCTCACACTTTTGGATACCCGGCATTGCCGAAAGTAATCGGATTGACGGGCGTACGTCCCGGATGGGTAATCTTGTGAAGGCCAAGTTGACCTAGGTCTGGAGGTGAGCCTCCCCATGCTCCCAAAAAACACTGCTTCACTTACTGACCGGGTGTGCTCGCCTCGATGTTGCCCACGATAGGGCAATGGCGAGCGCCCAGTGGCTGTGAAAGGCGCTGTCATGTCTAGCTCTCCCACCGTTCTCACCCCCACGGTCATCGTTTCCCGGCTGCGCGCGGCAGGTTGCGTGTTCGCCGAGGACGAGGCGCGACTGCTCGTCGAAGCCGCGTCCGACCCCGGCACACTCGCCACCATGGTGCGGCAACGGGTCGATGGCCTGCCACTCGAACAGATCATCGGCTGGGCCGAGTTCTGCGGTCTGCGGATCACCGTGGCACCGGGAGTGTTCGTGCCACGCAGGCGCACCGAGTTCCTGGCGCGGCAGGCCGTCGATCTCGGTCGGAACATCCTGGACTCCGGCGAGCCCGACGAACTCCTCGTGCTGGACCTGTGTTGCGGCTCCGGCGCGCTCGGCGCGGTACTCGCCGCCGAACTGGAGCAGGTCCAACTCCATGCCGCCGACATCGAGCCGGCCGCCGTGGAATGCGCGCGGCGCAACGTCGAACGGTTCGGCGGCACCGTGTACGAGGGCGACCTGTTCGAACCGTTGCCGCGCCGGCTGCGCGGCAACGTGCACATCCTCACCGCGAACGTGCCCTACGTGCCGACGGCGGAGATCCCGCTGCTGCCGGCCGAGGCGCGCGACCACGAACCGCGGCGCTCGCTGGACGGCGGCTCGGACGGCCTCGCCGTGCTGCGCGAGGTCGCGGCGCAGGCGCCGGTCTGGCTGGCGCCGGGCGGGCAGTTGCTGATGGAGACCAGCGAACGCCAGGCCCAGCACGCGGTCCACGCGTTCGCCGACGCCGGCCTGATCACCACGGTGGCCAGTTGTGCGGAGTTGGGATCCACCGTGGTGATCGGCAGTCGGGCGTACTGAACAGTGTCCGAAGAGGACTGTCAGCCGATCCCGAGAACCTGCTCCGCGGTGGTCCAGTTGGTGAGCATCGCCTGCTGCGCGGCCGCGAGCGTCACGCTGCCGTTGCAGATGGCGTTCTTGACCTTGGTCTCGACGCCGTCCTTGTTGTAGGAGTTGGCGTCGCCGGAGTGCGGTTCGGGCCACAGGTTCTTCGGGTCGGTGGGGCTGCCACCGTCTTCGAGCGCGAGGAAGTGATCTTCTTCGTAGTCGGACATGCTGGTGTCGCTGTACCCGTAGTCGATGATGCCCTGCGCCTTGAGCTTGTTGGTGTAGGACGTCGGCGGGCGGATCGTGGAAGTCCAGCCCGAGACGCAGATCGTGGAGTCGATGGTGTCCTGGGTGACGTCCGGATTGGTCACGCCGGGCGTACAGGACGGGTCCGGCAGCGGCAGGTAGGACGTCGAACATGTCGACGCGGGCCGCTCGACGTGGCTCGGTGCGGCCGTGGCGGACGGGACGAGCAGAGCGGTGGTCAGGATGGTGGTTCCCGCGATGACGGTGGTCATCGACCATAAGCGCGAACGCATGGACACTCCCGGGTTGGCGGGTGAATACCTTGGCGTTCGCAGTCTTTCAGCTTAAAACGAACAATCCTCATCTTCGCGGTTAATCACATTTGACCGACAACTCCCGCGACCGTCCCCATCGGGCAGGTTACGATTCGATAACAGCGTGTCGTCCAGGTGTCCCACCACCTGCGTTTTCGCCTCTTACCAGATTGCCCTGTCAACCAGGTTCCGGAGCGCGCGATGGTCAACCCGCTGGACGACGCCTCGGCTGCCGGCTCTGCCTATCGCTACCTGGTCGAGCATCCGCGCAGCACCGCGGAGGAGGTCGGTGCGGGCACCGGCGTGCCGACGGCCTCGGTGCGGGACACGCTCACGCACCTGGCCGGAGCACACGCGGCGGTACGACTGTGCACAGCGGACGGTGAACGGTGGGAGGCCGAGCCGCCCGACTCGGTGGTGTCCGCACGGCTGCTGGCCGAGGAGCGTCGCCTGGTCGAACTGCGCACCGTCGGCACCGAACTGGCCAGGGTGTACCGGGCCGCGCGGGAGGTCGACCGGTCAGATATCGGTCTTGAGGTCGTGCACGAACCAGGCCAGGCGATGGCCTACTACGACCAGTTCCAGGTGTTGGCGCGCAGCGAGATCAAGGCGCTGTCCGGGCCGCCCTACATCGACCGCCACGCGGCCACCGAGGACGCCCAGGCCGCGACGCAGGCCGAGCGCATGACGGCCGGCGTGCGCTACCGAGTGATCTACGACAGCCGCGTGCTCGACGACCTCGCCCGGGTCGACTACCTGTTCAAGGCCGTGGAACTCGGGGAGCAGGCCCGCATCCTCACGGACTCGCCGATGAAGGTGCTGATCAGCGACGACACCAGGGCGTTGTTGCCGCTCGACCCGGCCGGTACCGGCCGCAACGTCTCGCTGATCGTCCATCCGTCCGATCTGCTGGACGCACTGATCAGAGTGTTCGAGACGCTGTGGCGGCTGGCCGTGCCGCTGACCGGCACCTCACCCACCAACCAGATCGACGATCGCGACCAGGCGATCGTCACGCTGATGGCGGCCGGACTGACCGACGACGCGATCGCCCGGCGGTTGCGGTTGTCGCGCCGGTCGGTGGTGCGCAGAACCGGAGCGCTGCTGGAACGATTGGGTGCGACGACCCGATTCCAGGCAGGTGTACAGGCAGCACGACGCGGCTGGCTATAAATAGCCTTTGGCACACCTGGGCAATGTCCCGACTATGCCACCTCTATCGCGAATATGAGAATTCGCGCGCCTTGAACACAACACGCGGCCAGCCTGTCCTACTTGCGCCAAGTCCCAGGTAGGCCAAGGGTTTCCAAAATCCGACCAGGTATTGACGTCGCGATGAACGAATGCTTACAGTACCTCCGCTCGCCACCCTGCCAACGGTGGTCGGAAATCAAGCAAGTGCTGGCAACAAATCGAATTTCTGACGTGGGAATCGGGCCGAGGAGGTGCGGTTCCCGTGAGATCCCGCATGGGCCGACGGCCTGTACTGCCGGTCCATGCGGGCCAGAATCCCCTGTGGAGGGACAATGCAGGTTGTCAAGCGAGGGCTGACAACATTGGCCGCGGCGGCAATCGCGGCGCTGGCATTCGGCGGCCTGGCCGCGGTTGCGAGTCCGGCCGCCGCCGCCACACCGAACACGGCAAACCCGTACAACCCGTCCTATCAGCACCCCTACCGGCACGGCGCCATCCCGACCCGGCAACAGAACTCCATGATGCAGAAGTGGAGCGCGACGCACGCATCCCAGGCGGCCACCGGTCCGGAGACCCTCTCCTATGGCGGCGCGGTCGACGGGGTCGGCGTCAACGACGGCAAAAGCCAGGTGTACCTGGTGTTCTACGGCAGCCAGTGGGGTACGCAGAGCACCAACGGCAGCGGCGACCTGACCTTCTCCGGTGACTCGGACGGCGGCGCGCCCGCCGCGCAGGAAATGTTCAAGGGCATCGGCACCGCCAACGAGTTATGGTCGGCCGACCTGACCCAGTGGTGCGACGGCGCCGGTGTCGCGTCGGGCGCGACCAGTTGCCCGTCCAACGCCAGCTTCGTCCCGTACCAGAGCGGCGGCGTACTGAGCGGTGTCTGGTACGACAACTCGGCCGCGTCGCCGTCCGCCGCCACCGGCAACCAACTCGGGCAGGAGGCGGTCAACGCGGCCAAGCACTTCGGCAACACCACGGCGAGCGCCAACCGGCACACGTACTACGTGATCCTGTCCCCGCACGGCGCGAACCCGGACAATTACCAGGGCCAGTACTGCGCCTGGCACGACTACACCGGTGACACCACGCTCTCCGGTGGAGCGGTCAACTCGCCCTACGGCGACATCGCGTTCTCCAACCAGCCGTACAACTTCGATTCCGGTTCCGGCTGTGGCGTCGACTTCATCAACAGCACGGGCACGCTGGACGGCTGGACCATGACGCTCGGCCATGAGTGGCACGAGATGATGTCCGACATGTTCCCGGCCGGCGGCTGGACCAACCACACCGGCAGCTCCTACAACGGCGACGAGAACTCCGACGAGTGCGCCTGGATCAGCGCGGGCCAGCCCGGCGGCGCGGCCAACGTCACGATGGGCACCGGCACGTTCGCCGAGCAGGCCAGTTGGTCCAACGACACCAATGCCTGCGCCATCTCGCACCCGATCGTCAGTCACGGCGGCACGGGGTCGGTGTCGGTGGGCAACCCCGGTAACCAGACCGGCACGGTCGGCACGGCCGCGAGCCTGCAACTGTCGGCCAGTGGTGGCAGCGCCCCGTACACGTTCGGCGCCACCGGCCTGCCCGCCGGCCTGTCGATCAGCTCGGCCGGTCTGGTGTCCGGCACGCCCAGCGCGGCAGGCACCTCCTCGGTGACCGTGACGGCGACGGACAGCACCGGTGCCACCGGCAGCACCACGTTCTCCTGGACCGTCAGCAGTGTCACGGGCGGTTCGGTGACCGTGACCAATCCCGGAGACCAGGAGGACTGGGAGTGGTTCGACATCACTCCGGTCCAGATCGCGGCGACCGCCAGTGACGGCGGCAGCCTGACCTACGCCGCCACCGGTCTGCCCGCCGGGCTGAGCATCGACAGCTCGACCGGCAGCATCTCCGGTGCGCCCTCGACGCCCGGCACCTACTCCGTGCAGGTGACCGCGACCGAGGCCAACGGCACCACCGGCAGCACCGCGTTCACGTGGACCATCGACAGCTTCTTCTGAGCCGAGTCGAACGCGAGCGACGCGCCTGACCGGCCTGGCCACCACGGCCAGGCCGGTCAGGCCGTGCGCGGGCCTCGGGCCGGACGGCATACTGGTCGTATGTCCGAGATGGACTGGGTGCTGCACGTCGACCTCGACCAGTTCATCGCGGCGGTCGAGGTTCTGCGGCATCCCGAGTTGCGCGGGAAGCCGGTTGTCGTGGGCGGCACCGGTGATCCGACGCAGCGCGCGGTGGTGTCCACGGCGTCGTACGAGGCGCGCGAGTTCGGTGTCCACTCGGGCATGCCGCTGCGGACGGCGGCCAAGAAGTGTCCGGAGGCGGTCTTCCTGGCTGTCGACGCGCCCACCTACGAGGCGGTGTCGGAGCGGGTGATGGCGACGTTGCGCGAGTTTCCGGTGGCCGTGCAGGTGCTCGGCTGGGACGAGGCGTTCCTCGGCGCGCGCACGGATGATCCGGAGGGGCTGGCGGCGGCGATCCGGGTCGCGGTGGACGAGTCGACCGGGTTGTCGTGTTCGGTGGGCATCGGGGACAACAAGCTGCGCGCCAAGTTGGCGACCGGCCTGGCGAAGCCACACCATCAACAGAGCGCGAAGCCGGCCGGGATCTACCGGTTGACCAGGGACAACTGGGTCGCGGTGATGGCGGAGAAGTCGACAGAGGCGTTGTGGGGCATCGGCCATCGCACGGCGGTGAAGCTGGCCGACGAGGGGCTGCGCACGGTCGCGGATCTGGCCAGGGCGGATCCGGCGGCGCTGGCCGCGCGGTTCGGGCCGAAGATGGGGCCCTGGTACCGGCAGTTGGCGCTCGGCGCAGGCGAGGTCACCGTCGACGAGACGCCGTACGTGCCCAAGGGCTGCGGCCGCGAGGTCACCTATCAGCACAACCTGAGCGAGTCCGACGAGATCCGCGCGCAGATCGACACGCTGGCCCGGCGGGTCACCGAGGACGTGCACGCGGACGGCCGACCGGCTGCCCGGGTGGGGATCAAGCTGCGGTTCGCGCCGTTCTTCACCACCACCCGCAGCCTGACGCTGCCCGAGCCGACGCTCGATCCGGACGTGGTCGCCTCGGCGGCGCTGGAGTTGTTGGCCCGGGTCGAGTTGGGTCGTCCGATCCGGCTGCTGGGGGTCCGCGCGGAATTCACAGCGGAATAGAATTCGCTGTTGTCAAAAACCCGTTATTGACATTCTTCGTTTTCCTGCGGCGCGTAACACGCCCTTGACTGAAACAGTGGTCTAGTCCATTTTGGGTTAACCGCCTCGCCGAGCAATGCCGCCCGGCTCACGGAGAGGGTCGATTTCCATGCGCATACGATCATTGCTCGCCGCAGCCGTGCTGCTCCCGGTCGGAATCGGGTTGGCAACCGTGACGAATGCGGCGGCCCAACCGGCCAAGGTCATCTCGAACGCGGCAGCGGCCGGCACCTACGCGGTCGCGCCCTACGTGGACATGGGCGAGTCGACGGAGTCGATGCTGAACACCGCGCTCACCAGCAAGGGTTTGAAGTCCTACACCGCCGCCTTCGTCATCGGCGTTGGCTGCGCACAGGAGTGGGGCGACACCGAGCCGATCGGCGGCGACCCGTTCATCGACCCGGAGATCGCCAAGGCCAAGTCGGAGGGCGCCGCGCTGATCATCTCTTCCGGCGGCGCCGACGGCTACTCGATCGCGGGCACGTGCACCAACCAGTCCACGATCAACTCGTCGCTGCAGAAGATCATCACCACCTACGGCGCCAAGGCGCTCGACTTCGACATCGAGGGTGCGGCGGTCGCCGACACCGCGGCCGCGACCCGGCTGTACACCGCGATGAAGACGCTGAAGTCCAGCAACCCCGGCCTGGTCTTCTCGATCACGATCCCGGTGACGCCGACCGGCATGGACCACTACGGCATCGGGCTGATCCAGGCCGCGCACCAGGCGGGCGTCAAGATCGACGTGGTCAACCTGATGGCGATGGACTACTACGCGGGCACCGGCGAGGAAATGGGCACCGCGGCGATCAACGCGGCCAAGGGCACGCTGGCGCAGCTGAAGTCGATCGATTCCAGCTACGGCTACGCCAATGTCGGCCTCACCCCGATGATCGGCGTGAACGACGACGGCTCGACCTTCACCCTGGCCGACGCGAGCAAGGTGGAGAGCTTCGCCGCGTCCAACGGTCTTGGCAGGCTCTCGTTCTGGTCGCTGACCCGCGACGTGAGCTGCGGCGGATCGGCCGCGCAGGCCGTCGCCAGGCCGGCCTCGTCGCCCACGTGCAGCGGTGTCTCGCAGAGCCAGCTGGCCTTCACCTCCACCTTCGCCAAGTACTAGCCGAAGGTGAAGTCGTAGGCAGCGATTCCCGGGGCAGCGGTCAGAGTGAGCGTCGCGCGCGCCGCACTCTGGCCGCTGACCAGTGTGTAGAGCTTGGGCACTCCGCTGACCTGGATGGTCTGCGTCGGTTTTCCGTTGATGGCAACGGTTACCTGGCCGGTGCCGCCGAGGACCAGGTAGACGTCCTCGGCCTGATAGTTCAGCGCCAGTTGGGCATTCACGCCCGCGGTGAGCATTTCCTTGCCCTCGGTCCACGTGCCGGCGAGCGCGAACGTGTCGGGCTGCACGGGATTCGGGAACTGGTAGGTGTGCGTTGCGTTCGCGGTGGGCGCGGTGCCGCTCACGTGCAGCGGGGCGTACTGGCTGCCCAGATAGGTTTCCTGCGTCTGCTGTTCGGTCGGGGTGGTGTCCGCGACCTCGGTGGGCGGCGGCAGGTGCACGGTCGGGTCGCCGTCGCCGAGCAGGCTCCTGATGTCGTTCTCGGTGTTGGCGTAGTCGCCCTCGCCGAACGCGATGTGCCGAATGACGCCGGTCTTGTCGATCAGGTATTCGGCCGGCCAGTACTGGTTCTGGTAGGCGTTCCAGGTCGCGTACTCGTTGTCGATCGCGACCGGGTACCGCACGCCGAGCGAGGCCGCCTGTGACGCGACGTTCGACACGACGTGTTCGAACGCGAACTCGGGCGTGTGCACGCCGATCACCTCGAAGCCGTCCCGCGCGTACGCGTTGTACCAGGCTTCGACGTGCGGCAGGGCGCGGCGACAGTTGATGCAGCTGTAGGTCCAGAAGTCGATCAGCACGACCTTGCCGCGCAGGCTCGACAGGCTCACCGGTGCGTTGCCCGGAGTGTTCAGCCAGGCGTCGATGCCGGTCAGTTGCGGCGCGGTGCCGCAGTTCTCCAGCAAAACTCCATTCGCCTGGCAGTCCGAACCGGGTTGGAGGGTGCCGGTCGACGCGGTTGAGCCACCGGCGGTCAACGCGTGCAGTTGGCCTGCCGCGCTCGGATTCTGCTCGACCGAGTTCTGCAACGCGTTGGTGTAGCCGGGAACGGAGGTCTGGAGGCCGTCGGTGAGGTTGAAGCCGATGGCCAGCGCGACCACGATCATCACCGCGCCCGCGGTGACCCGGATGCCCCGCGCGCGTGTGCGCAGCAGACCGGTCCTGCGCACGATCGCGTCGCCCGCGACGGCCAGCACCAGCAACGGAATCCCGACGCCGATGCCGAACGCGACGGTCAGCACGATCGCGTCGATGCCCACCCGGTGCGTCGCGCCGAGCACCACGATCGTGGCCAGCACCGGGCCCGCGCACGGCACGAACAGCAGGCCCAGCCCGAGTCCGGTCAGCAGACCGTTGCTGTCCGGGTTGACCCGGCGACCGCGAATGCGCGCGAACGGCCGCTCCAGAAATTCGCCGAACCGCGCCCAGATCAGCCCGACGCCGATCAGCACCAGGACCACGATTCCGGCGTAGCGCAACAAATCCTGCGGTAGGTGCAGCGCGGCGAGGACCAGCGAGCCGAACAGTGTGGACAGGCAGAAGCTCAGCACCAACCCGGCGACGATGCCGTAGGGCCGCCAAGAGAAGCGCCGCTCACCCCCCTGCTCGGAGTCGACCGGATCAGCAGGCGCGCGGCGGTTGCTGCCCGCGGTGAGCACGACCGGCAGGACCGGCAGCACGCACGGGGAAATGCTGGTGATCACGCCGGCCAGAAATCCGACCACGATCAACGTGATCATGCACGCTCCACAGGGTTGCTGGTGTTCACCGACCACCCTAGGCCGCCGACGTAACGGCTATGCCCCGCAAGGGCGTTACCGATGCCTTACAAACTCGGTGGAGTTGTCGAGCGGCGCCGGGCACCATGGCTGCTCGTGGGCTTTCTTGAGGCAGGCGGACTGGCGTATCGACTCGCGGACGGCCGCGAGCTGTTCAGCCAGGTCAACTTCCGCGTCAGCACCGGCCAGATCGCGGCACTGGTCGGATCGAACGGCGCGGGCAAGACGACCCTGCTGCGCATCCTCGGCGGTGAGCTGACCCCGACCGACGGCGGGGTCGTCGTGCAGGGCGGGCTGGGCGTGATGCCGCAGTTCATCGGCTCGATCCGGGACGACAAGACCGTCCGCGACCTGCTGTTGGCGGTCGCTCCCGCGCCATTGCGCGCGGCAGCCGCCGAGCTGGACGAGGTCGAGCTGGCGATGATGGACACCGACGACGAGCCGACCCAGCTGCGCTACGCGACCGCGCTGGCGAACTGGGGCGAGGCGGGCGGGTACGACGTCGAGGTGCTGTGGGACACGGTCACGGTCGCCGCCCTCGGCGTGCCGTTCGACCGGGCGAAGTACCGGGGTGTGCGCACGCTGTCCGGCGGCGAGCAGAAGCGGCTGGTGCTGGAGACGCTGCTGCGCGGCACCGAGCAGGTGCTGCTGCTCGACGAGCCGGACAACTACCTGGACGTGCCCGGCAAGCGCTGGCTGGAGCAGCGGCTGGCCGAGTGCGGCAAGGCGGTCCTGCTGGTCAGCCACGACCGGGAGCTGCTGGCGACCTCGGCGACCGCGGTGATCACCCTGGAGGCCGGCACGACCTGGCTGCACGGCGGCGGTTTCGGCACCTGGCACCGGGCGCGCGAGGAGCGCTGGGAACGCGTCGCCGAGCTGCACCGGCGCTGGGACGAGGAGCACGAGCGGCTGCGCCAGCTGGTCATCACCCTGCGCGAGCAGGCGAAGATCAGCGAGGCCATGGCGAGCAAGTACCGCGCCATGCAGACCCGGTTGCGCCGCTACGAGGAGGGGCCGCGCCCGCCGGAGATGCCCACGCCGGAGCACGTGCGGCCGAGGCTGACCGGTGGCCGGACCGGGGTGCGGGTGGTCACCTGCGAGGCGCTGGAACTGACCGGTCTGATGCGGCCGTTCGACTTCGAGCTGTTCTTCGCCGACCGGTTGGCGGTGCTCGGCTCGAACGGGTCGGGCAAGAGCCACTTCCTGCGGCTGCTGGCCGGCGGTGAGGTCGCGCACACCGGCATGTTCAAGCTCGGCGCGCGGGTGGTCGGCGGGCTGTTCGCGCAGACCCACGAGCATCCCGAGTGGGTGGGCAGGAACCTGGTGGACGTGCTGTGGCACGGCGACGGTGACCGGAAGGGACTTTCCCGCGGTCCGGCGATCGCCGTGCTGAGCCGTTATGGCCTTGGCGCCTCGGCCGACCAGCGGTTCGAGACGCTCTCCGGTGGCCAGCAGGCCCGGTTCCAGATCCTGCTGCTCGAACTGTCCGGCGCGACCCTGCTGCTGCTCGACGAGCCGACCGACAACCTGGACCTGACCTCGGCGGAGGCGTTGCAGTCCGCACTCGACGAGTTCACCGGGACAGTGGTCGCGGTCACCCACGACCGGTGGTTCGCGCGGTCCTTCGACCGGTTTCTGGTGTTCCGTTCGGACGGTGTCGTCGCCGAATCGGGCGAGCCGGTCTGGGACGAGACGCGGGTGGCCCGCGCGCGCTGAAAGCTGAAACACTTAATGGCAAGAAGTGTGTAAGGGGGCACGCAACGGGTACTCCCGAGCGGTCCCGCTGACTGGCACCGGCGGGGAGATCAATCGAGGAGATCCGTGGGCACCGCAGGAGCCGAACAGCGGCAGTACGAGTTTGCCTTTCGCCTACCCTCGAACCCGCCGCTGACCGAACTGCGCGCCTGGCTGCGCGGCCTGCTCGCCGACGAACCGCCCGATCTGCTGATCGACGTCGAGCTGGTCGCCACCGAACTGGTGACCAACGCCTACGAGCACACCGGCCATCTACTGGCCGTACGCGTCAGTAGACCGTCGGACAGACCGGTGCTGCGGGTCGAGGTCGACGACGGCGCACCGGATCGACCACCCAGACCGGGCGCGTCGACGCGGGGCGGGTTTCGGGGCCGGGGGTTGCTGATGGTCGAGGGGATCAGCAGAACATGGGGGTCGATCAGGGGGAACGATCGCAAGACCGTCTGGGTGGAGATCCCACTCAGCAGTGCTAGTTGATTTGGCGAATCCACAGGCAGAACGGGTGACCGGCCGGATCCAGGCAGACCCGGGTGTCGTCCTGTGGCTGGGAGTCGGCCAGCGTGGCACCGCACGCGATCGCGTGCTCGACGCCTTCGGCCAGATCGTCGACCATGATTTCGAGGTGCAGCATCATCTGTTGCGCTCCGGGCTGCCCCGGCCAGACCGGGCGGGCGTAGTCCGGCTCGGTCTGGAAGGACAGCCGGACGCCCGCTCCCTCGCCCTGCAACATGACGAAGTCGCCCTCGTCGACCATGACCTCCCAGCCGAGCAGCCGCACGTAGAACTCGGCGAGTTCGCGGGCGTCGGGGGCGCCGATGTTCACGGTGGTGACGGTCAACTCCGGCCGGAGGGTCATGGCCGGATTGTGTCATGGCACACCGACTTGACCTGGTGTGTTGGATAGCCGTATGGATCTGACGTCGCAGCGCACCCGCAACCCGTGGGGGCAGGGCGACAAGCTGCGCACCGAGATCCTCGTCGCGGCCGCCCGGTTGCTCTCCGAGTTGGGCAGCGAGGAGGGGCTGACCATCCGCGGCGTGGCCAGGGCGGTCGGCATCGCGCCTGCCAGCATCTACCAGCATTTCGCGGACAAGGCGGCGCTGGTGCGCGGCCTGGTCAACTACGACTACGAACTGCTCGGCACCGGCATGCAGGAGGCCGACGACTCGGTGCCGGCGGAGGACGTGATCGCGCGGGTGCGCGCGCAGATGGGCGCCTACTGCCGCTTCGCCATCGACAACCCCGGCCACTACCGGTTGATCTACAACAACCGGGAGCGCGGGCGTGAGCCCGCGCAGAGTCCGCTGGGGCAGATCGTCATGCGGATCGTGGCCGCGTTCGAGCGGTGCGAGGCGGCAGGCTACGAGCTGCGGATTCCGGCGCGGAAGGCGGCGATCACGGTGTTCGTCGGCGCGCACGGCCGGGTCGCGCTCCATCACGCGGCGCCGGAGGCGGGCGAGGGCGCGGTGGGCATCCAGTCGTTCGTGGACGACCTGATCTCGCTGGTGTTCGTCGACAAGGTCTGACCGTCAACCGGGTCTGACCGTCAACTGGCAAACACGCTCGGTGTGTGCTTCAACACCTAGAGATGCCTAACGTTTGTTTGGTAACTTACCAAACGGATGTTCACCAAGTGGCAGGAGGGGGTTCGATGACAGACACGCTCAGCAAGGCGACTGCTCCCGAAGGTGACCTCGCGGCCTATCCCATGCCGCGAGCGCAGGGCTGCCCGTTCGACCCGCCGACCGAGTTGGGCCGTCGGCGCGCCGAGGAGCCGATCAGCCGGGTCCGCATCTGGGACGGCAGCACGCCGTGGCTGGTCACCGGCTACGAGCACCAGCGGGCCGTGCTCGCCGACCCGCGGTTCAGCGCCAACCCGGACCATCCGGGCTACCCGTACACGACCGCGTCGGTCAAGGCGCGCCGGCAGGGGAACCCGACGTTCATCACCATGGACAACCCGGAGCACGACCGCTATCGCCGGATGTTCACCCGAGACTTCATGATCAAGCGCGTCGAGGCGCTCCGCCTGCACATTCAGTCCATTGTGGATGGACTGATCGACGACATGGTCGCGCAGGGCCCGACCGCCGACCTGGTGCAGGCGCTCGCGCTGCCGGTGCCGTCGCTGGTGATCTGCGAACTGCTCGGCGTCCCGTACGCCGATCACGAGTTCTTCCAGCAGCGCACCAGGCTGATGATCGCCCGCGACACCGACCCGGGCGCGTCCGTCACGGCAACCCGTGAGTTGGCCGAGTACCTGACCGAGCTGATCCGGCGCAAGGAGGCCGATCCCACCGACGACCTGCTCGGCAGGCTCGTGCTCGACCAGGTGCGGCCCGGCAACATCAGCTTGGAGCAGGCCGCGAACGCCGCGCTGCTGCTGCTGGTCGCCGGGCACGAGACGACGGCCAACATGATCGCGCTGGGCACGCTGGCCCTGCTGCGCAACCCGGACCAGCTCGCCCTCGTGCGCGACACCGAGGACAGCAAGGTCATCGCGAACGCGGTCGAGGAGATGCTGCGCTACCTGACCATCGTGCACAACGGCAGGCGCCGCGTCGCACTGGAGGACGCCGAGATCGGCGGGCAGCTGATCCGCGCGGGCGAGGGCGTGATCCTGACCAACGACTCCGGCAACCGCGACCCGGGCGCGTTCCCTGGCGATCCCGACCAACTCGACGTGCTGCGCGAGGCGCGCCATCACGTGGCGTTCGGCTACGGCATCCACCAGTGCCTCGGCCAGCCGCTGGCCCGGGTCGAGTTGCAGGTGGTGTACGGGACGCTCTACCGCAGGCTGCCGAAGCTGGCGCTGGCCGTCCCGTTCGACGACGTCCGATTCAAGGACGACATGCTCGTCTACGGCGTGCACGCGCTGCCGGTGACCTGGTGAGAGGGGCAGTCATGAAGGTGTTGATCGACCAGGACCGCTGCGTCGGGTCCGGTCAGTGCGTGCTGGCCGCGCCGACCGTGTTCGACCAGCGCGACGAGGACGGCATCGTGGTGCTGATCACCGACACGCCCTCGGCAGAGGCGTTCGACGGGACGCGGGAGGCCGCGCGGATCTGCCCGGCGCTGGCCATCGAGGTCGACGAGTCCTGAATCTGTCCGAGCCGCCGCCCGGCTTCGACAGCTGGGCGGCGAGTTCTGCCTGGAGTTAACTCGATTGCTGCGAGATGACGGCGCTGGCAGCCTGACCCCATGCCACAGCGCTCCGTCACGGGCGAGGACAGCTCGGCTCTGCTGGAGTTGTTCCACCGCGCCGAACTGGCCGAACTCGGCGAGCCGTACACCACGCTCGCCGACGTCGACCGGCTGCTCGGCACACCGGGGTTGGACCTGACCACGCGGAGCATCGCGATCCTCGACGCGAGCGGGCGACTCGACGGGTTCGCCGCGCTGTATCCGGCGCCGAACCAGCGTGCGCTGCGTGCCCAACTGGTGGTCGAGCCTGAGCGGCCCACCGAGGTCGCGAACGTACTGCTCGACCTGCTCGCCGACTGGGCAAACACGGACAACTCGGACGACGTCGGCGAGGTCAACCTCTACCAGTTGCCGAACACGCCGGCCGAAGCGGCGCTGACAGCGCACGGCTGGCGGATCGTGCACAGCAGCACCCGGCTGGTCATCGACCTGGCCGCGCCGCGCGTCCCGAGCACGCCGAATCCGCGCGTCCGGGTGCGGTCGGCGACGACCGAGGAGGAGCAGCGCCTCGCGCACGCGATCCTGGAGGACGCGATCGCGCAGGACTGGAACCACCAGCGCAAGGAGTTCGCCGACTTCCTGGCCGCGCAGCAGGCCCGACCCGGTTATGACGCGCGACTGTGGTTCGTCGCCGAACTGGACGACAAGCCGGCGGGCGTGCTGATCGCGCGCGACCCGGACGGCCGGCCCTGGGTGGCCTGGCTTGGCGTTGCCGAGACGGCGCGCGGCAACGGGTTGGCCAAGAACCTGTTGCTGACCGCGTTCGACGTGTTCCGGGCGCGCGGCCGGAGCACGGTCGGCGTGGACACCGACACGCACAACGCGACCGATGCGGTGAAGGTCTACGAGAAGGCCGGCATGGTGTCGCAGGGCACGGCCGACGCCTGGTCGCGGGATCTTTCTCCCTGAGCATTTGTTAAATCCACTTCGGACTTACTTTTAATTCCCTCTTAAATGGTTCTCATCGCGCACACATTGTCGCGGCCGAGACTCGACATCAGGTAACCGCCCGGTGTTGGAGGGAATGTATGGCCGCGTTGTCCCGACTGCTTGGCCTGCGCGCGAACGAGCGCCCGGAGACCGCCGCGTTCATCGTCGGCGCGGACGGCACCCGGCTGTCCTGGCGCGGCCTCGCCGAACAGGCCGACGCGCTCAACGCGCTGAGCCTGACCCGCGCGCTGCCCAGGCGCGGCAGGCTGGGCATCGCGGTCCCGGACCCGTTGGCGTTCACCGCCTCCTACCTCGGGGCGATCGCGGCCGGCCTGACCGCGGTGCCGCTCGATCCGCGCCTCACCCCGACCGAACTGGCCGCGAACGTGGCCCGGCTCAAGGTGGACGTGCTGCTCACCGACGACGAGCCGGACGTGCCCGTCGAGACCTGGCTGGTGACCCCCTCCGGGCCGAAGCCTGCCCGACCGGGCACCGGACGTCGGCCGAGCGAGCTGGCCGCCCTGCGACCCGCGGTGCTGCTGGCCAGTTCCGGCACGACCGGTGCGCCCAAGGGGATTCCGCTGTCCGAGTGGCAACTGCTGAACGCGGCGCGACGGGTCGCCCGGCATCACGGGTTCGGTCCCAACGAGCGCGGCTACACGCCGCTGCCGCTGTTCCACGTGAACGCGCAGGTGATGGGCTTGCTGGCGACCGTGGTCAGCGGCGCGTCGCTGGTGCTGGACCGGCGGTTCGAGCCGACCGAGTACTGGGCGCGGGTCGCGCAATGGCGGCCGACCTGGCTGAACGCGGTGCCGGCAATGCTGGCCACGTTGGTCGAAGCGCCCGCGCCCAGTGATGTCGCGGGGATCCGGTTCGCCCGGTCCGCGTCCGCGCCACTGCCGGCGAGCGTGCTGCGCGGGTTCGCCGCGCACACCGGGGTTTCCGTGCTGGAGACCTACGGGATGACCGAGGCGGCCGGCCAGATCACCGCCAACCCGGTGGACGCGACCGCGCGACGCGCCGGTTCGGTCGGGTTGCCGGTGGGCGTCGGACTGACCGTGCTGGACGCCCACGGCGAGCCGGTCGAGCCGGGTGTCGAGGGCATGGTCGCGTTGCGCGGACGGCAGATCGTGCACAGCTACCTCGACCTCTCCGCCGACGGCCCGGAGCGGATCCGGCCCGCGCGGGACGCGGAGGGCTGGCTGCGCACCGGGGATCTCGGTTCGCGCGACGCGGACGGGTTCGTGCGCCTGGCCGGACGGTCCGACGACGTGATCAACCGGGGCGGCGAGAAGATCCACCCCAAGGAGGTCGAGGACGTCCTGCTGGCCGATCCCCGGGTGCGGTCGGCCGCCGTCGTCGGCGCGCCACACGAACGGCTCGGCCAGGTCGCGGTCGCGTTCGTCACGGCACGGCCGGGCAGCGACGCGGCCGAGCTACGCACGGCGCTGAACCTGTTGTGCGAGCGAGAACTCACCCGGTACAAGCGGCCGACGCTGATCGAGATCACCAGCGACCTGCCGCGCGGCCCGACCGGCAAGATCCTGCGCCGCGCGCTGCGCGCCGAACTCGCCGGCGCAACCCGATGACGACCACTGTCCAGAAGGGACATCTGCACTACATCGACCTGGTGCGGGTGCTGACCGTCGCGCTGGTGGTCGCGGTGCACCTGCTCGGCCAGGAACCGCTGCCGCCGACGCTGACCGCGGGCGCATTGCTCGCCGTCGGGCACGTCAGCCGCGAAGTGTTCTTCCTGCTCACCGCGTTCGTGCTCGTCTACACCTACCGGAACAGGCCGGTGCGGCCGTTGTCGTTCTGGCGCAAGCGATTGCTCTACGTGGGCGTGCCGTACGTCGCGTGGAGCCTGATCTACTTCCTGGCCGACAACGCGCGGCTCGATCCGGTCAGCTCGGCGCTGCTCACCTTCGGCCAGAGCCTGCTCGACGGTGCCGCGCGCTACCACCTGTACTTCCTGCTCGTGTCCATGCAGATCTACCTGGTGTTCCCGCTGATTCGCGCACTCCTCAACGCGACGAGGCGACACCACCGTGTCCTGTTGGGACTCGCTGGCGCCTACCAGATCCTGGTCTACCTGTTGGTGCAGCGCGGCTTCTGGTTCGGTCCACCGGATGCCTTGCTGACCAGCTACCTCGGTTTCGTGCTGGCCGGCGGCATCGCGGCCTGGCACGCGGAAACACTCGTGGCGTGGACGCGGGCGCGGATGCGCTGGGTGTTCACCGGTTGCCTGGTCACGGTCGGTATCGGGCTGGCGGTGTACTTCGGCGAGGTGTTCATCGGCGGGCAGAACCCGTTGATCGCCAGCGACGTCTTCCAGCCGGTGACGGTGATCGAGAGCGTCGGCGTCGCCTGGGCGTTCCTCGCGCTCGGCCTGCGTTGGCAGGATCGCGGTCGCCGGGCCGGGAAGCTGGTGCGCGCAGGCGCGGACGCCTCGTTCGGCATCTACCTCGCGCATCCGCTGCTGATCCAGGGACTGCTCATCGGCACCTCCACCATCGGCCTCACCTCGCTGGCTCAGCAGGCGCCGACCGTGGCCGTGCTGGTCGAGATGGTGGTGTTCGTGCCGCTGCTCTACCTGGCCTCCGGCCTGCTCGCCGTCGGACTGCGGCACACCCCGTTCAGCCTCGCGCTCGCCGGCCGTGCCCGGCCGCGGCCGAAACCGGCGCCGGTCGCGGTGAGAGTTCCACTCCCCTTCACCAATCGTCCACTTCCGACTCAAGGAGGCATGTCATGACCACCATGATGATCGATCCAGGATTGCCCACCGGCGCGTTCACCGATGTCATCACCAGTCACGGCGAGTACGTCGACATCGTGAAGTTCGGCTGGGGCACCGCGCTGGTGACCAAGGACATCGACCGCAAGATCGGTGTGCTGCGCGAACACGGCATCGACTTCTACTTCGGCGGCACGCTGTTCGAGTACTACCTGTGGACCGGCAGGCTGGCCGAGTACCTGCGGATGCTGCGCCGCTACGGCGCGACGCACGTCGAGGTCTCGAACGGCACCATCCCGTTGGACCAGCACGGGAAAGCCCGATATGTACGGCAATTGTCCCGGGAAATGACCGTACTTTCCGAGGTGGGATATAAAGACGCCGACCGTTCCGCGCTGCTCACCCCGGCCGACTGGGTGATGGCGTTGCAGGAGGATCTGGACGCGGGTGCGAGCACGGTCATCACCGAGGCACGGGAGAGCGGACGGAGTGGGATCGCCGATGCGGACGGCCGGATGCGGGACGACGTGCTGCACGCTGTGCTCGCCGCGATCGACCCGGCCAAGGTGATGTTCGAGGCACCGACGAAAGAACTCCAGGTTGCGTTGATCCGAACAGTCGGCCCAACGGTGCACCTGGGCAACGTGGCAGCGGCCGACGTCATCGGCGTCGAAACGCTGCGCCGCGGTCTGCGCGGGGACACGCTGCTCCAGCTCACCACCGGCCAGGCTGTCGCCTACCGCACGCCGTCCGCGGCCTGAGAGGAGTCCCTGTCATGCGTGACATGCACGATGCCTGCCACATCGCGATTCCGGCCAGGGACCTGGACGAGGCGGTCGAGTTCTACGTGTTCAAGCTGGGCGTGAAACTGGCCCGGCGCTACCCGGACCGGGTCACCTTCGACTTCTTCGGCGACCAACTCGTCTGCCACCTCTGCGAGGAGGTGCCGGCCGAGGCCATCGCCTACCCGCGCCATTTCGGCCTGAGCTTCGCCAAGGCAGAGGATTTCGACCGATTGCTGAGGCTGGTCGAACACCGCAAGTTGCCGGTACTGTCCGGGCCGTCGCTGCGCTTCGAGGGCACCGCGGAGCAGCATCGCACGATCTTCCTGAAGGACCCGTCCAACAACGTCATCGAGTTCAAGAACTACGACGATCCCCGATTGCAGTACTGAGGACCATGACGCAGCTTCTTCTTGTCCGACATGGACAGAGCACCTGGAACGCCGAGGGCCGCTGCCAGGGCCAGTCGGCCACGGCAGGCGGGTTGAGCGAGCTGGGCATGGCTCAGGCTCGCACCACAGCCGAAGAACTTGTTAAGAAACTGGCCGCGTCCGACCTTCCGGTCGGCGACGCGATCCTGGTCAGTGATCTACTCAGGGCACGGCAAACCGCCGAGATCATCGCGGAAGTGCTCGACCTGCCGATCCAGTTGGACGCGGGGCTGCGCGAGCAGTACCTCGCCGACCTGGAGGGCAGGCTCTACAACGAACAGTTCGGCGAACTGACCGTCCAGGCCACGATCGACGAACTGTGGCGCGATCCCTTCCGCAGGCCGCCCGGCGGGGAGAGCGTCGCCGACATGTACGAGCGGGTGCAGGCCACGTTGACCCGGCTGGCCAAAGCCAACCCGGGTCGCGTACTCGTGGTCGCCACCCACGGTGGCGTGGTCCGCACCGCACGGGCCGCGCAGCCACAGCCGGGAACATCCATCCCGAACACCACAGTGGACAATGCGTCGATCACGCCTTGGAGCCCTTCATGACCAGCGCCGTGATGCACCGGTTCATCGATCGATTGACCGTGCTCGCCGAGCAGACCCCACAACCGCAACAGTTGGCGCTGGGCGCCGGCACCATGTTGGAGTCGGTCCTCGGGTTCGACCACGTGCTCGATCCGGCCCGGTGCGAGCCCGCCGAGGACCGCTACCGCCAGCACATCCTGCACGTCGACCCGCACGGCCGGTTCTCGGTCGTCGCGCTGGTGTGGCTGCCCGGTCACGAGACGCCCATCCACGACCACGTCGCCTGGTGCGTCGCGGGCGTGTTGCGCGGGCGCGAGCGGGAGCACCGCTACGAGCGGCAGGGCGCCGGGCTGCGCGCGGGCGAGACCGTGTTCAACGAGGTCGGCGAGGTGTCGGTGCTGACCTCCGGCCCGGACATCCACCAGGTCACCTGCGCCAGCGGCGAGAAGACCATCTCGATCCATGTCTACGGCGCCGACATCACCAGCAAGGGCACCAGCATCCAGCTGACCTACGATGCCGGGCTAGTGTCGATCGGTGACCACTATCGAGGGTGAGTTCCGCCGGGACAGCAACTATGTGACCACGCGGATCACCACGGACGGCCGGGACGGCTACCCGGTCGAGCCGGGCCGGTACCGGCTGGTGGCGGCGCGGGCCTGCCCGTGGGCGAACCGGGCGGTCATCGTGCGCAGGCTGCTCGGCCTCGAAGACGCGATCTCGCTGGCCATGTGCGGGCCGACGCACGACGAGCGCAGCTGGACCTTCGACCTCGACCCGGGCGGGCGCGACCCGGTACTCGGCTACGAGCGGTTGCAGGAGGCGTACTTCGCCCGGTTCCCCGGCTACGAGCGCGGCATCACCGTGCCGGCGATCGTGGACGTGCCGACGAAGGCGCTGGTCACCAACGACTACGGCCCGATGACCATCGACCTGTCCCTGGAGTGGACGAAGTATCACCGTCCCGGCGCGCCCGAGCTGTATCCGGACCGGCTGCGCGCGGAGATCGACGAGGTGAACGCGGGCGTGTTCGCCGACATCAACAACGGCGTCTACCGAGCGGGCTTCGCGAGCAGCCAGGAGGCGTACGAGCGCGCCTACGACGCCCTGTTCACTCGGCTCGACCAGCTCTCCGAGCGGCTGGCCACGCGGCGCTACCTGGTCGGCGACACGATCACCGAGGCGGACGTGCGGCTGTGGCCGACCCTGGTCCGGTTCGACGCCGTCTACCACGGTCACTTCAAGTGCAACCGGCACAAGCTGTCCGAGCTGCCCGTGTTGTGGGCATATGCGCGGGATCTGTTCCAGACTCCCGGTTTCGGCGACACCATCGACTTCGTCCAGATCAAGGACCACTACTACAAGGTTCATCGCACCATCAACCCGACCGGCGTCGTGCCGAAGGGGCCGGACCTGTCGAACTGGCTGACTCCGCATCACCGGGACGAGCTGTCCGGCCGGCCGTGGGGCGAGGGCACCCCTCCCCCGCCGCCCAAGCCCGCCGAGGCCGTGCCGGCCGCATCGTCCGCTGGTTGAGATGCGTTCGCCGGTTGCGACAGAATCGGGGTCATGAGCGATCGGAGCTGGGGGTTCCGCACCCGTGCCCTGCACGCGGGCGGGACCCCGGACCCGGAGACCGGCGCCCGCGCGGTGCCGATCTATCAGACGACGAGTTTCGTGTTCACCGACACCGCGGACGCGGCGAACCTGTTCGCGCTGCAGAAGTACGGCAACATCTACAGCCGGATCGGCAATCCGACGGTGGCCGCGTTCGAGGAGCGGATCGCCAGCCTGGAGGGCGGGATCGGCGCGGTGGCGACCGGCAGCGGTCAGGCGGCCGAGTTCCTGACCTTCGCCGCGCTGGCCGAGGCAGGTGAGCACATCGTCTCGGCGGCCGGTCTCTACGGCGGCACGCTCACCCAGCTCGACGGCACGCTGCGCCGCTTCGGCGTGGACACCACGTTCGTCGCCGAGGATTCGACCTCTGCGTACGCGGCGGCGATTCGGCCGAACACCAAGCTGATCTACACCGAGTTGATCGGCAACCCCTCCGGCACCATCGCCGACCTGACCGCGCTGGCCGATCTCGCGCACGCCAACGACATTCCGCTGGTCGTTGACGCGACGCTGGCCACGCCGTACCTGTGTCGGCCACTGGAGTTCGGGGCGGACATCGTGCTGCACTCGGCGACCAAGTTCCTCGGCGGGCACGGCACGACGCTCGGCGGAGTGGTCGTCGAATCCGGGAAGTTCAACTGGGGCAACGGCAAGTTCCCGAGGATGACCGAGACCGTTCCCAGCTACGGCGGATTGAAGTACTGGGAGAACTTCGGCGAATACGCCTTCTGCACCCGGTTGCGCGCCGAGCAGCTGCGCGACATCGGCCCGGTGCTCGCGCCGCATTCGGCGTTCCTGTTGTTGCAGGGCGTGGAAACGCTGCCCCAGCGGATGGGCGAGCACGTGCGCAACGCGAAAGCCGTGGCGCGGTGGCTGGCCGACGATCCGCGCGTGTCCTGGGTGAGTTACGCGGGGCTGCCGGATCATCCGCAGCACGAACGGGCCGCGAAATACCTGCCGGAGGGGCCGGGCGCGGTGTTCTCGTTCGGCGTCGTCGGTGGCCGGGCGGCCGGGCAGCGGTTCGTGGAATCCGTCGAACTGTGCAGCCATCTGGCCAACATCGGCGATGTGCGCACCCTGGTCATCCATCCGGCTTCCACGACGCACCAGCAGTTGTCCGACGAGCAGCTCACGGCGGCCGGGGTCACGCCCGACCTGATCCGGCTCTCGGTCGGGCTGGAGGACGTCGACGACATACTCTGGGATCTCGATCAGGCGCTGGCCGAGGCGATGAAGCAGACATGACCTGGACCAACCCGACGGCGCGGGAACGGCAGCGGATCCTGCGCGAGACGACCTCGGTGACGATCGTCGGCGCCTCGGACAATCCGGCGCGGCCGAGCTATTTCGTGGCCACATATCTGTTGTCCTCCACCAACTACACGGTCTGTTTCGTGAATCCGCGGCTGAGCACCTTGCTCGGTCATCCGGTGTATCCCTCGCTGGCGGACCTGCCCGAGAAGCCCGATCTGGTGTCGGTGTTCCGCAAGGCCAGCGACATTCCGGCGGTCGCGGAGGAGGTGATCGCGGCGGGCGCGCGGACGTTGTGGATGCAGTTGGGCATTCGCCACGAGGAAGCCGCCGAGCACACGCACGAGCAGGGACTGAACGTCGTGATGGACCGCTGCGTGAAGATCGAGCACGCGCGTTTCGCCGGGGGTCTGCACCTTGCCGGCTTCAATACCGGCGTGGTGTCCTCCCGGCGAACGCGCGCCATCTGAACGCGTCGCCTCAGCGGCGGCGACGGCGAATCAGGGTGTCGACCGAGAACCGGCCGGGGCCCAGGAACGCGATCAGCAGGAAGATCCAGCAGAACAGCACCGCGAGCTCGCCGTCGTTGGTGATCGGGAACGGGCCGATCTCCACGTGCACGGTGAAGTAGGCGAAGGCCATCACGCCGGAGCACAGCACGGCGCAGATCCGGGTGCCGAAGCCGATCAGCACCAGCGCGCCGACCACGGTCTCGATCACGCTGGCCGAGTAGCCCTCGACCATGCTCGGCGGGAGGGCGGTGCCGTGGCCGTCGACGCCGCCGAACGCGCCGACCAGGCCCTGGAGGCCGTGGCAGATCCACAGGAACGACACCACGACGCGCACCGCGGACAGCACGACCGGGGTGGCTTTGGCGCGGTTGATCAGGTTCTTGACGGAGCGGGTCTTCGGCGCGACGGTGATGGTCGCAACGGTGGTGGTCGCGGTGCGGTTGGTCGCGGGCGAGGTGGTCGCGGGCGAGGTGGTCGGGCGGGCGATCAGCAGGTCGGTCATTGGTCTGCCTTCCGGGCGTTGGTGGCTGCTTTCACCAACGCGTCGATCGGCCTCGACCCGAATCGACAACCCGGATCAAGATTTTCTGGGCGAACCGACGGCGAGCGATTGGTCACTCGCTGTGGCATGATGGCGCGCGTCCAGCCACCGAAACGGGAGTGCTCGAATGATTCGCACCAGTCGCGGGAACGCCGAAGCGGTCAAGGTGACCTTCGTTCTGCCCGTCGACGAACCGAACGGCCGGGTCAGCGTGGTCGGCGACTTCAACGGCTGGCGTCCGGGCAGCCACGAACTACGCAAGCGCACCAACGGAACCCGGTCGACCTCGGTCGAGGTGGCCAAGGGCACCACGCTGCGCTTCCGCTACCTGGGCACCGGCGGGAAGTGGTTCGACGACCCGCACGCGCACCACCACGACGAGCACGGCTCGATCTTCACCGCCTGAGCCGGATCGTCACCGGTCCAGCAGGGCGAGGTGCGGCGGCACCAGGGTGGTGGTGAGCATCAGCTCGGTGAGCAGGTTCTCGTTGAGCTTGTTGCCGACCGGCTCGCCGACCTCCTCGCGGGTCAGGCCCGCGACGCCCTCCTTCGACAGCCTGGTCCGCACGTCCGCGACCAGGTGCTCGGCCCGTCGGCCCGACCAGCCGGCTTGCGGCTGCGCCTCCATGAGCAGGTCGCCGACCTGACGCCAGGTGAGCGGCTGCGGATGCAGTTCGTGCAGCAGGTAGCGCTGGCCGAGCGCGACCAGCGCCAGCCGTTCTTCCGCGCTGATCCGGTGCCGCTTGGGCGCCTCGGTGACGTCCTCTGGCCGGGGCGAGGGCCGCCAGCCGTCCTCCCCCGCGACGTAGAGCTCCATCAGGTGCTCGCGACCGCGCGCTCCCCTGATGAACACCGGCGTGTATCCGGCGCGCACCGGCAACGCGTCCTCGTCGCGGAACAGCAGGCGGGAGCCGGGCAACCGGATCGGCAGCTGGCCGGTGTTGCGCACCCACCACTGCGCGCCCTCCCAGGTCAGCACACCGTGCTGGCGGCTCACCCGCCGGTCGTCCTCGCCGACGCAGACGTGCACGTCGTCCCTGTTCCGTCCGAACAGGACAGTCCGGCCGGCCCGCGCGGACATGGAGATGCCGCCGACGACGGACAGCGCGTAGAGGGTGCCGGGCGCGGCGGCCGGCACGCCGGTGGCCAGGCTGTTCCTCGGCGGCAGCGTGCGCAGGCCCTCGTCACCACTCATCTCGGTCCGCCTCCTTGTTCGTCGGGTTGGTTTCAGCCAACCACGACAAGCTCGGGACCGCTCCCAACCTCTCAGTGCAGCTGCGGGCTGATGTCCCGGGCAAGGCCCTCGGCGAGGTCGCACTGCTGGCTCTGCGGCTGATTGCCGTCGATCTCGATGTTCACCAGTTCGGAGATCTGGTTGCCGCCGCCGATCGGGTACGTCCGGTAGACCAGGTCGGCCTCGCAGCCGCTGTCGTCGAGATAGACGAAGGCGGCCCTGCTGCCGATGGCGACCTCCTGGCCGTCGGAGGAACTCGGCGGCTGGCTCTGGTCGAACATGACGCTGAGCTTGAGCTGGTTCGGCCCCTGCCAGTCGCACTCCCAGTCGCCGAAGCTCGGCCTCGGGTTGCCCGCGTCGATGCCGGCAACGACCGAGACCTGCGCGGTGGTGAGCAGCTTGCACGCGTCGTAGAGCGCCAGCGAACCGGTCAGCGCGCCCGCGGGCCGCTGGGGCACGCCGGAACGGTCGAGCACGCCGACCGCGTACCGGGTGGCGGCCTCGTCGATGCCGCAGAAGTCGACCGTGCCAGTCGGATCGTTCGCGCCGTTCTGCACGGCCGCGTCCACCTCGATCTGGGTGCCGTCGGTGAGCAGCAGGGTGCGCTCGCAGTCGCCGGGACTGCTCTGCGGCGCCTGCACCACGACCGAACCGCTGCCGGTCGGCGAGCCGTCCGGGTCGTTGAAGTCGACGCGTACGTCGAGGGTGGTCCCGTTGGCCTTGAACAGCACGTCGCAGCGGTTGAAGTTGCCGAACCGGGGATCGAGCGCGACATCGGTGCCGAACCTGGCCAGCGTGTCCGCGTTCATCAGGCCGCACGGGTCGACCGAGGTCTGGTTGGCGACGACCAGACCGGGCGTTGCCTTGGTACTGCTCGGTTTCGGCGGTGTCGGGGTCGCGGCCGCGTTGCCGCCGAAGCGCGGCCAGACCAGCCAGCCGACGATCCCGAGCACCACGACCAGCGCGACCGCGGCCAGCGAGACCAGCAGCGGGCGCCGACGCGACGGTTCCCCGGTGATCGTTTCCGTGGCCGGGTCGATGGTGCCGCCGAGTTCGCGCAGCAGCCTGCTCGCGCCTGCCGCCGTCGGGCGTTCCGCCGGTTCGGTGGCGAGCATGCTGGCCAGCAGCGGCGCGAGCGGTCCGGCGTTGCGCATCGGCGCCATGTCGTTGTGCGCCATGCGTTTCACCGTGGACAGCGGCGCACCCTCCGCACCGTACGGTGCTTCGCCCTCGACGGCCGCGAACAGCGTCGCGCCGAGCGCGAACACGTCCGACGCGGGCGAGGGCCGCTTGCCGTCGAGCAGTTCCGGCGCCATGTAGGCGGGCGTGCCGATCACCGGGCCGGTGGTGTTCAGCGTCTCCTCGTTCCACACCTGGCGGGAAACGCCGAAGTCGGAGAGTTTCGCGACACCGTTGTCCGGCACCAGGATGTTCGCCGGCTTGACGTCGCCGTGCACGACTTCCGCGCGGTGCACCGCGTCGAGCGCGTCGGCGATCTGCCGCACGTAGTGGATGGCGCGCGGCACGGACAGCGTCTGTTCGTCCGCGATGAGCTGCGCGAGACTGCGCGCGGGCACGTATTCCATGACCAGCCACTGGTCGTCGGCCTCGCCGACGGTGCCGTAGACCTCGACGATGTTCGGGTGCCGCACCGCGTTCGCCAGCGCGGCCTCGACCTGGAGTCTCGTGGTGTCGCCGTGGGCGGTGCTGATCGCGTGCGCGCGCTTCATCGCGACCTGCCGGTCCAGGGTCAGGTCGGTGGCCAGCCACACGCTGCCCATCCCGCCGACGCCGATCTCCCGTTCCAGGCGGTAGCGGTTCACGATCAACTGACCTGGTTGCACCGGTTACTCCGATCGACCCAGAGGATTGCGGTCCGTGTACGGGCGATGACGAAGATAGCAGTGCGCGCTAGCGGAACCTGCGCCTTGTCCGAACGATGACCAGCCATCCCGCCAGCAGTACGAGAACGACCAGTACCACCGCGATCCACAGCGAACTGCCAGCATTTCCCGGCGCGCTGGGCGGAGCCGGGGTTACCGGCGCGTAGATGTCGAACGCGTCCACATACATGCGCACCGGGCCGGTCGCCGCGACCATGGCCTTGCCGTTGGCGTCCTGCTGGATCTGCAACTGGAACGCGGGCCACATCGGTTCGCGCGGAATGAACGAGGGATCGGTGACCCGGCCGATGATCTTGTTGTCCACGAAATAGGTGATCGAGCGCGGTAGCCATTCCACCGAGACGGTGTGCCACTGGCTCAGGTCGCCCTGGTAGACGCTCTGCAGCTTGGCGTCGTTCGGGCCCTTGTGCACGGTCGCGGTTTCCGAGCCGCGGCTGCCGTCCGTGCCGGACAGTTCGTAGTAGTCGATCTCCGGCGGCCACTTGTTCGCCTGGGGCCACAGCAGCGCGACCGCGCTGACGCCCTCGCCCTTGTCGACCCGGACCCTCGCCACGTACTTGCCGTAGGTGCGCACCGCCTGCGGCCAGCCCGCCGCGCTCACGCCACCCGCGATCCACTGGCCGTCACGGTCGCGCTGCGCGGTGAGCACCAGCCGACCGTCCTTGACCGCGACCTGCGAGGCACGCCAGGTCGTCGCCTTGCAGCAGGGCGGAACGCCGTCGTAGGCCGCCCAGTGCGGCGAAAGCGAGCCGTTGAAGTCCTCCGCGGCCACCAGCTGCCACTGCTGCGCCGCCGCGGCGGGCAGCGCGGGAACCCAGGCCAGCAGGGCGATGACCAGAAGCAACAGGCGAATGCGCACGAGACCTCAGTTACCCAGAGCGGCGGCCAGCGGAATCATCAGGATGGCCACGAGGCCGACCATCAGCACGATCCCGGTGATGTCCAGCGCGAGCACCGGCCTGGTTCGGGGCAGGCCGCGCGCGCTCGCGTCGCCCCGGCCGGCACGGAACTCGACCAGCACGGTGCGCGCGCCCAGCACCAGCAGAATCGCGGCGAACAGGCCGCCGCCGAGAAGTTGCAGCGTCGCCTGGCTCATCGGATCAACTCCCTCGCGGGCGAACCGACATAGGTGCCGGGTTTGACGCAGTCCTTGGTGACCACGCTGCCGGCGCCGATCACCACGTCGTCGCCGATGGTCACGCCGGGCAGGACGAGCACGCGCGCGCCGAGCCAGGCCCGGTCGCCGATGCGCACCGCGCGTCCCTGCGGCACGGTCGAGATGCGACCGTTCGGCAGGGTCTCGTGGTGCGAGGTGACGATCATGACCTGCGGACCGAACTGGCAGTCGCGGCCGATGCTGATCGGCGCGACCGCCTCCAGGTACACCTCGCGGTTGATGAACGTGCCCGCGCCGATGCGGATGTTGCGCATCGGCCCGTGCAGCTGGCCGGAGCCGAACACGTTCGGGGTGTCGATGCGCGCTCCGGCCAGCCGGTAGCCGAACCAGCGCAGCACGCGCGGGACCGCGTCCAGGCCGAGCAGGCCGTTGACGAACACGCCGATCGTCATGGCCCAGATGTCGATGCGCAGTTCGCGCAGCAGTCGCCTGCGTAGGTTCATGGGTGCACGTCCGTCGAGAGTTCGAGCAGCTGGCTCTCGCCCTGCACGAAGATCCGTTGGTACAGGCCGGAGTCGACGAGCCGGTCGCCCAGATCGTTGATCCAGCCGGGTTTCATGCCGTAGTAGATCTGGCCGTACGCGTCCTGCGCGGCGTTGAGCACCAGGAAGTCCGGGTGCACCTTGCGCACGCACCGATCCGGGTCGGGGAACGGTTCGCAGGTGTTCTCGATCGACGCCTGCGGGACCGCGTCGAGCCGCTGCCATTCGGAGACCGGCGCGTACGCGGCGACGGTGTCCAGGGTCTGGTCGTTCTTGGCGGTGTCGTACGCCTTCTGCACGGCGTCGATGTCGGCCCTGGTGAACGCGACGTACGCGTCGTTGCCGCCGCGCGCGACCACGACGCCGACCATCAGCCCGGCCAGGATCAGCGTGCCGACGGTCACCGCCGTCCTGCGCAGCCAGGTCCTGTCGAACCGAATAGTCAGCAGGTCGTTCAGCACGACGGCGGCGAGCAGCGCGAACAGCGGCAGCGCGAACAGGTAGCAGCGGATCAGGATCTCGCCGCCGTAGGGCTGGGCGACGGCCATGGCGAACGCCGTGACCGCCATCAGCACCAGGGTGAGCGACCGCTTCGCCTTGCGGCGCAACAGCAACGCGCCGATCCCGGCGAGCAGGCCGACCACGACGGTGATGCCGATCCGCACGTCCAGCATGGCGGTCCGGCCCGCGTTGGTGGACAGTCGCTGATCAAAGCCCTGGTTCACCGACGAGCCGAGGTTGCCGATCGAGCCGGTGATCTCGTGCAGCTGGCTGATCCAGAAGTCGCGCCCGCCCAGCACGAACCAGACGATCGCGGTCAGCAGCACCACGAACGGCAGCCAGCGCGACCACAACCGCCCGCACAGCAACAGGATCAGCAGCAGACCGGCAAGCATGTACGGGGAGAGCTGGTGCGAGGGCGCCAGCGCGAGCCCGAGCACGACGACCAGCGCCTGCGCGAACAGCCGTTCCATCGGCGTGTTCGCCGGCACCGGCGGTCGCAGGAACTGGCCCTTGGGCACCGGTTCGAGCAGGCCGGGCCTGGTCAGGTAGCGGAAGGTGACGGCGAGACCGGCGAGCAGCAGCACGAACGTCGAGCCCTGCGGGGACAGGTAGTCCTGCTCGGTCCAGTTGCCGATCAGGAACACCCACGCGGCCAGCCAGGCGATCCGGCCGGGGCCGAAGACCGACAGCGCGATCGCGCGCACCGCGATGGTCGCGGTCCCGGTCAGCACCACCGGCGCGAACGAGATCAGCACCGAGGAGTCCTTGACGCCGCTGGCCCCGGTGAGCAGGCCAAGCAGCGCGAAGAACCCCGGCCAGCTGAACCGCGCGTCGAAGTTGTGCAGCACCTGGCCGTGCGAGTTGATGTAGTCGGCGAAACCAACGTGCAGCCAGGCCACCGGCAGCCTGCCGACCGGTTCGGCGGCGGGTTGCAGGCCGTAGACGGCGAGTACGGCCATCACCGTGATCATGGTCAGCGCCCAGCCGCGCGCTCTGCCGCGCAGTTCGATCACAAAACCGACGACCAGCAGCGGATACGCGACCAGCAACACCGGCGATAGTGCCGGCAGCAGGCCGAAGCTGCCCAGTGTGGTCGGGTCGACCGGATGGAAACCGACCAGCCAGCAGATCGCCCCGACCACCGCGATCAGCGGTCCCGCGTTGCTGGTAGCCAAGGCGCGCAGCCGATCGGCACTGCTGCCTGGATCGGCCGGCTGCGGCGCCGGAGGGTTGATCACCGCTGTCATGCGGCCAGTCCGCTTGCGACGGGCACGGTCTTCTCGATCTCCTTGTGACGAACGCGGTCCCGCAGGATGAACCCGGCCGCGGCGGCGACCAGCACCTGCACGATGGCGAACCCGAGGCCGATGTTGGTCAGGTTGGCCGGCAGGAACAGCGCGACCGGGATCATGGTGGCCGCACTGGACAGTTGTAGCGCGGCGACCAGCATGCCCTTGCCCTGGGCCTGCGAAACACCGATCGTGAGCAGCACCAGCAGCCGGGGCAGGCAGCCGAGCAGGACCAGTTGCAGCGCGGTCGCGCCGAGCGCGGCGTACTCGCTGCCGAACAGCCGCAGCAGCGGATGCGCGATCACGATGCCGATGACCATCAGCGGCGCGAACAGGATCGCCAGGCGGGTGCCTGCGGTCCTGGCCAGTTCGCGGACCTGGCCCGGATTGGCCGCGACCCGCACGACCAACGAGTTCACGAACGCGGTCCCGGCCACGTCCAGCGCGGTGACGGCGGTCCACACCACGAAGAACACGGCGCCGTCGGCGACCCCGACCCGGGCGGTGACGATCAGCGGGAGCAGGTAGTAGAGCAGCGACTGGCCGATGGTGGCCACATAGGTGGGGCCGAGCAGATGGGTGAGTTCGGCCCGGTCCGGCAGCGTCCCGCCCGGCAGCGACTTCCGTTGCGCGGCGGCGCGCCAGACGATCACGCTGACCACGGCGGCCGCGAGCCCGGCGGGGATCATCCAGGACAGCACGATGCCCAGCGCCCCGGCTCCGCTGCCGGCGACCAGCAGGATGCCGACCCGGCCGATGCCGAACCCGAGGTTCTTCACCAGCACGACGCCCGCCTTGCCGACGCTGGTCAGTACCGGGTCCTGGAACTGCATCACCGCCCAGACCAGCGTGGTCACCGTGAACAGCGGCCACGCCCAGCCGGGCATCTGCGCGAACGCGTTGTCGCCCGCGGGCGAGACGAGGAACACGCCGACCCCGACCAGCGCACCGACGATGATCACCAGATACGTGCGGGACAGCAGCGCGGCGGTTCTGCCGCCCGCGCGCGGAATCCAGCGCAGTACCGCCGGTCCGAGGCTCAGCTGGCTCAAGCTGGCGACCAGCAGGAAGCCGGAGGTGAACGCGGTGGTGGTGCCGACGACCTGGCGACTGGCCAGGTGCGCCGACACCAGCCAGCCGATCAGGCCGGCGACCGAGGTGAACGCGGCGCCGAGCGAGAGCCAGATGCCGTCGCGGACCATCCGCCCGTCCTTGACGGTCATGTCGCCGTCCGTTCCGGGAGTTCGGCGGCGCTCGGTGCCCGCAGCAGATGGTGGACCAGCGGCAGCAGGGTGAGCACGCCGAGCACGAAGATCGCGGTGAGCGGATGCCAGTCGTGCAGCACGAGCATGGCCTGGCCGGCGATCATGCCGATCCCGATGCCCAGCGCGACACCGACGGCCCAGCGGAAGGACAGCGGCGCCGAACGCAGGTAGGCGGTGATCGACCAGCCGGGCGCGATCAGCACGAACGCGGTGGTGAGGATGAGACGCCAGTTGCCACCCGCGCCGACGAGTTCGGCGATCAGGGTGGCGAGGGTCAGCGCGATCAGCAGCGCCGCGGTGCCGCGGCGCTGCTCAATCGGGCCGATCGGCTGGATTGTGGTTGTCCTGTAATGAGTCATCGGGCCATCCGGATGGCTGGTTCGTTGGCGCGTTGCGCAACGGTGCGTTGGGGTTCGGGCAGCCGCACGGCGCGGCGGGGCGCGGTCAGCGCGGCGAGGACGAGTCGGGCGGGTCCGGCGAGCATGCCCCGTCTTTCCGCCCTGACCAGCTCGGCCGGGAAGTCCTCGCCCCGGCCCGCGTTGCGCTCGGAGTCGTCGGCGACGGTGTGCCGCAGTCCGGCCGGCAGTCTGCGCAGCACGGCCAGGGCCTCGGCGGGTCTGCGCCCCACGTACACCGCGAACATCGGGAACAGGCCGGTGCCGTAGCTGTACATCTGCTTGGCCAAGGCCGCTGCCTCCCGTCGGTGTTCGTGCCGGACCATGGCGTGCGGGCTGTAGACCAGCGTGCCGCCGCCGCGGATGAGCCGGATGAACAATTCCAGATCCTCACCGGAGCCGGTCGGCGTGCCCGGCCCGAGCAGCGGATCACACCCGCCGAGCTGACGATAGGCCGTTGCCCGCCAGGCCATGCTGTTGCCGGACCCGAACAGGCCGGCCGCGAAGGGATACAGCCCGAGCCGCGCCGATTCGTCCGGTCGCACCGGGCCGTCGACGCCCGCCGAGGTGAACCGGCGCCGCGCGAGTCCCTTGCCGAACCCGCCCCAGTTCTCGAACCACCGCTGCGCGGGCGTGTCCAGTGCCAGCGGAAGTACGAGGCCGGTGACACAGTCCACATCGGGGTCGGCGAACTCGGCGACGATCGCGCTCACCCAGTGGTGATCGACGACGGCGTCGTCGTCGGTGAACGCGATGATCTCGCCGCTCGCCTCGGCCGCGCCCCGGTTGCGGGCGTTGCTCGCGCCGGCCACCGGCTCCTCGACATAGCGCAGCATTGGGTCGGATCCGAAGAACTCCTTGAGCGGCACCGAGTTCGCCGTGCCCGGCCGGTTGTCGACCAGCAGGATCTCCAGGTTCGGATAGCCGGTGGCCAGGATCGACCGCGCGCAGCGGATCGCGGTGTCGGGCCGGCCCGCGCTCGGAATCACCACGCTCACCATCGGCGTGTACGGGCCGGCAGGTACCGGTTCGACGGGCGGCAGACCATCGATCGCCGCGGTGAGTTCGTTACCTGACACGATGCCGTCCCGCAGGGCGAGATCGACCTCGCCGAGCACGGTCGGCCCGCGCCGCACCAACACCCGCGCGCTCTCCGGTGCGACCGGCGCGTCCACCGGACAAAGCCGGACACCGGATTCCGCGTCGGCCAGGTCGACCTCGCCCATCGCGATCGGCGCCGGAGCTTCGGGCTTCGCCAGTTCGACATCGCGGCCGCGCAGGTAGCCGAAGGCCGCGCTGAACACCGACAGCACCAGCGCGAACGCGCCGCGCAGGCCGCCGGAGGCGAGTTCGCGCAGCACGGCGAGCGGGATGATCCTGCTGGTGTAGGCGCGTTCGGTGGACAGCGCGTCGTCGGCGCCGACCAATTTGGCGATCGCCGCCTTGGACACGCCCTCGGCGTAGCTGCGCCTGCGCAGGTAGGACCAGCTCAGCCGGTCCGCGCTGACCTGGTGGTGCACCAGCGCGGCCGGCTCGAACAGGATGCGCACATTTCGGTCGGCATGCCGAAGCCGAATACACAGTTCGGTTTCCTCGCAGCCGAGCGGCAGCGTGCCGACCCGGCCAATGCCTTCGGTGAATCCGCCCACTCGGGAAAAAACAGATGCGCGAAATGCCATATTGCAACCCATGACATTGCGTACCTGCGCAAGTGTTCGAGGTTGCCCGTGATACGTGCAGCCGACCACCCAATCCAATTCGCCGCGCACCGGCGTGGCGCCGCCGCCGCGCCGGGCCGGCAGGGTGACCGGCCTCTCACCAGGCCAGACCGGCGTCGCCGCACCGCCGACGGCGTGCACGTCCGGATCACCGAACGGCGCGGTCAGCGCAGCGAGCCAGCCGGGACCGGCATACGCGTCGTCGTCGAGGAAAGCGATTACCTCGCCCTTCACCTGCGCCAACGCCGTGTTCCGCGCGCCGGACAGGCCGCGCTGCCTGGTGTTCTCGGTCACCGTCACCGAACTGTCCACATGGGAACGGAGTCGTTCGGCGAGTGCGGGGTTGTGGTCGACGACGACCAGGATCTCCGCAGGTCCGGGCTGTTGTTCCGCCGCCGAGTCGATCGCGCGGAGCAGCTCCACCCAGCGACGTTCGGTGTAGGCGCAGATCACGACCGAGACATCGGGCACGTTCACAGGCTCTTCTCCGGCAGCATGGCACCACGCTGCCGTACCGCCGGACCGCTGATCTCGGCGGCCACGTCGTGCTGCTCCCGGCGCAGCCGGTTGGCCCGCCCGCGCTCGGCCATGATGGTGCGCAGCACCCGGTAACCGTCGACGAACGTGCGCAGGTTGCTCTGGCCGTACACGCGCGAGCGCTCCATGCTGGGCACCTCGGCGATCTTGAGCCCGGCCGCCACGACCCGGCAGCTGATCACGGTCTCGATCTCGAAACCGTCGCACCAGATCATCTCACCGTCGGCGCTGCGCAGCTCGGGCGAGGGCAGGTCCAGCACCGGGACGACGTCCTCGCGCCAGAACGCGTTGTAGCCGTAGCACAGGTCGGTGAAGCTGGTCCTGAACAGCGCATTGCTGAGTCCATTGAGGACCGAATTGCCGACGGTGCGCAGGCCGGTGATGTCCTCGCTGCCGGAGAGTTCCTTCCGTTCCCGATGGAACCGGGTGCCCTTCGCGAAGTCGGCGCCGGCGACCAGCGCGTCCACGAAGGCCGGGATCTCGGCCGGATCGGCCGAGCCGTCCGCGTCGAACATCACCACGATGTCCCCGGTCGCGGCCAGGAATCCGCAGGCCAGCGCGTTGCCCTTGCCCTTACGCGTCTGCTGCAGGATGTGCGCCTCCGGGCGCAGCCGCCTGGTCGTGCCGATCGTGTCGTCGACCGACCATCCGTCGACCAGGATGATTTCGTGCTCCGCCGGTAACTCGGGGAGGATCAGTTGGAGGTTGCGCGCCTCGTTGCGAGCCGGAATGACGATGCTCAGGGTCGGACTTGCGTTACGCGCCATGGTAATTGGATGCCTCACTCTGTCGTTACCGACTCCCGAATAGGGGGTCTGCCCCCTCGCAGGAGCTGGTTTCGCGGAATGCCACCGAGCTGGAATAGGGTCCGGCCCCCCATCGGGCAACGCGACCACCGTGCGACGCTTTGACCGTATTGGTTAGCCCGAACGTCACACCATAGAGTGTGACCCTGTTCACAACACATCTACCTAAAGTAGTTATTTTCGTTGACTGGACACACAGACGTCGTCTTCCGGAAACCGTTCCGCCATTGTTGTGACGATGGTCGCCACACACGGTGTCAATCCCCCAAAAGTTCTCGGCGGAATCAATTGCTGTGAATATGCTGCAATGACGTGCCGAGCACAGGGGAAGAAGGTTCCGAATGAGACACACGACACCAGCGGTGTCAGTCTGCGTTCCCGCCTATCAGGCAGGACCGCATCTGGCTACCGCCATTCGTAGTGTGCTGGACCAGAACTTCCCCGATTTCGAGCTGGTCGTCCTGGACAACGCGTCCACCGATGGAACATCGGACATCGTACGTTCCTTCGTCGATTCACGAATCCGGTTGGTACACAACGAAAAGACCATCTCCATGACCGCTAACTGGAATCGCGCGGTCGAACTGTGTCGAGCCCCATTGGTGAAACTGCTCTGCGCCGACGACGTACTGAGACCGGACTGCTTGCGGGTACAACATCAGGTGCTGCAAGCGAATCCCCGACTGAGCATGACCGTGTGCCGGCGCGACTTCCTTGACGCCTCCGGCCGCCGCCTCGCCACCGGTCGGGGCCTGTCCGGCCTGCTCGGCGAGCACGACCGGGTCAGCGTGGCCCGTCGGGTGATCCGGCACGGTGGAAATCCACTGGGCGAACCGGGATCGGTGTTGTTTCACCAGGACGCTTTCACCGCCGCGGGTGGTTTCGTCGAGGACATGAACCTGGTATTGGACATCCACCTGTGGCTGCGCCTGCTCGCGCACGGCCCGATGTTCGGCACCGAGGACAGCCTGGCCGCGTTCCGGATCAGTGGTGGTTCACTGTCCGGTCGGTCACACCGGGCCGGTCACCGGCAACAGCAGCACTGCAATGCCGAGGTCATCGCCAACCCGATGTACCGGGTACGCGAACTGGACCGGGTGATCGGCACCATTGCCGCGCCACTGGCTCAGTTACGCCGACGTGGCCTGTTCAGTGTCGCTCAGCTTGGTCAGCGGACACGCGACGTCTGATCCCGGCCAGTTCGGCGGTCAGCAGGGAACGCAACCCGCTCACCTCGCCGAGCAGACGAGCCGATTCCGACTGTCTGTTCTCAACAAGATCGATGATATGTTCGTGCAAAACCTCCGCTGTGACTCTGTCCGTGCGGATCGCACGCTCGACGGCGCCGACCGAGGCCAGAAAGTCCGCGCATTTCGGCTGGTATTCCAGACCGACAACGGGGACCCCGGCGGCCGCAGCGAGCACCAGTGCGTGCAGTCGTTCGGCAACAAGCAATGTGCACGATGCGACCGCGGCGAAAAAACTCTCGGTGGTCTCGGTGTGCACCACCTCGGCCCGGTCCTCGCCGACACCCGAGCGGCGCAGGCACTGCCGGATCGCCGGCTCGTCCCTGGGGTTCACCACCAGCGCACGTATCCGCCACCCCTCTCCCGCCAACGATTTCACCAGGTCCGCGAGCGCGTCCACGACGCGACCGTGATCATGGCCCCAGAGGTCGTCGCCGAAGCCCAGATTGATGCCGAGCAGCTTCTCCTCCGGCTCGACCCGCTCGGCAGGCTCGTGCAGCAGCGCCGGGTCACCGACCATCCTGGTCGGGATGCCGACGCTCTCCAGCAGTTCGACCGACCGGGGCCCGCGCACGGTGACCGCCTCGAAATTGCCGCAGATGCCGCGCCACCGCGCCAGTTCACCGTTGCCGGAGAACGAGTTGCGGCCCTGGAAGGCCGGGTCCTCGACGCCCGCGCCGATCATGAACCACGGCTTGGCCCTGGCCAGCAGCGCGCCATTGGCGGCGAGCACGAACCGCCAGTTGCGCCGCCCGATCGCCGTGCCGCCGCCGAGCAGCAGTGCCCGCCGCGCGCTGCCGGCCAGTGCCCCGCCGGCAGCGCGTCTCGCCAGATCGACCATTTCATACGGGGCGTGTGTGTCCTCGACGACACCGAGTCTGGCGATCACGGCGTCCGCGATGGCGTCGTCGCCCAGATTGCGCTGACCGGTCCAGCCAACGTAGAGCAGGGTCTTCGGTTGCCGCGCGGACAACGTCATCACCACCTGGAGTTGGTTGTGGGCGAAAACAAATCCTCATGGCAAGGTAGCCGATATGGCAAGACGACGATGTGCCCCGGTTGTTAACTGACCATAAATTCAGCCAACCACCCGCCCGGCGGGTTCGCCCACCGACGATCGTCGGTTGTCCACAATGGTTTTACTGAACCGACGAAAGTATTAGTTGCCCTGCCGGGCCGACTTCCGAACCTCGTCCATGCCAAGGTTGGCCAGCGCGTCCGCGCGTTCGTTGCCGGGGTCACCCGCATGGCCTTTCACCCACAGCCATTCGACCTCGTGCCGCTCGACGGCCTTGGCCAGCCGCTGCCAGAGGTCCGCGTTCTTCACCGGTTTCCGGTCCTTGGTCAGCCAACCGTTGCGCTGCCAACCAGCGAGCCAACTGGTAATGCCGTTGCGCAGGTAGCTGCTGTCGGTGAACAGCCGGACCTCGGCGGGCCGGGTGAGTGCTTCCAGCGCCTGGATGGCGGCCATCAGCTCCATCCGGTTGTTGGTCGTGGTCGGCCCCTCGCCGCCGTGCATCTCCCTGGTGTGTGAGCCGTATCGCAGCAGCGCGCCCCAGCCGCCCGGTCCGGGATTGCCGCTGCACGCACCGTCGGTATAGATGTCCACCCGGTTGGCCGGCCGCGCCGACAGTTCGTCCTCCTGCATCTGACAAAGTCTTCCCGGCCGCGTCACAGTCCGGCCCATCGGGGTCGATCGATTCGCACACTGGGCGGGTGAGTGTCGCAATCATCGGGCAGACCGCGGCAGTGGTCGCGGTCGTGCTGGTCATCGGGTGGCTCGGACGGATGCTGGCGCGCCTGCTGCGGCAGCCGACCGTCATGGGCGAACTCGCGGTCGGCCTGCTGGCCGTGCCGATCCTGCTGGCCGCGACCAATCGCGGCGTACTGGACGCGTTGCTGCCGACGAAGGTCGTGGCCAACCTGGGCATCCTCGGCAACGCGGGCTTGGCGCTGTTCCTGGTCGGCGTCGCGCACGAGCTGCGCGGCTCGCTGATCGGCACCCGGATCGCCTCGCTGGGCTGGGTCACCGCGGGCGCGCTGGTGCCGCCGCTGGCTTCGGGCGTCGTGCTGGCCGGCTGGCTGCTGGCCGAGCACGATCCGAGGCTGCGCGGCAGCGCGCCGGTGTCCGCGTTCATCCTGGTGCTCGCGGTCTCGCTGGCGGTCACCGCGGTACCGGTGCTGGCCAGGATCCTGGCCGACCGCAAGCTCACCGCGTCGCTGCCCGGCAGGCTCTCGCTGAGCGCCGCCGCGGTCGTGGACGCGGTCGCCTGGCCGCTGCTCGCGGTCGCGATCGGACTGGCCAGCGGGAAGCTGAGCAACGCGGGTGTGGCCATCCTGACGCTGCTGGTCGGCGTCGTGGTGAGCGTCGGCATTCGCAGGGCGCTGCGCGCCGAGGCCGCAGGCCGGTTCGCCGGCCGCTATCCGGTGGTGGTCGCGGTGCTGATCGGCGTCGCGGCGATCGGCTGCGCGAACCTGGTGTCCGCGCTCGGCCTGTCCTCGGTGTTCGGCGCCTTCCTGGTCGGCCTCGCGGTTCCCGGCAACAAGCCGCCCGCCAAGGAGACCGACCTGTCCGTCGAGGAGCGCCCGGTCGGCTGGGCGCTGCCCGTGCGCTGGGTGACCATGCTGGGGCTGGCCTTCGTGCCGGTGTTCTTCGTGGAGACCGGCCTTGAGGTGTTCGCCAAGCCGTTCTCGTCGGTGCCGTGGCTGGCCATCGTGGTGGTGACCGCGTTGGGCATGCTCGGCAAGCTGTCCGGCGGCTATGCCGGCGCGCGGCTGGCCGGCTACTCGCGGATCACCTCGGCCCGGGTCGGCGCCCTGCTCAACACGCGCGGCCTCACCGAGATCGTCGCCCTCCAGGCCGGCTTCCACGCCGGCATCCTGACCCCGGCGATGTTCCTGAGCTGCCTGGTCATGGCGCTGGTCACCACCTGCGCGACCGGTCCGCTGATGACCTGGACCAACCGCACCCAGCGGCGCGGCGCGCCGGCCACCGTCACCGACAACGCCATCGAGACGTGGGCGGTCTAAGAACTGCTAACACAGTGTTGTTCGATCAGGGAGCGGCGTCCAGGTGCGTGAGCTGTCTTGCAGGGGGCGTGACGAGTGGAGTTCCCGGTACCTCTGTTGTACCGGGGACGACGACAACGCCGTAGATCGCGTGCCTGGGCGTCGCGAGCCGAACAGGCATTGTGTTAGTAGTTCTCAGCACCGCGCTCACTCCAGCCAGGAGGGTTGCGCCGCACCGCGCGGCAGCAGCGGGAACCGGTACCGGCCCGGCGTGAGGGACATCCGCACCTGCTCGGTGACGCCCTGGTAGCGGCCCAGCGGAGTGTCCACAGTGAACGTTTCCGGATCGAGGTAGGCGTGCCGCTCGCCGCGGCCCGCCGTCTCGATGGCGTAGGCGCGGTCGAAAACGCCCATGCTGAGGATCCACAGCGCGGCGCGGGTCAGCGAGACGTGCACCCGGTAGCTGCCACCCTGATTCGCCCGGCGGCTCAGCGCCTCGGCGATGCCCATGGCCAGCAGCCAGGACACGATGTAGTCGTTGACCACGACGATCGGCGGCAGCGCGGGCGTCTCGCCGTCGCCCTCCATGGTCATCATGCCGACCAGACTTCCTGCTGTCTGGTCGAAGCCGACCCAGTTCGCCCACGGCCCGGTGAGCCCGTTGAGCGTGGTGCTCGCGTGGATGATGCCCGGCCGCAGCGCGGCGGTCTGCTCGGCGGACAGGCCGATCGTGCTCAGGTAGCCGGGGCGTCGGTTGGCGAAGAACACGTCCGCGTCCGCGAGCAGCGCCGCGATCCGCGTCCGACCGTCCGCCGAGTACGGATCGAGCGTGGCCGAGCGGACGCCGACGTTCGCGGTCGCGTAGGTGTTCTCGTGTTCCAGTTCGCCCGGCCGCCACAGGTTCAGCACGTCCGCGCCGTGCAGCGCGAGCGCGCGCCCGGTGCCGGCGCCCGCGATCACGTGCCCCATGCCCAGCGCCCGCACCCCGGTGAGCGGATCGGCGACGCCGGGCGGCAGCGGCATCGGGACGCTGTCACCGATCCTGGTGATCTCGACCAGCGGCAGGTCGGCGAGGGCTTCGCGATAGTGCTGTTCGGCGAGCAGTTCCCCGGTCGAGCGCAGCATCGGCAGCACAACGCCGGCCTCGGCGCCGGCCGCCTCCAGGTCGCGCGCGTTCCACCTGGCGATCGCCGCCGCGACGCGCGGCTCGTCGTCCGGCACGTCGAGCAGCTTCTGCGCGGCGACCTTGATCTTCGGATACGGGTTGAGCGGCATCACCCAACGCTCGTCCGCGGTGCGGTAGAAGGCGAAGCCGAACGCTGGGCTCGGGTTCGCGCCGGACACCGGCGGATAGCCGTTGAGCAGTTCCCATTTCCGGTCGTAGAACGGGCACAGCCGGTGCGGCGCGACCCGCAGGTCGACCGCGATGTCCTGGCCCGCTCCGCCGCGCGTGCGCCACAGCTTGGCCATCGCCACCGACTTGGCGACCAGTGCGATCCCGGCCGCACCGCCGAGCCGCAGCGTGCTCGGCACGACCGGGTCGGCGCCGTCGAAGGTGATGGTGGCGCCCGCGTCCGCCGCGCTCAGGCCGACCCCGCCGAGCAGGTCGGCCAGCTCGGCGTGCGGATCGAACGCGTCGTCGGTCGCGGGATGGGCGAGGGCGTACGTGACCTTGTCCGTCAACGACATGGTCAACACGCTAGTCCGTTCGAGAGGCTCGTCAATTGTTAACCTAATGCGATAATTTTTCGTTGCTTGTTGTTTTTTCGGATGCTTGTCACGCTGATCCAGCACATCCATTGATTCGACTGGGGAGGCATCATGGATCGGCGCGTGACAGCGGTATTACTGGCGTTCGCCACGGGCATCGGACTGGCAGCCGGTGCCACGGCGGCGACAGCGTCGACAGTGGCGACACCGAGCCCGCACACATCACCCGTCTGGCAGGAGAACCTGGCCCAGCCGACGTCGTCGACCAACATCGACCACTCGGCGGGACAGTTACGGATCGCGAACAGCAGAATGCATCCCGCCGCCCAGGCCACCGCGCCCGGCTACGGCATGGCGGTCCTGGCGCCGCACACCCTGACCACGCCGGCCAACCACATCACCGCGATCCCGACCGACACGGTGCCGAACGGCGCCCGGTTGAACATCGACGTGCGCGGCCAACTGCCCGACCGGAGCTGGACCGAGTGGACACCGAGCGGCCGGACGCTGAGTTCGTCCACTTCGGTCATCCAGGCACGGATCACCTTGCAGGACAACACGTCTGGCCAGAGCCCGACGATCCGCGACCTCAGGCTGGCCGCCTCGCGCACCACATCGTCCACTGTGGCCGGCCCTTACGCGCCCGCCCAGGAGAGCTATCAGGTCTTCGCCACCCGCGAGGGCCTGGTCGGCGGGACGACGGCCAACGGACACGTGATCGTGGACAACGACCACTTCGTCGCGCTGCCCTCCGGTTCGGTGCTGTCCAACCAGGGCACCGACGACTACTCCGTGCAGGTGTGCGGCCCGTCCTCGTGTGAAACCGCGCCGGTGTGGGACATCGGGCCGTGGAACATCTACGACGACTACTGGGACGCCAACCGCGCCGAGTACGGCGACCTCGCCCAGGGCACACCCGAGGCCCAGGCCGCCTATGACAACGGCTACAACGGCGGCTACGACGACCAGGGCGGCATGCCCTCCAACCCGGCCGGCATCGACCTGGCCGACGGCACCTTCTACGACGTCGGCCTCAACGACAACGGCTACGTGACCGTGACCTACCTCTGGACGTAGACGCTGGGGGTTGGCCCGGCACCGGCAGTGCCGGGCCAACGATTTCTCAGGCGTAGAGCCGACCGGCGAAGCGGCGGGCGAAGCCGTCACCCACGTTCGCGGTCACCGTGACGTCGTAGCGGCCCGCGGAGGTCGCGTCGAGCTTGACCTGGGTGCTGCCGCCCGCGGCGACGGTCACCTGGACCGCGCCGCCGCCGGCCGACAGGTAGGCGACGTTCGCGCCGACGGTGAACACCGCGGCAACGCTGCCCGCGTTGGTCAAGGTCAGCGTGAGGGTGGCGCCGTCGCCGTTGTCGGTCACGGCGGCCTCCGGATGGGCGAGCGCGGAGTTCGTCCAGGTGTTCACGTTGCCCTGGAAGCCGCGCAGGTAGCCGTCCGGCCCGTGCAGGTCGATGTCGTACTTGCCGGCACCGTAGGTCTGCGCGCTGAAGTAGTCGGAGATCGAGCCGTTCGACGGACAGGTGTAGGTCCAGGCCGCGTAGGTGCGGTCGTTGACCGTGTAGGCGGTGAAGCCGCCGCCGAGCGAGCCCGAGCTGACCGTCTTGAACCAGATCCGGCCGGTGCTGGTGTCCGTCCAGGAGGTGGTGTTGAAGACGTAGCCGATGGCCTGCGCGGGCCGGTCACCCGACTCCTGCGTCGGCAGCGTGGTGTTGCTCGACGGCGCCTTGGCCGCGGGCAGGCTTTGCTCCGCGTTGGCCGCGGCGACCAGCGGCGCGGTGGCCGGTAGGTTGGTCGGGAAGGACGCGGGCGAGGCGCTGAAGTTGAAGGCGGACAACAGATCCCCGCACACGGTACGCCGCCAGGCCGAGATGTTGGGGCATTGTACGCCGGTCCACTGCTCCACGAACTGAAGCGGCGAGGTGTGGTCGAACACCTGCGAACAGACCCGGCCGCCGGTGCTCCACGGCGAGATCACCGTCATCGGCACCCGGGGCCCGAGGCCGATCGGCGTGCCGCTGACGAACTCGTCGGCCGTGCCCGATGGCGGCACCGGCGGGGCGACGTGGTCGAAGAAGCCGTCGTTCTCGTCGAAGTTCAGGAAGACGACCGTGGAGTTCCAGGTGTTCTGGTCGGCAGCGATCGCGGACAGCACGCCGCTGACGAAGTCCGCACCGTACGCGGGCGGGTTGGCCGGGTGCTCGGAGTCGGCGGTCGGCGCGACCACCCACGACACCCGAGGGAACGTCCCGGCCGCGATGTCCGCGCCGATCGCGGCGGACACGGACGAGACGCGAGCCAGGCCGTTGGTGTAGAGCGGAGAACTCGTCGACGCGTTCTGGAACTGGGTGAACCAGGCCAGCGGGTTGTCGTCGAAGTTGTCCGCCTCCTGGTAGACCCGCCAGCTCACGCCCGCGTTCTGCAGCATCTCCGGGTAGGTGGTCCAGGAGTAGCCGGCCTCCGAGTTGTCGGTCACCGGACCACCCGCCGTGCCGTTCGGGTCGATCCAGCCGGTCCACTGGTAGAGGCGGTTCGGGTTGGTCGGCGCCATGGTCGAGCAGAAGTACTGGTCGCAGATGGTGAACGCGTCCGCGAGCGCGTACTGGAACGGGATGTCCGCGCGGGCGTAGTAACCCATGGTCAGCGCGGTCTTGGCCGGGATCCAGTTGTTGTACAGCCCGCCGTGCCAGGCGCTGTGCGTGCCGGACCAGGAGTGGTCCAGATCGGTGACGCGCTGCGCGTCGGTGGTCTTGGTGTCCAGGTGGAAGGGCATCAGCACGTTGCCACCGGAGCTGCTGCCCTTCGTGGTCTGCCGCCACACGTTGGAACCACTCGGAAAGCGCAGCAACGAGGTGTCGCCGAAGCCGCGAACGCCCTGGAGCGCACCGAAGTAGTGATCAAAACTCCGGTTCTCCTGCATGAAGATGACCACGTGCTGGACCGAGTCGAGCGTGCCGGTACTCGGCGCGGCCGCCATGGCCTGCGCGATCGAGCCGGGTAAGCCGAGCGCGGCACCGGCGCCGAGCGCGGCGGCCGAGCCGAGGAGGGTACGACGATTGATGGGAGACAACAGAATCGACCTCCGTTGCAGGGAAGGCTGACTCGTGGTCAGCTCAGGCCACCGTGGTGGCCCGCCGTGAACGTCGGTCGAATATCAGGCGTGCTGCGCGCGTCCAGTAGGTACAAGTTCGGAACTTGTCTGGCCAAGATGGGCCGGCGATGATGCGCCCGCCCTCACCCCCTGGACGAGGGCGGGCGCATCGAGCTTCAGTCGCCGCGGTGGGCGCGGATCACGTCGGCGTAGCGGCGACCACTGGTCTTGACCGTGCGGACCTGGGTCTCGTAGTCGACGTGCACAAGGCCGAAGCGCTTGTCGTAGCCGTAGGCCCACTCGAAGTTGTCCAAAAAGGACCATGCGAAGTAGCCGGCCATCGGCACGCCACTCGCGGCCGCCCGGTCGACCGCCGCCAGGTGCGAGTGCAGGTAGGCGGCACGATCCGGGTCGTCCACCGAGCCGTTCGGGCCGAGTTTGTCGTCGTAGGCCGAACCGTTCTCGGTGATGTAGATCTTGGCGGGCTGGTACTCCTTGGCGATCCGGACCAGCAGCTTCTCCAGACCCTCCGGGTTGACCTCCCAGTCCATGTACGTGCGCGGCACGCCCGGCACGTGGACCTGCCTGGCGTACGGAATCGGGCCTTCCGGGTCGTTCGCGGCGATCATCCGGAAGTAGTAGTTCACCCCGAGGAAGTCCATCGGCGTAGCGATGATGTCGTTGTCGCCCGGCTGTTCGGGCAGGTCGACGCCGTACAGCTCACGCATGTCGGCCGGGAAGCCGCGACCGAAGACCGGGTCCAGCCACCAGCGGTTGGTGTGCCCGTCCGCGCGCTCGGCCGCCGCGATGTCCTCCGGCGAGTTGGTCGCCGGCTCGCACGGGCTCGGGTTGATCACGATGCCGACCTGCGCCGGCAGCTTCGCCTCCGCGCGGATCGCGGCGGCGGACAGGCCGTGGCCGAGCAGCAGGTGGTAGGAGGCGCGCACCGCCTCGGTGATGTCCGAATGGCCGGGCGCCATCCGGTCTTCCAGGTAGCCGATCCACGCCGAGCACAGCGGCTCGTTGATGGTGATCCAGTCGCTCACCCGGTCGCCCAGCTTCCGCGCGACCACCGCCGTGTACTCGGCCAGCCGCTCCGCGGTCGCCCGTTCCGGCCAGCCGCCCTGATCCTGCAACACCTGCGGCAGGTCCCAGTGGTAGAGCGTCGCGAACGGCCGGATGCCGGCCGCCAGCAACCCGTCCACCAGCCGGTCGTAGAAGTCGATGCCGGCCTGGTTCACCGCGCCGCCGCCGGCCGGAAGGATGCGCGGCCAGGCGATGGAGAAGCGGTAGGCGTCCACGCCGAGTTCGCGCATCAGCGCGATGTCCTCAGGCCAGCGGTGGTAGTGATCGCAGGCCACGTCACCGGTGTCGTTGTTGTCGATGCGCCCCGGCGTGTGCGAGTAGGTGTCCCAGATGGAGGGTGATCGGCCGTCCTCGGCCACCGCCCCTTCGATCTGATAGGCGGAAGTGGCCACCCCCCAGGTGAAATCCGGGGCGAGGGCGGGGAAATCGGTCATCTGTGCGGACTCCTTGGGTTCACAAGAGCGAGCGCGACCACCGGCCCCGGTCGGGCCGGTGGGAACAGATCCGGTACTACTTCACGGCACCCGCGGTGAGGCCGGCGACGAGATAGCGGCGGAGCAGCAGGAATCCAACGACGACCGGAATGCTCACCACGAGCGAAGCGGCCATCACCTGGTTCCAGTACACCTGGTTGAGCGTGGAATAACCCTGTAGTCCGACGGCGAGCGTCTTGGTCTGCGCGTTGGTCATCACCGAGGCGAACAGCACCTCGCCCCAGGCCGTCATGAACGAGTACACCGCGACCGCGATGATGCCCGGCATGGCAGCCGGCACGACCACCCGCAGCAGCGCGCCGATCGCGCCGTTGCCGTCCACCTTCGCGGCCTCGTCGAGGTCGCGCGGGATCGAGTCGAGATAGCCGACCAGCATCCAGATCGAGAACGGCAGAGTGAAGGTCAGGTAGGTGATGATCAGCGCGAGCCTGCTGCCGAACAGCTGGATTCCGAGGTCGTTGCCGAGGTTGACGAAGATCAGGAACAGCGGCAGCAGGAACAGGATGCCCGGGAACATCTGGGTGGACAGCACGGTGATCTTGAACAACCCCTTGCCGGGGAAGTCGTAGCGGCTCAGTGCGTAGGACGCGAACAGCGCGACGATCACCGAGAACACGGTCGCGCTGGTCGCCACGATCGCGCTGTTGGTGAAGTAGGTCGCCAGCGGGATCGTCGACCACATGTCGATGAACGGCTGGATGGTCAGGTGCGTCGGGATCCAGCGGAACGCGGCCTGCACGTCACCGAGCGGCTTGAGCGCGGAGGTGATCATCGCGTAGACCGGGATCAGGGTGAACAGCAGGAGCAGAGTCAGCCCGATCCGCCGGGTCCACTTGAACCACTGTGGCTCACGCAACTTGCCGCCTCCTGTTCGTGATCAGCAGGTACACGCTGGTGATGACCAGCAGGAACAGCAGCAACAACACGGACATCGCCGAGCCGACGCCGAAGTTCCAGGTCACGAACGAGTTCTGGTAGATGTGGATGGCGATCACGTCGGCCTGCTGCGGCGGCGACTGGCCGAACAGCACGTAGGGCGTGTTGAAGTCGTTGAACGTCCACAGGGTCAGCACCAGCACGAGCACCTGGTTGACCGGGCGCAGCAGCGGCATGGTGACCTTGCGGATCTGCTGGCCGATACTCGCACCGTCCAAAGTGGCCGCTTCGTACATCTCCGGCGAGATGGACTGGAGACCGGCGGTCACGCACAGGAACACGAAGGGCCAGTTGCGCCACACCGACACGACCAGCATGGACCAGAAGCTGTTGCTGCCGATCAGCCAGAACGGCCTCGTCGCGGTGAGGTGCAGCTGGTCCACGATGACGTGGTTGACCAGGCCGGTGTCGCGCTGGAGCATGAAGCTCCACACGATGACCGCGGCATAGACCGGCAGCGCGTAGGGGATCAGGAACAGCGTGCGGAGCAGGCTGCGACCCCAGAAACTGCGCTGCATCAGGATGCTGGCCGCGGTGCCGATGAACCAGGAGATCCCGACCGAGAGCACCGTGTACTCGACGGTGATCAACAGCGAATGCAGCAGCGCGGACCCGATCGGCCCGCCGAAGTCGATGGTGACCTTGTAGTTGTCGAACCCGGCGCCCGGCGCCTGCGTCCAGTTCGCGATGTAGAACTGGGTGAGCTTGAGGAAGCTCATGACCACACCCCAGACCATCGGGATGAGGTGGATCAGCAGCTCCAGCAGCAGCGCGGGCAGCAGGAACAGGTAGGGCAGGCCGAGCTTGCGCAGCTTGCGGAACCTGGGCAGCTTCGGTGCGGCGTGGGCGGGCGCGCCCGCCGTACCGGGCCGAGGCTCGGTACGGCGGGGCGCGCTGGGGGTCGTGAGCGCCATCAGCCAACGGCTCCCTTCAGCGGTGCGGCCACATCAGTCGGCACGGATCGTCAGCCACCGGCGGCCATCTGCTGGTTGGCGGTGGTGAGCGCGGCCTTCACGGTGGCGTCGTTGATGGGCTTACCACTGGCGGCGTCCGCGAACAACGCCTTCATCTGCTCACCGACCGCGGTCTCGAACTGGCTCTCCTTGGCCACCTGCGGCAGTGGCGCCGAGGTCGTGCCGAGCACTTCCTGGAGCACCTTGTCGGTAGGCGTCTGGAAGGCCGGGTCGGAGTAGGCCGACTTGACCGTGGGCAGCGAGCCGTAGGCCGCGTTCAGCTCCTCCTGGATCGGCGTGGACGTCATGAACTTGACGAACTTGATCGCGCCGTCCTTGTTCTTCGTGTTCTTGAAGATGGAGATGTTGATGCCGGCGACCATGCTGTTCACCTGGTTGCCCTGGCCCGACGCGGGCAGCGGCATCGGCGCGATGCCGTAGTCGGCGGTGCTCATCCCGTCGGTCTTGAGCGAACCGTCGGCGCCCTGCCACATCACCATGGCGACCTTGCCGGACGCGAAGTCCTGCAACGCCTCGGTGCCGTTGGAGTACTCGGCGTCCGAGGTGTTGACGATCTTGGCCTGCGCCATCAGGTTGATGTACTGCTCGACGCCCGCGACTTCCTGCGGGGAGTCGAACTGCGGGGTGTTGCCGTCCTTGGAGAACAGCGACGCCCCGTGCTGCTG
>DASZJG010000052.1:0-27549 GCA_035948315.1 Pseudonocardiaceae bacterium | reverse complement strand
GGACCGCGCGACCAGCAGGGTCACCAGGGTTTCCCGGCGGTTGAACGCGGCGTAGAGGGTCGGCAGATAACCGACCTGCAGGCCCACCACGACCAGTCCGGTGTAGGCGGCCACATAGTCCAGTGCCGAACTGCCGTTGTTGGTCGGTGGCGCGTAGCCGAGGGTGAACATGGACGACCCGGCCTCGGCGAAGGCCTGCGGCAGCGAGTTCGGCACCACCGGGGTGAGCACGAGCGCGTAGCCGACCAGCAACAGCCCGATCCACAGCGCGAGCCGCACCAGCAGGCTGATCGGCGACTGCCAGGCGAGGATCGCGTCGCGCCGGATGAAGGTCTTGATCGGCCGGGTGATCAGCATGAACGCGAGGTCGACCGCGCGATCGGAGGCCCGCGAGATGCGCGAGTCGTACCCGCGCGGCACGACCAGCGTGCCGACCACGCTGATCGCGGTGGCGACGATGATCACGACACCGACCGCGAACAGCGTCCAGATCCAGACCGTGCCCACTGCCCGCCACCTTTGCTCCAACCAAGCCCGCGAACAGCGAGAATACCTATTCCCGAACAGACCACCGCACCGGTCGGGCATGCTGGACGGGTGACCGTACTCGAGATCCTGGCCGCACTGTTCGCCGTTTTCGTCCTGTTCCGGCTTGCGGGTGTCGACGGCCCCGTGGTCACCGCGGCGCTGCTGGCCATGACCCCGTACTTCGTTCCCGTCGGCCTGGTCCTCGGTGGGCTGCTGATCGGCCTCGGTCAGCTCCCGATCGGCGGGGGAGTGCTCGCGCTGACCGTGCTGCTCGGTGCGCAGATCCTGCCCAGGGCGATGCCGAGCCGGCAGCCGGCCCTGAGCGGGCCGCGACTGCGTCTGTTGGCGAGCAACATCTATCTGGGCAGAGGCGACGTGAAGGCCATTGTCGAACTGGTCCGCGCGCAGGACGTCGACGTGCTGCACGTGGTCGAGCTGACCCCGGAGGCAGCGGAGGACCTGGACCGGGCCGGGCTGTTCGAGCTGCTGCCGCACCGGGTGTTCCAGCCGGTCGAGGACGGTCGCGGCACCGGCATCGCCTCCCGGCACCCGCTGCAACCGCTCGACCTGGCCGGCCCGTCCCGGCTCGAACAGCCCAGCGCGCGCGTCGATCTCGGCACGGCCGCGGTCGACGTGGTCGCCGTGCACCCGGTGCCGCCGACCATGTCGGCGGCCGACTGGAAGTCGGAGATGGCCGGGATGCCGGCCGTCACAGCGGACGGTCCGATTCGGATACTCGCGGGCGACTTCAACGCCACCCTCGACCACGCCGTGTTCCGCAAGCTGCTGCGCACCGGCTACCAGGACGCCGCGGCCCTGCGCGGCGGCGGCCTGCGCGGCACCTGGCCCTCGTCCGGGTTCCCACCCCGCGTCACCCTCGACCACGTGCTGGTCGACCGGCGCGCCGCGGTCGCCGACTACCGCGTGTTCGAGGTGCCCGAAACCGACCACCGGGCGGTGCTCGCCGAGGTGATCCTGCCCGGCTGAAAACTCGGTTGCGGCCCGCCCCCGCGCTCGTCCGGTTCAGTCTGTGGTGCGGCGGCCTCGCGTGCGTGCTCGCCTCCGGCGCGATCGGCGCGACGCTACTCTCGGTCGGTGTCGAGTCTGGTGACACCACTCCATCGGGTCAAGAAAAAATGTTTGCTGGCAAGGAAAAGTGAAACATCCCTTGTGTGCCAACGGTTCTCTCGCATTGTGACCCAGCTCAAGTCTGTCGCTGGCCAACCTGGTGGGTTCGGCTGCGTCATAATGGGTACACAGCAAAAACCGAAGTGATTCCAGACTGTGCTCGGGAGTTATTGGTGTTGACGATAATCCTGTTCGGCGTCGTTGTTCTGGCGTGCGCGGTCCTGGTCGTTCGGTTGGCGCGAGCTGCCCGGATCGATGCCGACAGCGAACAGGACGTGTTCGAGCCTCGGGCACGGCAAGCCGAGGCGAACAAGCCGGTCCGGCGGGTCGAGCCCGCCACGGTTCGATTCGCCCCGGTGACCATTCGGCGCGATCGGGACAACCCGACCGTGCCGGCCATGTCGCGCTGACCGGACGGACCACGACCGTCTGTCCATAAAGGAATTTGTGAGTTCGGCGTTTCCCTGAATCGGGGAGACGTCGAACTCACAGTTCGTCGAAGACCAACTCGGTGCGGGTGGACAGCACGTCCGGCATGCTCTGCAACTTGAACAGCACCAGTTCGCGCAGGCTGTCCGTGTCCGTGGTGCGGACGAACAGGATGAGGTCGTTCTCGCCGGCCACCAGGCTGCCGTGTTCGATCTCCGGCACCTGCGCCATCATCTCGCGCACCGCCTGCCAGGAGTGCTGACTCACCTTCACGTACACGTACGCCGCCAGCGACTGGCCCAGCTTCTTCGGGTCGGTCAGCGCCGTGTAACCGGTGATGATCCCCTCCTGCTGCAACCGCTCCACCCGCGAGTAGCAGCCCGCCCGGGAGATGTGCAGCCGCTCGGCCAGCGCGCGCATGGAAACGCGGCCGTCGGTCTTCAACTCGGCGATGAGTCGCAGGTCAGTCGGGTCGAGCCCGGCCATTTGTCCATCGATCGGGGCGGATCGCCGGTTATGGGACGCCATACGTCCAGACGATACCGCCAATGCCAGCCGTCGGTCTCTGATGACGTCGCTGACCTGGAGGTTTGATCGGAAAAGGCAGATTATTCGAGCTAACTGTCTCAATGATCGGAGGCCCGTCGTGCACTCACCGACACCGAATGCCTCCTCGGCGTTACTGCCGACCGACGCACCAGTCGGCCTGATCGACCCGGACGGCTCGTTGGTCGCCGATTCGGGCCTGACGATGCCGGCCGACGACGTCCTGCTGCGGCTCTACCGGGGCATGGTGCTCGGTCGCCGGTTCGACCAGCAGGCCACCGCCCTCACCAAACAGGGCAGACTCGCCGTCTACCCGTCCGCGCACGGCCAGGAGGCGAGCGAGATCGGCGCGGTCGCCGCGCTGCGCGAGCAGGACTGGCTGTTCCCGACCTATCGCGACTCGGTCGCGATCGTCTCCCGGGGCGTCGACCCGGTCGAGGTGCTCTCGCTGCTGCGGGGCGACTGGCACTGCGGCTACGACCCGAACCAGCACCGCGTCGCTCCGCAGTGCACGCCGCTGGCCACCAACACGCTGCACGCGGTCGGCCTCGCGCACGCGGCCACGGTGAAGCACGAGGACACCGTGTCGCTCGTGCTGCTCGGCGACGGCGCCACCAGCGAGGGCGACACGCACGAGGCGCTCAACTTCGCGGCCGTGTTCAACACTCCGACCGTGTTCTTCGTGCAGAACAACGGCTACGCGATCAGCGTGCCGCTGAGCAAGCAGACCCACGCGCCCTCGCTCGCGCACAAGGGCATCGGCTACGGCATGCGCTCGGTGCTCGTCGACGGCAACGACGCGGCCGCCGTGTACGCGGTGGTCAGTGAGGCGGTCGCCGCCGCGTCGCGAGGTGAGGGCCCGACGCTGATCGAGGCGATCACCTACCGGATCGAGGCGCACACCAACGCCGACGACGCCACCCGCTACCGCGACCGCGACGAGGTGCAGACCTGGCTGGCCAAGGACCCGATCGACCGGCTGCGCGCCCACCTGACCGAACGCGGCCTGCTCACCGAGGCCGCCGAGGCCGACCTCGCGGCAACCGCGGAGGCCGAGGCGACCGCGCTGCGCGGCCGGATGAACATCGACACCAAGCACGACCCGCGCGAGTTGTTCCGCAACGTCTACGCGACCCAGACCCCGGCGCTGCGCCGCCAGGAGCAGGACCTGCTCGACGAGATCGCCGCAGAACAGGAGGGTCAGCGATGACCAGCGTTGCCGAACGAGTCTCGGACCTCGTCACCGCGCCCGCCCCGGTCACCATGGCCGGCGCGCTCAACCAGGCCCTTGCCGACGCGCTCGCCGCCGATGACCGGGTGCTCGTCTTCGGCGAGGACGTGGGCACCCTGGGCGGCGTCTTCCGAGTGACCGACGGCCTGGCCAAGCGCTTCGGCGACGGCCGCGTGTTCGACACGCCCCTCGCCGAGTCGGCCATCGTGGGCACCGCGATCGGCATGGCCATGAACGGCCTGCGGCCGGTCGTCGAGATGCAGTTCGACGCGTTCGCCTATCCCGCGTTCGAGCAGATCACCAGCCATCTGGCCAAACTGCGCAACCGGACGCGGGGCAAGGTCGAGCTGCCGATCGTCATTCGGATTCCGTACGGGGGCGGCATCGGCGGCGTCGAGCACCACTGCGACTCCTCCGAGATGTACTACACGCACACGCCCGGCCTGCGCGTCGTCACGCCCGCGACCCCGGCCGACGCCTACACGCTGCTGCGCCAGGCCATCGACTGCCCGGACCCGGTGATCTTCCTCGAACCCAAGCGCCGCTACTGGGCCAAGGAGAGCGCAGCGCTGGAGTCGACCGGCGCCGGCATCGACCGCGCGCTGGTCCGCCGCGCCGGCACGGACGTCACGCTGATCAGCTACGGGGGAGCGCTGGGCACCACGCTGGAAGCGGCCGAGGCCGCCGCCGAGGACGGCATCAGCGCCGAGGTGATCGACCTGCGCAGCCTCTCGCCGTTCGACGAGGAGACCGTTGCCGCCGCCGTCGCGCGCACCGGGCGAGCCGTCGTCGTGCACGAGGCGAGCCGGTTCTGCGGCTACGGCGCCGAGGTCGCGGCGACGCTGTCCGAACGCTGCTTCCACTACCTGGAGGCGCCGGTCCTGCGCGTCGCCGGGTTCGACATCCCGTACCCGCCGCCGAACCTGGAATCCCACCATCTGCCCAGCGTCGACCGCATCCTGGACGCGATCGAGAAGTTGCAGTGGCCGGAGGTGACCCGGTAGATGTCCGTGTTCAACCTGCCCGACCTCGGTGAGGGGCTCACCGAGGCGGAGATCGTGTCCTGGCGGGTCACGCCGGGCGACGTCGTGCACGTCGACCAGGTCATCGCCGAGGTGGAGACCGCCAAGGCGATCGTCGAGGTGCCGGTCCCGTTCGCCGGCACGGTCACCGAACTGCACGGCGACGCGGGCGCCACGCTCGCCGTCGGCACCCCACTGATCACCGTCGACGAGACCACGACCGAGGGCTTCCAGGAACCCGGAGTGATCACGGCCGACGAGGGCAGTGGCGACGAGGGCAGTGGCAACGAGGGCAGTGGCAACGTGCTGATCGGCTACGGCACCGGTTCGGCCGGCACCCGCCGTCGGCGCCGGGGCCGGGCGCGCACCTCGGTCGCCGAGACCAGGCTCAGCAAAGTCCACAGTGGACGAATCGCCGTGGTGTCGCCGCTGGTGCGCAGGATGGCCAGGGAAGCCGGCATCGAACTGCGCGAGGTGATCGGCTCCGGCCCGGACGGCCTGATCGTTCGCGCCGACGTCGAACGCGCCATCAAGGCGCAGGCGCAACCCGAACCCGTGGCCGTGGCACCAGCCGACGACGTCCGGCGGATTCCGCTGCGCGGCCTGCGCAAGACCGTCGCGGACAAGCTCAGCCGCTCGCGTCGGGAGATCCCCGAGGCCACCGTCTGGGTCGACGTGGACGCGACCGCGCTGCTCGACATCCGCTCGACCCTCAACGCGGTCAGCACCGAACCCAAGATCAGCCTGCTCGCGCTGCTCGCCAAATTCGCCGTGCTCGGCCTGCGCCGCTATCCGGAACTCAACGCGCGCATCGTCGACGACGAGATCCTGCTCGGCGACGCCGTGCACCTCGGCTTCGCCGCCCAGACCGACCGCGGCCTTGTCGTGCCGGTGGTGCCGAACGCGCACGCGATGTCCGTCGAACAGCTCTCGCTCGCCCTCGGCGAACGCACCCAGCGCGCCCGCGACGGCCAACTCGCGCCCACCGAACTCACCGGCGGCACCTTCACCGTCAACAACTACGGCGTGTTCGGAGTGGACGGTTCGGCGGCCATCATCAACCACCCCGAGGTGGCCATCCTCGGCATCGGCCGGATCATCAAGCGGCCGTGGGTGGTGGACGACGAGATCGTCGCGCGCAGCATCACCGAGCTGACGCTGGCCTTCGACCACCGCGTCTGCGACGGCGGCACGGCAGGCGGCTTCCTGCGCTTCGTCGCCGACTGCGTGGAGAACCCGCTCGCCATGCTGCGCCAGCTCTGAGCGCGGTCACCCGGCCGGTCGTCGAGGAACAGCCATGAACCGCTCTAAGTTCGATCGGAGGAACTGATCGGGCGAAGGGAGCGGACCGCCATGACGGAGCCGGGATTCGGGTCGCTGAACGAGCAGTCGGCGGTGCGGACGTTGGAGTTCGGCGACGTGCGCGCCACATACGTCATCGACGGCGCCATGGCGCTGAGTGGCGCCGTGTTCTTTCCCGAGATCCCGGCCGACTACTGGGCCGCCCACCCGGACGCGGCCGACGCGGAGGGCCGCGTTGCCATGCCGGCCGGTGCGCTGCTGGTCGAACGCAACGGCCGGTTCCTGCTGATCGACGCGGGTCTTGGCGAGATGATCGCGAACTTCACGGTCGGCTCGGCCGTGCTCGGCCCGGCCAACAGCGGCGCGCTGCCCGACACGCTGGCCGCGCTCGGTCGAGAGCCTGCGGACGTCGAGGCCCTCGCCTTCACCCACCTGCACGTCGACCACACCGGCTGGGCGTTCGTGCGCGACGGCAACGGCGGCTACCGGCCGTTCTTCCCGAACGCGCGCTACCTCGTCGCGGCCTCGGAATGGGCGCCGCACGAACGCGGCGAGACGATGCCGGGCGGCTCATCGCGCACCGCGGTGATCGAGCCGCTGGCCAAGCACCACGTGCCGATCACCGATGGCGAGGAGATCTTCCCCGGCGTGCACGCGCTGGTCACGCCTGGCCACAGTCCCGGCCACACGTCCTACCTGATCTCCTCGACCGCCGGCACGCTGGTCGCGTTCGGCGACGCGTTCCACCTCCCGGCCCAACTCGCCCACCCGGAATGGCCGTCCGCGCCCGACATCGACGGCGCCGCCGTGCTCGTCGCGCGCAGGCGCGTGCTCGACGAACTGGCCAAGCCCGACACACTCGGCTTCGGCACCCACTTCGGCGACCAGCCGTTCGGCCGGCTCGGCCCCGATGGCGCGTGGCAACCGGTGCCGAGCACGGCCGTGCTGCCGCCGCCCAGGAAGGTCTAGGGGACGCGGGCCCAGGCGGCCGCCATTTCCGGACTCCAGAACATCGCGCCCGCCTGCTCGAGTTCGGCGGTGAACCGGTCGGCGAACGTGTCGATGTCCACCTCGGCCTCGGTGGCCAGGCCCTGCCCGAGGATCACCGGCAGGAAGCTGCGCATGGTGTCGGCCACGTATCCGGGCATCACCGAATCCGCCGTGCCGGCCGGTCCGGCCGTTGCCGCGCCGGTCACGGTCAGGCCGGCGTCGCGCAGGATCGACCCGATCTGGTCGCCGGTGTCCGGGTTGAGGCCGATCGCGCGCATCGCGCCGGAGATCCACTCGACGCTGCTGGTCCCCAGCGGAATCGGCGGCACGGCGCGGCTGCGGGTGATGTTGTAGTCCTGGAAGGTCACCACCCCGCCGGGGCGGACCAGGCCGCTCAGCGCGCGCACCGTCGCGGCCGGTTCGCCCAGGTGCATCAGGATCAGCCTGCCGGCCAGCGCGTCGACGTACTCGTCGAGGGTGAGGTCGGCCAGGTCCGACTCGACGAAATACACGTTGGTCAGGCCGGCCTCGGCAACGCGGGAGCGGGCGAGTTCGAGGATGGCCGGGTTCATGTCGACGCCGATCACGCTGCCGGTCGGCCCGACCAGGTCGGCCAGCAGCATGCTCACGTCGCCCGCGCCGCAGCCGACGTCCAGCACCCGCATGCCGCCGGTGATCCCGGCCAGCCGGAACAGCTGTGCGCTGTGCGGCGCGAGCACGCTGCCCTGCAACTGGAGCCGCTGCGCCTCGGCCGAGGTGCGGCCCATTACGTAACCATCGGTCATACCGTCCATAGTGGCAGTCGGTGCCTCATGCCTGGATGGTCAGGACTACCTTGCCCTGACTGTCCCCGGATTCGAGCAGGAGATGCGCCTTGGCCGCGTCGGCGAGCGGGAAGCTCGCGTCGATCGGCACGGTGAACCGTCCTTCGTGGACAGCGGAGAGCAGTTCGCGCAACTCGGGGCGCGGATCCCAGCCCGTGCGCATCAGGTTGGTGAGCTGGAAACCGTTGATCCGCACGTTCTTCGGGTAGAAGTCCCTGGTGTCCACGGTGCTGGGCGCGAGCGCGACATTGGCCAGCGCCACGACGCGCCCGCCGGAGCCGACCGCCTTCAGGCTCTGCGCGAACGCGAGGCCGCCGACCGCATCCAGCGCCACCTCGACCCCGCGTCCCTCGGTGATCCGCTCGACCTCGGCGACGATGTCGGCGGCATGCCGGTTCAGCGTGTGGTCCGCGCCGAGTTCACTGATCCAGCGCTGCTTGTCGGCCGAGCCGACCACGCCGATCACGGTCGCGCCGAGGTCCTTGGCGATCTGCACCGCCGCGCTGCCGACGCCGCTGGCCGCGGCGTGGATCAGCACGGTTTCGTCCGCCCGCAGCTCGGCCAGGGCGCGCAGGCAGTGCCACGCGGAGAGCCAGGCGATCGGCAGGCCCGCGGCGGCCGCCAGGTCGACGCCTTCCGGCACGAGCACCGCCTTGTCCTGCTGGACCAGGGCGAGTTCGCGGTAGAACCCGGGCGCGCCGATCCCGCCCCAGCCGAGTACCCGGTCGCCGACCGCGAAGCCGGTCACGTCCAGGCCGACCGCGACCACGGTGCCGGCGCCCTCGCCGCCCGGCACGGCCGGCAGCGGCGGGCCGCTGTGGTAACGGCCGGAGCGGAACAGCAGGTCGGACCGGTTGACGCCGGCCGCGGCGACCGAGACGAGCAGCTGTCCCGGGCCGGGCGTGGGGTCGGGCTCCTCGGCGAGCACGAGGTTCTGGGCGGGGCCGAACTCGGCCACCTGGACAACACGCATGACGCCTCCTGACACTGGTTCAACTAGTGTCACGATCGTTGTCTACTGGTTCAACCGGTGTCAACCGCTAAACTGATCCGTATGACCACGGCGAGCGGCGTCGACGACCGGTTCCGGCTGATCGGCGGCCGCCCGTGCCTGGACCTGATCGCCACCTACGGCAAGCGGCACGCGGAGGGCCTGGAACGCCTGCCGGACCGCGAAACCCTGCTCGACTGGCTGATCGCCGCCGGCATCCTGCCGCCCGAAGCCGCGAACGTTCCGGTCGACGCCGACCGGCTCGACGCAGCCCGCCGCCTGCGCGAGGCGACTCATCGCCTGGTCCGGTCGACCATGGCGGGACAGCCGTGGGCGAGGGCGGACATCGAACTGGTGAACGAGATGGCCACCGGCCCCGATCTCGCCCCGCGACTGGGCACCGCGCCCGGTCCGGACGGTGGCGGCGCGGTCGCCTGGGCCGGGCGTGATCCGGTCGGCGCGGCGCTGGCGACGCTCGCGCGCGACGCCGTCGACCTGCTCAGCGGATCGCGGACGGCGCGCATCAAGGAGTGCGAGCACCCGGACTGTTCACTGCTGTTCTTCGACGACTCGCAATCGAGCAGGCGGCGGTGGTGTTCGATGGACCGCTGCGGCAATCTGGTGAAGATCGCCGGCTACCGCCGACGCGGCCGGCGATCGAGCTAAGGTCTGGCGCACGGACGACACCGGAATTCCGGAATTGCGGTGCAATCGTTCGTTTGGATCTCACCCGGTCGAGCCTTGACGTAAGTCCGCCTCGGCAGCATGGTGAGTGCAATCGGTTGCAGCGCCCAGCGATGAGCAGTGAGGCAATGATGACCAGTTCTCCTCCCCGGATCGGTTGGATCGGCGCGGGAAGGATGGGTGCCGCGCTGGTCCGGCGCCTGCTCGACGCGGGCTACGACGTCGCGGTCTACAACCGCACCCGCACCAAAGCGGAGGCGCTTGCCGAACATGGCGCCACCGTGGTCGAGCGGGCCGTTGACGTGGCAGACCGGGATGTCGTGTTCACCATGGTCTCCGCGTCCGACGACCTCGTCGCGGTCACCTCGGGCGAGGACGGCCTGTTCACCTCGGCAGATGTGGCGCCAGGCATCCTGATCGACTCCTCGACCGTGTCCGAGGAAGTCTCCGCGCTGGTCCGGGTGACCGCGATCGCGCGCGGCACCGAACTGCTCGCCGCGCCGGTGAGCGGTAACCCGAACGTGGTCGCCGCCGGCAAATTGACGCTGGCCGTGTCCGGCCCGCGCGCGGTGTTCGAGCGCGCCGAGCCGATCCTGGGTGTGCTCGGCCGCGCGGTCACCTACGTCGGCGAGGACGAGGTGGCTCGATTGGTGAAAATCTGCCACAACATGTTCCTCGGTGTGGTTATCCAGTCCCTCAGCGAGATCACGGTGCTCGCCGAGAAGGGCGGGGTGAGTCGCGCGGCGTTGCTGGAATTCCTCAATTCCTCGGTGCTCGGCTCGGTGTTCAGCCGGTACAAGACACCCGCGTTGGTCAACCTCGATTTCACGCCGACCTTCACAATGCCTTTGCTGCGCAAGGACTTCGATCTCGGCCTCGCCGCCGCGCGAACGCTGGAGACGCCGATGCCGGTCGCGACGACCGCCGCGCAGGTGGTCGCGTCCGCGGTGGGCGCCGGATTGGTGGACGAGGACTTCGCATCCCTGATTCTCGAACAGGCCCGCCGATCCGGTCTGGTGCTCAAGTCCGAGGACGCGACGGTGGACGACGGCCTCGCCCCGGAGGGCCAGGAAGGCTGATTTCGCCGTTCGTCGCCAATCGAAACAACGACCGCCATCCTTTGTATGCACGTGCATTCGGGCGTGCGGCGAAAACTGTTCGGCTTGTCCTGCCGGTGATACCAGTCCGCTTCGCGGTATATCCCTATGCTGGGTCGGTGAACAAGGTCCCGACCATCAAGGACGTCGCGCTGCTCGCGAAGGTGCATGCGGCGACGGCGAGCCGAGCGCTGAATCCGAGTACGCGGGACATGGTGAGCACCCGTACCGCCAACCGGGTGATCGAGGCGGCGAAGACACTCGGCTACTCGCCCAACTCGGCGGCGCGCAGCCTGCGCACCAGGACCTCGTCGGTGGCCGGCGTGATCATTCCGGACCTGCGCAATCCCGTGTTCCCGCCGATCGTGCGCGGCATCGAGGACGGCCTGCGCGAGGCGGGCTACATGGCGCTGCTCGGCAATACCGACGGCGACGAGGAACGCGAGAAGGAACTCCTCGCCGCCATGCGCGGCCGGCAGACCGACGGCTTCATTCTGGCCACCAGTCGGCGCAACGACCCGCTCCCGCCCGAACAGGGCGGCTACCCGGTGCCGACCGTGCTGGTGAACCGGCGCACCGATGCCAGCGACACGCCGTCGGTCACCGCGGACAACACCGCGGGCGTCTACGCGACCGTGCGGCTGCTCGTCGAACTCGGGCACCGGCGGATCGGCCACGTGGCCGGCCCGCAGGAGATGTCGACCGGGTGGGAGCGCTACCGCGCGTTCCTGGACGCGATGGCCGCGCACGAACTGCCGGTCGACCCGAGGCGAGTCACGTTCAGCACCGCGTTCACCGAGGAGGCCGGGCTGATCGCGGCGCTGCCGCTGCTCGCCGCCGATCCGAGCATCACCGCCATCGTCGCCGGCAACGACCTGATCGCGCTCGGCTGCTACCGCGCGCTGGAACAGCACCGGCTGCGCTGTCCGGAGGACATCTCGGTGGTCGGCTTCAACGACATGCCGTTCCTGGACCGGCAACGGCCCCGGCTGACCAGCGTGCGCATTCCGCACTACGAGATCGGCATCGAGTCGGCGCGGTTGTTGTTGGAGCGCATCGCGAATCCGGGTGCGGCTGCCAAACGAGTCGTGCTGCCGGTCGAACTCGTGCGCCGCGATTCCGCGATTCCGCCGCGCGCCGACTAAGGTCCACTGTGGACAAGTAGGCGTACAGCGACGACCACCGCGCCGCGATGTTCGGCGAGCTGGTCCGCGGCGATGTTCGGCACCGCGTTCGGACTGCTCGGCAACCATGCGGTCACCAGACCGAGCAGGAACACCAACAGGTCCTCGGCGGTCAGCGTGCTCGGCAGCATGCCCGCGCGCTGGGCTTGCGCGATCGCGGCCGACTTGTCGAACAGGGACGTCCGCACCTCGGTCGGGATACCGGTGACCGGCCGTTCCAGGCGGTACCAGGTGGCCAGGCGCAGCTGGTGCGGGTTGGCCAGCAGGTAGTCGAAGAGTCGGCCCGCGTAGCCGGGCAGATCCGCCGGGGTGAACGGGACGGAGTCCAGCAGTCGGGTCACGTGCGCGTTCATCACCGCGTCGAACAGCGCGTCCTTGCCGCCGAAGTAGGCGTAGATCATCGACTTGTTGACCCTGGCGACCGCGCTGATCCGGTCGACCCGGGCGCCCGCGATGCCGTGCGCGGCGAACTCGTCGGTGGCCGCTTCGAGGAGCCGAGCCTTGGTGGCTTCGGCGTCGCGGCTCATGCTCGGATCAAGGCGCGGTGGCATACCCCCAGATTAGGGCCGTGATCGTCGCGCCCGATATGCGGTGCGCCACGTTTCTAACCGGTTGGTTGACAGTGCGCCTCGGCCCGGCCTACCGTCAGACTCACCAAACAAACAACTAGTTGGTTGTTTAGGCTGGCAGGGCGAGGTTAGGCAGGGAGTTGTGATGAGCAGGACGTGGTTGATCACCGGCAGTTCGCGCGGGTTCGGCTGGGAGCTGGCCAGGGCGGTGCTGGCCGGCGGCGACAACCTGGTCGCCACCGCGCGCAGGCCGGAGCAGCTGGCCGAGCTGGTGACCGAATTCGGCGACCGGGTGCGCACCGCCGCGCTCGACGTTACCGACCCGCTCGCCGCCGAGGCCGCCGTGCGACTCGCGGTGCGCGAGTTCGGCAGCCTGGACGTGGTGGTCAACAACGCGGGCTACGCGAACTCGGCGGCGATTGAGGACATCTCGGCGGAGGACTTCCGGGCACAGATCGAGGCGAACTTCTTCGGCGTCGTCAACGTCACCAAGGCGGCTCTGCCGGTCCTACGCGAACAGCGGTCGGGCTACTTCATCCAGTTCTCCTCGGTCGGCGGTCGCGTCGGCGGCACGCCGGGCGTTGCCGCGTACCAGGCGGCGAAGTTCGCGGTGGAGGGGTTCTCCGAGGTGCTGGCCAACGAGGTAGCGCCGTTCGGCGTCAAGGTGATCATCATCGAGCCGGGCGCGTTCCGCACCGACTGGCAGGGCTCGTCGATGGCGTTCGCGCCGGTCAGTCCGGACTACGAGGCGAGCGTGGGGGAGATCAACCGCTTCCGCGCGGACACCGACGGCAAGCAGGCCGGCGACCCGGCGCGGGCCGCGCGGATCATCATCGACCTGCTCGACGTCGCCGAGCCGCCCCGCCGGTTGCTGCTCGGCGCGGGCGCGGTCGAATCGGCCGAGCGTTCGTCGCGGGAACGCGCCGAGGAAGCCGCGAAATGGGCCGAGGTGAGCCGGTCCGCTGATTTCCCGGTTTGATCTAGGCTGGCCGCGTGGCCAAGGCGAGTGACGGTGACCTTTACGAGGTGCTCGGGGTCGCCCGCGACGCCGACCAGGAGGAGATCAAACGCGCCTATCGCGCGGCGGTGAAGAAATTCCACCCCGACGCCGAGGGCAACTCCTTCTTCTTCCGGCTGATCCAGCAGGCGTACGAGACCCTCAGCGACCCGGACCGTCGCGCCGCCTACGACCGCACTGCCCTTACCGGCCGCGAGGAGGCGACCAGGGCACCGCAGCCACCGCCGCCCGCGCAGTCGAACCCGTGGATGGCCGGGCCGAGCGTGCCGGCCATTCCCTATGACGAGATTCCCTGGTGGTCGCGGGTGAACCCGGACGCGCGGATCCGCTGGCGGGCCAGGCTGAAACCGGCCACGATCGGGTTCGCGGTGCTGGGCGGGTTGTGGCTGGTGCTGATCGTGTTCGGCATCGCCACCGACACGCTGGCCAACGCCGGCTACTACGGCTATCTCGTGTTCGCGGCGGTCGTCCTGCCGACGTTGTGGTGCGTGCTCAGCGCGCTGCTCGGCCGAAAACCACCGCGTCCCGCCGTGTTCTGGTCGCTCGCGGCGGGCGTTGGCCTGATCGCCCTCGCCTACTACGCGCAGACGCAACACGTCGCCACCGCAAGGCCGTCTACGCTGATCCTCTACGCGGTCGGCGCGCTGATCGTGCCGATCGCGGCCGGCTGGTACGCGCGCTCGCGCGGGCAGCAGAAGATCGACTGGCAGGCGAACCTGTGGCAGCTGCGCGGCGGCTGGCAGGGCGCGACCGCCCGTGCGGCCGACCTCGAACAGGCCGCGTCGCTCACCGCCGACCTGCTCTCCCGCTATCTCACCCAGATCTCGGCGGTGCGGGTGTTCCGCGACCCGGTCGGCTTCGCGCCCAACGTCGATCACGTGCTGCTGTGCGGAAGGCGGATGGTGCTGCTCACCTCGGTCGTGTGGCCGGCAGGCGATTACACGGTCGGGCGCGGCGGCGACGTGCTGGCGGACGGGCGGCCGGTGCTGACCGGGTCGCTGGGCGTGCGTGCGGCGCTGCGTTCCGCGCGCAGGCATTTCCCGACGGCGGTGCTGCGCTCGGTCGTGCTGATCTGGCCCGCCCAGCCGGGTCGGCCGGTGCGCACTGCCTGGGCGCCGGGCAGCACCTATGCCGTCGCGAGCCCGGATGTGCTGGTCAAGGACGTGGGCGGCTGGCTGGCCCAGCATCCGAACACCGTCCATCGCGGCCTGTTCCGCGCGTTGGTGACCGCTCGCCGTTGACCTCGTGTTGCCCGAGAATTAGTTGCTAAAGGGCAACTGATAAGTCTAGGGTGACTAGTTGTGACACGGACGCAGGCTGAAGCCGAAACGAATACCCGGGGCGATCGCTACAAGTGGATCGTGCTGTCCAACACGACCATGGGCGTGTTGATCGCCACCGTGGACGGCTCGATCGTGATCATTTCGCTGCCGGCGATCTTCCGCGGTATCGGACTGGACCCCTTGGCGCCCGGCAACATCGGCTACCTGCTCTGGATGATCCTCGGGTACCTACTGGTCACCGCCGTACTGGTGGTCGCACTCGGGCGGCTGGGCGACATGTTCGGCCGGGTGCGGATGTACAACCTCGGCTTCGTGATCTTCTCCGGCGCATCGCTCGCGCTCTCGCTCGATCCGTTCTCCGGTGGGCTCGGCGCGCTGTGGCTGATCGGCTGGCGGGTCATCCAGGCGTTCGGCGGCGCCATGCTCACCGCCAACTCGGCCGCGATCCTCACCGACGCGTTCCCGGTCCGGCAACGCGGCATGGCCCTGGGTATCAACCAGATCACCGCGCTCGCCGGCCAGTTCCTCGGCCTGCTCGCAGGCGGGCTGCTGGCCGCGATCGACTGGCGCGCGGTGTTCTGGGTGAGCGTGCCGATCGGCGTCATCGGCACCATCTGGTCCTACCGCACGCTGCGCGAGGTCGGGACCAGGTCGCGCGGGCGGATCGACTGGGTCGGCAACCTCACCTTCACCGCCGGCACCGCGCTGCTGCTCGCCGCGATCACCTACGGCATCCAGCCCTACCACGGCAATCCGACCGGCTGGACGAATCCGACCGTGCTCGGCGGCGTCGGCCTCGGTGTGCTGCTGCTGATCGCGTTCTGCATCGCGGAAACCAAGGTGAAGGAGCCGATGTTCCAGTTGTCGCTGTTCCGGATCCGCGCGTTCGCCGCCGGCAACCTGGCCGCGCTGCTCACCGCGATCGCGCGCGGCGGCCTCCAGTTCATGCTGATCATCTGGTTGCAGGGCATCTGGTTGCCGCTGCACGGCTTCGACTACGAGCAGACGCCGCTCTGGGCCGGCATCTACATGCTCCCGCTCACCTGCGGGTTCCTCATAGCCGGACCGCTGTCCGGCTACCTGTCCGACCGGTTCGGCGCGCGGATGTTCGCCACCGGCGGCCTGGTCATCGTCGCGGTGTCCTTCGTCGGATTGATCGTGCTGCCGGTGAACTTCGGCTACCCGTCCTTCGCGGGCCTGCTGCTGCTCAGCGGCCTCGGTCAGGGCATGTTCTCGGCGCCGAACACGTCGGCGATCATGAGCAGCGTGCCGGCCAACCAGCGCGGCGTCGCGTCCGGCATGCGCTCGACCTTCCAGAACTCGGGCACCGCGCTGTCCATCGGCGTGTTCTTCTCGCTGATGATCTCCGGCCTGGCCACCACCCTGCCGCACACGCTGAACAGTGGCCTGCAGGCGCAGGGCGTGCCGGCCGACGTGGCCGGGGGAGTGGCGTCGCTGCCGCCGGTCAGCACGCTGTTCGCCACCTTCCTGGGCAACAACCCGATCTCGCACCTGCTCGCGCCGAGCGGCGTGCTGAAAACGTTGCCCGCGCACAACGTGAAGGCGTTGACCGGCAACCAGTTCTTCCCCCAACTGGTGTCCGGTCCGTTCCACCACGGCCTGGTCATCGTGTTCAGCGCGGCGGCCATCATGGCGGTGGTCGCGGCCATCGCGTCGGTGCTGCGCGGCAAGCACCAGGTGCCCACCGTGTGACGCCGTGGTGACGGCGCTCGGCTGCACTGGTGTCATGACGCTGGTAGACCTCCGTCCGCGCGCGGGCTCGGACCGACGTCCCCGGCCGCGACCGTTGAAGGTGCTCCTCGCCGACGGTCAGCCGGTGGTCCGGGACGGGCTGCGTGCGCTGTTCGGCTCGGTCGAGGGGATCACCGTGGTCGCCGACGCGAGCAGCGCGGCCGACGTGCTGCGCGAGGTCCTGTCGCACCGGCCGGACGTGCTGGTGCTGGATCTCGAACTGCCCGGCCCGGACCGGATCGCCGTGTGCCACCAGGTCGCCCGCGCCGCGCCGGAGACCAGGGTGCTGATCTTCACCCGGTTCGCGGACGCCTGCTCGGTGACCGCGGCCATGCGCGCCGGCGCACGCGGCTACCTGCTCAAACGGGCCGGCGGCGCGGACGTGCTGCGCGCGGTGCGCAGCGTGGCGGCCGGCGAGGTGATCTTCGGCGCGGACGTGGCGAACTCGGTGACCGAGCTGTTCTTCGCACCCGAATCGAGGTCCCGGGCGCCGTTCCCGGAACTGACCGCGCGGGAGCGGCAGGTCCTTGAGCTGATCGCGGCCGGACTGCCCAACTCCGCCATCGCGCGCCGGCTCGACCTGGCCACCAAGACGGTGAGCAACCACATCTCCGCGGTGCTGGCCAAGCTGCGCGTCGCCGACCGCGCGACGGCCATCATCCGCGCGCGCGACGCCGGTCTGGGCAGACCGCCGCACTGACGTCAGCGGCGCCGGACCGCGATCACGAGGCTGACCGGCAGGATCAGCAGGACGGCCGCCGGCACCACCCACCAGGCCGGGATGGCGGTGCGCGCGACGCCCACTGTGATGGCCAGCGCCGCCACGACCGCGACCGCGATCCGCCAGTCGTCGCCGACCACGAAGTCGTAGAGGAACGCGCCAAAAGTGCGTAGGCGCTTCACGATTTCACCTCCACCGCGCTGAACGTCCTGCTGCGCAATAGCGCCACCAGGCTGAGCGCGATGACCGCGACGACCGGCGCCAGCACGAGCAGTGCGGCGTCCGAACCCGGCCAGTTCGCGCCCGCGCCCTCCGCGCCCCAGAACGTGCCGAACGCGGTGAGCATGATGCCGACCACGAACTTCAGGGTGTTCTCCGGGACCCGCGCCAACGGCGCCCGCACCGCGAACCCGACCGCGACCACCAGCACGATCGCCGCGGCGGCCGCGATGGTGGCCAGCCCGATGGCGTGCTGGTTGGCGCCGAAGGTCAGCACGATGAACGCGACCTCCAACCCCTCCAACAGCACGCCCTTGAACGAGACCACGTACGCGTACCAGTCGGGCACCATGCCCCGACTGGTCGCGGTCGCGGACTCGGCGGCGGTCCGCTGGGTGCGGAAGATCGCGTCCTCGTCGTGCAGCGCCTTGTGCCCACTGGCGCGCAGGATCGCCTTGCGCAGCCACTGCAACCCGAAGATCAGCAGCAACCCGCCGACGACCAGCCGCAGCGCGTCCAGCGGCAGCAGGGTGAGGGCCGGCCCGAGGGCCGCTACGATGACCGCCAACGCCACCAGGGCCGAGCCGACGCCGAGTCCGGCGGAACGCCAGTCCCGGGTGGTGCCGACGGCGAGCACGATCGTCAACGCCTCAACGCCCTCGACGACGCAGGCGAGGAAGACCGCGGCGAACAACGCACCGCCGGTCATTCGACAGCTCCAACGATCGGAGCCGGTCGCCGTCGCCATGAACGGTCATGGCATGCTGGCCGCATGAGCACCTCCTACAGACTGTCGGAGTCTACCGTCCAGCGCGCGCTGCGAGTTCCGGAGATCACCGCGTTCTTCTGGATCATCAAAGCGCTGTCCACCGCGGTCGGCGAATCCACCTCCGACTACCTGGTGAACGCGCTCAACCCGATCCTCGCCGTCGGCCTGGGCTTCGTTGCCTTCGTGGTCTCGCTCATCGTGCAGTTCTCGATGAAACGCTACCGGGCCTGGTCCTACTGGTCCGCGGTGGTCATGGTCGGTGTGTTCGGCACCATGGCGGCCGACGTGCTGCATGTCGGCTTCGGCGTCCCGTACATCGCCTCGACCGCGTTCTACGCCGTGGTGCTCGCGGCCGTCTACTTCATCTGGTTCCGCACCGAGCGCACGCTGTCCATCCACAGCATCGACACCGCGCGCCGCGAGGTCTTCTACTGGCTGGCCGTGGTCGCCACCTTCGCGCTCGGCACCGCCGCGGGCGACCTGACCGCGACAACGCTCCACCTGGGCTACGGGTTCTCGATCGTGCTGTTCGCGGTGATCATCCTGATTCCGGTGCTCGGTTACCGGTTCCTCGGCTGGAACTCGATCTTCTCGTTCTGGTTCGCCTACGTGGTCACCCGCCCGCTCGGCGCGTCGGTCGCCGACTGGTTCGGCAAGTCGAAGACGGTCGGCGGGCTCGGCGTCGGTGATGGCGTGGTCAGCACCGTGCTCGCCGTGCTGATCATCGGTTTCGTCGCGTATCTCGGGATCACCCGACGCGACGTCCAGCGCGAGCAAGCTCTACGCGACGCGTAGTACGCGTCAAGTAATAGCATGTAAGTCATGCAGGCCAATGACGCCCAAACCCTGGTGTTGTGCGCGCTCGCGGACGGCCCGCTGCACGGCTACGCCATCAACACCGCGATCGAGGACCTCACCGGCGAGCGACTCGGCCCCGGCAGCCTCTACGGCGCGCTGACCAGGCTCGAAGCCAAGGCATTCGTCGAATCCCTCGAAGGTTCCGGTCGCCAGCGCCCGGTTCGGCTCACCGACGCCGGCCGTGACGTGCTGGAACGCGAACTGCGCGCGATGGCGCGGGTCGCCGAGGTCGGGCTGCGCAGGCTCGGGGTGGCGCCGGCATGACCATGACCGCCGCGCTGCTTCGCCTCTATCCCGGTGCGTTCCGCGACCGCTGGGGCGAAGATCTGCGGGCCGAGGCCGACGTCGCGGGCTGGCGCTCCTGGCCCAACCTGGTCACCGGCGCGGTCGACATGTGGCTGCACCCGGCGATCTGGCCGGCCGGCTGGCCCGCACAGCGCGCCAGCCGCTCCGCCGCCATGGCCATGCTGGTCACCATCGCCGCCTGGCTGGTTGCCCACTTCACCACCGAGTCCGGCCGACCCGCCTACACCCTCGCCCTCAACGGCGCGGCCACCCTGCTCGTGCTCGGCCTGGCCCTGCTGGCCCCACTCCCACGATCACGCGCCCTTGCGCCACTGCTCTCTCGATCGCTGCGCCGCCTCGCGTTCCCCCTCCTGCTGGCCACGGCCGCGGTGATCGCGGCCAACTCGAAATTCGCGCCGACCGAATGGCTGCGCGTGCCGGTGCTGGCCGCCTGGTGGGGGAGTTGGGCGTTCGGCCTCATCGCCGGCTGCCGGATCGTCGCCGGCCTCGGCCCGGACCTGGTCCTGCCGCCCGGCCCGCGCCGCACCCGGCTCGGCATCGCCGTGCTGACCGGCGCGAGCCTCGCGGCCGCCTGCGCGGTCGCCGTGTTCGCCGCGCGGCACGTGGCGCCACTGCCCGCCCTGCTCGCCATCGGCACCGCGTTGTCCGTCGCCGCCTGCGTCACCGCCCTGCGTGATCTCGTCGCCGAATGAGCAACCTCACTCGGCCATACCGGGCGATCGCCGGGTGCGCTGATTAGTGTCGATGGCATGGCCGAGGAATCGTCGCGCAGCGTCGCCGAGCTCATCGTGCAGTGCCTGGAGAACGAGGGCGTGACACATGTCTTCGGCATCCCCGGCGAGGAGAACATCCGGCTCGTCGAGGCGATCTCCCGATCCTCGATCACCTACGTGCTCACCAGGCACGAGCAGGGCGCGTCCTTCATGGCCGAAACGTACGGCCGGCTCACCGGCCGGGCCGGCGTGTGCTCCGCGACGCTCGGGCCGGGCGCGATCAACCTGCTGCTCGGCACCGCCGACGCCACCACCAACTCGACACCGCTGCTCGCGCTGTCCGCGCAGGTCGGCATGAACCGCGCGTTCAAGGAGTCGCACCAGGGGGTCGACCTGGTCCCGATGTTCGCGCCGGTGACCAAATGGGCCGAACTCGTGGCCACGCCGGGCGCGGTGCCGGAGATGTTCCGCAAGGCGTTCAAACTCGCCCAGACCGAACGGCCCGGCGCGGTCTACCTGGCGGTGCCGGAGGACGTCGAGCAGGCCGACGTGTCCTCCGGCCTGATCCCGTTGCGGGTCAACATTCCGCGTCCGGACGAGCCGTCCTCCGAACAGGTCGAGCGCGCCGCGGCCATTCTCCGCGAGGCCGACAACCCGGTCGTGCTCGCCGGCCATGGCGCTGCCCGCGCGCACGCGGGCGCCGCGTTGCGCCGCTTCGCCTCCACCCTCGGCATCCCGGTCGCCACCACCTTCCATGGCAAGGGCGTGTTCCCGGACGACGACGATCTGAGCCTCGGCGCGGTCGGCTTCATGCGCCACGACTACGCCAACTTCGGCTTCGACCGCGCCGACGTGATCATCGCGGTCGGCTACGAACTCCAGGAGTTCGACCCGGTCCGGATCAATCCCCGCGGCGACAAGAAGATCATCCACATCCACCGTTTCCCGGCCGAGGTCGACGCGCACTACGACGTGTCGGTCGGCATCACCGCCGAGATCAGCGCCAGTCTCGACGCGCTCGCCAAGTCCGTGCACCGCACCTTTGGGGGCCGCCAGGGCGAGAAGCGGATCAAGGAACTGCTCGCCGCCGAGTTCGCGCGGGGCCAGGTCGACGACCGCTTCCCGTTGGCGCCGGCCAGAATCGTCGCCGACACCCGCGCGGCTCTCGACCGCGACGACATCGTGCTGGTCGACACCGGTGCGCTGAAGATGTGGATGGCCCGGCTCTACCCGACCTACGAACCGAACACCTGCCTGATCTCCAATGGACTGTCCACAATGGCCTGGACGGTGCCCGGCGCGATCGGCGCCAAGCTCGCCCGACCGGAAGCCAAGGTGCTGGTCGCCACCGGTGACGGCGCGTTCCTGATGAACTCGCAGGAGATCGAGACCGCGCTGCGGATGAAGGTGCCCTTCGTCATCCTCATCTGGGTCGACGACGCCTACGGTTTGATCAGCTGGAAGATGGACCTGGAGATCGGCAAGAACGTGGACACCGGCTTCGGCAACCCCGACTTCGTCGCGTACGCGCAGAGTTTCGGCGCGGCCGGCTACCGGATCGGTTCGGCCGAGGAACTCCTGCCCACCCTGCGCACCGCGCTCGCCGCGGACACCGTCTCGGTGATCGCCTGCCCGGTCGACTATTCGGCCAACCTCAAGCTCATCGAATCGCTCGGCGGCCTGGACGAATCACTGACCTGAGCCGTCGTCGTCGCGCGCAGCCGCACCCGCGCCGCGATGACCAGCACCGAGGCCAGCAGAATGATGTCCTTGAACACGTACTGTCCCATCAGGGTGAGCGCGTGGTGCGGACCGCTGAACAACTGCCCGGTCAGCAACACCAGTGGCGAGAGAATCGCCAACGCCCACAACGCCAACGGATAGATGGCAACCCGAAGGCCCCAGCCGGTGATCAGCGAGAGACCGAGCAGGCTTTCCACGGTCGCGAACAGGATCAGCGATACCTTGTCGGGAATCAGGCCGAAAGTGAGTATCCGGTTCACCGCCAGTACCAGACCCTGGGCAGGGCTCACCCCGGGAAAGTATTTGGCGAAACCGAAAACGAAGATCACCACGCCCATGCAGATGCGGAGCACAGTGATGCTGTGCCGCGCCAGCCAACGATCGATCACGGTCAACCTCCCTCGTGGGGCCAGGTCAATCCACGTTATGGCCGGGCCTCACGAGGGGATATGACATGAAGGGCCTAGGTTGACGAGAACCCCCTAACCGGACTGTGCTGACCGCCCGCACAGTAGATCGCCTGCCCGGTCACGAAATCCGCATCGGCCGAGACCAGAAACGACACCAGGTTCCGCGCTTTGTCCTCCGTGGACAGTCGTCCGGTCGCGGTCCGGAAGGTGAACGCGACATCCGCGCCATCCTGAAGGACGACCTGGCTCTTGAGCCGTACCCCGCCGATATGGCCGCAGCTCAGCTCGCGGATCGAGTCGGAGTGGGCCGCAGCAGCCGAACCCAGGCCCGCGTGTTCGTCTCCTTGTTCATGACCGCGATCGGCCGGTACGAGCGGGCCACACTCCGCTCCGAATGCCTGATCACCTCGTCGTAGAACCACTCGGAACTGACGATCGCCAGCACGGCGGGCCTGGTGAACGCCGTCTTGAGGGCATCGGCCTCGATGAGCCGAAAAGTGTGCGTGATCGACGATGCCGTGACCCCGTGCTCGTCGTAGTTGATCTCCCCGGCGTGCAGCGCGAGCCGAAGCCGGATCCGCTCCTTGACGGGATGCGTTCTGTTGTGCCTGGTCAGCGCGTCGGCGAGGGCATGGGGCAGGCGGTCGACGAACAGCGTCTTGGGAATGTCGGCAGGTGCCAGCACCAGGATGCCGTCCCCGCGGTCCTCGTTGTAGCAGGCCGCCCACGACACGCCCGAGGCCGCGAACGCCTGCTGCATGGCCGCGTACATGCCGCGCCGAGCCCGTACCTGGTTCGTGTTGTTCCGGCTCTTGTCGCCGAACCCGGCGATGTCCACCGTGACGATGGTCCGATGCACGGTCGTCAGCGTGATCGTCTCCGGCCCGCGCGTGATCGGCCTGGTGATCCGCGACTGCGTGATCCGCGAGAGCTGCTGCGGCCCCGTCCGCCTGCTCGTCCTGGGTGCTTGATGCGCCAGGGATACCCCTTGCCTGCGCCGATCCGATGCCATGTCCCACCTCTATTGAGTGAGCACGTGGATCTGGTCTAATGCCGCTCGTGATCACTGCCGATGGTCGGTGATTGGAACCGCATAGTGCGAGGATACGGTCACGGTACCCGCAACCGCCACGGTGCCCAGCGAATAGTATGGTTACCGTAACCAGGCGCGTTACTGGGACGAAAGGAGCAGCATGCCCTCGCCGATGTCGCCGACCGTGGCGTCATGGGAGCTTGCTCTCCGGCTGCGTCAGCGTCGAGAACGGCTCGGAATCGACGCGAAGACGATCGCCGAGGCGATCGGCTTCACCCGCAACTACTGGTCCGCGGTCGAGAACGAACGCAAGCAGCTCTCCGAGGAGAACCTCGACAAGGCCCTCGAACTGCTCGAATTCGACCAGGAGGACCAGCAGGAACTGCGCAGGCTGCGTGCGACGGCCAAGGAACGCGGCTGGTGGACGCGGTACTCGATGCTGGACGCCGAGGTCGAGCGCCTCTACGGCCTCGAGGCCGGCGCGTCGAGCATCAAGGAATACGAGAGCATCCTGATTCCGGGAATGCTCCAGACCGCCGAATACGCGCGCGCGATCATGACCCCGGCCGAGACCCTGCGCGAGGTCGAGGTCGATCAGCACATCGAAGTACGGCTGAAAAGACAGGAACGCCTCAACGCCGATTCCCCGCTGCGGCTGACCGCCTTGATCTCTGAGGCCGTCCTGCATCAGGAGATCGGCGGACCGGCCATTCTGCGTCGTCAACTTCAACACCTTGTCGACGTGGCCGAAGCACATCCCGACACCATCGACATTCACGTGATTCCGTTCACGGCCACGTCCTGCGGGCTCTTCGGTGCGGCCACCGTGCGCGTGCTGGACTTCCCGAGCCCGAGACTGCCGATGTTGGCATATCAGGAGACCGTGACGGCGCACGTGCTGCTCGATGATCGGACCACGGTGCGGGACATCACCACGACCTACACCGCCGCCCTCAAGATCGCCCTCAACCCACAGGAATCAACTGAGATGATCCGTCGTCGCATCGCGGAAGTAGCCTCATGATCGATGAGAATGTCCCGGCACCGCCGGCGGGCCGGGATGGATGGTTCACCAGCAGCTACTCCAACGCCACGGGTAGCTGTGTCGAGGTGAAGTTCGCCCGCGACGCGATAATGGTGCGTGACAGCAAGGACAAACGCGTCGACCGGCCGATCATGGCCATCGGCGGAGCCGGCTGGCGGGCGTTTCTCGACGCCGTCACCGGTCCGGAGTCCTAGCGGGGAGGTGGGCTGACCCGGGCCACCGAGCGGCTCGGGATGGCTCAGCCGCCGCTGTCCGCGGCCATTCGCAAGATCGAACGCAAGCTCGGCGTCACGCGAGCAGGCCGCGATCGAACTGGCGTCGACGCCGCTGGGCCTCGACTAAGGAAAATCCAAAGGATTAATAGTGTTCTAGATCGGGCATGCTGTCGGAACGACAAGGAGGTTGTGCATGCGCGATCTGTCGTTACCTGACCGGTTTGTCGGCGGTGAGTTGATTGGCCGAGGTCCGGGCACGGTGGTGTTTCGCGCGCACGACAAGGTGTTGGACCGGTCGGTCGCGGTGAAGCTGTTCGCTCCGGATGGTGACGCGCTCGCCCGGGAACGGATGGACCGCGAGGGCCAGGCGCTCGCCCGGCTCACCCATCCCGGCCTGGTCGCCGTCTACGACTCGGGCAGCTACGAGTTCCGGCCGTACCTTGTCATGCAGCTGATCGCCGGCCCGACGTTGCAGGCGCGGCTGATCGAGGGGCCGCTGCCCGTCCCCGCGGTGCTCGAACTGGCCGCCCGGCTCGCCGACGCGCTCGGCCACGTGCACGGCAGGGGAGTGGTGCACCGCGACCTCAAGCCGGCGAACATCTTCCTCGACCCGAACGGCCGCCCGGTCCTCGGCGACTTCGGCATCGCGCTGCTCACCGGCCAGTCGCGGCTGACCAGCTACCAGGAGATTGTCGGCACGCCGGCCTATCTGGCGCCCGAGCAGGTGCGCGGCGTCGAGGTCGGGCCTGCCGCCGACATCTACGCGCTCGCGCTGGTGTTGATCGAGTGCCTGACCGGCGAGGTCGAGTACGCGGGTGGGAGCAAGGTCGAGGCCGCGCTGGCCCGGCTCAGCCGAGCGCCGCGCATTCCCGACGGCATCCCGAACCGCTTCGCCGACCTGCTCCGCGCCATGACCGACGACCGGCCCACCCGCAGACCCGACGCCCGGCACTGCGCCGAGGAACTGTCATCGCTGGTCGCAGGCGACACCGAGCCACTGGCCGCGCCGCGCAACGCACACCGGGCCGGACTGCTCGTGGCCGCGGGCGCCTGTGTGGCGATCGCGGGCGTAGCGGGCATCCTGGCGATGACCACCCCGACCTCGCCCGAGCAGCCGACCGGCGCGATCAGCCCCACGACGATCGCGCCGGTCGTGCCCGCCACGACCGGTGGCCCGGCCGGTCAGGCGCCTGCCGAGCATCCGGTCGCCGACACCACCCACGTGACCCACGGCGGCAGGCCGACCACCACGACGCCTGCGCAGAGCACCAGCCAGGGCAACGGAGCGGGCACAGGTACCGGACAAGGCGCCGGGCAGGGCAACAGCAGCAACTCAGCCTCAGCCCCGCCCACGACCACGCAGGCCGCCCAACACGGCAAGAAGCCTGGCTCCGGCAAGAAAAAGCACGGCGGCTGAGGTGTCCTTTGTGGACTAGTCGAACACCAGCACGCCCTGGGTCGACGGCTGGAGCGTGCCGACCTGCACCGAAGTGATGTCGAACTCGTAGTAGCCCTGCTTCTTGCCGTTGGTGCCGATCACGTTGGCGACCAACGGCGCCGATCCGCCAGGCGCGGTGACCTTGAGTGTGGTGGCCACGAAGGTCGACGAGCTGCCCTTGTCGCCGTCCGTCCACTTGACACCGGCGAACGCGGTCTGACCCGGCGCCAGGGTGATCGGCATGGCCGCGCCCGGGATCTTCACGTTCTTCACCGGCACCGAAAGCGGCTCGTCGGCCGCGTTGAGGAAGCTCAGCGTCGGCCAGCCGTTGATGGTTTCCTTGGCCTTGCTGCTGTTGGTGACCGAGAGCAGACCGAGACCGTCCTGCTGGACGGTCAGGTCCACTGTGTACTGGTTCGCGCCTGCGGTCGCCGTGCTGCCGGTCGCCTGCGTTGCCGCGACCTGGTTGTGCGTACTGGTCACGGGAGCGTTCGCCGTGGTCGTCGCGCTGGCGGTCGTCGACGACGAACCCGAAGCGCTGGAACCGGACCCGCACGCGGCGAGGCCCAGCAACAGCGAACCGGTGACGACCGGGAGAAGGATGTGGCGAACACGCATGTCAGGGAAACTCCGTTCTGGCTGCTGGTATCAGCAAGGACGTCTCTACCCCTGGAAGGTTGCACGCACACGGTGACCGCCCGGGTTTCACTCAAACGTGCGGCTTAAATATACTACAGCTTCAGTGATGAGTGAAATTAGCGTCGTGTCGTTCGGTGGCGGAGGGCGGGTTCGCCGGCTGATCGCCCCAATCCCGCCTCGGCTGAGGGGTCGAGGCAGGATGGCGGTGAGCCAGGCGTTCGACCATACGAAACGGAGTCTGCCGTGTCCGTCGCGCATCGCGAGGTGTCCGTCAACGGGATCGATCTGCACATCGCCGAGGCGGGCGAGGGGCCGCTGGTGTTGTTGCTGCATGGCTGGCCGGAGTCGTGGTACTCGTGGCGGCACCAGTTCGAGCCGCTGGCCGAGGCGGGTTTTCACGTTGTCGCGCCCGATCAGCGTGGGTTCGGCGGAAGTGCGTGTCCGGAGCGGATCGACCAGTACTCGATCCTGCACATGGTGGGGGACGCGGTCGGGCTGATCGGTGCGTTGGGTGGGGAGCCCGCGGTGGTGGTGGGGCACGACTGGGGTGCGCCGGTGGCCTGGAACACGGCCTTGTTGCGGCCGGATCTGGTGCGCGGGGTGGCCGGGTTGAGCGTGCCGCCGACCCGTCGGCCGCCCGCTCCGCCGTTGGGGATTCTGCGGCAGCATTTCGGCGAGGGTTTCTACCAGAACTATTTCCAGCAGGTGGGGAAGCCGGAGGCGGAGTTGGGCGCGGATCCGGCGCGGTCGTTCCGCAAGCTGTTGGCCGGTCGGCCCGCGCATCCTGGGTTGCCGGCGCTGGTGGTGGGGCCGGCGGACGACGGTTTGTTGGACACGCTGGTCGAGCCGGAGACGTTGCCGG
>DASZJG010000051.1:0-1508 GCA_035948315.1 Pseudonocardiaceae bacterium | reverse complement strand
GCAGCCGTGGATCATCGCGCCGGGGCCGATTACCGCGTCGTCGTCGATGATCAGTTCGTTGTCGGGCAGCAGGTGCAGCACCGTGTTCTCCAGGATCTGGACCCGGGAGCCGATGCGGACCGGGCCGTGGGAGTCGCCGATGATCTTCACGCCGGCGCCGATGAGCGAGTCTTCGCCGATGACCACGTCGCCGGTGATCTCGGCCGAGTCGAACAGCACCGTGCCGGCGCCGATCGACGGAGTCTTGTCGCGGTAGGCGTACAGCGTCCCCATGTGTTCTCCGGCTCGCATCGGCCCGGGCACGATCGTGCCCGGGTAGTCGGTCAGGTTGGTCTGATGCTGGCGCAGCACCGCCAGCCGCTCCCGGTCGGCGTCGGTGGCCGACCGGATGACGTGCGGCGGGCGCCCGACCAGAACCGAGTCGGCAGGGATCACGGTGCCCGGCGGGACCAGCGTGCCCTCGCCCAGGATGCAGCCATTACCGAGCCGGGAACCGGGCATGAGGATCGCGCCGTTGCCGATCTCGCACAAGTCGCCGATGGTAGCGCCGACGATCGTGGCGCGGTGACCGAAAACGGTGCGCTGACCCACCCGGACGGGATGCTCGGGCGTGCCGATCACCACCCCGTTTTCCAGGACGGCGGAGTGGTTGCCGATGCTCACCGCGCCGCCATGCGCCCGCACGACCAGGCCCTGCGCCAGGATCGCGCCCGCACCGAGGTGTACGTCACCCAGCACCACCGCGGAGCGGGCTATCTCGGGCTGGGGTTCGTCAGCGAAAAGCTGGTTGAAGCTCACAGCGGCCTCACCGTCCTTACCACCACTTACGTTCCAGGGCCCGGTCGGTGCCATTCGTCTGGTCCAGCGCGTCGAGTTCGGCCATGTCCAGCTCTGACAAGGTGAAGTCGAAGATCTGCGCGTTCTCGTGGATTCGCTCGCGGTGGGTGGATTTGGTGATGACTGGAAGTCCGCGCTGAAGGTCCCAGCGCAAGAGCACCTGAGCGGGTGTCCGCCCCACGCGCTGCGCGACCCGGTTCACCGTCACGTCGGAAAGGTTCCGGCCGGTGCCCAGCGGACTGTAGGCCTCGGCCGCGACATTCTGCCGCAGGCACGCGTCAAGCAACGCGCGCCGGTACTGTTGCGGACTGAATTGCACCTGGTTAACGACCGGCGGAACGGTCGCGGCCACTATCACCTCTTCTAGTTCGCTGGCACTGAAGTTGGAGACGCCGACGGACCGGGCGTAGCCGAGCTCGCGAGCCCGCTCCATACCCGGCCAGGCCCAGAGGGGACCACCTTGCGGCCAGTGGACCAGGTACAGGTCGACTTGATCGACGCCGAGCCGTCGCAGGCTTTGCCGGGCTTCGGCTACGGGGTCGGCGCGCCCCGGGTAGAACTTGGTCGTAATGAACACCTCGTCGCGAGCTAGGCCGCTATCGCGCAGCGCTTTTCCGACGCTCTCCTCGTTGCCGTAGGCCTGAGCCGTGTCGATATGGCGGTACCCCAGG
>DASZJG010000050.1:0-40636 GCA_035948315.1 Pseudonocardiaceae bacterium | reverse complement strand
CTGGCAGCCTATGCGGTGCGCGGTGCTTGTCGCGCGTCGATCGACCCGTCGATGTCCACCGACTGATTGTCACGCGAACGGGTGAGCGTCGGTGGCCTGGTTTCACCGGTCGTGACCGTTGCTGACCTGCTGTTCGTGGGCGGGTATGGCATTCGTCACTCGTGGGCGGAACGCGATCTCACCGGGGTCAGCCGGGCATGCCACCATTGGGCTATGACCACGCCCGTCGAGCAGGAGAGCGCGCAGACCGAACCGGCTTCCGCCGAGTCCGGTACCGCCGAGCAGCCCTGGCAGACCGTCGTGTGGAACGACCCGGTGAACCTGATGTCCTACGTCACGTACGTGTTCCAGAAGTTGTTCGGATACGGCCGGGATCACGCCGTCAAGCTCATGCTCGACGTGCACCACAAGGGCAGGGCCATCGTGTCGTCCGGATCCAAGGACAAGGTCGAGGGGGACGTGGCCAAGCTGCACGCCGCCGGCCTGTGGGCGACCATGCAGCGCACATCGTGACCTTGTTCGACGTGATCCATTCGACTTCGAGAAGATGATCTGAGGTAACCGGGTGAAGGGCTGGCGCCGCAAGGGTGACCGGGTCGTTGCGGTGTTCGACCGGCAGGAGGCCGCGCTGGTGCGCGGTCTGGTCAGCCAGATCCAGGAGATGCTGGAGGTCAGAGCCGAGGACGCGCCGCAGGACGAACTCGCCGAACTGACCGGCATTCGCACCGGGCCGTCCACGTCGCCGGACGACCCGATCCTGTCCCGGCTGCTGCCCGACTTCTACCGGCTGGACGACGACGCGCCGTCCGCGGACGACCAGAACTCGGCCGCGGCACTGCGTTCGCTGCACGAGCCGGAACTGTTGGACCACAAGACCGGCGTCGCCGCGATCGTGCTGGAATCCTGCCCGCCCAACGGCGGCGAGATCCGGCTGGACCTCGAACAGGCCGAAGCCTGGCTGTCCGCGATCAACGACGTCCGACTGGCCCTGGGCACCGCGCTGGACGTCAGCGAGGACATGCCGGAGGAACTGCCCGAAGAGGACCCACGCTCCTCGCACCTGAGCGTCTACCACTGGCTGACCTGGGTGCAGGAGAGCCTCGTACAGGCGTTGAGCGGAGACCGATGAGCGACCTGCGCCCCGGAGAACACAACGCGATCACCGATGTACCGGGTGTGTTGGTCGGGCACCACCAACGGATCGAGGACGGCTGGGCCACCGGGACCACGGTCGTGTACGTGCCGGACAGTGCGGTCGGCGCGGTCGAGGTGCGCGGCGGCGCGCCGGGCACCCGCGACACCGACCTGTTGGAACCGTCCACTCTGGTCCAACGTGTCAACGCGGTGTGCCTGACCGGCGGGAGCGCGTACGGACTGGCCGCCGTCGACGGCGTGATGCGCTGGCTGGCCGAACACCACCAGGGCCTCCCGGTCGGGATGGAACCGCATGAGGTGGTGCCGATCGTGCCCGGCGCGGTCATCTTCGACCTGCCGCGCGGCACCTGGGGCAACCGGCCGAACGCCGATTTCGGTTACGCCGCCTGCGAAGCGGCGACGAGCGGCCCGGTGCGTCAGGGCTGTGTCGGCGCGGGCACCGGCGCGAAACTGGGTGCGTTGAAGGGCGGGGTGGGCACCGCGAGCGTGGTGCTGTCCGATCCGGATGGTGACATCGTGGTCGGCGCGCTGGTCGTGGCCAACGCAGCCGGCAACGCGGTCGACCAGGCGACGGGCCGGCCCTACGCGGCCGAGTTCGAACTGGCGGACGAGTTCGGCGTCAGCTGGCCGGATCGGCCGGGCGCCGAACCGCAGGCCGACCAGGCGCCGTTGAACACCACGATCGGCGTTGTCGCCGTCAACGTGGACCTGACCCAGGCCGAAGCGCGCCGACTGGCCATGGCCGGGCAGAACGGGCTGGTCCACGCGGTTCGGCCCTCGCACACCATGTTCGACGGCGACAGCGTGTTCGCGCTCGCCACCGGGCAGCGCCCGTTGCTCGCCGGGACCAGCAGCTTCGCCGACCCCGGCCGGGCCGCGCAGCTCGACCGATGCACGGCCGCCGCGACCGACGTGTTCGCCCGAGCCATGGTGCACGCGCTGCTGAGCGCGCACGGTCTGCCCGGTTTGCCGGCATATCGAGACCTGTGGCCAGGCGTGGTCAACTGACCTGTTGGCTGCCTCTCACATGTCGGAATCAGAGATATCACCCGGTGAGAGCCCCGTAGGATGGACCATGTGCTGGTGATCCGACGCGACCTGGTCGACGCGATGGTGGCGCACGCCCGCCGGGACCATCCCGACGAGGCCTGCGGCGTCATCGCCGGACCTGAGGGCGTCGACCGGCCGGAACGGCTGATCGAGATGGAGAACGCGGAGCGCTCGCCGACCTTCTACCGGTTCGACTCCGGGGAGCAGCTGCGGGTGTGGCGCGCGATGGACGCGGCCGACGAGGTGCCGGTGGTGATCTATCACTCACACACCGCGACCGAGGCGTATCCATCCCGGACGGACGTGTCCTACGCGTCGGAGCCGGACGCGCACTACGTGCTGATTTCCACGCGTGACCCGGAGGAACACGAGCTGCGCTCCTATCGCATCGTGGACGGGATCATCACCGAGGAACAGATCGACGTCGTCGAGTCGTACATGTTCTCGCACACTGGACGTGACGACACCGTCGATCGGCACTGAGCAGGCCCCGATCCGGAATAGCGGGTCGGGCCGCGAGCGTCTGCATCTGATAGCGAACCCAATTCGGAGGTTGTTCCACCATGGCCGTCACCGTCTCCATTCCCACGATTCTGCGCACCCACACCGGCGGCGAGAAGTCGGTCGAGGTCAGCGGCAACACGCTGGCCGAGGTCATCGACAGCCTCGAAGCCGGCCACGCCGGTCTCAAGGCCCGACTGGTCAAGGAGGGCACGCTGCACCGCTTCGTCAACGTCTACGTCAACGACGAGGACGTGCGGTTCACCGGTGGCCTCGAGGCCAAGGTCACCGATGGTGACACCGTGACCATCCTGCCGGCCGTCGCCGGCGGCATGCGCTGAGCACTCTTTAGCCAGAGTTGGGAGGCCCGCGTGGCCAGGTACGACTCGCTGCTGCACGCGCTCGGTGACACCCCGCTGGTCGGGTTGCCCAGGTTGTCGCCCGCGCCCAATGTCCGGTTGTGGGCCAAGCTGGAGGACCGCAACCCGACCGGCTCGATCAAGGACCGGCCCGCGCTGGCCATGGTCGAGCGGGCCGAGGCCGAGGGCAGGCTCAAGCCGGGCGACACCCTGCTCGAGCCGACCTCGGGCAACACCGGCATCGCGCTGGCCATGGTCGCCAAGCTCAAGGGCTACCGGCTGATCTGCGTGATGCCGGAGAACACCTCGATCGAGCGGCGACAACTGCTCAAGGCCTACGGAGCGGAGATCGTCTACTCCGAGGCCGCAGGCGGCTCCAACCAGGCCGTTGCCACGGCGAAGAAGCTCGCCGAGCAACACCCCGACTGGGTCATGCTGTACCAGTACGGCAACCCGGCCAACCCGGACGCGCACTACCGGGGCACCGGCCCGGAGATCCTGCGCGACCTGCCGACCGTGACGCACTTCGTCGCCGGCCTCGGCACCACCGGCACGCTCGTCGGCGTCGGCCGATACCTGCGCGAGCACAAGCCGGACGTGCAGATCATCGCCGCCGAACCGCGCTACGGCGAACTGGTCTACGGCCTGCGCAACCTCGACGAAGGCTTCGTGCCCGAGCTGTACGACCCCGAGGTGCTCAACGGCCGCTTCTCGGTCGGCTCGCACGACGCGCTGCGCCGCACCCGTCAACTGCTGGAGACCGAAGGCATTTTCGCCGGCATCTCCAGCGGCGCGATTCTGCACGCCGCGCTCGGCGTCGCGGAAAAGGCGGCCGGTACCGGCGACGACGCGGACATCGTGTTCATCGTCGCGGACGCCGGCTGGAAGTATTTGTCGACCGGTGTCTATTCCGGCACCCTGGACGAAGCCGCGGAGCGGATCGACAGTACGCTGTGGGCCTGAGTGTGTTGCGGGGCCCGGCCTTCTGAGCCACACCGTCGGGCCCGCACCGCCCCATCGAGTGGTTTTCTTGTCGGCAACGGACGACACGCCGATCCCCATTGGACAATCCTTCCTACATTCGCGTAGCGTTAAAATTGGGGGTCCCCAAAACTACTAATGGGGATTGCGAAAATAATTCGCGCGCGGTGAGTGGGGCGCGCGGTGAGTGGGGCGCGGTGAGTCGGGCGCTCGGTGCGTGGGGGCACGCGGTGAATGGCGCGCGCGGTAGGCGGTGGCGCGCGGTGAGTGGAGCGCGCGGCGGGCTGATGGGCCGGCGGTTGGTCAGCCGGGGAACCGGGCCGTGGGGATACCCGTGCCAACGCCGGGAATGACGTGGACCGCGTCCGCCGTCACGTACAGGTCGCTGAAGTCGTTGCCGCCGAAGCAACATCCGGTCGCGCCCGGTACCGACAAGGCGTGGTCGATCGTGCCGGTGGGGGAGACGCACACGATCTCGTCGGCCACCGCGACCCAGAGCTGGCCGTCCGCGTCGACGCACAAGCCTGCCGCACCGGGAAGTTCGCACCGCGGCCGCGCTTCTCCACCGTCTATAGTGGATTCGATGCCGCGCGAAGTGGCCAGGTGGAGACGGTCGTCGGTCCAAGTCAGGCCGGTGATGTGCACGCCGTCGCGGATGACTTTGGCTCGGCCGTCGGGTTGGACGCGGATGAGTTGATCGGCGGTCGCGGCCCAGAGGTTGCCGGTCGGGTCGATGGCGGCCGGTCCGGCCGTGCCGCCATCGCGGTGCCAGTAGACGAGCCAGGTCAGCCGGCCGTCCGGGTCGCGCAGGCCGATGCCGTCGCGCAGGTTGAGCACGACGCCGCCGTTGGTGCGCGGGAGTGCGGCGCCGATGGGTTGGGGGACAACGGTTTCGGTGTGCGTTTCGCTGCCGGGGTGCAGGCGGTGCACGGCCTTGTCGGCGACCCAGAGCAGGCTGGCGCTGCCGACGTCCCAGCTCGGAGCGTGGCCGGGTGTCATGACAGCGGACGGGCGGCGGGGCCCGGTTCGGGGACGATGTCGGCTCGGCCCGCGATGCGGTGGCCGTCCTCGCAGACCATGGCGACCCGCACCTCGGCGCCGCAGTCCTCGTGTCGGTAGACGGTCGCCGGCCCGTTCTCGCCGGTCAGGTGCGCGTCGCCCCAGTCGCGCAGCGCGAGCAGCACCGGGAACAGTTCGCGGCCTGACTCGGTCAGGTGATATTCGCTGCGCTCGCGGCTGCCCTCCTCGCGGTACGGCACCCGCTCCAGCAGGCCCGCGTCGACCATCGCGGCGAGCCTGCGGCTGAGCACGGGCGGGGACACGCCGATGTGCCGCTGGATCTCGTCGAACCGGCACAGGCCGCGGAAGACCTCGCGCAGCACCAGCAGAATCCACGGCTTCCCGATCACGTCGAGGGTCAGCGTGAGGCTGCAGTTGCTCGGATCCTGGTCCGCCCAGTTCATCGGGGGCATGCCACATTCTATCTGGGTTTCGCTCTGATAGTCAGAGTGCTAGGGTCTGGGTTACGGGATGAAAGTCAGAAGGGGGACGTGGCCATGCCATTCGTTCGGATCACGCTCAGCGCGGACCGGTCGCAGCCGGTGCGCGACGCCATCGGCGAGGGCGTGCACAACGCCATGATCAGCGCGATCGGCATCCCGAAGGGCGACCGGTTCCAGGTCGTCGACGCGCAGCCGAGCAGCGCGCTGCACTTCGACCCCGGCTACCTCGACGTCGACCGGCGCGACCCGGTGTTGGTGGAGATCACGCTGGTCAAGGGCCGCAACCAGGACAAGAAGCGGGCGCTCTACCAGGCCGTCGCCGCCAATCTGGCCGACGCGGGCGTGCGGCCGGCGGACGTGATGGTGATCCTGCACGAGACCTCGCGCGAGGACTGGTCGTTCGGCAACGGCGAGATGCAGATGTTCGACGAGCCGCTGTTGCGCAAATACGGCTGGACGCCGCCGGAGGCGTAGCCGCGGGTCAGGGTGGGTTCAGGGTTTCTCCCCATGCCGGCGCGGATTTTTGCTCGTAGCCTCAATGGTGTGGACGTCAATCCGACGCAAACTCTGAGTCCCACCCGGCGGCGCGATGCGGTCAAGCGGATCCTGCCGCAACGGCCGCTGCGGGCCGCGATCATCATCGTCGCGTTCACCGCCGTGCTGTACCTGGTCGAGTTCGTCGACCTGGTCGCGTTGCACGGCAGCCTGAACCACGACGGCATCCGCCCGCGCACGCTGTCCGGCCTCGGTGGCGTGCTGTGGTCCCCGTTCCTGCACGAGAACTGGGGGCATCTTGCCGCGAACAGCGTGCCGATTCTCGTTTTCGGGTTCCTCGCCATGGCAGGCGGACTCGCCCAGTTCGTCTCGGTGACCGCCATGGTCTGGCTGATCAGCGGCCTCGGCGTGTGGGCGACCGCGGGCAGCAACACGGTCACCATCGGCGCCTCCGGGATTGCCTTCGGCTGGCTGGCTTTCCTCCTGGTGCGCGGGATCTTCAACCGCGCGTTCGGGCAGATCGTGGTCGCCCTCGTGCTGCTGTTCTACTGGGGCAGCATCCTGTGGGGCCTGATCCCCGGCCAGCCGGACATTTCCTGGCAGGGCCACGTGTTCGGCGCGATCGGTGGCGTGCTCGCCGCGTTCCTTGCGACCCGCGCCACAGCTCGAAGCCGCAAGGCAGCCAAACCGGAGCTGCCCGGTAACGTCGCGGTGTGACCGTTTCCGCCGACGCCCCGATTGGTGTTTTCGATTCCGGCGTCGGCGGGTTGACGGTCGCCCGCGCGATCCTCGACCAGCTGCCCGGCGAGCGGATGCGTTATGTCGGCGACACCGCGCACAGCCCGTACGGGCCGCTGCCGATCGCCAAGGCGCGCTCGTACGCGCTGGCCGCGTTGGACCGGCTGGTCGACGACGGGGTGAAGCTGCTGGTCATCGCGTGCAACACGGCGTCGGCGGCCTGCCTGCGCGATGCGCGCGAGCGGTATCCGGTGCCGGTGGTCGAGGTGATCGTGCCGGCCGTCCGCCGCGCCGTGCATACCACCCGATCGGGTCGGGTCGGGGTGATCGGTACCGTCGGCACCATTCGCTCCCGCGCCTACGCGGACGCGTTCGCCGCCGCCAGGGACGTCGAGTTGACCAGCGTGCCGTGTCCGCAGTTCGCCGAGTTCGTCGAGCGCGGCATCACCTCGGGACGCCAGGTGCTGGGCCTCGCCCAGTCGTATCTCGCACCGTTGCAGGCGGCCGACATCGACACGCTGGTGTTGGGCTGCACCCACTATCCGCTGCTCACCGGGGTGTTGCAGCTCGTCATGGGGGACGAGGTCGACCTGGTGTCCAGCGCGGAGGAGACCGCGAAGGACGTGCTGCGGGTGTTGACCGAACAGGATCTGCTGCGCGACGCCGACCCGGACAATCCGCCCGCGCCCGAGCTGTTGGCGACCGGACCGGTCGAGCCGTTCACCCGGCTGGCGCGCCGCTTCCTCGGCAACTACCCGGGTCTCAAGGCGGCGTCGATCAGGCACTGAACCCGACAAGGTGTGACAAGCTCGGACCTGTGCTGTTGACCGTGCTTGGCTGCTCAGGCAGCATCCCCGGCCCCTCGTCGCCCGCGTCCGGGTACCTGGTCGACGCGGGCGACGCGCGCATCGCGGTCGACCTGGGCAACGGCACATTGGGTGCGATGCAGAACCACGCGGACCCGTTCAGCCTGGACGCGCTGCTGCTCTCCCACCTGCACCCGGACCACTGCGCGGACTTCAGCGCGCTGACCGTCCTGCGCCGCTACCACCCGGACCCGCCTGTCGATCCGCGCGCCGCGAAACTGCCGGTCTACGCGCCAGCGGAGGCGCCGACCCGGCTGGCCGCCCAGTACGCGCCGGACGCCGCCGAACTGGCCGAAACCGATCTTTCCGACGTCTACGACTTCCGCGCCTGGCCGGCCGAGCCGCTGATCAAGGGCGTCGGGGTCCGGGTGACGCGTGCGGTGCATCCGTGCGAGGCGTACGCGGTGCGATTCGAGCACGACGGCCGCAGCCTCGTCTACACCGGCGACACCGGCGCCTGCGATCGGTTGACCGTCTTGGCCGACGGCGTGGACGTGCTGCTCGCCGAGGCGTCCTGGACGCACGCCGAAGACCGGCCGCCGGACCTGCATCTGTCCGGCCGGGAGGCCGGTGAGCTGGCCGAGCACGCGCGGGTCGGGCGGCTGATCCTCACCCACGTGCCGCCGTGGACCGATGCGGACGCGGTGTTCGCCGAGGCCAAGGCCGCGTTCCACGGCGAGGTCCTGCTGGCCGAGCCGGGCGCCCGCTACGACGTCTGACGGGTCCATACGGCCTGCGCGCCGGTCGCGCCGATCCGCACCACCTCGATCGTGGTCAGCACGGCCATGGCCACCACCAGCACGGACACCAGAGTGGAGATGCGCTGCCAGGTCCTGGCCGTGCTCTCTTCCGCCGCCCGCTCCCGGTCGGCGAGCTTGCCGGCCACCAGCAGCACGACCACGGCGACGCCGAAGCCCAACGCGTAGGGAAGCAGCTGGTTGCCCAGTTCGGCATGGTGCGCGACCAGCGGATCCGGGCCGAGCCGGTGCGCGAGCTGCTTGCCGGTGAACTGGGCCAGCGGCACGGCGGCCACCGCGACCGCGGTGATCACCAGGGTCGCCGAGCCGAACCGGGCGCGGAAACCGCGGTGCACGGCCATCGCGACCGAGCACAGCGCGGCCAGCGGCAGCAGCACCGCGACCGCCGCGACGACCAGCGCGTGTGCCGGCACGCCCGCGACGGTCAGCAGGCCGGCGGTGTGGAATGCGCTGCTCATACCGTTGGTTTTGCCTGTTCCTGGGTCGCTTGGGTCGGGGTTGACAGGTCGGCTCTAGGCTAGCGGCGTGCTACGAGCGGATGGACGCGGCGACGACGCGCTTCGTGAGGTAAGGATCACCAGGGGTTTCCAGAAGTGGCCCGCCGGGTCGGTACTGGTCGAGTTCGGCAACACCAGAGTGTTGGCCGCCGCCAGTGTCACCGAGGGCGTGCCGCGCTGGCGGACCGGGTCCGGGCTCGGCTGGGTGACCGCCGAGTACGCGATGCTCCCCTCGGCCACGAACACCCGCAGCGACCGCGAGTCCGTGAAGGGCCGCATCGGCGGGCGCACGCACGAGATCAGCAGGCTGATCGGCCGCTCCCTGCGGGCCTGCATCGACCTGGCGGCGCTCGGCGAGAACACGATCGTCATCGACTGCGACGTGCTCCAGGCCGACGGCGGCACCAGGACCGCCGCGATCACCGGCGGATACGTCGCGCTCGCGGACGCGATCACCTGGCTCGGCGCGGCAGGCCGGCTCGCCGACCCGAAGCCGTTGTCCTGCGCGGTGTCCGCGGTCAGCGTCGGCGTGGTGGACGGCCGGGTGCGGCTGGACCTGCCCTACGAGGAGGACTCGCGGGCCGAGGTCGACATGAACGTGGTCGCTACCGACACCGGCACCCTGGTCGAGGTGCAGGGCACCGCGGAGGGCGCCACCTTCACCCGGTCCACTTTGGACCGAATGCTGGACCTGGCGCTGGCCGGCTGCGCGCGGTTGTCCGAACTCCAGGCGCAGGCGCTGGCCGAGCCCTACCCCGGCGAGCTGCCCGAGCCGAAGAAGAAGTCCAAGTGAGCACAACGGTTCTGCTGGCCACCCGCAACGCCAAGAAGCTCGCCGAGCTGCGCCGCATCCTGGCCGCCGAGGGCATCGCCGGGCTGGACGTGATCGGCTTGGCCGACGTGCCCGACTTCCCGGAGGCGCCCGAGACCGGCGCGACGTTCGAGGAGAACGCGCTGGCCAAGGCGCAGGACGCGGTCAAGGCGACCGGCCTGCCCAGCCTCGCCGACGACTCCGGCCTCGCGGTCGATGCGCTGGGCGGCATGCCGGGCGTGCTGTCCGCGCGCTGGGCGGGCCGGCACGGCGACGACCAGGCCAACCTGGACCTCGTGCTCAACCAGCTCGGTGACGTGCCGGACGAGCGGCGCGGCGGCGGCTTCGTGTGCGCGGCCGCGCTGGTCCTGCCGGACGCCACCGAGACCGTGGTCCGGGCGCAATGGCGCGGCACGCTGGCCCGCGCGGCGCGGGGGAGCAACGGGTTCGGGTACGACCCGATCTTCGTGCCCGAGGGCTACGCGCAGACCTCGGCCGAACTGCCACCGGAACGCAAGGACGAGCTGTCGCACCGCGGCCAGGCGCTGCGCCTGCTGCTGCCCGCGCTGCGCGCCCTCGCCGAAAGCTGATGTCCGACCAGCCGATGTCCGAAACCAGATGCCCGGGACAAAACCGGCATGTCAGGATGTCCGGGTGACTCCGACATTCGTTCTGGTTCCCGGCGCGTTCAGCAACTCCTTCGGGTTCGCGCCGCTGCAACGCGAGCTGGCCCTGCGCGGATACCGTTCGCTCGCCGTCGACCTACCCGGTCGCGGCTACGGCGCGCGCATCCCGGCCGCGTACCAGGCGCCGCAGGACCCGGCCGCGCTGGCCACCGCGCCGAGCGGCCTGACCGGGGCGACGCTCGCGGCCCATGTCGAGCACGTGATCGGCCTGGTCCGCCGGGTCGCCGAGCACGGGCCGGTCATCCTGGTCGGGCACAGCGCGGGCGGCCAGGTGCTCACCGGGGTCGGCAACGCGGTGCCCGAACTGATCGCGCGGCTGGTCTACATCTCGGCCTGGTGCTGCGCGGACCGGACGGCGATGGAGTACGGGCAGGAGCCCGAGAACGCCACCAGTGAGATCCCGGCGACCTTCGCCGCGGCCGCCGCCAACCCGGCCGACCTTGGCGCGATCCGGATGAACTGGCGGACCGGCGACCAGGCCGTGCTGGCCGCGCTGAAATCAGCGCTGCTCGCGGACGGCACCGACGACGAGCTGCTCGGCTACCTCAACACGCTGGAGCCGGACGAGGCCATGTTCGCGCCCTCCGACGAGGAGAAGATCAAGCCGGAGTCCTGGGGCCGGATCCCGCACAGCTACGTCCGGCTCGTCAACGACCGGTCGATGCCGCCTGCCCTACAGGACCGGCTGATCGCGGACGCGGACAAGCTCACCCCGGACAACCCGTTCGACACGCAGTCGATCGAGTCGAGCCACGCGGGTTTCCTGGTGCACCCCGGCCAGACCGCCGACATCCTCGCCGGCCTGGCCACCGGGTAACGCTCAGGCCACCGGGCAACGCTCAGGCGGAGAGCAGTTCCTCGCGCAGCCGGTCGACGTGCCCGGTCGCCTTGACGTTGTAGAGCGCCCTGGCGACCTTGCCGTCCGGCCCGACGATGATCGTGGACCGGATGACGCCCATGATCGTCTTGCCGTAGTTCTGCTTCTCGCCGAACGCGCCCCACTCGGCGAGCACGGTCTTGTCCACGTCGGAGAGCAGCGGGAAGGTCAGGCCCTCCGCCTGCTTGAACTTCGCGAGCTTGGCGACCGGGTCCTTGGAGATGCCGAGCACGGCGAAGCCCGCCTCGTTGAACTCGGCGAGGTTGTCGCGGAAGTCGCAGGCCTGCTTGGTGCAGCCCGGGGTCATCGCGGCGGGGTAGAAGTACACGACGACCGACTGGCCGCGGTAGTCGTGCAGCGAGACCGGGTTGCCCTCGCTGTCGGGCAGGGTGAAATCCGGTGCGACATCACCGGTGGCAAGGCGTTTCTCCGTCATGGGACCAACGCTAGCGCGGGCGAGAAAGTCCGGAAAAAGCAGCGTGGGCGGTGCACGAGGCACCGCCCACGAGCTGCCCTGGTCACCCCGGATGGCAACCAGTTGGAACAGAGTGCGCCGGGGGGCGTGCACACTCGCTAGGTGAATCGTTGTGCAGGTTTGCAATGCAACGTCGGCACTAGATAATGCACCCGTTCGGAGTACGGACGCGGATGTTCGGAACGGTGTTCGACCTGGTCAGGCGCTGATCACGTAGCGAAGGCGAACAGCACGATGAACGCGGCGACGGTGACCAGCCAGGCGATGATGATCCAGCCGAAGTCGCGCCACGGCGAGAGCGAACGGCTGTCCTCACCAGGCACGTACACGCCACGGGAATCGAACCATTCGACGGTGCGGGCGATGAGGGTGAACGGGTTTCTCGTTCTCGTCCGGCTACCGGCGTGAGAGTTCGCCATGCCCGATCAGTCCCATTTCGGGGCGACGTCCGGCAGGCTCGGGTCGATCAACTGTGCGCAGAACTGCCAGGCGCGAGCCTGGCTGTACTGCACGCCCGCCCGGTCGAAGTCGATCAGCGGTGGGGTGCGGATGTGTGCGGCCCTGGCCCGTTCCAACATTTCCTTGGCAGCGTCCTGTGGGGGGAGTCTGCGTACCAGTTCGGCGGCCATGTCATAGACAGCGGCTCGTTTACTAGCCAGTTCATCGCCGAAACCGTCACCCTTGGAGCGATTTTTTATCGCGGTGCCCCGAGCCGCTTTGGCGTAGTCGGCGAGGATCTGTGCCAGATCCTGACTCGCCGGGTCGCCAATGGTGTCGTTGGCGGCCTGTTCCATCTCCACGCCTTCCCACTGCACGCGTGTAGGGATGTCGGACTTCGACCATAGTCCCATCTGGCCGTGCCGATCGCCATGTCACCCGTAAGCAGGCTGCTCGGCCGGGTCTCGGCCGGGCACCTGCTACCGAAAGATAACCCGAAACAATCCGGATGTAGTAATTGGATCGTGGGATGGACTTGGGGCCGATTCGCCGTTTCAGTTGGTGGTGGCGCAATCCCTGGTCACCAGGGTGCGGACGTCCTGTTCGGCGCTTTTGATGCCATGTGTGACGGCATCGGTGTAGAACGGGTCGAAACTGTCCCGGTAGGCCGTGTAGGTGGGGGAGTCGGCGCCGTAGCGGTTGACGAAGTCCTCGAACGGCTGGTCGTCGTCGGGCTTGGCGACCATGCCGGTCAGCACCGTGTACACCGCGCTGACGCATTCCTGCTGACTGACCTGGCCCGCGGCGTCCGCGCTCGGATCGGTGCTTGAGCCGATGAAGTGGCCGCAGCCGGCCGTGGTGAGGCCGATGATGATGATCGCCACGGCGAAGGTGCCCTTGTGGTGCCTTGCGGCCGACCTGATGGTGCGGGCCTGGGTCGGGGACGCGGGGCGGCGGTTGGCAGGGCGCTGGGAAGTCGGTCGGGACGGGTCGCGGGGCGGGATTGGTGCGCTGCGTGATGACAGGGTGGGCATCATGGCTCCCCTCCCGGTTGCTGTTGGCGACCGGTCGGTAGATTATTCGCACGGATATTGCGCTGAGTTAGCGTGCGAGGAGAGATCTCACCCATTCGTGGTAGTAAAACTATACCGGCCATAACGATGGGTGATGGCCCAGTCGGGGTCTGGTGAGAACCGTAACGGGCCACATAATGCCGGTACCCGGAGCGATCCAGTGCGAAACCTGTGCGCTGGCACTGGTTTTGCCTGCTCCGGCAGGGCAGGGTGATCGGTGAACTGGCGCGAACGAGGAGGCAGGCCGTGGCCCAGGAATCCTTCGACTATGTGATCGTCGGCGCGGGCAGCGCGGGTTGCGTACTCGCCGACCGGCTCACCGAGGATCCGAACTGCCGGGTCCTGCTGCTGGAGGCGGGCGGCGAGGACGACGCCGACGAGATCCACATCCCGGCCGCGTTCGCGACGCTGTTCAAAACCCGCTGGGACTGGAACTACGAGACGGTCGAACAGAAGTACCTCGACGGCAAAACCACGTACTGGCCCAGGATGAAGGCGCTCGGCGGCTGTTCGTCGATGAACGCGATGATCTACATCAGGGGCAACCGGCTCGACTACGACGACTGGCGCGACACCTACGGCGCGACCGGTTGGGGTTGGGACGACGTGCTGCCCTACTTCCGTCGCGCCGAACACAACACCCGGCTCGGCGCGCCACTGCACGGCACGGACGGCCCGCTGCACGTCGAAGACCGCCGCTACACCCACGAACTGTCGCAAGCCTGGGTCGACGCGGCCGTCGCCTGGGGCCTCAAGCCCAACGACGACTTCAACGGCGAGACCCAGGAGGGCGCCGGCCTGTACCAGGTGACCTGCAAGAACGGCAGGCGCTGGTCGACAGCGGACGCCTACCTGCGGCCCGCGCTGGACCGGTCGAACCTGACCGTGCGCACCAACGCCCTGGCCACCCGCGTCGAACTCGACGGCCAGCGCGCGGTCGGCGTGACCTACCAGCGCGACGGCAAGACCGAGACCGTGCGCGCGGACGCCGAGGTGCTGCTCTCCGGCGGCGCGATCAATTCCCCGCAACTGCTTCTCCTGTCCGGCATCGGATCGGCCGCGTCGCTGCGCGAGGTCGGCATCGACGTCGCGGTGCACCTGCCCGGCGTCGGTGAGAACCTGCACGACCACCCCGCGTCCGGGATCGTCTGGCGCACCAAGGGAACCACCGATCTCGCGCAGTACTCGACGCCGAGCCGGCTGGTGCAGTGGCAGGTCACCCACCGCGGCCCGCTGGCCTCCAATGTCGGCGAGTCGGGCGGATTCTTCGCCACCCGCGACGGTCTGGCCGCGCCGGACATGCAGATCCACGTCGCCCCAACGGAATTCCACGACAACGGCCTGCGCGAACCGACCGGACCGGGCTTCACGGCCGCCGCGACCGTCGTCGACGTGCACAGCAGGGGCAGGCTGCGGCTCCGCTCGGCCGATCCGTCCTGGCGCCCGGAGATCGATCCCGCCTACTACTCCGACCCGGCCGACCGGGAGTCCGTGCTCGCCGGCTGCCGCGCGCTGATCGAGATCAGCAGGGAGGCCGCGCTCGCCAAGTTCCTCGAATCGCCGATCCTGCCGACGCATCTGGCCGGCATCACCGACGACGAACTCACCGAGCACATCAAGCAGATGACCCAGACGCTGTACCACCCGGTCGGCACCTGTGCGATGGGCAGCGGCGAGAACTCCGTCGTCGACCCGGAGCTGCGCGTGCGCGGCGTCGACGGGCTGCGCGTTGTGGACGCGTCGGTCATGCCGAAAGTGGTGCGCGGCAACACGAACGCGCCGACGATCATGATCGCCGAACGCGCGTCCGACCTGATCCGCGGCCGCGAAACCGGGAAGGACTAGCGGCTCGCCCGCGACCAAGCGGCCGCGGCCAGCGTCGCGATGATCACCCCGCCCGCGCCCAGCACGCCCACGATCGTTCCGGGCGCGAACACCTGCGCGAGCAGGCCCGCGCCCACGATGCCGATGCCCTGCGAGACCCGTAACGACGTGTTCGCGAGGCCGAGCGCCTGCCCGCGCCGGTGATCCGGCACGTTGCGCACGAACGTGGTCTGCGTGATCAGGTTGTACGCGGAGCCGACCCCGCTGAGGAACCACAACCCGACCGCGAGCAGCAGTCCCGGTGTCCACGCGGTCGGCACGAGCACCGCGCAGGTGGCGACCGCGAGCGGCCCGAACAGCGTCAGCCGCAGCGATGGCCGCAGCCGCTGCAACACGAACATGCCGAGCACCATGCCCGCCGGATTGGCCGCCATCAGCAGGCCGACCGCGGCCGCGTTCCCGTGGATCTGCGCCGCGTACGCGACCGCCAGCCCTTCCGGTGCGATGTACGCGCCGGACACGCAGGCGAGGCCGATCAGCGTGCGCAGCCTGCGGTCGTGCGCGACGAGCCGCCAGCCGCCGCTGAGCGTCGCCCACCACGACGGCCGCTGATCCGCTGTGCCCGACGGCCGATGCACTCCGACGCCCAGCGTCACCAACAAGGCGGACGCGACGAACGTCAGCGCGTCGATGAGCAGTGCCCGGCTCGTGCCCAGCCCGGCCAGCACCGCGCCGCCGACGGCGAATCCGGCGACCGAGCCGAGTTGGTAGGTCATCCGCATGATCGTCATGCCGGCGACGTACCGGTCGCCGGTGAGGATGGCGGGCACGACCGCGCCGCGTGCCGCGGTGAACGGCGAGGACAGCAGTTGCACGACGAACAGCAGCACGACGAGCACGGCCAGCGACTGGCCCGGAATCGCCATCAGCCCCACCAGGATCGCCCGCGCCACGTCCGCGGTCACCATCACGCGGCGGCGCGGAAACCGGTCCGCGAGTCCGGCGAGCAGCGGCCCGCCGAGCAGGTCGGGCAGGAAGGTCAGCGCGTAGGTGAGCGCCGCCAAGGCGGGTGAACCCGTTCGGCTGAAGACCAGGACGGACAGGGCGACCGCGGCGAGCTGGTCGCCCGCGACCGACAGCGCGTAGGCGCTCCAGAGCGCACGAAACTCGCGCACCGCCAACGCGTCGCGGAACCGCGCCGGGCGCACCTCCTCGGCCGTTGCCATGCCCACCCCCCGAAGACGGCCCGCCACGCGTAGTCTCGGTGTAGATACTCAGCGTACGCGGCGACCGAGCCCAGCGGGTCTCGATTCGATGCCAGCTGAGCCAGCCGCCCAGCCAGCCAGTTGTCCACACCCCCACTGCTTGCCCACACACCACTGCCGCGAATCGGTTGTCCACACCCCGCCAAACCGTCCACAACCTCGCGTACACGGTTTGCCCGCCCCACACCAAAATCGATAGGATCGACCGAAAGGGGCTGCCACCCCCGGGCGGGCGGGGTGGCTTTACGCTACGGGATTTGAAATCTGTTTGTGTTTATGGTTTGGTGCCGACTTTTTTCCGGATGATGACCATGGCGATGATGACGATGTCCGCGAGTGCAGGCGCCGCAACGAGACCGGTTGCCGCTGCGATAAAAGGTTGTTGCGGTAAAGGTTGTTGCGTGAGTAAAGGTTGTTGCGTGAGTCCGCATAGGACTTGGTCATGGGCAAGATCTTCTTGACCGTGGCGCCGAGTTTTCCCTTGCGCTTCAACGTGACCGCGATGGCGAACACGACGATCGCGACGCCGTGGAACGGGACCTCCGGAGGGTGGAGATCCGGGTGGAGAAGGTCGGAATGCGCTCAGCGCACGGGGTTGGCTTTGCCGAATCCGGCCATGCGCAGGTCTTCGATGTCGTCATAGGCGATGGGACGACCGGGCAGTGGCGTGTCGGATTCGGCGCGCAGGCCGGCGAGCATCAGGGCGATCAGTCGGTGGAACACCATTTCGGCGAGTTCGCTGTCGCTGGGCGGAATGACCCGGGAGACCAGGATCAGCGCGAGCACCATGTCGCCGACGTCGATGTCCTTGCGGAAGGTGCCTTCGGCCTGGGCGCGATGCAGCAGGCGCCCCGCGATGTCGAGTACCTCGTCGCGTTGCGACTTGAGTTCGGGGGAGCGCTGGATGGCCTCGAACCCGCGCGGTGACACCGCGTTCATGGTGATGCCAAGGCGCAGTTCGAGCGAGGAGTAGAGCAGCGTGCTCAGCGCCTTGGCCGGGTCGGGTTCGGTGCTCTCGACGCGGCGGGAGAGGTCGAGCAGGCGGGCGAAGTTGTCCAGGCTGACCGCCTTGATCAACTCGTCGCGGTCGGGGAAGCGCCGGTAGAGCGTGCCGACGCCGACTCCGGCCGTTCGGGCGATCTCCTCCATCGGGACGTCGGTACCGGTTCGGATGAACAGCTCGCGGGCAGCTTCGATGATCTGTTCGCGGTTGCGTCTCGCATCCGCGCGCAGTGGCGGCGACTGTACGTCCTGCTCGCCTTGCACCGCTCACCGTCCCGGGTCTGTTCTCGCTCGTCGGCCCTGGTGTCGGAGTATCGCACGTCGATCTGACGATCCACGGTCGAAATCGCGAACCGGACCCGGATCTGGACGAAATCCTTCCGTTTAGGTAAGGTAGTCACGTAAGCGGAAGGAAACATTCCACATTGGTTGGGGATGAGGACTGTGACGGAAACTGTTTCCACCGGGATCGCCGCCGACGCCGCCAAGCTCGCCGGACGGACCCGGATCGCCGAGAGCGCTGGGGGCGGCACCACCGCTGACGCCGAGGGCGTCTTTCCCGGCGTGCGCAGCTGCCCGTTCGCCGAGCCTGCCCAGTACGGGCCCATGCGGGAGCAGCCGATCACCAAGGTGTCCCTGACACCCTTCGGTGGCGGCGTGAACCAGAAGCACGTCTGGTGGGTCTCCCGGCACGAGGACGCTCGCGCGATCCTGAACGACCGCAGGTTCAGCTCGGACCGGCGCAGGGAGAACTTCCCGGTCGTCAACGGCGACGAGAAGACCCGTGAGCGGTTCCGCAGCCAGGTGCCGTCTATGATCGGGTTGGACGGGGCCGAGCACGCGGTCGCGCGGCGCGCGGTGATCGGCGAGTTCACGGTCAAGCGGATCGCGGCGTTGCAGCCGAGGATCCAGGAGATCGTGGACGAGTTCATCGACACGATGCTGGCCAGCGAGGACCACCAGGTCGACCTGGTGCGGGCGCTGTCACTGTCGGTGCCGTCGCTGGTGATCTGCGAGATGCTCGGCGTGCCGTACGAGAACCACGATTACTTCCAGGCCCGCACCTCCGCGATCATCCGCCGGAGTTCGACGCCCGAGGAGCGGTCGACCGCGTTCGACGAACTGCGCGCCTTCCTGGACGAGCTGATCACGGCCAAGGAGGAGCAGCCGGGCGACGACCTGTTCAGCCGGCAGATCGCCAGGCAGCGCGAGGAGGGGGCGCTCGATCACGCCGAACTGGTCAGCATGGCGTTCCTGCTGCTGGTCGCGGGCCACGAGACGACGGCGAACATGATCTCGCTCGGGGTGGTCGGGTTGCTGAACAACCCGGAGCAGCTGGCCGCGATCAAGGCCGACCCGAGTAAGACTCCATTGGCGGTGGAGGAACTCCTGCGCTACTTCACTATCGTCGAGATGGTGACCTCGCGAGTGGCCACCGAGGACGTGGAGATCGGTGGCGCGACCATCAAGGCCGACGACGGCGTCGTCGTGTCCGGGCTTTCCGCGAACTGGGACCCGAACGTGTTCGCCGACCCGGAGCTGTTGAACGTGGAACGCGGTGCGCGGCACCATGTCGCCTTCGGGTTCGGTCCGCACCAGTGCCTCGGGCAGAACCTGGCTCGACTGGAACTGCAGATCGTGTTCGACACGCTGTTCCGTCGGATTCCCGAGCTGCGGCTCGCGGTGCCGGTCGATGATGTCGACTTCAAGACCGATGCCAACATATATGGTGTTTACGAGCTACCCGTGACGTGGTGAGGAGGGTGTCGTGCGGATAAAGGCCGATACCGATGTGTGTGTCGGGTCAGGGCAGTGTGTGCTGACCGAGCCTGCCGTATTCGATCAGGGGGACGACGGCATCGTGGTGCTGTTGACCGACCAGCCTGAGGGGGACGCGGCCAAGCGGGCCCGGGATGCGGTGAACCTCTGCCCATCCCAAGCTCTGTCCGTTGTGGAGGACTGAGCACGCGCTACCGGGCTCCGGTTCGGCGGGTTGACCCCCGCTGACCGGAGCCTTGTGCTGTCCGGACCAGGTCGGGCCGTCCCGGGATCCGAAGGACGGACATCACCTGGACGGAACGCGATGTCCTCGGTACATTGGGCTATGTAAGCGGATGAACACATTCCAGTTAGTTGTGCTGGGGAGGCCAACATGACGGAAACCGTCTCGACCAGGCCCGATGCCAGGCCGAACAGCACCTTTCCGGTGCTGCGACGTTGCCCGGTCGCCGCGCCCGAGGAGTACGGGCAACTGCGCGAGGAAGGCCCGCTCGTCAAGGTGACCACGGTCGCTGGCCAGCAGGTCTGGTGGGCGACCACGCACGGCACCGCGCGCGCCATCCTGGCCGACCCCCGGTTCAGCTCCGACCGGACCAGGGACGGCTACCCGCTGTTCTTCACCGATGCGAAGGTGCGCGAGAACGTCCGCAACCAGCCGCGGTTCGTCATGATCGGCATGGACGGCGCGGACCACTCCCGGACCCGACGCTCGGCCATCGGTGAGTTCACCGTGAAGCGGCTGGCCGCGCTGCGGCCGAGGATCCAGGAGATCGTCGACGAGTTCGTGGACGAGATGCTGGCTCGCGAAGACCGTCCGGTCGACCTGGTGCAGGCGCTCTCGCTGCCCATTCCGTCGCTGGTCATCTGCGAGCTGCTCGGCGTGCCCTACGCCGACCACGACTTCTTCCAGCAGCGCAGCGGCAAGCTGCTGTCCCGCTCGACCGGCCCGGAGCAGCGGCAGGCGGTGGTCACCGAGCTGCGCGCCTACCTGGGCGGGCTGATCGACGCCAAGACCGCCGAACCGGCCGACGACCTGCTCAGCAGGCTGATCGCCAAGCAGCAGGAAATCGGTGACCCGGACCGGGAGGAACTGGTCGGCATGGCTTTCCTGCTGCTGGTCGCCGGCCACGAGACCACCGCGAACATGATTTCGCTTGGCACCGTCGGCTTCCTGGAGAACCCGGAACAGCTGGCCGCGATCAAGGACGATCCGGCCAAGATCCCGATGGCCGTCGAGGAGATGCTGCGCTACTTCTCCATCGCCGACATGGTGACCCGGGTGGCCGCGCAGGACGTGGAGATCGGTGGCGTGACCGTGAAAGCGGGCGAAGGCGTGATCGCCTCGACCATGTCCGCCAACCGCGACAGCGGAACCTTCGCCGACGCGGACAAGCTGGACATCGAGCGCGGCGCGCGGCACCACGTTGCCTTCGGCTACGGCCCGCACCAGTGCCTTGGCCAGAACCTCGCCCGGCAGGAGTTGGAGATCGTGTTCGAGACGCTGTTCCGGCGCATCCCGAACCTGAAACTCGCCGCCTCCCTCGAAGACATCCCGTTCAAGGACGACGGGCTGGTCTACGGCGTGCACCGGCTGCCGGTCACCTGGTGACGCGACTCCCGGCCGGGTCCACAGTGGACCCGGCCGGGACGCGTCAGCCCCTGCCGTGCAGCACGGTGATGAGTTTGGCGACCAACTTGTCCACCTTGTCGGTGCGGGCGAACGTGGTCAGCTCCAGCGGCGCCTTGAACCTCGGGCGGGCGATCGCCTTGGCCCTGGTGAACTCGCGCAGCCCGTCCGGCCCGTGGATGCGGCCGAACCCGGACTCGCCGACGCCGCCGAAGGGCAGGCTGGGAATGCCGGCGAAGCTGATCACCGAGTTGATCGAGACCATGCCGGACCGCAGCCGCTTGGCCAGTTCCACGCCGCGCGACTTGGAGAACACCGTGTTGCCCAGGCCGTAGTGGGTGGCGTTGGCGCGCTCGACCGCGTCGTCCATGTCGCGCACCTTGGCCACGGTCAGCGTCGGGCCGAACGTCTCCTCGGTCACCGCCTTCGAGTCCTCCGGGACGTCCACCAACACGGTCGGCTGCACGAACCGCTCACCCACCGCGTCCGGTCCGCCGACCAACGCCTTGCCGCCGCGCGCTATCGCGTCCGCGATGTGCTCGGAGATCACCTTCAGCTGCGAGGGCATCGTGATCGGGCCCAGCTTGGCGCCGACGTCCGAGCCGGCGCGCAGCTCCTTTGCCTTGTCCACCAGTCGTTTGGTGAACTCCTCGTGCACGTTCTGGTGCACGTACACGCGTTCCACACCGACGCAGGTCTGGCCCGCGTTGGACATACCGCCCCAGATCGCCGCGTCCGCCGCGGCGTCGAGGTCCGCGTCCTCGTCGACGAGCAGTGAGTCCTTGCCTCCGCCCTCGATCACGACCGGGGTCAGCTTCTCCGCGCAGGCGGCCATCACCTTGCGGCCGGTGCGCGCCGAACCGGTGAACGCCAGTTTGTCCACACCGGAGCGACACAGCGCGGCGCCGGTCTCGCCGTAGCCGGTGATCAGTTGCAGCACCGGCTGTTCCGGGACGACGTCGGCGAACGCCTCGACCAGCCACTTGCCGACACCCGGGGTGTACTCGCTCGGCTTGAACACGACCGCGTTGCCGGCAGCCAGCGCGTAGGCGATCGAGCCCATGGGCGTGAACACCGGGTAGTTCCACGGCCCGATCACGCCGACGACGCCGAGCGGCTCGTATTCGACGGTGGCCACGAAGTTGGCCAGCAGCAGGCCGGGGGAGCGGCGGTGCGGACCGAGTACCTTGCGGGCGTGCTTGGCCGCCCACGCGATGTGGTCGATGGCGAGCACGATCTCCAGTTGCGCGTCCGAGTGCGGCTTGCCGGTCTCCGCGTGCGAGACCTCGGCCAGTTGCGCCATGCGCCTGGTCAGCACGCCCTTCCAGCGTTGCAGCCGTTCGGCGCGGCCGGCGAACCCGAGCCCGGCCCACCAGTGCGCGGCGATCCTGGCCCGGTCGACCGCGGCGTCTACAGCGGCCGCGTCCTCGATGGGATAACTCGCGATCACCTCGCCGGTCGCGGGGTTGAGCGAGTCGAAGGTCTCCAGGTGCACCCCGCCTGTTCCGGTGCCGGAATCAACCTCGGAAGAACTCACTGGCGACCTCCTTGTTCACCGGGCAACGACACGAACACGCTCCTCAGCCATCATCGTGCACCGTCATCGGATGCGCCATACCCGTCAGTAACCAACTCATCTCCACCCGAGGGTGGTAGGAGGCCGCGAACTGCGGGCTAGCGTGCGAAACGGCACAATCCCCACGGTGTCGCTACTGCGAACCGCGCGGGAGGCGCTCACCAACGCCGCCAAGCACGCGCCGGGTGCCCCGGTCGCAGTGCTCCTGACGTACCAGGCCAGGATGGTCCGTCTGGTCGTATCCAGTGCCGCGCCGACCCGCACGGTCACCCCGGTGAACGGTGTCAGCGGCTATGGCCTCACCGGCATGCGGGAACGACGTGCCCTGGTCGGTGGCACCCTCGCCGCAGGGCTCGCGGCGGAGGGTGACGGCTGGCAGGTCGTCGCGGAAATCTCCGGGGATCAACCGTACAATCGCGAAAAATCGAATGTTTCGACAGGAGAGTCTTGAGCTCCAACGCACCAGGCGAGACACCGATCCGGGTCATCGTCGTCGACGACCAGCAGAACACCCGGGAAGGGCTGGTCGCCCTGCTCGACCTGATCGACGACATCGACGTGGTCGCGGACGCGGGCGACGGCGCGGCCGCCCTGCGACTCGTCGCCGAACACCGACCCGACGTGGTGCTGTTGGACCTGCGCTTGCCGGTCATGGACGGCGTCGACGCGACCGTGCGGATCACCGCCGACTACCCGGATGTCGCCGTGCTCGTGTTCACCACCTACGCGGACGACGACTCGGTCGCGAGCGCGTTGCAGGCGGGCGCGCGAGGCTATCTGACCAAGGACGCGGGCCGCGTCGAGATCACCAACGCGCTGCGCGCCGCAGCCGCCAGACAGTCCACTGTCGACCCCACGGTCGCCGGAAAGTTCGTCGCCGCACTGACCGCAGGCACGACACCGGTACCCCGGACAAACCCGGACGGCCTGACCGCGCGCGAGATCGAGGTGTTGGCGCTGATGGCCGACGGCCTGAGCAACCCCGAGATCGCGACCCGGCTCTACATCGGCCAGACCACGGTGAAGACGCACATCAACAACGCGTTCGCCAAGATCGGCGTGCGCAACCGGACCGAGGCCGTCCGCTACGCCTACCAGCACGGCCTAGCCCAGCCCTGAAATCGCCGGCTCAGCCGCCCGCGTACGCGGCGGTGCGGGCGGCCTTCACCTGCTGGATCACCTTGAGCACGGCCGGCACGGCGCCGCCCGCGCGATCGCCGAGTTCCTTCATCCGCCCCGCGTACCGGCGTTCGTCCTTGCGCGCCACCAGCCCGCGCAGCCCGCCCGCAGCCGCAAGCAGCACCAGCGCGGCGTCGAACTTGTCCACGTCCGCCACGTTCTCGTTGCCGTACAACGCGTTGCGCACGCTCTCCCGCAGCGCACCCGCGATCTCGGTGTCGGCGACGCCGATCCGCCGGGCCGGAAAGATGCCGAGCACACGCAACTCCCGCACGGTGATCAGGCCGGCCGATGCCAACTGCTGCTCCACCGCGCGCATGGTGCTCCGGTTGCCGCGTCGCACCCACGACCGCCACGTCCGCGGCGGCGCCTCGCTGACTTCGCGCAGCACATCGTCGAGCACGGCGTCGCCGCTGCGCCTGGTGCCGGACGCGACGACCTTGCCGCCCTCCTCGCGCAGGAACTTGCGCATGCTCAGGTCGGCGATGGCCGCACCGCGCAACAGCACGCCCAACTCGCGGCCCGTGCTCAACCGCTCACTGTCCGGATCGACGGACAGCAGGTAGAGCTTGGCCGGCAGGGTTTTCGGTTGGGACCTGGTCGGCATTCCTACCTCCTGCGCCTGGTGCGTGCGCCCCACCCTATAACGTAACGTGATCATGCGTCCCGGCGATCAGCAGTTGAGTCTGTGCACTCCGGGACGGGGATTGAATGCCAACACGAAAATCCACTCCTCTCTGGCTTTCCGCGATCGCTGCCGCCGTGCTCGTCGGCGGATTTGTCAATGCGTGTTCACCGGACATCGGCACCACTGTCCCGGTCACCAGCACGACAACTGACGCGCCGACAACGACCACCATCGCGCCCGCGCCGGTGCCGGTAACCACAATTCCCGCACCGCCACCGGTGACCGAGGCGCCGCAGGTACAGGTGACGCAGGCCGCTCCGGACTGCGGCAGTGGTTCCTACGTCAATTCCGACGGCCAGTGCGTGCCTGATCCGGTCGCCGCGGACAGCCCACCGGCCGGCGCCACCGCGAAATGCAATGACGGCACCTACAGTTTCAGCAAACACCATTCCGGTACCTGTTCCGGCCATCACGGCGTCGCGGAATGGTTGAGCTAACGCACCGATCGCACCCGGTAGACCATGGCCGCGCCGATCAGCCCGGTCACGCCCGCCGCGCCGAACAGCACCGGGTAGCCGCCGAGTGAACTGATGATCAACGCGGCGGCCAGCGGGGCCAGGGACTGCGGCACGTTGGTGCCCACGTTCATGATGCCGAGGTCCTTGGCCCGCGATTCCGCGTCCGGCAACACGGCGACGATCAGTGCCTGGTCGACGGAAAGGAAAGCGCCGTATCCCGCGCCGAGCAACGCGGCCCCGACGCAGGTCATGGTGAAACTCGGCGCGAAGGCCAGTAGGAATGCCGCGACCGACTGCAATGTCGAGGCGACGGCGACGAAAATCCGGCGGCGTCCCATTCGGTCGGACGCGATTCCGCCGAGATAGGTCGCGGTCACCGTGAAAACCAGATAGATCGCGGTGGTGATCAGCAATGCCGTGTCGGGGTTGGGCATTTTCAGATCGTCGGTGAGGAAATACAACAGGTACGTGGTGCCGAGCGCGTTGCCGACGTTGACCATCAGGCGCCCGCCGAAGGCCCAGGCGAAATCCGGGTTCTGCCTCGGGTTGACCCACATGCTGCGCGCCAGCATGCGCACGGACAGCGGCAGCAGCGCGGCCTGCGCCACGTTGTCGCGGTAGCGCAGCACGAACGGCGCCGCGCAGACGATCAGCGCGACCGCGAGCAGGATGTACCCGGCGAGGCTGGACGTGATCAGCACGGTGGTGATGACCAGCCCGACCAGGATGCCGACCGCCTGCGGCCCGAAGATCGCACCGGAGACCATGCCGCGCTGGCGGTCCGGGACCTGGTCGGCGACGGCCGCGGTCAGCCCGGCCGACGCTGCGCTGTTGCCGATGGCCGCGATCAGCCAGCAGACCGCGACGCCCTGCCAGGAGGTCTGCAACCCGGTCACGGCGACCGCGGCCGCGAAGATCACCAGGCCACCCGCCATCCACACCCGGCGCCTGCCGAACGCCGACCGGGTCCGGTCGCACAGCGTTCCGCAGACCGGCAGGAAGATCAGCGCGACCACCCCGGCGAGGCCGTTGATCACGCCGAAGTCCTCGACCTTGTGCGGTCCGTCGAGCGCGGCGAGCTGGTTGGGCAGCAGCAGCTGGATCGGCACCAGCCAGGCCATCCAGAAGCCGAACCACAGCAGGGTGAACCGCGCGGTCCAGCCCCTGCTCACCGGTTCGGTCGGCTCGGTGGCGGCCGGGGTTTCGCTCAGCGTGGCCGCCGCGAGCGGATCATCGTCTGGGGCCACGAGTCCTCCTACCGACCAGTTGGTTCGAAGACGTTAACCCACCGTGGCCATCCCGGGTAGGGTTCCGCGCGGCCCGACTACGCTCGTTGCGTGAGCATCGAGCTGACTCTGCTGTCGCGGGTCCGCTACCGCGGCGCGGAGCTGACCGGCTCCCGACTGATCGGCCTGCTCGCGCTGCTCGCCGCCGACCCGCGCACCGGTTGCGGCACAACCCGCCTCGTCGACGCGCTCTGGCCGGACGAGCAGCCGGAACATCCGACCAAGGCCCTCCAGGTGCTCGTCTCCCGGGCCCGCGCGCGACTCGGCGCGGACGCCATCGCCAGCACCCCGCTCGGCTACCGGCTCACCCTGCCCGAGGACGGCGTCGACGCATCGGCCGTGCTGATCAACGCCGCCACCAGCCAGGGATACGCCCGCGACGGCGCGCACGCGGACGCGTTGGCGCAGGCCGAGGCCGGGCTCGACCTGTGCGCGGGCGCGGAAACCTGGGCCGGCGGGGCCGACGAGGACGACCCGCTCGCCCAGTTGCGCGCCGCGCGCGTGTCGACATATCGATCATTGACCCGCTCCCGCGCGCTCGCGCTGGCCCGGCTCGGCAGGCGGACCGAGGCGCTCGGCCCGCTCGTCGAGGAGATCGAGCGCGACCCGCGCGACGAGGAAGTGCTCGCCGAACTCCTGCGCTGTGAGGCCGCGATCAAGGGCCCGGCCACCGCGCTGGCCCGCTACGACGCGTACCGCCGCGGCCTGCGCGACGAACTCGGCGGCGACCCCGGCCCGGCCCTGCGCGCCGTGCACGCGGACCTGCTCCGCGACGACACACCGACCGTCCGGCACGGCGTCCGGTACGAACCGAACCCGCTGCTCGGCCGCGATCACGATGTCGCCGAGGTGACGACCCTGCTGCGCAGCGCCCGGGTCACCTCGATCGTCGGCGCGGGCGGGCTCGGCAAGACCCGGCTCGCGCACGTGGTCTCCCGCGCCGTCGAGGCGCGCGCAGTGCACTTCGTCGGGCTGGCCGGCGTCACCACCGATGCCGACGTGCTCGGCGAGGTCGCGTCCGTGCTCGGCATCGGCGAACCCGGCCGGGCCGCGGTCGGCCGTATCGCGGTGCCCGCCAACGTGTTGGGCGGCATCGTCGCCGCGCTCGGTCCCGGCCCGGCTCTGCTCGTGCTCGACAACTGCGAACACGTGGTGCGCGGCGCCGCCGAACTGGTCCAGGCCCTGGTGTCGATGTCGCGCGACCTGCGCGTGCTCACCACCAGCCGGGCTCCGCTCGGCCTGTCCTCGGAATTCGTCTACCTGTTGCCCGAACTGAGCACCGACGTCGCGGTCGAACTGTTCGAGCAGCGCGCCAGGGCCGCGCGCCCCGGCGTCGACCTGCCCGAGGCGACCGTGCGCGAGCTGTGCGCGCACCTGGACGGCCTGCCGCTCGCGGTGGAACTGGCCGCGGCGCGGGTGCGCGTCATGTCCGTTGTGGACATAGCGCGGCGGATCGACGACCGGTTCTCGTTGCTGCGCGGGGGAGCGCGGGACGCGCCGCAACGGCACCGCACACTGCACGCGGTCATCGAGTGGAGCTGGCAGCTGCTCGAAGCCGACGCACAGGCCGCGCTGCGCACGCTGTCGGTCTTCCCGGACGGTTTCAGCGTGGACGCCGCCCGGCACACCGTCCATACCGACGGCGACGTGCTGCTGATCCTCGAACAGCTCGTCGACCAGTCGCTGCTCAAGGTCGTCGACACCGAGACCGGCGCCCGGTTCCGCATGCTGGAGACGGTGCGCGAGTTCACCGCCGCCCGCCGAGACGAGGCAGGCGACACCGCGGCCGTGCTCGAACGGTTCCTCGGCTGGGCAACGGATTTCGGGAAGGCCCGACCGGATTCGGTGTTCTCCCAGAACCTCGCCGGCTTCGTCCAGGACACCAGGACCGAGCAGGACAACCTCATCCAGGCGCTGCGCACCGGCCTCGACCGCGCGGACGGCGCACCGATCGTCGCCGCGACCTCGGCGGCGCTGAGCGGACTGTGGATGGTCGAGTCGAACTTCGCGCGCATCGCCGGCCTGGCCACCGAGACCGGCCAGGTGCTCGCCGGTTACCACCCCGAGCTGGACATGCTGGAGGTCACCAGGACGGCGCTGGTGCTGTGCGCGATCGGCGCGTTCCTCGTGCAGGGCCAACAGCCGCCACGCCTCTACGCCGCGCTGCGCGCGTTCCCGCCCGCGCCGCCGGACACCGTGATCAGGGCGGCCCAGTTCGTGCTGAACGCGGTCAGCGACGACTACGAAACGCTGTCCGCGCTGTGCGACAGCGACGAACCGCTGATCGCCGGCATGGCCAGCGCCGTCGCCAGCTACGGGTTCGAGGCCGAGAACGACCTCGACGGCGCGCTGGCGGCCGCGCGACGAATGGTGTCGGTGTTCGACGAACACGGTTCGACCGTGATGCGGGCGGTCGCGCACTCGCGCGTCGGCGAGCTGAGCCTCCAGGCCGATCCCGGCGAGCCCGCGCTCGCCCACCTGAACATCGCCATGGCCACCGTGGAGAAGCTCGGCGCCTGGATCACTGTCGCACGTGGACGGTGGGCGATCGTGTTGGCGAACCTGCAAAGCGGCGCGCTCGTCGAGACCGAACGCATGCTCGGCGAGGCGCTGCGCCTCGGCGAGGACGAGGAGGTCGGCCTCGACGGGTTCGACACGGTCGTGCGTGCCACCATCAGCATCGTCCGCGGCGACGTCGACGAGGGCCTGCGCGGCTGGCGCGAGGCCGCGCACGCGGTACGTGGGCGGCAGGCGGAACTCGGTCCGTGGCCGCTGGAGATCCAGTCCGTATGTGTGGTCGCGCACGCCCAGCACCACCAACTCGACCAGGTCACCGACCTGATGGCCACCCTGCCGGAGGTGGCCACCGGCATGATCGGCGGCCAGCGCATCCGGCCGGCCGCCTTCCCGGCCTGCGGCGCGGCGTTGCTCGCGCTCGCCATGATCGACCTCGACCGGGCCCCGACCCTCGCCGCGCGCCTGATCGCGCTCGCCGAGCGCCTGCGCTACCTGCGCGGCTTCCACCCGATCATGTCCATCGACGTGGCGCGGCGGGCCGCCCGCGACGCCGACGGGCCGGCATACGACGACGCGGTGTCGTCCTATGCCGGCCTCGACCATGCCGGACAGCGTGCGGAAATCTTCGCCCTGCTCAGCGAACACACCCGACTCAGCGGTTCGGATCCCGCCTGAACAGCGTCCGCGCCCACAGGAAACCCACCAGCGCCATCCCCGCGCACCAGCCGACCGCCGCGATCCCGCTCCCGCCGATCGGTAGGCCGAGCAGCAGTCCGCGCAGGGTGTCGATGATCGGCGTGAACGGCTCGTACTGCGCAAGCCAGCGGATCACCGGCGACATCGAGGACGGCGGCACGAACGCGCTGCTCACGAACGGCAGCGTCTGCACGATCAGGATGAACGGGCTGGTGCCCTGCGCGGTCTTGGCCACCAGTCCGATCGCGACCGCGAACCAGGTCAGCGCGAACGTGAGCAGTGCGATCAGCCCGATCGCGCCCAGCCACGCCACCGCGTTCGCGCTCGGCCGGTAGCCGAGCAGATACGCCACCCCGATCAGCAGCGCGGTGCTGACCAGCGTGCGTACCATCGCGCCGATCACATGCCCGGCCAGCACCGAGGAACGCGCGATCGCCATGGTGCGGAACCGCGACATGATCCCCTTCGTCATGTCCCCGTTGATCGAGATCGCCGTCGACGACGACCCGTAGCCGACGGTCATCAGCAGAATTCCGGGCACCACATAGTTGATGTACGGGCCCGCGCCGTGCGGGCCGGTGATGCCAGCTGTCAGCGCGCCGCCGAACACGCCGACGAACAACAGCAGCAGGAGGGTCGGCGTGCCGATCGCCATGATGATCGTCGCCGGATAGCGCAGTGTGTGCTTGAAATTGCGCCGCGCCATGGTCGCCGAGTCGCGCGCGGCAAGTGCGATCGTGGTCATCGAAGCGCCTCCTTCTCGGCCGTCAGCGCAAAGAACACATCGTCAAGATCCGGCAGATGCACCGAAAGTTCACTGACTTCAACCCCGTTCAACCGGTCCAGCAACCCGCGCAGCGCCGGCACCCCGCCATCGCTGGGCACGTCGAGTGTGAGGCCGTCCTCGTCGCGCGCCCCGTCGCCGAGCGCTCGCGTCGCCGAGTCCAGCCCGGCCAGGTCCGCGAACCGCAGCCGGACGTGCCCGCCCGGAACGCTGCGCTTGAGTTCGTCGGCGGTGCCGGCCGCGACCACCTTGCCGTCGTCCAGCACGGCGATCCGGTCCGCGAGTTCGTCGGCCTCCTCCAGATACTGCGTGGTGAGGAAGATCGTCACGCCGCTAGCGACCAGGCCGCGGATGGTCTGCCACATCGTCCGCCTGCTGCGCGGGTCGAGCCCGGTGGTCGGCTCGTCCAGGAAGATCACCTCCGGCGAACCGACCAGCGTCATCGCCAGATCGAGCCGCCGCCGCATGCCGCCCGAATACGTCGACGCCAGCTTCTTCCCCGCCTCGACGAGATCGAACTGGGCCAGCAGTTCGGCCGCCCGCCGCCGCCCGGCCGCCTTGCCGAGGTGCTGGAGATCGGCCATCAGCAGCAAGTTCTCCTCGCCGCTGAGCAGATCGTCCACCGCGGAGAACTGCCCGGTCACCCCGATCGCCGCGCGCACCGCCCCCGCCTGCCCGGCCAACTCGTGCCCCGCGACCCACGCCTCGCCCCCGTCCGCGTGGATCAACGTGGACAAGATCTGGACCATGGTCGTCTTGCCCGCGCCGTTCGGCCCCAACAGCGCGAAGACGGTGCCGTCCGCGACGTCGAGATCGATCCCGTCCAGCACCACCTTCGCGCCGAACGCCTTGCGCAACCCCCGCGCCACTATCGCCGTCATAACCAGCCTTCCTCCCCGTGGCCCCCTGATGACCACGACGAAGAAAGGCTGCGCGCGGCCGGATTCACCGCGGTTTCAGCGCGGTTTCAGCCGATTTCACTCACCGCGCATCGAGCGGCGGATCTCCTCCAGTCGGTCCTTGCCGGCCTGCTCCCGGTTGGCGAACTCGTCCTCGGCCGCGGCCACCTCCGGCGTCATACTCGCCAGTTCGGTCGAGCCGATCGAGGTCGCGAACCGCGACTCGATCTGGTTGCGCACGAAGTCGAACGTGGGCACCCCGTCATCGGTGTAGTCGGTGATCGCCTCGGCGGGCGTGAACGTGCCCGGCAGCGCGAGTTCGGTGCTGTCGGTGCTGTCCTCGACGACCGACCCCTCGATGATGTCGTCGTCCTCGGGTGTTCCGGTCATGTCGTCATGCTATTCCCGTGACCACGCCACGCGACATCGACGAACTCCTCAGCCGGCTCCGCGCCTTCAGCGACGCCCGCGGCTGGGGCCAGTTCCACACCCCGAAGAACCTCGCCATGGCGTTGTCCGGCGAGGTCGGCGAACTGATCGCCCTGTTCCAGTGGCTCACCCCCGCCGAATCCGCCGCGATCATGTCCGACGACTCGACCGCGCCGGACGTGCGCGACGAGATCGCCGACGTGTTCATCTACCTGGTCCGCTTGGCCGACGTGCTCGGCATCGACCTCCTCGACGCGGCCCACCAGAAGATGCTCCGCAACGAAACCCGCTTCCCACCCAGCGCCATATAGCGACTTGCCATATAGCAAATTGCACTATACCTTCGACATCGTGTCCACCTTGGGTAGGGCCGACCGCGATCTGGTCGGGTTGACCGTGCTCGCGCTGCTGTCGCAGGGCGAGCGGCACACCTATGACATGCACCGCCAGATCGTGGACACGCACAAGGACTTCGTGGTCGGCCTGCCGCGCAGCATGTATCACGCGGTCGGGCGGCTGAGCCGGGACGGCCTGATCGTCCCGGTCGAGACCACCCGCGAAGCCGGCCGGCCCGAGCGGACCAGCTACCGCATCACCGACGCGGGCCGCGACGAACTGTGCGCCAGAGTGAACCGACTCCTGCGCACGCCGGACCGCGACACCACGCCCTTCGTCGCCGCACTGTCCTACCTGGGCTGCCTCCCGGTCGCCGAAGCCCGCGAAGCCCTGGCTGTCAGGGAAACCACGCTCGACGAGGCGGTCACCCACGCCCGAACCCACCTCGACGTGCTCGTCAAGCAACTGCCCCGACTGCTGCTGGTCGAGATCGAATACGAAATCGCCCGCACCGCCGAGGAACGGGACTGGGTGCGCGCGATCATCGCCGACCTGGACAGCGGCGCGCTGTCCTGGCCGGACGACCTGAGCACGTTGTTCACGCAGGAGAGGCCGATGGCCTGAGCACCGCAACGAACTACGCGTCCGGGCGTCTCTCGGCGCCGCGAGCATCGTCTGGGCGGCCACCCTGCCCGACGCCAATTCCTGCCCCGGAAACGGAGAAAACACAATGCCAACAACGCCGACCGAGACCGACACGGCCCAGATCACCGACCTGCTGCGCCGGCTGACCGAAACCTGGAACGCGGGCGACGCCACAGCATACGCCCAATTGTTCACAAAGGACGCTCAGTACATCAGCTGGCTGGGCACCAGAGACGACGGCATTGCCGCGATCGAGGCCACCCACCGATTCCTGTTCGCCGGCCCGCTCAAGGGTGTCCGCATGGAGAGCGGCGGCAGCGGGTCGTCGGTCGACATCCGATATCTCACCAAGGATGTCGCGCTGGTGATCGCGGACGGCGGCAAGCCGGAACACGCGCCCGTCGCGTCCATCGTCACCCTCACCGCGGTGCGTACGGACGGCCGGTGGCTGTTCGCGTCGTTCCAGAACACCCGCAAAACAGAGCTGCCGAGCGCCCCAGCGGCCAGGTAAACCCCCGCATATTCCGACAGAAAACCGCCCGCGTCCGGTCAGAGGTTGTCCATGATCAGGCCGAGCGTGAACTCGAACCGGTCGTGTCCGGTGCCGGAGGTCAACTCCTCGGCATAGCGCCGGGTTTGCGGAAACGTCTCGGCCGGCAGCGCGGTGAACCGGCGTAGCAGCTCCTCGCGGCTGACGACCCACTCCTGATCCGAGTGTTTCCGCCGCTGCCGCACCAGTGACTGTTCCATGGCGTACGCGCTGACGTAGAGAGACAGTGCATCCAGTGCCCAGGCTGCGGTCTGCGGTTCGATCCCGCCAGCGAGCAGGATCGCGAACAGCCCTTCCCTGATCCGCAGCGTTTCGAGATTGGTGGGCACCATGGCCAGCGCGGCACGCGAGACTCCGGGGTATTTCAGGTACTGGTCGCGGATCTGCGCATAGACATCGAGGATCTGCTCGCGCCAGACGGCAGGGTCTGGCTGGGGGAGCACGACCTCCGAGCAGAGCCGGCCGACGAGCAGATCGTCGAGGTCACCCTTGTTGACGATGTGCGCGTACAGCGACGACGGAGCGGTACCGAGTACCGCGACCACTCGGCGGATGGTCAGGGCGTCGTAGCCCTCGGTCGCCACGACTTGCAGGGCAGCGTCGGTGATCCGGTCGATTGTGATGGGCATCTTGCGAGGTGACGGCGCTGCGATGCCCTCGGCGGGCTGGGCGTGACGAGTCGCTCGGCCTCGTCGGGAATCGGCGGTCATGCCGGCCACCGTACCTTGACACGAACTTAGTTCTTCACGTAGAACTCAGTTCATCAACAACGAACTAAGTTCGTTCAGCCGAGGTGGAGGTACGTGATGCGAGTTTCCGTCGTCGGCGCCGGCCTGGGAGGTCTGTGCCTGGCGCAGGGCCTGCGTGGCGCCGGGATCGAGGCCGACGTCTACGAGCGGGATCCCGCGATCACCGCGCAGTTCCAGGGCTACCGACTCGTGCTGAACCCGGTCGGCTTCGCGGCACTCCGCGGCTGTCTGCCGTCGCGCTGGCACCCACTGCTGGACGCGATCGTCGGCGATGCCTACGGCGAGCGGCTGATCCTCGACCCGCAGCTGAACAAGATCGGTGAACTCGGCGCCGGCAGAGCCGGGATCGTGGTCGACCGGCACGTGCTCCGACACCTGCTGCTGACCGGACTTGACGTGCACACCGGTGCTGCGCTGACCGGCTACCACGTTCTGGACAACGGCAAGGTCGAAGCCCGCTTCGCGCTCGGCGACCCGGCCACGTCCGACCTGCTCGTCGGTACGGATGGCGTCGGCTCCGCGGTCCGCGCGGTGTTGTCGCCGCACACAACCCCGATCGACACCGGCGTCCGGTTCGTCATCGGCCGCACGCCGCTGACCAGCCAGTTCGCCGGCCTGTCCCCAGCCTTTGGCTCGAAGATCGCCGGTGACGGCGTGAGCCTGCTGCTCGGGGCAATGCGTTTCCGCACCCCGCCCAAGGAAGCGGCCGAAGAACTGGCTTCTGAGGTGACCCTCCCCGACATCCGCGACTACGTGCGCTGGGCCATGATCCTGCCGCCGAACGACTCGCTCGGCGCCCTGACGCCGCAAGAGGCCGCGCTGTCCAGGATGCCCGGCTGGCATCCGGACCTGCGGGCGCTCATCGAGCAGTCCGATCCGGACAACAGCACGCTGCTGTCCATCCGGGTGGTCGAGCCCCGCGAGCGCTGGGCGTCCGGCCCGGTCACCCTGCTCGGCGACGCCATCCACGCCACCTCCCCGACCGGCGGCAACGGCGCGAACACCGCCCTGCGCGACGCCGACCTGTTGCGCCGCTGCCTGATCGAGTCCGCCGAAGGTCGCCAGGACCTCGTAGGCGCGGTCGGCGACTACGAGCGCCAGATGTTCGAATACGGCGCCGAAGCCGTCCGCCACGGCCTCGACGCCCTACCCGCCTTCACCCCACAAGTCGAACCCGGCCTGACCCCGTGACTATTCGCTGAGCAGCCGGCGCACCTGCGCACGGGTCCCCTCCAGCGTGACGCCCAACCCGGTGAGCACCTGGGCGGCTCCGCTGTCAGCGTCGTCGATGAGGCCAAGCAAGATGTGTTCGGTGCCGATGTAGTCGTGGCCGAGAATCGCCGATTCGCGCAGCGCCCGAGCCAACACGTCTTTGGCCTGCAGTGCGAACGGAATGTGCCCGGAGGTCTCGTTCTCGCCTCGGCCGATGGTTTCTTCGGTCCGCTGGCGCACAATCTCCAGGTCGACGCCCAACGATTCCAGTATTGCGGCAGCCACGCTGTTGCTCTCGTGGATCACGCTCAACAAAAGATCTTCAGTACTGATCTCCCGTTGCCCGAATCTTCGGGCCTCGTCCTGCGCCAGAATCACCACTCGCCGAGCCCGATCACTGAAACGCTCGAACATAGTCCGCCGCCCCTCCGTTGTCACCTGTCGGCCCACCACCCAAGATAGGCGTCAATCTCGACGCGGAGGTGGAGCGCGGGAAGCCAGTCCCATTCGTCGATGTCGAGCATCGGGGGTACGCGGCGTCTATCGGGATTTCCGGCGTGATTGATCGTGGCGCAGCTGGGATCGTGCGGCGGGGTTATTTTATTCTTGACGATGGACTAAATGGTATTTGCTTGCGCAGTCCATTTCCGGTCTGCCGCGACTCGGTGGCGGCCAGCGCTCGCGGCCTCCGGAGCGCACAACGGTCATGACCTTGGGCGTACGGGGACGCTGAAGGTCAACTTCAGTCGGGCATGTTCACTTATCTGAGCTGATGGGTCCGAAGGGACTTGAACCCTCACTGGCTGGAACTAAATCGACTACAGAGCGTGGCATAGCGCGCTGACCTGTGCACGAAGCTTTGATCGTAGACGTGTCAGTGCCACCGGACGGATGATTTCGCTCCGGTTCGCACCCAAACCCGCACCCAAGTGATCAGCCCTTCGCCCGCACTCCGAGGCAGCTGGTCCCTTCAATGCGTAGCTGTGGGCAGCTAACGCCAGCACTCGCGGCCTCGATGGTCATCTAGTGTGAGAGTTCAGTGCTTGGTTTCGTACAGCGTTCGCCCGGGCAGGGTTCCCGCGTGGTCGGTCGTTGGCCGTCCAATCGGAGCCTGCACGCTCCGGGAGTGCCAGTTTCTCTGGCCGCGGTCGTGGCGGGAAGCCGGTCACCCGTTCGAGGGGAGGGATGTGCAACTCGATGGTTAGAAACGGAGATATACGGAGACCGCAGCCAAGCGTGGGAGAAGAAGCGAACCCAGGCCACCCGTTGCTCCATCAGCCCGGGTGCTTGATCGGCGGTAGCCGATCATGTGACCATAGGTGAATGCGCTACCTTTTGAACTCCAAGTGTAACGACCGCAGAGGGCGATGACGATGCCGCGGCTTGTAGATGTGTCGGTACGTGGCCTCCTTGGCCAATTTGATCACCATATCAAGTTTCCTGAAGATTGGGACTTTGCGATCTTGTATGGCCCCAACGGTGTAGGAAAAACGAAGATTTTGGAGCTTATTGAAGCCGTTGTAAAGCAACAATTTGTTCGGCTTGCTCGGATACCGTTTGAATCGGCTCGATTGGAATTCGATGATGGCGTGGCTCTATCGGTCAAAATACAGAACGAGGCGGCTCCTGGTGGTGCCGGGTTTAAGCGCCAACGCAAATGGCCTCATTTTTCACTGAAGTTTCCTCGACGGAAGGCTATTTCCTGGAACGCGACTGCAGAGAGTTCCAGATCTCTGCAGGCTCGCTTGAGGCAGATCCGGGACATGGGCGCGCCGATAATGCGAGTTGCGCCTGGAATATGGCGAGATATACGCAGTAGTGGGCTTATGACCGACGAAGATGTGATAAGGACGTTCGATGAGTTCAATTTTGTCCCGGTTGGGTACGAACTTCACGAACGTCAAGGGACGTATGAGCCAAAACGGCCGACTTCGGAGGTGGTTGAGTTCCTCAACAAAATTCAGGTATACCTGATAGAGACGCAGAGGCTCCTCAATCTTTCCGATAGGACCGCTACTGCTCCCGAGCGATCCCGGGACGATAATAAGCCGACTGTTGTTGAGTTCGCCAATGATCTAGCCCGCAGGCTCCGTGAGGCGATGACCGAAAACTCCAGGGTTTCGCAGCGTCTTGATCGGGCGTTCCCGAGACGTGTTCTTGAAGAGGCCCGCAAGAGGGAGCCTGTGACGGAGGAGCGTATTCGGCTGAGGTTCGTCGAGCAGAGCGCGCTTCGAGAAGAACTTGCAGAAATCGCAGTTCTGGATGCTGCGCCGGAGGTTGAACTTCCAACGCGAAAGCTTGATCGATGGGAGCGGTTCTTCCTGTGGCGTTACCTGGAGGATACGGAGGAGAAGCTCGCTACTTTCAGGCAAATACTTGATAGGACTAGACTCTTCAGGGACATTGTCAATTCTCGGTTTCTGTATAAGAAGATATCGATTGACAGGGATCATGGTTTTCGGTTCACCACCGATTCGGGTAGAGAGGTCTTGCCTACAGAGCTTTCCTCCGGTGAGCAGCACGAACTTGTCCTCACCTATAATCTCTTGTTCAAGGTTGAGTCCGGTAGCCTGGTTTTGATTGATGAACCTGAGATATCTTTGCATGTAGCGTGGCAGCAGGATTATATCAATGATATTCGTCAGATATCGAAGGTTGTTGATTTGCGTTTTATTGTTGCAACGCACTCGCCGCAAATAATTCATCACTGGTGGGAACATGCTATCGAACTTGCACCTTTCCCGCCGGAGAGTGTGGAAAAATGAGGCAATTTCTATCGAGTCCTGACCTGTTCGCACTTGTCACGCTGCTTCGCTCCGGTACATCGCAGGCGCTATTGTTGGTTGAGGGATCGACTGACTCGCTGTGTCTAACTCCGCACATTGATGCGTCCGATACGCGAATCGTCGTGGGCTATGGTCGGAATTCCGTCGAGGAAGCTGTGCAAAAGTCGGATAGCCACAAGGTTCCGCATGTCGTCGGCCTCGTGGACGCAGACCTGGACGACTACCTAAACCCCGGTCGAGCTGTGAGGTCTGCAAGTATTGTGAGAACCACGAATTATGATTTAGAGGCAGATGTGCTCTCTATCCCAGGACTTGTTGATCGACTGGTTTTCAGTCAAGCTGAAAAAGATCTGGTCGATTCGTTCATGGCGAGTAATTCGGACGGTTCTGTACTTGAAATGGCGGCGAGGTTGGCTTATAACGTGGGTAAGCTAAGGCTCGACTCGGGTCGCAACCGCTACGGTCTGTATTTACGAGAGCTTCCCCTTGACCAATTCCTTGACGCATCGGCTCCCCATCTAGATCACGATCGCCTTGCTGCTATAATTGTTGCAAAGTCGAGAACGTCTTCACTTACGAAAATGCAGATTATTCGAGCTTTGAAAAGTATTACTAGGGATCCGGTTGATTTCAAATTGTGCTGCGGACATGACTTACTGAGAGTATTGAAGGGCGCCCTCTCAAGTTGGTGGCGTACGAAAATGACATACGAGTCGATTGGAAGGGTCTTGCGTGCGATGGTCGCACGCTCGGATCTTATGTCTATGCAGATCTATATCGACCTTGACGAATGGGCGAAGCGGAATGGGAGATCCATCTGGGCTAGCTAGTGCCGCGTCACGCAACGTTGGGCAGGTAATCCCGGGCGGCGGATCTTCGAGTTGACGGCGAAGTGACGCTTGGGATGGCAATGACGGTTGCGCCACCGGAAATAGCCAGCGATCGCGGCCTCTTGCGCGGCGTGGGAGGGGTAGTCGCTCCCGTCGAGGGCGAAGTAGCGCAGCGCGGTGAACTCGTACTCGACCCAGTTCAACTACGAGGCGTTGCTGGGCGTGTAGACCAGCTCGATTCTGTGATCGGCGCACCAGTCAGTGACCTCGGCCTTGGCGTGAGGTTTGTAGTTGTCGCAGATCAGATAGTGTCGAGCAGGCAACCGCGCTGCAAGCGGCTATCATGGAGCGCGAAATTGCCTATATCAATCTGGCCAGGATCCCGAATCATAAGCGCGCTTCCGGGAACTCTTTGGGCAGTCAAACATAAGGTAAATCCGAACCATTCCCGGTTTTAGGGTCAATGCTTGTCAGTGGCGAGTGCCTGAACACGGCGCTGTTGGCGTACTGAGCCGATACGCATCGCCAGTTGGCTGGCGCGGCTAGTCTCGATGCGCGCCTCATTTCGGTGGTCTTCATCCACTCGTCGATGGCATGGCCGAACGGGACGGGTTGATGTCGTCGACTGCTGCTTGGCTACCTGGGTGCGGAACTCGGCGAGTTTGTCCTCGGCTGTCTTGTACGCGGCCTTGCCGGTGCCCTTGATCGTCTCGCGCAGGTATGACCGCCTGTGCGTCACGGGGTCGAGGCAGTGTAGTAGACGACGCGGAGGGAGTCTCCGCGTTCCTCGATTTGGCCGCGCTTGCGGCCCTCGGAGCGGCCAGCAGTCATGGCCTTGAGCGTGCTCGCACCCGAAGCTGCACCCAAAGATCAATATGATTCATGCGGATTCAGTTATATGAGCTGTTCAGGACTGGTGGGGCCGAAGGGACTTGAACCCTCACTGGCTGGAACCTAAATCCAGTGCCTCTGCCATTTGGGCTACGGCCCCGTTGCCCGGCCTGTGCCTGTGGCCCGGCGGGGGAAGCTTAACGGGCCGGGTGGGGGTGTCGATCTCGTGGTGACCTGGTGCCGGGGTCGTGCGGCGGGCGGGGGTCTGGTGATCTACCGTGGTGACCTGGACTGTCCGCCGGGCTTCGTCGGGTTTTGACGGCGCACAGGTACATGGCGGACGCCGAGGAGGAGGACACGTGGCACGCGACCCGGACACCATTCAGCGTGAGATCGAACAGGCCCGTGACGCGCTCGCGGAGACGTTGGACGAGCTGAGCGTGAAGGCCAATCCGCAGCGGTTCGTAGAGAGCGCGAAGACGTCGGTGCGGAGCAAGCTGGGCGACCCGAAGATCAAGTATGCCCTGATCGGGGTGGGGGTCCTGGTCGGCGTGCTGGTGGTTCGGCGGCTGTTCCGCTAGGTCCGGCTCGAACTGAGCGCCGGGCACCCGCCGACGGGGCTCGGCGCCTTGTTATGCCTGGTTGTCCGCTAGCAGGGGCATCAGAACGCTGTCGAGGAACTTGTCCACGAACGTCTCGTCGAGCGGGTCGCCGGTGATCATCAGGCGGTAGGTCAGCGCGGCACCGGTCAGTTCGATGAGCATGCCTTTGGGGGCGTCGTCGGCGACCTCGCCGCGGGCCTGGGCTCGTTCGACGATGCGCTTGAGGGTGTCGCGCTGGGACATCAGGAACGTCGCGCGGAACGCCCCGGCCAGTTCGGGCTCGTGGGGGAGTTCGCCGACCAGGGCCTGGGCCGCCTTGCCGGAGGGGCCGGACAGGAACTTGGCGAACGCGGCCAGGAATTCGCGCAGGTCACCGCGGAGCGAACCGGTGTTCGGCTCGGTGATGTGCTCGCTGACCAACTGGTTACACGAGTCGATGACCAGATCGAGCTTGGAGTCCCAGCGACGGTAGATGGTCGCCTTGCCGGCTCGCGCCCTCGCTGCCACCGCGTCCATGGTGAGCGCGCGGTAGCCGACCTCGGCCATCACCGCGATCGCAGCCTGGCGCAGTGCGTCATCTCGGCTGGCGTCCCTCGGCCGACCACGGGTGAATACACGCGGTTCGTCGCCATCGAGCACTGCGGTCACAACCCCTCCTCGCCGTCTGGAGTTCGGTTCCCAGATGGCAGCCGCCGCGGGGCCTCTGAGCGACGATCATCTTAAAACCGACGCGTCGGCTCCGCCTGTTGGCGCAATCTACTAGCTCGGTTGGTTGGCACCTTGAGCGGGAACATTCGCCAGTTCGGGCGAATTGCCGGCGGTGG